>NZ_JBXANN010000001.1:0-1267169 GCF_058801765.1 Rhizorhabdus sp. GW822-FHT03C02
CCTTCCGACATGGCCTCCAGTCCTTCAAATCCATCGCTCAGGGCTGGGCCCTGAAAAATGTGTGAATCTCCTAGGGCGGAGGCCGGGATCTCGGTCGTCAGCACGCCGACGGTACCGCAGGAGTAGCCTCGCTCATGATGGGAGGCTGGACCTACATCATGACCAACAAGCCGATGGGCGTGCTCTACGTCGGCGTGACCGCTGACATTGTGGCTAGGGTGGCCGCGCATCGCGAGGGGAGGGGCGCCAGCTTCGTGCGGCGCTTCAACTGTACGATGCTCGTCCTGGCCGAACCGCATGCGACGATCGAGGAGGCGATCGCGCGCGAGAAGGCGCTCAAGAACTGGCCGCGCGCCTGGAAGCTCCGATTGATCGCGGAGCAGAATCCAGGCTGGGACGATCTTTGGGAGGTCATCATCGCCTGAGGTGGCCGTCGCGAGCCTCTCCCGAGATCCCGGCCTCCGCCGGGATGACGCTTGTGGTATGACCCCGCTCTACAATCGTCATCCCGGCGGAGGCCGGGACCTCGGTCGTCAGCACGCCAACGCTGCCGCAAGCGCCATTCCGCCAAACAAAAAAGCCCCGGTTTCCCGGGGCTTTTTCATATTTCGAGAGGGGCGTGCTTACTTCGCCGGAGCGGCCGCATTGCCCTCGGCCGGCGCCGCGGCATTCTCCGCGGCCGGAGCCTCGGCCCCAGCGGCCGGCGCCGCGGCGGCTTCGGCGGGGACCGCCGGCATCGGCAGCGGGCTGTTCGACTGCTTGTTGAGGAAGGCGATCACATTGGCGCGATCCTCGGGCTTGGAGAGGCCCGCGAAGGTCATCTTGGTGCCGGGCGCGAACGCCTTCGGGCTCTTCAGCCACTGGCTGAGATTGTCCCAGTTCCAGGTGCCGCCCTTGCTCTTGAGCGCATCGGAGAAGGCGAAGCCGTGCGCGCCCTGGCCGATCGCCTCGCCGAGCACGCCCCACAGATTCGGGCCGAGCGCGTTGGGGCCGCCATTGTCGGCATTGTGGCAGGCGCCGCACTTCTTGAAGACGTCGGCGCCCTTGGCGGGGTCGGCCGAGGCGAGATAGAACTCGATCGGCTTCTCGGCGACCGCGGCGGTGTCGCCGCCTTCGGCCTCGACGCCTTCGACGGTATAGCCCATTTTTTCAGGACGTTCGGCGTGAAAATATTCACCGCTGAGGATCGAGAGGCCAAGGGCGGCAATGCCGCCAGCCAGCGCCCAGCCGGCAATCGTGTTCGCGCGATCGTCCATGTGCCCCTCGAAACTCCCGTGGCGCGCGCCTTCGCTGGCGCGGCATATCTGCGATCCCTTTAGAATCGCTTATCCCCCTTCGCAAGCGCCGCGGCGCGAATAAGGGAGAGCCGGCTTGCGATAGTCCGCACACCTGCCTAAGCGCCTGACGCCGATATGCAGACCTATCCCGCCCCCGCCCAGGCGCTCGTCGCCGAGATGACCGAAGCCGCCGCGCTCGATCCCGGCCGCGCGGTCGCCTTCCAGGGGGCGCCCGGCGCCAATTCGCACCTCGCGGTCCAGCAATGCTTTCCCGACGGGCTCGCGCTGCCCTGCTTCGATTTCGAGGACGCGATCGATGCGGTGCGCGAGGGGCGCGCCGGCTGCGCGGTGATCCCGATCGAGAACTCGCTCAACGGCCGCGTCGCCGACATGCATTTCCTGCTGCCCGAATCGGGGCTGGTGATCATCGGCGAACATTTTCTGCCGATCCGCCACACGTTGATGGCGCTGCCCGGCCACGGCCCGATCGTCCAGGCGATGAGTCACCCGCAGGCGCTCGGCCAGTGCCGGCACTGGCTGCGTGCGAACGGCATCCAGCCTTTGACCTATCCCGATACCGCCGGCGCTGCGGCGATGGTCGTTGAACAGGGCGATCCCGGGGTCGCGGCACTCGCGCCGCGGATCGCCGCCGAACTTTACGGGCTCGAGGTGATCGGCGAGGATCTCGCCGACTCCGACGACAATATGACCCGCTTCGTGGTGCTCGCGCTCGAGGCAGAAGAGGTGCCCGCCGACGCCGGTCCGGTGATGACCACCTTCATCTTCGAGGTGAAGAATGTGCCCGCCGCGCTCTACAAGGCGCTGGGCGGCTTCGCGACCAACGGCGTCAACATGACCAAGCTCGAAAGCTATCAGAGCGGGGCCAGCTTCGCGGCGACCGAATTCTATACCGATATCGAGGGCCACCCCGACGACCCGCCGGTCCGCCGCGCGCTCGAGGAACTGATGTTCCATACCAAATGGGTGCGGCTGCTCGGCACCTATCCGCAGGGGCGCTCGCGCGCGCTCTGAGCGAACGCGCTTTCGCTACCCTCGCCCCTCCCGAGCGGCTATCATGCGGCCACATATCGGGAGAGAAGATCATGACGTTCGCGGCGATCCTGTTCGGGGGCGCGGCCCTGCTTGCGGTCATGTTCGTCTTCTCGGCGGTGATCGTCGTCCGCCAGGGCTATGAATATACGATCGAGCGTTTCGGCCGCTATGTCTCGACCGCGCGGCCCGGCTTTACCCTGATCATGCCGTTCGTCGACCGGGTGGGCCGCAAGGTCAACATGATGGAGCAGGTGCTCGACATCCCGGGCCAGGAGATCATCACCAAGGACAATGCGATGGTCTCGGTCGACGGGGTCGTGTTCTTCCAGGTGCTCGATCCGGTCAAGGCGGCCTATGAGGTGTCGGACCTCTACCGGGCGCTGCTCCAGCTCACCACCACCAACCTGCGCACCGTGATGGGGTCGATGGACCTCGACGAGACCCTGTCGAAGCGCGACGAGATCAACGCCCGGCTGCTCAGCGTCGTCGACCATGCGACCGTCGCCTGGGGCGTCAAGCTGACCCGGGTCGAGCTCAAGGACATCCGCCCGCCGGTCGACATCGTCAATGCGATGGGCCGGCAGATGAAGGCCGAGCGCGAGAAGCGCGCGCTGATCCTCGAATCCGAAGGCCAGCGCGCTTCCGAGATCCTGAAGGCCGAGGGCCAGAAGCAGAGCCAGATCCTCCAGGCCGAGGGCCGCCGCGAGAGCGCGTTCCGCGACGCCGAGGCGCGCGAGCGCGCCGCCCAGGCCGAGGCGACCGCGACCAAGCTGGTGTCCGACGCGATCGCCAGCGGCGAGGCGCTCGCAATCAACTATTTCATCGCCCAGAAATATGTCGAGGCGATCGGCCGCTTCGCGACCTCGCCCAATGCCAAGACGATCCTGTTCCCGGTCGAGGCGACCCAGTTGATCGGAACGCTGAGCGGGATCGGCTCGCTCGCGAAGGCGGCGCTCGATGACTCGACCCCGGTATCGCCGCCGCTCGCGCGGGGCAGGGCGGCCGGCTCGCCGGGGCCGTTCGCCGCCTCGGGCGTGCCCACCACCCCGTCCGATCCGGCATGACCGCGCTCGAACCCCTGCTCCATTCGCCCTGGGCGTGGGGCGTCGCCGCGGTGCTGCTCGCCGCGGCCGAGATCGTCGTGCCCGGGGTGTTCCTGATCTGGCTGGCGCTGGCGGCGGCGGTCACCTTCGTCGTCGCACTCGGCTTCGGCCTGCCGCTCGCCGCCGATTTCGCGATCTTCGCGGTGGTGGCGATCCTGTCGATCTATGCCGGGCGCACGCTCTACCGGCGCGAGGCGAAACCGTCGGATCCGCTGCTCAACGATCGTGCGGCGCGGCTGATCGGCACCCGCGTCGTCATTTGCGAGGCGCTGGTGGGCGGCATCGGCCGGGCGCGGGTCGGCGACGGCTCCTGGCCGGCGAGCGGCCCCGACATGGAAGAGGGGCAGACGGCGATCGTCACCGGCGTCGACGGCAATACCCTGGTCGTCATTCGAGCCGAGTGAAGTCCCTCAGGCGCCGGCGACCCAGCGCTGGAGCAGGCTGTTGGCGATCGCGAAGGGCGGCGGCGCGTTGAACCGGCCGCTGCCGTCGCGGCGCAGCGCGGCCTCGGCCTCCTCGCGGGTTACCCACATCGCATCCTCGAGCTCGTTCGCGTCGAGGTTGATGGCGTCGCTCTCGACCTCGGCGATGCAGGCGATCATCAGCTGCGACGGGAACGGCCAAGGCTGGCTGACCAGATAGCGGACCGAGGTCGCGACCACGCCCGCCTCTTCGTGAAGCTCGCGGGCGACCGCTTCCTCGATCGACTCGCCGACCTCGACGAACCCCGCCAGCGCCGAATAATTGCCCGGCGGAAAGCGGTGCTGCCGGCCGACCAGCACCCGGTCGCCATGCTGGGCGAGCATGATCACCACCGGGTCGGTGCGCGGGAAATGCTCGGCGCCGCAGCCGCCGGTCGCCTTGTCGCACAGCCGGCCCCAGCCCGATCGGAACGGGCGGGTCGGCTTCGAACAGCGCGGGCAATAATGATGGCGGGCATGCCAGTCGACCAGGCAGCGCGCGATCGCATAGGTCGCCGCCTCGTCGGGCTGGAGCAGGGTGAGCGCGGCGTTCATCGCCGCGCTGCGCTGGCTCGGATCCTCGAGATCGCGGCACAGCCGGACGAAGCGCGGGGTGCCGTCGATCAGCCCGAGCAAGGCCAGCTCGGCGTCGCCCTCGCCCTCGGCCTCGTCGAGCGTTCCCCAGCCGAGCAGACCGTCGTCCGAAACCTCGGGGGTGAGCCCGTTCAGCCGCAGCAGCCGCGCCGCCGGACTGGCCGCCTGTTCGTCGAACCAGCTGCGATTGTCGCGCTCATGGTCGACGCGGACGAGCGGGGAGCCGGTGAAACCCGGGGGAGCAAAGCGCGGCATCACGACTCCTGATCGACCTCTTGTCGCGCGGCGATAGCGCGCTCGGCGGCGCGTGCGAAGAGCGTCGGCAATCCCGCCTCGTCGATCCGCTCGATCGGCCACCATGTGCCGTCGAGTTCGGGGCGGACGGCGCAGCGCGCGGTCACCACCGCAAGGTCGAGCGAAAAATGGGTGAAGACATGCGCGACATGGCCCTGCGGCCGCCATCGCGCCGTAAGCGGAGCCTCGTCGAGTCCCGGGTCGGCGTCGGTCCATGGCCCGGTCGGCAGCGCGCGCATCCCGCCGAGCATGCCCTTGTCGGGCCGGCGCACCAGCAGCACCGCGCCGTCATGCTCGATCCAGAAGGCGGTGCCTCGACGGTGCGGCTTCGCCTTTTTCGGCGCCTTGACCGGCCAGGCGTCGGGCTGGCCCGATGCCCGCGCCGCGCATGGCGCCGACAGCGGGCAGATCAGGCAATTGGGCGATCGCGCGGTGCAGATCGTCGCGCCCAGGTCCATCATCGCCTGGGCGAAATCGCCGGCGCGTGCGTCCGGGGTGATGCTGTCGGCGAGCAGGCGCAACCCGGGCCGGCCGGCGGGCAGCGGCGGGTCATAGGTGAACAGCCGTGCGACCACCCGTTCGACATTGGCGTCGATTACCACTGCGCGCTCGCCGAACGCGATCGCCGCGACCGCGGCGGCGGTATAGTCGCCGATCCCCGGCAGCGCGCGCAATTCGGCTTCGGTGCCCGGGAAATGGCCGCCATGGTCTTGCGTCACCGCCCTGGCACAGGCGATCAGGTTGCGCGCCCGCGCATAATAGCCAAGCCCTGCCCAGGCGGCCATGACGTCGGCCTCGTCGGCTCCGGCCAGCGCCTCGACCCGTGGCCAGGCGGTGACGAACTTGGCGAAATAGGGCTTCACCGCCGCGACCGTGGTCTGCTGGAGCATGATCTCCGACAGCCACACCGCATAGGGATCGGGCGGCGGTGCGCCGGGTTCGGCGCGCCAGGGGAGCGATCGGTGGTGCCGGTCGTACCAGTCGAGCAAATGGACGGGAATCATCGCAGGACTGTCGACGGGCATGGCCCGCTTGTGCCATGACGCGGCGATGAGTGAAACCGGTAGCCCCAAGCCGCGGACGCGGTCGAAGAAAGTCGAAGCGCCGAAGTCCGAACGCCCGCGCGGCGGGGCCGCGAAATCGGTCGCCGACATGCTGCCCGATGTCGGCCGCGCGGCGTTTCGCCGCTTCGGGTTCGTCCAGAGTTCGGTGGTGAGTCGCTGGTCGGAGATCGTCGGCACCCGCTATGCCGGGGTCTCGACCCCCGAATCGATCCGCTTTCCGCTGGGTCGCCGCGCCGAGGGCGTGCTGACGCTCGAGGTCGCCGGCGCCCATGGCACGATGATGCAGCATGTCGCCCCCGAGATCATCGAGCGGGTCAATCGCTTCTTCGGCTATCCCGCGGTCGCCCGCGTCGTGATCCGCCAGATGGCGAGCGCCCCGCCGGCACCGCCCAAGCGGGTCGCGCCGCCGTCGGTCCGCCCGGCGTCGATCGATCTCGGCGAAAGCCTGCGCACCGTCGGCGATCCCGAACTGCGCGCCTGCCTCGCCTCGCTCGCCGGCGCGCTCGCCGGCACCACCGGCGCCCCGCTCGTCGACAAGGGAGATGACGTGAAATGATCCACCGCCTGTTGCCGGTCCTGCTGATCGCGTCGGTACCGGTCGCATCGGGGGCGGCGGTCAAGGCGCCCGTCAAAACGGTCGCCAAGGCGCCGGCGAAGGCGGCTGCCGCGGCCGACTGGCTCCAGACCTTTGGCCAGACCGCCGACGGCGCGGTGGTGATCGGCAATCCCAACGCCAAGGTGAAGCTGGTCGAATATCTGTCGCTGACCTGTCCGCATTGCGCGCATCTCGCCGGCGAGGCGCTGACCCCGCTCAAGCGCGACTATATCGCCAGGGGGCTGGTCAGTCTCGAGGTTCGCCACGCGGTGCGCGACGGCTATGATTTCGTCGGTTCTCTGCTCAGCCGCTGCGCGCCGCGCCGTGCCTATCTCGATTCGATCGAGACCCTGTTCGCCAGCCAGCAGCAATGGATGGACAAGGCGATGGCGGTCAGCGCGGCCGGCGACTTCGACAGCAAGTCGCCGCAGGAGAAGATGGCGTTCGTCTCGCATGGCGCCGGCTTCGACGCCTTCTTCGCCAAGCGCGGGATGACCGCGCAGCGCTACAGCCAGTGCATGGCCGACAAGGCGGCGATCGCCCAGCTCGAGGCGATGACCGACAAGTCGTGGAACGCCGACAAGATCCCCGGCACCCCGGCCTTCCGGATCAACGGCGAGATGGTCGGCACCCTCGGCAGCTGGGCCGAGCTCGAGGCGAAGATCAAGGCGGCGCTCGGCTGATACCCTATTCCGGTGAGCTTGGCTCACCGGAATAGGGTATCAGCCCGTGCGGCGCTTGAGCAAATCGATCGAGGATGCGTCAGCATCTTCGAGATCGCGTATGACGCTCTTGCGCGCGGCCGAAGCGCCGGTATCGTTCAGTACAGGGCCGGCAGCGGCCGACAGGAGATTGTGACGCGATGAAGAAGTTCTGGGCTGCGGCCACGGTGGCGACGATGGCGCTGACGGTCGCGGGTTGCGGCAAGAAGGATGAGGCGGGTGCGCCGGTGACGAACGCCGCCACCGCGTCGACCTCGCCGGCATCGCCGGCGGTGCCCTATACCGGCAAGGACTGGACCGAGGTCACCGCCAAGACCCCCGAGGGCGGCTTTCGCATGGGCAATCCCGATGCGCCGGTGAAGCTGGTCGAATATGCGTCGATCACCTGCCCGCATTGCCGCGACTTCACCAAGTCGGCCGCCGAGCCGCTGCGCGAAACCTATGTGAAGACCGGCAAGGTCAGCTGGGAATTCCGCAACTTCGTGATGAACCCGCTCGACGTCGCCGCCACCCTGGTCGCGCGTTGCCAGGGGCCCGAACCCTTCTTCCCGCTCGCCGAACAGCTCTACGCCAGCCAGACCCAGTGGATCGGCAAGTTCAACTCGGTCGACGAAAAGACCCTCCAGTCGATGGGGACGCTGCCGCAGGAACAGCAGTTCATCCAGCTGATCTCGCTCACCGGTCTCGAGGATTTCTTCAAGACCCGCGGTGTGCCCGCCGAGCGGATCAAGGCCTGCCTGTCCGACAAGGCCGGGCTCGACGAACTGCTCAAGATCCGCGACTACGCCACCAACACCGACAAGATCGACGGCACCCCCAGCTTCTTCATCAACGGGCAGAAGCAGGATCAGGTCTATGACTGGCCGACGCTCGAGAGCAAGCTGCGCGCGGTCGTGCGCTGATTTGATGCGACGGCACCGACCCGCTTTCCCCGGAGATCGGGTGAACGAGCGGGTCGGTGCCGTTCGTCGCCGCTTCGGCGCCGAATAACCCATGCGCTTTCGCAAGCTCCGCCTGTCGGGCTTCAAGAGCTTCGTCGAACCCGCCGAACTGATCATCGAACGCGGGCTGACCGGCATCGTCGGCCCGAACGGTTGCGGCAAGTCGAACCTGCTCGAGGCGATCCGCTGGGTGATGGGCGAGAGCAGCGCCAAGTCGATGCGCGGCGGCGGGATGGAGGATGTCATCTTCGCCGGGACCAGCACCCGGCCGGCGCGCGACTTCGCCGAGGTCACCCTGTTCACCGAGCGCCCCGATGCCGGCGCCGACGAGGACCGCGAGGTCGAGGTCACCCGCCGGATCGAGCGCGGCGCCGGCTCGGCCTATCTGATGAACGGCCGCGACGTCCGCGCCAAGGATGTCGGGCTGATGTTCGCCGACGCCGCGACCGGCGCCCATTCGCCGGCGCTGGTCAGCCAGGGCAAGATCGCCGCGGTGATCGCCGCCAAGCCGCAGGAGCGGCGGCAGATGCTCGAGGAGGCGGCGGGGATCGCCGGGCTTCACGTCCGGCGCCGCGACGCCGAAGCGAAGCTGCGCGCGACCGAGGCCAATCTGGCCCGCCTCGACGTCATATTGACCGACATGGAATCGCGTACCGCCTCGCTGCGGCGGCAGGCGCGCGCCGCCGAGCGCTATCGCACGCTCAGCGAACAGATAAGGCTGGCCGAGGCGCGGCTGATCTACGCGCGCTGGCGCGATGCCGCGCGGGCCGCCGAGGTGGCGCAACGCGAGGCGACCGCCGCGGAAGCTGCGGTGACCGAAGCCGCGACGGTCCAGGCCGCCGCTGCCGAGGCGCAGGCGCTCGCCACCCGCAAGGTCGGCGACAGCCGCGCCGCGGCCCAGACCGCCCGCGAGCGATCGACCGGGCTGGCACATCGGCTGGCGAGCTTGCAAGGCGAGATCGAATCGGTGCGGCGGCGGATATCCGAGATCGGCCAGGCGCGCGACACCCTCGCCCGCGACCGCGCCCGCGAGGACCGGCTGGCGATCGACGCCGCGGCGGCGCTCGCGGCGCTGGCGGCCGAGGACAAGGAGCTGGCGCTGCGCATCGCCCAGTCGGGCGAGCGCCAGGCAATGATCGACGCGCGGGTGCGCGATGCCGAGGCCGAAAGCCGCGAGGCCGAACTCGCGGTCGCGCGTGCCCAGGCTGCGCATGCCGCCGAACAGGCCGAATTGCGGGTCGCGCAGGCCAATATCGCCGGCGCGCGCCAGCGGCTCGACCGCGCGCAGGGCGAGGTGCAGCGCATCCTGCGCGAGATGGCGGCGCTCGGCGACGATGCCGTTTTGCTCGCGCGCCGTGCCGCGGCGGGGGCCGCGCGCGAAGCCGCCGAACGCGCGATCGCCGAGGCGCTGGCCGCGATCGCCCGTGGCGAGGAGGCGCGCACCGCGGCGTCGGCCCGGCGCGACGAGGCCGAATCGGCAAGCGGATCGGCGCGCGCCGGCCTCGCGACGATTGAGTCCGAGGCGAAGGCGATCGAGCGCGCGCTCGGCGGCAATCGTGGCGGCAACCGCGCGATCGACCAGTTGCGGGTCGACGCCGGCTATGAACATGCGCTGGCGGCGGCGCTCGGCGACGATCTCGAGGCGGCGGTCGGCGGCAGCGGGCCGCTGCGCTGGACCGGGGCGACCGCCGCCGGCGATCCGGCGCTGCCGGCGGGCTGCGAACCGCTCGCCGGCCATGTTGCGGCACCGTCCGAACTGGCGCGCCGGCTGGCGCAGGTCGCGGTGGTCGACAGCGACGACGGCACGATCGCGCTGGCGGCCGGGCAGCGGCTGGTCACCCGCGACGGCCGGATGCGCCGCTGGGATGGCTTCGTCGCGGTCGATGTCGGCGCCGCCGCCGCCGAACGGCTTGCGCGGGTCAACCGGCTGAGCGAACTGCAGGCGGCCTTGCCCACCGCCCAGGCCGCGCTGGCGGCGGCGCAGGCGGCGCTGGCCGAGGCGAACGGCGCGCTGGCGACCGCCCGCGCGGCGATCGATGCGGCGCGCGGCGAACAGGCCCGGGCCGAAAATGCCCAGCGCACCGCGATCCGCGACGAGGATCAGGCGACCACTGCGATCGAGCGGCTGGCGGCGCAGAAGAGCGCGATGGTCGAGCGCGAGGGCCGCGCCAAAGGCGAGGTCGGCGAGGCGTCGGCGGCGGTCGAGGCGGCGATGGCGGTGATGCTGGCGCTTCCCGACGGCGAGGCGTCGCGTGCCGAGGCCGACCGGCTGCGCCGTGCGAGCGAGGCGATCCGCACTACTTTGGTCGAGGCGCGCGGCCAGGCGATGACCAATGCCCAGGCCGCCTCGGCGGACACCCAGCGGCTGCAGTCGGCGCGCGGCGAGGCGAAGGGCTGGCGGACCCGCGCCGGCGACGCTGCCAACCGCATCGCCGAAATGGATGCGCGCGCCGCCGCCAACGAGGTCGAGGCCAAGGCGATGGCGGGGCGGCCCGAGGAACTCGCGGCGCTGATCGCCAGCGTCGGCGCGGACAGCCGCGCCGCCGAGACCGCCGCCGAAACCACCCGCGAGGCCGAGCGGCTCGCCGAGGCCGACCTGCGCGGCTGCGAGACCCGCGGCGCCCAGGCCGGCGAAGCCCTGGCGGCGGCACGCGAGAAGCGCGCCGGCGCCCAGGCGCGGCACGAAAATCAGGAGTTGCGCCGGATCGAGATGGGGCGGATTGCCGGCGAGCGGTTCGAATGCCCGGCGGCGGTGCTGCCCGAACGGATCGGGTTCGTCGGCGCCGAAGTCGGCGATGCCGGCGACGAATCGACCCGGCTCGAGCGGCTGACCGTCGACCGCGAGCGGCTGGGGCCGGTCAATCTCGTCGCCGAGACCGAGTTGCGCGAGATCGAGGCGGCGCAGACCAACAGCGCCGCCGAACGCGACGAGCTGATCCAGGCGGTCAACCGGCTGCGCGGATCGATCGGCAGCCTCAACCGCGAGGGCCGCACCCGGCTGCTCGCCGCGTTCGAGGCGGTCGACCAGCATTTCCGCCGGCTGTTCATGACCCTGTTCGCGGGCGGCGAGGCGCATCTCGAACTGATCGACAGCGAGGATCCGCTCGAAGCGGGGCTCGAGATCATGGCCCAGCCGCCCGGCAAGCGGCTCGGCTCGCTGACCCTGTTGTCCGGCGGCGAACAGGCGCTGACCGCGGTCGCGCTGATCTTCGCGCTGTTCCTGACCAATCCCGCGCCGATCTGCGTGCTCGACGAGGTCGACGCCCCGCTCGACGACGCCAATATCGAGCGTTTCTGCGACCTGCTGGTGCAGATGACCCAGGAAACCGACACGCGCTATCTGATCGTCACCCACAATGCGGTGACGATGAGCCGCATGCACCGGCTGTTCGGCGTGACGATGATCGAACGCGGGGTCAGCCGGCTGGTCTCGGTCGATCTTGGCGGCGCCGAGCGGCTGCTCGCGGCGGAGTAGGCTTGGTTCCCGCCGACTTCGCGGCGTTCGTTCGCGCGCGCATGCCGCTGTTGCCGGTGCCGCTGCTGCCCGAGATCCGCCTCCATCAGGCGGTGCCGTCGAGCGGCCTGCGCGGCCTCGGCGAGGAGGATCCCGACGGCTTCGGCACGCCTTACTGGGCCTATCGCTGGAGCGGGGGGCTGGTGCTCGCCCGCCATATCCTCGACCATCCCGATCTGGTGGCGGGGCGGACCGTGCTCGATCTCGGCGCCGGCTCGGGCCTCGTCGCGATCGCCGCCACCCTGGCGGGGGCACAGGTCGTGGCGGTCGACGTCGATGCGTATGCGGTGGCGATGCTCGCGATCAACGCGGCGGCCAATGGCGTGACGATCGCGGCGCGGCAGGTCGACCTGCTCGACGGGCAGCCGCCCGAACAGGAGATCATCCTGGTCGGCGACCTGTTCTACGAGCGTCCGACCGCGGTGCGCCTGACCGGCTTCCTCGATCGCGCGGCGGCGCTGGGCCGGCAGATCATGGTCGGTGATCCGGGGCGGGCCTTTCTGCCGGAGGCCAGGCTGCGGCCGATCGCCGACCATGTCGTCCAGGAGACCGGCGAGGCGCGGACCGCGACCGTCTATGCCTTCCGGCAAGCATAGGCTGCGGTCCGATAGGGGAAACATATCTCCGCCTTGCCGGCGAGCGCCGGCGTGGCGGCGATCAGCGCGCGGAGCTGCGCCTCGACCTCGCTGCGCGCGCCGTCGGGCAGCGCCGCGATGAAGCTGACCGACAGGAAGCGATCGACGATCACCGCCTCGGGCGGGCCGGCATGCGCATGGCCGAAAAGGCTTTCGTCGAGCGGGCCGAAGCCGGGCGCCGGGAACGGCCGGCGCCAGTCGCCTTTATAATAGCGTGGCGCGTCGCCTTCGTGCGGGGCGATGATGTCGGTCAGCGCGGCGACCCAGTCGACATCCTCGTCGCGGACATTCCACACCAGCCCGAGCATGCCGCCGGGCCGCAGCACGCGATGGATCTCGGCGAGCGCCGCTTCGTTGGCGAACCAATGAAATGCCTGTGCGCAGACCACCGCGTCGATCGAAGCGTCGGCGAGCGGGATCGATTCGGCGGTGCCGGCGTGCACCGCGATGCGAGGGAAGCCGCGACTCAGCGCGTCACGCATTGCTGCGACCGGCTCGACGGCAACGATGTCGGCGCCGGTCGCCAGGAGATTGGGAGCGAACTTGCCGGTGCCCGCGCCGAGGTCGAGCACGCGCCGGCCCTCGGTCAGCCCCAGCCGATCGGACAGCCATTCCGCCAGCGCCGGCGGATAGTCGGGGCGGCCGCGGGCATAGGCATCGGCGGCAACCGAGAAGCCGCGATCGGCGGCATGATGAACGTGGTTCATCGCCTCAGGCCATCGATGCGACGGCGATATGACCAGTCATGGTTCATTTCTCGTTCGACTCCGCAACCGGATGCGCTAATTTCGGCTCATGGGGAATGTCGTGCTTGATCGGCTCACAGGACGCCAGCTCGAATGTCTGAGGCTGGCCGCACGTCCGATGACGTCCAAGGAGATCGCGCGTGAGCTCGCTATCTCGCCGCGTACCGTCGAGGGTCATCTCGACAAGGCGGTCCAGCTGCTGGGGGCGGGCAGCCGGATCGAGGCCGTGCGGATGCTCGGCGAACTCGAAAACCCCCGGAATCAGGGCCAGGATCACAGCACGTATAATCTACGCACGTATCCGCAGACGGTTGCGGACGACGGCCGAACGCCGACAATGGCGCCACCGAACGACACCGATGCCGGTGCTCCGTTCGGGGGGGACGCTACTGGTGCAGAGGCTTTCGACAGGCGCGGAGAAACCGACGTGATGGTCAGCATGCGGGAGCATCAGCTCCCATTCCATTCGAGCTTCGCTCCACCGGACATGCGCTTTCCGCTTCCGTTCCCGCGCAAGGGCCGGCGGATCAACGACCTGACGATGTGGCAGCGCGTGGGGTGGACCTTCGCGATCGTCATCGGCCTGGCGCTGGCCACCGGCTTCCTGCTGAGCAGCCTTTCGGGGATCTCGGCGGTCGCTCGATCCCTGTCGCACTGATCAATCACAAAAACTGAACGTCGCAATGCGCCGTCGGGCGCCAGGAGAAGAATCATGTCCAAAGAACGTGATGACGCCACGCATCGTATCTTCGCGGCCCTCGACCAGTTCGAACGCGACCTCGATCAGGCGTCGATCAGCGGTGCGAAGCTGCTCGCCGAGCTGCCCCAGGCGCGGCTCGACGCGAAGTTCGCCGCCGAGGTGGGGCAGGGCGCCTTCGTCCACCTCGTCGGATCGCTCGGCGACCTCGCCGCGGCACGGGGCCGGATGATCGACGGCCATCGCGAGCTGGCCGTGGTCGGCCGCAAATTCAGATTGCCGGTGGTGGCAGGGGGCGACAAGACCGACACGCCGCCGCCCAAGGCCATCGGCGAAGAAACCGAAAGGGCGCGTCCATTGCGGGTGGCGTGACCGATCGGCGCCGGCTCATCCTTGACCATCATGATGCGAGCCCTGATGGATGGATGGGATGAGTCGGCATCTCCTTTATGCGATCCTGCTATGGGCCGTCTGCGGCTGGGCGGTCCTGCGGGGCGGGCGCTCGGAGCGCGTCGCCGGGGTCGGGATTCTCGCGGACGCGATTATCTCAGCGGTGGTGATGCGCCCGATGCAGTTGCGCTATCACAATGTCGAAACCGCGGTGCTGATGGTCGATCTGACCCTGTTCGCGCTGCTGTTCGTGCTGGCGATGCGATCGAGCAAATATTGGCCGCTGTGGATGGCCGGGATGGAAGGCGTGTCGCTGCTCGGCCACCTCACCCCGCTGATGCCGGGGGTGATCGCCTGGGCCTATTCGAACGCCGTCCAGCTCTGGGCGTGGCCGATGCTGGGCCTGCTCGCTTATGCGACATGGGCGCACCGGCAGCAGTCGATCGGCCCGATCGGCCGGGCCGGCTGGTGATGCGCGAATTTGGTCCGATACCGTGCATTCTCCTGTCTCTTGCGATCGGCTGACGATTTCGCTCGACGCAAAAGCGCGATAGCATTTGCGCAAAGTCCGGCCGGGGGCGGCCGGGCCGAAGGGGGAAATTCAAGGATGATCCGCGCTTTCGTGCGGCTGGCGCTGGTCGCCATCGCCGCTTTGTCGACGGCTCACGCAGTCGCCGCACCGTCGGCGGCTGCCGACCAGAAGACCCGTCTCGACGCCGCGTGGAAGGCGGCGTCCGATGCGGCGATCATGGGGCCGAGCACCGTCAAGCTGCTCGATCAGGGCCAGATCGCGATCGCCAAGGGCGAGGCGTTCGTGCCCGCCGAACAGGCCAACCAGCTAATGGATGCGCTGGGCAACAGCAAGAGCAGCGATCGTTTCGGGCTGATCGTGGGAACCGATGCGCAGAGCGACTGGCTCGTCGACGTGACCTGGACCAAGGAAGGCTATGTCCGCGACGGCGATGCCAAGGAGTGGCAGGCCGACGATCTGCTGAACAGCCTGCGCGAAGGCACCGAAGCCCATAATCCCGAACGGACCGCGCGCGGCCTGCCGGCGATCGACGTGCTCGGCTGGGTGCAGCCGCCGCTCTACGAGGCGAAGACCCATCGGTTGATATGGTCGATGTCGCTGGCCGATCGCGGTGCGCCCGCCGGCACGCCGCGGACGATCAACTACAATACCTATGCGCTCGGCCGGGATGGCTATTTCAGCCTCAACCTGATCTCCGGGGCGGACACGATCGCGGCGAACAAGCCCGTCGTTCATGACCTGCTGGGCAGCCTCCAATATGCCCAAGGCAAGCGCTACGAGGATTTCGACGAGTCGACCGACAAGATCGCGGCTTATGGCCTTGCGGCGCTGGTCGGCGGGGTCGCGGTCAAGAAGCTCGGCCTGCTCGCACTGGCCGGGGTGTTCCTGCTCAAATTGTGGAAACTGGCGGTGATCGGGCTGATCGCGGTGGCCGCGGGGGTGCGCAAGCTGTTCGCGCGGCGCCGCGACGCGGTCGACGAGGCTGGCGATGCGCCGGTCGATGCCTCGACGCCCGGCGACGAGGTGCCATGACCAAAGCGCTGCTGCTGCTGCTGGGGCTGTTCAAGCTGGGCAAGGTCGGGGCGACCGGGCTCACCATGCTGGTGTCGCTGGGCGCCTATGCGATGATCTTCGGCTGGCGCTATGCGGCGGGTTTCGTCGCGCTGCTGCTCGCACATGAAATGGGTCATTATCTCGCCGCGCGCGAACGCGGGCTCGCGGTCGGCGCGCCGACCTTCATCCCGTTCGTCGGCGCCTGGATCGAACTCAAGGAACAGCCGGTCGATGTCGAGACCGAGGCCTATGTCGCGGCGGCCGGGCCGCTGGTCGGCACGGTCGCCGCGACGATCGTCTATTTCTGGGGACGGCACGAACAGAGCAGCCTGCTGCTTGCGGTCGCCTATGGCGGCTTCTTCCTGAACTTCTTCAACCTGATCCCGCTGCCGCCGCTCGATGGCGGACGGATGACCGCGATCCTGTCGCCGCGGATCTGGTTCCTCGGAGTGCCGCTGATGATCGCGATCGCGGCCATTCCATCGTTGATCAGGGCATGGAACCATGGCGGACAGGACGAGGCTGGCCAAGCCTATTACGCCGCGCCGACGGCGTTGAAGGTCCGCTACGGCGCCTTCTATCTCGGGCTGGCGGCATTTCTGGCGGTGATGACCGATGCCGTCCACCAGATGGTGGCAGGCGGACTCGGCGGTTGATCGAAAAGGGGGAAATATGACCGAGAGCGTTTACGAAGATCGGCCGGTGGCCTCGCCGACGGGGCTGCCGCCGCGCTTCATGTTGGCGGTACCGGCGGGGATCGGCGCGGCTATTGTCGGCGCGTTGCTGTGGGCGACGGTCGTTTACCTGACCGAATTTGCGCTCGGCCTGTTCGCGGTCGGTGTCGGCGCATTGGTCGGAGTGGCGATCCGGGCCGTCGGCAGGGGCGGCGACCGCGCCTTCGGCATATTGGGCGGTGCCTGCGCGGCGTTCGGCTGGGCGCTCGGCACGATCCTGTGCGATATCGCCTTTCTCGCGCAGAACGCCGGACGGCCCTTTCTCGAGGTGCTGCCGCTGATGGACCTGTCGAGTACCGCCTCGCTGGCGCTCGCGGCGGCCGACGTGATGGATCTCGTCTTCCTGGCGATCGCGGTCTACGAGGGCTATCGGCTTTCGATGGTCCGCGGATAGGTGGGGCGCTTGAGTATTCTCAAGTCAGGTAGAACCACCTGACGGCTCGGAAAATGCGGGAAACCTAGAGTGTGTCCTGATTAGATTGAGGCATATCCGCTATTCCTGAGGTAGTTGGCGCATTCTCGAGAAGGGAATGCGTCGAGGAGGATGCCGATGCGCTGCCAGGTTGCCTCGACGGAGCGTTCTGCAGCCTTGCGCAGGAGGAGTTTAAGTTTGGCGAAGACCTGCTCGATGGGATTGAGGTCAGGGCTGTAGGGCGGCAGGAACAGGAGCTTTCCACCAGCTGCCCTGATCGCCTTGCGTACGGCCTGGCCCTTGTGGCTGCCAAGATTGTCCATGACGACGATATCGCCCGGTGCGAGGGTCGGCACGAGGAACTGCTCGACCCAGGCGGTGAAGATCTGGCCATTGACCGGCCCATCGAGCACGCAGGGCGCGTCGATCCGGTCGCAGCGCAATGCCGCGACGAAGGTGAGCGTCTTCCACTGGCCGAAGGGGACCTTGGCGACGAGTTTGCTGCCCCGCTTCGACCAGCCCCTGAGCGGGGTCATATTGGTCTTGGCCCAAGTCTCGTCGATGAAAACCAGCCTGCGCGGATCAAGCCGGCTCTGATATTTTCTCCATTGTGCCCGT
The DNA here is from genome assembly GCF_058801765.1 of Rhizorhabdus sp. GW822-FHT03C02. NCBI lineage: Bacteria > Pseudomonadati > Pseudomonadota > Alphaproteobacteria > Sphingomonadales > Rhizorhabdaceae > Rhizorhabdus > Rhizorhabdus sp. GW822-FHT03C02. Next base: position 17,436 of record NZ_JBXANN010000001.1, read on the forward strand.
CGCCGCGCGATTTTCGGGCGATCCTGCTCGCTGGCGAACAGGCTTTTTTTTGAAGCTGTGGCCGGCCTTGCGCAGCAGCGACCACACCGTGTTGGGGCTAACCTTGTGGCCGCGCTCGGCCAACTCTGCCGCCAAGCCCCGCACGGTCAGATGCGGGCATTCCTCAAGCCGAAGCAGCATCCAGCCCTGCTCATCCGTCAGCACCCGCCGCTTGTGGCCACCCATCGGCCGGGCCGCTGCACTGCCCGTCTCGCGCAACCGCTGCGCCCACTTCAACGCGCTCGCAGCGCTCACGCCGAAAGCCGCCCCGACTTCTCGTCCCGTTCGCCCCGATAGGACCGCTGCCGCAACCCGCTCCCGAAGATCGTCAGAATAGGCTCCTGCCATCGCTGCTGGCCTCCTACCCAGCCTGCAGCTTGAATCACAACCGCGGTCCCTTGGGAATCCCCCTATCCCCTCAGCTTAATCAGGACAGACTCTAGAGCATTTTCAAGCCAGGTGGAAACACCTGACAGCTCGGAAAACACGGGAAACCTAGAGCATTTTCAAGTCAGGTGGAAACACCTGACAGCTCGGAAAATGCGGCAAACAAAGACAATTTTGAGCATATCCTGATCAACCTGATCAGGGCATGCTCTAAAGGATTTCGCGCACCGCTTCCGGAGGCCGCCCCAGCCGCACGCCCTTGGGCGTCTCGACAAGCGGACGTTCGATCAGGATCGGGTCGGCGGCCATCGCGTCGAGGATCTGGTCGTCGGTCGCGTCCTTGAGCGCCTTGGCGCCGTCCTCGGCCTTGCGTAGGCCTTCGCGCGGGGTCATCCCGCCCCTGGCATAGAGCGCGGCCAGCCGATCGCGGGTCGGCGGGACTTTGAGATATTCGACGATCTCGACCTCGACGCCGGGCGCCGCCTCGAGGATCGCCAGCGTCTCGCGCGATTTCGAGCAGCGCGGATTGTGCCAGATCGTCGCCTTCATGCGGTGTTCCTCATATCTTTGGCTTCATGCGTTCGAGTGCCGCGAGCGCGTCATGGCGGCGCGCCCAGGGCACGAGGATATGGTCGTGATGCCAGCCGGCGATCACATTGGCGCTGATCCCGGCTTCGGCCAGCGCGCGGGCGAAGGCGGCGGTGAGTCCGACCGCCTCGAGGCTCGAATGCACGGTCAGGCTGATCCGCGCCCATGCGCCGCGGTCGTCCGCGACCACGACCGTGGTCGCCTCATCCTCGCGGACCAGCGCGAAGACGTCGTCTGGCGGCACTTCGCCGGGTTCGAGCATGCGGAAGGCGAACGGGCGGTCGATCAGGCGCGGCGCCATATCGGCGATCAGCCGCGCCAGATCGGTCTCGCCGCCGGAAGCGGTGCTAGCGCCGCCGCCCGTACCGGTGCCGCTCAGGCCTGATCCTCGGCGTCCTGGCGCGCCAGCCACTCCTCGAGCCACTTGATCGTATAGTCGCCCTTCTGAAAGTCCGGGTCGTCGAGCAGCGCGCGGTGGAGCGGGATCGTCGTCTTGACGCCTTCGATCACGAACTCTTCGAGCGCGCGGCGCAGGCGGCGCAGACAGCCTTCGCGGTCGCGGCCGTAGACGATCAGCTTGGCGATCATCGAGTCGTAATAAGGCGGGATCCGATAGCCGGTGTAGATGCCGCTATCGACGCGGACATGCATCCCGCCGGGGGCGTGGAACGCCTTCACCGTGCCCGGCGATGGGGCGAAGGTGCGCGGGTCCTCGGCGTTGATCCGGCATTCGATCGCATGGCCGCGAAACTCGATATCCTCCTGCGCGACCGACAGCGGCCGGCCCTCGGCGATGCGGATCTGCTCGCGGACCAGGTCGAGCCCGGTGATCGCTTCGGTCACCGGATGTTCGACCTGCAGCCGGGTGTTCATCTCGATGAAGTAGAATTCGCCATTCTCGTACAGGAACTCGATCGTTCCCGCGCCGCGATAGCTCATGTCGGCCATCGCCTTGGCGACGATCGCCCCCATTTCGCTGCGCTGGGCATGGGTGATGATCGGCGAGGGCGCCTCTTCGAGCACCTTCTGGTGGCGGCGCTGCAGCGAGCAGTCGCGCTCGCCGACATGGATCGCGTTGCCCTTGCCGTCGCCGAACACCTGGAACTCGATATGGCGCGGATCGCCGAGATATTTTTCCATGTAGACGGTCGCGTCGCCGAATGCCGACTTGGCCTCCGACCCCGCCTGCTGGATCAGCGTCTCGAGCTGGCTTTCCTCGGGCACGACCTTCATGCCGCGCCCGCCGCCGCCCGAGGCGGCCTTGATCAGCACCGGATAGCCGATCTCGGCGGCGACCTGCTTGGCCTGCTCGATCGAGGTCAGCGGGCCGTCCGAGCCGGGCACCAGCGGCAGGCCGAGCTTGGCCGCGGTCGCCTTGGCCTCGATCTTGTCGCCCATCGTGCGGATATGCTCGGGCTTGGGCCCGATCCAGATCAGGTTATGGCTCTCGACGATCTCGGCGAAACGGGCATTTTCCGACAGGAAGCCATAGCCGGGATGGATCGCATCGGCGCCCGAAATCTCCGCCGCGGCGATGATGTTGGGGATGTTGAGATAGGATTCGCCGGCCGGCGGCGGGCCGATGCACACCGACTGGTCGGCCAGCCGGACATGCATCGCGTCGGCATCGGCGGTCGAATGGACCGCGACCGTCTGGATGCCCATTTCATGGCAGGCGCGGTGGATGCGGAGCGCGATCTCGCCTCGGTTGGCGATCAGGACCTTGCTTATCGCCATGGCCGATTACTCGACGATGATCAAAGGCTGGTCGAACTCGACGGGCTGGCCGTTGTCGACCAGGACCTGCTTGACGGTGCCGGCGCGCGGTGCCGCGATCGCGTTCATCACCTTCATCGCCTCGACGATCAGCAGCGTCTGTCCCGCGCTGACCTTGTCGCCGGCCGATGCGAACGGCTTGGCGCCGGGTTCGGCCGCCAGATAGACGGTGCCGACCATCGGCGACTTGACCGTGCCGGGATGGTCCGCGGCAGGCGTTTCGGGCGCAGCCTGGGCGGCGGCGGGTGCTGCTACGGCAGCGACCGGAGCCGGCGCATAGGCCGGCGCCGCGGCGGCGACGGTGATGTTGCGGGCGACACGGATGCGACGTTCGCCGTCCTGGACCTCGATCTCGGTCAGGCTGGTATCGTCGAGGAGTACGGCAAGCTGGCGCACCAGTTCGGCATCGACCTGCATAGCGCTCCCTTGTTTTTCTTCGGACATGGTCACTCTCTGATTATTTTGTGACGGATGTGTGCGACATATGGCGGAGCGCTTTGTCAGAAGCGCGACGCGGCGTCCAGCGCAAGCATGTACGACTCCGAACCGAACCCCGCGATTACCGCCTTTGCCGCCAGTCCGACATAGCTTTTGTGGCGAAAGGCCTCGCGATTGTGCGGGTTCGACAGATGCACCTCGATCACCGGCACCTTCACCGATTTGATCGCGTCGTGGATCGCCACCGACGTGTGGGTATAGGCGCCGGCATTGAGCAGGATCGCCTTGGCGCCCGATGCGTGCGCCTCCTGGATCCAGTCGACCAGATGGCCCTCATGGTTCGACTGGCGCAGGTCGACGGTCAGCCCGAGCTCCTGGCCGCGGTCCTCGAGCCGGCCGGCGATGTCGTCGAGCGTCTCATGGCCGTAGATATCGGGCTCGCGAATGCCGAGCATGTTCAGATTGGGGCCGTTGAGGACGAAGATGACCGGGCGATCCGTCATATGCGGCTCCCTTTCCGTTGCGGTTGTCGTTCGCCGCCCCCTATATGGCGCGGAACGAGGCAGGGCAACGCAACGGGCCCCGGCAACGCCAGTGGCGACAGCCCCGCCACGAGAGCGAAGGAATGGAGCGAGCATGAACGCGGACGGGACGATCCAGATCAGGGTCAATGGCGAGCATCGCCGGGTCATCGCCGGCATCAGCATCGCCGATCTCGCGCTCGAACTCGGGCTCGAACCCGCCAAGGTCGCGGTCGAACGCAATCTCGAGGTGGTGCCGCGCTCGACGCTCGCCGATGTCCGGGTCGAGGATGGCGACGATTATGAGATCGTCCATTTCGTCGGCGGCGGCGATCATGCCGCGACGGTCGACGACGACAGCTGGACGGTGGCGGGCCGCACCTATCGCTCGCGGCTGATCGTCGGCACCGGCAAATATAAGGACCTTGCCCAGAATGCGGCGGCGGTCGAGGCGAGCGGGGCCGAGATCGTCACCGTCGCGGTCCGCCGGGTCAACATCTCGGACCCCAAGGCGCCGATGCTGACCGATTATATCGATCCCAAGAAGATCACCTATCTGCCCAACACCGCCGGCTGCTTCACCGCCGAGGACGCGATCCGCACGCTGCGGCTGGCGCGCGAGGCGGGCGGCTGGAATCTGGTCAAGCTCGAGGTGCTCGGCGAGGCCAAGACCCTCTATCCCGACATGCTCGAGACGCTGCGCGCGACCGAGATCCTTGCCAAGGAGGGCTTCGAGCCGATGGTCTATTGCGTCGACGATCCGATCGCCGCCAAGCGCCTCGAAAATGCCGGCGCGGTCGCGATCATGCCGCTCGGCGCGCCGATCGGCTCGGGGCTCGGTATCCAGAACCGGGTGACGATCCGGCTGATCGTCGAAGGCACCACCCTGCCGGTGCTGGTCGACGCCGGAGTCGGCACCGCCTCCGAGGCCGCGGTGGCTATGGAACTGGGCTGTGCGGGCGTGCTGATGAACACCGCGATCGCCGAGGCGAAGAACCCGCTGATGATGGCGGCGGCGATGAAGGCCGGAGTCGAAGCCGGCCGCCTCGCCTATCGCGCCGGCCGCATGGGCCGGCGCATGTATGCCGACCCGTCGAGCCCGCTGGCGGGGCTGATCTGACGCTTCTTCGCCGTGAACGCCTGCGCGCCTGATCGACGGGGCGGGGCGGTCGCCGCTGTCCCGACCATTTCGTCGCCCCGCACTCGTTGCGGGGTCCATGGCTATCACCGCGTAGGCTGTCGCTGAGGATCAGGCGCAGCCTTCCCGACTCATCCCTCCCGCGATAGCGCCTGACGCACCAGCCATGGACCCCGCAACAAGTGCGGGGCGACGGGTTAGGTTAGCGCCTATGGTACCCGCCTCGGGATCTCATTGCCGCGTGCCGACCGATTCCCGATCGAGTCCGGACCGACGGATATTCAACTTCCACGAATCTGCCCTGGCACGCCCCCCTCATCGCCGCGCTTCGCATCGGTTCGCCGCATGAAGCGCTCCTATTACCCGCTCGGCAGCCGCCCCTGCCGGCAATGTTCATCTGCCAGACAGGTCGATCTGAACAGGCAGGGGCAGTTGGAGTAGGAATGAAGGAGTCGCTCGATGCGTATCATTTCCAAGAGGCCAAGAGTTCGTGTCATGCTTGCGGTGCTCGCCCTGCCTGTTTCGGTGGGCTTGTCTGCGCAGCCGCAAAATCCCGATCCCAATATTGTCGTCGATGGCGTCCGCGCGCCCGATCCGGCCGTTATGACTGCGGGACCCGAGGTCAAGGGCGTGATCTCGGCGCGCAATGGCGACCGGATCAAGGTCACGACCCCCGACGGCGGCAGCACGGTGATCGCCTTCAACGATGCGACCCGGATCAAGGCCGCCAGCGGCTTGTTCGGCGGCAATCGTGGCAAGCTGGGCGCCGACTCGCTTCTCAACGGGCTGCCGGTCACCATCAAGACGCTGCAGCCGGGCGACGGGTCGTCGGGCGGCCTGGTGGCGAGCCAGATCGCTTTCCGCAACACCGACCTCAAGACCGCGACGATGATCCGCAACGCGACCGAGCAGCGCTTCGAGGAGCAGACCGCGGCGACCGAGGCGTTGCGCGGCCGGATGGGCGATATCGACAAATATAATATCAAGAACACGATCAACGTGCACTTCGACACCGGCAAGGCCGAGCTGTCCGCCGAGGACAAGGCCAATCTTTGCACCACCGCAAGCTCGGCTGGGGCGACGGAGAACGCGCTGATGCTGGTCGTCGGCTACACCGACTCGACCGGAGGCGACGAGCTCAACCAGCAGCTCAGCGAAAAGCGCGCCAGCCGCGTCATCAACTATCTCCAGCAGGCCTGCGGCTGGAAACCCTATCGCATGCTGACCCCGACCGGGATGGCCAAGGCCGATCCGCTGGCCAGCAACGACACCGCCGAGGGCAAGGCGCAGAATCGCCGCGTCGCGGTGAATGTCCTGGTCAGCAAGAGCGTCGACACTATGTGATGGCTCCCGGCGGGCATTGCAGCCCGTCTTCGCACTCTGGCCGGGAGTGGGCAGTCCGCTCCCGGCCCGTAGCTCAGTCTTCGTCGTCCGCTGCCGGCCGTGGTTCGAGCCAGCTGGCGATCCAGGTGGGCAGGAGGGTGCTGACCCCCTGAATCCCGAATCCGAGATTGAACCAGTCCATGAACTGCGGGTGCCAAAGCCATGGAACGCCCGCGCTCGCCATGTAGAAGCAGCCGAGGCTGAAGATCATCGCGATCACGGTGCCGGAGATGGCATGGGCGCGCGCCTTCACCATCAGCTGGCGCTCATCCAGCGGCTGGTTCTCGGTTGCCGTGAATCGCGGCCCCAGGGTGCGAAGAACGGCCGCGGCGAGGATCGCGCCGTAGAAGATCAGCCACCCGATCAGGAAGTCGGCGGCGACCGCGATGCCCGTCCTGGCCATCAGCCCATAGCCGAGGATCAGCGCGGCGGTCACCGGCAGCGGCGCCCAGCGAAAGGCACGCGGCCGGATCTTCAGGAAGAGGATGCGATCGAGCCGCGTCGCGTAGACGAGGCGGTCCATTTTCTCGAGCATGGTCATGGCGTTGCTTCTCCCGCCGCCTGGGCGCGCCGCAAGGAATCGGCGACCGATTCGAAAGGTTTGAACGAAAAGAGCATTTCGATCGGCACGCCGAAATAGGCGGCGATCTTCATCGCGAGTTCGAGGCTCGGCTTGTAGTCGCCGCGTTCGAGATAGCCGATCGTCTGGTTGTTGACGTCGACCGCTTCGGCGAGCGCGCGGCGGGAAACTCCGCGCTCGGCTCGGAACACGGCAATGCGGTTATATAAAATCTGCATCGAATCATCGCATATCGGATATGATATGTTGTGTTTACACAATGATTTTACGGTTCGTCAATATGGCCTTCGCAGCAGCAGCTGGTTCCGGCGGGCTGTTTCCCGCTGCCAGCGTGCAAAAGAAAAGGGCGCCGTCCCCTTCGGAACGGCGCCCTTGCTTTTGTTCGGAGGGAGGCGGTGTCAGTGCCCGCCGCTCTTCTCGCCCAATTCCTTGGCGATGTCGGCGGTGAACGCCTTGGCGTCGCCGAACAGCATCTGGGTGTTCTCGTTATAGTAGATCGGGTTCTCGATGCCGGCGAAGCCCGGGTTGAGGCTGCGCTTGATCACCATCACCGACTTGGCGCGATCGGCCTCGATGATCGGCATGCCGGCGATCGGGCTGTTGGGGTCGTCGCGCGCGCTCGGATTGACCGTGTCGTTGGCGCCGATGATCAGCGCGACGTCGGTCTGCGGCATCTCGGGGTTGATCTCGTCGAGCTCGACCAGCTTGTCATAGGGCACGTCGGCTTCGGCGAGCAGCACGTTCATATGGCCGGGCATGCGGCCCGCGACCGGATGGATCGCGAACTTGACGTCGACGCCCTTGGCTTCGAGCGACTTGTAGAGCTCGCTGACCTTGTGCTGCGCCTGGGCGACCGCCATGCCGTAGCCCGGAACGATGACGACCGAGCTGGCCATCTCCAGCCGCATCGCCGCCTCTTCGGGCGCCGCCGAGCGGACCGGACGCTCTTCGGCCGCGCCACCCGCCGAGGGGGCGAGCTGGCCGAAGCCGCCGAACATGACGTTGGCGAACGAGCGGTTCATCGCCCGGCACATGATGATCGCCAGGATCAGGCCCGAGGTGCCGTCGAGCGCGCCGGTGACGATCAGCAGCTTGTTGTCGAGCGCGAAGCCCATCGCGCTGGCGGCCAGGCCGGCATAGCTGTTGAGCAGCGCGATCACCGTCGGCATGTCGGCGCCGCCGATCGGGATCACCAGCAGAATCCCGAACAGCAGCGACAGCGCGATGAAGAACGGGAACAGCCAGCTCATCGACGGGGTGACGATCAGCACGCCGGCGATCGCCAGCGACGCGACGAACACCAGCAGGTTGAGCAACTGCTGGCCCGGAAACATGATCGGGCGGGTTGGCAGGATTTCCTGGAGCTTGCCGAACGCGATCAGGCTGGCGGTGCAGGTCAGGAAGCCGAGCAGCATCTCGAACATCAGGGCGTACATGGTGAAGCTGTTCGATTCGACCGTCGGCGCATATTTATAATATTCGGCGACGCCGATCAGGCCGACCGCGAGCGCGCCGAAGGCATGGCTGATCGCGGTCCGCTGCGGGATCGCGGTCATCGGCATGAAATAGGCGAGCGGCACGCCGGCGGCGGCGCCGATCAGGAAGGCGACGAAGATCAGTTCGTAGCTGACGACCTGCCAGTGGAGCAGGGTGCCGATCACCGCGATCAGCATGCCGAGTTCGCCGGCGCGCACGCCGCGGCGCGCGGTCGAGGGGTGGCTCATCCACATCAGCGCCAGCACGAACAGCGCCGACGCGATCAGATAGGCGAGTTGGGTCACGATTTCCATGGCCTCAGCCTCCCTTCTTCTTGAACATCTTGAGCATGCGGTCGGTGATCATGAAGCCGCTGACGACGTTCACCGTCGCCGCGACGATCGCGATGAAGCCGAGGGTCTTGGCGAGCGGGGTGGCGTCGCCCTCGCCGGTGATCAGGATCGCGCCGACCAGCACCACCGCGGCGATCGCGTTGGTGAGCGACATCAGCGGCGAATGGAGCAGCGGCGACACGCGCTTGATGAGCTGGAAGCCCAGAAAGCCCGCGAGCATGAAGACGAAGAGCAGGTCGGTGAAGGAAGAAGGCTGGTGCATGATCTGGAATCCTTGAAAGATTGGGGGTCGATCTGCCCCTGCCTCAGCCCGTCAGCGACGGATGGAGGATGTTGCCGCCGCGCGTCAGCGTCACCGCCTTGATGATCTCGTCCTCGGCCGGCCAGGCGAGGATTTTCGCCTTCGAATCGAAGAAGCTGTTGATGAAGGTGTGAAGGTTGCGCGCGTAGAGCGCCGAGGTGTCGGCGGCGACCCGCGACGGCACGTTGCGATGGCCGACGATCTTGACGCCATGCTTCTCGACGACCTCGCCGGCGACGCTGCCTTCGACATTGCCGCCCTGTTCGACCGCGAGGTCGACGATCACCGATCCGGGGCGCATCGTTGCGATCTGGGCGTCGCTGATCAGCCGCGGCGCCGGGCGCCCGGGGATCAGCGCGGTGGTGATGACGATGTCCTGCTTGGCGATATGCGCCGACACCAGAGCCGCCTGCGCCGCCTGATATTCGGGCGAGGCTTCGGTCGCATAGCCGCCCGAGGCGGCGTCGTCCTGGCCCGCGACATTCTCGACGAAGATCGGCTTGGCGCCGAGCGAGGCGATCTGTTCCTTGACCGCGGCGCGGATGTCGGTCGCCGACACCGATGCGCCGAGGCGGCGCGCGGTGGCGATCGCCTGGAGCCCGGCGACGCCGACCCCCATCACGAACACACGGGCGGCGGCGACGGTGCCCGCCGCGGTCATCATCATCGGCAGGATGCGATCATATTCGGCGGCGGCGTCGAGCACCGCCTTGTAGCCGGCGAGGTTGGCCTGCGACGACAGCACGTCCATCGACTGGGCGCGGGTGATGCGGGGCATGAATTCCATGCTGAACGCGGTCAATCCGGCCGGGCCATAGGACCGGGCGACGTCGGGATTGGCGTAGGGATTGAGCATGCCGATCAGCGCGGCGTCGGCGGCGGCCCCCGCCAGCGTCGCCGGATCGGGCGCCTGGACCGCCAGGATGACGTTCGCGCCTTTGACCGCGTCCGCGCGGCTGGTGACGGTGGCGCCGGCTTCGGCGAAGGCACTGTCGCGGACGCTGGCGCTGTCGCCGGCCCCCGCCTCGACGACGACCTCGAACCCCATTTTGACGAACCTGGCGACGGTATCCGGCGTCGCCGCGACGCGGCGCTCATGGGGCGCGGTTTCCCGAAGGACGGCGATCCTGCTCACTATGTTATCCCCCTAACAGCCCGGCAACATTTCGATGATTTTTCGTGCCTATGCGCGGCTGCCGGTTAGCCTCAACCCCGCTTTCGGCAATAAAGTTTTTATTGCACGTGCAAAACTACGGCCCGCAAGCGAGCAATGTTGCAGAAATATCGCCGACGCGAAAGTTATTCGCACCTGTGGGATAGGGGAGGGGGGAATGTGTTGGAAAAGTGCATGAAAGCGCGCCTTTCCCCGTCGATCGGGCGATCGGATCGATCTTCAGGGCTGTCCCGGTTTCAGGGCCACGAACAGGCCCTCGGCTTCGGCGCATAGCCGGTCGCCGTCGCGAAGCTCGCCGCGGATCAGCCTTTTGCGACCCTCCTGGCTGACGAACCAGCCATGGACGTCGAGCGTCCGCCCGATCGGGGCGATCGCGCGGAAATCGACCTTGAGATAGGCGGTGCGCGCCGGGCCGCGGTCATGGCTGTTCGACAATTTGCCGAGCAGGTCGTCGAACAGCAGCGCGATCGCGCCGCCATGCGCGGCCTGGTTGGTGCCCATATGATAACGTCCGAAGCGGACCTGCGCGATCGTCTCATGGGCATCGCCGCGCACGATCGTCCAGGCCGGCAGCATCGTCTGGCCGCGACCGGGCAGATCGATCCGCCGTCCGAAGAACTGCTCGCTTTCGGGAACCGCCTGCGCCGCCAGCCGCGCCTTCCACCGGTCGATGTCGATCGCCAGCGCGTCGATCGTCGCCTGGTCGGGGGCGGCGGCGGCGAGCGTGTCGAGAAATTCGCGCATGCCCTCGATCATGTCGCGATAGGCGTCGCCGCCTTTCGTCGCGGGATCGAACGGCAGCCCGTCCTCACCCGGCCATGCGAAGGCGGCCGGCGGCGTGTCGGGCTGGTCGGTCATCGGATCAGGCGCTGGTGACGAGCGTATCGGCCTCATCATATTCGTCGTCGCGGCCCTCGACGATCACCTCGAGATGCTCGACCCGCGGCGGGCTCTGAAAATGCAGCGAGACCAGCTTGCGCCATTCGAGGAAGGCGTCGGAGTTGCGGAACTCGACCATATGGTCCTCGATCGTGTCCCACTCGACGAACATGCGATAGCGGCTCGGCTGTTCCATCGATCGGTGGAGGCGGAAGGCATGGCAGCCCTTGGATCCGAGGAACAGCTTCATCGCGGTGCGCGCGGCCGTCTCGAACGCCTCCTCATGGCCAGGCTTGATATCGATTTCGGCCAATTCCTTGATCATTCCGATCTCCTGTCGGGGCCTTGTTTGGCCAAGCTCCCCGCGGGGTCAAGCGAATAGGCCAAATTTCGGTTCCCTGTGACAAAAAAGCCCGGATTTGCGAGACTTATTGTGCGTTGCAGCATTTTGAAATCGATTGCGGTCATGCGAAAATATGCGGAATTCCGCACCTCCCGATCATCCGCCCCGCCGATTGCTGCGGGTGCGTTGACCGGCGCGGCGGTCGCGCGGTAGATCGGCTCCGACAGGCAGCAGCAGGAGGGACGCCGCGATGACCAGGATTTATGCATCTGCGGAAGAGGCGCTCGACGGGCTGCTGTTCGACGGGATGACGATCTGCGCCGGCGGATTCGGGCTGTGCGGCATCCCCGAGCGGCTGATCGACGCGATCCAGGCCGCGGGGACCAAGGACATCACCGTCGCCTCGAACAATGCCGGGATCGACGGCGTCGGCCTCGGCAAGCTGCTGCGCACCCGCCAGATCCGCAAGATGATCTCCTCCTATGTCGGCGAGAACAAGGAGTTCGAGCGGCAATATCTGGCGGGCGAGCTCGAGGTCGAATTCTGCCCGCAGGGCACGCTCGCCGAGCGGATGCGCGCGGGCGGCGCCGGCATTCCGGGCTTCTACACCAAGACCGGGGTCGGCACGCTGGTCGCCGAGGGCAAGGAGACCAAGGAGTTCGACGGCGAGACCTATGTCCTCGAACGCGGCATCCGCGCCGACCTGGCGATCGTCAAGGGCTGGAAGGCCGACGAGAGCGGCAACCTGATCTTCCGCAAGACCGCGCGCAACTTCAACCAGCCGGCGGCGACCGCGGCCAATATATGCGTCGCCGAGGTCGAGGAGATCGTGCCCGTCGGTTCGCTCGATCCCGACGCCATCCACCTGCCGGGCATCTATGTGAAGCGGCTCGTGCTCGGCGCGCCTTATGACAAGCAGATCGAATTCCGCACGACGCGGGCGCGCGAGGCGGCGTGAGGCCAGGACTCGGCGCGCGGTGGCCTGGCGCGCGGTCGCTCGCCGCCGCCGCATCGCTGCCGCTCTGGTTGTCCTGCCTGTCGGGATGCACCACGCCGGCCGCGTGGACGGCGGCCCCCCGTGCCGCCTCGCTGACCGCCTCAACGGTGCGCGAAACGCCGCCGGCGCCGTTCCAATATCTCTACGGATCGGGCGAGGCCGCGGCGCTGAGCGAGCAGGCCTATAATCTGCTCGTCGATCATGCCCGGCTGGCGGTCGAGGCGCGCAAGACGAAGCCCGGCCCCTTCACCTCGGTGGTGCTGACTGCGGCCGCGACCCTCGACCAGCCGGCGACGATCGGCTGCGATGCCAAGCTGCCGCTCGCGGCGGTGTTTGACATGGACGAGACCGCGGTCCTCAACCTCGGTTACGAATATGGCGATGCCCGCAGCGGCGCCGGCTATGATGCGGCGCGCTGGGCACGGTTCGAAAAGACTGGCGGCGGCACGCTGGTCGCGGCCCCGGGCGCGGTCCGCGCTTTTACCGCCTTGCGGGCGCTGGGGGTGACGGTGGTCGTCAACACCAACCGCAACGCCGCCTCTGCGACCGAGACCGAGGCCGCGCTCGCGGCGGCCGGGCTCGGCGATTTCCGACATGGCGAGACCCTGTTCCTGCGCGGCGACGCCGACGGCCAGTCGGGCAAGGCCGGGTCGGGCAAGGATGGCCGCCGTGCCGCGATCGCGGGGCGCTATTGCGTGATCGCGATGGGCGGCGACCAGCTCGGCGACTTCAGCGATCTGTTCGCGGGTGCGCCGGGCGTCCGCCGCGCGGCGGTCCAGCAGCCGGCGGTGCAGGGATTTTTCGGACGTTTCTGGTTCATCCTGCCCAATCCGGTCTATGGGGCCGGTCTGGCGGGCGGCTGGGACGAGGTTTTTCCGGCGGACAAGCGCTGGAGCGATCCTGCAGGCGCGGGCGCGCAGGCCGGATCGGCGCATATGGGTTCGGGTGAGGGAGGCAAGTGATGGCGACGCAGGCAAAGGGTTGGGACCGCAACCAGATGGCGGCGCGCGCCGCCCGGGAGCTGCAGGACGGCTTCTACGTCAATCTCGGCATCGGCATCCCGACGCTGGTGGCGAACAACATCCCCGACGGGATGACGGTCACCCTCCAGTCCGAAAACGGCATGCTCGGCATCGGCCCCTTCCCTTATGAGGGCGAGGAGGATGCCGACCTGATCAACGCCGGCAAGCAGACGATCTCCGAGCTCGCCTCGTCGAGCTATTTCTCGAGCGCCGACAGCTTCGCGATGATTCGCGGCGGCCATATCGACCTGACCGTGCTCGGGGCGATGGAGGTCGCCGAAAATGGCGACATTGCCAACTGGATGATCCCCGGCAAGATGGTCAAGGGGATGGGCGGCGCGATGGATCTCGTCGCCGGCGTCAAGAAGATCATTGTCGTGATGGAGCACAACGCCAAGGACGGCAGCGCGAAATTCATCCCCGCCTGCACCCTTCCGCTGACCGGCACCAATGTCGTCGACATGATCGTCACCGATCTGTGCGTCTTCCAGCGCCCCGACCATGCCAGCCCGTTCAAGCTGATCGAACTGGCGCCCGGCGTGACTGCGGACGAGGTCGCGGCGAAGACCACGGCGCATTATATTTCCTGATCTTTCGGAGCGCCCGCGCGACAGGCCGTATTCGGTGCGTCGTCGCACCGTGCGGCCATCGCGACGAGTCGCCGAGCTTTTGGGGCTGACCTCGGCGACCAAGCTGCTATGCCGGGGGTTCATCCTGCTGGGGCGCCCGTTCGATTTCCATGCCCGATTTCAAGAAAACCAAATCCGTTTCACCTGATCCCGACGCTCCCGTGTCCACCGTCGTGTCGATCGAGCGCGGGCTCGTCGTCGGTGCGGTGGTCGTGCTCGTGCTGTTGCTCGCCTTCGTCGCGGTCGGCGGTGTCTATTGGCGCTCGGCGCGCACCGCGCCGGCGACGCCCGGCCAGTCGCGGCTGTCGATCGATCTCAGCCGGATCGGCATCTCGCGCCCCGGGCCGACCCGGATCGACTATGCCCGGCTCGACCGGCGGATGCAGCAGCTCGCCGCCAAGAAGGCGGTGGTCGGCGTCGCGATCGTGACGATCGAGAATGGCCAGATCAGCTTCGCCAAGGGCTATGGCGTCACCACCGACGGGCCCGAGGGCAAGCCGGTCGATGCGCATACCGTGTTTCGTTGGGCTTCCTGCTCGAAGGGGGTCGCGGCGACCCTGCTCGCCAAGATGGCCGAGCAGAAGACGCTGTCGCTCGGCGATCCGGTTTCGAAATGGGCGCCGTCGCTCAGGCTCGCCAAGGACGCGCAGAATGTCGCGACGATCGACAATCTCCTGTCGCAGAGTCTCGGCATCTGGAAAAATGCCTATGACAAGGATCTGGAGGACGGCAACGACCCCAAGGAGATCCGCAGCCGGCTGAACCAGATCCCGCTGCTATGCCCGCCCGGCAAATGCTATTCCTACCAGAATATCGCCTATGATGCGGCCAGCGAGACCGCCGAGCATGCCGGCCACGAACCTTATGGCCGGCTGGTGCAGGAGCAGATATTCGGTCCGCTCGGCATGCAGTCGGCCACCACCACCCGCGACGGGCTGATGTCGTCGCCGAGCTGGGCGCGCCCGCACCAGGGGCGCAGCGAAAAGAAGGTCGCCGAGGCCTATTATCGGGTGCCGGCGGCGGGCGGGGTCAATTCGTCGATCATCGATCTCGGCATCTGGATCCGCGCGCAGATGGGCGAGATGCCGCGGGTGCTGTCGCCGGCGGTGCTCGAAACGCTGCACAGCCCGCGCATCCGCACCTTCTCGATCCACCGCCAGCGCGACTATGACCGAGTGCTCAAGGATGCGTCCTACGGGCTGGGCTGGCGGGTCTATTCCTATGCCGGGCGCCGGGTGATCGGCCATCGCGGCGCGGTCGAGGGCTATCGCTCGCTGATCCTGTTCGATCCGCTGCTCAAGGCCGGGGTCGGCATGTTGTGGAATTCGAACGCGGTCGAGCCCACCGGCATGCAGCTCGAAGTGTTCGACATGCTCTACCGTCAGCCGTTCAAGGACTGGATGGAGCTCGATAAATAGCCTATCCGGCGCCACGTCGAAGGCCCGGCGGGGCAGGATGTGGTCGCCGACCTTGCGCATCATGCGATTTTGTGCGTTATTCGGGCGTCCACGCGCTTGACAGCCTTGTCGCGCGCCACTAGTGCCTCTCGTTCCCAACAGCCCGAACCGGTGCCGCTCTTTGCGCGTGCCGTGTTTGTGCGTGATGGGGTGCCCCAATAGTGGGGCGAGCGTCGAGATAGGGTGGTCGCCAGCCGCCCTGTGGAGCAGGAGAAAAGCACAGTGGCTCGTATCGCGGGTGTCAACATCCCGACCAACAAGCGCGTCGAAATCGCGCTGACCTACATTCACGGCATCGGCCCGGCCAAGGCCAAGGAAATCACCGGCAAGCTCGGCATCGCGCCCGCGCGCCGCGTCCAGGACCTGTCCGACCAGGAAGTCCTGCAGATTCGCGAAGCGATCGACGCCGGCTACACCGTGGAGGGCGATCTTCGCCGCCAGGTGGCGATGAACATCAAGCGCCTGATGGACCTGGCCTGCTATCGCGGCCTGCGTCATCGCAAGGGGCTCCCCGTCCGTGGCCAGCGCACGCACACCAATGCGCGCACCCGCAAGGGCAAGGCCAAGCCGATCGCCGGCAAGAAGAAGTGAGCCCGTCCGGGCTTGGTCGCCCGGATGTCTGGCCTTTCAGGTAGGATTAGAGAGATATGGCACGCGAACCTCAGCGCATTAAGCGGCGCGAGCGCAAGAACATCACCGCCGGCGTCGCGCATGTGAACGCCAGCTTCAACAACACGATGATCACGATCACCGACGCGCAGGGCAATGCGATTGCCTGGTCGTCGGCGGGCATGATGGGCTTCAAGGGTTCGCGCAAGTCGACCCCTTATGCCGCCCAGGTTGCCGCCGAGGACGCGGGCAAGAAGGCCGCCGAGCATGGCGTCCGTACGCTCGAAGTCGAGGTCAAGGGCCCCGGGTCGGGCCGCGAGTCGGCGCTGCGCGCGCTGCAGGCGGTCGGTTTCCACATCACGTCGATCCGCGACGTGACGCCGATCCCGCACAACGGCGTCCGCCCGTCGAAGCGTCGCCGCGTCTGATCAGGCTACGGGGTCTTCGTGACCCCGTTCGCTCTATCCGTTTCCGGCCGGACCCTTTCCGGCCTACCCCAAGGGGAACAAAGTGGCTGTCAATCCCAAGAACTGGCAGGAACTCAAGAAGCCGAACGGCCTCGAAAAGAAGGCGGGCGGCGACAGCAAGCGCAAGGCGACTTTCGTTGCCGAGCCGCTCGAGCGTGGCTTCGGCCTGACGCTCGGCAACTCGCTGCGCCGGGTGCTGCTCTCCTCGCTGCAGGGGGCGGCGGTTACCGCGATCAAGATCGAGAATGTGCTGCACGAGTTCTCGAGCCTGGCGGGCGTCCGCGAGGACGTCACCGACATCGTTCTCAACGTCAAGCAGATCGCGCTGCGCATGCAGGGCGAAGGCCCCAAGCGGCTCCAGCTCTCGGCGACCGGTCCGGCCGAAGTCACCGCGGGCATGATCGCCGCGACCGGCGACATCGAGGTGATGAACGCCGATCTGGTGATCTGCCATCTCGACGAGGGCGCGACGCTCAACATGGAGCTGACCGCCGACATCGGTAAGGGCTATGTCACCGCGGCGTCGAACCGTCCGGCCGATGCGCCGATCGGTCTGATCCCGGTCGATGCGCTCTACTCGCCGGTTCGCCAGGTCGCGTACAAGGTCGAGAACACCCGCGTCGGCCAGGAGCTCGATTACGACAAGCTCACGCTGACGATCGAGACCGACGGCACCGTCACCCCCGAGGATGCGCTCGCTTATTCGGCGCGCATCCTGCAGGACCAGCTCCAGCTGTTCGTCCACTTCGACGACGGCATGGCGGTTTCGGCGCCGAGCACGGGTTCGTCCTCGCCGGTCACCGGCGGTGCGGAGCCGGAAGGCGACAGCAACCAGCTCAACCGCTACCTTCTCAAGAAGGTCGACGAGCTCGAACTGTCGGTGCGTTCGGCGAACTGCCTCAAGAACGACAACATCATCTATATCGGCGACCTGGTTCAGAAGACCGAAGCCGAGATGCTGCGTACCCCGAACTTCGGCCGCAAGTCCTTGAACGAAATCAAGGAAGTGCTCGCTTCGATGGGGCTGCGCCTGGGCATGGAAATCCCGGGCTGGCCGCCTGAGAATATCGAGGAAATGGCCAAGAAGCTCGAACAGGAATTTTGACGCGCGCTCCCGGCGCGCGTCACCCCGGCGCAGGCCGGGGTCTCGGGCGTCAGGGGGAACGCTTCAAACTCCTGAGATCCCGGCCTCCGCCGGGATGACGGCTTTAAGAATGGGCTATGGGCGGTGGCCCTCATCACCGCCTGGCTTGGGGTACCTGAAACGGCCCCCTGACAAACGAAGGAAATACCCATGCGTCATCGCGTTGGCGGTCGTAAGCTTCAGCGGACCGCTTCCCATCGTACCGCCCTGTTCCGCAACCAGTCGGCGGCGCTCATCAAGCATGAGCAGATCCTGACCACGGTCGCCAAGGCGAAGGAGCTTCGCCCCTATGTCGAGAAGCTGATCACGCTCGCGAAGAAGGGTGGTCTCGCCAACCGTCGCCTCGCGCATGCGCGCCTGCTCGACGAGACCCAGCTCAAGAAGCTGTTCGACGTCCTGGCCGAGCGCTACAAGGACCGCAACGGCGGCTACACCCGCGTCGTCAAGGCCGGTATCCGCATGTCGGACGCGGCCTCGATGGCGATCATCGAGTTCGTCGATCGCGACGTCAGCGCCAAGGGCCAGGATTCGGGCCCGGTGCAGAACGAGGATGAGGCCGAAGCGGCCTGATCCTTCGCCATCGGCGGAATTGCAAAGAGAGCCGCGGCCGCTACGGTCGCGGCTCTTTTTTATTGTCCTGAAGATACAGCCGGAGAGGATGATCGATGACCCGCAAAGGGTGCGCCGCCTTGTCTCGCGGCCTGATGACGAGTCTTGTCATGACGACCATGTTTTCCGGATTGTCCTCCGCTAGCCTGGCCGCCGAGCCGATCGCCTATCCGCCGACCGCACGCGGCGACATCGTCGACACTCAGTTCGGCGAGGCGGTCGCCGATCCCTATCGCTGGCTCGAGGCCGATGTCCGCACCGATCCCGCGGTCGAGAAATGGGTCGAGGCCGAGAACGACGTCACCCGTGCCTATATCGGCACGCTGCCCGGGCGCGGGGCGATCGAGGCGCGGATGCGCCAGCTGTGGAACTACGAGCGGTTCGGCAATCCGCGCAAATATGGCAGCCGCTATTTCTACACCCACAATAGCGGGCTGCAGAACCAGTCCGAGCTGCTGGTGCGCGAGGGCGCCGACGGCAAGGAGCGGGTGCTGCTCGATCCCAATCGCTGGGCGCGCGACGGTGCGACCGCGCTCGACGGCTGGCTGCCGTCGCGCGATGGCGCGCTGCTGCTCTACAGCATGCAGGACGGCGGCACCGACTGGCGGACGCTGCATCTGATCGACGTCGCCACCGGCAAGCTGCTCCCCGACGAGATACGCTGGGTCAAATATTCGACGCTCGCCTGGGACAGCGACGGCCGCGGCTTCTTCTATTCGCGTTTTCCCGAGCCGGTGTCGGGCGAGGCGCATCATCAGCTCAACGCCGATCATATGGTCTATTATCATGTCGTCGGCACCGAGCAGTCGGCCGACCGGCTGGTCTATGCGACCCCCGACCGGCCGAAGCTCAACCATGGCGTCCAGACCACCGAGGATGGCCGCTTCGCCCTGGTGCGCTCGTCGCAGGGCACCGACGAGCGCTATGAGCTGACCCTGTTCGACCTGTCCGACCCGAAGATGAAGCCGATGCGGCTGGTCAAGGGCTTCGCCAACGACTGGGCGCTCGCGGGCAGCATCGGCACCCGCTTCTACTTCCGCACAAATCTGAGCGCGCCGCGGCAGCGGCTGGTGATGATCGACGTCGCGTTGCGGAACCCCAAGCCGGTCGAGATCGTCGCCGAGCGCAAGGGCGACACGCTGATCGGCGTCTCGCTGATCGGCAGCCGCTTTATCCTCGCCTATCTCGGCGACGCCAAGACCGAGGCGCGGCTATACGAGCTCGACGGGCGCTATGTCGGGCCGATCAACCTGCCCGATATCGGCACCGCGGTCGGCTTCGGCGGCAAGGTCGGCGACCCCGAGACCTTCTACAGCTTCTCGAGCTACGCGACCCCGGCGACGATCTACCGGCTCAACACCTCGACCGGCAAGACCGACCGGTTTATCGCGCCCAAGCTCGCCTTCGATCCAGCCGATTATAAGGTCGAGCAGCATTTCTACACTTCGAAGGACGGCACCAGGGTCCCGATCTTCGTGACGAAGAAGGTGACGACCGGGCCGGGCGCGCCGGCGATCCTCTACGGCTATGGCGGCTTCAACATCTCGGTCACCCCGGGCTTCTCGCCGGCGGTGCTGCAATGGCTGGAAATGGGCGGGGTCTATGCCGCGGCGAACCTGCGCGGCGGCGGCGAATATGGCAAGGCGTGGCACGATGGCGGCCGGCTCGCCAACAAGCAGAACGTCTTCGACGACTTCATCGCCGCCGGCGAATATCTGATCGCGAGCGGCGTCAGCGCCAAGGGCAAACTCGCGGCGATGGGCCGGTCGAACGGCGGGCTGCTGGTCGGCGCGGTGGTCAACCAGCGCCCCGACCTGTTCGCGGTGGCCAATCCCGGGGTCGGGGTGATGGACATGCTGCGCTTCGATCGCTTCACCGCCGGCCGCTACTGGATCGACGATTATGGCGATCCGTCGGTCGAGGCCGACTTCAAGGTGTTGCGTGCCTATTCGCCCTATCACAACATCCATGCCGGCGCGGACTATCCGGCGATCATCGTCACCACCGCCGACACCGACGACCGCGTCGTGCCGGGCCACAGCTTCAAATATACCGCGGCGCTGCAGGCGGCCGACATCGGTGCGAAGCCGCACCTGATCCGCGTCGAGACCCGGGCGGGGCACGGGTCGGGCAAGCCGACCGACAAGATCATCGAAGAATATGCCGATCTATGGTCGTTCATGGGCTACTGGACAGGCCTGGTCACCGACAAGAATCCTTAAGTCGCGACGCGCTCATTCAGCTTGTCGCAAGCCGCTGGCGACTAGACGCATTTGGTGCGTAAGATGTGGCATGCGTCCTTCGGGGTTTTGGCGATGAACAAGTTCATGATCGGTTCGGTGGCGGCGTTGGCGATGGTGGCGGGCGCGGTCTCGCCGGCGGCAGCGCGGCCTTATTGGGGTGGTGGCTATTATGGCGGTCACCGTCATGGCGGCGGCGATGCTTTCGGCAACTTCCTGCTCGGTGCGATCGTCGCCGGCGGCGCGGTCGCGATCGCGAGCAATGTCGGCAAGAACAGCGGCAACCGGGCGATCCCGTCGCGCGGCATCGACGATGTCCGCGGCGCCGGCGAGGATGCCCGCGCGGTCGCCTCGATCTGCTCGGACGCGGCCGAGAGCATGGCGCACGGCAAGGTGCTCGGGGTCGATTCGGTCGGCCGCGACGGCGATGGCTGGCGGGTCGAAGGCACGGTCGAGGCCGATCGTGGCGACCGCTATTTCTCGTGCGGCGCGCGCGAGGGCCGGGTCGATTTCCTCAAGCTCGGCGACTTCGCCTCGCGCTGAACCGACAAGGTAAGATGACAGGCCCCGTGCCGGCACCCGCCGGCGCGGGGCTTTGTCGTTCAGCGATCCCGACTCGGCTGGACTATTCGGGCATGTCCTATTATCGGCTCCCCATGACAGCCCAGCTCCCCGCCGTGATCGCCGCCACCGGCCAGCCGCATGAATCGATCCTGATCGTCGACTTCGGCAGCCAGGTCACCCAGCTCATCGCCCGACGGGTCCGCGAGGCCGGCGTCTATAGCGAGATCGCTCCGTTCAACGCCGCGGCCGAAGCCTATGAGCGGTTGAAGCCCAAGGGCATCATCCTGTCGGGCGGGCCGTCCTCGGTGATGTGGGACGACAGCCCGCGCGCGCCGCAGCATTTCTTCGAAGCCGGCATCCCGATCATGGCGATCTGCTATGGCCAGCAGACCATGGCGCACCAGCTCGGCGGCACCGTCGCCCCCTCCGACAGCCGCGAGTTCGGCCGGGCCTTCATCGAGGTGATCGATCGCTCGGCGCTGTTCGACGGGCTATGGCAGGTCGGCGAGACCCACCAGGTGTGGATGAGCCATGGCGACCGGGTCGAGGCGCTGCCCGAAGGCTTCAAGGTCGTCGCCCATTCGGAGGGCGCGCCGTTCGCGGTCGCGACCGACGAGGCCCGCCGCTTCTATTCGATGATGTTCCATCCCGAGGTTGTCCACACCCCCGACGGCGCCAAGCTGATCGCCAATTTCGCGCGCCATGTCTGCGGGCTGGCGGGCGACTGGACGATGGCCGAGTTCCGCGCGACCAAGATCGCCGAGATCCGCCAGCAGGTCGGCAAGGGCCGGGTGATCTGCGGCCTGTCGGGCGGGGTCGACAGCGCGGTCGCGGCGGTGCTGATCCACGAGGCGATCGGCGACCAGCTGACCTGCGTCTTCGTCGACCATGGCCTGATGCGGATGGGCGAGGCCGAGCAGGTCGTCAGCCTGTTCCGCAACAGCTACAACATCCCGCTGGTCCATGTGAACGTCGAGACGCTGTTCCTGAACGGTCTCGCGGGCGTCACCGACCCCGAGGTCAAGCGCAAGTTCATCGGCAAGACCTTCATCGAGGTGTTCGAGACCGAGGCGAAGAAGGTCGGCGGCGCCGATTTCCTCGCCCAGGGCACGCTCTATCCCGACGTGATCGAAAGCGTCAGCTTCACCGGCGGTCCGTCGGTGACGATCAAGAGCCATCATAATGTCGGCGGCCTGCCCGAGCGGATGAACATGAAGCTCGTCGAGCCGCTGCGCGAGCTGTTCAAGGACGAGGTCCGCGATCTCGGCCGCGAGCTCGGCCTGCCCGACAGCTTCGTCGGCCGCCACCCCTTCCCGGGGCCGGGCCTGGCGATCCGCATCCCGGGCGAGGTCACCAAGGAACGCTGCGACATATTGCGCAAGGCCGACGCGATCTATCTCGACGAAATCCGCCGCGCGGGGCTCTACGACGCGATCTGGCAGGCCTTCGCGGTGCTGCTCCCAGTCCGCACCGTCGGGGTGATGGGCGACGGCCGCACCTATGAGTCGGTCTGCGCACTGCGCGCGGTCACTTCGACCGACGGCATGACCGCCGACGTCTACCCGTTCGACGCCGCCTTCCTCAGCCGGGTCGCGACGCGGATCGTCAACGAGGTCCAGGGTATCAACCGGGTGACCTACGACTATACGTCGAAGCCGCCGGGGACGATCGAGTGGGAATGACATTTACACGATGTCCGGAGGACATCGTGTAAATGTCATTCGGCGGCGTAGCTGCCGTGGGTGAGGAAGTACGGGCGTCCGTTATTCATCGCGTTGAGAACCGACCACCTGCAGGCGGATCATAAAAGATTCGCCTGATAGCTGGTCGCCATGAGCGAGACATGCGCCTCCAGCGGCGGTCGCAATTCAAACGCCCGCGGCTCCCGCGAAAAATTCCACAGCCGCACCAATCTCCAGTCGGTGCGTCGCTCATCGGCGACGGCCAGTTCATTGCGCGTGATATGAAAGGGCGTGCGTTCCCAGCCATTGGTGGTCTTCACCTCGATCAGCCGGTCGTGGCCATCGGGGTCGAAGCTCGATATGTCATAGCCGGCGCCATCGCCGTCGATATGCGACACCCAGCGGATGCGTTCGGCAAGGTCGGTCCGGCCGGCGGTGAGCAGGCTGGCGCGCTCATGGGCGAGGACGCGTTCCTCGCCGGCGCGACCCAGCGCGCGGTTGCGGGCATCGCGCTCCGCCACGTCGTACTTCCGGGCGATGGCCGTCATCTGTTCGAGTTCGCCGGGCGGCGGTGCATTGCTGTGCGTCGGTGGCGGGCCGATCCACAGCATCGCTTCCTCCAGAAGGCCTGATGGCGATGGCTCCATTGCCGTCCGCGCGGACGGTGCGAGCCAATTCGGATGGCGCGCGAGCCAGCGCACCACCGCATCGACGAGTGAAGCCTGGAAATTGAAGGCCGGTTTGTAGCCCGGGATCCAGGCTTCACCGAGGCCTTTGAGCACGGCGCTGATGTTCTGATGCTTGTATTCGATCGATCCGCGCGGACGATCGATCGTCGACTGCAGCAGGCGGTTGTGCCTGGCTTTGCTGTAGCGCCGCCCGACGATATCGTCCGCAAGCATCGCGAAATAGTCCGTGACGATCGCGTCGTTCTGCTCGTCGGACCAGTCAGCGGCCATGGAGGCTCTCGAGCGGGCCGGCCAAGATCGAAAAAATGGCCCCGATCATGCCAGCAACAGCGCCGGGACACCAAGCGCTGGTCCAGCCTCGGCGAGCCGCCGGTCGAGTGTATATACCGTAGCACCGTGCTCCGACGCGACGGCGAGATGTAGGGCATCGCCGGCGCGGAGCCCGAGGGCATGCTGATCGGTAAATCTCGCCGCCACCCGGAACTGCCTGCCCGTCACGGGCAGCACGGTAAAGCTCTCGGCGACAAGCTTGTTGAACATGGCGAGTGCGGCGGCCCGCTGTTCCAAGCCGATCTGTCCGGTCCGCAGCTTGATCGCCATGGCCGATGACATCTCGGTGACGGTCCAGTCGCTGATCAGCAATTGCGCGGGGTCCTGCTCCGCCAGCCAATCCTGAATGCGCGGCGTCATCGCTTCGTTGAAGAGCGCCGCAACGATCAGCGACGTATCGAGATACTGCATCAGTAGCGATCGCCATCCCGCATCGAGCGCACGAAATCGGTGGCGTCCTGGGACTGTGGCGGCATCGCAGCGGTCAGCGATTGGAGCAGCGCAACATCGATCGGCTTGCGCGGCCGGGCCACGGCGGTAAGGCGCGCAACCGGCTTGCCGCGGCGGGTGATATCGATCGAATCGCCGGCCTCGACCCTGTCGACCAGTTCGCTCAGATGGGCTTTGGCATCCGCCAGATTGACTGCATCCATTTAGCGCTCCTGACCATCTAGATGGTCATATAGTATATGGGGCTCAACAATTCCAGCATGGCTCCCTATGTCACCGTTTGCCCCGCCGACGGATCGCTTCAAGCCTCCAGATGGAACGTTCGGACGGCACGTCCTGATTACCGGTCGACCTTCACGTGACGTCCGAGGGACATCGTGTAAAGGTCGCTCGGCGGCATGGTCGCCGTTGCGCACGCGATAGACAGACAAAGGCGAAGGACGATGGCGGCATCCCACTGGCTGGTGAAATCGGAACCCAACAGCTATTCCTTCGCCGATCTCGAACGCGATGGTCGCACCGTCTGGGACGGCGTCCGCAACAACGCCGCCGCGCTGCATCTCAAGACGATGCAGGAAGGCGACGAGGTGCTGTTCTACCATAGCCAGGAAGGGCTGGCGGTGGTCGGCGTCGCCAAGGTCGTCCGCACGGCGTTCCCTGACAAGACCGATCCCGCCGGCCGCTTCGTCGCGGTCGAACTCGCCCCGGTCCGTCCGCTCGCCCGGCCGGTGACGCTGGCCGAGATGAAGGCGGCACCGGCGCTCGCCGGCATGGCGATGCTGCGCCAGAGCCGGCTGTCGGTTTCGCCCGTCAGCGACGACGAATGGACGACGATCCTGATGATGGCCGAGGGCTGAGCGAGGCATAGCGAATGCTCTCCGACATAGTGTCGATCGACGACATTCAGGATTTCGTTTCGCACAATGCGTTCACCAAGGCGCTGGCCTATCATCGACAGGGGCGGGTCTCCGGCATCAAGATCAGCGCGGACTTCACCACGATCAGCGCGGCGGTGCGTGGGTCGGGGCGTGAAATCTACGCGGTCCATATCGAGCTGTTCCGCAAGGGCTCGACCCTGTTCAATATCGAAGGCGCCTGCAGCTGCCCGGTCGGTTATAATTGCAAGCATATCGCGGCGACATTGCTCGAAGTGCTCGCCATCGAAGCGGGGAAAGCGGTCGCGGTGCCGGCGCTGCCCGGGCGGCTACCCCCGCCGCCGATGGCCGCCGATCCTGCGCCGGCCGGCCTGCCCCCGGAGATAAGCGCCTGGCTCGACCGGATCGGCAAGACCGCGCGGGGCGACGACTATCCGCCCGACGTCAACCAGCGGCTGATCTATCTGCTCAAGCCCGGCGTCGCGGGGCAGCGCATGCCATATCTGTCGCTGACCCTGTTATCGGTGCGGCTGCTCAAGAGCGGTGTCTTTTCGGACGTCGATTCGACGGTCAACCTTCAGAACTTCCACCCCGACAGGGCGCCGAAATACTATCGCGATGCGGATATCGAAATCATCCTCGCGCTGATCGGGCAACGCTCCGCTTTCGAAAGCCATGGCGGCCCTTCGATCCGTGCGATCGATGTCGTGCAACAAATGGTCGCCACCGGGCGCGCCCATTGGCTCGACCGCGAAGGCGCTCCGCTGCAATGGGGCGAGCCACGCGACGGGCGCGTTGAATGGCGGCTCGTCGGCAAGGCCGAGGTCCGCCCCTTCCTCATCGTCGACGGCATGCAGGCGCTGAACGCCGAGCCGCCGGTCTATGTCGACGAGACCGCCGGTGTGATCGGTCCGGTCGATGCCGGTCTGCCGGCACGATCGGCCCATCAACTGCTCGCCGCGCCCGCGATCGCCCCGGGCCAGGTGGCGATGGTGGCGGGCCGGCTCGGCATGGTATTGCCGGGCATTCGCCCCGATCTCCTGCCGGTTCCACCGGAGCCGGCGCGCAGGATCGCCGAAAATCCGGTGCCGGTGCTCCGTCTCGGCCTGGCGCGGAGCGCGATCTATCAGTGGAGCCTGCCCGATCTGGTGCCGACCGCGCAGCTCAGCTTTCGCTATGGTCCGGCCGAACTCGGACCCTTCGAAAAACAGACGCAGATCGACGCGTTTCATGATGGCCGTCTCTACGTCATCGAGCGCCGCCCGGCGCGCGAGAAGGAGGCGTTTCAGCAACTTGCGGCATGCGGCCTCGTCGAGGCCACGCATATCTATCCTCATCTCGCAGCCGCCAACCTGCACGATTTCGGTTTTGCCGATTCCGAGGACTGGCTCGATTTTCTGCATGTCGATGCGGCGCTTTTGACCGATCAGGGTTTCGAAATTCAGATCGCCACCAATTTCCCGTACCGGCTGGCGAAATCGGACGGGGTGTTCGATGCCGAGATCGACAGCAGCGGCATCGACTGGTTCGAACTCGGCCTGGGTATCGAGATCGACGGCGAGCGCCACGATCTCGCCCCCGCACTGGCGCCGATGGTGCGGTCGCCGGGTTTCGATCCCGTGCAGATCGAAAGCCTCGCCGAGGGCGAGGATCATATCTATCTCCCTCTTCACGATGGCCGCTTGCTGCCAGTGGTCGCCGCCCGCTTCGTGCCGCTGCTGCTGGCACTCCACACGATCAATCTGAACGGGATATCGTTCACGACGGCCGGCAAGATCAGGCTGTCCCGCGCCGAGATCATGCCGCTGCTCGGCCCGGAGATGGAGGATTTCGGTGTCAGGGGGGCCGACAGCCTGCGCCGCCTCGCCGACCTGCTGCACAGTCGCGGAATGGCCGAGCCGCTATTGCCCGAGGGTTTCGGCGCCGTGCTCAGGCGGTACCAGGCGCAGGGCGTCGCCTGGCTCGATCTGCTGCGCGAAAGCGGGTTGGGCGGCATCTTGGCCGACGATATGGGGCTGGGGAAGACCGTTCAGATCCTGGCGTTGCTGGCGCTGGAAAAGGCGCGGAGCGATCGTGTCGACCCGGTGCTGATCGTCGCCCCGACCAGCCTGATGGGCAACTGGCTCAATGAGGCCCGCAAGTTCGCGCCCGGATTGAAGATATTGTTGCTGCACGGCAGCGCCCGCAAGGAGGCGTTCGGCACGATCGGCGATCATGACGTCGTCCTGACCACCTATCCGTTGATCGCGCGCGACCATGCGGTGCTGCTCGCCCGCGACTGGCATATGGCGATCCTCGACGAGGCGCAGACGATCAAGAACCCGAACGCCGCCACCACCCGCTGGTTGTCGGGGATCAAGGCGAAGCATCGTTTCTGCCTGACCGGGACGCCGATGGAGAATCATCTGGGCGAGCTCTGGTCGCTGATGAGCTTCGTCAATCCTGGCTATCTCGGCGACAAGACCGCGTTCGCCCGCAACTGGCGGACGCCGATCGAGAAGCGCGGAGAGGCCGCGCGCTCGGCGGCATTGGCGCACCGGATCAGGCCTTTCCTGCTGCGCCGGACCAAGGCCGAAGTGGCGACCGAATTGCCGCCCAAGACCGAGATCGTCGAGACGATCCTGCTCGAGGGCAAGCAGCGCGACCTCTATGATTCGGTCCGTCTCGCGATGTCGCAGAAGGTGCGCGAGGCGATCAGCGAGCGCGGGCTCGGCAAAAGCCATATCATCGTGCTCGAGGCGCTGCTGAAGCTGCGTCAAGCCTGCTGCGATCCGCGGCTGCTCAAGCTCGGCGATGGCATCGAGCGGCCTTCGGCCAAGCTCGAACGGCTGCTCGAGATGGTAAGCGAATTGCTCAGCGAAGGACGCAAGATCATCGTCTTTTCGCAATTCACCTCGATGCTCGATCTGGTCCGTGCACGCTTCGACGAGGCGCAGATTCGCTACAGCCTGCTCACGGGCAAGACGAAGGATCGTCCCGGTGCCATCGACCGATTCCAGAGCGGCGCGAGCGACGTCTTCCTGATCAGCCTGAAGGCCGGCGGGGTCGGGCTCAACCTGACGATGGCGGACACGGTGGTGATCTTCGACCCCTGGTGGAATCCGGCGGTCGAGGAACAGGCGATCGACCGAGCCTATCGCATCGGCCAAGACAAGGCGGTGTTCGTCTACCGGCTGGTCGCCGCCGGTACGATCGAGGAGAAGATGGACGAACTCAAGGCGCGCAAACGCGCGCTGGCCGACAGCCTGTTCGATCGCGACGGGCAGATCGGCGCGGCGCTCACCGAAGAGGATGTCGCGGCGCTGTTCGCCGATTGATAGCCTAACGCTTCACCCACAGCGCCATCGTCATCGGATAGGACAGGTGCACCCGGCCGTCGACCATCCGCGCGGCGAAGCCGTAGCGGTCCTCGCCCGACAGCGCATCGTCGCGGAACATCGCCGCCAGATCCTCGACCGAACAGGCTTCGGGAAAGGAGGTCGCCAGCACCGCGTCGAGGGGGATGTCGGCGGCGATGCTGGTGCTGATGACCGGGGCGGAGAGCGGATGGCCATCCCCCAGTGCGCGCAGTTCGTCGACGGTCAGCGCATGGGTGTGCGAGGGATCGCGGAGCAACTCGATGGCGTCATAAGCCTCCGACTTCTCCGGCGCGGGGGTGACGTCGATGACGACGATGCGGCCGCCCGGCGTACAGACCCGCAGCATCTCGGCGAAATTGCGCCGAGGCTCCTCGAAATGGTGGAAGGCGGCGCGGCACATCACCAGCGAGAAACTCGCATCGCCGAACGGCAGCGAACCGCTGTCGCCGAGCCGCCAGTCGACATTGGCGATCCCACTGCGCACCTGCGCGGCGCGGGCCTGGTCGAGCATCGCCGGGGTCAGGTCGATGCCGGTGATATGACCGACATGAGGCGCCATTTCGAGCGTCAGCGATCCCGGGCCGCAGGCGATGTCGAGCGCGCGATCCGTCGGCATCGGTTGGATCGTCGCGCGCAGCGCGGCGGCGCGGTCGCTCGGCATCGCCTGGGTCAACCCGGCATAGCTTTCGGCCTGCAGCGAGAATTGTCCG
Source organism: Rhizorhabdus sp. GW822-FHT03C02 (assembly GCF_058801765.1). Lineage (NCBI taxonomy): Bacteria > Pseudomonadati > Pseudomonadota > Alphaproteobacteria > Sphingomonadales > Rhizorhabdaceae > Rhizorhabdus > Rhizorhabdus sp. GW822-FHT03C02. The sequence goes on from NZ_JBXANN010000001.1 coordinate 46,645, forward strand.
ACGACCTGGCTGTTGTGATCGGTCTTTTGGTCCATGATCCACCTCCTCGCGCAATCTGGACCGGACCGGGCTTGGCCTGCGCGCGTTCGTCGGCGATATTTCATGTCCCGACGGCCAAAGATGAGGGGGTGCGTGGAGGTCCGGCTGGTTCCGATGCGCGACGCGCACAGCAATCTCGGCGCCGGCGCGCATTGCAGCGACGGCTGGACGGTCGACTCGCCCTGGCATCGCCACGACATGCACCAGCTTCTCTATGCGTTCGAAGGATCGGTCGAAGTCGAAGGGCTGTCGGGCCGCTACAAGATCCCGCGCCAGTTCGCGGTCTGGATACCGGCGGGCGCGGTTCACCGGACGACGATCCAGCAGGTCCAGTCGGGATCGATCTTCCTCAACCCCGCCATGGTCGCCGGCACGGCGGACCAACCGCGGGTGATCGCGGCACCGGTGCTGATGCGCGAGATGGTGATGCACGCGATGCGCTGGCCGCTCGATCGCTCCGGCGACACCGTCAGCGAAGTCTTCTTCGCCTGTTTCGCGGCGCTCTGCACCGAATGGATCGCCGATGAGGTCAAACTCGTCCTGCCGTCGAGTCGCGATCCGCGGATCGAACGGATCATGGCGCTGACCCGGGCGCGCATCGCCACGATCGGCCTGGGCGAGCTATGTCGCGAGGTGGCGATGTCCGAACGCTCGCTGCGGCGCCATTTCGGCGCCGCGGTCGGCCTGCCCTGGGAGGAGTATCGCCAGCGGCTTCGTATGTGCCTGGCGATCGACGCGCTCGACCGGACCGTGCGGCCGATCGGGCTGATCGCCGCCGACATCGGCTATGACAATCCGGCGGCCTTCGCGAAAAGCTTCCGATCGATCATCGGCGTGTCGCCCAGCGACTATCGCCGGCAGCGGCATTCGCCCTGAGGCGATCGGCGGTCATTCGCGCTCGTCGACGATCGCCTGCAGCATCGTCGCGAACCGCTTCCGGGTCCGCTCGCCGACCGCGCCGATCGGCAGCTGCCGCGCATAGATCAGGAAGCCGGTGCTGATCATGGTGATCTCCATCGCCCGATCATCGGCGTTGGGCGGACCCAGATAGGCGGCGAGGGCGGGGACGATCTTCTCGCGGGTCACGCGGGCGGTGATCTCGCGGGCATCGGGGTCGCCGGTCGACAGCACCACCATCGCCGGCAACCGGACATTCTCCTCGTTCAGCGCATAGTCGATCATCGACCGGCCGAGCTCGGCGCGCGGTCCGTCGAGCGCGCCGCTGCCCGCCATTGCGTCGAGCAGCGCCGCCTCGAACAGCTCGGCCTTCGATCCGAAATGCTGTGGCACCAGCGACAGCGCGACCCCGGCATGGCGGGCGATCTCGCGGATACCGGCCTGGGCATAGCCCTGCGCGGCGAACAATATCTGCGCGGATTCGAGGATGCGCGCCTTGGTTTCTGCGGCGTTGCGCCGTCGGCGCGCGGGCAGGGCGGTGGTGTCGGATCCGGTCATGCCGCCCATTGTCCCGACTGTTCGCGCGTTGACAAGCTTCGGACCGAAACATAAATGAACGATTGTTCAGAACAATGGTTCAGTATGAGCTGAGGAGCGGGCGATGCGGGCGGTGGGCAGCTGGGCGGTGACGATGACGGCCAAGGTCGGGGCGCAGGACATGCAGCTCCACATCCTCACCCAGGACGACGGCTTCACCGGGGTGATGGAAAGCGCGATGGGCAATATGGACATTGCCGGCACCGTCGCCGGCAACCGGCTGAGCTGGACCATGGACGTCCGCAAGCCGCTGCCGATCAAACTGACCTGTGAGGTCGCGATCGATGGCGACCGGCTGCACGGCACCGCGAAGCTCGGCATCTTCGGCAAGGCCGAACTCACCGGCGAACGGATCGCGACCGCGGCGCCCGATGCCATCGCACGCGACGATCCGGCGGGCGATCTGCTGACCGGGGGCGCGGTCGATCCGATCTTCAACCGGCCCTATGTCGCGTTGCGCGAATGGCGCGAGACCCCGGTGCCGCACCATTATGTCCATGGCGGTTTCGAAGGGACCGACGCCCGCTTCTCCTTCTACTTCCCGCCGGCGGAGCAATATCAGGGCCGCTTCTTCCACAACACCTATCCGATGGCGATGACATCGGACATCGGCCCGTTCCCGATCCAGTTCGACGTCGCGATCGGCGACCTCGGCTTCACGGTCGACAGCGGCGCCTATTATGTCCAGACCAACCTCGGCGGCGCCGATCGCGCCCCGCCCGCCGATCCCGCGATCGCCGCCTATCGGGTCAACGCCGCCGCCGCCCGATATTCGCGGGCGATCGCCGCCGAACTTTACGGCGAGCACCGGCCCTATGGCTATTTGTTCGGGGGCAGCGGCGGTTCGTATCAGACGATCGGCAGCGCCGAGAACACGGTCGGAATCTGGGACGGCTTCGTGCCGTTCGTGATGGCGACACCCAATGCGATCCCCAGCATGTTCACGATCCGCATGCATGCGCTGTGGGCACTGCGCAAGCGCGATGTCCTCGCGGGAATCGTCGATGCGATCCGGCCCGGCGGCAGCGGCGATCCCTATGCCGGCCTCGATGCGCTAGAGGCGGCGGCGCTGCGAGAGGCGAGCCTGCTCGGCTATCCGCTGCGTGGTTGGTGGGACCATGAACGGCTGACCAGCGGCTATTTCTACAATGTCGCGCCGATGATCCCGATGCTCGATCCGACCTATGTCGACGATTTCTGGAGCAAGCCCGGCTATGCCGGTGCCGACCCCGACGCGCCGGTCCGCGCCGAGCGCTTCACCTTCGACACCCAGGTCGCCGGCGTGATCGACGGCTTCCCGATCGAACTCGACCTGGCGGAGGTGCCCGCGCGCGATTTCGCCGACGCGCATCTGGTGATCCTCGATGGCGCTTCGGCCGGCAACAGCGTGCCGATCGCGGCGATCGACGGTCGGCGGATCGGCTTTGCGCTCGCTGCCGATCACGCGGTGCTGGCCGGGATAAGGGCGGGCGACGCGGTGCGGATCGACAATGCCTGGCCGCTGGCGCTGCTGACCTATCATCGCCACCAGCTGCCGACCCCCGACATGGAGGGCTGGAACCAGTATCGCGATGCCGACGGCGCGCCGCTCTATCCGCAGCGCGAGATATTGCTCGGTCCGATCGCCGCCGCCGGCACCGCCGGTTCGGTCCCGAACGGGCGGATCCACGGCAAGATGCTGATCCTCGAATCGCTGATCGATATCGATGCGCTGCCCTGGCAGGCCGACTGGTACCGGTCGCAGGTGAAGGCGCAGCTCGGCGACGGCTATGCGGAGAATTTCGCGCTCTGGTTCATCGACCATGCCCAGCACGACAATCCGCTGACGACCCGCGCCAATCTCCATGTGGTGAGCTTTGCCGGCGCGCTCCAGCAGGCGCTGCGCGACGTCAGCGCCTGGGTCGAACAGGGCGTGCGGCCGTCCGAGACCCGCTATCGCATGGCCGACATGCAGGTCGAGCTTCCCGCCGATGCGGTCGAACGCGGCGGCGTCCAGCCGGTGGTGACGGTGCGTGCCGATGGCGCGGTCCGCACCGAGGTCGCGGTCGGCGAGCCCGTTCGCTTCACCGCGACGATCGAGGTGCCGCCGGGGGCCGGCGCGGTGGTCGCCGCCGAATGGGATTTCGAAGGCGTCGGCGATTATCCGGTCGCCGGCGAGATCGGAACCCCGCAGCGCAGGGTGGTGCTCGACGCGACCCATCGTTTCGCGAAGCCCGGCACCTATTTCGCGACGTTGCGCGCGACCTCGCAGCGGGCAGGCGATGCGTGGACGCCCTATGGCCGCATCCAGAATCTGGGCAGCGCCAGAGTGGTGGTGGGCTGATCTCGCGATCCGGGTTATGATCCTCCCAAGGCAATATGCCAGGGAGGATCGCCGATGTTCGCCAAAGTCGCCTTCACCATGTATCCGGCGCTCGACATGGTGCGCGCCGAGGCCTTCTATCGCGAGACGCTGGGGCTTGGCGCCAGCAGCGGCTCGATCGAGCATGGCTGGGTCGAATTCGATCTGCCGGGCGGCGGCTGCTTCGCGATCACCCGCCATTCGGGCGCCGAGCCGAGCACAGCCGCCGGCGGCACCGTCGCCTTCGAGGTCGACGATCTCGACGCGGTGATCGCCGAGTTGAAGGCGAAGGGCGTCGCGTTCGGGTCCGACCTGATCCACAGCCCGGTGTGCCGAATGGCGGTGTGCATCGACAGCGAGGGCAACAGCATCCTTCTCCACCAGCTCAAGACCGCCGAGGAGCGGGCGGCGCACTGATGGACGTGCGGGCGCGGGTCGATGCCGCCATCGCCGCGCTCGAGGCGGCATCTTCAGCGAAGGCGCGCGATGAGCTGGAACCGCGTTATGGCATCGTCACGGCCAAGGCGATGGGGGTGCCGATGGTCAGGACCCTCGCCATCGCCAAGCCGCTGAAGGGCGATCATGACCTGGCGCTCGCGCTGTGGGCTACCGGTTGGTACGAGGCGCGGACGCTCGCCTGCCTGATCGACGATCCCGCCCGGGTGACGTCGGTGCAGATGGATGACTGGCGCGCCGATTTCGACAATTGGGGGATCGTCGACACGGTCTGTTTCAAACTGTTCGACCGGGTGCCCGGTGCGGGTGCGATGATCCCGCGCTGGGCGGCGCTCGGCGACGAGTTCGGGCGCCGCGCCGCCTTCGCGCTGCTGGCGTCGATGGCGCTCCATGGGCGTGCCGAGGATGCGTTGTTGCTGCGCGGGCTCGACCTGATCGAGGCGGCGTCGACCGATGACCGCAATTTCGTGAAGAAGGGGGTGAACTGGGCGCTGCGCGCGATCGGCCTCAAGGCGAGCCCGGCGCCGCGCGAGGCGGCGCGGGCCCTGGCCGGGCGGCTGGCGCTGTCGCCGGATCCGACCGCGCGGTGGAACGGCAAGGATGCGTTGCGTGCCTTCGCCAAGGCCGACGGGTGATGCGGATCCTGGCCGCCCGACCGGACGACCAGGCGGCGATCGTCGCCCTGTGGGAAGCGTGCGGGCTGACCCGACCGTGGAACGACCCGGCGCGCGACTATGCGCTCGCGCTCGAAACCCCGACCTCGACGATCCTCGCGGGATGGGACGCGGAGCATATCGTGGCGAGCGTGATGGTCGGCTTCGAGGGGCATCGCGGCTGGGTCTATTATCTCGCGGTGGCGCCCGATCGCCGCCGCGAAGGCCATGGCGCCGCGATGATGCGCGCGGCCGAGGACTGGCTGCAGGGGCAGGGCGCTCCCAAGATCCAACTGATGGTCCGCGAGGACAATCTGCCGACGCTGGCCTTCTACGAGGCGCTCGGTTTCGAGCGGCAGAAGGTGGTGACGCTGGGCCGCTTCCTCGGAAAGGATCGGCCATGACCGTCGAACTCAACCACAGCATCGTCTGGTGCCATGACGCCGGGGCGTCGGCGGCGTTCCTCGCCGATATTCTCGGCCGGCCGGCGCCGCGCGCCTTCCTCCATTTCATGGTGGTCGATCTCGACAATCATGTGTCGCTCGACTTCATGGCGAAGGATGGACCGATCGCGCTCCAGCATTATGCCTTCCTGATCGACGAGGTGGCGTGGGACGCCGCCTTCGCGCGGATCGAGGCCGGCGGGATCGCCTATTGGGCCGATCCGGCGCGCACCCGGCCCGGCGAGACCAACCGCCATTATGGCGGGAAGGGGGTTTATTTCGAGGACCCGAACGGCCATCTGCTCGAAATCATCACCCGGCCTTATGGTGATGGGCCACCCTGAGGCCGACCTCAAAACCGCGACGGGAGACTATAGACCGTGTCCATCACTATGTACGGCATCAAGAATTGCGACACGATCAAGAAGGCGCGCGACTGGCTGGCCGATCATGGCCTCGGCTATGACTTCCACGATTACAAGGCGGTCGGCATCGATGCGGCGACGCTCGAACATTGGGCGGGGGTGGTCGGCTGGCCGGTGCTGCTCAACCGGGCGGGCACGACCTTCAAAAAGCTGCCCGACGCCGACAAGGCCGATATCGACCAGGCCAAGGCGATCGCGCTGATGGTCGCGCAGCCCTCGATGATCAAGCGGCCGGTGCTCGATGTCGATGGCAAGCTGCTGGTCGGGTTCAAGCCCGACCTCTATGCGCGCGAGATCGCCATTTCCTGAACCGGAACCGCGTCGGGCCGGGCGGTCGTCGTCCGGTTGCGGCCGGCCTCTTTCGACAGATAAAGCGCCTGGTCGGCGCGCTGGATCAGCGATGCCAGCGTGTCGCCGGCCTCCATCGCCGCGAGCCCGAAGCTGGCGGTGACCGCCATCGGCAGGCCGGAAATCCGCAACGCCATGATCTGCTGGCGCATGCGCTCGACGCTGATGCACGCGGTGCCGATGTCCGATGCGGGGAAGATCAGCACGAATTCCTCGCCGCCATAGCGGCCATGCGCGCCGAGCACCCCCAGATTGTCGTCGAACACCCGGGTCAGCCCGCGCAGCACATCGTCGCCCAGTCCGTGGCCGAAGCGGTCGTTGATGTCCTTGAAATGGTCGAGGTCGCACAGCGCCAGCGCCAGCGGCTCGCCCTGCAGGCGTGCCTGGTCGATCAGATGGGTGCCGATCGCCTCGATCGCGCGCCGGTTGGGCGCGCCGGTGAGCGGATCGGTGTCGGCCATGCGGCGCAGCCGCTCGGCAAGGTCGCCGCCCATCAGATAGAGGGTGAACACCCCGGCGGCGACCGTCATCGCCGGCAGACCCAGGAATATGATCGCCTGATAGGCGCCGTCGAGCAGCGGATCGGGCGTATTGCCGCGCAGCACCAGGCAGACCCCGCCGACGAATTCGATCAGCGCCATCGATACGATGGTCACGAAGATCGGCCGTTCGCCCATCGCCGGGGTCCGGCCCGGCCGCCACATCGTGAATGCGCCGACCAGCAGCGTGCCCGCGGCGACGATCGGCACCACCGCCGATCGCCAGCCCTTGTTGGGATCGATCATCGCATAATAGAGAATCACCCCGGTCGCGAGGATCAGAACGGCGATGAAACGTTCGGGCCGGAGCGGAAGGCATGTGCGGTATCGAAAGGCCGTAGTAGCGAGCACCGGCCCCGTCATCGCGACCAGGCTCATCCCCGCATAGAACCAGCCATTGTCGCGAAAATAGAGAAGATAGACGATATTCAGTATATAGATCAGCACGTTGCAGACGAAGGCGGCCGCCCATAGCCGGGCGAGCACCGGCTGGCCCAGCGTGCGCGCGGCCAGGAGCATCGCCACGGCCAGCAGCGAGTTGATCAGCAGCAATATCGCGACGATGAAATATTGTTCGGACGACAATGTGTTCTGCCCTCGACCCCCGAGCTTCATAGGCCACGTGTGCGGCGGTGCAATGGCGATAATGTAGCGATGCCGTCCCGGCGGCTTCCCTTGGGCGCCGGGCCGGTCTATCGGCGCGCGGCAAAGGGGAACCGCCGATGACGCCGACCGCGAAAATCCTGCTGCTCGGATCGGGCGAACTGGGGCGTGAGTTCACGATCGCCGCCAAGCGGCTCGGTTGCCATGTCGTCGCCTGCGACAGCTATGCCGGCGCGCCGGCGATGCAGGTCGCCGACGAGGCCGAGATATTCTCGATGCTCGACGGCGCGGCGCTCGCCGAGGTCATCGCGCGCCACGCCCCCGATCATGTCGTGCCCGAGGTCGAGGCGATCCGCACCGAGATCCTCGCCGATTTCGAGGGGCGCGGCCTGTCGATCGTGCCGTCGGCACGCGCGACGATGCTGACGATGAACCGCGACCGCATCCGCGACGTCGCCGCCAGCGAACTCGGCCTGCGCACCTCGCATTTCCTTTATGCCGAAAGCCTCGACGAGATGCGCGCGGCGGTCGAGCGGGTCGGGCTGCCCTGCGTGATCAAGCCGGTGATGTCGTCGTCGGGCAAGGGCCAGAGCACGGTTCGGGATGCGGGCGCGGTCGATGCCGCCTGGGACTATGCGGTCGCGGGCATGCGCGGCGATCGCCAGCGGGTGATCGTCGAGGGGTTCATCGCCTTCGACTATGAGATCACCCTGCTCACCATCCGCACCCGCGAGGGCGTGCTCTTCTGCGATCCGATCGGCCATCGCCAGGAGCGCGGCGACTATCAGGAAAGCTGGCAGCCCGCCGCGATGTCGGCGAGAGCGCTCGCCGATGCGCAGGACATGGCGCGCAAGGTCGTCGACGATCTCGGCGGTTACGGCCTGTTCGGGGTCGAGTTCTTCGTCGCGGGCGAGGATGTGATCTTCTCCGAACTGTCGCCGCGCCCGCACGACACCGGGATGGTCACCCTGATCTCGCAGAACCTGACCGAGTTCGATCTCCATGCCCGGGCGATCCTCGGCCTGCCGATCCCGCATATCCGCAGTCATGGCGCGGCGGCGTCGGCGGTGATCCTCGCCGACCGCGATGCCGCCAATTTCGGCTTCGCGGGGCTCGCCGCCGGGCTCGCCGCCGGGGCGGGTGTCGAGACCGACATCCGCCTGTTCGGCAAGCCGGTGACCCGGCCCAACCGCCGCATGGGGGTGGCGCTCGCGCTGGTGCGCGACGGCACCACCGACCAGGCGCGCGCCGCCGCGCTCGTAGCGGCCAATGCCATTTCGATCGACTATGGAGAATAAGATGACGCGCAGCCTGATCTCGTCCGGATCGCCTTTCGAAAAGCAGGTCGGCTACAGCCGCGCGGTGGTCGACGGCGACTGGTGCTTCGTCGCGGGCACCACCGGCTATGACCCCGAGACCCGGGTGATGCCCGACAGCGCCGCCGATCAGGCGAAGAATGCGCTGGTCGTGATCGAACGCGCCCTCGCCGAAGGCGGCTTCGCGCTGACCGACGTCGTGCGCGCGACCTATTATTTCACCGACGGCGCCTATTGGGACGAGGTCGGCCCGGTGCTCGGCGCCGCCTTCGGCGACATCCGCCCGGCCGCGACCGCTTTGGTGGTCGGCCTGGTCAAGCCCGAGATGAAGGTCGAGATCGAGGTGACCGCGCTCCGGCGCGGCTGATTACCGAACGTCTTCATCATCATGCTGAACGCGTTTCAGCATGATGAAGGACAGGAAGAGCGCGTCAACGCTTTGCATCGGTCACCCGGTGCGCGAAGGCGGCGACGTCGGCGAGCACCGGCGCCCGGCCGCGGAACGGCCGGGCGAGCGCGGTGACGATGCCGACATGGCCGAGCTCGGGATAGACTTTGAGCTCGGACGCCGCACCCGCCCTGGTCAGCTTCGCCGCGAGATTGATCGAGTTTTTCGGCCATACCGTGTCGTCCTCGCCGCCGTGCAGCAGCAGCGTCGGCGGGGCCGAGGCGTCGGCATAGTGGATCGGCTGGGTTTCGTCGGGCCGGGGCCAGTTGCTGAAGGTGCGGACCGGGATCGGGCCGTCGAACGGCAGGAAGTCATATGGGCCGGCCAGTCCCGCGAAGCCCTTGATCGCGGCGCGGTCGGGGCCCAGCCATTGCGGGTCGAGCGCGAGCATCGCGGCGTTGTAGGCACCCGCCGAATGGCCGACGAGCACGATCCGGTCGGGGTCGCCGCCATAGGCCGCGATATGGCCGCGGGTCCATTTGACCGCGGCGGCGCAATCCTCGACGAAGCCCGGGAAATGGACCTCGGGCACCAGCCTGTAGTCGGCAATCACCGTCACGAACCCCGCCGCCGCCAGCGCGCGACCGGCAAAGCCATAGCCTTCGCGCGAACCGTTCGCCCAGGACCCGCCATAGATGAAGACGATCACCGGGGTGCGGGCGTCGGCCTTGGTGCCCTTGGGCGCATAGATGTCGAGCATCCGGCGCGGGCCGGCGCCATAAGCGAGGCCGCGCGCGGTTTCGACGCTCGCCGCATCCTTGGGCATCAGCGTGTCGAAGGTTCTGAGCGGCGCGCATGCCCCGGCGGTCAGCGTCGCGGCGACCAGCAGGCCGACGCCCAGTAAAGCAACCTTCATGCCCATGCCCGCCCCGGATCCCATATGTCGTCGATAGCCGAGAAATCGGCCGCCGGTCATCTCTTGAAGCGGTTGCGGCGCCGATAATGTGTCGCACATCACGAGCTCATAAAAATGGGAACCGCACCATGCGATCCCCACCCCTGTCGGTCTCTTTGTCCTGATAGCGGCTGTCGCCGCGGGCGATTCTCGCCTGGCATCATCTCCTGGCCCGTGGTCGGGTCGTGTCGGAGAACCGTTCGAGCCCGGTGGCGTTCCGGCCGGTTGCGGCCAGGTGATTGAAAACAGGATATTCTGCAGGCGGAACGACGGTTGCGCCGCTCGAAGGTGGCATTCGACCCGACATCGCTCTAGGGAGGCGCCGTTGGCATCGGGAGAAAAGTGAATGTCGCAGCCGCTGAAGGTCGCGCTGGCAGGTCTGGGAACGGTGGGCGCAGGCGTCATCAAGCTGCTCGATGCCAATCGCGCGCTGATCGAGCGTCGCGCGGGCCGGCCGATCGAGATCGTCGCGGTGTCGGCGCGCGACCGTTCGCGCGACCGCGGGGTCGATCTCGGCCGCTTCGCCTGGGTCGACGATGCGACGACGCTGTCGATCGCGCATGACGTCGATGTGATCGTCGAACTGATCGGCGGCGCCGACGGCCCGGCACTGACTCTCGCGCGCAACACGCTGGCCGGCGGCAAGCCCTTCGTCACCGCGAACAAGGCGATGATCGCGCATCACGGGCTCGAACTGGCCGGCATCGCCGAGCAGCAGGGCGTCCCGCTCAAATATGAAGCCGCGGTCGCGGGCGGCATCCCGGTGATCAAGGGCCTGCGCGAAGGCGCTGCCGCCAACGAGATCGAGCAGGTGTTCGGCATCCTCAACGGCACCTGCAACTATATCCTCTCCGAGATGGAGACCAAGGGCAGCGACTTCGCCGAGGTGCTCGGCGAGGCGCAGCGGCTGGGCTATGCCGAAGCCGATCCCAGCTTCGACATCGACGGGGTCGACGCCGCGCACAAGCTGGCGATCCTCGCCAGCCTCGCCTTCGGCACCGCGGTCGATTTCGGCGCGGTCGCGATCACCGGCATCCGCCATGTCATCGCCGCCGACATCGCCGAGGCGGCCGCACTCGGCTTCCGCATCCGGCTGGTCGGGCAGGGCGAGGCGGGCGCCAAGGGCCTGTTCCAGCGCGTCCACCCCTGCCTGGTGCCGCTCGCCCATCCGCTCGCCCATGTCTCGGGATCGCTCAACGCGGTGGTCGCGCAGGGCAATTTCGTCGGCCGGCTGTTCTTCCAGGGCCGCGGCGCCGGCGAGGGGCCGACCGCATCGGCGGTGGTCGCCGACCTGATCGACATCGCCCGCGGCGAGACGGGCCCGGCCTTCGCGATGCCGGTCGCGGCGCTCACCCGCGCCGCCCCCGCCATAACCGGGGACCGCCGTGGCCGCGCCTATCTGCGCTTCACCGTCGCCGATCGCCCGGGCGTCCTCGCCGAGATCACCGCGGCGATGCGCGATGCCGGGGTCTCGATCGAGAGCCTGATCCAGCGCGGCGCCGCCGCCGACGGCAATGTCCTGATCGTCATCGTCACCCATGTCGGCCCCGAACGCGCGGTCGCCGACGCGCTCGACCGGCTCGAAGGATCGCAGAGTCTGACCGGTCAGCCGATGTTGATGCACATACTGGACGAATAGTCTCGCGATTGGCGCTCGGCCTTCTCGACATTGTAAAGGGCGTCGCCTAATCGCTGTCCCGATCCAACGAATAGAAGGGCTTTGCGAATGACGAAGGCAAGCAGCGCACTCGACCGCGTCCTGGTTCTCGAAATGGTACGCGTGACCGAGGCTGCGGCCATCGCCGCGTCGAAGCTGATCGGCCGTGGCGACGAGAAGGCGGCCGACCATGCCGCCGTCGAAGCGATGCGCAAGGCCTTCAACGAACTCGAGTTCGACGGCACCGTGGTGATCGGCGAGGGCGAGCGCGACGAGGCGCCGATGCTCTATATCGGCGAGAAGGTCGGCAACGCACCGGGCACCGGTCCGAAGATCGACATCGCGCTCGATCCGCTCGAGGGCACGACGCTGACCGCCAAGGCGTGGCCGAACGCGCTCGCGGTGCTGGCGATCGCCGAGGAAGGCGGCCTGCTCAACGCCCCCGACGTCTATATGGACAAGCTGGCGATCGGGCCGGGCTTCGAAAAGGGCCTCGTCAGCCTGTCGAAGACGCCGACCGAGAACGTCAAGGCACTCGCGGCGGCCAAGGGCGTGCAGCCCGACGAGATCATCGCCTGCGTGCTCGACCGGCCCCGCCACGACAAGCTGATCGCCGAACTGCGCGGGCTGGGCTGCGGCATCGTCCTGATTCCCGACGGCGACGTCGCTGGGGTGATCGCGGTGACCAACCCCGACACCACCATCGACATCTATATGGGTTCGGGCGGCGCCCCCGAGGGCGTGCTCGCCGCGGCGGCGCTGAAGTGCGTCGGCGGCCAGTTCCAGGGCCGGCTGCTGTTCCGCAACGACGACGAGAAGGGTCGCGCCCGCAAATGGGGCGTGACCGATCTCGACCGGATCTACGATCTCGACGATCTGGTGAAGGGCGACGCGATCTTCGCGGCGACCGGCGTCACCGACGGCAGCTTCCTCGACGGCGTCAAGCTGCGCAAGGGCTGTCTCAGCACCCACAGCGTCGTGATGCGCGCGTCCAGCGGCACCGTGCGCTATGTGAAGGGCGAACACCGCAAGGGCTGATCCGATATCGGGGGCGGAGATCGCGTTGCGGTCCCGCCCCCGATCGCGGCTTTCGCCGCAACCCGTTTCCCCTGACCGCGATTGCCCGCTAGACGCGAGGCCATGCGTTCCTCCGTCCTCAACATCACCCGGTCGATTCTCGGCCAGCCCTGGCATTGGCGCGGGGCGTCGGCCGATCCGCGCGATGCCGGGTTCGAACCCGACGGCCTCGTCACCCAGTTGCTGATGGCGCGCGGCTGCAGCCGCGAGGCGCTCGATGCCCACCGGACGCCGACGATCCGCGCGTTCATGCCCGACCCATCGATCTTCCGCGACATGGACCGCGCCGCCGAACGGATCGCCGACGCGGTGATGGCCGGCGAGACAATGACGGTGTTCGGCGATTACGATGTCGACGGCGCGACCTCGGCGGCCTTGCTGATCCGCCTGTTTCGCGATCTCGGCGCGCATGCCGGCTATTATATCCCCGACCGGCTGATGGAGGGCTATGGCCCCTCGGGCGAGGCGCTGGTGCGGCTGGGCGGGCAGGGCAGCCGGCTGATCATCACCGTCGATTGCGGCGCCCAGGCGTTCGAGGCGCTGGCACAGGCGCGTGCCGCCGGCATCGACGTCGTCGTCGTCGACCATCATCAATGCGCGGTGGCGCTTCCCGACGCCTATGCGCTGGTCAACCCCAACCGGCTCGACGAGGATGAGGGCGCGGTCCACGGCCATCTCGCCGCGGTCGGGGTCGCCTTCCTGCTCGGTGCGGCGCTGGTACGCCTGCTGCGCACGCGCGGCTGGTTCGCCGGCCGGCCCGAGCCCAAGCTGATGGAGTTGCTCGACATCGTCGCGCTGGGGACCGTCGCCGACGTCGCCTCGCTCCGCGGGCTCAACCGGGCGTTCGTCGCGCAGGGGCTCAAGGTGATGGCCGGGCGGCGCAATATCGGCATCGCCGCGCTGATCGAGGCGTCGCGGCTCGATCGCGCGCCGACCTGCAGCGATCTCGGCTTCGCGCTCGGGCCGCGGATCAACGCCGGCGGGCGGGTCGGCAAATCGGATCTCGGGGTGCGGCTGCTCATCACCGAGGATCGCGACGAGGCGCGGACGATCGCCGCCGAACTCGACCGGCTGAACGAGGAACGCCGCGCGATCGAGCGCGACGTCCAGGAGGCCGCGGAGATCGCCTCGCAGACCCAGGGCAACCGCGCGGTCGCGGTGGTCGCGGGCGGCGGCTGGCATCCCGGGGTGATCGGCATCGTCGCCGGCCGGCTCAAGGAGAAGCTCGGCAAGCCGGTGATCGTGATCGCGCTCGACGGCGACGGCGTCGGCAAGGGATCGGGCCGGTCGATCTCGGGGGTCGACCTCGGCGCCGCCGTGCTCGCCGCCAAGGATATGGGGTTGCTGGTCGCCGGTGGCGGCCATGCGATGGCGGCCGGGCTGACCGTCGGGCCCGGCGGAGTCGATGCGCTCGCCGAGTTTCTCGACGCGCGGCTGGCGGCCGATGTCGCGCGGTCGCGCGACGATCGCGCGCTGCTGCTCGACGCCGTCGTCGCCCCCGGCGGGGTCAACCCGATGCTGGTCGAGGCGCTCGAGGCCGGTGGGCCCTATGGCGCCGGCTGGCCGGCGCCGCGGATCGTCGCCGGGCCGGTGAAGATCATCAAGGCCGACATCGTCGGCCAGGGCCATGTCCGGGCGATCATCTCCGGCCGCGACGGCAAGTCGATCAAGGGCATCGCCTTCCGCGCCGCCGACAGCGAGCTGGGACAGGCCTTGCTGGGGGCCGGGCGCGACCGCAGCCTGTGGATCGCGGGCCGGCCGAAGATCGACGACTGGGGCGCCCGCCCCGCCGCCGAAATCCATATCGAGGACGCCGCCTGGGCCGATTGAGAATATTGTCACGCAGGCGCTTGACCCCATCGGCCACCTGCCCTAATCGGCGCGCCTGCCCAAGCGATGGCCCCATCGTCTAGCGGTCTAGGACGTCGCCCTTTCACGGCGAAAACACGGGTTCGAGTCCCGTTGGGGTCACCATTCCTTGTTTATCAAGGCGATAGCTTGAAAAGTCCGGCGCATATCATGCGCCTTTCCCACGATTTTCTCGCAATGAGCATGCCGCGCGCCGACGCGCACGCGCGGCCGAGCCACGGCCTCGCGCCGACATGGTGTCCGCCGGTCACCTTTCGATCGCTCTTTCACAACTTGTGACAGGCGCTGCGCCCGGCGATCCTCATCATGGCGCAGAGCGCATGGGCGAGGGGACGGAATCATGGCGGAGATGGGCAAGATGGTCGGCAGCCGCCGGACCGTTCTGGCGTCGGCGCTGCTCGGCGCGGTCGGCGCCGCGGCATCGGCCGGAGCGAAGGCCGCACCGGCGGCGCCTGCCGACGACGAGCCCCGTCTCGCCCATGTCATGGACATCGTCGTCCTGTGCTCGGCGCCGGAGCCGCCTTTTCCCGGTGCCGACAAGGCCGGCAGCGCGGGCAAGGACGGGCAGCGCGACGTGATCTGGCCGATCGTCGGCGGCCGGTTCGAGGGGCCCGGGCTTCGCGGCAGCGTGGTGCCGGGCGGCGGCGATTTTCCGGTGATCCGGCCCGACGGGGTGATGGTGATCGACGCACTCTACCGCCTGCGCACCGACGACGGCACCACGATCATCATCCACAACAAGGGTCTGGCTTACCCGCTCGTCGACGGGGGCCCGCGGCGTTACCGGCTGATGCCCGATTTCACCGTGCCGGCGGGGCGCCATGACTGGCTCAACAAGGCGATGTTCGTGGCGACCCTGATCGTGCCGGTTCCGGCCGACAAGGCGCTGCCGACGGCGCCCGGCGAGAATCAGCGGCTGATCCGCGTCTATCGGGTGGATTGAGGGACCGGGGCCACACCGTCGCGGGCGGCCGTGCGCAATGCTTTGCGGTTGACGACGATGCGGGGAGGTGCTCCGTCTCGCCAGGGGAGGCAATCGGGATGATGGAGCGATTGACCGGAACGCTGCTGGGGCGGCTGTACGACTGTTCGGACGATCATGGCCGGTGGACCGGGGCGCTCGACGAGATCTGCCGCCAGTTCGACGCGCGCAGCGCGGTCGTCCAGATCCTGCGGCGCGACGAGCATCGGCTGCGGTCGACCTGGGGCGTGCGCGACAGCTTCTCGACCGCGAACGCCGCGCGCCATGACGCGCTGGTCAACAACGCCAACAACCCGCGACTCGATCTGCGGCTGACCCGCCCGCTGGCGGCGCGGCCGGTGTTTCGCGACACCGACTATTTCAACGAGGGCTGCCCGCATCTCGCGGCGCTCGGCGGCCGGCTGGCCGATATCGGGCTCGGCCGCTCGATCGGGCTCGGCATCGACCTGCCCGGCGAGCGCTATTTCTCGCTGATGCTCCACCGCTCGGTCGACAATGGCCGGCCGTTCGACGGCGACGAGGAAGGCGCGCTCGGCGCGCTCGCCCCGCATCTCGCCCGGGTCATGCAGATTTCCGATCGGCTGGCGCGTGCCGAGGCCGGCCGCGAGGCGCTGGTGACCATTCTCGCGCGGCTGCGGACGGGTGTGATGCTGCTCGGCGACGGGCTGCGGGTCGACTGGCTCAACGATGCCGCGCAGGCGATGGTCGGGGGGACGGGCACAGGGGCGTCGCCGCTCGCGCTCCGCCGCGGCCTGCTCACCGGGTCGGATCGGGCGGTCGAGCAGGCGCTCGCGGCGCTCGTCGCCGCCGCGCGCCGCGACGGCGACGCGATCGCCGCGGTCGACCGGCATGGCGAGGATGCGGTCCAACTGCTCGCCTTCGCGGTGCGGCCCGGGCAGATGCCCGGCGGGCCCTCGGGCATCGATCGCGAGATGGTCTGCCTGCTGCTGTCGTCGCCCGAACAGGGGTTCAGCGTCGACGTCCAGGACGTCGCGGCGCTGTTCGGGCTCTCGCCGGCCGAATCGCGGCTGGCGACCGCGCTGTACCGGGGGCTGTCGGTCAACGAATATGCGGCGCAGCGCGGCATCACCGTCGGCACCGCGCGCATCCAGCTCAAGCATGTCCTCGCCAAGACCCGCAGCCGGCGCCAGTCCGATCTGGTGCGGCAGCTGAGCCTGTCGGTCAGCGCGCAGGCTTCGTCCTCGCGCGACGGATAGCGGTTAGGCCGGAGATGACATTTTTATGTCCGGCATATCCTATATGGGAGTCTCCCCGCTGATCCGCCGACCCTAAGCCAAGAGGAGGGTGAGACGCGGTCCACCCGGCATGGTTCGGATGGGGTGATAGATGAGAGCTGGTTTTTCCGGCGTGGCGCGCACGATCGCGGCCGCGTTGAGCCTGATGCTGCCTGCGGTTTCCGGTGCACAGCAGGTGCTGCCGCCGGTGCTGACCGAGGGGCCTGCCTCGGACGTGCCGGTCGCGATCCAGCTGCTGCGCTGGTCGATGCTCAATTCGGACGTCAGCAGCCTGACCTTCCGGTCGATGGACACGCTGTTCACCACGCGCACCGTCGCCCGCTCGGGGGCGGTGTGGCAATTGCCGCGCGCCGATCATGCGCTCGATTTTTCCTACCAGTTCGAAGGCGGGTCCTACACCCCCGAGCAGTTTCTCGACCGTACCTATACCAATGCGCTGCTGGTGATGAAGGACGGGCGGATCGTCTCGGAGATCTACCGCAACCACAGCAATGAGCGCACCCGCTTCATGGGCTGGTCGATGACCAAGTCGATCACCTCGCTGCTGGTCGGCTGCGCGCTGTCCGAGGGGCGGATCCGCTCGCTCGACGACCGCATCGAGACCTATCTGCCCGAACTCAAGGACGGCGGCTATGCCGGGGTCACCATCCGCCAGATCCTGCAGATGCGCTCGGGGGTCGATTATGAGGAGCGCTACGACTTCGACCATCCCGGGGTCGCGGCGCGCAACCATATCGCCGCGCTGGTGAAGAATGTCGCGCGCTTCGCCGACGTCGCGCGGACGATCAAGCGGGTCCACAAGCCGGGCGAGGTCTTCCAGTACAAGACGATCGACACCGCGGTGCTCGGCTGGCTGGTCGAGCGCGTCAGCGGCGGCAGCAACGTCGCCGCCTATGCCGCCCAGCATCTGTGGGAACCGCTCGGCGCCGAGGCCGACGGCTTCTTCATCATGGATGGCCAGCCCGGGGTCGGGCGCGAATTCACCGGCGCCGGTTTCAACGCGACCCTGCGCGACTATGCCCGGATCGGCCAGATGATGCTCGACGGCGGCGTCGCCAACGGCCACCGCATCGTGCCCGCGGACTGGGTCAAGGCGTCGACCGCGCCCACCGTCAGCGACGACAAGACCCCGCTCGGCTACGGCATGCAGTGGTGGACCGTCGGCCGCGGCGGCGCCTACACCGCGATCGGGCTGCAAGGGCAGTTCATCTTCGTCGATCCCGCGACCCGCACCGTGGTCGTCAAGCTCAGCTATTTCCCGCCCGCCGAACAGCGCGCCACCGGCGAGACGCTGGCCTTCGCGGCGGCGGCATCGGCGTGGACGCCGCGCTGAGCGCATCGCGCAAATCATCATCGTCAGTCGAAATTGGGGGCAATATGAAGAAGACGCTGTCGCTATTGTTGTCGTCCGCCATGCTGGTCGCGGTGCCGCACGGCGCGGCGTTCGCCGGGCAGGATGAAGCTGCCGCCCCCGATGGCGAGAGCCTCGCCGAGATCGTCGTCACCGCGCAGCGCCGCACCGAAAATCTCCAGAAGGTGCCGATCGCCGCGACCGCGCTCACCAGCGAGGAACTCGCCGCCAAGGGGATCGCCCGGCTGGCCGATATCCAGGCGGCGTCGCCGTCGCTGTCGGTGACCGACGCCGGCATCACCCAGGCGGTCAACATCCGCGGCATCGGCCTGGCGAGCAACTCGCCCAACGTCACCGCCGGGGTCGCCACCTATGTCGACGGGCTGTTCCAGCCGGCGATCGTCCAGGCCAACAGCTTCTACGACCTGGCGAGCGTCGAGGTGCTGCGCGGGCCGCAGGGGACGCTGGTCGGGAGCAATTCGACCGGCGGCGCGATCTTCATCAACTCGCGCAACCCCGACACCAAGGCGATCGGCGGCTATGGCGAGATCGGCGGCGGCAATCGCGGCAATGTCGCGGCCGAGGGCGCGCTCAACCTGCCGGTCGCGAGCGACCTGGCGGTGCGCGCGGCGGGGTTCTACCGGCGGCACGACAGCTATTATGACGATGCCGGCCCCGATGACAGCAAGGCCGGGCGGCTCGACGAGAAAGGCGGGCGGCTCGGGATCGTCTGGCAGCCGGACAGTTTCCGCGCGCTGCTCAAGCTGCAGCTCAACGATCGCAAGACCGGCGGCTATGCCTATCGGCCGATCGAGGGCACCCAGTTCGCGCCGTTTCGCGTCGGCGACATCAGGACATTGAGCTTCGACACCCCGACCGCGCTGCACGAGCATGCGTTCATCGCCAGCCTCGAACTGCGCAAGGAATTCGCCGGCGGCACCGTGCTGCGGTCGCTCAGCGGCTATCAGAACAAGCGGATCGACGCGCTGGTCGATGTCGACGGATCGCAGGCGCCTCTGGCGGCCGGCGGCGACCTGAGCCAGGATTATCATGCCGGCGAACGCCAATATAGCGAGGAGATCAACCTGATCTCGCCGACCGGCGGCACGATCGACTGGATCGTCGGCGGCTATTTCCAGCGCAACGACATCAGCGTCCAGATCTACGATCGACAGGCGGGCTTTCCGACCGACATCCGCCCCGACAACCAGCGCACCACCACCGGTGTCTTCGCGCAGGGCGGGGTCCGGCTGACCGAGACGCTGCAGGTTCAGCTCGGCGCGCGCTGGTCGCATTACAAGGCGACCGGGGTCGGCGACGTGCGGATCGGCGCGGGCATTCCGGGCTTCCCCGCGACCGGTCTCGTCGTCTCCGACCTGTCGGGCGCGCATGCCGACGGGCGCGCGACCGGCAAGCTGGCACTCAACTGGACGGTCGCCCCCGACCACCTCCTCTATGCCTTCGTCGCGCGCGGCTACAAGCCGGGCGGGTTCAACTCGCGCACCTCCGAATTCGCGCCCGAGACGGTGTGGAATTATGAGATCGGCTGGAAGGGCAGCATCCTCGATCGCCATGTCCGGATGCAGGTCGACGGGTTCCGCAACGATTATTCGAACTTCCAGTTCGACCTGGTCGAGCCGTCGACCGGGCTGAGTGGGGTCAGGAACATCTCCAACGGCACGATCACCGGGGTCGAGGCGCAGGTCCAGGGCAAGTTCGGCGGTTTCGGCTTCGATGCCAGCGCCGCTTATGTCCACTCGCATCTGTCGGGGCTGAGCTTCATCGACGAACGGCAGATTCCGTCGGGGACGCTCGGCCCGCAATGCCCGCCGGGGGTACCGTCGATGCCGCCGATCTGCTTCGACTATAGCGGCGCGACGGTCACCACCGACGGCGGACCCAATCTCTATTCGCCCAAATGGACCTATAATGTCGGGGCCGAATATGCGCTGCCGCTGGGCGGGGAGATGACGCTGACGCCGCGGCTCAACTATGCCTATGTCGGCAGGCGCTTCACCTATCTGGCCTATTCGCCGATATCCGACCGGATCGCCGCTTATGGGCTGCTGACCGGCCAGATCAGCCTGCGCCGCGGCAACTGGCATGTCGACGTCTACGGCACCAACCTGGCCGGCAAGAAATATGTCGCCGGCCAATATGGCCTCAACGAATTCTACGGCGCGCCGCGCGAATATGGCGTGCGCGCCGGGCTGACCTTCTGATGCGGCGCCGCGGGACGATCATGCTGGCGCTCGCCGGGTTCGCCGCGGCGGCGCATGCCGCGGCGCCCGGCGTGCCCGCGCCGGTGCTGCCGGTCGAGGAAAGCGACACCGCGGTGCTCGCGCCGGCGGGGCCGCACCGGCTCTATCTGTTCGACGCTTATGGCTATGCCGGCGCGACCGTGATCGAGGGTGACGATCCGGCGATGAAGTCGATGGGGCTGGTGCCGGCCGCCCGCAACGGCGCGATGAGCCTGTCGCGCGACGCGAGCCGCATCTATGTCGCCGAAACCTATTGGAGCCGCGGCGACCGCGGCGACCGCCAGGATCTGCTCACCGTCTATGACGGGGCGACACTGGCGATCGCCAGGGAGATCCCGCTGCCCGGCCGGCTGCTGGTGGTGCCCAAGGCGCAGCAGGTCGCGACCAGCGACGACGGCAAGCTCGCTTATGTCTATGACATGATCCCGTCCTCGGCGATCCATGTCGTCGATCTCGAGGGCGGCAAGCTGATCGGCTCGGTCGACATACCCGGTTGCGCGCTGGCCTTTCCCTACGGCCCGCGCAGCTTCGCGACGCTGTGCGGCGACGGCACGATCGGGACGGTCGCGGTCGCCGCCGACGGCACCGGCAAGGCGAGGTTCACCAAGCCCTTCTTCGATCCCGATCACGACCCGCTGTTCGAAAACAGCATCGTCGACCGGACCACCGGCGAGGGCTGGCTGCTGTCGTTCGGCGGCAGGATCTATCCGGTGAAGCTGGGAAGCACCGCCAGCGTCGGCCAGCCCTGGTCGCTCACCGTCGCGGCGGGCCTGCCCGCCGCCGGGCTCGGCGTCCAGGATCTCGCCTGGCGGCCGGGCGGGGCGCAGATGCTCGGCGTCCACCGTGCGACCAAGCGGCTGTTCGTGCTCATGCACACCGGCAATTACTGGACCCACAAGGCCGACGGCACCGAAGTCTGGGTGTTCGATGCCGATCGCCACGCGCTGATCCGCCGGATCAGGCTCGATCGCCCCGCCGCCGGCATCGCCGTCACCCAGGACGCCCATCCGGTGCTGTTCGCCTTTGCCGGCGACCGCGGCCGCAATCTGGCGGTCTATGACGCGACGAGCGGCGCCAAGCTGCGCGAGCGCGAGGCGAGCGGTTTCCTCGGCATGGTGCCCGGACTGTGAGCATCGCCGTGCAGCTTCCGGCGGCGATCGTGCTGTTCGCGCGGGCGTTCGGGGTGCTGCTGTTCGGCGGCGCGCTGGTCGCGAAGGTGCGGGACCGGCCGCGCTTCGTGGCGGCGGTCGAAGGCTATCGGCTCGTTCCCCCGCCGGCCGCCGGGCCGATCGCGGCGACGCTGATCGCCGCCGAGGCGGCGGCGATGCTCGCGCTGGCGACCGGCCGATGGCAGGCGACCGGCGCGGCGATCACGATCGGCCTGCTGCTGCTGTTCGCGGCCGCGATCGCGATCAACCTGGTGCGTGGCGTACGCGACATCGACTGCGGCTGTTCGCTGTCGGCCTTGCCCGAGCCGCTCGAACCGGTGCTGGTGGTGCGCAACCTGCTGCTCGGCGCGCTGATCGCGCCGGCGCTGCTGGCGCAGCCGCCGATCGGCTCGGCGATCGTCTATGTCGACGCCATCGGCGCGGCGCTCGCCTGCGCGCTCCTCAATATCGTCATCGCCACCCTGGTCTCGCTGCGCGGGCCGGCGGCGGCGCTCCAGCGGAGATTCTCATGATGCTCATCCTGTCGCAGGCGATGCTGTGGACGACCGTGTTGATCCTGGCGGCGACCGTGGTCGCGCTCGCCCGCCAGATCGGCGTCCTCCACGAACGTATATCCCCGGTCGGCGCGCTCGCGCTCGGCCAGGGCCCCCAGCCGGGCGAGCAGGCGCCGCGCTTCGCCGCGCGCTCGCTCGCGGGCAGCGCGGTCGCGATCGGCGCCCCCCGCGCCGACCGGCGCGACACGATGATCTTCTTCGTCTCGCCGACCTGCCCGGTCTGCAAGCAGTTGCTGCCGACCGCGCAGCGCTTCGCCGAGGCGGAGGCGGTCGACCTGCTGCTGGTCGGCGACGGCGACGAGGGCGACCATCGCGCGATGGCGACGCGCTTCGGGGTCGATCCCGCCGATTTCGTCGTCGATGGCGAGGTGGCGCGCGGCTACCGCGTCGGCAAGCTGCCCTATGCGGTGCTGGTCGACGGCAGCGGGACGATCGTCTCGCAGGGGCTCGTCAACACCCGCGAGCATCTCGAAAGCCTGATGGCGCCGCGCGAGACCGGCTTCGCCCATGTCCAGGACTATCTGCGGGGCGTGCCTGCGCGCGCCGCCGCCGATCATGAGAAAGTGTGCACGCATGGCTGACCGCCGCATCGACAATTTCAGCGAACGCCTCACCCGCCGGATCGCCCGGCGCAGTTCGCGGCGCGGTTTCCTGACGAAGCTCGGCACGGCGCTGGTCGCCGCCCCCTTCTTCCCGCTGCTGCCGGTGTCGCGAGCGTCGGCGAAGACGCTCAGCGATTTCGAACGCAATGCCCAGTCGACCGACCCGCTGCGCTGCGACTATTGGCGGCACTGTGCGATCGACGGCACGATCTGCGGCTGCTGCGGCGGCGGCCTGCACACCTGCCCGCCGGGATCGCAGCCGTCGCCGACCGCCTGGGTCGGCACCTGCCTGAACCCCGACGACGGCCGGTCCTATCTGATCGCCTATCGCGACTGCTGCGGGAAGGGCGCCTGCCAGCCGACCGCCAAGGATTGCGAGTGCACCGGCACCGATCGCGAACTGCCGGTCTACCGCCCGCAATCGAACAACGACATCATCTGGTGCTTCGGCGACACGTCGATGGCCTATCATTGCTCGACGGCCGCGCTGGTCGGCCTGGCGGAATGAGACGGTGCGCCGCTGGCTCATCGGATCGGCGACGGCGGCGCTGGCGCTGATCGCCGCGAAGGGTGGGGCGGGGGCGTCCGAACCACCGGTGCCGATCCCGGCCGGGCAGGCGCATTATCTCGAATCCTGCGGCGGCTGCCACGGGCTCGACGGCGTGTCTTCGCGCCGGACGATCCCGGTGCTGCGCGGGGCGGTCGGCGCCTTCCTGTGCATCGGCGAGGGCCGGCGCTATATCGTGCGGCTTCCCAATGTCGCCTTTGCCGGCATGGACGACCGCGCGCTCGCCGCGACCATGAACTTCATCGTCTTCGGGCTCGGCGGCGACAGCGTGCCGGCCGGGGCGCGGCCCTATGACGCGCGCGAGGTCGGCGCGCTGCGCCGCGCGCCGCTCAAGAACCAGCCGCTCGCGCAGATGCGCCGCACGATATTGGCCGATGCCGGCCGCTGCGCCGCGCGCACCGGCGGCTGACCGTCCTTTTCATCACCACGCAACAAAGGTTCGATCATGTCCAAGCTCATCGCATTCGCAACGGCGGCGGCCATCGCCGGCCTGGCCCCCGCGGCCCACGCCGCCGATCCCGCCGCGGGCGCGGCGCTGTTCCGGCAGAAATGCATGATGTGCCATCAGATCACTCCCGGCACCAAGGCGATGATGGCGCCCAATCTGTCGAATCTCGCTGGCCGTCTGGCGGCCTCGACCGATTTCGCGTATTCGCCCGCACTGAAGAAATCCGGCCTCGTCTGGAACGCCGCGACCCTCGGCAGCTTCCTTACATCGCCGAACAGGCTGGTGCCGGGGACGCGGATGATCGTCTCGGTCCCCGACGATGCGAAGCGCGCCGATCTGGTCGCCTATCTGATGACGCTCGACCGGAAATAGCCGCGGTCCGCGGTGACCGAACGTCAACGCCGGCGATGCGGTCGGCACCATTGCAACGACCGGCGTCTGTGCCACGATGACGCTCTCTCAACGGAAGGTCGCATGGTCCCAATTTTCAACCTCCGCACCGTCGCGCTCAGCCTCGGCGCCATGCTGCTGTCCGGTTCGGCGCTCGCCGCGACCGACGCCCGCACCGCCGACATCATCCTGCAGAACGGCAAGGTGGTGACCGTCGACAGCCAGGACCATATCGTCTCGGCGGTCGCGATCCAGCGGGGGCGCATCGTCGCGGTCGGCAGCGCGGCCGACATGAAGGCCTGGGCCGGCCCCGCGACCCGGACGATCGACCTCAAGGGCCGGACGGTGCTGCCGGGCTTCATCGACGCGCATGCCCATGTCCAGGGGCTCGCCGAATCCGAATATGTCCGCATCCCGATCCAGGCGCCGCCGCTGGCCGGCGCCGATGCGATCATCGATGCGCTCCGGCAGCGCCAGAAACAGCTTCCGCCGGGCGCCTGGCTGGTCGGGCAGGGCACCTACAACCAGGTCATGCCGACCCGCGAACAGCTCGACGCCGCATTTCCGGACAATCCGGTCGACCTGCGCTGGAGCGCGCATGACAGTCTGATCAACCATAAGGCGGCGATGCTCGCCGGGCTGACCAAGGATGCGCCCGATCCCAAGGGGACGGGGCGGTTCGAACGCACCGCCGACGGCGAGGTGATGATCCTGCGCGACGCCGGGGTCTCGCTGCCCGAACCGGTGACGACCTATGTCCAGAGCAAGGAGGCGATCCGCCAGACGCTCGAGAGCTTCTATCTGAAGAAGGGCGTCACCACCGTCTACGACATGTCCGATCCGGGCACCGCCTATCGCGCCTATCAGGAACTGCGCGCCGAAGGAAAATTGTCGACGCGGCTGCTGCTCAACTATTTCATCGGCCCGACCGACGGCGACGACCATGATCATGGCATCGGCGCGGTCGGCGCGAGCCCGGTCGGCGGCCGCGGATGGGACGGCGAGTTCGATGCGCTGATCCGCAGCGGGCTCCACACCGGCTTCGGCGACGACTGGCTGCGGGTCGGCGCGATCAAGATCCCGCTCGACGGGGTGTGGGGGACGACCGCCGCCACCTACCGCCCCGCCTGGAAGGGCTCGGGCACGACCTGGATCGCGAACAATGTCGGCGGGGTCAGCCGGACCCAGGAGGTCCTCAACCGGCAATTCCTGCTCGCCCAGCAAAATGGCTGGAGCGTCTGGGTCCACGCCAATGGCGATCGCGCGCAGGACATGGTGCTCACCGCGGTCGAGGCCGCGCAGAAGATCGCACCGGTCGACGATGCCCGGCACCGCATCGAGCATTTCGGGCATTTCCTCGTGCAGGATCCGCAGCGCACCGCCGAGCGGCTCGCGCGGCTGAAGCGTGATGGCGTCATCCCGTCGCCGCAGGTGGCGATGCTGTGGCGGCTGACCAACGTCAATGTCGGCGAGCCCGATGTCGGCTTCTTCCCGATGAAGACCCTGCTCGACGCCGGCTTCCACCCGCCGCTCGGATCGGACACGCTCGGCACCCAGAATTATGCCACCAACCCGTTCTTCTCGATCGATCGCGCGGTCAACCGCAACACCAAGTTCGGCACCGTCGTCCAGCCCGAGCAGGCGATCTCGGTGATGGACGCGATCAGGATGCAGACGATCTGGGCGGCCTATTCGGGGCATCTCGAGGCGTCGCGCGGCAGCATCGAGGTCGGCAAGCTCGCCGACATCGTCGTGCTCGACACCGATCCGCTGACCGCCGCCAAGCCGAAGCTGGGCCAGATCGGCGTCGACATGACGATCGTCGACGGCCGGGTCCTCTACCAGAAGACCGCCGCGAACTAGGGGCGGCCGGCGATGACCTTCTGGCTTTGCCGTACCGATGCCGGCCGCGACGCCATCCTGTCGCGCGCCTATGTCGATGCGGCCGACGAGTGGGAGGCGTGGGAGATGATCCCCGTGCTCGCGGGCGCCGGCCGTCATCAGCTGTGGATGGACGACCGGCTGCTCGGAACGATCGAGGACGGGGCTATCCTGGCGAGCGAGAGCGAGGCCGATTGGCCTGGCCCCGGACGGCGGCTGCGCTAAGCCTGGCGACGGCCGGGGCCGAGCGCCGTCATTTCCTGCTATAGGCCACCTTGCCGCCGATGATCGTCATGGCGACCGCGATCTGATCCAGCTTCTCGGGGGCGACGCTGAGCGGATCCTGGTCGAGGACGACGAAATCGGCCAGCTTGCCGGGTACGATCGACCCGCGCGAGCCCTCCATGAAATTGGCTTCCGCGCTCCAGATGGTGAACATGCGCACGGCATCCATCACGCTGATCGCCTCTTCGGGCTGGACCGAAACGCCATATTTGCTGCGCCGGAGCACCGCCCGCGCGATCGAGAACAGCGGATAGGTGGCGAAATTCTGGGTGCCGACGGTGTCGACCCCACCGGCGGGATGGAAGCCCTGCGCGATCAGCGTCTTGAGCGGAAAGAATTTCACCCCCGGTTCCTGGGCGTTGGTGGCGGTCAGCCGCCACAGAAAGGCCGGCTGGATCGACGGGATGACGCCGAGCCGGTGCATGCGGTCCAGCCGCTGCGTCGTCCGCGCGGGATCCTGGACGAGGAAGTTGCCGAAATGCTCGATCCGGAAGCGTGGATCCTGCCGTGGCGTCGCCGCCTGCGCGGCTTCGAACGCATCGAGGCTCATGTCCTGGGCGCGATCTCCATTGGCGTGGATCTGGATCTGCCAGCCGGCGGCGAACAGCCGGCCGACCATGTCGTTCAATGTCCTGGCATCGAAATTGGTGCCGCCGCGATTGTTCGGCATCCAGCTCGTGCCCGATCCTTCCCAGAAGGGCTTGTAGACCGCTGCGGTCGTCCCCCACACGCCGTCGAGCAGGATCTTGACCGCGCCGAGCTGGAGGCGCTCGTCGCCGAACCCGGTGTGGACGCCCATCAGGCTGGCCATGTCGGTCAGCGCCGCCGCCTTGTCCGGATAACGGATGAAGTAGTTCGCCCGCACGCGGGTCGGCAGGCGGCCCTCCGCCTCGAGCTCCTGATAGGCGCGGTAGGCATCGGGTTCCGACATGTCGGACACCGTCGTCACCCCGCGCTTCAGATAGAAATCCTCGAGGATGGTGCGCACACCCTCCTTCATTTCGGCATAGCTGGTCTTGATCGGCGGCAGCGGGATGGTGGCGTCGCGGACGAGCATGACCTCGCCATCGGCGGTGCGCTCATAACGGCCGGTGGTGCCCTTGGGCGGGTCGGGATAATCCTTCGTCATGCCCATCGCGATCGCCGCGCGATGGTTGATCAGATGGTCGTGCACGCTCCACTGGAGATCGACCGGATTGTCGGGGAAGGCTTCGTCGAGCTGCGCGCGCGTCGGCATCGGCTGATTATAGGTGCCCTGGCCGATCAGCCAGGCGCCGGCCGGCTTCCTGGCCTGTGCGTCCTTGAGCGCGGCGATGATGGCGTTCGCGTCCTTGAGCGGCGGCACCTGGATGTTGATCATGGTACGCTCGACTTCGGACATGCCCTGGACGTGCGAATGGGCATCGATGAAGCCGGGCAATATCGTCTTGCCGGCAAGCGTCATGACCGTGGTGCGCGGCCCCTGGCAGCCGCTCACCTCGGCCAGGCTGCCGACCCGGACGATGCGGTCGCCGCGCACCGCCACGGCCTGCGCGATCCGGTCGCCGTCCACGGTGATGATCTTGGCGCCCTTGATCAGCAGATCCGCCGTGCAGGCGGGCGCATCCGCGGCATGGCCCGCGGACGGCATGGCTGCGAGCAGCGGCAGCATGGCCATCGAAGCGTAGAGTCTGCGGTTCATGATCGGGTCCTCGTGCCATCGCGCTTTGCGGTTTCCCGCATCCCATGACTCGGTGCTGTTTCGCCCGCCGGAAAGGCGACAAGCAGGGCCGCCATGGTGTGGAGCGATCACCATCGCGACACCGTGCCGATCGCTTTCAGAACGCCGCCTTGTTCGCGGCGACGATGTCCCGCAGGAAATCGATCACCGCCCTGACCCGGGGCAGTCTCTGCTGGTCGGCGTGCAGGATCAGCCAGTAGCTGCGCAATATCTCGACCTCGGCGGCGAGCACCCGCACCAGCCGCGGATCCTGTTCGGCGGCGAAGACATGGAGCAGGCCGAGGCCGAAGCCGTTGGCGACCGCCATTTGCTGCGCCGCGCTCGAGCTCGACCGGAAGGCCGAGGTGGCGCCGGCGGCGATCTGGTCGAGGAACAGCATCTCGGGGATGTCGATCATCTCCTCGATATACCAGACCAGCGGATGCGCCCCGAGCGCGCCGATATCGTCGATCGGGCCATGGCGTTCGAGATAGGCGCGCGAGGCATAGAGGCCGACGCGATAGTCGGTCAGCCGCTGCGCCACCAGCCGCCCGCGCGGGGCGCGGCGCAGGCCGATGGCGATGTCGGCCTCGCGCTTCGACAGGCTGAAGCTGCGCGCTTCGGGCGCCAGCTCGAGCTCGATGCCGGGGTGCTGCGCGTAGAGCCGGTGCGCGTTCGGCGCGACCAGGAAGGTGCCGAACGCCTCCGGGGTCGCCAGCTTGACGACCCCCGACACCCGCTCGTCGCGCGCGGCGATGCCGGTGGTGGCGGCATCGACCTCGGCCTCGATCCGCTCGGCATGGCCGACCAGTTCGAGGCCCGCCGGCGTCGGCACCACGCCGCGCGGCGATCGGTCGAACAGTCGCGCGCCGATCGCCTCCTCCAGGCTGGTCAGCCGGCGCGCGACCGTGGTGTGGTCGACCGCCAGCCGGCGCGCGGCGCCGACGAGACTGCGATCGCGCGCGATCGCCAGAAACAGCTTGAGATCGTCCCAGTCGAGCATGGGGATTTTTGCACATCCAAAGCGCAGAATCGATTATATATGGTGTTTCATACACAGATTATCGAGCGCCTGTCACCCAGAACAGGAGTTTCGTCATGCGCCACGTCCCCCATTTCATCGGCGGTGTTCCGCGTCCCGCCGACGGCGCCCGCCACGGCGAGATCTTCGATCCGGCGAGCGGCCGGGTGCAGGCGCATGTCGGGCTGGGCGACGCCGATCTGCTCGCCGAGGCGGTCGCCGACGCGAAGGCGGCACAGCCGGGCTGGGCGGCGCTCAACCCGCAGCGCCGGGCGCGGGTGATGTTCCGCTTCAAGGCGCTGATCGAGGCGCATATCGACGAGTTGGCGCACCTGCTGTCGTCCGAACATGGCAAGGTGGTCGACGACGCCAAGGGCGACATCCAGCGCGGGCTCGACGTGATCGAATTCGTCTGCGGCATCCCCCATCTGCTCAAGGGCGAGCATAGCGAAGGGGCGGGGCCCGGCATCGACGTCTTCTCGCTGCGCCAGCCGCTCGGCGTGGTCGCCGGGATCACCCCGTTCAACTTCCCGGCGATGATCCCGCTGTGGATGCTGGCGCCGGCGATCGCCTGCGGCAATGCCTTCATCCTCAAGCCGTCCGAACGCGACCCGTCGGTGCCGGTGCGGCTGGCCGAACTCGCGCTCGAGGCGGGGCTGCCGCGCGGCATCCTCAATGTCGTCCATGGCGACAAGTCGATGGTCGACGCGATCCTCGATCACCCCCAGATCAAGGCGGTGAGCTTCGTCGGGTCGTCGGACATCGCCCAATATGTCTATGGCCGGGGCGCGGCGAACGGCAAGCGCATGCAGTGCATGGGCGGCGCCAAGAATCATGGCATCGTCATGCCCGACGCCGATCTCGACCAGGCGGTCGCCGACATCATCGGCGCGGCTTATGGCTCGGCCGGCGAGCGCTGCATGGCGCTGCCGGTGGTGGTGCCGGTCGGCGAGGCGACCGCCGAGCGGCTGCGCGACAAGCTCGTCGCCGAGATCGCCCAGCTGCGCGTCGGCGTCCCGACCGATCCCGACGCCCATTATGGCCCGGTCGTCAGCGCCCAGCACAAGGCGCGGATCGAGGACTATATCCGGATGGCGGTCGACGAAGGCTCCGAACTGGTGATCGACGGCCGCGGGCTGGTGCTGCAGGGGCATGAGGACGGGTTTTTCCTCGCGCCGACCCTGCTCGACCATGTCACCCCGGCCATGCAGAGCTATCGCGACGAGATTTTCGGGCCGGTGCTCCAGATCGTCCGGGCATCGAGCCTGGAGGAGGCGATCGGTTTCGCCAGCGAACATCAATATGGCAATGGCGTCGCGATCTTCACCCGCAACGGCGACATGGCGCGTCGCTTCGCCAGCTCGGTCGAGGTCGGTATGGTCGGGATCAACGT
This sequence comes from Rhizorhabdus sp. GW822-FHT03C02, assembly GCF_058801765.1. Classification (NCBI taxonomy): domain Bacteria; kingdom Pseudomonadati; phylum Pseudomonadota; class Alphaproteobacteria; order Sphingomonadales; family Rhizorhabdaceae; genus Rhizorhabdus; species Rhizorhabdus sp. GW822-FHT03C02. Next base: position 77,108 of record NZ_JBXANN010000001.1, read on the forward strand.
GCCGATCCCGGTGCCGGTCGCCTATCACAGCTTCGGCGGATGGAAGCGGTCGGGGTTCGGCGATCTCAACCAGTACGGCATCGACGGCATCCGCTTCTACACCCGCACCAAGACCGTGACCCAGCGCTGGCCGAGCGGCGGCGCGGTCGTCGACCAGAGCTTCGTCATCCCGACGATGGGATAGGTCTCAATAGCCGGTAGCGCGCGTCACCAGTCCAGTGACGCGCGCACCTGCACGGAAGCGGGCGATGTTGGCGGCGATCACCAGCGCGGCGGTCGCCGGGGTGGTGGTCGCCGCGACATGCGGGGTGATAGTGATCCGCGGATGATGCCAGAGCGGATTGCCGGCCGCGAGCGGCTCGTCGGCGAACACGTCGAGCACGGCATGGTCGATCTGGCCCGTATCGAGCGCGGCGACCAGATCGTCGAGCACGACATGCCCTCCGCGGCCGACATTGATCAGCGACGCGCCGCGGCGCATCGTCCGCAGCCGCGCGGCGTCGAGGATGCCGCGCGTCTCGGTGGTCAGCGGCAGCAGGTTGATCAGGATGTCGGCCTCCGCCAGCGTCGCGCGCAGCCCCTCGTCGCCGCTGGTCATGACGATGTCGTCGACCGGCCGGCCGCTGCGCGACCAGCCCACGACCGGAAAGCCGAAGCGGCGCGCATGCCGTGCGACCGCCTGCCCCATCTCGCCCATCCCCAATATGCCGATCTGCCGGTCGCGCGCGGCGGGCTGGGGGCGCGGCATCCACGCGCCGCTCTGCTGCTGCTGGCGATAGGCGGGCATCTGGCGGTGGAGCCATAACAGGCTGGCCATGACATATTCGGCCATGTCGTCGGCGAGCGCCGGATCGATCAGCCGCGCCAGCGGGATCGCCGGCGGGATGGTGCGATCGGCGAGCAGCCCGTCGACCCCTGCCCATGTGCTGTGGATGAAGGCGAGGCGTGGCAGCGCCGCCAGCGCGCCGGGCGGCGGATCGCCAGCGATCGCGACGTCGATTGCGGCGGCGTCGGCGCCCCAGTCGGCATGGGGCGGGCCGAGGAGGACCGTCTCGCCGGGCATCGCCGCGCGTAGCAGGCCGAGCCAGCGATCGACCCGCGGGCGATCCTGGCGCGAGACGAAGGCGATGGCACGGAATGATGTCGTCATCATGCGACCCTATCCTGTCGGGCCGCCGCCGGAAGGTGTCGTGAAGTCACCGCTTCAGGGTTGTTTCGCACCTTCACGCTCCATACGGACCGCGACACCTTGGTCTCGATAAAACGCAGGGATCTCAGGGAGAGAAACTTTCGCGTGCGGCAAAAAATGCCGCGAAAATAAGGGGCCGAACATGATGACTTTGCCGACCGAACATATTCGCGGATCCATGCTGGCGGCGGTGTCGCTGCTTGCCCTGACCATCGCCGCGCCGTCCGCCGCGCAGGAGACCGCGCCCGTCGCCAAGCCCGCCGCCGCCGATGCCGAGCAGGCGAGCGACGAAGGCGAGATCGTCGTCACCGCGACCAAGCGCTCCGAAAGCATCTCGAAGGTGCCGCTGTCGATCGCCGCCTTCAGCCAGCAGAGCCTCGATTCCCGCGGCGTGCGCGACATCCGCGACGTCGTCAACCAGACCCCGGGTGTCGACATCACCCGTCCCGCCGGCGGCACCGGCCAGACCCGCATCGTCATCCGCGGCATCGATTCCACCGCAGGCGCGGCGACCTCGGCGGTCTATATCGACGACACCCCGATCCAGGCGCGCAACTCGTCGCTCAACTATAATGGCAGCACCATCCCGTTCATCTTCGACGTCGACCGGGTCGAGGTGCTGCGCGGCCCGCAGGGAACGCTGTTCGGCGCCAGCTCGCAGGGCGGCGCGATCCGCTTCATCACCCCGACGCCCAGCCTGACCAAATATAGCGCTTATGGCCGCGCCGCGGTCAATTCGGTCAAGGATGGCGGGATCGGCTATGAAGGCGGCCTGGCGCTCGGCGGCCCGATCGTCGCCGACCATCTCGGCTTCCGGATCAGCGGCTATTATCGCGAGAATGCCGGCTGGATCGACCGGCAGAGCTGGGAGGATCCGACCAGCAAGACCAAGAACGCCAACAGCGACCGGACGATCGTCGGCCGCGCGGCGCTGCACTGGGAGCCCAATGACTGGTTCGCGGCGACGCCGAGCGTCTATTATCAGGATCTGAAGATCAAGGACCGGCTCGACCTGTGGACGCGCTGCCCGGCGACCACGGGCTCGCCCGGCACCACCGGCACGCTCAACCCGTGCCCGAACGGCGCCTCCGACCCGTCGAACGGCAAATTTCTGAGCTACGCGCCGATCGAGGAGCCGAGCCACGACAGGTTCATCCTGCCGGCGCTCAAGATGGTGGGAACGAGGGGGGCGACGTCGCTGACCTCGATCACCTCCTATTTCCGCCGCCATGTCGAAGATACGATCGACGCCACCCAGAACAATGCCCGCATCTATTTCGGCAATGCCTATCTGTTCCCGATCACCCCGACCACGCCGCTGACGATCGGCTATCAGAATCCGGACATCCACCAGAAGCTGTTCTCGCAGGAACTGCGGCTGACCGGCGGCGAGGCCGACGCGCCGATCCGCTACACGCTCGGCGCTTATTATTCGCGCAGCAAGGTCGATGCCGACGTGCCGATCTATCTCGGCAATTACGATGCGCTCTATCTCTATCGCTTCGGCCGCACCCCGGCGGCCGCGGGCATCCCATCGATCCAGACCGACCGCATCTATTATGGCATCGAGCATACCACCGAGACCGAACTCGCGGCCTTCGCCAATGTCGACATCAAGCTGGTCGACCGGCTGACGCTGTCGCTCGGCGGGCGCTATTCGCGCAACAAGCTCAAGTTCGACGTCGTCGAGCGCGGCGTGTCCTATCCGCCGACCGGGGTCGCCACCGCGACCGGGGTGCAGAAGAGCAAGCCGTTCCTGCCCAAGGCCAATCTCGCCTTCCAGGCGACCCCGACCGCGCTCTATTATGCGACCTATTCGGAAGGCTATCGCACCGGCGGCGTCAACAAGACCCTGCCCAGCACCTGCGCCACCGAGGCGGCGTCGCTGGGGATCAGCCCGGCGACCTTCGAGCCCGATCGCACCAAGAGCTACGAGGTCGGCACCAAGAACCGTGTGGCGGGCGGCGCCCTCCAATATGAGATCAGCGGCTATGTCGTGAAATGGAAGAACATCCAGCAGCAGCTTCGCCTGCAATGCGCGTTCAGCCTGGTCGCCAACACCGCCTCGGCGACGAGCAAGGGCTTCGACGCCAACATCACGCTGCGCCCCACCGACAAGCTGACGTTCGGCGCCGCGGTCGGCTATGTCGACGCGACCTATGACAAGACGATCCAGATCGGCACCGCGCCGGTCGTCGTCGCCGGCCAGACGCTCGGTGCGACCCCGTGGACGATCAACCTCAACGGCGAATATCATTTCGACGTCGCCGACCACGACACCTATGTCCGCGCCCAGTATAATTTCCGCACCGCCAACAAGGGGCGCTATCTCTACCAGGTCCGCACGGCGACGACCTATGATCCGACCCGCGTCTATCCCGACGACGCCGACACGCTCGATCTGCGTGCGGGCATCGATCTCGGCCACTACAACGTGTCGGTCTATGCCGAGAATGTCCTGAACAATGTCGGCTATATCGCCAACGCTCCGACCTATGCGAGCGGGCCGCTGTGGAAGGGCAGCACGCTGCGCCCGCGCACGATCGGCCTGCAGCTGATCGCGCGCTACTGATCGGGGACGCCTGGAAGAGATGGACAGGGGAGCGGACGGCCGCTTCCCTGTCCATCTCTTTTTTGTTTGGTCGTGAACTCGAAAACCATGAATGTCCGAGATGGGTGGGAAGCGGACGTTAGCGGTTGTTGGGATTGTCAGCGTGCGACGCGCGACGCTTCCACAAACCCCAGAGTGACCACGATAGGTTGATGAACGTCACAACGCCGAGCAGCGGCCAAAGCCACGTGTCTGAAACGCCTCTAAATACGTCGAAATGCAGACCCGCCCAGAACAGGCCGAAGAATGCCAGACCTCCGATCCATAAGTTAATGGAGTTCCGTACGTCCGTGCTCACGTGGCTTATCCTCACTGCTTAGACGCAGACTGCGTCATCCGCGGGATGTCCGCAACTGGGCGCTAACCGCCGATGCCATGCGGAAAGAAAACCTGACCGATTGTCGCAAGGGCACTGCCTAATGTTAGAAACGCAAGCAAAGCCGCTACCGTCCAAAATCGAACCGGCTGATCCTTACGCCGTCCCGAAAAGGTGACTGCTGGCTGTTCGAAAGTCATCTTGCCCGAAGTGAACCCACGCACGAGCAGCCAGCCAAACAATCCCGTGCACACAAAGGTGATGATAGGCCCATATATAGCTTCATTCATCAGGCTTGATCGCATCATATGTGAATGTCCGCAATTGGGCGGAAGCCGACAATGGGCGCCATGAGACTCAGGTCTGCTCTGTCGCGCGACGATGGTTGGCTGCCGAGGGGCAGTCGCCGGTCGCGCTCGCTGGGCGAGTGCGCCTATCGGCATTATCTTGAAAAAGCAGGATTGCGACTGATCGGTTGCCACGTGGACTAATGCGGCAACAACAATTTCGACACGGTGAGGCTGGCGGACCAGACGTAGCATCGGCGCCGGGACGAGACCCGGCGCGCGCCCCTTTTCACTGCTCGCCGAACGCCTCGGCCAGCGCGGCGTCGAGCGGCCGGTGCCGGCCGGCCTCCTCGGCGTCGTCGATCCGTCCGAACGCGTTCTGGACATAGCGCACCCCGGCCCAGCGCAGCGGTTCGGGTTCCCAGCGCGGCGTCGACCGGCGGTGGAGCGGCAGCGATTCCAGCCCGGTGGTGGTGCCGCCGATCAGCCCCGCGAGCAGCCGTCCCGACAGCGCGCTGGTCGAGACGCCGCGGCCGGTATAGCCGTGGAGCTGGCCGAGCTTGCGCTCGGGATCGAACCCGACCGTCGGCATCCAGTCGCGCGGGACGCCGAGATAGCCGCCCCAGCTATGGGTGAAGGCGACGTCGGACAGCGCCGGCCACCATTGCCGCACGCGATCGCGCATCCAGGCGAACATCGCCTCGTCGCGATTGGCCTCCTCGGGCATCGCCGAGCCATAGAGATAGGGGGCGCCGCGGCTGCCATAGAGGATGCGGCCGTCGGCGGTGCGGGTGAGGTAATTCTTGGTGTGGACCTGCGAGCTCAGGCTCTCGCCATCGGCCCAGCCGATCTCGCGCCATTTCGCGTCGCTCAGCGGCTCGGTGAGCACGATCATCGACGACATCGGCAGCAGCGCGCGCCGGAACGGCGCCAGCCCGGTCAGATAGGCTTCGCCCGCGGCGACCACCGCGCGGCGCGCCAGCACCCGGCCCTGGGCGGTGACGATGCCGGCATGCGCGCCCTCGACGATCGCGGTCGCCTCGGTCCGCTCGAAGATCATCGCGCCGTGCTTCTCGACCGCGCGGGCGAGCCCGCGGGCCAGCCGCGCGGGGTGGACGGTGGCGCCCGCCCGGGTCTGCAACGCGCCGGCGATGCCGGTGGCATGGACCCGTTCGAAGGTCTCCTCGGCGCCGAGCAGCCGGTTGCCGTCGATGCCGAGCCGGTCGTAGGTCGCCTTGGCGTCGACCAGCCCCGGCATCTGATGGGCACCGCGGGCTATGCTCAGCAGGCCGTTGGCGCGGTAATGGGCATCGATCGCCTCATGGCGACAGACCTCGCCGATATCCTCGACCGCCCCCTGCAGCGCGAGCAGGGTCTCGCGCGCCTTGGCGACGCCGAAGCGGCGGATCAGCGCATGGGCGTCGACCGGAAAGCGCGGCGAGCACCAGCCGCCGTTGCGCCCCGAGGCGCCATAGCCGCAAATGTCGCGCTCGATGATGACGACATCGAGATCGGGATGATCGCGCAGCAGATGATAGGCGGTCCACAATCCCGAATAGCCGCCGCCCAATATCGCGACGTCGCACGCGATGTCGCGCGTCAGGCTGGGGCGCGGGGTCAGGTCGCCCGCGGTCGACAGCCAGAAGCTGGTCGCGGCATAATCGTGCGGCGCGGGCGAAAGTCCGGAGGCGGCGTTCACGCCACCGGCCTTTCGTCGAAGACGATGTAGAGCTTGCGGCTGGTGACATGGATGTCCCAGACCCCGCCGCTGCGTTCGGGGAAATAGACGACGTCGCCGGCGCCGATCGTCATCGGCGCGCCGCCGTCATCGGGGGTGAAGGTCGCCGATCCGCTGAGGAAATGGCAATATTCGGCCTGGACGACCTGGCGGACCCAACGGCCTGGGCTGCATTCCCACACCCCGATCTTGCTGTTCAGCGCCGGATCGGGATTGACGATCGAACAGGTCCGGACCGCCGCGACCGGATCGCCCAGCGGAACCGCCACCGGCTGCGCAGGCCCCAGGCGGGCGGTGAAATCGTCGAGACGGAATATCATGGCAGGCATGAAGCGCTTTCGGCTGAGGGCTTTAGATGGGCCGATCATGCGAGGCGGTCTGCCCCGGCACGAGTTGAGAAGCAGGGCGCAAGCGGTGCAATCCGATCACCACTCGCGCGTCGGTTCAGAGCGGATTGAGCACGCGGTCGAGGAACAGCCGGGTCCGGTCGGCGCTGGGGCGGGTCAGCACCTCGCGGGCGGGGCCGGCCTCGACGATCACGCCGTCGTCCATGAAGATCGCCTGGTCGGCGACGTCGCGGGCGAAGGCGATCTCATGGGTGACGACGATCATCGTCATCCCCTCGTCGGCGAGCGCACGCATCAGCTGGAGCACCTCGCCGACCCGTTCGGGGTCGAGCGCGGAGGTCGGCTCGTCGAACAGGATCGCCTTGGGACGCATCGCCAGCGCGCGGGCGATGCCGACGCGCTGCTGCTGCCCGCCCGACAGGCTGGCGGGATAGCTGGCGGCGCGATCGGCGAGCCCGACCTTGTCGAGCAGCGCCATCGCCTCGTCATGCGCCTCGGCGGCCGGGATGCGCAGCACCCGCAGCGGGCCTTCGAGGATATTTTCGAGCACGGTGCGGTGCGGGAACAGGTTGAAGCGCTGGAACACCATCGACACCCGCCGGCGGATGGCGGGCAGGCTGGCGGCATCGACCGGGCTGCCGTCGACGACGATCTCGCCGGCATCATGGCGTTCGAGGCCGTTGATGCAGCGAAGTACGGTCGACTTGCCCGACCCCGACGGGCCGAGCAGGCAGGTGACCTGGCCCGCGGCGACGGTGAAGCCGACGTCGCGCAGCACCTGCCGGCTGCCGAACGCCTTGGCGACGTGCGAGAGCCGGATCATCGCCGCGCCAGCCGGCGCTCGAGGGCACGCACGCCCGCCGCCAGCGGCAGGCTCGCGGCGAGATAGAGAAGCGCGATCAACACATAGACCGTCCCGTTCTTGAAGGTGGAGATCGCCAGCAGCTGTCCGGCGCGGGTGAGTTCGGCGATCGTGATCGTCGAGGCGATCGACGAATCCTTGAGCAGCATCACCGTGGTGTTGCCGAACGCCGGCAGCGCGGTGCGCAGCCCGAGCGGCAGCACGATCCGCAGGAAGATCAGCCGTTCGTCCATCCCCAGCGACCGCCCCGCCTCGATCAGATGCGGGTCGACCGACTGGAAGCCCGCGCGGAAATTCTCGGCCTGGTAGACCGAATAGGCGACCGCGAGGCCGATCACCCCGGCGGCGAACGGGGTGAGGCTGACGCCGAATTCGGGCAGGACGAAATAGACGCAGAACAGCTGGACGATGATCGGAATGCCGCGCACGATGTTGATCACCGTCGCGGCGAACAGGCGGGGCAGGCGGCTTTTCGACAGGCCCAGCAGCGCGAGGATAAGCCCGAGCATGATGCTGATCGCCAGCGCCGCGAGCGTCAGCAGCAACGTCATCCCCAGCCCGCGCAGCAGCACCGGCAGGAACAGGATCGCGTCGGCGAGGAACGAACTCAGGTCGGTCATGCGATTCCCCAATGGCGATTGATGGCCGGCAGCCGGGTGCCGCGCAGCCGGGCGATCGCGCGGTTGATCCGCGGCAGCAGCGGATCGCCGCGGCGCAGGATCAGGCAGAGCGCTTCGCCGGCCGGGGCCTGGAACTCGCGGACCAGGCGGACCGCGCGGTGCGGGCCGACCCGCAGCTGATAGTCGAGGATCGGCGCGTCGCCATAGCCGGCGTCGATCCGGCCGAGCCCGAGATCGCGCAATATGTCGCTGAGATTGTCGTAGGTCGCGATGTCGGCGATCCCCGCAGCGTGCAACTGGTCGGTGAAGCGGGTGCCGACCTGCGCGCCGACCCGCAGCCCCCGCGCCGCCGAAAGATCGGGATAGCGGCGGCGATCGTCGGCGCGCACCACCAGCGCGCCCGAATAGGCGAATACCGGATCGCTGAACGCGACGATCGCCTCGCGCTCGGGGGTGCGCAGCATGGCGGCGGCGATCATGTCGATCTTGCCCGCGGTCAGCGACGGGATCAGCGCGGCGAACGGCGTGATCCGGAAATCGGGCTTGAGTCCGAGCAGCCTGGCGATCGCGTCGGAGGTGTCGACCATCGACCCGGTCAGGCGGTTGGTCCACGGATCGACGAAGCTGAACGGCACCCCGGTCGGCGACGAGCCGATGACGATGTCGCCGGGCGCGCGGACGCTGCGTTCGCATCCGCCCAGGCAGGCCGAGGCGAGCAGCATGCCGATCAGCGCGCGCCGGTCGGGGGCGGGGCCGCTCATGCCGGCGGCACTTCGGTGACGATCAGCTTGTGCTCGAGATAGTCGTCGATCCCGAAGCGCGATCCCTCGCGCCCGAAGCCCGATTCCTTCATCCCGCCGAACGGCGCGACCTCGGTCGAAATCAGCCCGGTGTTCATGCCGACCATGCCATAGTCTAGCGACTCCGCCATGCGCACCTGGCGTGCGCCGTCCTTGGTATAGACATAGGCGGCGAGCCCGGCGCGGGTATCGTTGGCCATCGCGATTGCCTCGGCCTCGTCGGCGAAGCGGATCAGCCCGGCGACCGGCGCGAAGCTTTCCTCGCGGGTGAGCAGCGCGTCGGCGGGGACGTCGCGCAGCAGCGCGGCGGCGAAGAAGTTCGGGCCCGCACCACCGCTACCGCCGGCGACGGTGCCGCGCGCGATGACGGTGGCGCCGCGATCGATCGCATCGCCGAGATGGCGTTCGGCCTTGGCGACCGCGGCGGCGTTGATCAGCGGACCCTGGTCGGTCTCCCCGGCCAGGCCGTCGCCGGCGTGGAGCGCGCGCACCTTGTCCGCCAGCCGGGCCGCGAACCGGTCGTAGATCCCGTCCTGGACGAGCAGCCGGTTCGCGCAGACGCAGGTCTGGCCGGTGTTGCGGAATTTCGACGCCATCGCGCCCGCCACCGCGGCGTCGAGATCGGCATCGTCGAATACGATGAACGGGGCGTTGCCGCCGAGTTCGAGCGAGACCCGCTTGACCGTCGCCATGCACGCCGCCGCCAGCATCTTCCCGACCGGGGTCGACCCGGTGAAGCTGAACTTGCCGATGCGCGGATCGCCGGTGAGCACTTCGCCGATCGCCGGCGCGTCGCCCATCACGACATTGAATACCCCGTCGGGCAGCCCGGCCTGTTTGCTCAGCCAGGCGAGCGCCAGCGCCGACAACGGGGTGAGCTCGGACGGCTTGAGGACGAAGCTGCATCCGACCGCGAGCGCCGGCGCGACCTTGCGCGCGATCATCGCCGCCGGGAAATTCCACGGGGTGATCGCCGCGGCGACCCCGATCGGCTGGCGCACGACCTGGAGGCGCTTGTCGGGGAGATGCCCCGGGATGATCGTGCCATAAGCGCGGCGGGCCTCCTCGGCGAACCATTCGAAGAACGACGCCGCATAGCCGATCTCGGCGCGCGCCTCGGCGATCGGTTTGCCCTGTTCGGTGGTCAGCAACCGCGCGAGATCCTCCTGATGCTCGAGCATCAGCGCCTGCCAGCGGCGCAGGATCGCGCCGCGCGCCTTGGCGGTGGTCGCCGCCCAGGCCGGCTGGGCGCGGCGCGCGGCGGCGACCGCGGCGCGGGTGTCGTCGGCCCCGAACACCGGCAGGGTCGCGACGGCCTCGCCGGTCGCGGGATTGGTGACCGTGAAGCTTTGGTCCCCGCCGGCGACCCAGCGACCGTCGATCCAGGCGCCGCGGCCGAGCAGGTCGGGACAGGCGAGCAGCGGTTCGCTCATATCGCCGCGAGCGCCCGCTCGATCGCCGCCAGGCCTTCGTCGATCACCGCGTCGGAGGCGGTGAGCGGCACCAGGATGCGGATGGTCTCGCCATGGCTGCCGCAGCCGAGCAGGATCAGCCCTTCGTCGAGCGCGCGGTTCGTCACCCGCTTCGCCGCGGCGCCATCGGGGCTGTCCGAACTGCGCCCCTCGACCAGATCGAAGGCGACCATCGCCCCGAGCCCGCGGATATGGGCGATCGGCAGCAGGTCGTTGCGGTCGGCGAAGCCGTGCAGCGCGGCGATGATCCGCGCGCCGATCGCATCCGACCGGGCGAGCAGTGCGCCATCCTCGAAAATGTCGAGCACCGCCAGCGCGGCGGCGCAGGCGACTGGCGAGCCGCCATAGGTTCCGCCCAGGCCGCCGGGTTCGACGCTGTCCATCAGCACCGCGCGGCCGATCACCCCCGAGAGCGGGAAGCCGCCCGCCATCGACTTGGCGACGGTGATCAGGTCGGGCGCGATGCCGGCATGTTCGATCGCGAACATCCGCCCGGTCCGGCCGAAGCCCGACTGAACCTCGTCGACGATCAGCAGGATGCCATGTTCGTCGCAGACCTGGCGCAGCGCCGCCAGCAGCGCGGGCGGCGCGACATGGAAGCCGCCTTCGCCCTGGACCGGCTCGATGATGATCGCCGCGGTCTGGCTGGGGGCGAGGTCGGCGGCGAACAGGAAGCGCAGCGCCTTGAGGCAGTCGTCGACCGACACGTCATAATGGGCGATCGGGAAGGGCAGGTGGAAGATCCCGGCGACCGGCGCGCCGAACGAGCGCTTATAGGGGGCGACCTTGCCGGTCAGCGCCATCGTCAGCGTGGTGCGGCCGTGGAAGCCGCCGGTGAAGGCGATCACCCCGGTGCGCCCGGTCGCCGCGCGGGCGATCTTGACCGCATTCTCGACGGCTTCGGCGCCGGTGGTGAACAGGATCGTCTTGGCCGGCCCGGCGATCGGCGCGATCGCGTTCAGCCGTTCGGCCAGCTCGACATAGGCGCGATAGGCGACGACCTGGAACGAGGTATGGGTGAAGGCGGCGAGCTGGCGGTCGACCGCGTCGATCACCTGCGGATGGCGGTGGCCGACGTTGAGCACGCCGATGCCGCCGGCGAAATCGACGAAGCGCCGGCCGTCCTCGTCCCACAATTCGGCATTGTCCGCCCGCGCGGCGAAGATCGATGTCGCGGTTCCGACGCCATGGGGTACGGCGGCGATACGGCGGGCACGCAGATCGGCATTGGAGGTCACGGGCACTCTCGCTTGTTGCTTGGAGCCTCCGAACCTAGTTGCGCCCGACGCGGCGGGAAGATGACTTGCAGCGACGCAGCGTTGCCGAAAAGTCACCGGAGGGGCTTTGGGAATGGGCCTTCGCATGCGGTACCTGTTCGTTCTCGCGTCCGGGCGCCGCGGCATTCATAGGTGTGGTGCCGACGGCGACGCCGCTAGGATCCTCCCCATCGCAGATGGGGAGGGGGACCATCCGCAGGATGGTGGAGGGGTCTTCTACGCTATCAATGTTGCGCGGACCCCTCCACCGCCCTGCGGGCGGTCCCCCTCCCCAAAGCTGCGCTTCAGGGAGGATCTGCAGGCCGCAACCCGATGCGTGACCCAAAAAGCCTCAGCGGCTCCACGACTCCGCGGCGATCGAATTTTCGAGCCACCGCCGAAACCCCATGACGGTGCGGTCGCGCCAGTGGTTGCGGCGGGCGGTGAACATATAGCCGCCGAGATGGACCGGCTTCCAGTCGCCGATCGCGACCAGCTCGCCGCTGCGCAGATAGTCGCCGACCAGCAGCGCATTGGCCAGCGCGATGCCCTGGCCGCGCCGGGCGGCGGCGAGGGTGAGATGGCCCTGCCACAATTTGCTGCCCGACAGCCGGTTCGCGGTCTCGACCCCATGCGCCTCGAACCATCGGCGCCACTGGTCGAAATTCGCCTCGTGCAGCAGCGCGGCGTCGAGCAGGTCGGCGGGGGCGCCGAACGGCCGCGCGGTTTCGAGATAGGCCGGGCTCGCCACCGCGAGGATCGGCGGGCGCGCGATCTCGACCGACCGCAGCGCCGCGTCGCCTGCCCAGGGGATCGCGTCGATGACATAATGGAGATGCGCGTCGACGTCCTGCGCCGCGTCGGGGGGCAGTTCGGACGGCTGGATCTCGATCGCGACGTCGGGGAGGATCGCGGCGAAACTGCCGAGCCGGCCGGTCAGCCATTCGGAGGCGAGCCCGGGCGAGCACCACAGCGACAGATGCGCGTCGTCGGCGCGGCGGGTCAGCTCGAGGCTGGCCGCGGCGATCCCGGCCAGCCCCTGGGTGATCGCGCGGTGGAATTTGAGGCCGCTTTCGGTGAGCAAGGCGCCGCCGCCGGCGCGATCGACCAGCGCGACCCCGGCCCATGTCTCGAGCGCGCGCAGATGGCGGCTGACCGCGGCATGATCGATCGACAGTTCGAGCGCGGCGCGGCGGATGCCGCCGCAGGTGCCGATCGCCTCGAACGCGCGGATCGCGGCGAACGGCGGCAGGCTCAGGCGCTGTTCGCGGGTCAGGCCCTTGCGGGGCGGATGGGCCCCATCGGGTGCGGTCATGCGGGGATCGCGCGGGTCGCGCGCAGGTCGGCGGGTTCGTGCATGCGGCATGATCGCCCGGCGCGCCCGCTTGTCAATCGGCAAGCGGCGTTCCGGCGCGGCGATCGCCGTCGGTGACCGGCGGACACCGACGCCGCGCCCGATCTCACCTTGAAGCCGGGCGTCCCGGTCGCGTCTATCGTGACGGTGGCCGGGCCGGCCATCGGCCAGCGACAGGAGGTCCCATGCCGGGCAAGGCGCCATCGACCATGAAGCCGATCCCCGCGGCGATCGCCTGCCTCGCGCTCGTCCTCGGCAGCGCGGCCTGGTCGCTCGACGGGCGTGGACCCGCCGCGGTCGATACCGCGCGGATCGTCGGCGCCGATGCCGAACCCGGCAACTGGATGAGCCATGGCCGCAGCTATGACGAGCAGCGTTTCAGTCCGCTCGACCAGATCGATGCCGCCAATGTCGGCCGGCTGGGGCTCGACTGGTATGCCGATCTCGATCTGGCGCGCGGCGAGGAGGCGACGCCGCTGGTCGTCGACGGCATCCTCTATGTCTCGACCGCCTGGAGCATGGTGCGCGCGTTCGATGCCGCCACCGGGCGGCCGCTATGGTCCTACGACCCGCAGGTGCCGCGCGAGCGGCTGGTCGCCGCCTGCTGCGACGCGGTCAATCGCGGGGTGGCGGCGTGGAAGGGGAGAATCTTCGTCGGGACGCTCGACGGCCGGCTGGTCGCGCTCGACGCCCGCACCGGCAAGCCGGTCTGGAGCGTGGTGACGGTCGACCCGGCGAAACCCTATACCATCACCGGCGCGCCGCGGGTCGTCCGCGACAAGGTGATCATCGGCAATGGCGGCGCCGAACTCGGCGTGCGCGGCTATGTCACCGCCTATGACGCCGTGACGGGCAGGAAGGCCTGGCGCTTCTACACGGTGCCCGGCGAGCCCGGAAAGCCCGACGGCGAGATATCCGACCAACCGCTCGCGCGCGCGGCGTCGAGCTGGTCGGGCAGCGCATGGTGGAAGGCGGGGGCGGGCGGCGGCACCGCCTGGGACGCGATGGCCTATGATCCCAAGCTCGATCTTCTCTATATCGGCACCGGCAATGGCAGCCCCTGGAGCCGCGGCGCGCGCAGCGAGGGCAAGGGCGACAATCTCTATCTGTCGTCGATCGTCGCGCTGCGGCCCGACACCGGTGCCTATGTCTGGCACTATCAGACCACGCCGGGCGACGAATGGGATTATACCGCGACCCAGCATATCGTCCTGGCCGACCTGCCGATCGGCGGGGTGGTGCGCCAGGTGCTGATGCAGGCGCCCAAGAACGGTTTCTTCTATGTGCTGGACCGCGCGACCGGAAAGCTGATCTCGGCCGAGAAATATGTGCCCGTCAACTGGGCCGACCGGATCGATCCCGCCACCGGCCGTCCGGTCGAAAACCCGGCGGCGCGCTACAGCGAGACCGGCCAGCCGTGGTTCGGGACCCCGGGGTCGCTCGGCGGACATAACTGGCCGCCCATGGCCTATAGTCCACGCAGCGGGCTGGTCTATATTCCCACCCAGGAGCTGGCGACGCGCTACGCCGCCAAGCGCGATTTCCGCTTCGCGCCGCTCGGCTACAATACCGGCATCGATCTGGGCGCGGGGGCCGAACCTGGCGAGATGGCATCGCCGGTCGCCGAACCCAAAGGCTATCTGCTCGCCTGGGATCCGCGCACCCAGCGCGCGGTCTGGCGGGCGCCGCGCGATACGTTCGGCAATGGTGGGGTGCTGGCGACCGCTGGCGACCTGGTGGTGCAGGGGACCGGTACCGGCTTCCTCAAGATCATGAACGCGAGCACCGGCCGCGAGCTCTGGTCGCGCTGGCTGCAGACCGGGGTGCTCGCGGCGCCGATCAGCTATGCGGTGCGCGGGCGCCAATATGTCGCGGTCATGGCGGGGTGCGGCGGGGTCTATGGTTCGGCCTGCAGGCTGGTCGGCGACCATGAGCGTAGGCCCAATGCCGACCGGCTGCTGGTGTTCGCGCTCGACGGCAAGGCGACGCTGCCGGCCCCGGCGCTGGCGCAGCCGCTGTCGCTGGCGCCGCCGCCATCGACCGCGGGCCCCGAGGTCGTCGCGCGGGGGCGCCGGACCTATGCCCAGTTTTGCGCGGTCTGCCACGGCTTCGGCGGGACCAGCCTCGGCAACCAGCCGGACCTGCGTTACAGCCCGCTGCTCGGCGACGATGTCTGGTTCGACGTCGTGCTCGGCGGCGCGCTCAAGGACGCCGGCATGGCGGGTTTCGCCAAAGCGCTGGACCATGACGATGCCGCCGCGATCCGCGCCTATCTGATCGCGCTCGCCCACGAAAAGATGGAGGCGCGCGACCACCCTAAAGCCCCGGCCGAGGCGGGCCATTCGAGTTAAGATCATCGCCATCTGTAAAGGACCCGATATGCGACTTGTCCGCCTCGCTCTCCCGACCCTCGCACTGCTGTTCGCCGGAGGTGCCGCCCTGGCCGAGGCGCCCGGAGAGACCGCCGCCCGGTTCGACGGCGCCTGGCATATTTCGATGGCGCGCTCGGGTCCGCACCGCACGATCGCGCAGGTCGTGACGATCGGCCATGCCGCGGGCGTCGAGGATTACAGCACCGAGGTGATTTTCGAGGGGAAACGGTCGGGCATGCGCTACCAGGCGGCCTATGACGGCCAGCCGCATCCTTTCTTCGATCTCGTCACCGGCGAGAAAAGGGGAATGGTGACCCTGGCCGAAAAGGCGCCCGGGGTGGTCCGGATGACGATGCAGAGCGCGCAGCCGGGGGCGCCGGTCAGCTATATCGAGCATTGGCTGAGCAACGATGCGCGGTCGTTCACCTCGCTGCTGCTCGACAAGGACGGCGCGGTCAAGGACGTGCTCGTCTACGAGAAATAAGCCGGCTCCGCCGCCGCATTTGCGCGCGGATCGTTCAACGACGCCCGATGCGTACAAGCCCGAACTTGCGCCATGTGACTAGGGTCGCGCCCAACATGTCGAACGGCAGCGGGGGCGATGATGATCGATGGCAGTCAGGCGGGGCCGATTCACGGCGCGGGTATCGCGACGATCGACATCGCCGATCCGCCGCTGTCGCGCTGGTGGGTGCGCACGGTGATCGCGATCATGGTGGTCGGCTTCGCCGCGCTGATCGGGATCACGATGCTCGCCTATCGCAACGCGCCGCCGATTCCCGATCGGGTGGTCGATGCGCGGGGGCAGTTGCTGTTCACCGGCGACGATATCCGCGAGGGCCAGGCGGTCTTCCTGCGCCACGGGCTGATGGCCAATGGCTCGATCTGGGGTCATGGCGCCTATCTCGGCCCCGATTATGCCGCCTCGGCGCTCCACCAGATCGGGCTCGACGTCGGCGCCGATTTCGCGGACGGGATCGGTACCCCCTATGCCGCGCTCGATCCGCTGCGGCGTTCGGCGGTCGACGCGATGGTCGCGACCACGCTCAAGGTCAATCGCTACGATCCGGCGTCGCGCACCCTCGGCTTCACCGCCGCGCAGGCCGACTCCTGGCGCCGCCAGCCGCTCTACTGGGCGGCCTATTTCCACGACCCCGCGCGCAACGGCGGGCTGGCGCCCGATCTGATCCGCGATCCGCAGGAATTGCAGCGCTTCGCCAGCTTCGTGACCTGGGCGGCCTGGGCGTCGGTCGCGACCCGGCCGGGGAGCAATTATTCCTACACCAACAATTTTCCGTATGACCCGCTGGTCGGCAATGTCGCGACCGCCGACGCGCTGCTGTGGAGCGGGCTAAGCCTGATCATGCTGCTCGGCGGGATCGGCGTCGTGCTGGTCGCGTTCGGGCGCTTCGAATTTCTCGGCTGGATCGACGAGCGCAGCCATGTCCATCCGCAGCTGCTGCCGGGCGTCGCCAGCCCCGGCCAGCGCGCGCTGGTCAAGTTCTTCGTCGTCGTCGGCCTGCTGTTCCTGATGCAGACGCTGGTCGGTGGCGCCACCGCCCATTACCGCGCCGATCCCGGCAATTTCTACGGGATCCGGCTCGAGGAGATCTTCCCCAGCAACCTGATGCGGATCTGGCATCTGCAGACCGCGATCTTCTGGATCGCCACCGCCTATGTCGCCGCCGCGCTGTTCCTCGGCCGCTCGCTGCGCAGCGACGAACCCAAAGCGCTGGTCGCCTGCATCAACCTGCTGTTCGCCGCCTTCGCGCTGGTGATCGGCTGCAGCCTGCTCGGCGAATGGGCCGGCATATCGGGGCTGCTCGGCCGATATTGGTTCTGGTTCGGCAACCAGGGCTGGGAGTTTCTCGAGATCGGGCGTTTCTGGCAATATCTGCTGGTGGTCGGGCTGGGTGCCTGGTTCGCGCTGCTCGTCCATCTCGCCCGGCCGTCGCAGGTCGCGCGGGTGGAGGCGCGCCCGCTCGCCCGGCTGTTCCTGCTCGCGGCGCTGGCGATCCCGGTCTTCTATATCCCGGCGCTCTTCATCGGCGCGAAGTCCAACTACACCGTGGTCGATACCTGGCGCTTCTGGATCATCCATCTGTGGGTCGAGGGCTTCTTCGAATTCTTCGCGACGACGGTGGTGGCGCTGCTGTTCTTCCAGCTCGGCCTCACCGCGCGCAACACCGCGCTCAGGGTGATCTATCTCGACGCGATCCTCTATTTCCTCGGCGGGCTCGTCGGGACCGGCCATCACTGGTATTTCACCGGTCACACCAACATCAACATGGCCGCGTCGGCGATGGTCTCGGCGCTCGAGGTGGTGCCGCTGACGCTGCTGACCCTCGACGCCTGGCACTTCGTCCGCACCACCCGCGGCGCGTGCGACATCTGCGGCGAACGGGTCGAGCTACCGCACAAATGGACCTTCTATTTCCTGATGGCGGTCGGCTTCTGGAACTTCGTCGGCGCCGGCGTCTTCGGTTTCCTGATCAACCTGCCGATCGTCAGCTATTATGAGGTCGGCACGATCCTGACCCCCAATCACGGCCATGCCGCGATGATGGGCGTGTTCGGGATGCTCGCGATCGCGCTGATGGTGTTCGTCCTGCGCCAGGTCAGCGACGCCGCGCGCTGGGCGGGGATCGAGCCCTGGGTGCGGGTCGCCTTCTGGGGCAGCAATGGCGGGCTGGCGCTGATGATCCTGCTCAGCCTGTTCCCGGCCGGCCTGCTCCAGGTCTGGGACGTCACCCAGTCGGG
The DNA here is from genome assembly GCF_058801765.1 of Rhizorhabdus sp. GW822-FHT03C02. Lineage (NCBI taxonomy): Bacteria > Pseudomonadati > Pseudomonadota > Alphaproteobacteria > Sphingomonadales > Rhizorhabdaceae > Rhizorhabdus > Rhizorhabdus sp. GW822-FHT03C02. Next base: position 95,092 of record NZ_JBXANN010000001.1, read on the forward strand.
CTATTGGCATGCGCGCTCGCTCGCCTTCACCGGCAGCGACCGGTCGCGCTTCATCGAATGGCTGCGCATGCCCGGCGACATGGTCTTCATCCTGTTCGGCGCGCTGCCGATCACGGTCGCCGCCTGCAAGGCCTGGATCGGCCTGTGGGATCGCACCCCGGCGCAGGAGGCTGTGGCCATCCCGGCGATGGCCTGATCGAACAAGACCCGGCGGCTTGCCCTGTGCCGTCGAGGTCCTGTCAGCGGGGCAGCTCTTCTCCGGCGTTTCCCGCCCCCCATCCCGGAAACGCCGCGCCCCGATCCTGGGCCGCCTGCCACCCGGCAGGCGGCCCTTCTTTCGGGGAGCGCCGCGAAGTGGTTATGAAATGCGACGGGCTGGCATATGCCGGCCAGGAGAAACGACGATGCCGCATCTGCCCGATTTCGAAGCCTGGGCGATCTTCGCCAAGGTCGCCGAGAAGGGATCGTTCGCCCAAGCCGCCGAGGAACTGGGCCTCGCCAAGACCACCGTGTCGAAAGCGGTGTCGCGGCTCGAGGACCGGATGCGCACCACCTTGTTGCACCGGACCACGCGCAAGCTGTCGCTGACCGAAAGCGGACGGCTGTCGCTCGACCGCGCGCTGCGTATCCTGTCCGATGGCGCCGCGATCGAGGCCGACATATTGGAGGAGGCGGCGATCCCGCGCGGGCTGATCCGCTTCGCCGCCAGCACGGCTTTCGGGGTCGAGGCGCTGGCACCGCTGCTGCCGCAGTTCATGTTCGCTTATCCCGAGATCGAGGTCGACCTCTGCCTGACCGAGAACAAGGTCGACATCGTCGCCGACGGCTTCGACGTCGCGGTGCAGATCGGCGGCTCGATGGATTCGTCGCTGCGGATCAGCCGGCTGTTCTCGCTGCGGCGGCCGCTGGTCGCCGCACCGGCACTGATCGAACGCCATGGACTGCCGTCGCACCCCGGCGACCTGGCCCGTTATCCGACGATCACCCCGACCCATGTCCCGTGGGGATCGGTGTGGGAGTTCGCACGGCCGGGCGAGGAACCGGTCTCGATCGCCGTCGCCAGCCGGCTGCGCGCCAACAATGTCGGGGCGATCATCCCGGCGCTGGTCGCGGGCCTCGGCATCGCGCCGCTGCCCGAACTGTTCGTGTGGCGGCAGATCGCCGATGGCCGGCTCGTCGAACTCCTGCCCGACTGGTCGCTGCCGCCCGGTCCCTTCTATGTCGTCACCCCGCCGGGCCGGGCGCGCCCGGCCCGGGTACGGGTGCTGCTCGACTTCCTCCGCCGCCATTTCGCGACCCAGCCCTGGGCGCATGGCGTCGAGCGTTGAAAATGCGTTTGGATGCGCCTTCGGTGCCGCTCCGAAAATGCGCTCTTCCGCGCATTTTCCTAACGATTCAGCAGCGCGATCAGCGCGATTCCCCACACCGCGAAGGCGACGCTGACCGGGATCGTCAGCATCTGGACGATCGCCTCGCGGCCGCTGAGATGGCCGGTCCAGGTGTCGAGGCCCTTGCGCAGGAACGCCGCGAAGCCGATCCGGCCCGACGTCGCCTCGACCCGCAGAAAGGCCGTGGGCACCGCCAGATAGACGATCGTGTAGAGGATGCTGATCGTCACCATCATGATCGCTTCGGGGCTGTGCGCGAAGCCGGCGACCAGGCCGCCCATGATCGCGGCATAGGCGCCGACGATCATCGCGCCGACCCGCGCGGGGACGTCGGGCACCGCGGCTTCGCCCATCACCGGGGCGCGGGGGGCAGCGATATCGACGGGCGGTACGATTTCGCGTGCCGTGACGATGTCGAAAGCGTGCTGGATGTTCATCTCATATCTCCTTTCCGATCCCGCATGGCGACGTGCCACCGGGCAAATGAGGTTCAGGCGATCGTGATGCGGACCGCGATGTTGCTGCGGGTCGCGTTGGCATAAGGGCAGATCGCGAGCGCTCGCTCGACCAGTGCCCGCCCGGTCTCGGCGGCGATCCCCGGCAGGTCGGCGTCGATGTCGATCGCCAGCACAAGCCTCTGGTCGTGGCCTTCGCCGGCGGGGCCGATGCCGACCGTCGCGGTGACATTGGCGTCGTCGGCGACGGCGATCTCCGCCCGGCCGGCGACCAGCCGGATCGCCGAGAGCAGGCTGGCGGCATAGCCGGCCGCGAACAGCTGCTCGGGGTTGGTGCCGTCGCCGCCCGCGCCACCGAGTTCGGGTGGCGTGGCGAGGCGGATGCGGAGCCGGCCATCGGCGCTCGCGGCCGATCCGGCGCGGCCGCCGATGGCGGTGGCCGCGGTCTGATACAGCGGTGTCATGGTGCAGCTCCTGCCCGGATCCGCCGCCGATCGCGGCGGATGGGCGAGAAGGGATCAGGCGGCGGCGGCCGGGGTCGCGCGGAACGCGATCGCCATTCGGTTATACGTGTTCATCAGCCCGATCGCGAGGGTGAGGTCGGCGATCTGCTTCTCGTCGAACACCGTGCGCGCCGCGGCATAATCGGCGTCGGGGATACCGGTCGACGCGACCAGCGTGACGCTTTCGGCCCAGGCGAGCGCGGCGCGCTCGGTGGCGTCGAACAATTTGCCGGCTTCGCGCCAAGCGGGCACCAGCACCAGCTTGTCGACGCTCACATCCTTCTTCAGCAGGTCGCGGCTGTGCATGTCGATGCAATAGGCGCAGCCGTTGATCTGGCTGACCCGCAGATAGACGAGATCGACCAGCCGGGCGTCGAGCCCCGACTGCATGATATAGCCGTAAAGCTGGCCGAGCGCCTTCATCCCGGCGGGGGCGGCGGCATTGTGATCGATACGGATGGACATGGTCGTTTCCTTGGATCTTGTGGTCCGGCTTTCGCCGGCTGGATCTTCAATAAGCCTGTTCGGGGGCGGCGATTAGAACCGGATCGTCATTTCTATCATGCCGTATCGGTGCATAATCGACCGGCCGGCCTTAATGGGCGGGGCCATGATCCGGCGTCACCAGCGCCGTGTCGTCGCTGTCGACCACGAACACCGCGAGCAGCCGCGCTGGCTGTGTGTCGCTGACATTCTCGCTGACGCCATGATGCGCGCCGGGCGCCTCGTACCAGCTCTCGCCCGGGTGGTAGATCCGCGGCGGCGACCCGTCGACCGAACTGCGGATCTCGCCGTCGAGAACATAGGCGAAGATGAATGCGGATTTTGCGTGCGTGTGGGCGGGCGAGGCGCCACGCGGCGGATAGGTTACCACCGCCGCCTTGAGCGACTTGCCCGGAATGTTGGGGATGGCGTGGTCGAACGCCGGCGTGACCGTCTCCACGGGTCGCTCCTGCGCCATCGCCGGCAGCGCGGCGGTGCAGACGGCGAGCGCCGCGATCATCATGGTCTTCATGTCATTCTCCTCATCGGGCGAGGCCATCGCCTCTTGCCGGGGGGATAGCCCGATGGCCGGCGGGGAGATTGAACGTTCGCGTCCGCTTTTGTCGGGTTCGGGCGTGTCGGGTTGTTCGGTGACGACTGTGCCGGTGGTGCCGAGCTTCCCGGTTATTGCGTTGGTGATCCGGTGGCCCCCGGCACATGTCCCGAAAGCGCCGACATGGGCGCGAGGGCCCCTCTCCCACTTCTTGGGAGAGGGTAGGGAGAGGGCTCTTCTTCTAATTTACCTTCCAGCCGAGCAGTAGCCAGAAGAAGACCCTCATCCAAACCTTCTCCCGCGAGCGGGAGAAGGCTTCAGAAGATATAGGTCAGCGCCCATGCGCCTTCGCGGGAGCGACGGGGGATGTATCCCCACGCTCCCGCGCCGCGACGATCCTCAAAGGTCGATGATGCCGCGCCGGATCGCGACCGTCACCGCATGGGTGCGGTCCATCACCCGCAGCTTGGCGAAGATGCTCTTCATATGCGCCTTGACCGTATCTTCGGAGATCGAGCATTCCCAGGCGATCTGCTTGTTCGCCTTGCCTTCGGCGACCAGCCGCAGCACCGCGATCTCGCGCTCGCTCAGCCCGTCGTCGATCGCGTGGAGCGCGATCTCGCGCGAGATTTCGGCGCACAGATAGCGGCGGCCGTCATGGACGCTGCGGATCGCGTCGAGCAGTTCCTTGCGCACGCTGCCCTTGAGCAGATAGCCGCTCGCGCCGGCGCGCAGCGCGCGCATCGCCTGGATGTCGCCGGCATAGGTGGTGAGCACGATGATCCGCGCATCGGGATCCGCCTGCCGGATCGCCGCGATCGCCGCCATCCCGTCGACGCCGGGCATCTGCAGGTCCATCAGCACGATGTCGGGTTTCAGCGCGGCGTGGCGTTCGATCGCCCGGGCGCCGTCCTGGGCTTCGCCGGCGACGATCATGTCGGGCTGCAGTTCGATCACCGCGGCAATCCCCTCGCGCAGCATCGGATGATCGTCGGCGATCAAAATCCGGATCGGATGCTCGGGAGAGGGGGCCGCCATGATCGTGCAGCGTAGCGCGGCGGCGGTCCCGCGACCACCCTTCGGGCGCTACCCGATCGAGTGACGAGGATGCCCCCCGTCGGAAGATTACGTCCCAGAAACGTCGCGGCTATACTGTGCGCAAAGGGAAGGGGAATGTCATGCACGGCCTTTTCGGGCAGTATCTGGGCGATCATCTTCATTTGAAGGATGCGCCGCGACTGTCGGTGCGAACCGCGGCGGGCACCCCGGTCTCGCTGGCCGAACTCGACGTCCGGCGGCCGTGCGCGGCGGTCAGCAAGCCGATCCTGCCCGAGGCCTCATTGCTGATCAGCCTGCAGCTCCGCGACGTTCGCGGCTATCGATCTTGGGAGGATGGTGGAGCGCCCGTGGTCGCCGATCTCAAGGCCGGCGGCATCGTCATCCAGGATCTCAAGCGCAATCCGCGGATGGCGATCGACCGGCCGCTCCACCATCTCGCCTTCCATATCCCGGCCGCGGCGCTCAACGAGATCGGGGCGGACTCGCCGTCGGCGGTGGTCGACGGTCTCGATTATCGCCCCGGCGAGAGCGTCGACGACGAGGTCATCCGCAATCTCGGCGAGGTGCTGCTGCCCGAGCTGCGCCGTCCCGCGCCGGCGTCGTCGCTGTTCGTCGACCATGTGATGTTCGCGCTCGTCGGACATGTCGCCAAACGCTATGCGCGCTGGCGATCGGCGCCGGTCGCGGTTCGCGGCGGGCTCGCGCCCTGGCAGGAACGGCGCGCGCGCGAGGTGATCGCGGCGCATCTCGACGGCGGCATCGGGCTCAAGGACGTTGCGCAGGAATGCGGCCTGTCGGTCAGCCATTTCTGCCGCGCCTTCAAACGGTCGCTGGGCACCACCCCGCACGGCTGGCTGACCCAGCAGCGGCTCGACACCGCCAAGGACCTGCTCCGCCGCGGCAGCGAAAGTCTTTCCGACGTCGCGCTGAGCTGCGGCTTCGCCGACCAGAGCCATTTCACCCGGGTCTTCACCCGCGCGATCGGGGTCAGCCCCGGGCTGTGGCGGCGCAACTGCCAGCACTGATCGCGGCGCGCATGTTCCGCGCCGCCCGGGCGAACGATGGAGGCGATGATGCCGCTTCGGACGATCGACGATCCTGGATCGAATCTCGAATTGACCGATGCCGAGTGGCAGGCGGTCCGGATCGCGCTGGCCGACGCCCAGGATAATGGTGCCTTCGATAGCGCCGACGGCATGGTGATCGGCGCTTTCGTCGGGCTTTACCGCCTGTTCACCGGGCATCAGCCGCGTCGACCCTTGGCCAATCGCCGGCTCGAGCGGCTGCGCCATTTCGTCTGCGCGACCCGGCGGCGCCGGGCGATCGCCGAAGAACTGGTCCCCGAGCTGCTCGACCTCGGCTATAGCCGGGCGCAACTTCAGGCCGCGGCGATGCTCTCGGCCTGATCGCGGGAAGCCGAAGCGCGCATGGAGGCGATATGGGACTGCTGGTCGAAGGCAAATGGCGCGACGCCTGGTACGACACGTCGGCGTCGGGCGGGCGGTTCGTGCGCAAGGATGCGGTGTTCCGCAACTGGGTGACCGCCGACGGCGCGGCCGGGCCGAGCGGGCAGGGCGGTTTCGCCGCCGAGCCGGGGCGCTATCATCTCTATGTCAGCCTGGCCTGCCCGTGGGCGCACCGGGTGCTGATCATGCGCGCGCTCAAGGGGCTGGACGAGGCGATTTCGGTCTCGGTGGTCAACTGGCTGATGCTGGAGCATGGCTGGACCTTCGCCGACGGCCCGGGCGTCGTGCCCGATCCGATCCACGGCGCCGATTATCTTCATCAGGTCTATGCGGCGGCGGTGCCCGACTTCACCGGGCGGGTAACGGTGCCCGTGCTGTGGGACCGGCAGCGCGCGACGATCGTCAACAACGAATCGTCCGAACTGCTGCGGATGCTGGGCAGCGCTTTCGACGGCATCGGCGCCACCCCCGGCGACTATTATCCCGCACCGCTGCGCGCCGAGATCGACCGGATCAACGCCCGCGTCTACGACAGCCTCAACAACGGCGTGTACAAGGCCGGCTTCGCGACCACCCAGGCGGCTTATGAAGAGGCGATCGGGCCGCTGTTCGACACGCTCGACTGGCTCGAGGCGATGCTCGCCGACAGGCCCTATCTGACCGGCGACGGCGTGACCGAGGCCGATATCCGGCTGTTCACCACGCTGATCCGGTTCGACGCGGTCTATGTCGGCCATTTCAAATGCAATATCCGCCGGATCGCCGACTATCCCGCGCTGTCGGGGTTCACGCGCCGGATGATAGCGCTGCCCGGCGTCGCCGCGACGGTCGATTTCGACCATATCAAGGGCCATTATTATCAGAGCCACCGGACGATCAACCCGTCCGGGATCGTGCCGGTCGGGCCGCTGCCGGCGTATTGATCGGGCGGTCCGCGTGCCGCTGGACCCGCCCCCGGCAAAAGCATATGCTCGCTCCAGCGGCTTCAGACCGCGTGGAGAGATGCTGTCATGTCACGCCTCGACTGGGTGGGTGATCGATGCTGCTGGGCGCTGTCGGCGATCGGCCTTTTCTATATAGTCTATTGGCATCTGCTGCGGTGATCTCCGCTCAGCGCAACCCGCCGCCCAGCGCACGATAGAGTTCGACCGCATTGGCCTCGCGCACCAGCCGGGTCGCGAGCAGGCTTTGCTGGGCCGCATAATAGCTGCGCTGCGAATCGAGCGTGGTGAGGAAAGGTTCGATCCCGGCCTTGAAGCGGGCTTCCGACAGGCGAAAGGCGCCGCGCGCATTGTCTTCGAGCGAGGTCTGCGCTGCGATCTGCGCATCGATCGTGCCGCGCCGCGCCAGCGCGTCGGCGACTTCGCGGAACCCGGTCTGGACGGTCCGCTCATATTGCCCGACCATCGCGTCGCGGGTCGCCTTGGCATAGCGCAGATTGCCGGCATTGCGGCCGAAATCGAAGATCGGCAGGCTCGCGGTCGGCGCCACCGACCAGGTCTTGCTCGATCCGGCGAACAGGTTGGACAGGCCGAGGCTGGTCGTGCCGAGCGCCGCGGTCAGCGAGATCGTCGGGAAGAAGGCGGCGCGCGCCGCGCCGATATCGGCATTGGCGGCGATCAGCTGATGCTCGGCCGCGGCGATGTCGGGGCGGCGCAGCAGCAGCTCCGACGACAGGTCGGCAGGCAGCCGGTCGATCGTGGCGCCCTGCGCCGCCAGCGCCTCGGGCAGCATCGCGGCGTCGAGCGTGGTGCCCGCGAGCAGGTTCAGCGCATTGCGATCCTGCGCCACCAGCGTCGTCGCATCGGCGATGTCCGAGCGCGCCTGGTCATGGCTGGTGCCGGCCTGCCGCACCTCGACCTCGGAGGCGATCCCGGCCTTGAAGCGGCCGATGGTGATGTCGAGCGTCTGGCGAAAGGCGGCTTCGGTGTCGCGCGCGATCCGCAGCCGCTCCTGGTCGGCGGCCATCGTCAGCCAGGCGGTGGCGATTTCCGCGACCAGTGCGGTCTGGGCGGCGTTGCGGTTCTCGCCCGCCGCGAAATACTGCTCCTGCGCGGCCCTGGTCAGGTTGCGGGTGCGCCCGAACAGGTCGATCTCCCACGCCGAGATGCCGACCGACGCCGAATAGATGTCGGTCCGCCCCGATCCCACAGCGGTCGCCCCGCCGCTGCCGCCTGCCACCGCGAACGGCGACTTCTGGTAGGTCGCGCCGCCATTCGCGCCCAGTGTCGGGAATATGTCGGCGCGCTGGACGCGATATTGGGCGCGCGCCTGCTCGACATTGGCGAGCGCCACCCGGAGGTCGCGATTATTGGCGAGCGCGAGGCGGATGACGTCGCGCAGCCGCGGATCGGTGAAGAAGTCCGCCCAGGCGGTGTCGGCGGGAACGATCGTGCCGGCGGGCGCTACGTCGACGCGATAGGCGGGACCGGTCGGCATGGTCGGCGGAACCGGCAAGGCCGGCCGGGCATAGCGCGGCGCCATGTCGCAGCCGGCCAGGCCGGCGGCCATCGCCGCCACCAGCAGCGCGCGCGTGGGATGGGATATCATCGGATCAGGCTTCCTGTGGCCGCTGGCCATGAGGGAGGGCGTGGTCGGGCTGGGCTGCGCGGTCCTGCCGGAACAGCCGCTTCACCACGAAGAAGAACAAGGGCACGAAGAAGATCGCCAGCACCGTCGCCGACAGCATCCCGCCGACCACCGCCCAGCCGATCGCCTTCTGCCCACCCGCCCCGGCGCCGTTCGCCAGCGCCAGCGGCAGCACGCCGAAGATGAAGGCGAACGACGTCATCAGGATCGGCCGCAACCGCAGCTTCGCCGCCTCGAGCGCGGCATGGGCGGCGTCGAGCCCCTCGCGCATCTTCTCCTCGGCGAATTCGACGATCAGGATCGCGTTCTTCGCCGACACCCCGATCGTCGTGATCAGCCCGACCTGCAGGTAGATGTCGTTGTTGAGCCCGGCGATGGTCGCGGCGAGGACCGCCCCGAGCACGCCGAGCGGCACCACCAGCATCACCGCGATCGGCACCGACCAGCTTTCATAGAGCGCGGCGAGGCACAGGAACACGATCAGCAGCGACAGCGCATAGAGCGCGGGGGCCTGTCCGCCCGAGAGCTGCTCCTCATAGGAGAGACCCGTCCATTCGAAGCCGACGCCGGCGGGCAGCTTCGCGGCATGTTCGGCCATCGCCGCCATCGCCGCGCCGGTGCTGTAGCCGGGGGCGGGCGCGCCCATGATCTCCATCGACGAGACGCCGTTATAGCGCTCGAGCTTCGCCGGGCCATAAGCCCAGTCGGTGGTGGCGAAGGCCGAGAAGGGCGCCATCGTTCCGCTCGACCCGCGGACATGGAAGTCGCCGAGCGAGGCCGGGCTGGTGCGGAACGCCGCGTCGGCCTGCATATAGACCTTCTTGACCCGGCCACGGTCGATGAAGTCGTTGATATAGGATCCGCCGAACGCGGTGCTGACGGTGTCGTTGATGTCGGCCTGGCTCAGCCCGATCGCGCCGGCTGCCGCCTGGTCGACCTTGAGCTTGAGCTGGGGGGTGTCCTCGATGCCGTTGGGGCGGACCTGCGCGAGCCTCTTGTCCTGCCGCGCCATGCCGAGCAGCTGGTTGCGCGCGGCGAGCAGCTGGTCATGGCCGAGATTGCCCTCGTCCTTGAGCTGGAAGTCGAAGCCGGTCGCATTGCCCAATTCCTGGACCGCCGGCGGCGCGAAGGCGATCGCCTGGCCCGCGCTCAGCCTGGCGAAGGCCTCGTTCGCGCGGTGGACGATCGAGGCGATGTCGCCGCCGGCATGTTTGCGGTCTTCCCAGGGGCGCAGCTTGACGAAGGCGATGCCGACATTCTGGCCCTGGCCGACGAAGCCGAAGCCGCTGATCGTGAAGGTCGATTCGACATTGGCCTTCTCGTCGACCAGATAATGGCGGCGGACCTGCGCCATCGTCCGCTCGGTCTCCTCCATCGAGCTGCCCGACGGCAGCGACACCTGGCTGAACATCACCCCCTGGTCCTCGTCGGGCAGGAAGCCGCCCGGCAGCCGCAGGAACAACAGCCCCATGCCGACCACGATCAGCGCATAGACCGCCAGCGACCGGCGCCAGTTGCGCTCGACGCGGCCGAGGCCATTGGCATAGCGGGTCACGCCGCGATCGAAGGTCCGGTTGAACCAGCCGAAGAAGCCGGTCTTCTCGCCATGGCCATGATCGGCGGGCTTGAGGATCGTCGCGCACAGCGCCGGGGTCAGGATCAGCGCGACGAACACCGACAGCACCATCGATGAGACGATCGTGATCGAGAACTGGCGGAAGATCACGCCCGTAGATCCGCCGAAGAACGCCATCGGCAGGAACACCGCCGACAGCACCAGGCCGATGCCGACCAGCGCGCCGCTGATCTCGTCCATCGACTTCTTCGCCGCCTCCTTGGGGCTGAGGCCCTCGGTCTGGATCAGCCGTTCGACATTCTCGACGACGACGATCGCATCGTCGACCAGCAGGCCGATCGCGAGCACCATGCCGAACAAGGTGAGCGTGTTGATCGTGAAGCCCGCCACCAGCAGGATCGCCAGCGATCCCAGCAGCACGATCGGCACCGCGATCGTCGGGATCAAGGTCGCCCGCCAGTTCTGCAGGAACAGGAACATCACCACGAAGACCAGGATCACCGCTTCGAACAGGGTGTGGACGACCTGTTCGACCGACAGCCGGATGAAGGTCGAATTGTCGATCGGGAAGTCGACCCTGACGTCGGCGGGGAAGCGCTTCGAAAGCTGCTCGACCTTGGCCTTGACCGCGGTCACCGTGTCGAGGGCGTTGGCGCCCGGCGCCAGCTTGATCGCGATCCCCGATGCCTGCTTGCCGTTGAACCGCGCCGCGAAGCTGTAATTCTCCGACCCCATGTCGACCCGGGCGACATCGGCCAGGGTGACGATCGAACCGTCGGCGGTCGACCGCAGGATGATCTTGCGGAACTCCTCGGGGGTGCGCAGCCGCGCCTGGGCGGTGACGGTGACGTTGAGCGCCTGGCCCTTCACCGTCGGGGTGCTGCCGACCTGGCCCGCCGATACCTGGGCGTTCTGCGCCTGGATCGCCGATCGGATGTCGGCGACGGTGATCCCCAGATTGGCCATCTTGTACGGGTCGATCCAGACCCGCATCGCATATTGCGCGCCGAGCACCATCGTGTCGCCGACCCCGGTGATGCGGCTGATCGGGTCCTGGAGGTTGGACGCGACATAGTCGCCGAGATCGACCTGATCGTGCGAACCGTCCTGCGAATAGAGCGCGACGACCAGCAGGAAATTCGCGGTCGCCTTGGCCACCCGAAGTCCGGCCTGCTGCACCTCCTGCGGGAGCAGCGGGGTCGCCTGGGCCAGCTTGTTCTGGACCTGGACCTGGGCGATGTCGGGGTCGGTGCCCTGGTCGAAGGTCAGGGTGACGGTGAGGTTGCCGGCGGAATCGCTGGTCGACGAGAAATAGCGCAGATGGTCGATGCCCTTCATCTGCTGCTCGATCACCTGGGTGGTGGTGTTCTCGAGCGTCTGGGCGTCGGCCCCCGGATAGAGGGTGGTGATCGAGACCGCGGGCGCCGCGATCTCGGGGAATTGCGCGATCGGCAGCACGCGCAGGGCCAGGCCGCCGGCGAGCATCAGGATGACGGCGATGACGATCGCGAAGATCGGCCGGTCGATGAAGAAACGCGACATGGCGGCTCAGTTCGCGCCGGCGGCGGCGACGGTCACCTGCTGCGGCGCGCCCGCTTTCACCAGGGTTCCCGGCGCCAGCCCGATCAACCCTTCGACGATCAGCCGGTCGCCGGGCTTCAGGCCGCTGGTGACGATCCATTTGTCGCCGACGACGCGGTCGGTGACGAGCTTGCGCTCCTCGACCTTGTTGCCGGCGCCGACGACCAGTGCGGTGGCGCGACCGCGCGGGTCGCGGGCGATGCCCTGCTGGGGGGCGAGGATCGCATGCCGGCGCACCCCCTCGACCAGCTGGGCGCGGACATACATGCCGGGCAGGAGCAGCCCGCCCGGATTGGCGAAGGTCGCGCGCAGGGTGACGCTGCCCGATTGCGGATCGACCGACACCTCGGAAAATTGCAGCCGCCCGTCGATCTGATAGGTCTTGCCGTTCGGCAGCAGCAGCTTCACCCGCGCGCCGCCGGCCCGGTCCTGCTGGATGCTGCCCTCGGCCAGCGCCGATTTGAGGTCGAGCAGCTGCGCCGCCGACTGGTTGACGTCGACATAGACGCTGTCGGTGCGCTGGATCGTCGCGAGCGCGCCGGCCTGGCCGGCCTGGACCAGCGCGCCGGGGGTGAACAGCGATCGTCCGATCCGGCCCGAAATCGGCGCGCGAATGCGGGTGAACCCCAGATTGACCTCGGCGGCCTGTACCGATGCTTTTTGCGCCGCAACATCGGCCGATGCCTGCTGCGCGGTGGCTTCGGCATTGTCGAGCTCCTGCCGGCTGACCGCGTTGATGCCGACCAGCCCGCGATAGCGCTCGGCCTGCAGCCGGGTCGAATTGATCGCCGCTTTCGCCCGGGCGAGATTGCCCTGCGCGGTGCCGAGCGCGGCGCGATAGGGGGCGTCCTCGATCTCGTAGAGCAGCTGTCCGGCATGCACGAGGCCGCCTTCGGCGAACAGCCGCCGGCGGATGACGCCACTGATCTGGGGGCGGACTTCGGAGGTTTCGACCGCCGCGACCCGGCCCGGCAGCTCGTTGGTCAGGACGACATTTTCCTGCCTGAGCGTCACCACCCCGACCGCGGGCGGGGCGGGCGGGGGCGGCGCCGGGGTGCCGCAGCCCGCCAGCAGGACGAGCGCGATCAGGGGCAGGATATGGGCGTGAAAGGACATGGCGACCATCGATCGAGAAACAGGGATATTTCGGAATGAACGTTCATTCCGCTTGCGGGGCCCTAGGCGTCGTGTCATGCATGGGTCAAGAAAAAAAGGGAGGATCGGGGCGCGTGGGAACTGCAGTGCAGCATGAAGGCGGAGCGCAGGCGAGGATCATCGCCGCGGCCCGCACCCTGTTCGCGACCCGTGGCTTCCACCAGACGGCGATGGCCGATCTCGCACAGGAGGCGCAGGTCAGCGTCGGTGCGATCTACCGCTCGTTCGACGGCAAGGCGGCGATCATCCGCGCGATCGTCGTGCGCGACACGCGCGAGATGCTCGTCGAGATTCACGAACTGCTCGATCGCGTGCGGAGCGGGCAACTCGCGGTCGATGCCGCGATCGACCAGATCATCCTGCACCAGCTCTGCCGGGGCGACGAGGCGCTGGCGCACGATATCCTCGCCGAAGGGCATCGCAATCCCGACGTGGCGGAGGCGATCGCCGACTTCTTCGTCCAGTATCGCGCCGCCTTTCGCGAGCTGGCGCGCTTTGCCAATGCCCGCCTGTCGGACGAGGATCTCGACGCGGCCGAGGAACTGCTGCTCGCGTATATGTTCGGCCTCGCCCATCGCGGGCTCTCGCGCCCCCGGCTCGACGACCAGGCCGCTGCCCGGCTCGCGACCTGCTTCATCCTGCGCGCGCTGGGCACCGACAGGCCGCCCCACGCGGGCTGACAAAGCCCAGGAGAAATCGGCTCAAACTTATAAGACAAGTTCGTCGATCACGAGATCGGGCGAGGGACGGTTTAATCCAGAAATGGCGCAATGCCGGGCGTGCGCAGCGCGAACGGTCCACATAGGCGGCCATCGGCCATCAATTTTAGCAAATAATTACAATATGATGATGTGATATCCGTAAATGGGCGGCTGTCACGGACCCGCGCCGGGCCCACGCCATCGCCAGCGACTGCGAGTAGAGCTCAAAATTTGTCATACAAGACTTGCGAGCGGTTCGCGGGCTTGGTAAAGGCGGCATCAAGTCGGACGCAAGCCGACATTTGGGAGGGATCATGATGAAGCCGTTTCACTCAACCGCGCTCTCGCAGGTGATGGTCGCCGCCGCGATCGCCGCCGCCTCGTCCGCTCCGGCGCTCGCACAGACCGCGGCGGCCCAGCCGGCGCCGGCCGAGGATGCCGCGACCGCCAACAGCGATGCCGAGATCGTCGTCACCGCGCAGAAGCGTGCGGAACGCGTCCAGGACATTCCGCTGGCGGTGCAGGTGCTCAGCGGCGCCGCGCTCGAAAGCCAGGGGGTTCGCGATTTTTCCGACCTGACCAAGGCGACCCCGTCGCTGGTCATCCGTCCTGCCGAACAGCCGGTCAACGCCTCGATCTCGATCCGCGGCATCGGCACCTTCGCCTTCTCGCCGAGCGTCGAACCCAGCGTCGCGGTGCAGATCGACGACGTGCCGGTGCAGTTCCTCGCCCGCGCCTTCGCCGACCTGTCCGACATCGAGCGGATCGAGGTGCTGCGCGGGCCGCAGAGCACGCTCTATGGCCGTTCGGCGTCGGCGGGCCTGATCAACATCATCACCCAGGGGCCGAGCGACAAGCTGTCGGGCCGGGTCAACGGCCTCGTCACCACCGACAAGGAATATCAGCTCGCCGGATCGCTCTCGGGTCCGCTGACCGACACGCTCGGTTTCCGGGTCAGCGCGAACTACGACAAGTTCGACGGCAATGTGAACAACCTGTTCAACGGCGACAAGATCAACGGCCGCCGCATCTTTTCGGCGCGCGGCAAGCTGGTCTGGGATCCGACCGACAGCCTCAACATCACCGCGCAGGCCAGCTATATCGACGGCAAGACCACGATCGGCCGCCCGTGGATCCGGGTGTCGCCCGCCTCGCGGCTGCGCGGCGTCGCCGCCTACACCCCCGCGGTCTATGCGCCGGGGGTCAGCTTCACCTCGGACAACAACGACGTCGTCAACAACATCAATTCGGGCACCGATTATTCGGACTTCTCGCAATCGCTGCGCGCCTCGCTCGATCTCGGGCCGGCGACGTTGATGTCGATCACCGCCTGGGACCATTTCAAGCAGTATGACATCCTCGACCAGGATGAATCGGCGATCGCGGCGCTCGACAACCGCCAGTTCGGCACCTTCGACACCCATGCCTTCTCGCAGGAGTTCCGGCTGGTCTCGCCGAGCGCCAACAAGCTGCGTTACACGCTCGGCTTGTTCTATTCGAACCTCAACCTGACCCGCGACTTCACCCGCGGGCCGTTCTTCTCGATCGCGCGCTGGTATGCGACCAACGGCACCAAGCAATATGCCGCGTTCGGGCAGCTCGAATATGACCTGCTCGAAAACACCACGCTGATCGGCGGCGCCCGCGCCGGCAAGGGCAAGATCGATTACACCTTCCTCGATATCGCCAACGCCAATGCCAAGTTCGCCGGCAATGATTCCGAGAATTACGAGACCTACAAGGCCGGCGTGCAGCAGAAGTTCAGCCGCGACCTGATGGCCTTCCTGACTTTCGCGACCGGGCACAAGGGCCAGGCCTATGACATCGGCACCGGCTTCAACCTCGTCCGCCAGAATTCGGGTCCGGTGCGGCCCGAGACTTCGAAGGACTGGCAGGTCGGCATCAAGTCGCAGTTCCTCGACCGCCGTGTGACTCTCAACGTCACCCTGTTCGACACCCGCTTCAAGAATTTCCAGGCGCAGGGCATCGAGACGCTGGCCGACGGCACGATCAACTTCCGCCTCGCCAATGTCGGCCGGCTGAAGACCCGCGGCGTCGAGGTCGAAGGCAGCGTCCGCGCGACGTCCGACTTCAACCTGTCGGGCGGCGTGACCTATGCCGACGCGACGATCACCTCCTTCCCGTTCGGGCAATGCTATCCGCTGCAGACCGCGGCGCAGGGCTGTACCGGCACCCCGGCGCGTCAGAATCTGAAGGGCTATCACCCGGCGCAGGCCCCGAAGTGGAAGCTGTCGGCCAATGCCGAATATACCCCGTCGCTGACCACCGCGCTCGATGGCGTGCTCCAGGCCGCCTATAATTATCAGAGCAAGTTCAACTTCGACATCAACCAGGATCCGGAGAAGGCCCAGAAGGGCTATGGCATCCTCAACCTGTCGGCCGGCATCCGCGACGCCGATCGCCGCTGGGAACTGGTCGCCTTCCTCAACAATGTGTTCGACAAGCAATATTATTCGAACCTGGCGAACTCGGCGGGCAATCAGGGTAACGCCATCGCCACCCAGAGCTATCTGCCCCGCGACTTCTTCCGCTATGGCGGGGTGCGCGCCAGCTACAGCTTCTGATCCACATCCCCAGGGGTTCTCCCCCTCTCCTTACTGGGGCGCGTCCTTCGGGACGCGCCCCTTTTTGTTTGGGCGCAGGCATAACCCCACCCGTCGCTCCGGCGGAGGCCGGAGCGACGGGGAGCAGACACAAAAAGGGCGCGGACCGAAGCCCGCGCCCGATCGGACGCCGAAAGGGAAGGCGCCCGCCTAAGTCAGCACAGCTGGCAGATATCCAGCACATCCATATCCTCATAATCGAGATTCTCGCCCGCCATCGCCCAGATGAAGCTGTAGGCGCGGGTCCCCGATCCCATATGGACCGACCAGGGCGGCGAGATCACCACCTCCTCATTCTTCATGACGATGTGCCGCAGCGCGTCGGGCTGGCCCATATAATGGAAGACGCGGTCGCTCTCCTCGAGGTCGAAATAGAGATAGATCTCCGAGCGGCGCTCATGGACGTGCGGTGGCATCGTGTTCCAGACGCTGCCCGGCTTGAGCAGGGTCATGCCGAGGCACAGCGAGGCGCTGGCACAGGTGTGCGGCAGGATCAGCTGGTAGATGTTGCGCTCGTTCGACTGTTCGAGGCTGCCGCGCTGCATCGGATTGGCGTCGGCGAGCGTCAGCTTGCGCAGCGGGAATGCCTTGTGGGCGGGAACGCTCAGCAGATAGAAGCGCGCGCCGTCGCCGGCGAAGCTGACCTCGACTGATCCCATCGGCACATAGAGCGATTCATATTTGGCGAGGACGATCGTCTCTCCGTCGACGACGACCCGGCCTTCGCCGGCGCCGATATTGACGATGCCGAGCTCGCGCCGTTCGAGCAGCGAATGGCCCGCCGCGCTTGCCGGCTCGCTCTGGCGCGGCAGCGCGAGCGGCGCGCCTGCGGGCACCGCGCCGCCGATGATGAAGCGCTCGCCATGCGAGTAGTTGAGCACGATCTCGCCGGGGCGGAACAGCCCGCCGACGAGGTGGCGGTCGCGCAGATCCTCGTTGGAGGCGCCGTCCATCATCGTCGGATGGGTGGCATAATAGGTTTTTTCGAACACGCGCTTCTCCGATGGGACGTTCGGCTGCTTCAGGGGGGAGGTCGCCGCGGGGCGGGAACGGCTCAGTCGAGCCTGGCGACCGCGGTCGCGGCGAGCAGGAACGCCCCCACGCCATAATATTGGGTGTCGGTCGGCTCGACCTTCTCGGGCTGGTCGCTGACCTGCTGGACCCAGCCGAGCCGGCCGTCGGGCTGGATCGAGCGCTTGAGCGCGGCCCAGCCGCGGTCGACCACCGGCCGATAGGCGGCGCGGTCGAGCAGCCCGGCCTCGATGCCCCAGGCCATGCCATAGGTGTAGAAGCCGGTGCCGCTCGATTCCGGCGGCGAATCCTCGGGCGCGAGCAGCGAGGGCGACCAATAGCCGTCGGGCTTTTGCAGCGTCTTCAGCTTCGTCGCCATCTCGACGAACAGCGCCTCCATCCGGCGGCGGTCGGCGCTGCCCTTTTCGAGCAGCGGGATGATCCGCGCCATGCTGGCGAACACCCAGCCATTGCCGCGGCTCCAGAATTGCTTGCGCTTCTGCTCGTCGCGCCGCTCGAAAAAGCGGCTGTCGCGGTAGAAAAGATGCTCGGCGGGGTCGAACAGGAAGTCGGTGGTCGCCCAATATTCCTTCATCGCATAATCGCGGTAGCGGCGGTCGCCGGTCTGGCGCGACAGCTCGATCATCGCCGGCGGCGCCATGAACAGCGCGTCGCACCAGCACCACCGGGTCAGGCATTCGGTGCCGTCATAGCCCTCGGGTGGCTGGTAGAAGGCGAGCCCGACCCGCGGCGGGTTGGCGAGGATATAGTCGAACGCCTTGCGGGTGGGCGCCGCCGCCTCGGCCCCGGCGCCATGTTTGGCGGACCACAGATAGGATTGGGTGATCACCAGGTCGTCGGCATGGAAGGGGCGGCGCGCCGGCAGCCACTGGTTCGACCGGCCCATCGCCGTCACCGCATCGGCGATCGCCGGCGGCGCGCCGGCATCGGCGAGCGCGGTCATTCCGACCCAGAACACCGCCTGTTCCCAGGCGCGCGGGTTCTTGGTCTCGGTGGTCACCCGCGAGACGTGCTGGCCGTCGGTCAGTCGGGCGAGCTGCCATTGGGCGAGCCGGGTCGCGAGCGTGATCGCATCGCGCGCCTCGGCGCTGGCGGCCCTGGGGGCGGGGGCTGCGATCGCGGGCATGGCCGCGAACGATGCGGTGGCAAGCAGCGCGGCAGAGATGAGCTTCATGATGGTTCCCCGGCAGGTTGGGACGGGTCGAGCCCCGATGTGGTGGGCGACAAGGTCGGGCTGAGCAGATGGAGCGCGAGCAGCGCGACCAGATAGGCGCCGCCGGCGACCGCGAAGATCGGCGCGTAGCTGCCCGACAGGTCGAGCACATAGCCGACGAACTTGGCGATCAGCATGCCGCCGATCGCGCCGGCGGTGCCGCCGATCCCGACCACCGACCCCACTGCCGCACGCGGGAACAGGTCGGACGGCAGCGTCAGCAGATTGGCCGAAAAGGCCTGGTGGCCGGCGGTGGCGAGGCCGATCAGCAGCACCGCCACCCATAGCGAATCGATATATTGGACGGTGACGATCGGCAGCACCGCGATCGCGCAACCGAGCATCGTCAGCTTGCGCGCGGCGTTGGCGGTGCGGCCGGCGCGCAGCATCCGCGACGACACCCAGCCGCCGATCACGCTGCCCGCGTCGGACAATATGTAGATCGCCACCAGCGGCGGCCCGAAGCTCTTGAGGTCGAGCCCGTAGCGCTTGCCGAGGAAGTCGGGCAGCCAGAACAGGAACATCCACCAGATCGGATCGGTCAGGAATTTGGGGACCGCATAGGCCCAGGTCTCGCGCACCGAAAACAGCCGCCGCCACGGCAGATGCCCGGCGGGCTGGACCGGATCGCTGCGGATCAGCGCCAACTCCTCGGGGCCGACCCGCTTCTGTTCCTCGGGGCGGCGATAGATCGCCAGCCAGGCGATCAGCCAGAGGATGCTGAACGCGCCGGTTGCGACGAAGGCGGCGCGCCAGCCATAGGACAGCGCGATCGCGGGGACGAGCAGCGGGGTGACGATCGCGCCGATATTGGCGCCGGCGTTGAAGATGCCGACCGCCAGCGCGCGCTCGCGCTGCGGGAACCAGTCGGCGACCGCCTTCAGGCCGGCGGGGAAATTGCCGGACTCGCCGATGCCGAGCGCGAAGCGGACCATCGCGAACTGGGTGACGCTGTGGACCAGCCCATGCGCCATATGCGCGAGCGTCCAGAAGGCGAAGGCGGCGGCATAGCCGAAGCGGGCGCCGGCGACGTCCATGAACCGGCCGATGCCGAGATAGCCGACCGCATAGGCCGCCTGGAACCAGAAGACGATGTCGGCATATTCGCTCTCGCGCCAGCCGAGATCGGCCTGGAGCACGGGCTTGAGCACCCCGATCATCTGGCGGTCGATATAGTTGATCGCGGTGGCCGCGAACAACAGCCCGCAGATCGTCCAGCGATAGCGGCCGGCGCGGCGCGCAGCCCCGGCGATCAGCCGATCGTCGGCGGTCATCGCGGCATGGGCCTTATGGTCCGGCGCCGCCGGCGCAACCGATCGTCCATCATCCTCTCCCTGGCCGCGGAGGCTTTAGCCGGTCGCGGTCAGGTTATCATACAAATCTGGCGGCTTGGGTCAATCCGCGAAGCGCGGGTCAGCCGGCCCGGTCGCGCAGCCGTGCGGTCGCGCTCAGTTGCGAGTGGCGGCTGAGGCTTTCCTGCATATGGTGGCGCGCCGCCTCGCGGGCGCGGGTCGGGTCCATGCGGATGATCGCGTCGACGATCGCATAATGTTCCTGGCGGACCAGGTCGGAATAGCTGTCATGAGCTTCTTCGGGCTGGTCGCGCAGATAGAGGTTGCGCGGCGGCACCAGCCGGACGCCGAGAAAGTCGATCAGCCGCGCATAATAATCATTCTGGGTCGCGCGGGCGATCGCCAGGTGGAAGGCGCCGTCGGCGCGCGCCGCCTGGATCGGATCCTTGCTGACGTCGCTGATCCGCTGCAGCGCCTCCTGGATATCGCCGATATCCGCGGTGGTGCGCCGCGCCGCGGCCAGCGCCGCCATCTCGGTCTCGACGGCGAGTCGCATCTCGAGCAGCTTGATCACGTCGGCCAGCTCGGCGAGCTCGTCGCGGGTGACCTGGAACGCCTGGTAGGGCGCGTTTTCGGCGACGAACACCCCCGATCCCTGGCGCGACGTGGTCAGCCCCTTGGCCTCGAGCCGCGCGACCGCCTCGCGCACCACGG
Source organism: Rhizorhabdus sp. GW822-FHT03C02 (assembly GCF_058801765.1). Lineage (NCBI taxonomy): Bacteria > Pseudomonadati > Pseudomonadota > Alphaproteobacteria > Sphingomonadales > Rhizorhabdaceae > Rhizorhabdus > Rhizorhabdus sp. GW822-FHT03C02. Next base: position 115,476 of record NZ_JBXANN010000001.1, read on the forward strand.
TGCGGCTGACATTCTCGGTCTGGGCGATATCCTTCTGGGTGGGCAGGCGCGACCCCGGCGCCATCGCGCCCGACACGATCCGCTGTTCGAGCTTCGCGAACAGATCGTCGGTCAGCGACGGTCCGCGCGCCGGCTTCGGCTCTTCCCCCATCTCATCCCGCTTCGACGATTCGGCCGACATACGAAGGCCACTTGTCATACGAATCTCCAAAATATAGTCTCGGTGTATCATGAACGGCCAAACAGGTCGATCCGGCCCTTTGGGACGGGAGAGGGTCAGCAACGGTATCGCGCCATGGGCGCCGCCTTCGCTCGGTTTTCTTCCGCGCCGCTGGCCGGCAATTTTGGGGATCCCGATGGTTTCGTCCCGGCTGATGGTCGCCACTGCGCTCGTCGCGAGCCTCGCTTCCGCCGCGCCGGCCGCCGATTTCGCGCCGGTCGCGCCGATCCAGCCGCAGGTCTCGGTCGATCGCCCCGACTGGGAGAATCCTGCTATTTTCGCGCGCGGCAAGGAACCGGCGCGCGCGACCGGCTTCCCGTTCGAAAGCCGCGCCAGGGCGATCGCCGGCCACCGCACCAAATCCGATCGCTTCATGCTGCTGAGCGGCACCTGGAGCTTCGCCTTCTCGCCCGACGCCGACAGGCTTCCGGTCGGCTTCGAGAAACCCGATTATGACGTGTCGGGCTGGAAGCCGATCAAGGTGCCCGCCGACTGGCAGACCGAAGGCTATGACCAGCCGCGCTACAACAACATCATCTATCCGTTTCCGGCGAACCGCCCGCTGATCCCCCACGCAACCAACCCGGTCGGCTCCTATCGCCGCGACGTCGATCTGCCCGCTTCGTGGCAGGGACAGGACATCATCCTCCACATCGGCGCCGCGGGCTCGGCCTATAATGTCTGGGTCAACGGCCAGAAGGTCGGCTATTCGGAGGACAGCAAGCTGCCGTCCGAGTTCGACGTCACCCGCTGGATGCATGCCGGACGCAACGTCGTCGCGATCCAGGTCTATCGCTGGTCCGACGGCTCCTATCTCGAGGACCAGGATTTCTGGCGGGTGTCGGGGATCGAGCGCGAGGTCTTCCTGATGGCGGCCCCGCCGACCCGGGTCCGCGACTTCTTCGTCCATGCCGGGCTCGATGCGCGCTATCGCGACGGCACCCTCGCGGTCGACATGGCGGTGACCCCGTCGACCGCCGCGACCACCGCCCGCGCGGTGCTGCTCGACGGCGACCGGCCGGTGCTCGAACTGTCGCAGCCGGTCGTGGCGGGCAGCGCCGAACGGAGCGTCACCCTCAAGGGGACGCTGCCCGGGGTGAAGCCCTGGACCGCCGAGACCCCGTACCTCTACATGCTGCTGGTCGAACTCTACGACGCCAGGGGCGCGATCATCCAGTCGACCTGGAGCCGGATCGGCTTCCGCACCGTCGCGATCCAGGACGGGCTCGTCACGGTCAACGGCCGGCCGATCACGATCCGCGGGGTCAACCGCCACGAACATGATCCCGAGACCTTCCATGTCATCTCGCTCGAATCGATGGAGCGCGACATCCAGCTGATGAAGCGCGCCAATATCAACGCGCTGCGCACCTCGCATTATCCGAACGACCCGCGTCTCTACGAACTTGCCGATCGCTATGGCCTCTATGTGATGGACGAGGCCAATATCGAGAGCCATGAATATATGGACTGGTCGAACAAGCATCCCGAGCTGCGCGGCCAGTACCAGCTCGGCTTCGACCCGGCCTGGGAGGCGGCGCATGTGTCGCGGGTGACCAACATGGTCGAGCGCGACAAGAATCATCCGTCGATCATCTTCTGGTCGCTCGGCAACGAGGCCGGGATCGGCCCGACCTTCGCCCATGCTGCCGCGGCGGTTAAGGCGCGCGATCCCGACCGGCTGGTCTCCTATCTCGGCTGGGGCACCTGGCCGGGCGTCTCCGATCACCGCCCCAACGACTATGCCGACATCTATGCTCCGATGTACGACAGCGTCGCCAAGATGGTCGATTATGCGACCAACGGGTCGTTCAGGCAGCCGATGATCCAGTGCGAATATGCCCATATGCAGGGCAATTCGGGCGGCAATCTCAAGGATTATTGGGACGCGATCTACGCCCATCCGAACAGGCTGCAGGGCGGCTTCGTCTGGGACTGGGTCGACCAGTCGATGTTCCGCACCACCGCCGACGGCAAGCGTTATTGGGGCACCGGCGGCGAATATGGCCCCAATCCCGGGGGTGACATCGAATTCGGCGACGGCCTGAACCAGTCCGACCGCACCCCCAATCCGCAGCTGTTCGAACTGCGCAAGGTCTATGCGCCGATCCAGTTCGAGGGCTACGACCCGGCGAGCGGGACGGTGCGGGTGATCAACCGCCAGGATTTCGCCGGGCTCGACGGCTATGATTTCGGCTTCGACCTGCTCGAGGACGGGGTGAAGGTCGCGAGCGGCGCGCTTCAGGTCGCCGACGTGCCGGCACATGGCCAAGGCAGCGTCCGGGTCGCGCTGCCGTCGATGCCGCGCAAGCCGGGCGCCGAATATGTGCTGACGATCGCGGCGCGCGCGAAGGCGGGGACCATAGCGGCGGTCGAGGCGGGCAGCGTTATCGGCTGGGAGCAGTTCGTGCTCGGCCGCGAGCCCGGCCCGACGAAGGTCGCGGTCGCCGGTACGGTCGCGCTGGAAAGCCGCGGCGACGTCGTCCGGCTGAGCGCGGGCACCGCCGAACTGCGGCTCGACCGCAAGACCGGACTGGTCGATTCCTATGCGTCGGGCGGCCGGCTGCTGCTCAGGGGCGGCGCGCCGAATTTCTACCGGGCTTTGATCGACAACGACATCGGCACCGGGGTCGAGGCGAACCATGGCGTGTGGAAGGCGGCATCGGCCGAACGCGTCGTCGAAGGCATCGAGACGAGGCGGCTCGCCGAGGGCCGCGCCGAGGTGACGATCCGCTATGCGGTCGGATCGGGCGCCGCGCGCTTCGTCACCCGCTATGTCATGGCCGCCGACGGCAGCGTCGCGGTCGCGGGCAGTTTCACCCCGCTCAGGGCGGATCTGCCCGATCCGCTGCGCATCGGCCTCGCTTTCAGCGGCCCGTCGGCGTTCGACATGGTCGAATGGTATGGGCGCGGCCCGCACGAAAGCTATCAGGACCGCAAGACCGGCGCCGCGATAGGGCTGTGGCGCGGCCGGATCGCCGATCAATATCATGATTATATGCGGCCCCAGGAAAGCGGCAACAAGGTCGACGTCCGCTGGATGGAGCTTGCCCGCGGCGAGCAGGGCGGGGTGCGCATCGTCGGCGACGCTCCGCTGTCGGTCAATGCGCTCGCCTTTCCCTATGCCGATCTGTCGCGCCGCCCGCCGGGTACGCGGCGGAGCAGCGACATCATTCCCCATGACGAGGTATCCCTTATGATTGACGCGGTTCAGGCCGGGGTCGGCGGCGACAACAACTGGGATGCGGGCGGGCGGCCCTTGCCCGCCTATCGCATCCCGCTCAAACCCCTCAGCTATAGCTTCACGCTGGTGCCCTTCGCCGGCGCCGGCACCGACATCGCCCAGGCGAGCCCCGCCGCCGCGGAGGCGCTGCGATGAGCCGCGCCCGGACCGGCCTCGTCGCCGCCGGCGCCATGGCGGCGCTGGTCGGCGGGGTCGCGATCGCCCAGGAGCAGCAGGTCGTGCTGCCCAAGGTCGAAAAGCCGCTGCCGCCCGCCGCCGACAAGACCCCGCGCGCCGCGGCGCTGCTCGCCGACTATCGCTATGACGACCTGCTGTGGGAGAATGACCGCACCGCGCACCGCATCTACGGCCATGCGCTCGAGGCTTATGAGCCGCCGTCGGGATCGGGCATCGACGCCTGGGGCAAGACCGTCCCCTGGCCGTTCGCCGACCGCCAGCTGCGCAGCGGCGACCAGCACGCCTTTCACGGCGAGGGCATGGACTTCTACAATGTCGGCACCGGCCGCGGCGATGGCGGGCTCGGGGTCTGGCAGGACAACAAGCTGTGGACCTCGCGCAACTTCGTCGCCCACCGCATCCTCAAGAACGGCCCCGACGCCGCCGAGTTCGAGGTCGACTATGCCCCCTGGCCGGTCGGGGTCGACCGCAAGGTGTGGGAGACCCGCCATTTCCGCCTGCCGATGGGCACCAGCTTCACCCGGATGATCTCGACGATCCGCTCGGACAGACCGGGGCCGCTGCTGATCGGCATCGGCATCGGCAAGCGCGCGACCGGGGAGGGCGGCCAGCTCACCGTCGATCGCGCCAAGGGCGTGCTGTCCTTCTGGGGTGCCGAGGATCCCGCCCACGGCACGATGGGGATCGCGCTCCGGGTCGATCCGGCGATGATCGCCGATGTCCGCGACGATTATGACAATCATCTGGTCGTGCTCCGGGTCATGCCCGGCAAGCCGTTCGTCTATTATTCGGGCTCGGCCTGGAGCCGCGGCATCGGCGGCATCCGTACCCGCGCCGACTGGGATCGCGCCGCGGCGGCCGAACCGGTCGATTTCAACGCGGCGGCCAAGCAGGCGCGCTGACCTCAACAGCTTCTGAACAGGACATTCGCATGGAACGTCGTCATTTCCTCGCCGGGGCCGTCGGCGCCGGCGCCTTGGCCCTCTCGACCGCGCGCGAGGCCGACGCGGCGCCGCGCGCCGCGCCCGCCCCCGGCAACGACCGCGCCTATATGCTCGACCTGCTGATCCGAATGGCGACGCCGGTGCTCGCGCCGATGGCCGAGGGCCGGCTCCAGGCGACGTTCGCGCCTGAGCTCAGCCCGACCTGGGACGGCCGCAACCCCAAGGTCGCCTATCTCGAGGCGTTCGGCCGGCTGATGTCGGGGATCGCCCCCTGGCTGGCGCTGCCCGACGATGCGACGCCCGAGGGCCGTGCGCGGGCGACGCTGCGCCAGCAGGCGCTCGCCAGCTTCGCCCATTCGGTCGACCCGGCGAGCCCCGATTATCTGCTGTGGCGCAGCGAGGCGCAGGCGCTGGTCGACTCGGCCTATTACAGCAACGCGTTCCTGCGCGCGCCCAAACAGCTCTGGGAGCCGCTCGACGCCAAGACCAGGCAGCGGGTGATCGAGGAGCTGAAAGGGCTGCGCCGGGTGTCGCCGCCCTACACCAACTGGCTGCTGTTCGCGGCGATGAACGAGGCGTTCCTGCTGTCGATCGGCGAGCAATGGGATCCGGTCCGCATCGATCTGGCGGTGCGCAAGGTCAACGAATGGTATGTCGGCGACGGCTGGTATGCCGACGGGCCGCGCTTCCACTTCGACCATTATGGCTCCTATGTGATCCACACCATGCTGGTCGAGATCCTCGAAGTGCTGGTCGCGACCAAGGCGTCGTTCAACAGCCTCAATGCCGCCGAGCTGCTCGACCAGGCCAACAAGCGGATGCAGCGCATGGGCGAGCATCTCGAACGGCTGGTCGCCCCCGACGGCAGCTATGCCCCGATCGGCCGTTCGCTCACCTATCGCACCGCGGTGTTCCAGCCGCTGGGGTTGCTCGCGCTGCGCAAGCTGCTGCCCAAGACCCTGCCCGAAGGCCAGATCCGCGCCGCGACCGTCGCCGCGCAAAGGGCGGTGTTCCGCTTCCCGTCGAACTTCGACGCCAAGGGCTATCTGACGATCGGCTTCACCGGCCACCAGCCGAAGCTCGCCGACTGGTATTCGAACGCCGGCAGCATGTATCTCGCCGCCGAAAGCCTGCTCGCGCTCGGCCTGCCCGCGCAGGACAGCTACTGGACCAGCGCGCCTTTGCCCTGGACCTCGAAAAAGGCCTTCGCGGGTGAGGATTTCCCCAAGGATTATTATGTGACCTACTGACCTCTTCTTCGTCATGCTGAAACACGTTCAGCATGACGAAGGATTAAGCCGACCGATCCCGGGAAAGCTCAACGCGCAATGAGCGTAAGCTTGATCCGGAACAATTCCCAGAAGGCGGGGTGCATCCGGCGGTGGCCCGGGGTGTCGGGCTCGGCCTCCCATTGCTGCCAGCTCCGCAAATTGCTGTGCACCAGCTCGGCGGCCTCGCTCTGGGTCAGCCCCGATGCTTCGCGCAGCGCGCGGATCTCGTCCGGGCTGGGGTTGCGGGCGGCCGAGGGAGCGGCGCTGGAACGATTGGGGTGATTTGCCATCGCCCCCAGCACTAACGCGGGGAAACCCCGCGCGCCAGATCGGTGAGCAGCTCGGCGATATCGCGGGCAAGAATGAACGGATCGGCATGGGCGCTCTGGCAGCCATCGACGCTGTCGAGCAGCGCATGGAGCCGCTGGCGGTTCGCGCCGGCATCGGGGCGCACGGTCAGCGCCATGCCGATGATCTCGGTATGACGCAGCGGATCGGCAGCGGTGGGAAGATTGTTCATATCGGCCATCGTTCAGCGCTCCCCCGCACAAGAAGCGAGGATGGCCGGCCCTGTCCCGGCGATGGCGCGCGCGGATGCGCTGCGGGCGATCGTCATATCTGTCTCCGCCCCCATATCGGCGAGGCGCCCGTGCCGGCCTGATGCCGACGGGAATTCATATACGCTCAATGCGCGTATGATTCAAGACCGCCGCCTCAATCGCCGCATTGGTCCATCGGCATCGACACATAATCGAGCCGGACGTCCGAGACCGACAGCCCCAGCCGGCCGGTCGACGACAGCAGGAACGGCGCGGTCAGCGCCTTCATCGCGGCACCGCGCGCCGCGAAGCATTTGAGCGGCACCGCGATGCTGGTCCACTGGCCCGGCGCAGCGGCGGCGATCGTGCGGGTAATGGGAACGGTGGTGACGCCCTTCGCGGTCGCGACGCCCAGCGCGGTGGAGCCCGCCGCCGGCTGGTCGACCCGATATTCCATCACCAGGCTGAGTTCGCCATTGGTCTCGCGATCGAAATCGACCGCCGCTCCGGGCGCGATCCGCACCTCGCCGGCGCCGGTCCAACTCAGCGCGCGCGCATCCTCCTGCGCCCGGCGATCGGTGCCCTTGGCGGTGACGCCGCCGCCGAACGTCATCGTCCAGCCGTCGGGCAGCCGCCCGCGCGCGAAGAATTTGTCGATCGCCGCGCGCGCCATGCCGGCCGGCCGCGCCTCGTCGAGCGTCGCGACATGGCCGGGTTTGGCATAGCTCAGCCCATAGCCATAAGCGAACAGCGGGTCATAACCGGGATCGCGCCGGTTGAGCGCATATTGGTCGGGGCGCCTGGGCCAGCTGAAGCTCAGCGTGCCGCGGAAATCCTGGGCGATGCCGCCGTCGGGCTTGCGGAACAGCATGTCGGCGACCCCGCCGCCCTCGCTGCCGGGCAGGAAGGCGGCGACGAACGCGTCCGAGGCGTTGAGCTCGGCATTCACCCACAGCGGCCGGCCCGACAGGAAGACCGCGACCACGGGGACGCCCGCAGCCTTGAGCTTGCGCAGCAGCGCGAGGTCGGACTTGTCCTCGGGACTATATTCGAGATTGGGGCGGTCGCCCTTGAACTCGGCATAAGGCTGTTCGCCGAATATCACGATCGCGGCATCGGGTTTCTTCGCGAACGATCCGTCGGGCGAGAGGGTGGCGGTGCCGCCGGCGGCGCGCACCGCCTCGTCGATCCCCGACCAGATCGACTGGGCGTGCGGGAAATCCTTGTTGGTGACCCCGGTGCCCTGCCAGGTGATCGTCCAGCCGCCGGCCTGCTGGCTGATGCTGTCGGCGCCCTCGCCGGCGACGAGGATGTTCGCCTGCGGCTTGAGCGGCAATATCCCGCCCTCATTCTTGAGCAGCACCAGCGACTCGCGCACCGCCTGGCGGGCGATCGCGCGATGATCGGGGGCGCCGACCAGCTCCATCTTGCCCGCCAGCATCCGCGACGACGGGCGGCCGCGGTCGAACGTCCCCGCGCGCAGCTTGACCCGCAGGATCCGGCGCACCGCATCGTCGAGCCGCGCCGCCGGGATCGCGCCCGACTGCACCTGCGCCAGCGTGTTCTCGTAGAGCTTCTTCCAGTCGGGTCCCGAATACATGAACATGTCCATGCCCGCGTCGATCGCCGCGGCGCAGCTCTCGTTGGTGCAGCCCGGCACCTGGCCATGGCTGTTCCAGTCGCCGATCACGAAGCCGTCGAACCCCATCCGGCCCTTGAGCACATCGGTGAGCAGGCTCTTGTTGCCGCTCATCTTGACCCCGTTCCAGCTCGAAAAGGACGCCATCACCGACTGGGTGCCCGCCTCGAGCGCGGCCGGATAGCCGCCGAGATGGACGTCGCGCAGCACCGTCTCGGGCACCCGCGTGTCGCCCTGGTCGCGGCCGCCGGTGCCGCCGTCGCCCAGGAAATGCTTGGTGGTCGCGATCAGATGGTCGGGGGCGAGGAACGCCTTGGTGCCGAGCTTGCCCTGCACCCCCTCGATCATCGCGGTCGCATAGCCGACCCCGATCTCGGGCTCCTCCGAATAGCTTTCATAGGTGCGGCCCCAGCGATCGTCCTGCACCACCGCCAGCGTCGGCGCGAAGGTCCAGTCGAGCCCGGCGGCGGCGGTCTCGGCGGCGGTCACCTCGCCGATCTTGCGGACCAGGTCGGGGTCGCGCATCGCGCCCAGCCCGATATTGTGCGGAAACAGCGTCGCGCCGACGATGTTGTTGTTGCCGTGGACCGAATCCGTCCCCCAGATGATCGGGATGCGCGGGGCGTCGTCGGTGCGCTTCATCGACGCATCATAATATTCGTCGGCGAGCTTGAGCCATTTCGCTGGCGGCGCCAGCTCGTCGCCATAGGGCCCCGAATTGCCGCCGTTGAGCACCGATCCGATCTTCCAGTCGACGACGTCGGTGGGGGTGATGCTGCCGATGTCGACCTGGATGATCTGGCCGACCTTGTCGCGCAGCGACATCCGCGCCATCAGCGCGTCGATCCTTTTCTCGATCGCCGGATCGCGCGGCGGCCCGGCCTTCACCGCCGGCCAGAGTTCGGGATGCGCGACCGGCGACAGGTCCGCCGATTGGGCGCTGAGCCCGTTCGCCAGCAGGCAAATGGCGAGGGTGCCGAGCGCCGCGCGCGGGAGGAAGCGGGTCATGTTGGTCTCCGGTCGCCGTCTGGCGTCTAGGGGATAAGGGGTTCGGCAAGCACCGGGTGCGCGCGGCAATAGCGGCCGAACAGCGCGATCCCGGCATAGCATAGAGCAGGCGCGATCAGCGCAGCGCGCAGGCTCGCGGCATCGGCGATCGCCCCGGCGAGCAGCGGCACGATCGCGCCGCCGACGATCGCCATGCAGATCAGCCCCGACCCTTCCGAGGCGCGCCGGCCGAGCCCTTCGCTGGCGAGCGAGAAGATCGTCGGGAACATGATCGAGTTGAACAGCCCGACTGCGACCAGCGCGATCCCGGCGATCGTCCCGGCAGTGAGGCCGGCGACCGCGAGCAGCGCGATCGCGGTCAGCGCCGCGGCCGCGAGCACCAGGCTCGGCGGGTAACGGCGCAGCAGCCAGGCGCCGACGAAGCGACCGACCATCGCCCCGCCCCAATAGAGCGCGACCCGCTGACCGGCGGCGGTGGCGGCGAGGCCCATCGTGTCGGCCTGCATCAGCCAGGCGACCAGCATGCTGCCGATCGCGACCTCGGCACCGACATAGAGGAAGATGCCGAGCGTGCCGAAGGCGAAGCGCGGGCGCCGGAACAGGTCGAACGAGCCGAGCAGGGGGACCGACGGCCCGCGTTCCTCGCGCAGCCGGTCGCGCCGCAGCCACACCATCGCCGCGACCAGCAGCAGCGCGAGCGCGAGGCCGAGATAGGTGTGGTCGATCACCCGCGTCTCCTGCGCACGCAGCGCCGCGCGCGCCGCATCGGACAGGCCCGCCTCGATCGCCGGGATCGCGCCGAGGATCAGGATCGCCCCGACATAGGGGAAGATGGTGGTGCCCAGCGAATTGAACGCCTGCGCGAAGGTCAGCCGGCTATGCGCGCTGTCGGGCGATCCGAGCATCGAGATCAGCGGATTGGCGACGACCTGGACGATCGTGATCCCGGCGGCGAGCACGAACAGCGCCGCGAGGAAGGTGACGAACAGTCCCGATGCCGAGGCCGGGATGAACAACAGGCAGCCCGCGGTCATCGTCAGCAGCCCGACCACCGCGGTCCGCATATAGCCGAGCCGCTGGACCAGTGCGGCGGCCGGCAGCGACACCAGGAAATAGGCGACGAAGAACGCCGACTGCACCAGCATCGCCTCGGCATAGGAGAGTTCGAACAGCTGCTTGAGCTTGGGGATCAGCACGTCGTTGAGGCTGGTGATCCCGCCGAAGATGAAGAACAGCGCGAACACGAACCAGCGCAGATCGGCGACGGGGCCGGTCGCGCGCGTGTCGGGGGAGGGCGGCGGCGGCGACGTCAGCGGCATGCGGTGGCCTTCCTGGATGCGGGCGCGGCGCTCCTTGTAAGATCCGCCCCTTTCGTCGCCCCGCACTTGTTGCGGGGTCCATGGCTCTCGCCACAGGAGCCGCCGTGGATGGCTTGGCGCCGCATCATTCGGAAAACGTCCCGCCTGACGCACCAGCCATGGACCCCGGCACAAGGCCGGGGCGACGGGCTGCGTTTTATGAACATCACGGCGCCATCCGCGCCGCGTCGAGCGTCGCCTGTCCGGTCAGCGGCCGATCCTCGGCCGAATGGCCGATCGCGACCGCATAGGCGCCGGCATCGCGCCGCCACCCGCTCGCCGGATCGAAGCGCGCGATCGTCCGCGGTTCGGCGGCGATCGTCACCCGCTTCGTCTCGCCGGGTGCCAGATGCAGCCGCGACCAGCCGGCGAGCCGATAGGTCTGCGCGCGCCCCGCCGGCTGGACATAGAGCTGCGGCACATCGTCGCCCGCGACCCGGCCGTCATTGGTGACGTCGAAACTGACCGACAGCGTCGCGCCGCCCGTCACCTGCAGATTGGCGTAGCGAAAGCCGGTGTAGGACAGGCCATGGCCGAACGCGAACAGCGGCTTGCGATCGGTCGCCTGGTACCAGCGATAGCCGACATTGGCGCCTTCGGGATAATCTACCGGGAAGGAGGCGAGCTTCGCGCTCTTGTCGCCGGCGGCCTCGCGCGCCTCGACCGCCTTCAGCGCGGCGAGCCCCAGCGGGGCCGGGCGCGGCGCCTGGTCGGCGCGAACCGGGAAGCTGATCGGCAGCCGGCCCGACGGGTTGACCGCGCCGGTCAGGATGTTGGCGATCGCCTCGCCGCCGCGCTGGCCCGGATACCAGGCCTGCAGCACCGCCGGCACCCGCCCGATCCATGGCATCGCCACCGGGCCGCCGGTCTCGAGCACCACCAGGGTCCGCCTGTTGGCGGCGGCGACCGCGTCGATCAGTGCGTCCTGCCGGTCGGGCAGCGCCAGCGTCTCGGCATCCTGCGCCTCGGTCTGCCACTGCCAGGCGAAGACGATCGCCAGATCGGCGTCGCGCGCCGCCGTCGCTGCTGCTATGGGATCGCTGCCATCGACATAGGATATCGTCGCCCCGGGCAGCGCCGCGCGCAGCGCCGCGAGCGGGGACGAGGCATGCCAGGTCACCCGCGCGAACGAGGCGGCGGCGCCTTTGGTCAGCGGGATCTCGACCGGCGCGCCGCCGACCGAGCGGACCTGTGACGATCCGCCGCCCGACAGCACCCCGACATCGGCATGCGCGCCGATCAGCACGATCTTGCGGGCCGTCTTCGCGACCGGCAGCAGCCCGCCGTCATTCTTGAGCAGCACCATGCCGGCTTCGGCGGTCTGCTGCGCGACCCGGGCATGCGCGGCATAGTCGATCGGTTGCGGACTGGCGGGGACCGGATCGTCGATCAGCCCGCTCGCGACCACGCCGTGCAGGATGCGGCGGACCATGTCGTCGAGCCGCGCCGGCGGGATCTTGCCCGCGGCGACCGCCTTGGCGAACGGCTCGTCGAAGAACAAGGCGCTGTCGAGCTCCTGGCCCGATTGCTGGTCGAGCCCGGCGAGCGCGGCCTTCTCGGTCGAATGGACCGCGCCCCAGTCGGACATTACCCAGCCCTTATAGCCCCAGTCGCGCTTGAGCACCTGGTTGAGCAGATGGTCGTTCTCGCACGCCCAGTCGCCATTGACCTTGTTGTAGGCGCACATCACCGACCCGGGCCGGCCGCGCTCGATCGCGATCTCGAAGGCGAGCAGGTCGCTTTCGCGCAGGGCCACGGGATCGATCCGCGCGTCGAGCACCATCCGCCCGGTTTCCTGCGCATTGAGCGCGAAATGCTTGACCGTCGAGACGATATGGTTGCTCTCGACCCCGCGGATCGCCTCGCCGGCCATGATCCCGGACAGCAGCGGGTCCTCGCCGAAATATTCGAAATTGCGCCCGTTCCACGGATCGCGGGTCAGGTTGACCCCGCCGGCGAGCAGCACGTTGAAGGTCTTGGCGCGCGCCTCCGATCCGATCATCGCCCCCCCGCGATAGGCGAGGCCGGGATCGAAGGTCGCCGCGATCGCCAGCCCCGCGGGCAAGGCGGTGGCGACGTCGCCCTTGCGCTGCTCGATCTGGTTGGCGACGCCGAGGCTCGCATCGCTCTCGCGCAGCGTCGGGATGCCGAGCCGGCTTATGCCGGGGACATGGCCCGCCGACGGGATCATCTTGAGCTGTGCCGCGACCTTCGCCTTGGGCGGGAAATAGCCATGGACGAGGCCGAGCTTCTCCTGAAGCGTCATCGCCTTGACCAGCGCGTCGACCCGCCGCTTCACCGCGGCATCATCGGCTTTCGAAGCCGAAGCCTGCTGCGCGGCTGCCGGCCGGGCCGTCGCGAGCGACGAGCCGGCCAGCAGGGCGCCGAAGAAAAGGTGCGACAGGCGATGAGGGGACCGCGCTGTCGCACAGAAAGCATGGCGCGAAAGGAGGGAGGCGATGCGCGCCATGCTCTGGTTCCTTGGATGAGGGAGTTTAGAAGTTCGCCTTCACCCGGACGCCCCAGGTGCGCGGCGGCTGGAGGTTCGACAGGAACACCGGCGCATAGCGGGTCGGACCGAAGGTCGAGGCATTGGTGCGGATATGCCCGTTCTCGACATTCTGGACGAAGCCCTCGACGCTGTAGCGATCCTCGGGCGCGGTGTAGCGCAGCGCCAGGTCGGTGCGGGTGTAGGACTTCTGCATGTCGAAGCCCTTGCCATAATAGACCGACTGGCCCGCCGCGTTGGTGCGGTTGGTGCGATCGCCGTTGAAGAACGACAAATAGCTGTGGGTCTCGTAATGGACCGCGGCGCGCGGCGAGATCTTGCCGCCATTGGCGAGCTCGAAATCATGCTCGTAGCTCGCGGTGCCCGAGAAGCGCGGGGCATGCGCCAGCTCGTTGCCCTTGAGGTCGCGGATCGCGCTGACATTGGCCGAATCATCGAATCGCGCGTCGATGCTCAGCAGCGTCTTCAGCTTGGTCTTCTGCAGCGTGCCCGACAGCTGGATATGGTCGACCGGGGTCGGATTGGCGACCAGTTCGGCCTCGAGACCATAAGCCGTCGCGCCCTTGGCGTTCTGGGTGACGACCTGGCTGGCGATGGTGTTGCCGGCGGAATCGCGGGTCGCGACCACCTGGTTCACCTGATAGCCCTTGAAGTCCGAATAATAGCCCGCGACGTTCAGGGTGACCCGGCGATCGAGGAAGCGCGCCTTCAGGCCGGCCTCGAAATTGGTGATCGATTCGGGATCGGTGGTCTGGCCGCCGTCCTGGATGTTGCCCGACTTGAAGCCGCTGCTGACGCTGGCATAGCCGAGCAGCCCTTCGGCGAGATCGGCGTCGACCCGGGCGAGATAGGTGAGCTTGCCCCAGTCGCCCTTCACATCGTTGTTCGAGATCGAGAAATTGCCGCCCTGGGCGTTGAGCAGGGCGACCAGCTCGGCCGCGGTCGCGTGGGGGAACTGGCCGAAGATGTTGACCCGGCACGACGGCGAGGTCGGGGTCGGGCAGCCGAAGGCGGTGACGTTGCGGCCGCCGACATCCTTCTTCTTGTCCTTGGTGTAGCGCAGGCCGCCGGTGACGCGGATCGCATCGCTGACATGATAGGTCGCCTGGCCGAACGCCGCGAGCGAGTCGATCTGGCGATGCGCCTGGATGAAGCTGCCGACGAAGGCGCGGGTCGCACCGTCGCGATAGCCGTCGCGCTGGTCGACGTCGAAGCGGATCTTGTTGACCTCGTGCGAATAATAGGCGCCGAGGATATAGTCGATCTTGTTGTCGCCGGTCGACTTGAGCTGCAGTTCGTGGCTCTGGAAGTCGTAGCGCGAATTGACCGTGCGGTTCTCGCCGAACGCCCCGAGATAGAGCTGCAGCCCGGTCACCGGATCGAAGCCGCCGGTCGGGGGCAGGGCGCCGGCATCGGCATCGGTCTGGGTGCTGCCGCCGATCCGCGAGAAGCCGGCGATATAGCTGACCTGTGCGTTGTCGGTGATGTTGTAGTCCATCGTGCTGCGCAGCGCGACCGAGTAGCGATCGGTGTCGGGGGCGGTGTCGCTGAGCGTCGACCAGCGCTTGGTGCCCGCGCGCGGGGTCTGCAGCAGCGCGATCACCGGCGCGCCCTGGTCGAGGAAGCCCTCGGCGCTCAGGAACCAGCGGAACTTCTCGCTCGGCTTGAACAGCATGGAAACGCGCGCCGACTGCTGGTCCTGCGCATAATATTTCTTGCCGCTGGTGACATAGGCCGACTTGTCGACGTTCGGCACGACCGGGGCCGGCTGGAAATCGGCATAGCCGTCATGGCGGTCGGTGACGAAGGCGACGCGGAAGGCGAGCGTGTCGCTGACCGGCAGGTTGATCGCGCCGCGCGCGCCGAACCGGCTGTAATTGCCGGCGACCGCCTCGATATTGCCGTGGACGCTGTCGAAGGTCGGCTTGGCCGACACCAGGCTCAGCGCGCCGACGGTGGCGTTGCGGCCGAACAGCGTGCCCTGCGGGCCGCGCAGCACTTCGGCGCGCTCGAGATCGTAGAACAGGGTCGACGCACCCTGCGAACGCGGCGAATAGATGCCGTCGACATAGATCGCGACTTCGGGATCGGCGACCTCGGTATAGGCGCTGTCGTTGCCGATGCCGCGCAGCGTCAGCAGCACCGCCGACTGGTCGCCCTGCTGGGTGAACTGCAGGCTGGGGACGAAGCGCGCGAGATCGGTGACATTGCCGACCTGCTGCTTGTCGAGGGTTGCCTGGCTGAACGCCGAGACCGCGATCGGGGTCTTCTGCAGGGTGGTCTCGCGCCGCGTGGCGGTGACGATGATCTCCTGCGGGACATCGGCCGCGGCAGGCTGCGTGTCGGCCTGTGCGAAGGCGGCGCTGCTGCAGAAAAGCGAAGTCGCGAGCGCGCTGCTCGCGACGAGAAATTGCCTCGTCATACGATCCTCCCTGTATGCCCTGTGAATGGGCTTGATCTTAAAAAGCCAGAGTCTGACATCGATGTCAATCCGAGTCTGACATCGATGTCAAATTTTGTGACCGGGCTATCCAATGGCTATGCGACCCCATAAGAAAGCGGGGTGCCGTCAGTTTCCGCCCACCCCCAGGACGATGTCGCCAGACCGTTGTTCAACATGTCGATCGGCGTGTTCTTCATCGGTGGCTTCCTCACGTCGATGGTCGCTTTGCTCGTCCCGCGGCTGCGGCTGACCCTCGGGCTCGATTATGCCCAGGCGATGCTGATCCAGCTCGCTTTCCATTCGAGCTATCTGCTGTTCGCGATGCCGGTGACGCTCTTCATCCTGCGCAGCGGCTATATGCGCGCGATCGCGACCGGCCTCGCGGTGATGGTCGCCGGCTGCCTCGGCTTCGCCTTCGCGCATGAAGCGCGCAGCTTCGTGGCTGTGCTCGCCGCGCTGCTGCTGCTGTCGGTCGGCATCACCTTCCTCCAGATCGCCGCCAACACCGTGGTGACGGTGATCGGCCCGAGTCGCAACGCCGCGGCGCGGCTGACCCTGCTCCAGGGCTTCAACTCGCTGGGGACGGTGCTCGGGCCGCTGCTCGGTGCACAGTTCCTGCTCGCCGATGTCGGGCCCGCGATCGGAGGCGGATTGAGTGGCGGCGGGCGGTCGGCGGTGCTGGTGCCGTTCCTGCTGTCGGCGGTCGTGCTCGTCATCCTGTCGCTGGCCTATGTGCTGCGTCGCGACCTGCTCGCCCGGGTCGAACCGGAGGCCGGCGCGCCGCCCAGTCTGAAGCGTTTGCGGCTGGTGCTCGCCGACCCGCGGCTGCGGACGGGCACGCTGGCGATGTTCGCCTATGTCGGCGCCGAGGTGACGATCGGCACGCTGCTGACCAACTATCTGATGCAGAGCGGCACGCTGGGCGCGGCGCCGGTCGCGGCCGGACGGATGGTCAGCCTCTATTGGGGCGGGGCGATGGTCGGGCGCTTCGCCGGCGCCTTCGCGCTCGGCCGGATCGCGCCGGCACGGCTGCTCGCCGGGGTCGCGGTCGGCGCTGCCGTGCTGGTGCTGGTCGGCTGCGTCGCCGGCGGCGTGATCGGTGCGGTCGCGCTGCTCGCGGTCGGGCTGTGCAACGCGATCATGTACCCGACGATCTTCGCGCTGGCGATGCCCGCCGCCGAAAGCGAGGCGCCGGTCGCGTCGATGCTGCTGTGCATGGCGGTGGTCGGCGGCGCGGTGGTGCCCGTCGTCACCGGCGCCGCCGCAGATGCGACCAGCCTCGGCGCCGCGCTCGCCATCCCGGCGCTCTGCTATCTCGGCATCGCCTGGTTCGCGCGGAGCTGCGCGGTGCCACGGGCGGTGGAGCCATGACCACCGTCACGATCAAGGACGTCGCGGCACGCGCCGGGGTGTCACCCAAGACCGTGTCGCGGGTGATCAACGGCGAACCCCATGTCCGGCCCGAGGTGCGCGACGTCGTCCAGCGGGTCGTCGCCGAGCTCGATTACCGCCCTAACGCCTTCGCGCGCAGCCTGTCGAGCTCGCGCTCCTATCTGCTCGCGCTGCTGCTCGACGATCCGGCCTCGGGCTATGCCGCCGACGTCCAGCTCGGCGCGCTGATGCGCTGCCGCGCCAAAAGCTATCATCTCGTCGTCGAGCCGATCGACACCGCCTCGTCCGGCTGGGCGTCCGAATTGTCGGCGAGCGTGCGCGCGCTCAAGCTCGACGGGGCGATCCTCACCCCGCCGGTCTGCGACAACCAGGCGGTGCTCGACCTGCTCGAGGCCGAAGGGCTGCCCTATGTCCGTATCTCGCCGCGCGGCGACGTCGACCGGTCGGGGCTGGTGCGGATGGACGACGCCGCCGCGGCGCGTGAGATGACCGAGCATCTGCTCGGCCTCGGCCATCGCGATATCGGCTTCGTCCGCGGCGATCCCAACCACAGCGTCTCGCAGCTGCGCGAGGACGGCTATCGCGCGGCGATGGCGGCGGCGGGGGTGGCGGTGCCCGAGCGCTTCGTCGTCACCGGCGACTTCTCGTTCCGCTCGGGGATGGCGCTGGGCAACGACCTGCTCGGCGGGAGCGGCCAGGGCGGCGAGCGGCCCACCGCGATCTTCGCCAGCAACGACGACATGGCGCTCGGCGTCCTGATCGCGGCGATGAAACACGGGGTGGCGGTGCCCGACAGCCTGTCGATCGTCGGCTTCGACGACGCGCCGAGCGCGCGTGCCGCCTGGCCGCTGCTGACGACGATCCGCCAGCCCAAGGCCGAAATGGCCGCCGCCGCGGTCGACATCCTCGTCGACCCGCATTACCGCGCCGGCGCCGCCGATCCGCGCTTCAAGAAGGCGCTGCAATATCGGCTCGTCCTGCGCGACAGCGCCGCGCGACTGGGCGAATAGCTTATTGCAGCAAGGCGGCGAGCGAGCCCGCGGCGAGCAGCGCGACGCCGATCAGGACGCGGCGGTTGTTGGTGAAGCGGTCGAGCGGGACGCCGATATGCGATCCGATGGTGGTCATGGAGAAGGGTCCTTTCGCGCTCCTTCTAGGCGCGGCCGCTTGTTCAGTCTCTCGATCGATTCATGTGAGAGTGATCGGGTAGGTCGATCAATCACAAGCCTTGGCCACCTCTCACCTCGCACCGTAAACTGCCAGCTTAATCCATTGGGTTGAGCCCTGCAGATCCTCCCTGCGCGAAGCGTGGGGAGGGGGACCATCCGCAGGATGGTGGAGGGGTCTTCCGTGCTGTCGATGTTGCGCCGACCCCTCCACCACCTTCGGTGGTCCCCCTCCCCAAAGCTGCGCTTTAGGGAGGATTTGCAGGGCTCAATCCGATATGCGCACTCGACAGGCCTGTTGCCGGGTAACGAAACTGGCTTCGCTTCAACGCTCTCCGCGCTAGCATGGCCCTATGGAAACGCCGTCGACCTGCTGGCTGTGCGGACGCGCGCTCGGCGGGCGGGTCGAATGGCATCATCCGCTGCCCAAAAGCCGTGGCGGGCGCGAGACGGTGCCGCTCCATCCGATCTGCCATCGCACGATCCATGCGAATTTCACCAATGCCGAACTGGCGCGAATCGACCGCGCCGGGCTGGTCGCAGCGCCGGCGATTATCGGCTTTCTCGCCTGGATCGCCGGCAAGCCGCCCGATTTCCACGCGCCGACCCGGAGCGGCCGACGATAGCCACGATGGCGGGCTGTCGATTGGTTGCCTCGACCGGCAATAAAATGTCCCGGCGTGAATTTTTAATACTCCAGGTACGCAATTATAGTTGACCTGGATCGAATATATAACACCTCGCCCGTTTTGTTCCTTGACGCCCCCGGGGTGCGGCCACAGTCTGAGTCCGACAGCCAGGCCGAAGAGCCGGATATCGCGCGGCACCGACCGGATCGCCGGCAGCCCGCGCAGCACAAGATGGCGAAGACCCAAAATGGGCTTCGAAACGGAGAGGGGAAACAGCGACATGACTCACGCCCGAAATGCGTCCCGATCGAAGCTGCGCGCGAGCGCGGCGCTGCTGACGTTCGCGTCGGCGCTGGCGGCCGGCCCGGCCGCCGCCGGCCAGGCCGATGCGGCGCAAACCGCCCCGAAGCCGGCAGACGCCGCTGCCGCGCCGCAGGACAGCGTCGGCCTCGAAGAGATCATCGTCACCGCGCAGCGCCGTTCGGAAAATCTCCAGTCGGTGCCGATCGCGGTCGCGGCGGTGACCGCGCAGGCGCTCCGGGAAACCGGGGTCGATTCCACCCGCGATCTGCCGCAGCTCGTGCCCAGCGTGCAGTTCACCCGCTCGGGCGCGAGCGGGCTGATCTTCATTCGCGGCGTCGGCACCACCAATGCCGCGGTCGGCGAGGAGAGCAGCAACGCGGTCTATGTCGACGGCGTCTATCTGGTCGACCTCGCTCAGGCGATCAACAATTTCAACAATATCGAGCGGATCGAGGTGCTCAAGGGGCCCCAGGGCACGCTGTTCGGGCGCAACGCCACCGGCGGCCTGATCCACATCATCACCCGCGAGCCCGGCGACAAGCTCGTCGTCAATGGCGAGGTCGGCTATGGCAATTACGAGACCATCGGCAGCCGGCTCTATCTCGCCTCGCCGATCACCGACGGCATCAGCGCCGATCTCGCGGTCACCAAGACCCATCAGAATGACGGCTGGGGCCGCAACCTCACGCTCAACCGCAAGAACAAGATCCAGGACAATTGGGGTGCGCGATCGAAGCTGGTGCTGCGCGCCAGCGATGCGGTCAAGTTCGTGCTCGCCGGCGACTATTACAGGAATCGCGACAATCTCGGGCTCGGTTACCGGCTCGACAAGGGGGTGATCGGCACCGGCGGGATCACCGGTCCGACCGGCCAGGACACCAACCTCAACGACTATCCGCTGACCCAGCAGAAAATCTATGGCGGCAGCCTGACCGGATCGGCCGATCTCGGCTTCGCGACCCTCACCAGCATCTCGGCGATCCGCCGCAGCAAGAACCATAGCGACTTCGACGTCGATGGCGGGCCGCTGCCGCTGATCCGGATCGCCTTCACCTCGGGCGCCAAATCGACCCAGCAGGAATTGCGGCTGGCCTCGAATGACCGGAGTGTCTTCTCCTGGCAGGTCGGCGCCTTCTACCTCAACGCCAAGGCGTCGAACGATTCCAACTTCACCGGCGCGGCGTTCGCGCCGATCCGCGGCCAGCATATCGTCGCCGATCTCGACACCGACAGCTATGCCGCCTTCGCCGAGGCGACCTATGCGATCACCCCGACCACCAAGCTGACCGGCGGCGCCCGCTACACCAAGGACAAGCGTGATTTCGTCGGCACCCAGGCCAATGTCACGCTGGCCGGGGTCGAACTGACCCCGGGCCGCAACGCGATCCCCAAGCTGCGCTACAGCGCCTGGACCTACCGCGTCGCGCTGCGCCAGGAGATCACCGCCGACGTCAGCGCCTATGCCTCGTTCAACCGCGGCTTCAAATCGGGTTCGTACAGCCTGCAGAGCCCGCTCAATGCGCCTTATCTGCCGCAATATATCAACGCCTATGAGGTCGGGCTGAAATCCGAATGGTTCGATCGCCGGCTGCGGCTCAACCTGTCGGCCTATCATTACGACATCGACAATTATCAGGTGCGTTCGGCGGCGGTCGCCAATCCGGGCGCCTCGCTGATCCTCAACGCCGCGACGGTCAAGGTCAACGGCGCCGACGTCGAGTTCGAGGCCGCCCCCGCCGACAAGCTGCGGCTGTTCGGCGGCTTCACCTACCTCCATTCGCGCTTCGACACCTTCGGCGGACCGGGGGCGGCCAACCAGGCGCCGATCGTCTACCCCAACGCCAATTCGAGCACCGACCCGACGATGCGCACCCGCTGCCCGGCCGCCCAACTCGGCACCGCCAATCCCGGCGTGGTCGGCACCGGGCCGATCACCGGCGGTTTCACCACCTGCTTCGGCGACGTCTCGGGCAACCGCACCCCCAACGCCCCGACCTTCACCGGCAGCTTCGGCGCGAGCTATGCCATCCCGGTCGGCGAGCGCGGCGAACTGCGGCTGGCGGCGCTCTACAGCTACAATAGCGGCTATGTTTTCGAACCCGAC
Source organism: Rhizorhabdus sp. GW822-FHT03C02 (assembly GCF_058801765.1). Lineage (NCBI taxonomy): Bacteria > Pseudomonadati > Pseudomonadota > Alphaproteobacteria > Sphingomonadales > Rhizorhabdaceae > Rhizorhabdus > Rhizorhabdus sp. GW822-FHT03C02. Next base: position 136,422 of record NZ_JBXANN010000001.1, read on the forward strand.
AACCGCGCCAAGCAGGGCGACTACAGCCTGCTCAACGCCTCGGTCGAATATCGCCCGACCGAGGCGGTCGGCCTGATGATCTGGGGTCGCAACCTCACCGACACCGAATATGCGGTCCAGAAACTCACCACCGCCACCGGCACCGTCGCCACCCTCGGCGCCCCGCGCACCTACGGCCTCACCGTGAAGTTCGATTATTGAGGGTTGGGACTGGGGCCGACGAAAAGATCATCGCCGGCCTCCAGACCTTGATCCCCGACTTCAGCCCGTTACCCTGGACTTGCTTCGGGCTCGATCGGGCAACAGGCGGTATATGGTCGACGCTCAAAATCCCCGATTTTACCGAGCCTTCGCGAGGCATCACAGGTCGAGGATGAAGGTGTCGGCGATCGTCTCCGCGAACCCGTCGCCGAACAGCCCGGCCGGGGTCTGGAAGCCGGGGCGCATTTCCCCGGCCAGGACGCGGCGCGCGGCTTCGGCGGCGGCGAGCATCGTGAAGCTGTAGCCGTTGACGCTGCTCATCACCGATCGCGCGACGCTGCCGTCGGCGCCGGTCACCTCGACCGCCGCATGATAGCGATTGGCGTCGCGCTGAGCGGGGCTGGGGCCGTCGGACATCGCCTCGAGATCGCCCGTCGGGAATGCGCCTTCGCTGACGTGCACGAAGGTCTCGATGTTCGGGATGCCGGTGGTGCGCCAGATCGTGATCAGGTCGGGCAGGGTTACCGGAAACGACGTCACCGGCCCGTCGCCGAAATCGAAGCTGCGCACCTCCTCCGGGCTGCGGTCGACCAGAGCGGCATCGACACGGTGGAGCGTTCCCGTCGTGATATTCTCGCTGGCGCTGATCGCCGAGCCGCGCGAGAAACCGCCTGCGACATGCAGCGCGATGCTGAGCTTGACGGGGGCCGTGACACGCTGGGCGGCATGGCCGGCCAGCGGCCCCAGCATCGCGACGCTGCCGCCACTGCCGGGCAGCAGCATCACGCCGGCGGCCCTGGCCTCCTCGTCGAGCGTTTCGGCAAGCCGATAGCCGTCGAGTTCGGCGGCGATGTCGAGATAGTGCACGCCCGCGGCCAGGCACGCCTGCATCAGCGGCTCGGCGGTCCGCAGATATGGCCCGGCGCAGTTCAGGAGAACTGCGATGTCGCCGATCGCGGCGGCGATCACCGCGGGGGCTTCGAGCGCGAACAGGCGATATTCCGCGCCGAGTTCGGACGCGAGCGCGGCCAGCTTCGCCTCGCTCTTCGCGCGTCCGGCGACCACGAGGTCAACCCCGGCGGCCTTGGCATGGGCGGCGGCAACGCGCCCGGTATAGCCGGCGGCACCGTAGATCATCAGTTTCGCCATGTCAGTGCTGCCAGTCCTTGTAGGTGAATTCGAGGCTGTAACCGTCGGGATCGAACACGCTGCCGGCGTAATAACGCGGGTCGTAATGGAGCCGTGCGCCAGGTGGGCCGTTGTCGGTGGCGCCCGCCGCTATCGCCGCGGCATAGGCGGCGTCGACTTGGGCCCTCGACCCCGCGACGAAGCCGACATGCGCGGCGCGGCCCTCGACCACGCCGGTCCGCAGCCAGAAGATGATCCGGCCGCGATGGCCGAAACCCTTCAGGTCGGGGTGGCCGGGCGGGCCGTCCTTGCCGTCGTAATCGACGCGGTCGGTGATCCCGAGCGGTGCCAGCGCGGCGGTATAGAAGGCGATCGAGCGATCGAGATCGCTGACCGAAAAGAAGACATGGTCGAGCATGGGGAACCTCCGGTTCAGATGAAATAGCCGCCGGCGACCTCGATCGTCTGCGCGTTGATCCAGCCGCCGTCATCGGACAGCAGGCCCGCGATGACGCGGCCGATATCCTCGGGCTCGCCGACCCGGCCGAGCGCGGTCTGGCTGGCGAGCAGCGCTTCGAATGCGTCGTTGAGCCCGCCGCCGAGCTCGGTGCGGATCGCGCCCGGTGACACGGCATTGGCGCGAATCCGGCGATCTCCGAATTCCTTGGCCATATAACGGGTAAGCACTTCGAGCCCGCCCTTGAATGCGGCGTACGGTGCGACGCCCGGGGTGGCGACACGCGTCGTGGCGCTGGTCAGGTTCACGATCGCGCCGCCGTCGGCGATCAGCGGCAGCAGCGTCTGGGTGAGGAAGAACGGACCTTTCAGGTGGACCGCGAACAGGCCATCGAACTCGGCCTCGGAGACCGTTGCGATCGGATTGAACAGGCCGTGACCGGCATTGTTGACGAGATGATCGAAGTCGCTACGGCCCCAGCTCGACGCGAGAACCGCTGCGACCATGTCCCGGAACGCTGCAAACGACGCCATATTCGAGACGTCGAGTTGCAGCGCCACCGCCTTGCCGCCGTTCGCCTCGATCGTGCGGACTGTCTCTTCGGCGCCTTCGGGATGGTTGTTGTAGGTCAGGATCACACCGCTTCCGCGCGCCGCGCTGTGCAGTGCCGCGCTTCGGCCGAGGCCGCGGCTGCCGCCGGTGATGAGGGCGATGGTCATGGGGGCGTCTCCGTTGCTGCTGTGCCGTCTTTCTACGGCCGCGGGCGGCCTGCTGCTGCGCCCGATCCTGCCGCGATCTTGCCTATTCCTGCCTGGTGGATTGCCCCGCGGGGTTTCCGCGGTCACAAGCATGGCCATGGAAAACCCCCTCGACGAACTGCGCCGGCTCGCGTCGCATGCCCAAAATCGGCGGACCGAGACCGGCATCCCGCGTGTCGCGATGGTCCAGGGGGCGATCCCCGAGCACCAGTTGGCCGCGGTCTACGATCCGATGGTCAATCTGATCCTGCGCGGATCCAAGTCGATGACGATCGGCGACCGCACGCTGCACTATGACCCCGCCACCTATTTCGTGATGTCGATCGACTTGCCCGCGGTCGGCACGATCCATCCCGCCTCCACCGGCGAACCCTATCTCGCGGTCAGCCTGACGATCGACCCGCAGGTCGTCGGCATGATGCTCGCCGATGCCGGGCCGGCGACCTCGATAGCGAGGCCGGACGGCTTTTCGGTCGCGGCGGTTACTCCCGAACTGCTCGATGCCTGGGTGCGGATGCTGCGGCTGATCGAGCGGCCGACCGATATCGCGATGCTCGCGCCGGCCTATGAGCGCGAGATCCTCTATCGGGTCCTGCAGGGGCCGCATGGCGCGATGCTGCGCGATATCGCCACACCCGATACCGCGCTGTCGCGGATCCGGCTTGCAATCCAGTGGATTCGCAACAACTTTACCAGTCCGCTGCGCGTCGAGGCGCTCGCCGACATCGCCGCGATGAGCGCTTCGGCCTTCCATCGCCATTTCAAGGCGGCGACCGCGATGAGCCCGCTCCAGTTCCAGAAGCGCATCCGCCTGCTCCAGGCGCGGATGCTGCTGATCGGCGGCGGGCAGAGCGCGGCAGCGGTCGCGTTCGAGGTCGGCTATGAAAGCGCGTCGCAGTTCAGCCGGGAATATGTGCGCTTCTTCGGCAGGCCCCCGGCCCGCGACGGCCTGACCCTGCGCGGCGCGCGCTGATGGATCAGCTGCTCGCCTTGCGTGTCACGGCGTTACCTCACGCAGCCGGTCGGCGTACGATCCTGTAAAGCGTGCTGTCGCCATCCCGGCGGATCAACTGCAGCGAAGGATCGCGCGGAAGCTGTGTCGCCGGCACGCCGAGCAGCCACAGATGATCGAACGACGCCGGCGGGATCATCGCGATCGCCTCGCCCAGCAGCGGATCCTTGCGCTCGCAGCCGGGAAGGCGAACCCATTCGGTGTCGCCATAAGCGAAATATTCGGGAATCGACGGTCCGACCACCAGCAATTGCGAGCCCGGCATCTCGAACTGATCGTTGACGAACGCATCGCGCCGGACGATCGCCATGCTGGTCGGCATCCGCGGCCCGGCCCAGCCGCGGGGGCAGGGCAGGTTGACGAGCGCCACCACCCTGGCCCCGCGCGGTACCGCGTTCAAACTGTCGAGATAGGGCTGCTGCTCCTGGGCGTAACGGACCATGCTGGCGGTGGTCGCGGACAGTCGGGCGACCGCGAATCCGGTTGCGACGACGGCCACCAGGCTGAGCGCCGAGGCGCTCCAGCGCGGCGGGGGCACCATGGCCAATACCGCCATCGCCAGCAGCAGCGGCGCAATCCGCATGTCCGCATAGATCAGGCCGAAAAAGGCATAAGGTATGAACAGGTAGAAGAGGCCGAGCAGCGCGGCGACCGCGCCGACCGTCCGGTTCCAGCGGAAACCGAATGCCAGCCCGCCGATAATCACAGCGACGACGGCGTAGACGCTGTTGCCGTCCCATTGTTTCCAGCGTTCGCGCAGCGCGCTCTCGATCCATCCCCATTTGGTGGAAAGGTCGAAAAAGGCCGACGTCTCCCCGCCATTGTCGCCGCTGCGCCAGGCGAGAATGAACACCAGCGGTGCGAGCAGCGGGAGGCAGTCGAGCACCGCCTTGATCAGCCGGGTCGACAGCGGCGCATTCTCGGACGATCTGCGGGCGAGGGCTTCGGCGGTGCAGAACAGGCCGAACAGCATCCAGCCCATGATATGGGCGAAATAGATCATGATCCCCGCCAGCAGCAGGAAAACCGACTGGATGCGCCACGATGCCGTCCGGCGCAGCCGCAGCAGCACGCCGAAGGCGAGCAGCGCGAGGGCCATGCCCAGCGAGAAGTTCACGAAGCCGAACTGGAACGGATAGCCATAGGCGAAGGGCAGCGCGAAAGCCGCGGTGGGCGGGATGCGGCCATGCGCCTCGCGGGCGGTCAGGAACATGCCCGCAGCCGCTATCACCGGGATCGCCGTCACGACGATCTTGGTCGCCATCTCGACGCCGAAGAACGGCTGTATCAGGAAGACGAGAATATCGACCCCGAGATTTCCGATCGGCAGCCAGTGGATCGAGAATATCCCGGCCAGCGTCGGCGCGTCGGCCATTCCCGCCTGGATGCGGTAGCGCCCCATATGGGTCGGAAGGTCGCTCAGCGGGGGAAAGTCCGGCCATAGCAGCGGCACCGCCATCAGCGCGCACATCAGTGCCGCGTAATAGCCGCTCGACCACCATGTTTTTCTATCGTCCATTCGGGATTCCATGAACATTGCGCGAGGCGCACAGCCCCGGCGCGCCGGGCAACGCGGACGAGCGCCGGCGCGTGTCGTCCAGCCCGACCCGCTCGACAGACATCGCCGCTATTTTCGCTTCCAGGTGACGAAGGACGAGGCCGCATAGTTCCACACGACGGCGACCGCCGAACCGGCGAGGCCGCTCAGCCACCAGATATGGTTCGACTGGAACACCATCTCGCCGATACCGACATTGGCGACCGCGCCGACCGAACTCACCGCGTAGAACAGGAACAACCCGCGGATGAAGTCGACCCCTTTGAGCCGCATGTCGCGGTAGGTCGTGCTGTTGTTGAGCACGAAGTTCGACGTCATCGCCACCACCGTCGCGATCGCCTGACCATAAAGGAACTCGAGCCCGAGCACCGAGGTCATGATCCTGAGCGTCGTCAGATGGACGATCACGCCGAGCGAACCGACCGCCGCGAACATCAGGAACCGCACCGGAATGATGTGCCCGAACATCTTTTCGAGCAGCAGCACCGCGAATTCCTGGGTCACCTTGGCGTCGAGCTTGCTCTCGCCGGCGACCCGCGATTTGAACGTATAGGGAATTTCCTCGACCTTGAGCGGTGCGCTGGTCGAGGCGACGAGATCCATCAATATCTTGAACCCGATGTTCGACAGCCGCGGCAGCGCATCGACCAGCACCTCGCGCCGGATCGCGAAAAAGCCGCTCATCGGATCGCTGATCTCGGTCTTGATCACCATGTTGCACAGCCGGGTGGCGAGCCGGCTCATCTGCAGCCGCTCGGCCGACCAGTCGCCCGACGACCCGCCCGCGACATAACGGCTGGCGACCGCCAGGTCGGCGCCGCGTTCGGTGATCGCCGCGAACAGCTGCGGCAGGATCGTCTCGTCATGCTGGAGATCGGCGTCCATCACCGCGAACACCGGCGCCGGGGTCGCCAGCATGCCTTCGACCACCGCCGACGACAGCCCGCGCCGGTCGATCCGCTGGAGCACCCGCACCCGCGGATCGACCCGCCCGATCTCGCGCAGCAGATCGGCGGTGCCGTCGCTCGAATTGTCGTCGACGAAGACGACCTCCCACGCGATCCCGGGCAGCGCCTCCCCGATCAGCCCGATCAACGTGCGGACATTGTCGCGCTCGTTGAGCGTCGGCACCACGATCGCCAGCTCCAACGGCCGCGCCCGCGTTGCCCGCTCGTCGCGGCGATCGGTTGCAATCCGCTCGCTCAATCCAAATCCTCCAGCCATGTACTCTTCCCAGGCGCGCATTGCGCGGCAGGCATCCGGTGTCCAGACCGGCGTTCAGCTTTCGTTGGTGCCCGGCGCCGGCTGGAGGCTCGGTTGGGGTCGGCGAACCAGCCGGTTCCGGTATGTCCGCCCTTGCCAGTTCTTCCTGGCGTTTTTGCTCATGTCGCGGCGCTGCCTTTGTAAGCAGCGTCAAACATGACGATGCCAGGTGACGTCACGGGATTGCCAATATGATCGGTGCAGCAAGATGCCATGTTTCCCAGAGCCGAGCTCCGCTGTCTTTAGTTGGTAAATCAGCGTTATCGCGGCAATGAGACGCGATCATGCGGGCACGGGTCAATAGAGATATCGTGGATTATCCGGCATAATCATCCATATTGGGGATAATAAAATTCTGTGCCGGGCTGCCTGATGTATCCACCGCGTCCGTTCATCCTGCGCCTGGTGCAAGATGGTGGAGCGGTTCCTTCCTGCGCTTGGCGCGCGAAGAACCCGCGCCGCTGCGGGCGGAGCCTTTCCAAGTCGCGGTTCAGCGAGGATCGAGAGGTGTCAGCCTTCCTCCACCTCCGCGAACACCGGATAAGCCCCCAGCAGAAAGAACAGCAGGCTCGCCAGCAGGAAGGCCGGGATCAGCGCCCACAGCATCGGCGTGTAGGATCTGGTGACGTCATAGACATGGTTGGCGAGCATCGGCGCGAGGCCGTTGCCGAAGATCATGAAGCCGTTGATCGCCCCGAACAGCGCGCCGAAGCTGCGCAGCCCGAAATGGCGCACTGCCAGATAGGCGCAGGCGTCGACCTCGGTGCCGATCGCCAGCCCCATCACCAGGAAACCGGCGCTCGCCGCCGTCGCCGAGCCGGGCAGGGCGATCAGCAGCGCGGCGGTGGCGACCGGCGCCAGCACCGCGATGCCGGCGACGCGGTTGGCGTCGAGCCGGTCGAGCAGATAGCCGCCGCCCAGGCGTCCGACGATCGCGCCGATCCCGACCAGCCCGGCGATCCCCGCCGCGCTGCCGCGGGCGAAGCCGTGCGAGACCAGGATCGGCACCGCATTGGCGACCAGTGCCGCCGCCGCCACCGACAGCAGCACCGCGGCACCGGCGAGCTTGGCATAGCGCGCCGAGCGGAACCCGTCGCGCGCCGACACCCCCGCCAGCGACCGCGCCGGGGCCGCATGCGGATCGACCGCGCGGCGCCGGTCGGTCGCGCTGGTGAACAGCAGCAGCACCAGCGGAAACACCACCACGAAGCCGATCGCCGCGATACCGATATAGCCGCCGCGCCAGCCATAGGCTTCGACCAGCCTGTTGGTGAGCATCGGCACGATCGCGCCCCCCACGCCGCTGCCGCACAGCGCGATCGCCAGCGCGAGCCCGCGATTGCGGTCGAAGAAGCTGTTGACCGCGGCGGTCCACAGCGTCGGCAGCACCGCCATCGCCCCGAACGCCATCGGAATCCACAACAGCCACCACGACAGGATCGACGGGCCGGCGAGCGACAGCGCCGCGAGCGACGCGCAGAAGAAGGTCACCCCGAACAGGGCGATCCGCCGCGGCCCGATCCGGTCGATGCCGGCGCCGATCATCGGCACCACGAACAGGGCGAGCATCGCCAGGATCAGCGGCCCCGACGAGATCTGCGCGCGGCTCCAGCCATATTGCTGCTCGAGCGGACCGATCATCACCCCGAGCGAATAGGTCTGGAAGCTCGACAGCGTCACCCCGGCGAGGCAGGCGACCAGCATCGGCCAGTTCCGCCATTCGCTCGGGGTTCCCGTCGCGCGTCGTTCGATCCCGTGCATGGCGATCCTCTCCTTCAGCGCAGGCGGTAGAGCGCGACGCGGTTCGCCGGCGAATCGATCGCGTCGGTCTGCTCGGTCGCCGGGTCGGCCGATCGCCGGCCGAATTCGCCGATCACCGCGAACGGATCGTCGGCGTCGATCTCGTAGATGGTGAGATAGGGAAGCTGCTCCTGGCCCGGCGTGACCGGCACCCCGGCCTCGAAGCGCCGGCACCCGGCGAAGCCGGGCACGGCGAGCGCGGTCGGCACATGGACCTCGTCATACCAGCGGTTGAACGCGTCCTCGCGGCCGGGCAGCGGACGGGACTGGGCGATCATCACATAGCGCGCCATCTCTATCTCTCCTTATCGTCGATCGGGGGAGCATGGTTCGGAACCGGAGCGAATGTCCCTGCATGCCATGTCGCTGTGCTGGCGCGCCATCAGGCGGGGATCCGTCGCGCGACATCGGCCGGATAGGGCATGGTCTCGGGATCGTCCGGCCGGAAATAGGCCTCGCGCACCGATGCCGGCGCGCCGGGCTCGCCGATCAGCCGAGCGAATTTCTGCCCTTCATAGGGCGCGGTCGCGAACGGCCGCACGGCGAGCGCGTCGCCGATCGTGAACAGCTGCGGCACCCGCCCGTCGAGTGCGCGCGCCAGCCCGTCGATCGGCACCCGGCCGGTCGCGAGGACCACCGCATCGACCCCGACGACGACCTCCTCCACGTCGGTGTGGACATCGTAGAGGGTGACGCTGCGCTGGCCGATGCGCCGCACCCAATGCGCGGGCACGAAGCTGACGCCGGCGCGCTTGAGCCGCTGCAGCACGAATCGCGCCTCGAAACTGTCGGTCAGCCGCGCCGACAGCGGCGCGAAGCCCGCGGTGACATAATGGACTTCGGCGCCACCACAGGCGAGGATCTCGGCGATGCCGGCGCTGGCGTGCAGCCCCTCGCCGTCGATCAGCACCACCCGGCCGGTCGGCCGCGCGCCGCCGAGCAAGATTGTCTCGGGGCGATAGACGAAGCCCTGGCCATGGCCGGGGATGTCGGCGTCGAAGCCGATGCTGCGTCCACCCTTGCTGTAGCGCGCGCCGGTGGCGACGATCACCGCGTCGGACCGCTCGGCAAGCACAACCGCGGCATCGGCCTCGACTCCGCGGCGGATATCGACCCCCAGCCGCGCCAACTCGGCCTCCCACCAGCCCGTGGCATCGCGATAATGCTCGCGCCCCGGCAGGTCGGCCCACAGCGCGAGCGCGCCGCCGAGCCGTTCGCGTGCCTCGAACAGCACCACGTCGTGCCCCTTGCGCGCGGCGGTGCGCGCCGCCTCGAGTCCGCCCGGGCCGCCGCCGACGATCACCACCCGCGAGCGCCGGATGGCGGGCGCGAAACTGTCGACGCCCCATAGCCGTTCGCGATAGCTGGCGGGGTTGATCGCGCAGCCTTGCGCGCCTTCGCTGCCGGCGGCGGTACACCAGTTGCAGGCGATGCAGATTCGGCTGTGGGCCTCGCGGCCTTCGCGCGCATTGCGGACGAATTCGGGCTCGGCGATCAGCTGCCGCGCGGCGCCGGCCATGTCGATCACCCCCGCCGCGATCGCCGCCTCGGCGTCGGCCATCGCGGTGATCCGGCCGAGCACGCTCAGCACCGGGATATCGCCCGCCGCGCCGCGCACCGCCTCGACGAACGGGCGATAATATTGCGGCACATTGAACCCCGACGGGATGCCGTGGTGGAATTGCTGGGGTTCGAGCCCGACGTCGAGATCGACATAGTCGACGAGGCCGCGGTCGCAGATCGCCTTGACCACGTCGCGGGCGGTGTCGATGCCATAGCCGCCCGCCATCATCTCGTCGCAGTTGAAGCGGATGCCGACCGCGAGGTCGTCGCCGACGCCCGCGCGCGCGGCCTGAAGCGTTTCGACTAGGAAGCGCATGCGGTTGTCGAGGCTGCCGCCATAATCGTCGTCGCGCTGGTTGAAATAGGGCGAGAGGAACTGCTCGATCAGCCCGGCATGCGAGCCGTGGAGCATGATCCCGTCGAAGCCCGCCTCGCGCAGATGCGCCGCCGACTGGCGCATCGCGTCGTGCATCGCCACGATCTCGTCGACGCTCATTTCATGGGTCGATACGGTCCGGTCGGCGATGCCATATTGGCGCACCGAGGGGCCGAGCGACGGTGCCGGCGGGCTCAGCGGCTGCCACTGGCCACAGCCGCCCCACCAGTAGAAGACCTCGCCGAAGATCTTGCCGCCGGCCGCGTGGATCGCATCGGCCATCACCCGGAAGGCGGCGATATTCTCGGGCGGATGCGGCGACGGCTGCCGGGTGCGCCCGCGCTCGTGCGCGACCAGCGCCACGATCACCAGCCCGCACCCGCCGTCCTTCACCCGCTCGGCGCTATAGGCGACGAGATCGTCCGACGGCTTGGTTCCGGCGCTCAGCGCACTGCCGTGCGGCGCGAAGAAGAAACGGTTCGGGATCTCGACCGGACCGAGCCGGATCGGCGAGAAGATGTTCGGATATTTCGGATGCACCGCCGTCTCCCCATCGCGTTTTCTTTCCCTGTCTCGTCATCCCGGACTTGATCCGGGATCTCACTTCTTCTTCGGCAGGGAGATCCCGGATCAAGTCCGGGATGACGAAGAAAGGAGGTCGTTACCCCTTCAGCCGCGGCATCACCTTGTCGGCAAACAGCTTCATCTGTTCGTAGACCAGCTCGTACGGCATGCCCCCGAAGCTGAAATTGGCGATGATTTCATAGTCGCCGACCATTTCGCGGCGGATGAGATGCTTTTCCCAGATCTGTTCGGGGGTGCCGATCAGGTTACCGCTGATATAGTCCTTATAGGCCTTGGTCGGGCCGCCGGCCGCGGCCGCCATCTCGCCGAGCGTGACATAGGTCGAATAGGAGGGGAGTGATTTGAAATGCTCGCCGCCGAACTCGTAATGGCCGGCGACCTGCGCGAACTGCGCCGCGAAATAGGCGTCGGTGTGGTCGATCACCTTCGCCTCGCTGTCGAAGCAGATGATGAAATCGCTGATGATGAACGGCGGGGCCGCGCGGTGGTGGAGTGCCTCGAAGGTGCTGCGATAGGTCTCGATCTCGGGCAGCGCATGGCTCCAGTCGCCCTGCGAGAAGCGCAGCGCCTTGAGCCCGTAGCGCGCCGCGACCTCGGCCGAGGAGGGCGACATGCTGACCATCACGGTGCGGTCCCGGAACGAGCCCTCGGGCCGCGGACGGACCTCGACCGGAGGCTGCTTGTACCATGTGCCGTCGGCCTGGACGATGCCGGTCTCGAGCCCCTCCATGATGATCAGCGCCGCTTCGTCGAACATCGCGCGCGAGTCGGCGAGGTCGGATCGGAAGCCCTTGAACTCGCGGCGGGCGGCCCCCCGGCCCATGCCGAGGATCACCCGGCCCTCGCTCAGATGATCGAGCATCACCGTCTTCTCGACCACCCGCAGCGGGTCGTTCCACGGCAGGATCACCGCCGCTGGCATCAGCTTGATCGTGCGGGTCTTCGCCGCGACATAGGTCAGCAACTGCAGCGGATCGGGGCAGGCGGCATAATCGGTGAAATGATGCTCGACCGCCGCGGCGAAATCGAACCCCATCGCCTCGGCCTCGATCGCGATCTGCGTCTCCCGCCGGAAGAACTCGCCGTCGGACATGCCATGGAGATTCTGGAAGCCCAGATGGACACCTACTTGCATCGCACAGTCTCTCTTCGCTGATCGGGGGAAGGTTGGGGGGCGGCCTCAGGCGGCGGCCAGGATCGGTTCTTCGCCGTTGAGCGTGCAGCGGTGCAGCCGGCGGCCGCTGGCCTCGTCGAACGGCAGCACCCGGTGCATCGTCCCGGTATTGTCCCAGATCAGCAGATCACCCATCCGCCACCGGTGGCGATAGACATAGGATGGCTGGGTCGCGTGCCGCATCAGCCGCTGGAGCAGGTCGTGGCTCTCGGCCGGGTGGAGACCGACAATGTGCGACGCCGAGGTGCTCAGCACCAGCGACTTGCGCCCCGATTTGTGTCGCCACACCAGCGGATGGACCCGTGCCGGATAGCTGCACCACAAGGCGAACTCTTCGGGGCTGCAGTCGCGCTTGGCGGGAAACAGCGCCGCCTGCATCGTATGGACCACCTCCAGCCCGTCGAGCCGCGCCTTGTCGTCGTTGGACAGATCGTCATAGGCGGCGTAATTATTGGCGAATTCGGTGTCGCCCCCCTCGGCCGAGAGGACGCGCGGGCTCAGCATCGACGCGAAGGGCGGGCGCTCCTCATAGGTGCCGTCCATGTGCCAGAGCTGGCTGCCGAAGAAGAACTGCGCATATTCGGGGTTCTGGCTCTTATCCATCGTGACCTTGAGCAGCCCCTCGTCGCCCTCCTTCTTGACCGCGCCGAGGCGCAGATCGCCCATGCTGCGCGCCAGCGTGCGCAGCCCGTCGTCGTCGAGACCGGCGTCGCGCACCACCAGCACGCCGCGTTCGACCAGCAGCGCGCGGATTGTCGCGGCATGGTCGCCGCTTGTCAGGCCGGCGGCGTCGATCGCCAGTTCGGACGCGATCCGCGGTTCCAGTGCGATCGTCGGCAGCGCCATCGGTTCGGATCCTCTCCAGCATCGCCGATCCGCCCCGCCTGGTTTCAGGCTCCGCCGGGCGGCCGGCGATTCGTCATGGGCATATTTGTTGCCTTTACCGTTTCAAATATCAAGAGGGCGCGCGCGGGCCGGTCCGATTTTTCGGCAGTTGCGACGGAAACCGGCGGGTCAGCGGCTTTCGAGCTGTTCCTTGAGCGTCGCGGTCTCGAGCATCGCCGCGAGCAGCAGCTTCTTCAGCCGCCGGTTCTCGGCCTCGAGCGCGGCGGCGTCGGCGGACGGAGGCGCCTCGCTTGCTCCGGCCGCAGGCGCCAGCAATCCGTGGAGGAACAGGCCGACGCAATAGCGCGTATGGTGCTCGATCTCGGCGTCGGACAGCGTCAGCCCCCAGGCGGTCATCGTCGGTGGGCCGCACACGACCAGGTAGAGAAAGGCGATCGCGGCCTCGTTCCACGCGGTGGGACCGCTGCCGTCGGGGGCGATCCGGCGGTGGAACAGGTCGGCGAGATAGTCGATCGTGCGCGCGGTGCCGTGGCGGTAGGTGAACACGCCGATGTCGGGGCGGCGGCCCGATTCGGCGTTGGTGATCCGCATCAGCCGCAGCCCGGCGGGGGTCATGATATTGTCGACCAGGATCCGGCCGACGCTCTGCAGCGTCTCCTCGAGATCGTCGGTCTCGGCCGCCTGCAGCCGTTCGAGCGGGATGATCCACTCCTCGATCGCGCGCTCGAGCGCCGCCTTGAACAGCGTCTCCTTGTCGCCATAGCGCAGATAGACGGTGCGCTTGGCCATCCCCGCCGCGGCGGTGATCGCCTCGATGCTGGTGCGCTCGAACCCCTGTTCGAGGAACAGGTCGAGCGCCTTGTCGAGCAGTTGCTCGTTGCTCAGCGTCGGCCGGCCGGGGCGGCGCTTGGGGACGGGCTTCGTCGTCGCGTGGTTCATGGGTCGTATCTAGGCACTTTCGCACCCCGGGGTCTACAAATACCCCCGTTCAGGCGGCCGTCAGCAGTCCCGCGAGCGCGCGGAACAGGTCGTCGGCGCGGAACGGCTTCATCAGCTGCGGTATCTCGGCGGGAATATCGTCGGGTGCGGTGACATATCCGGTGACCAGCAGCACCGGCAGCCCGGGGGCGATTGCCCGGGCTGCGCGGATCAGCTCGCCGCCCGAGCGCCCGGGCATGACATAGTCGGTCACCAGCGCGTCGAAGCCGGTGTCGCCGGCGAGGATCGCCAGCGCCTCGTCGACCCCGCCGGCCTCGACCACCTGATGCCCGCCCTCGCGCAGCATCTCGGCGGTGGTCCGCCGCACCGCCATATTGTCGTCGACCAGCAGGATGCGGCGGCCGGGAGGCAGGATCGCGGCGGCCGGGCTGGCCGCCGGTTCGGGCAGCGCGCGGCTGCACGGCAGCAGCAGGGTCGTGGTGGTGCCGGCGCCGACGACGCTCTCGAGCCGCAGCGCGCCGCCCGACTGCCCGGCAAAGCCGTGAGCCATCGACAGGCCGAGGCCGCTGGCCTCGCCATTGGGCTTGGTGGTGAAGAAGGGCTCGATCGCCCGCTTGAGCGTGGCCGCGTCCATCCCGCCGCCGGTGTCGGCGATGGCGATCGCGACATAGTTGCCGGGTGGCAGTCCCGCTGCTTGTGTCGTCGTGGCGGGCATCGCGCCGATCGTCAGCGTCCCGCCGTCGGGCATCGCGTCGCGGGCGTTGAAGGCGAGGTTGAGGATCACCAGCTCGAGCTGGGCGGGATCGGCATCGATCATCGGCAGCTCCGTCGGCGCGTCGATCCGCAGCAGGATCGACGGCGGCAGCGAGCGGCGGATCAGCTCGGCGGTCGCCTCGAGCAGCCGGGCGGGGGCGACCGGTTCGGGTGCGAGCGGCTGGCGCCGCGCGAAGCCGAGCAGCCGCGCCACCAGGTCGCGGGCGCGCTCGGCGCTGGTCAGCGCGGCGTCGGCGATCCGCTTGGTGCGGTCGTCGGCGGCGCGGCGGCGGATCAGGTCGATTCCGCCGACGATCGGGGTCAGCAGATTGTTGAGGTCGTGCGCGACCCCACCGGTCAGCCGGCCGAGCGCCTCCATCCGCTGGGCGTGGAGCGCCGCCGCCTCGCGGGCGTGCATCGCACGCAGCTGTGCCTGCAGCAGCCGCGCGAGCAAGGCGAGCAGGGGCAGGCAGAGCAGCGCCGCCGCGATCAGCACCAGCAGGGCGTTGCGTTGCGGCGCCGACACCGCGTCGGCCGAGGTGCGCACGCAGACCGTCCAGCCGGTGTCGGTCACCGGCGCGCAGGCATCGATCCGGCCGTCGCCGACGGTCGAGGGGGCGAAGGCGCGCGGGCCTTCGGGGCGGGTCGTCGCGACCTCGCGGCGCTTGCGATCGAGGATCGCCGCGCTCCAGCCTGGTGCAAGGCGTTGAAAGTGCAGCAATTCGGTCAGCCGCTCGCCCAGGATCACCGCCGACGCGACATAGATCACCCGGCCGTCGCGAACGACCGGCGCGCGCACCGCGAAGCCGAGATCGCCATGCGGCCCGGGGACGACGTCGCCGACCGCCGGCCGCGCGGTCCGCACCACCCGGGCGAGGCTGGCGGGCTCGATCACCCGTCCGTTGGACGGGCCGCCGACCGGATGCGGGACATCGATCAGCCGCTGTCCGGATATGTCGGCGATCGAGATCGTGCGCCAGTCGGACTGGATCGCCGCGACCCGGGCGCCCAGCGTCCGCAGGCGGTCGGCGTCGAGCCCGTGATCGAAGGCGGGTGACTGGGCGATCATCGCGATCGCGCGCTGGCTGGCCTCGAGCTTCTCGGCGAGCAGCGCGGCCGCGAAGCGCGCATCGATCGTCGCGACCGCGCGCACCGTATCGCGCTGCGCCCGGAAGCTCAGCACGCCATAGGTCCCGCCGAGAATGACGATCGGAAGCAGGCCGGCAATGCCGAGAAGCGCAAGCGAGCGACGCACGTCCGGATCATTCCCCTTTGGCCGTGGCGCACCCTAAAGCCAGCACGGTGCCGATGCCAACGCTCTAAAATGTCTGAAATATGCCGAATTTCGCACTTGGGTTGGTTATGGTGGGCCGAGCTCGATCCAGACCGGCGCATGATCGCTGCTTTTCTCCCATCCCCGGACATGGCGATCGACCTCGGCCGCGGCCAGCCGCCCGGCGATCGCCGGGCTCAGCAGCAGATGATCGATCCGCAGCCCGGCATTGCGGGCATAGGCATTCCGGAAATAGTCCCAGAAGGTGTAGATCGTCTCGTCGGGATGGCGCGTGCGCAGCGCATCGGTCCAGCCTTGGCCGATCAGCCGCGCATAGGCGGCACGGACCTCGGGCGCGAACAGTGCGTCGTCGGTCCAGCGTTCGGGTTTGTAGACGTCGCGCTCGGTCGGCATGACGTTGTAGTCGCCCGCCAGGATCGCCGGCACGCCCGCGGCGATCAGATCGGCGGCATGGTCGATCAGCCGCTCGAACCAGGCGAGCTTATAGTCGAACCTGGGTCCCGGCCGCGGATTGCCGTTGGGCAGATAGAGCCCGCCGATCAGGATGCCGTTGACCGCGGCCTCGATATAGCGGCTGCTCGCATCGTCGAAGTCGGGCAGGCCGCGCCGGGTCTCGACCGGATCGCCGATCCGGCTGAGGATCGCGACCCCGTTCCAGCTCTTCTGCCCGTGCCAGATCGGACTGTAACCCGCGGCGCGGATCGCCGCCTCGGGGAATTTCTCCTGCGGCGCCTTCAATTCCTGGAGGCAGACGATGTCGGGCTCGGCCTCGGCGAGCCAGCGCAACAGCACCGGCAGCCGGCCGTTGACCCCGTTCACATTATAGGTCGCGATCTTCATGCCCGCTTCAACATCGCGCAGCACAGGGCTGTTCCGTTCCGGGCGGCCCGCCCCCATATCGGGGCGATGGCCACCCAACCCGACCTGTTCGCCGCGCCGCTGATCCCCGGCCTGACCTTTGCCGAGGACATCATTTCTCCCGCCGAGGAGCAGGCGCTGATCGACGCGATCGATGCGGTCGATCTCGAACCCTTCCGCTTCCAGGGCTGGACCGGCAAGCGACTGACCGCGTCGTTCGGCTGGCGCTATGACTTCGACGATCGCAGCTTCGGCGAGGTCGATCCGATCCCCGACGCGATGCTGCCGCTGCGCGCGAAGGCGGCGGCGTTCGCCGGGCTGGCGGCCGAGACGCTCGTCCAGATGCTGCTGATCCGCTACGATCCGGGCGCGGGGATCGGCTGGCACCGCGACCGGCCGGTGTTTGAGCATGTCGTCGGCATCTCGCTCGGCAACCCGGCGATCCTGCGGCTGCGCCGGCGCACGCCGGGCGGGTTCGACCGCGTCGCGCTGCCGGTGGCGCCGCGCTCGATCTATCATCTGCGCGGCGAGGCGCGCACCGACTGGGAACATGGCATCGCGCCGATGGCGGTGCCGCGCTGGTCGATCACCTTCCGGACGCTGCGATAAAGCGCGGATAAGTGCGGGCGCACGGTTGCGCCTGGCCGATGGTCGCGCCATCCTGCGCGCGCAAGGCTGGGGGAGTGGCATGGCGGTCGAAGGCGGGCATCAGGGGCATGGGCCCGAGCATGGGCTCGAGCGGATGATATTTTTCTCCGACGCGGTGTTCGCGATCGCGATCACCCTGCTGATCATCGAGGTTCATGTCCCGCACCTTCATGCGGACGCGGGCAATGGCGAATGGCTGGAGGCGCTGGCCGGCCTCACCCCGAGTTTCGGCGCCTTCGCCTTGAGCTTCCTCGTGATCGGATCGATCTGGGCGAACCACCACCAGATGATGGCTTATCTGGCCCGCTACAATGCGCGGCTGCTCTGGCCGAACCTGCTGATGCTGATGGCGATCGCGTTCCTGCCCTTCTCGACGGCGTTGCTCGCGACCGGTGCCGATGCGCAGATTCCCTACAGCTTCTACGCGGTATCGCTGCTGGTTGCGGCACTGTTCAAGACCTGGCTGACGCTGGTCGCGCTGCGGCCCGACCTGATCGCGCCCGGCGTCGATCCCGCACGGATCGCGGTCGAACGGCGCCGCGCCTGGATCATGCCGGCGGCGGCGGTGCTCACGGTCGGCCTGACCTTCTTCACCCATTATTGGGCGATGCTGGGGATGGCACTGATCATGGTGGTGCGACGGTTGCCCGGGTTCAGGCTGCCGCCCGAACGAGCCTAGCGTTTACGCCATCCGGAGCGCGATCTCGCTCATGAAGCGGGCGTCGTTGCCCTCCGCCAGCCAGGGTGCCTCCCGGGCGATCGCGCCGAGCATCTGCGTGAGATCGTCCATCTCGGCCTTGGCGTAATTGCCGAGCACATAAGGCGACACCCGGTCCTTGTGGCCGGGATGGCCGATGCCGATCCGCACCCGGCGATAGGCATTGCCGACATGCGCCTCGGTCGATCGCAGGCCGTTATGCCCGGCGGTGCCACCGCCGGTCTTCACCTTGATCTTGAACGGCGCGAGGTCGAGTTCGTCGTGGAAGACGGTGACGTCGCCGACCTCGCCCTTGAAGAAGCGCAGCGCCTCGCCGACCGCGCGTCCGCTCTCGTTCATGAAGGTCGCCGGCTTGACCAGCAGGATCCGCTCGGTCCCGATCCGACCGGCGCTCGTCCAGCCCTGATACTGCTTCTTCCATGGATCGAAACCATGGACCTCGGCGATCGCGTCGACCGCCATGAAGCCGACATTGTGCCGGTTGAGCGCATATTGTGCGCCAGGATTGCCGAGGCCGACCCAGATCTGCATCGCCGCGCCTTAAGGGAAGGCGAGGGGGGACGGCAAGCCGTACCGATCTAAGACCGATATGGTTGCGTCCCCCCGTTGCCGCAGGCGAGGTGCAGGGCTAGCCTGCGTCGACATCGGTGGGAGTTTGCGTGATGAAAGCTCGGCGGCTGGCGGCGACGATCGGACTGGCCGCGATGCTGGCGTCCTGCGGCGGAGGCGGCGGGGGGAGCAGCGGCGGTTCTACCGGCGGCACCGTAACGCCGACGCCGACGCCGACTCCCACGCCGACCGGCACCACCTGCTCGCTGCGCGACCGGCAGGACTGGGCGGCGGCGCAACTGCGCGAATGGTATCTGTTTCCCGAGACGTTGCCGGCGACGCTCGACCCGTCGTCTTATGCGACCGTCGATGCCTATATCGACGCGCTGACCGCCAATGCCCGCGCACAGGGGCGCGACCGCTATTTCACCTATCTGACATCGATCGCCGAGGAGAATGCCTTCTTCTCCTCGGGGTCGAGCGCGGGCTTCGGCATCCGCCTGTCGATCGACAGCAGCGCGCGGCGGGTGTTCGTCACCGAGGCGTTCGAGGGTGCGCCGGCGCTTGCCGCCGGGATCGACCGCGGCACCGAGATATTGGCGATCGGCACCAGTGCATCCGATCTCAGGACGGTCGGGGCGATCATCGCCGCCGAAGGATCGACCGGGGTCAACAATGCGCTCGGGCCGGCGACCGCCGGGGTCAGCCGGCTGCTGCGGGTCAGCATCGGCGGCGTCACCCGCGACATCAGCATCGCCAAGGCCGATTACAATCTCACCCCGGTGTCGAGCCGCTATGGCGCCAAGGTGATCGACGATGGCGGGCGCAAGGTCGGCTATGTCAATCTGCGCACCTTCATCACCAGCGCCGACACCCCGTTGCGCGATGCGTTCGCGAGCTTCCGCGCGCAGGGCATCACCGAGGTGATCGTCGATTTCCGCTATAACGGCGGCGGGCTGATCTCGATCGCACAGTTGATGGGCGATCTGCTCGGCGGGGGACGGTCGACCTCGGACGTCTACAACTACACCACCTACCGCTCGGAAAAATCCTCGAACAACGAGACGCGGACCTTCGCGCCGAAGACCCAGTCGATCGCCGCGACCAAGATCGCCTTCATCGGTCTGGCGGGGACGGCCTCGGCCAGCGAACTCGTCATCAACGCCTTCACCCCCTATCTCCACGCCAATTCGGCGCTGATCGGCACCAACACCTATGGCAAGCCGGTCGGCCAGATCGCGCTCGACCGGTCGGCCTGCGACGATCGGCTGCGGGTGATCGCCTTCGCGCTGCAGAACGCGTCGCGGCAGGGCGATTACTATAGCGGCCTCGCCGGCAAGGTCGAAGCGAGCTGCCAGGCGACCGACGATCTCGCCAATCCGATGGGCTCGGCGCAGGAGGGATCGACCCGCCAGGCGCTCGACTTTCTCGCCGGCCGCAGCTGCACCGCGATCGCCGCCAGCACCGGCCAGACCTCGCAGGCGCTGCGATCGACCGGCACCCGCGAGCTGCTGACCGCCGACAAGCCGACCCCCGCCCAGCGCGAGGTGCCGGGGCTGTATTGAGGCCCAACGAGGATTCAACGGAGCCGAAGGCTCCGCAAGGCCGACCGGCCGCCCGAGCTTATTGCGAGGAAGCCAAGGGACGCGGATGCGTCCCGCCCGGCGTTTGAGGGCGCCCGACAATGTCGGGCAAAAACAAAAAGGCCCCGGCGATCGCTCGCCGGGGCCTCTCTGTCTTATGGGATCGAAAGGATCAGCCTTCGCTGCTCTCTTCCGAACCTTCTTCGGCGGCCGGAGCCTCTTCCTCGGTCGCTTCGGCGGCTTCTTCAGCGGCTTCGGCTTCCTCGGACTTCAGCGCCGACGGCGCGACGATCGTTGCGATCGTCAGCTCGCCATCGTCGACGGCCTTGGCGCCCTTGGGCAGCTTGACCGACGAGAGATGGATGGCATCGCCGACGTCGAGGCCCTTGAGCGAGATGCTGATCTCGCTGGGGATCTCGGCGGCATCGACGGTCAGGCCGAGGTCATGGACGACGATGTTGAGCACGCCGCCGCGCTTGATGCCGGGCGACAGCTCTTCGTCGGTGAAGTGGACGGGGACGTCGACGGTGACCTGCGAATGCTCGCCGATGCGCAGGAAGTCGGCGTGGAGCGGACGGTCGGTGACCGGGTGGAACTGAACGTCCTTGGGCAGCGCGCGGATCTTCTTGCCGGCCACGTCGAGCATGATGACGCTGTTGAAGAAATGCCCGGTGTGGAGCAGCTTCATCAGCGCCTTTTCTTCGAGGTGAACCGAGGTCGGCTCCTGCTTGTTGCCGTAGATAACGGCGGGGACGCGGCCTTCACGACGCATGGCACGGGAGGCTCCCTTGCCTGCCCGATCACGCGTCTCAGCCGACAGGTCGAGCACATCGCTCATAGTCTGTCTCCAGTTCGCTTAAGTGTTTCCAAAACCCGACTGCCTCCAGGGATGACCAGACGGGATGGGCGCGCATAGGGGAATGGGGACGGAAACGCAAGGCCGGAAGGGTTAGAAGACCTTGCGGCGGGTGTTGAGAATCTGGCCACCGCTCAGCCGGCCGAAGCGGCGTACCGACCAGGGCTGGATCTTCGCCGCGGGCTCGACGTCGAGCACTGCGCGCCGGGCCTCCTCGCGCCAGATATTCTTGAGATAGCCCGGATGGTCGCTGAGCCGCTCCCAGACGATGCCGGCTTTGGCCGCCATCTGGCTGGCGATGCTGTCGAGACTGATCGTGCTGCTGCCCATCGAATACCCATCCTTCGCCGGGATGATTAGCCGATTCGCGAGGCGTGCGCTGTGATGCGGCGCACGGGCGACGCTTCATCCAATCCGTTCGTGTCGAGCGGCTTCTGGCCGTCGGGCTGGTCGCTTTCATATTGGACCGCATAAGACAGCCGTCCCTTGACCGGCCCGAACAGCACCGTGTCGATCGCGGTGGTCGATCCGGCGGTGGTGCCGCCGCGCTGGCCATAGACCGAAGCTTCCTCGGTCAGGGTGATGCGGTCGACCGGCTTCCAGCGCACCGCGAGCGATCCGCGCCCGGCGATGCGGCTCTCGCGCGGTTCCTCGTAGAATTGGGTGTAGCGGAAGGCGGGGCCGACATCGACGTCGATCTTGAGATCGGGCCTGTCGACCAGCGTCACGCCGAGGCCGGCACCGGCGGTGAGGCGCTCGCGATAGCCGAGCGAGCGGTCATGCTCATATTGGGTCAGCCCATAAGTGTAGAAGCCCGGGCTGAGCAGATAGCGCGGCTGATAAGCGGCGAGGATGCGTTCGGTGGTCGGCTGGCCATCGGTCTGCTGATAGTCGATCCGCGCGGTGAGCGAATGGGTCCAGTGCAGCCCCTTGCGTTCGCCTTTGACCGACCCGTAGAGGCCAAGCGTGTCGGTATTGCCGGTGGTGCGGCTGCCGCCGACCTCGACCTGGCCCTTCCACAGCGAGAACAGGCTCGCGCTCGCCAGCCGCTCGCGCTCGGCCTCGAGCTTTTCGGCCTGCGCCGTCCGCTGCTGGTTCTGATAGTCGTCGAAGATCGCCTCGATCTCGGCGGCGCTGTCGGGTGCGGTCTTCTTCGCGACCGAGGTCACCGCCGCGATCGTGACGGCGTCCTTCGAGGCGATCGCGGTGTCGATCATCGCGCGGATCGGCGGCGGGATCGGCACCGCCAGCGCGGGAACGGCGACCGTTCCGGACAGGGCGATGGCGGAGCGGATGAGGGCGCGGCTCATCTTGTCCTTTCAGCTTGGCAAAGGGCAGGCCCGATTGGCCGGGCATGCCTGTACCCAGCTTGAACGACGACCGGAAAGCGCGGGTTCCCGCAGTTTTATCTTATCCGCTCAACCTTGACGCCTTCCTCGGCGAGCATCGTCTGGACCGACAGCGGCCCGGCGAGATGGCCCGCGCCGACCGCGACGAACACCGTGCCGGGGGTGGCGAGCCGGTTCTTGAGCCATTTCGCCCAGGCGGCGTTGCGCTGCTTGAGCAGCACGTCGCGCAGATGCGGGGTCAGATCCTCGTCGCTCTCGAACGCCTTGGCGATCGCGCGTTCGTCGCCGCGCGACCAGCTCTTGAGCATCTTGGCATAGTCCGACCTGGCATTGCCGCGCCCGTCGACCATCGAGGTCAGCAGCTCGCGCTGGTCGGCCTCGGACAGGTCGGCGAACAATTTGAGCTGCTGCGACGCGGTCTCCAGCGCCTCGATCTTCTTCGGCGCGGTGGGGTTCTCGAACGACGGCACCAGGCTCTGCTCGACACCGGCGCCGCGTTCGGCACCGACGTCGCGCATCATCGCCCCCATCAGCATGAACGCCGCCTGCCAGGTCGGCATGCGATCGAGCGTCTGCTCCTGCAGCCCCGACTGCTGGAGCAACGCGAGCAACGGCTTGCGGCTCTTGGCCGGCACCCGCTCGGCGATCGGCGGCAGGCTGGGATCGGGCGGCGGCATCAGCCGGTAGATCGCGCCCGGATCCTTGTCGATCAGCGTCTCGATCACCAGCGTGTCGGCGGAGGCGATCGCCGCCTCGAGCCTGGGGTCGCGCCACTGGAAGCCGGCGGGCAGCGCGTGGATCGTGCCGTAGAGATAGATGGTGGTGTCGGCGTCGCCGAACTTCCACATCGCCGGCGACGGCGCCTGGAGCGAACCGGCCGAGAGCGGGGTGGCGGCCAGCAGCGGGGAGGCCAGGGCGATGACGGCGGCGAGCGCGCGGCGGAAGAGCTTCATGGCTCTAGAGTAGGACGGCCGGCGGTCGATTATAAGTGCGGGCTGCCGCTTATCCTCCGCCAGCCTTGTTGACCCTGCCGGGCCCATGACGCAAAGGGCGTTTCCGTTTCCGCCACCCGTGATGAAGGCAGTCCCTTGGCCAGCAAGCCGCTCTCGTTCCAGCGCCTGATCCTGACCCTCCACGATTATTGGGCCGAACAGGGCTGCGCGATCCTCCAGCCCTACGACATGGAAATGGGCGCGGGCACCTTCCATCCGGCGACGACTCTACGTGCGCTCGGCCCCGACGAATGGAACGCCGCCTATGTCCAGCCGTGCCGCCGGCCGACCGACGGCCGCTATGGCGAGAACCCCAACCGGCTCGGCCATTATTATCAGTATCAGGTGATCCTGAAGCCCAACCCGTCGAACCTGCAGGAACTCTATCTCGGCTCGCTCGCGCGGATCGGCATCGACCCGCTGCTCCACGACATCCGCTTCGTCGAGGACGACTGGGAGAGCCCGACGCTGGGCGCCTGGGGGCTGGGCTGGGAGGTCTGGTGCGACGGCATGGAAGTGTCGCAGTTCACCTATTTCCAGCAGGTCGGCGGCTATGACTGCAAGCCGGTCGCGGGCGAGCTGACCTACGGCCTCGAACGGCTGGCGATGTACATCCAGGGCGTCGACAATGTCTACGACCTCGCCTTCAACGATCCGGTGCCGGGCAAGAACCGCGCGGTCAGCTATGGCGACATCTTCCTCGAGAATGAGCGCCAGTTCAGCGCCTATAATTTCGAGGCGGCGAACACCGAGACGCTGTTCACCCAGTTCACCCTGGCCGCCGACGAATGCCGCGCGCTGCTCGACCGCGACACGCCGCTGCCGCTGCCGGCCTATGACCAGGCGATCAAGGCCAGCCATATCTTCAACACGCTCCAGGCGCGCGGGGTGATCTCGGTCGCCGAGCGCCAGGCCTATATCGGCCGCGTCCGCGAACTGGCGAAGGGGGCCTGTGCCGCCTGGATGCGCCACAACGGGTGGGAGGCGTGACGATGGCCATGCAATTTTCCCCTCTCCCACTTGGGGAGAGGGAGGGGCCCAAGCCGCAGGCTTGGGAGGGTGAGGGCACGCGCTTGCCTTATGCGCTGCCGCTTGCCTCGTGCCCTCACCCTCCCACCGCTGCGCGGCGGGCCCCTCCCTCTCCCCTGCAGGGAGAGGGAATGCTGGAGATCGCCCGATGACCGATTTCCTGCTCGAACTCCTCTCCGAGGAAATCCCCGCGCGGATGCAGGAGAAGGCGTCGGCCGATCTCGCGCGGCTGTTCGGCGACGAACTCGCCAAGGCCGGGCTCAAGCCCGACAGTTTGATCAGCTACGTCACCCCGCGCCGGCTCGCGCTGATCGCGACCGGCCTGCCGCTCGAGACCGCCTCGGTGTCGGAGGAGATCAAGGGGCCGCGCGCCGATGCGCCCGAGCAGGCGCTCGCCGGCTTCCTCGGCAAGACCGGGCTCAGCCGCGACCAGCTCGTCGAGCGTACCGATGCCAAGGGCAACACGGTGCTGTTCGCGGTGATCGACAAGCCGGGCCGGGCGACCGCGACGGTGCTCGCCGAGGCGATCCCGGCGATCGTGCGCGCCTTTCCCTGGCCCAAGTCGATGCGGTCGGGCACGGCCTCGATCTCGACCAGCGCGCTGCGCTGGGTGCGTCCGCTCCAGGGGATCGTCGCACTGCTCGGCGACGATGTCGTCCCGTTCGAGATCGACGGCGTCGCCAGCGGCGCCGCGACCGTCGGCCACCGCTTCCACCACAGCGGGCCGATCACGATCGGCAATGCCGGCGACTATGCCGCCAAGCTGCGCGCCTGCCATGTCATCGTCGATTCCGAGGAGCGCCGCACGATCATCCGCGACGCCGCCGCGATCGCCGCCGACGGCGCCGGGCTGACCGTGATCCCCGACGAGGGCCTCGTCGCCGAAAATGCCGGGCTCACCGAATGGCCGGTGCCGCTGCTCGGTCATTTCGATCCGGCCTTCCTCGACGTGCCGCGCGAGGTGATCCAGCTCACCCTGCGCACCAACCAGAAATATTTCGTGCTCAACGGCGCCGACGGCAAGCTCGCGCCGGCGTTCATCTGCACCGCCAATATCGAGGCGAAGGATGGCGGCGCGGCGATCGTCGCGGGCAATGGCAAGGTGCTGGCGGCCCGGCTGTCGGACGCCAAATTCTTCTGGGAGCAGGATCTCAAGATTCCGCTCGACGCCTATCTGCCCAAGCTCGAAGCCATGCTCTTCTACGAGGGCATGGGGACGTTGCGCGCGAAGGCCGACCGGATCGCCGCGCTGTCGGCCTGGATCGCGAACGCCTATTTTCCCGAGCGGGACCCCGAAACCGCGGCGCGTGCGGGGCTGCTCGCCAAGGCCGATCTGGCCACCGCGATGGTCGGCGAGTTCCCCGAACTGCAGGGCGTGATGGGCGGCTATTATGCCGACCGCGCCGGCGAGAAGCCGGGGACGGTGTCGGCGTTGCAGCAGCAATATGTCGCCGCGGTCGAAGGCTGCATCCCGGCCTGCGTCGCGCTCGCCGACCGGATCGACACGCTCGCGGCTTTCTTTGCACGCGGCATCAAGCCGACCGGGTCGAAGGATCCGTTCGCGCTTCGCCGCGCCGCGCTGCAGACGATCCAGACGATCCTGGTCAACGGCACCCGCATCCGGCTGCTCGTGGCGTTCGAGCAGGCGAAGGCCGGGCTGGGCGAGGGCGGCAGCGGCCTCGACAGCGGCGAACTGCTCGACTTCTTCGCCGACCGCCTCAAGGTCCAGCAGCGCGAGGCGGGCATTCGCCACGACCTGATCGACGCGGTGCTGGCGCTCGGCGGCGAGGACGATCTCGTCCGGCTGCTCGCGCGGGTTCAGGCGTTGCAGGCGTTCGTCGGGACCGAGGATGGCACCAACCTGCTCGCCGGCTACAAGCGCGCCGCCAATATCCTGAAGAAGGAAGGCGGGGTGCCCGAGGGCGCGTCGTCCGTGCCGGACTATGATCCGGAAGCGGCTGAAGCGGCGCTGGTGGCCGCTCTCGCGGCGGCCGAGCCGCAGGCGCAGGCCGCGGTCGAGGCCGAGGATTTTGCCGGCGCGATGTCGGCGCTGGCCTCGCTCAGGGGACCGATCGACGCATTCTTTACCGATGTTATCGTCAACGACGCTAATACGAACAAAAGAAACACGCGTCTGGCCATTCTTGATAAATTTCGTGCTGCGGTGCACAATGTTGCCGACTTCTCGAAAATAGAAGGCTGATTCGATTGCCCAAACCCCATGAAAGGGGAGGGGCCGTGCAGGAGGAAGTGACGGCGTATGACGGCGCATTATGTCTATCGTTTCGGCGGCGGCGTGTCCGACGGCGGCAAGGGCGACAAGAATCTGCTCGGCGGCAAAGGCGCGAATCTCGCGGAGATGGCGTCGATCGGCCTGCCGGTTCCCCCGGGCTTCACCATCTCGACCGAGATGTGCGCGCGCTATTATGAGGAAGGCGAGGCCTTTCCCGCCAGCCTGAAGGACGAAGTCGCCAACGGCATCGCCCATATCGAGGCGATCACCAACAAGAAGTTCGGCGACGCGTCCGACCCGCTGCTGGTGTCGGTGCGCTCGGGCGCGCGGATCTCGATGCCGGGGATGATGGACACCGTCCTCAACCTCGGCCTGAACGACCAGACCGTCGAAGGGCTGGTCGCCACGTCGGGCGATGCGCGCTTCGCCTGGGACAGCTATCGCCGCTTCATCCAGATGTATTCGGACGTCGTCCTCGAGCTCGATCACAGCGCCTTCGAGGAAGCGCTCGAGATCGCCAAGGAAGACAAGGGCTATAATCTCGACACCGAGCTGACCGCCGACGACTGGCAGAAGCTGGTCGGCCGCTACAAGGAGCTGGTGGTCGAGCTGTGGGACGGCAAGCCCTTCCCGCAGGACGTCCACGAGCAGCTGTGGGGCGCGATCGGCGCGGTGTTCGGGTCATGGCAGTGCGAGCGCGCCAAGATCTATCGCCGGCTCAACGACATCCCCGGCGAATGGGGCACCGCGGTCAATGTCCAGGCGATGGTGTTCGGCAATATGGGCGACACCTCGGCGACCGGGGTCGCGTTCACCCGCGATCCGTCGAAGGGCGACCGCGCTTATTATGGGGAGTTCCTGATCAACGCGCAGGGCGAGGACGTCGTTGCCGGCATCCGCACCCCGCAATATCTGACCAAGCAGGCCCGCGAAAATGCCGGTGCCAAGCCGGCGTCGATGGAAGAGGCGCTGCCGACCGTCTATGGCGAGCTCGCCAAGGTGTTCGACCTGCTCGAAGTCCATTATCGCGACATGCAGGACATCGAGTTCACGGTGCAGCAGGGCAAGCTGTGGATGCTGCAGACGCGTAGCGGCAAGCGCACCGCGCAGGCCGCGCTCAAGATCGCGGTCGACATGGCCAATGAAGGGCTGATCACCGAGGAAGAGGCGGTCGCCCGTGTCGACCCGGCGGCGCTCGACCAGCTGCTCCACCCGACACTCGATCCCAAGGCGCATCGCGACGTCATCGCCAAGGGCCTGCCGGCATCGCCGGGTGCGGCCTCGGGCCAGGTCGTGTTCGACGCCGACACCGCCGAGAAGCGCGCCGAACTGGGCGACGCGGTGATCCTGGTGCGCACCGAGACGAGCCCCGAGGACATCCACGGCATGCACGCCGCCAAGGGCATCCTTACCGCGCGCGGCGGGATGACCAGCCATGCGGCGGTCGTCGCCCGCGGCATGGGCCGCCCGTGCGTGTCGGGGGTCGGCAGTCTCGCGATCGACGTCAAGGCGAAGAGCTTCCGCGTCGCCGGCCGCGAGGTCCGCGAGGGCGACATCATCACCATCGACGGCGCCACCGGCGAGGTGATGCTCGGCGCGGTGCCGACGGTGCAGCCCGAGCTGGCCGGCGATTTCGGCACGTTGATGGGCTGGGCCGACAAGGTCCGGCGTCTGAAGGTTCGCGCCAATGCCGAGACCCCGCTCGACTGCAAGACCGCGCGGATCTTCGGCGCCGAGGGCGTCGGTCTCTGCCGCACCGAGCATATGTTCTTCGATGCCGCGCGGATCACGCTGGTTCGCCAGATGATCCTCGCCGAGGACGAGAAGGGCCGCCGCGTCGCGCTCGACAAGCTGCTGCCCGAGCAGCGCGCCGACTTCACCGCGATCTTCGAGATCATGTCGGGCCTGCCGGTGACGATCCGCCTGCTCGATCCGCCGCTCCACGAATTCCTGCCGCACGAGGAGGCCGATTTCGTCGAGGTCGCCACCGCGACCGGGATCGGGGTCGAGGCGCTGCGCCGCCGCGCGACCGAACTGCACGAATATAATCCGATGCTCGGCCATCGCGGCTGCCGTCTCGGCGTGACCTATCCCGAGATCTACGAGATGCAGGCGCGGGCGATCTTCGAGGCGGCGTGCGACGTCGCCGCCAAGGACGGCGGCATCGCGCCGCCGATCCCCGAGGTGATGGTGCCGCTGGTCGCGACCAAGCGCGAGCTCGAGCTGATGAAGGCGGTGATCGACAAGGCGGCCAAGGCGGTGTTCGCCGAACGCGGGGTCACCCTCGAATATCTGGTCGGCACGATGATCGAACTGCCGCGCGCGGCGCTCAAGGCCGGCGAGATCGCCGAAGTCGGCGAGTTCTTCTCGTTCGGCACCAACGATCTCACCCAGACCACGCTCGGCGTCTCGCGCGACGATGCCGGCCGCTTCCTGACGACCTATGTCGACAAGGGCATCTATGCGCGCGATCCGTTCGTCACCCTCGATGTCGAGGGCGTCGGCGAACTGATCGAGATCGCCGCCGAGCGCGGTCGCAAGACCCGCCCGAACATCAAGCTCGGCATCTGCGGCGAACATGGCGGCGACCCCGCCTCGATCGCCTTCTGCGAGACGATCGGGCTCGATTATGTCTCGGCCTCGCCCTATCGCGTGCCGATCGCCCGGCTGGCGGCGGCGCAGGCGGCGCTCAAGAATCGGGGCTGATCTTCCCAGCGCGGTACCGGCGCGGCAATAAGGGCGGATGAGCGACATCCGCCCAACCGCCCCAGGTGCCCGGATCGTCGCGCTCGACACGCTGCGCGGGATCGCGCTGGCGGGGATATTGCTGATCAACATCCTCGGCATGGCGGGTCCGGTGGCGATGGACCGGCCGATAGGCCCGCCGCTATTGGCCGACGGCGACTGGCAGGTCTGGCTGCTCGCGCAGATGTTCGTGCACGGGGCGATGCGCGGGCTGTTCTCGATGCTGTTCGGGGTCGGACTGCTGATCTTCCTCGATCATGGCGACGAGGCGGAGCGCGCGCGGCTCTATGCGCGGCGGCTCGGCCTGCTGTTCCTGTTCGGGGTGATCGACGCGACCCTGTTGCTGTGGCCCGGCGACATATTGACGACCTATGCGCTGACCGGGATCCTCGTCTTCGCGATGCGCGGGCTGCCGCGCAGCCATATGATCGTCGCGGCGCTGGTGATCCTCGTCTTCGTCGCCTTGTGGCAGGCGGGCGACGCCGCGCTGATGCCGCCGGGCGCGGATGTCTACACCACCGCGATGTGGGACCGCGAGGAGGCGGCGCGGCTCGGCGGCTATGGCGATACTTTGGCCTATATGGCTGCGGTGAGCTGGGCATGGACGGTCAATGCCGGCAGCCTGCGCTGGGTCGGAGATGCCGCCGGACCGATGCTGATCGGGATCGTCCTCTATCGCAGCGGGGCGTTCGACCGCGACAGCGCGCTGCCCGGCCGGCTGGCGCTGTTCGGCTATGGCATCGGCCTGCCGGTGCGGATCGCGCATGTGATGCTGGTGTGGCGCGCGGGCGGCGAGGCGTCGGCGCTGTCGGACCTGCTCGACCAGCCGGGGCGGCTGGCGATGACGCTGGGCCATCTCGGCCTGTTCCTGCTGCTGTGGCGCGGCGCCGGCTTCCGCGCCTGGAGCCGGCCATGGGCGCGGTTCGGCCGGATGGCGCTGACCTTCTACCTGATGCAGAACCTGATCGGCGCGTGGGTCTTCTCGGGCTTCGGGCTCGGGCTATGGGGCAGCGTCGGCGGCTGGTCGGCCTGGGGCATCGCCGGCCTGATCGTCGGCGGCCAGATGATGATGGCGGCGATCTGGCTGCGCTGGTTTGCTTATGGGCCGGTCGAATGGCTGTGGCGCTGGGGGACCTATGGGGTGCGGCCACACATCGTCGCCCCGGCCCCCGGATCGGGGCGACGAAAATGATGCTTTCAGGCGAACAGCCGGGCGTGCTCGTCGGTCTTGCCGCTGGCCAGCAATTCGGCCTGCTCGCGCCAGCGCTGGTCGGCGATCGTGCCGGCGGGCAAGGCGAGCCGGCCCTCGAGCGCGGCTTCGTCGGCGGCGCTGAGCGCGACGATATCCTTGTAGCGGTGGATGCCGACATCGTTGAGCCGAACCTCGCCATTGCGGCCGACGCCGTAGATGCGGGCGAGGTCGTCGCGATTACCCGCCGCTGCCGCGGCGATCGATCCGGCGGTCGAGCCGGTCACCGGGCTGCCGATGTCGCGGCGTTCGAGTTCGGCGATCCGGGCATTGGCGGCGGCGCTGCGCGCGCCATGCGCCTCGATATCCTTCTCCAGCGCGATGCGCCGGTCGCGTTCGCCGGCGAGTTCGACGATCCGTGCCTCACGTTCGTCGCGCGCGCGTTCGGCCTCGATCCGCGCCGCGCGTTCGGCCTCGTACGCCTTGCGCCACTTGCGGCCACCGGCGAGCATGAACAGGCCGAGCAGCCAGCCGAGCACGAACACGAGCCCGACGATCGCCCATTGGTTGGTGGTGAAGTCGAACATTAGCTGAAGCTCTCCCATTTCTGGCGGCGATAACCGTTTCGGGGGAGTAGCGTTCCGTACGCTTGGTCGCACTGCACCAAAACGGCACAGTGACGATCAACCTAGTGCATCATGTTGTCGGAGATCGAGCAGGCCGCCGGTCCGAGGATGACGATGAACAGCACCGGCAGGATGAACAGGATGAGCGGCACCGTCATGATCGCCGGCAGCCGGGCGGCCTTTTCTTCGGCGCGCATCATCCGTTCGTGGCGGAATTCGGCCGACAGCACGCGGAGCGCGCCTGCCAGCGGGGTGCCATATTTCTCGGTCTGGATCATCGTCGTGACGACGCCGCGGATCGCATCGAGATTGACGCGCTGGGCGAGATTTTCGAGCGCCATGCGGCGGTCGGTCAGGAAGCCGAGTTCGATCGCGGTCAGCGCGAATTCGTCGCCGAGTTCGGGATAGGCCTTGGCGAGTTCGCGCGAGACGCGGTTGAAGGCCATGTCGACGGTCAGGCCCGCCTCGGCGCAGATCACCATCAGGTCGAGCGCGTCGGGCAGCGCCTTGCGGATCGCGGTCTGACGCTTGGTCATCAGATTCTTCACATAGATGTCGGGCGCCTTGTAGCTGCCGATCAGCGCGCCGGCGACGAGCATATAATGTTTGAACGCGCTCCATTCGGGAAACCAGTGGAGCACATAGACGCCGATTACCGCGGTCCCGCCGATCAGCACCGGCGCCACCAGCCGGAAGAAGATCACGGTGATCGCGGCGTCCTTGGTACGGATGCCGGCGCGGGCGAGGTTGAGCGATGCCGCCTTGAGCTGCGAATCCTGGAGCATCTTGGCCGACGACAGGAATTTCTTCATCCGGTCGACCGAGACGCTGTTCTTCTGTTCGAGCTTGGCGCGGCGGCGGGTCTTCGAGGCGGCGACGCCGGCCTTCAACTGTTCGCGGCGGTCGTTGAGCGCGCGCACCCGGCGCGCCATCGGATCGCGGCCCATCGTCCTGATCACCGAATGGCCGAGGATCAGCATCACCACCGCGGTGGCGAGTGCCATCGCGATCGAGATCAGGGTGCGGTAGAAATGGGCGTCGACGGGATGTGGGGGCATGTCAGATCTCGAAATTGATCATCTGGCGCATGATGAAGGCGCCGATCGCCATCCAGACCATGCCCACCATGCCGGCGATCATCAGCCGCATGTCGGTGAAGAAGCCGCCCATATAGGCCGGGCTGATGAAGCTGATGATGCCGAACACCATGAACGGCAGCACGCCGATGATCCAGGCCGAGGCCTTGGATTCGGACGACATCGCCGCGATCTTGAGCTTCATCTGCATCCGCTTGCGCAGCACGTCGGACAGGTTCGACAGGGTCTCGGCGAGGTTGCCGCCGGTCTCGCGCTGGATCGCCAGGGTGATCACGAAGAACTGGAACTCGGCGGTGCCGAGCCGGTCGGCGGTTTCCTGGAGCGCGCCTTCGAGGGTGCGGCCGATCTTCATGCGATCGGACACCGCCTGGAATTCGCTGCCGACCGGGCCTTCGATCTCGCCGGCGACCGCGCCCATCGTCTCGGCGATCGGCAGGCCGGCGCGCAGGCCGCGGACCAGCAGTTCGATCGCGTCGGGAAAACGCGCGATGAAGGCGGCGAGCCGCCTTCTGGCGACGATGCCGAGCACCATCCGCGGCAGGCCGAGCCCGCAGGCGGCGGCGAAGACCAGCGCCATCCAGAAGGGGAGGCCGGCGATCAGCAGCGCGAAGAAGGGGAGGCCGGCGGCGAGCCCCGATCCGACATAATAATGCTGGACCGGCCAATGCTTGCCGGCGGCTTCGATCCGGCGCTGTATCTCGTGCGGATCGAGCACCAGCCGCATCATCAATGTCGGCTTGCCCTTGGCGATCGCCGCGCGGCTCATCAGCAGCTTGCGGACCTGCTCGCTGACCACCGCCTCGCCCGAGACATTGTGGCGTCCGCGCACCGCCGCCAGCCGCCGCGCCTTGGCGCGCTGCGCCTGCGGCTGCACCAGCAGCCACGCCATCAGCAGCATGCCGCCCAGCAGGGTGGCGAAGAGGATCAGCATCGTCACGGGACGTGCCGGCTCACTTCCTGGCGATCCGCGACTTCGGTTTGAAGATCGCGGCGAGTTCGTCGACCAGCGACGGCTTGGCTTTCTTGGTCTCGCCCGGGGTTTCGGCGACGAGGTCGATCAGCTTCTGGGCGATCTCGGCCAGCGCCTGGCCGATCTTGGCCGATTTACCGGCTTCGGCGATCGTCTTGCCGAGCTTGGCGGCGTTGACCGCCTGTTTCAGATCGAGCGGCAGCATATAGTCGATCGGCCGCTCGATCGAGGATTCGAAATCCTTGCGGCTGATCTCGGTCAGCGACGGGTGGACCTGGTTGGCGACCACCAGCACCCCAGCCTGGGGCGCATTGTTCCGCAGCCAGGCGAGCAGCCGGATCGTGTCGCGGGTCGCGGCCAGGGTCATGTCGACCACCAGGATCACCGACTGCACGTCATGGAACAGGCTGGGATATTGAACGAGCATATGCCGCGGCACGTCGACGACGGTCGACTCGAACGCGGATTTCATCTCTTCCTGCAGTTTGAAATAGGCCTCGCCGTCAGTGAGCACGGGGGCGTTGATCGGCGCCTCCGCCGACAGCACCGACAGCCGGTCATTGGCCTTGACCAGCGCGCGTTCGAGGAACAGCCCGTCGATGCGCGCGGGGTTGTCGATCGCGTCGGTCAGGCCGCGGCCGGGCTCGAGGTCGAGCGACAGCGCGCCGGTGCCGAAATGGACGTCGAGGTCGAGCAGCGCGGTGCTGTGGCCGCCATTCTCGCCCATCAGCCAGGCGATCGAGGTCGCGATCGTCGAGGCGCCGACGCCGCCGCGCGCGCCGACCACCGCGGTCATCAGATGCGGCTTTTCATCGTGGGCGTCGGCGGCGCGCGCGCCCATCAGCATCATCTGCGCCTGCGCGAGGCTGTCGCGGACCTGATCGGCGGTGAAGGGTTTGAGCAGATAATCCTGGATGCCGCTGTGGAGCAGGTCGCGATACATGCGGACGTCGTTGACGGTGCCGGTCGCGATCACGACCGTGCCGGGTTCGCAGACCTCGGCGAGCGCGTTGATGTCGCCGATCGGATCGCCGCTGTCGGCGAGGTCGACGAACAGGATCGTCGGGCTTGCCGAGACCGACAGCGACTGGATCGCGTTGCGCATCCCGCCCTTGGCGACCGCCTCGACCGGCCAGCCGAGCTCGTAGACCAAAGGCTTGAGCAGTTCGGCGCTCATATCGTCGCAGACATAGGCCGCGAACGGATGGCGGACGCCGGCGCGAGGGTTGAAGGGCGCGTTCATCAGTTGCCTTTCGTGCTCTCGTTCTTGAGGCCGCTCTTGGCGGTCGGTTCGGCCTCGCGCCACGCCTTGATCGCCTTGGTGGCGACCCGGGCATCGCTGCCGCGGGCTTCGGCGCCGCGCACCAGATCCTCGGGATTGGCGACCATCGCCGCCAGCGTCGAATTCATCGCACAGCCGAAATTGGACGAGGTCGAGGCGGTGAAATTGGGCTGCGACGGCTGGCTGAAATCGGGACAGCCGGGCACCGACGCGGTCGAGCGGCTGACGACGATGCGCAGATAGCCGGGGGGGATGGCGCCTTCGGTGACCGGCGCGCCGTTCGCCACGAGCAGCCCGTAGCGCGCGACCAGCGCAGTGACGTCTGATGATCCGGCCTCGGACCCGGCGGCGGTGGTGTCGATGCTGATGCGGTCGCCATAGCCGAGGCCGATCGCGTCGAACCAGCCGAGGACCTTCGCCTGGGCGCCGGCCGACAGCGGTGCGGCGGCGACGTCGAGAACATAGTCGCTGCGCTGGACGACCGGCTGGTGGACCGATCCGACCTCGCGGTTATAGCGGTCGGCGGCGGCGGGCGCCGGCAGCAGCGCGGCGATCGCGAAGGCCAGGCCGGCGGCCGGGCCGAGGAGCAGGGGAAGCCGGGTCATCGCTCTCTCCTCAGTTGAACGCGAAGCCGGCGTCGGGCACGGCCTGGGCGGTTTTGGTTTTCTTCGAACTGCGGGCCTGCGAGACCGGACCGGTCGGCGCGGGCAGGGTGACCGGCGGTGCCGCGACGGGCCTTGCGCCGGTCGCGCCCGAACGGCCCGAGAAGGTCTGCCCGGCAATGAACCGCTCGCCGTCGGTCGCGGCGCGCAGCCCGTCGGTGGGCATCGCGATCTGCTGCGGCGACACCGGCCGCACGAGATAGGGCGTGACGATGATCATCAGCTCGGTCTCGCGGCGCTTGAAGCCGTTGGAGCGGAACAGCGCGCCGAGCACCGGCAGGTCGCCGAGGAACGGCGCCTTGTCGAGGGTGGTGTTCTGGGTGTTCGACAGCAGCCCGCCGATCATGAACGCCTGGCCCGAGCCGAGTTCGACCGTGGTTTCGGCGCGCCGGGTGACGATGCCGGGAATCTCGATCGTGCCGACCTTGACCGCGCCCGCCGACGACAGCTCGGACACTTCGGGGCGCACCCGGAGCGAGATGCGTCCATCGGACAGCACGGTCGGGGTGAAGGACAGGCTGACGCCATATTGCTTGAATTCGACCGAGACCGCGCCGAGCCCGGTCGACAGCGGGATCGGGATCTCGCCGCCGGCCAGGAAGCTGGCGGTCTCGCCCGACAGCGCGGTCAGATTGGGTTCGGCGAGGGTGGTCGCCAGGCCGTCGCTTTCGGCAAGGTCGATCGTCGCGAGCAGGTCGAGGCCCAGCATATGCTTGGCGAGGCCCAGCGTGGTCGCGCCAGTGGCGTTGTTGATGGTGTAGGCCGCCCCCGGCAGGGTGGCGCCGCTGTTGGGATCGACCGGATATTTGATCGTGCCGGGATCGCCCTGGCCGACCCCGAACAGGAAGCCGCCGGTGGTGTCGCGGCTGAGCAGATTGACCCCGATCGACTTGGCGAAATCGCGGCTGACCTCGGCGATCCGCACCCGCAGATTGACCTGGAGCGGGGTCGCGGACTTGAGCCGGTTGACCACCTGGGCGGTGTCGCCGACGAATTTCTGGACGAGTTTCTCGGCCTCGTCGACATCGTTCGGGCTGGCGACGGTGCCGGTCAGCAGGACGATACCGTTCATCGTCGTCGCGGTGATCGCGGCGTCGGGCATGGCGAGCTTGAGCATCGTGTCGACGCTGGCGATGTTGCGGTCGACCCGGACGATCGACGACCACAGCACCTTGCCGGCCTTGTCGGTGGCATAGACCGCGGTCTCGCCCGCACCCTTGCCGAAGATATAGAGCTGCTGCTGCGAGCGGACCTGGACGTCGGCGATATCGGGATTGGCGACGAACAGATCGCTCATCGGTGCGCCGAGGCGGACGAGCTGGCCCGATCCGGTCGACAATGTCGTGGTGTTGTCGGGTTTGCTGAGCGCCGCGGTGCGGTTGGGAACCGGCCCGGGCGTCGCGGCTATTGCCCCGTTAGACGGATTGATCGTCAGGCCGAACAGGATCGCGGCGGCGAGCGCCATGCCGCTGACCCCGATGCTCCGGCCGCTGTGGCGGTTACGCATACTCATTTCCCTCCGACCGGCGTGTCGGTGATGGCGTTGCCGCGGGCGACGCGGATCGTCGGGCCGCCTGCCTGGGCGACGGCGACGCCGTTATTGGCTGGAACGAATGGCTTGGCGGGCACCGACCCGCGCTGGAAGCGCGAGACGTCGGCACCGACGGTGTAGGTCGGGTTGGCGTCGGTCGGGCGCGAGGCGATATCGAGCAGCATCTGCCGTTCGGCGCGCGGATCGGCGGCGGCGGGCAGCTTGACCTCGCCGCTGGCGATCGCGTCCTCGAGCTCGGCCTTGTTGTCGGCGATCGAGCGCAGCGACAGCGAGAGATTGCCGATCGTCTGTGCGACCGCGATCTTCTCGGCGATCTTCGGCGTCGCCTCGAGGGTGACGTTCGAATAGGTGGCGACGACGGTCTTGCCCTCGTCGTCGACATTCTTGTCGGTGCGCTGGTCGGTGGCGAGCACGCGCAGGTTGCGGACGATGGTCTCGGCCGCCTTGAGCGGGGCGCCTTCGCCGCCGCCGGCGACCTCCTGGGTGAGCACGAGGTCGATGCGGTCGCCGGGGAAGACGAAGCCCGCGACGCCCGAATTCATCGAGATCGCGACGGTGACCGCGCGCATGCCGGGGCCGAGCGCCGCGGCGAGGAAGCCGCGGTCGCCGGGCTTGACCACCGAACCCTGGGTGAGCGGCTGGCCGGCGGTGAGCGGCACGCGCACGACGGTGCCGTTGAGCGCGGCGGCCTCGCTGCTGCCCTTCTGATAATAGCTATTGTTGATCAATTCGGCGGGCCAGCGCTGATAGCGGAAGCTTTCCGGGCCGACGATCGCACCGACCGGCAGCGGGCGGACCGCGACGAGGATCTCGGGACCGGACGGGGCGGGGGCGGCGGCGATCATCGCCGGCATCGCCTGCGCTTCGGGTTCGCCGCCGAACAGGCCGCGCGCCATGAAGGCCGATATTCCGGCCATCACCAGCGCGACGATGAGCAACAGCAACTTTCTCGCGTCCATTCGGATGCCTTCCCTGCGACCGGCCTCGCGACCGGACTGCGCTTATGCGCTGGTTGTGGTTAACAAGCCGTTTGCGATGATCCACAGCCCGCCGGTCGCGATCGCGATGCCGTACGGCACCTCGATCGGCCCCTCCTCGTTCGGGCGGAAACGGCGGCGGATCATCAGGAACAGGGTGATCGCGCCGCCGGCGATCGCCATCACCGCCAGCATCGTCAGCAGCGCGGGAAAGGGCAGCCACAGCGCGAGCGCGGCGATCATCTTGACGTCGCCGCCGCCCATCATTCCCAGCATGAACAGCCCGGCGAAGATCGCGAACAGGCCGAGCGCGACCCCGACCCTGAGCGCGATGTCCGGATAGAGGGTCTCGCCGCTCACCCACCACCAGCCGATCGCGAGCAGCGCGATCGCGGCGTTGATCTCATTGGCGATGGTCCGGCTCTTGAAGTCGCCCCAGGCTGCGATCAGCAGCAGCACCGCGAGCAATATGCCGAAAATATCGGGAAGTTGGGCCGAAAAGTGAGGAAGTAGGCCTGGCATGGTAAAGCAGCCCTAGACGAACGGGCTTACCAAAACTTAAACGGTCCGCGATGTCCTCCGCCCCCGCGCCCCTCCGTCATGTCGATATCCTGATCATCGGGGCGGGCATGGCGGGCGCGAGCCTGGCGGCCGAGATCGGTAGCGATGCGCGGGTGCTGATCGTCGAGGGCGAGGAACGGCCCGGCTATCACAGCACCGGGCGTTCGGCGGCCTTCTGGTCCGAAACCTATGGCGGGCCGGCGATCCAGCCGCTGACCACCGCATCCGAGGCCTATCTGCAGGATGGCGGTTTCCTGTCGCCGCGCGGCGGGCTCCACCTCGCCGATGCCGAAACCCGCGGCGCGCTCGATGCGCTCATCGCCGAGTTCGCCGGCAGCGACGTCGTGCTCGAACCCGTCGGTCGCGACCGGATCGAGGCGATCGTCCCGGGGATTCGCGCGGGGCTCGATGTCGGACTCATCGAGCCGAGCTGTACGGATATCGACGTCGCCGGGCTGCACGCCCATTATCTGAGCCGGGCGCGCAAGGCCGGGGCCGAGCTGCTGTGCGACGCCCAGGTCGAGGCGATCGCGCGCGACGGCGACTGCTGGCGGGTGGCCACCCGGCAGGGGGCGATCCATGCCGCGCGGATCGTCGATGCCGCCGGCGCCTGGGCGAGCCCGGTCGCGGCCATGGCGGGGGCGGCGCCGATCGCGATCACCCCCTATCGGCGCACAGTGGTCCAGCTGATCGTCGATCCGCCGGCACCGGCCGATCTGCCGCTGGTGATGGACATCGCCGAGACCTATTATTTCAAGCCCGAGGCGGGCGGCCGGATCTGGCTGTCGCCGCATGACGAGACCCGGGTCGATCCATGCGACGCCGCGCCCGAGGAGATCGACGTCGCGATCGCGATCGACCGGCTCGAGAAGGTCGTCGACTGGCGGATCGTCCGGCGCGAACATGCCTGGGCAGGGCTGCGCAGCTTCGCCCCCGACCGCGCGCCGGTCTATGGTTATGATAGCCGGGTGCCGGGCTTCTTCTGGTTTGCGGGGCAGGGGGGCTTCGGCATCCAGACCGCGCCCGCCGCGGCGATGATCGGGGCGGCGCTGCTGCTCGGCCGCGACCTGCCCGCGGCGGTGCGCGGGATCGACGTCGACCGTTACGATCCGCGGCGGTTCGACCTGCCCGAATAGGCAGCGACGCCCCGGACGAGCGCCGTCATTCGGTGAGCAGTTCGACCTTGTCGATCGCCCAGAGCGGATCGGGGCCGGTCGCAGTATAGGTGATGCACAGGTCGGTGGCGCCCGCCGCGGCGATCGGCGCGGCCAGCCGGGTGATGCCGGGGTTGGCGGAAGCGGGGGCGAGCGCGAGGGTCGCGAGGAGTGGGCCGTCGCAGCCGGCGCGGATCTCGACCTCGCCGACCGGGGTCGCCGGCGGGCGGAAGCGGATGGCATCGCGGTCCTTGCCGAGCTGGAAATTGAACGGCAATTGCCCGACCGACACCGCGATCGTCGCGATCCCGTCGAGCGGCGCGCCGCGCCAGATCCAGCAGGGCTGGAGGATGTTGACGAGGAAATGCGGGCGCGGTCCCGTCGCCGGATAATCATCCTCGAGATCGAGCGCGACCCCGGCGTCGTTGCAGGCGCCGAGCTGCTGGCTGGTGCGGATCCGGAACGTCGTGGCATCGACGGCCCGGTCGAGCGCGCCGGGCAGCGCGCGATCGCCGAGAAAGGCGGCGGCGCGCAGCCGGACCGGCCGGTCATAGCCGATCGGATCCTGGTAGAGCGGTGCGGCGGCGGTCGGCGCGCTGTCGTCGAGCGTGTAGCGGATCGGCAGCTCGCTCTGATTGTCGAGCCGCAACCGGCCGCCGCGCGCGCCGAGCCGGACCGCGAAGGCGCTGTCGGCGGCGACCAGGCCGAGCGGTTTCATGCGGTCGAGCTGGGGCACCAGCCGGGTGAGGAAGTCGCGATAGTCGCGGTCGCTGTTCGCCGCCTGGCGGTGTCCGCTCCAGCCGATCTCGGCGATCGCGATCGCCCGCGGAAAGCTCATCCAGGCGGCGCGCGCCTCGGTGCGGATATGTTCGGTCCACATATTGCCCTGGAGGCCGAGGACATGGTGCTGCTGGGCGTCGGTCAGCCGCGCCGGCGCCGGATCGAACGCATAGACCCGCCGGAGGCTTTCGATCGCGCCGCGGCCGGGCGGCTCGTCGGGACCACCGCCCTGGCGATGGTCGAGATAGAGATCGGGCGCCGGGCTCAGCACGGTGTCGTGGCCCGCCTGGGCGGCGGCGATCGCGCCGTCGATCCCGCGCCACGACATCACCACCGCGTCGCCGGGGACGCCGCCTTCCAATATCTCGTCCCAGCCGATCATCCGCCGGCCATGCGCGTCGAGATAGCGGCCGAGCCGCGCCATGAACCAGCCCTGCAGCGCGGTCTCGTCCTGCAGGCCGAGCGCGCGGATCTTCGCCTGGATCGCCGGGGAGGCCTTCCACTGGTCCTTCACCGCCTCGTCGCCGCCGATATGGACGAAGCGCGACGGGAACAGCGCCATCACCTCGTCGAGCACATCCTCGAGAAAGGCGAAGGTCGGCTCGTCGGCATTGTAGAGCCAGGGGAATATCCCCCATTCGGACCAGACCCGGTCGGGCAGCTTCACGCCCATGCCGAGCCTGGGATAGGCACGGATCGCCGAGACGGCATGGCCCGGCATCTCGATCTCGGGGACGATCTCGATCCCGCGCGCAGCGGCGTAGGCGACGATCGCGTGGATCTCGCGCTGAGTGTAGAAGCCGCCGGTCTTCGGCAGCGGCGGGGCACCGGGCGCGCCGGCGGGGATGCGCCAGGCCGATGTGGCGGTCAGCTTTGGATATTTGCGGATCTGGATCCGCCAGCCCTGGTCGTCGACCAGATGCCAGTGGAGCCGGTTGAGCTTGTTGACCGCCATCCAGTCGATCAGCGACCGGACATAGGCCGGCGACTGGAAATGGCGGGCGCTGTCGAGCATCAGCCCGCGCCAGCCGAAGCGCGGCGCGTCCTCGATCGACAGTGCGGGCAGGCTGGTGGCGCCGGGCTGGGTCGCGAGCTGCCACAGGGTGACAGCGCCATAGAGCAGCCCGGCATCGTCGGTGGCGCGGATGGTCGCGCCATCCGAGGCGATGTCGAGCCGATAGGCCTCGGCGGGCAAGCCGGGCACGCGGACGAAGCGGATCGCGCCCAGGCGGTCGGCGACGACGATCGCCGGGCGGAAGCCGCGCGCGCCATGGATCAGCTCGGCAAGCCTCTCGGCGGCGTTGCGCGCGCCCCTGTCGCCGGCGGGCACGACGATCGGCGTGGTCGCATCGAGCGCCATCGTGCCCGGCTGTTCGCGGACGACGTTGGGCTGAGGCAGCAGCAGGGGCGGCGCCGCGGCCGCGGCGCCGGCGGCAAGGGCGATCAGCGGCAGGAGACAATATCGTCCGGTCACGCGCTTCCTTTCCGGACGCCGCTCGACTTCAATCCCAGCTGGCCGGTGCGGCTCAGCGCCGCTCCGCCAGGATCCGGTCGATCGCCCGGGCGACGCCGTCTTCCTCGTTCGACGCGGTGACCCAGTGCGCCGCGGCGCGCACCTGTTCGGGGGCCTGACCCATCGCGATCGCCAGGCCGGCGCGCGCGAACATCGGCAGGTCGTTCGCCATGTCGCCGATCACCGCAACCTGATCGA
Source organism: Rhizorhabdus sp. GW822-FHT03C02 (assembly GCF_058801765.1). Classification (NCBI taxonomy): domain Bacteria; kingdom Pseudomonadati; phylum Pseudomonadota; class Alphaproteobacteria; order Sphingomonadales; family Rhizorhabdaceae; genus Rhizorhabdus; species Rhizorhabdus sp. GW822-FHT03C02. The sequence goes on from NZ_JBXANN010000001.1 coordinate 178,250, forward strand.
GCGGCACGCCATAAGCGGCGGCGAGCGCGGCGACGCCGTCGCCCTTGTTGGCGGCTGGCGCGGTCGCATCGAGGAAATAAGGTTGCGAGCGGGCGACGGTCGCCTCGCCGGCGGTGGCGGCCTTCGCCGCCGTCTCGATCTCGGCGAGCAGGGCGGCGTCCTCGCTGACCCCGACGATCTTGTCGGCGGCGCCGCAATAAGCGGCGAGATCGGCGCACAGGGTGGGATCGACCGCGGCCGACAGGATCTCGCGCGGGACACGGGGATTGTCGGCGGCGCGCGCATACCAATGCCCCTCGGCGAACAGCCAGATGTCGACCCCGGGACGATCGAGCAGGCCGAGCAGCCGGCGGGCGACATCGGGGGCGAGCCGCACCGGAGTGCCGATCACCCCGTTGCGGTCGAACCGGGTGCCGCCGTTGAACGCGCCGAACGGCCCGGCAAGGTCGAGCTTTTCGGCGAGGCCGATGATCCCCGACATCGGCCGGGCGCTGATCAGGCTCATCGCGATCCCATGATCGGCGAGTTTGCGGGCGGCGGCGATCGTCGCCTCGGCGAGGCTCTTGTCGCGGCGCACGAGGGTGCCGTCGACGTCGCTGACGAGCAGGCGGATGGGCTGGGGGAGCAGAGCGGGAATCCTCGATGTGGAATCGGCCGGATCATGCCCCAAGGGCATTTGCCGGCCTTCCCCCGGCCTCTACCGCAGTTGCCCGCCGATGGTCGAGCCGGTCCGCGTCAGAAGCGCGAAATCACCTCGTCGGCGAAACGCCGCAGCGCATCGAGCTTGTCCTGGAGCGGCTGGGTGTCTTCCTCGACCGCGTAGAGGTTGCGGAAGGCGACCGGGAGGTCGGTGACGCCGAGGTCGCGATAGCGGCAGATCGTGTCGCGATCGATCTGGCCCATGTCGGTCGCGAAGATCCTGAACGGCCGGTCGCGCGGCGGCTGCGAACGGCGCTGTTCGGCGAGCTTGTCGAGCATCGGCGCGAGCATCTCGATGCCGCCGCCGGCATACATCCAGCCGTCGTTGCGCGCGGCGCGCGCGAGCGCCGCATCCGAATGGCCGCCGATCAATATGTCGACCGGTTCGGTCGGGACCGGGTTGAGCTTGACCGGTTCGATGTCGAAATATTCGCCATGATATTCGAAATAGCCGCCGGCGATCAGCCCGCGGACGATGTCGATGCACTCGTCGAAGCGCTTGCCCCGATTCGCCCAGGGCACGCCCATCACGGCATAATCCTCGGGCCATACGCTGAGGCCGGCGCCCAGCGTGAAGCGGTTGTTCGTCATCGCCGCGACCGAGGCGGCGAGCTTGGCGGTGTAGAGCGGCGGCCTGACCGGGAGCTTGAGGACGTTGGTGGTGAAGTGCAGGGTTTCGGTCGCCGCCCCCATCGCCATTGCGAGGATGAAGGATTCGACGAACGGCTTGTTCTCGAGAAATTCGCGCCCGCCATCGTCGGTATAGGCATAAGCGGTCGAAGAGCCCTTGGGGTAGATCAGGCTGTCGGGGATCACGAAGCCGAAATAGCCGGCCTCCTCGGCCGCCCGCGCCAGCGGGATATAGTGAGCCGGTGCGGTCATGGATTCCGCATAGTGAAAGCGCATGTGCAAATCCCCTCATGATCGCGCAGAATATATTGCATTCATATGTGCAAACTATCTTTGAGATCGATCATGCGGGCGATGCGGTCAACCGTTTTCCGATCGCCCCGGCCCCGCCTTCATTCGCTATGGTGGACGATCTTTCCGTCGACCAGCGTCAGCCGCACCCGGACGGCCGCCAGCGCGGCGCGGGCCGATGCCCAGTCGCGATCGAGCAGGCACAGGTCGGCGGGCTCCCCCACCGCGACCCGGCGCATCACGGTGCCCGGGGCGTCGGCAGCGCCGATATAGAGGGCGAGCGCCTCCTCGGGACTGAGGGCCTCGTCCGCGCCGAAACCCTCCGGCCGATCGACCGCCGCGGCCATCGACGCCCAGGGATCGAGGCCGCCGAACGGTGCGTCGCTGCCGGCCGCCAGCGGGATGCCGGCGCGGCGCAGGCCCGCGAGGCGATAGAGATGGGGCCGGTCGTCGCGATCGACGTCGCGGCGGTAGGCGGTCGCGCGTTCGGCGAGAAAATGCGGCTGCGACACGACGCAGACGCCGAGCCGGGCCATCCAGTCGAGCATGTCGGGGCCGACGATCGCGCCATGTTCGATCCGGTCGCCCGCGATCGGCCCGGCTTCCTCGATCGCGGCGAGGGTCAGGATCAGCTCGGCGGTCGTCACGCAATGCGATGCGACCGGGCGTCCGGCGTCATGAGCGCGGGCGACCTCAGCGACGAGGCGGTCGAGCGCCGGCAGATCATGGTCGTGATAATGGAGCTTCACTGCACCGCGCCGCGCCATCGCCACCGGCGGCGCATCATCCAGTTCGGCGCCTCCCAGCACCAGCAGCCGCTGGGGCAGCCCGGCGAGCGCGTAGCGGCGATAGTCGGCGAGGCCGTTGCGCGGCGTGACCTCGGTCAGTCCGGTCACCCCATAAGCCGCCAGATCGCGGCCCACCGGCGCCAGATCGGGGGCGACCGCCGGAAGCCGGCTCCGCAGCCAGGCGTCTCGATCGAGGAAGCGACCATCATGCCCCGGATCGACGCCGATCTCGGCCAGCGCCCGGCCATTCAGGATCCAGAGCCGGCCGGACCGATGCTGGATGCGGATCGGCCGCGCCGGGCCATGGCGGTCGAGCCAGGCGCGATCGAGCGGACCCGCGACCGAGTCGTGATAGCCGATACCCCGCAGCCAGCCTTCGCCGACGGCGCCGTGGAGCGCCGAAGCCAGTTCCGCCGCATCGTCGACCGCAGGCGGGCCGCAGGACAGCGAACCCAGCGCCGCCGCGGTGGCGTTGAGATGGATATGATGGTCGTGCAGCCCCGGCAGCAGCGCATGGCCGCGCGCGTCGAATATCGTCATCGATTCGGCCGGCGCCAGCGACGGCGCGATCGCCTCGATCAGGCCGTCGCGGAGGAGGATATCCCTGCGCAGGCCATCGACCTCGGCGTTGCGCACCAGCATGGGGCCGGCGTCACGCCGCCTCGCGATGGAGTCATCCGCCGGGGGGGTCATGCCGTCGGCCCCTATTGCAATGTGCCGATGGCGGCAACCGATCCGCCTGCCCGGCCGCGCGAATAGCGGCGCGATACGCTGCCTTCGATCCCGGCATGGGCAGGGGAGGCGGCGATGACGTCGCAGCCATCCGCTATCGCCCGCGGCGGCGAATCCGAGCTGAATTCCGTTGGAAAATCGAGCGCGTGGGAGGTGGGCGGGCAAATAAAAAGCCCGCCAGATCAATGACCTGGCGGGCTTTATATGGTGGGCGCGGCAAGGATTGAACTTGCGACCCCTGCGATGTCAACACAGTGCTCTACCACTGAGCTACGCGCCCAACGCCGGGCTCACTAGCGGAGGGTGTGCCCCCGCGCAACCCCGCCATGGTATTTTTGTTACAGGCCGCCCGAGGCGCTGCCGACCTGGAACATCCGATCGACCTCGAGCACCAGATCGCGCAGGTGGAACGGCTTCGACAGCACCTTGGCGTCGGGCGGGGTCGCCCCGCTCTTGAGCGTCACCGCGGCGAATCCGGTGATGAACATCACCCGCATGCCGGGCGCGATCACGCTGGCGCGCTGGGCGAGCTCGATGCCGTCCATCTCGGGCATGACGATGTCGGTCAGCAGCAGATCGAAGCTTTCGCGTTCGAGCAGCGGCAGCGCCTCGGTCCCGCGATCGACCGCGGTAACGGCATAGCCGGTGCGTTCGAGCGCGCGCGCGAGATAATCGCGCATCGAATCATCGTCTTCGGCCAGAAGTATCCGGATCATCGTTCTTGTCCGCTATCCATCGCGCGTGTCTTCCGGACGCCGCGCTGGGCGACTATTTATGCGGCAAGAGTTTAACAATTTCCAGCAGCCCGCAAAAAAAGCTACCACGGCTTCATGGGCGGGCATCGGACATCGGAGGATCGGACGAGGTGACGTCCGCGCAGGAGGGGCTGTTTTCGGTGATCGGGCCGCGCCACCCGGCGAGCCCGGTCGTCGTCGCCGTGCCCCATGCCGGCCGCGACTATCCGCCGGCCCTGCGTGCGATCGCCAGAGTCGGCGTCGAGCGCCTCGCCGCGCTCGAGGATCGCTTCGCCGACATGCTGTGCAGCGATGCGGCGCGCGACGGCGCCACGATCGTCGTCGCGCACCGGGCACGCGCCTGGATCGACCTCAACCGCGATCCCCGCGAGATCGATCCGGCGATGATATCGCCGCCGCCCGATCAGGCGCGGCTGGTGCAGAGCGCCAAGTTGCGCGCCGGGCTCGGCCTGCTGCCGCGCCGGCTCGGCTCGATCGGCGAGCTGTGGACCCGCCGGTTGAGCCCCGACGATGTCGCCGAGCGGCTGTCGGACCTGCACGAACCCTATCATGCCGCGATCGCCGATCGCCTGCGCCGGGCCAGGGCGGCGTTCGGCCATGCGCTGCTGATCGATTGTCATTCGATGCCGCCGCTCGGCGCCGATCGCGGCCGCGCGCCGGCGCAGATCGTGCTGGGCGACCGGTTCGGCGCCTCCGCGGATCCGGGGCTCACCGATCTGGCGGGACGAATCGTCGCCGCGAGCGGGCTGCGAGTCGCGCGCAACGCGCCTTATGCGGGCGGCTACACGCTCGACCGGCACGGCGCACCGCGTCGCGGCATCCATGCGCTGCAGGTCGAATATGACCGCGGCCTCTATCTCGCGGGCAGCCCGGGCGAAGTCCATGACGGGATCGGCCGCTGCCGGGCCCTGCTGGCCGATCTTGCGGCGACACTGGCCAGCGCGTTGGCCGGGCGGGCGGGCGACGATTCGGGTCTGCCGATCGCCGCCGAGTGACTCAGTCGATCGGGGCTGTCCGGGCTGCGCCGGGCGGACCGAAGATGGGCGGTCGGATGAGAGGCGGGTGGGCGAAAAGCGGCAATGCCGCGGAAAAAAAGGCGCCTCCAAGAAAAAACCACCCCGTGCTTTCGCACGAGGTGGCCAAGGTTCAGGGAGGAACGCATCCCGAAGGATGCGCAGTGGGCGGTCGCGAAAGGGGGGCACGACCACCGCACAGCAGCAAGATAGGGGGATTGCTTTCGGGTTTCAAGACATGCTGTCGAGGACCCCGGTAAATTCCCTATCTCACCGTCACTTGTTCCTCACGAACCCCCTCAGGCAGGCAGGACGAGATTGGGCATCGGCACCTTGCCCTGCTGCATCTGCATCGAGAAAATCTCGGTGATCGCCTGCAGCGAGAAGATGTGCGCGAAGGCCAGCGGCAGCACGCCGTTCTGCATGAACTTGCGCAGCACGTCGCCGCGCAGCTCGTGCAGCCGCTCCTCGGCGATGATCTGGAAACCGCGATAGATGAAGGGCTGGCCGCCATCATTGGGCTGGATCGTGAATTCGCCGTCGATCAGCAGCTTGTTCTGGACGAGTTCGTTGACGAAGAATCCGGTGCGGGCGCCGGCTTCCTCGAACTTTTCGCAGAAATCGAGGGTCGCCTTGACCGCGGGGCCCGGCTGGTCGCCGTCGAACAGCGGCTCGCCATCCTCATATTCGCCGATCACGTCGGCGGTCGGATCGAAGCAGAGCGACAATTCCTGCGCCTGCGGGTTCAGCTTGGCGAGCATGAAGGGGTAGCGGCGCACATAGGCCGGCACATACATGTTGCCGCGCGGCACGCCCTCGTCGTCGGTGAAGACGTTGACGCCCTCGTTGAGGCCGAGCAGCGCCAGCGGCACCGGATTGGGGCCGACCGAGAACACGATCGGATAATGGCGCTGGGCGTTGGCGAACTCGTCGACCGTCAGCGGCACGACATGGCTCTGCGCGAAGAACGCGGCGGACGCGCTGTTGCGGGCCTTCCAGTTCCTGTGCAACTGGCTGGAGAGCGGCTGCAGCTCCTTGTAAAACAGCGGAAGGTCGTTGGCCGGGGCGCTTGCCATGGCGAAATTCTCCTGAAAACGCGAACAAGTGAACGAAAAGAGCGAAATGGTCGCTCGATGAACCATCTGCCGTGAAGCAATGAAGCAATGAAGCGAAGCAGCCGTCTATGGCGCGCGCCGGTTTGGCGCAAGAGGCACCAGCTTGCCGGGATTCATGATCCCCAGCGGATCGAGCGCATCCTTGATCGCACGGATCGCCGCCAGCCGCACCGGATCGGCGAGCCGCGCGAACTCGGCGAGCTTGGCCTGGCCGATGCCATGTTCGGCCGACAGCGATCCTCCGCGCGCGACCACCAGGTCGTGGACGAATGCGCTGGCTTTATCGCCATTTTCGGCCATCCACGCCTCGCGATCGGCGCCGGCCGGGGGCATCAGGTTGAAATGGATATTGCCGTCGCCGAGATGGCCGAAGGCGATGATCCGCACCCCCGGGAACCGCGCCTCGACCGCCCGGCGTTCGTCGACCAGATAGTCGGGCATCGCCGGCACCGGCACCGAGATATCATGCTTGAGCGAGGGGCCGTCGATCCGTTCGGCCTCGGAGATCGATTCGCGCAGCGCCCACAGCGCCTCGGCCTGGGCCTCGTTCGCGGCGATCGTCGCATCCTCGACCAGCCCGTCGTCGATCGCCCTGGCGAGCGCGGCCTCGATCATGCCCATCGGATCGGGGCCGCCCTGGCTGCCGACCGCCTCGACCAGGACGTTCCAGCGATGGGCGCCGGCGAGCGGCGCGCGGGTGCCGGGGATATTGGAAAGCACCAGCGCCAGCGCGTCGGCGGGCACCAGTTCGAAGCTTTCGACCGCCTCGCCGGTCGCGTCCTCGAGCAGCCGCAGCAGGGCCAGCGCATCCTGCGGGGACGCCAGGCCGATCCAGGCGACCGCGCGGGCGGCGGCGGCGGGCACCAGCCGCAGGCTGGCGGCGGTGACGATGCCGAGCGTGCCTTCGGCCCCCGCGAGCAATTGCCGCAGGTCGTAGCCGCGATTGTCCTTGCGCAGCGTGGCGAGCCCCGCGAACAGCGATCCGTCGGGCAGCACCGCCTCGATCCCCAGCAGCAGCGCGCGCATCGGCCCGAACCGCAGCACCTGGGTGCCGCCGGCATTGGTCGACACCAGCCCGCCGACCGTCGCCGATCCTTTGGCGGCCAGCGACAGCGGAAAACGCCGGCCGATCGCGGCGGCGGCGTCGTGCAGGTTGGACAGGATCACCCCGGCCTCGGCGATCACCGCATTGTCGGTCGCCGAGATCGACCGGACCCGGTCCATGCGGCGGGTCGACAGCAGCAGCGCCGAACCGTCGGCCGGTGGGGTCGCGCCGGCGACGGTGCCGGTATTGCCCCCCTGCGGCACGATCGCGACCCGCGCCTCGGCGGCGAGCCGCACGATCGCCTGGACCTCGCTCGTGTCGGCGGGGGCGAGCAGAGCGGCGCTCTCGCCATGATAGCGGCCGCGCCAGTCGGTGAGCCAGGGCTCGATCGCGGCGCGTTCGGTGACGAAGCCCTTGGGACCCAGCAGATCGGCCAGTCGGGCGAGCAGGCCGGGGGGAGGGGGAGAAGATCGATCCATCGCCCGAACATAATCGGCGCGGGAACTTAATCCAGCGCTCGGGCGGTTATCCAGTTAATCCGCCGTTCAAGACGTTGCATCATAGCAGGCGATCGATAGCTAGGGGCGAAATGGGCTGCGAATCGTGAATTGGGGACGGTTGCCGATCTTCATGCTGTGCGCCGCCCCCGGCGCGGGCCTCGCCGCGCTTGCGGCGGGCAGCGGCGTGCCGTCGGCGCCGGTCGGGGAATCGGTGGCGCAACTGACCATCCAGCAGTCGATCATCATCCGCATGCCGCGCCGTGCCACGGCTCCGGCCCCCGCGCCGCTCAAATGGAAAAGCAAGAAGGGGCCGAAATGCGTCGCGATGGACAGCATCGTCGGCGCGGCGGTGGTCGCCCCCGATGCGATCGACCTGGTGATCCGCGGCGGCCAGCGGCTGCGCGCCGAATTCTCGTCCGATTGCCCCGCGCTCGATTATTATTCGGGCTTCTATATGCGGCCGACCGAAGACGGCCGGGTCTGCGCCGATCGCGACGTGATCCGCACCCGTTCGGGCACCCAATGCGAGATCGAACGCTTCCGAAAGCTCACTCCGGTCGCACCCTGAGGCGGCGGTTGGGCCGATTTGCGGCGTACGGACGGGCCGAAATGCCCATTCGCCTTGACAAATCTCGGCTCCAAGCCCAAGCGCGGCCCAGTTGAAACGGCCGCTGCGGCCGTGCTTTTTCCGGACACAGCATGAACTTTGCCGACCTCGGCCTTTCCGACGAACTCCTGCGCGCAGTCAGCGAGTCTGGCTATAGCGAGCCGACCGCGATTCAGGCGCAGGCGATCCCGCCCGTCCTGATGATGAAGGATCTGATCGGCATCGCCCAGACGGGAACGGGCAAGACGGCCAGTTTCGTGCTGCCGATGATCGATATCCTGGCGCATGGCCGCACCCGTGCGCGGATGCCGCGATCGCTGATCCTCGAGCCCACCCGCGAACTCGCGGCGCAGGTCGCCGAGAATTTCGAGAAATACGGCAAATATCACAAGCTCAAGATGGCCCTGCTGATCGGCGGGGTGAACATGGGCGATCAGGTCGCGGCGCTCGAAAAGGGCGTCGACGTGCTGATCGCGACGCCGGGCCGGCTGATGGACCTGTTCCAGCGCGGCAAGATCCTGCTGACCGGCTGCTCGATGCTCGTCATCGACGAGGCCGATCGCATGCTCGACATGGGCTTCATCCCCGATATCGAGGAGATCTGCACCAAGCTGCCGGCGCAGCGGCAGACGCTTTTGTTCTCCGCGACGATGCCGGCCCCGATCAAGAAGCTCGCCGATCGCTTCCTGACCAATCCGAAGCAGATCGAGGTGTCGCGTCCCGCCAGCAAGAATCTCGCGATCGACCAGAAGCTGGTCGAGACGTCGAGCCGCAACAAGAAGGATACGCTGCGCGAACTGCTCCAGGCCGAGGACGTCAAGACCGCGATCATCTTCTCGAACCGCAAGACGATGGTGCGCGACCTTGCGCAGAACCTCGCGCGGTCGGGTTTCGCGGTCGGGCAGATCCATGGCGACATGGAACAGCCCGAGCGGCTTCGCGAGCTCGACCGCTTCAAGGGCGGCGACATCAACATCCTGGTCGCCTCCGACGTCGCCGCCCGCGGGCTCGACATCAAGGGCGTCAGCCATGTCTTCAATTTCGACGTGCCCTGGCACCCCGACGATTATGTCCATCGCATCGGCCGTACCGGCCGCGGCGGCGCGACCGGCAAGGCGATAACCCTGGTCACCCCCGAGGATGCCGAAGCGATCGCCGCGATCGAGAAGCTGACCGGCGGGGCGATCGAGCGGATCGGCGGGCGCAAACCGGCCGCCGCGCCGGTTGCCGAGGAAGCCACCGTCGAGGCCAAGCCGCGCCGCGGGCGGGGCAGGGCGCGCAGCGAAACGCCGGCCGAGGCGCCCATGGTCGAGGCCATCGAGGCGGCGCCGGTCGAAGCACCCGCCGCGCGCGAGGCACGTCCGCCGCGCGAGCCGCGGCCCGAGCGCGACAGCCGTCCACCCCGCGAGGCGCGCGACAGCCGGCCTCCGCGCGAAGAACGCGACAGCCGCCCACCCCGCGACGACCGCCGGCCGCGACGCCGCGACGATCAGGACGATGGTCCCGACGATGGCTGGAACGGCCCGGTGCCGAGCTTCCTGGAGTTCGGGTTCGGAAGCTGACCGCGCTGCCGGATCGGTGACCGACAGGAAAAGGGCCGGAGATTCGCTGGACGAATCTCCGGCCCTTTTCATTGGCCGACGCTTTTATGCGCCGGTCGGATCAGCGGCAGCGTGCGTCGCCGCGATCGATCGAGCGGCCGATCAGCGCGCCGCCACCCGCGCCGAGCAGCGTTCCCAGCGTCGAGCTGTTGCCGTTGGCGATGGTGTTGCCGAGCAGGCCGCCGGCGAGCGCGCCGACGATCAGGCCGGTGGTACCGTCGTCGCGGCGGCAATAATAGCGCCCGTCATTGCCGCGATAGATGCGGTCGTTGCGGCCGAGCCGGCGCTCGCGATAGCTGCGGTCGTCGCGATAATAGCGCGCGGCGTCGTAGCGGTTGCCGTAGCGCGGATCGGGACGATTCCAGTCGTAGCTGCGACCCTGGCGCCAATCGCGACGATCGTCGCGGCGGTCGTCGTGCCGGCCGTCATGGCGCCCATCACGATGGTCGTCGCGGTCGCGATAGTTCTGGGCGGCGGCAGGTTCGACCATGGCGATCGTGGGTATCACGGTCGCCGCGAGGGCGGCCGCGAGGATCAATTTACGCATCGGGAATTCTCCTGAGATGATGTCCGACGTGCACAACTGCCCGCTCGGTGCGAAGTTGCGTTAACCCAAAACTACAGGCTGTTCAGGGGGATGTCAGCCACTCCTTATGCCGCTTCGCAATCGGGCCTTCTGCGACGGGCCGTTTCATCAAAATGTATTTTTTCCCTTGCGTCGGGACTCAGATCGGGCACAATAGGTGGTGTTGGCGAACCAGGGCTGACGCAAATTGTAGGGGTTCGATTGGGGAGGCGGGGGCCTCTGCCGAATCGTCTGCGATTGCCGGAAAATTGGGGATAAGGTGAAATGGTCGCTGGTAAGCGGGCATCGAACCACTATCTTTGACTCCGTGGCCCTGAGTCGAACGTAACAGGAACGGAGCCGGTTCGAACCGGCCTGGACGGAACGGAGGCGGCCCGGTGGATCTTTCTGGCAGCAGCGAAAGCGTGAACGACGTGGCGACGATTATCGATTCCCCCGAGGTGAAGACCCGGACCATTCCCGGCTCGACCGACATCATGCCACAGCCCTATCCGGTCGAGGTCGACCATAGTCGTGACGCGCTCCTCACCGATTTCGGCAAGGACACGCTCAACGACCGCTATCTGCTGCCCGGTGAAAGCTATCAGGACCTGTTCGTGCGGGTCGCGTCGGCCTATGCCGACGATCAGGCGCACGCCCAGCGCCTCTACGATTATATCTCGAAGCTCTGGTTCATGCCGGCGACCCCGGTGCTGTCGAACGGCGGCACCGGTCGTGGCCTGCCGATCAGCTGCTATCTCAATTCGGTCGACGACAGCCTCGAGGGCATCGTCAACACCTGGAACGAGAATGTCTGGCTCGCGGCGCGCGGCGGCGGCATCGGCACCTATTGGGGCTCGGTGCGCGGCATCGGCGAGCCGGTCGGCCTCAACGGCAAGACCTCGGGAATCATCCCGTTCGTCCGGGTGATGGATTCGCTGACGCTGGCGATCAGCCAGGGTTCGCTGCGCCGTGGTTCGGCTGCGGTCTATCTCGACGTCTCGCATCCCGAGATCGAAGAGTTCCTCGAGATCCGCAAGCCGTCGGGCGACTTCAACCGCAAGGCGCTCAACCTCCACCATGGCGTGCTGCTCACCGATGCCTTCATGGAAGCGGTGCGCGCGGGCAAGGAATGGGAGCTGCTGAGCCCCAAGGATCAGTCGAAGCGGGCGACGGTCGACGCCCGTGCGCTGTTCCAGAAGCTGGTCGAGACCCGGCTGGCGACCGGCGAACCCTATATCATCTTCTCCGACACGGTGAATCGGGCGATGCCCAAGCATCATCGCGACCTGGGGCTCAAGGTGTCGACCTCGAACCTCTGCTCGGAAATCACCCTGCCGACCGGTCGCGATCATCTCGGCAACGACCGCACCGCGGTCTGCTGCCTGAGCTCGCTCAACCTCGAGACCTGGGACGAGTGGAACGGCGACAAGCGCTTCATCGAGGATGTGATGCGCTTCCTCGACAATGTCCTGCAGGAATATATCGACCGCGCTCCCGACGAGATGGCGCGCGCGCGCTATTCGGCGAGCCGCGAGCGCTCGGTCGGCCTCGGCGTCATGGGCTTCCACAGCTTCCTCCAGGCGCGGGGCGTGCCGTTCGAGGGCGCGATGGCGAAGTCGTGGAACCTGAAGATGTTCAAGCATATCTCGACCGCCGCGCAGGAAGCGTCGATGATGCTGGCGACCGAACGGGGCCCGTGCCCCGACGCCGCCGACCAGGGTGCAATGGAGCGATTCAGCTGCAAGATGGCGATCGCGCCGACCGCGTCGATCAGCATCATCTGCGGCGGCACCTCGGCCTGCATCGAGCCGATCCCGGCGAACATCTACACCCACAAGACGCTGTCGGGCAGCTTCTCGATCAAGAATCCCTATCTGCAGAAGCTGCTCGGCGAGAAGTCGAAGGACAGCGATGCGGTGTGGAACTCGATCCTCGAAAAGGGCGGCTCGGTCCAGCATCTCGACTTCCTGAGCCAGGAAGAGAAGGACGTGTACAAGACCAGCTTCGAGATCGATCAGCGCTGGTTGATCGAGCTTGCCGCCGATCGCACGCCCTATATCGACCAGGCCCAGTCGCTGAACCTGTTCATCCCGGCCGATGTCGAGAAGTGGGACCTGCTGATGCTCCACTTCCGCGCCTGGGAGCTCGGCATCAAGTCGCTTTATTATCTGCGGTCCAAGTCGGTCCAGCGCGCGGGCTTCGCCGGCGGCGTCGAGGCCGACAACACGATCGACCTTCGCCAGATCGAGGTCGAAGTGAAGGACTATGACGAGTGCCTCGCCTGCCAGTAGGTTGATCGCTCGCTCCCCATTGGGGAGCGTGAAAGATGCTACAGCGCGGCCTCTCCCCACCGGGAGGGGCCGTTGCTATTTATAAGCCAGAAAAGTCAGCCCCTGGGTGACATGCCTGACCGCCCAGGCGGGCAGCAGCGCCATGATCAGCCGGGTCTTGCGCGACGCGCCCTGCGGCACCTTGCCCGCGCGGCGGAAGGCGCGGATCGCGGCGGCGTCGACCGGCACCATTGCCTCGGGGCGGCGCATCTCGGGTGCGGCCCAATAGCCGTCGATCCGGCGAAAGCCCGCCGCGGCGAGCATCGATCGCAGCCGTGAGAAACTGTGGAGCATGCCGGGTGGCCGCGCGCCGGCGACGAGGCGGCCGAGCCAGCGCGGCAGCGCGCTGCCGAAGCGCCGGTTGAACATATGCTCGTCGCGGCCGCCGAGCAGCAGCCGCAGCCCGTAACGATTCTTGGTCTGGACGAAGAAGAAGCCGCCCGGCTTCAGTACCCGCGCTATCTCGTCGAGCAGCCGCTGCTGGCCGCTGGCATGATCGCCCGAATCGCGATCGGCGCACCATTCGAGGACGAGGTTGAGCACCACCCCGTCGAAGCCCGCATCGGCATAAGGAAGCCGGCAGTCGCCGCCGCCGGCGACGACCCGAACATTGTCGAGCCCTTCCTGCCGCAGCCGTTCGGCGCAGAAGCGCGCCTGGCCTTCGACCACCTCCATCGCATCGAGCGTCGCGACCTGCCGCGCGATCGGCAGCGCGATCTGGCCAAGGCTCGCACCGATCTCGAGCACCGCCTGGCCGGCGGCGAGCGGCAGCACCGGCAGAAAGCCGAGCCTTTGCTGGCTGGTGATATAGTCGATGTCCCAATCGGCATCGAAGACCCGTTCGATCGCCGGACGCCAGCCGATCTCGCGCGCGGTCCGGACGAGGCGGTCGAACCGCGCGCGATAGTCCTGGTCCTCGGCGGTCGAGACGCTCGGCAGCAGCAGCACGCCATCGGCCTCGATCGGCGTGCGGGCGGCAAGAAAGGGGGGGAAGGCGGTCATCGCCTCCAGCTTCGAGCATGGCGGCGGGGGCAGGGCAAGCGGCATCGGTGGCGTCCGTCGCGGATTTGTCATAAAAGCGTCACGCTGGAGGCGGACGAGCATGGCGCAGACGCAAGCGCACGACCGATCGGATTGCGACATCGTGCAGGCGGTGGCGGGCGAGGGTGCCGAGGTCACGCTGCTGCGCGCCGCGCCGCCCTTGGCCGACGGTGCCGCCATCCTGCTCGCCGCCGAAGGTGCCGCGCGCCGGGTGGTGCAATTGTCGCCGCCGGCCTTCCCCGATGTCGTCGCAGAGGCCTGCGATCGGACCGCGGCCTTCGCCCATTCGGTCGGCCCTGCGCTCGCCCATGCGATGGTGCGTCCGATCGAGCAGGGGATCGTCGAGCAGCGCAGCTATGCGGTGCTGCCGTTCCACCAGGCGCTGAGCGACAGCCGGCTGGTGTGGCTGTGGCAGCGTGGGCGGATCGGCCCGGCGCTGCTCGACTGGCTGGCGATGCTCGCGGGCCTCGGCCATAGCGGCGCGGGTGAGGACTATGCCGCCAATCTCGCCGCGCTGGCCGCGATGCCGGGGATCGGCGACGAACTGCAGGAGGCGGCGGTCGCCGCCACGACGCGGCTGGCGGCGGACGATGCGATCGCGGTGCATGTGCCGATGCACGGCGACCTGTGGCGCGGCAATATATTGAAGGCCGCCGACGGCAGCGCCTGGCCGTTCGCGCTGATCGACTGGCGCGGATCGCGGGTCGACGGCTATCCGGTCTATGATCTGGTCCGGCTCGCGGACTCGCTGCATATCCGGCCGCGGCGGCTGGGGGCCGAGTTGCGGCGCCACGCCGCGGCGCTCGGCTGCGCCGCCGATAGGACCGAGGTGCATCTGCTCGCGGCGCTCGGCCATTACGCCCGCCATCTCGGCGAAATGCCGGTTTCGGGGTTTGATGCGATGGCGCGGAACTGCCTGGCGCTGCACCGCCGGGCGCTGGCCGCAGCTTGAATCACGCGGTCGCGATCACCAAATTATCCACCGAAAAAGCCGACCCCGGACATAGTTTGGGGTAGGCAAGACGCGCCATAGCGCATAGTCTCGGCCACAAGATCGAGTGGTCGTTGGGGCAGGGTCCCCGCTAGGGATAGAGAAATGTTAATTTTGGTGCGGTGTTCGCATCTCATCATGCCCGGATGTGCCGGCCTGCGTTGCCCGCGCGCGACGCGGCAGGTCTGAGGTGATGGAGAATCTCCCGCTCACCCTGCTGATCGCCGCTGCCTCGGCGCTGGTCGGACTGCTTTGCCTCGGCCTCGCGATCACCGCGCTGCTGCGCGCGCGCAGGGCCGGCAAGGCGCCTGCCGGCGCGGTGGTCGCCGAGGGCAAGCCGGTCGAGACTCCGGCGGAGCTGCAGAGCTTCGCCGCCAAGCAAATGTTTTCGGCGGCGGTGATGCTCGCGCTCGCCGTCGTCATCTTCATCTACAGCTAAAACAAGGAAGGGATCGCCCGATGTCGCTCCTCCAGGCCAGCCGCACCTACAAGCCCTTCGAATATCCGTGGGCGTTCGAATATTGGAAGCGCCAGCAGCAGCTCCACTGGCTGCCCGAGGAAGTGCCGCTGGGCGAGGATTGCCGCGACTGGGCGCAGAAGCTCAGCGATCACGAGCGCAACCTGCTGACCCAGATCTTCCGCTTCTTCACCCAGGCCGATGTCGAGGTGCAGGATTGCTACCACGACAAATATGGCCGGGTGTTCAAGCCGACCGAGATCAAGATGATGCTGACCGCGTTCAGCAATATGGAGACGGTGCACATCGCCGCCTACAGCCATCTGCTCGACACGATCGGCATGCCCGAGACCGAATATAGCGCCTTCATGCAGTATAAGGAGATGAAGGACAAACACGACTATCTGTCGCAGTTCGGGGTCGACAGCGACGAGGACATCGCCAAGACGCTCGCGATGTTCGGCGGCTTCACCGAGGGGCTGCAGCTGTTCGCGTCGTTCGCGATGCTGATGAACTTCCCGCGCTTCAACAAGATGAAGGGCATGGGGCAGATCGTCACCTGGTCGATCCGTGACGAGACCCTGCACTGCGAGGGCATCATCAAGCTGTTCCATACCTTCGTGAAGGAACGCGACTGCATGACCCCGACGGTCCGCGACGACATTCTCGACATGTGCCAGAAGACGGTGCGGATCGAGGACGCGTTCATCGACCTGGTGTTCGAGATGGGGCCGGTCAACGGCATGACCCCCAAGGACATCAAGCGCTATGTCCGCTATGTCGCCGACTGGCGGCTCGGCCAGCTCGGCCTCAAGCCGATCTACATGGTCGAGGATCATCCGCTGCCCTGGCTCGCGCCAATGCTCAACGGCGTCGAGCACGCCAATTTCTTCGAGACCCGCGCCACCGAATATTCGAAGGCGGCGACCCGCGGCCAGTGGAGCGATGTGTGGGACGCGTTCGATCGCCGCAAGACCGCCCAGACGGTGCCGGCCGCGAACGAGGACGCGATCGAGCGCGGGCTGTTCGGCGACGGCGTCGCGGCGGAGTAAGGCGCGCTGATGGGGCGCGATCCGGTCGCGCCCGATCCCGCCTGGCTGGCGCAGTTCGTCGCCGACCAGGCGCTGGGAGCCGATTTTTCCGCAGGTCTCGATAGCGTGCATGCGCCGTTGGCGGCGCATGTCGCCAAGGTTTCGCGAGCGACAGGCCGCAAACCCCATGTGATCGGCCTGTGCGGGCCGCAGGGATCGGGCAAGACGACGGCGGTCGCGCTGCTCGCGCATCTGCTCGGGCGGCAGGGCCTGCGCGTCGCAAGCCTGTCGATCGACGATCTTTATCTGACCCGCGCCGAGCGTCGGGCGCTGGCGGACAATGTCCATCCGCTTCTGGCGACGCGGGGCGTGCCGGGTACCCATGACGTCGATCTCGGTACGACGACGATCGTCGCGCTCGGCCGGAGCGGCCGCGTCGCGCTGCCGGCCTTCGACAAGGCGATCGACGACCGGCTTCCCGAGGATCGCTGGCCGACGATCGACGCGCCGGTCGACATCGTTCTGTTCGAGGGCTGGTGCGTCGGCGCCCGGCCGCAGGCGCCTGCGGCTTTGATCGCGCCGGTCAACCGGCTCGAGGCCGAAGAGGATGCCGACGGCCGGTGGCGGCGCTACGTCAACGACCAGCTTGCCGGACCCTATCAGGCGCTGTTCGCCCGGATCGATCTGCTCGTCCTGCTGACCGCACCCGATTTCGCGACCGTCGCCCGCTGGCGGGCCGAGCAGGAGGACAAGTTGCGTGCGCGTCGCGGGGCGGGCGGAGCGGTGATGGACGATGCGGCGCTGGTGCGCTTCATGCAGCATTATGAGCGGCTGACCCGGCATATCGCCGATGAGATGCCGGCGCGTGCCGATGTCGTGATTGCGCTCGACGAGCAGCGGCGGCCGGTGACGACACGGAGGCTGGCGGATGGCGGCCCGCTGCGGGATTGACCGTCAGTTGGCGGCGGGCGGATAAACCTCGCGGATGTCGCCGGTCAGTCGCAGGAAACGATGGTCGGGGGTGGTGATCGCGCTATGGGCGATGCCGCGTTCGGCATCCCAGACATGGTGGACGCTGGTCAGGATCGCCTCCTGCCAGCCGATCGTGAACAGCCCTGGCCGCAGTTCGGCGCCTTGATAGTTGACGGGTTCGCGCCGTCCGGCATCGGTGCCGACGACGATCTCATAGACCAGCCGGGTGCGCGACAGGACATGGATGCGCGAGGTGAAGTCGGGAAAGACGATTTCGAAATGGCGTCCGATCAGGTCGATCGGGGTATCGATGCGCATTCCTTCCCTCCTGGGTATGAAAGACATGGAAACGGGGCAGGACGATGTGATCGTCCCGCCCCGCATCGGTCAATCCGGGAGAGAGGTTAGCCCGGACGACGATCGTCATCATTGCGTTCGGCGCGGACCGAATCGCTCAGCCGGTCGAGGCGCTGCTGAAGATAGGCCTCGTCGCGCGCCGACAGCCGGCCATTGGCGCGCAGGCGGTTGTTTTCCCTGCTGATCTGGCGAAGCTCGTCACGGGCCGCCATCGCCTCGCTGCGCGAGATCGTACCGCGATCGGCGTTGCGCTGGATGCGATCCTGCATGCGGTCGATGCGCTCGGCAACCGGGCGGTTGCGGCCATTGTCGTAGCTGCCATTGCCATTGCCGTAATTGGCCGTCGTCACCGTGCCGCCGGTCGAAACCCAGCGGCCGCGGGCGTCATAATAGCCGCGGACATCGCCGCGTACCCAGCGGCCATTGTCCCAATAGCCGGGCTGGGTCTCGCGATAGGCAACCGAGGTTCCGGTCGTCCAGCGGCCATTGGCGTCATAATAGCCGTTGGCGGGACCTGCGATCCAGCGGCCGTTCCGGTCATAATAGCCGGGCGCCGCGGCATCGACCCACTGGCCGTCATTGGCATAATAGCCGCGGGCGGTGACCGGCACATAGCGACCATTCTTGTCGCGATAGCCCGCATAGTTGCTGTCACCCTGCAGCGCGACCCAGCGGTTGTTGCTGTCATAATAGCCGTTGGGCGCACCATCGACCCAATTGCCCTCGCGATCGTAGAAGCCGCGCGCCTCGTTGGCGGCGATGGCGTTGGCGTGCCAGCGATTCTGGTCGTCATAATAGCCATAGGCCTGGCGGCAATTGTCGGCGTCGGGCTTGGCGAGCTGGTTGCCGGCGATGCCGCCGCCGACGCCGCCGACGATCGCGCCGGTGGTGCCGCCATGGCGGCCGGTGATCACGCGGCCAAGGATCGCGCCGATGCCGGCGCCGACCACGGTCGCGGCGAGGCGGCCATTATTGTCGGTCTTGCAGACCACGCGCTGCTGGGCATTGGCGGGCGCGGTCGTCGTGAGGGCGGCGGCGGCAAGGCCGGCCGCGAGAATATAGCTACGCATGGTCACTCTCCTGAGTCATTCGATGTCTGTTCCGTTGCCGCACAGACGATCGAAGCCCGCCAAGGGTTCCCTTCATCTCGTGCCGGCACCGGCTCGGCAGGGAAGGGGCCTGGTTTCAGGAGCGTTCGGGGTTTCTTCCTATTGCCACCAGCATACGCGATTCGGCGGACGGCTATTTGGCAGCGGTGATCCGCCATATGCTGTTGCCGACATCGTCGCTGACCAACAGGCCGCCCTTGGGGCCGACGACCACGCTCACCGGCCGCCCGCGCGCCTGCTCGTCGGACGACAGGAAGCCGGTCAGGATATCGACCGCGCGTCCGCTGGGCTGGCCCTTGGCGAAGGGGACATAGACGAGCTTGTAGCCGGAGAAGGGGCGGCGGTTCCACGAACCATGTTCGGCGATGAACGCCCCCGATTCATACCGCGTCCCGAGCATCGCTCCGCGCGAGAAGGCCAGGCCGAGTGCCGCGACATGCGGCCCCAGCGCATAATCGGGGCGCACCACATAGCCCGACATATCGTCCTCGGGTTCGGGCACGCGCTTGTCGACGATGCCGCCCCAATAATACCAGGGCCAGCCATAGAAACCGCCAAATTCGACATGGGTCAGGTAATCGGGAACGAGGTCCGATCCGATCATGTCGCGCTCGTTGACGACGGTCCACAAATTGCCGCTCTCGGGCTCATAGGCCATGCCGTTGGCGTTGCGCAGGCCCGATGCGTAGATGCGGTCCTTGCCCGTGGCGAGGTTGACCTCGAGGATCGCGGCGCGGCGTGCCTCGAGCGGCAGGCCCTTCTCGGCGATGTTGGTCGCCGATCCGACCGCGACATAGAGCAGCTTGCCGTCGGGCGAAGCGATGACGTTGCGGGCCCAGTGATTCTGCCCGCCCGGCAGCTTGACGACGACGGTCGGTTTCGCATCGATCTTCGTCTGTCCGGGGGTGAAGGGCACCTTCACCAGCGCATCGGTGTTGCCGATATAGAGCTGCCCGTCGACATAGGCCATGCCGCTGGGCGAATTGAGCCCGGCGATCAGCACCGTGCGCAGCTCGGGCTTGCCGTCGCCGTCGGCGTCGCGCAGCAGGGTGATGCGGTTGGCCGAGGGGACGCCCGCGCCGGCGCGGCCCATCACCGTCTTCATCGCCCAGCCCATGAAGCCGTCGCCGCCATTCTTCTCGTCGCGCGGCGGCGAATTGCTTTCGGCGACCAGTATGTCGCCATTGGGCAGGACATAGAGCCAGCGCGGATGCTCGAGCCCGGTCGCAAATGGCGTGACCTTCAGGCCCGCGGCCACCGCCGGCGTCTCGCCGGCCTTCCAGCCGACCGCCTTGGCGACGTGGACGGTGGGGATCAGCGTCTTGTCGGGTTCGACCAGTTCGGGCGCGGCGCCGGTGACCTTGGCGAAATCGATCGTCGCCTTCTCATGGCTCGCCAGATACCAGAAGACGCCGGCCGCCGCGATCAGCAGCACGACGACGATCAGGATGATCCGCTTGGTGGTGGTCATGGCGTCGGTCGCTCTCGTTCAGGGCTTTTATCGTGGGTTAGCATGCGCTTCGGTTGCCAGAAAGCCGATCGTTCAATCCTGGGGTTCGGGCTCCCTCACCGGCGGATGCAGCAATATCCTGCGCACCCGGCGTTCGTCGGCCTCGGAGATTTCGAGCCGCCAGCCGCTGGGATGTTCGACGATCTCGCCCGCCTGCGGGACATGGCCGGCGAGCGCCGAGGCGAGGCCGCCCAGCGTCTCGACATCGTCGTCGATTTCGGCGAGGCGCGGATCGATCAGCTTGGCGACGTCGTGCAGTTCGGCGCGGGCATCGGCCGCCCAGATCGAATCGCCGAGCGCGACCAGCAGTTCCTCCTCGGCCTCGTCATGCTCGTCCTCGATCTTGCCGACGATCTCCTCGACCAGATCCTCGATCGTCACGAGGCCGTCGGTGCCGCTATATTCGTTGAGCACGATCGCCAGATGGGTCCGGGTCTCGCGCATCTCGGCAAGCAGGTCGATGATCCGCATCGATGACGGCACGTAGCGCGGCTGGCGGATCAGTCCCTCGACGCTCGCCGGGGTCGGGGTGTCGGTGGCGATGATCCGGAACACGTCCTTGACGTGGATCATGCCGACGACATGGTCGAGATCCTCATGATAGACCGGCAGCCGGCTATGTTCGGCCTCGACGAAGCGCGCCACCAGATCGGCGAAGCCGATCGTTTCGGGCACCGCGACGATGTCGCGGCGGGGAACGCCGATGTCGCCGACGGTGCGTTCGCCGAAATGGAGGATGTTGCGGAGCATCTCGCGTTCGGCGTGCGAGAGATCATCCTCCTGCTCGGCGGTATCGCCCGCATGTTCCTCGATCGCTTCTTCGATCTGGTCGCGCAGGCTGGGCTCATGCTCCGGTAGGAAGAGCGAGCGCAGCCTGCGCCAAAATCGTCCGCCGCTATCGGCGGCGCTGCTACTACTGTCGTCGGGCATGCAAGTTTTCCGAAACCCCTCTGGAGACAGGCATGCGCTATCCGAAATACCGCACTTTGATCAAGCTGGGATCAAGGTGCGGGCTCGATCACGAAGATGTCGCCTCCGAACGTGACGATATAGAGATTGCTCGACTGGTCTACGCCGAAGCTCGAAATATTGCCGATCGTGCCGGCATCGGGGGTGAGACTGCGTATCGCGAACTGGCTGCTCGGGACCGTCTGGCCGAGGACCAGCTTCGCGACCGGGATCGACCAGATGTTCGGCCTGACGAAATCGGCAAAGAAATATTGGCCGCGCAGGCTTTCGACCGGGCCGCGATAGACATAGCCGCCGGTGATCGAATTGCCCTGGGTCGGGCTGGTGCCATGGCCATATTCGGCGACCGGCAGCACGAAGGCGGGGTCGTCGGTCCCGCCATTATAGGGCTGGGTACCTTCGCGGCGGTTCCAGCCGAAATTGGCGCCGCCGTCGGTCGGGCGCATCAGGTCGACCTCCTCGATCGCGTCCTGGCCGACATCGCCGATCAGCAGATTGCCGGTCGCCGGATCGAAACTGTTGCGGAAGGGGTTGCGCAGGCCGAGTGCCCAGATCTCGGGCGCGCCGCCCGACGTGGCGAACGGATTGCCCGCGGGAATCGCATAATCGCGCTGTGAATCGCTCGGGAAGTCGTCCCCACGCACGTCGATCCGCAGCAGCTTGCCGAGCAGGACGTTGCGATTCTGGGCGTTGCCCGACGGATCGCCGCCACCGCCGCCATCGCCGACCCCGATATAGAGCAGGCCGTCAGGACCGAAGCCGATCCATCCGCCATTATGATTGTCGAAGGTCGGATGTGCGATCGCCAGGATGACGTCGGCGGTCGCGGGATCGGCGAGGTCGCGATTGCCGGCCTGGGTCCTGTAGCGGCGAACCTCGTTGGTGCCGCTGCTGTTGGTCATATAGATGTAGAAGGTGCCGCTGGTCGCGAAGTCGGGTGCGGTCGCGAAGCCGAGCAGGCCGCGCTCGCCGCTGGCGTTGAGCTGTGCCGACACGTCGAGGAAGGGGGCGGTCGCGATCGATCCGCTCGACGGCGTCACGATCCGGATCTGGCCGCTTTTCAGGACCACGAAGATGCGCCCCGACGAATCGGGCACCGGCGCGACGAACAGCGCCTGCGACAGGCCGGTGGCGACCCGGCGGACACGGAACGCGTCGGGGCCCGCATTGGTGACCGTCACCGCCAGTGACAACGGCGTGCTGGTGGTGCCGTCGCTGACGCTGATCTCGACCTGGTAGACATTGTCGGCATTGGCGTCCGCCGGCGCCTCGAAATCGGGGCTGGCGACGAACGAGAGCCCGCCAGACGGGCTGATCTGGAAGGCGGCGCGATCGGTGCCGCCGCTCAGCGAATAGGTCAGCGCGTTGCCGTCGGCATCGGTGGCAACTGCGGTGTAGATCACGCCGCTGCTGTTTTCCGGAACGGTCGTGCTGGTGGCGGAGGTGAAGACCGGCGCACGGTTGGCGACCGGGGCCGGGGTAACCGCCTGGCCGCCGCTCCCGCTTCCGCCACACGACGCGAGCAGGGCGGCGCCAGCCAGGGCGACGATATAGCTAAGCAACCTCTCCGACATCAGGCTCTCCTCATTCCCCGAAGGAGGGCCCCCTTGGCAAAGAGGCTAGGCCGTGGAGCGGCCAGCCTCAAACTAGGTAATAATACCCAGGTCGAACAGCCGAATCGGCCCCCTCGCGGTCAGTCTTCGGCAACGACATAGGGATCGGCGATCCCCAGCGTCTTGAGCGCGGCGCGCTCGAGATCCTCCATCGCCTCCGCCTCGTCGTCTTCGAGATGGTCATAGC
The DNA here is from genome assembly GCF_058801765.1 of Rhizorhabdus sp. GW822-FHT03C02. NCBI lineage: Bacteria > Pseudomonadati > Pseudomonadota > Alphaproteobacteria > Sphingomonadales > Rhizorhabdaceae > Rhizorhabdus > Rhizorhabdus sp. GW822-FHT03C02. The sequence goes on from NZ_JBXANN010000001.1 coordinate 201,161, forward strand.
CCATCAGGTGGAGCGTGCCGTGGACGATCAGATGGGTGGCATGTTCGGCGGTGGTGACGCCTTTCTCGGCGGCCTCGCGCTCGCACACGCCGAGCGCCAGGATGATGTCGCCGAGCAGCACCTCGCCATCGTCGCTGTTGGCGAGGCCGTCGAACAGATCGTCCTGGACCATCGGAAAGGACAGCACGTTGGTCGGCTTGTCCTTCTGCCGATATTGGCGGTTGAGCGCCTGGACCTCGTCGTCGTCGGTCAGCCGCACCGAGACTTCGGCGACATAGGCCGCCGCCAAGATCTCGGCATGCGGGGTCACCTTCAGCGCGGCATCGACCGCCTGCAGTCCGAGATCGTCCCAGTCGATATCCTCAGGCCAGCCGGGTTCGCGCTGGACCGCAACTTCAAGCATTCGCAATCTCAACCATTGTCGGGGCCCTCATAGGCCTCGACGATCCGGCCGACAACCGGATGGCGGACGACGTCGGCGGCGCCGAAGCGAACCGTCGCGATCCCTTCGATCCCTTCGAGCTTGTTGACCGCATCGGCGAGACCCGACTTGCCGATGTCGGGCAAATCGATCTGGCGCGGATCGCCGCAGATCACCATCCGGCTGTTCTGGCCGAAGCGGGTGAGGAACATCTTCATCTGCGCCGGGGTGGTGTTCTGTGCCTCGTCGAGGATCACGAACGCGTCGGACAGGGTGCGGCCGCGCATGAAGGCGATCGGCGCGATCTCGATCTCGCCGCTGGCGATCCGCCGCTCGACCTGCTCGGTCGGCAGCATGTCGTAGAGCGCGTCGTAGAGCGGGCGCAGATAGGGATCGACCTTTTCCTTCATGTCGCCGGGCAGGAAGCCCAGCCGCTCGCCGGCCTCGACCGCGGGGCGCGACAGGATCAGCCGGTCGACCGTGCCCTGGATCAGCTGCTGGACCGCCTGCGCGACCGCGACATAGGTCTTGCCGGTGCCCGCCGGCCCGAGCGCGAAGATGATGTCGGAGCGGTTGAGCGCTTCCATATAGCGAATCTGGGTCGCCGAACGCGGGACGATCGTCTTCTTGCGGGTGCGGATCATCACCTTGGGCGGATCGGACACGTCGCTGCGGATGATGCCGTCGAGGGTCGGTTCGGCCGACATCGCGATCACCGCCTCGACCGCACCCTTGTCGAGATCCTGGCCCTGGACGATCCGGTTGTAGAGGCCGGTGAGCACCTCGCGCGCGCGGCCGGCGGCCTCGGCCTCGCCCTCGATCTGCAATTTGTTACCGCGTGCCGCGATATAGACCCCGAGCCGGTTTTCGATCGCCACCAGATTCTGGTCGAACTCGCCGAACAGGCGGCCAAGAAGCTGGGGTTTGTCGAAGACGATTTCGAGCCGGGCGCGATCTCCGGCCTGCGCTGGGACTGGTTTGCGCGACATAAGGTGCGGCAACATCCTTTTTCCAGCCCGCCCCGCCGGGAGGCGGAGACTCGGTGGGCAGAGCCAAGTCTAATCGCATTTGATGACAAGCGAAGGAGAAAAGCGCGGACGTCTCGCGGCGGGCGCTATGGTGGCGCAAAGGCCACAGTCGGCTTGCCGCTCTATGCGCCGTCGGCCGCCGCCTCGATCGCGGCGATGTCGATCTTCACCATCGTCAGCATCGCCGCCATCGCACGGCCGGCGCGATCGGGATCGGGCTCGCTTAATATCTGCTGAAGCGAACGCGGCACGATCTGCCAGGGGACGTCGAAGCGGTCGCGCAGCCAGCCGCATTGTTCGGCATGGCCGCCCGCGATCAGCGCGTCCCAATATAGGTCGACCTCGGCCTGGTCGGCGCAGTCGACGACCAGCGACATGCATTCATTATAGGCGAACGCCGCCCCGCCGTTGAGCGCGACCATCGGCGTGCCGAGCAGGGTGAATTCGACGAGCAGCACCGATCCGGCCTTGCCGCCGGGGGCGTCGACCGGATTGCGGACGACGCGGTCGACATGTGTGTCGGGCAGGATCGCGGCATAGTGATTCGCAGCGTCCTCGGCCTCGCTGGCGAACCACAGGCAGGTCTTGAGCTTCGGCATGGCGTCTCTCCTTGGTGGTTGCTCCAAGGACGAATCCGACATGTGGGTTCCGACAGCCGCGCGGAAAATTTCCGGGTCAGGCGGCGGCGCGCTCCGCGACCACCATCCCGGTCATGCTGTTCGGGCCGGCGGCGACGATGTCGACGGTGACGAGTTCGCCGATCGCCGGACCATTTTCGACGATCACCGACTGGAGCCAGGGCGACTTGCCGATCCGCTGGCCGGCGAACTTGCCGTTGCGCTCGATCAGCACCTCGCAGCGCCGGCCGACCGTCGCCAGGTTGAAGCGATGCTGCTGTTCGTTGAGCAGCGCCTGTAGCGCCTGGAGACGCTCGTCCATCACCGCGGCGGCGACCTGGTCACCCATCGTCGCGGCGGGGGTGCCCGGCCGCGGCGAATATTTGAAGCTGAACGCCTGGGCATGGTCGATCGCGCGAACGGTATCGAGCGTGCCCATGAAATCGGCGTCGGTCTCGCCGGGGAAACCGACGATGAAATCGCCCGAGATCGCGATGTCGGGGCGCACCGCGCGCACCCGCTCGATCAGCTTCAGATAGCTCGCCACGTCATGGCTGCGGTTCATCGCCTTGAGGATCCGATCCGATCCGGCCTGCACCGGCAGGTGGAGGAAGGGCATCAGTTTCTCGACATCGCCATGCGCGGCGATCAGGCCGTCGCGCATATCGTTGGGATGGCTGGTCATATAGCGAATCCGGGCCAGCTCGGGCAGCCGGTCGAGCGCGCGGATCAGCCCGTCGAGCCCCTGCAGCCTGCCGGTGTCGTCTTCGCCCTCCCAGGCGTTGACGTTCTGGCCGAGCAGGGTGATCTCCTTCGCGCCGGCATCGACCAGTGCCTTGGCCTCGTCGAGGATCTTGCCCCACGGGCGCGAGACCTCGGCGCCGCGCGTATAGGGCACGACGCAATAGGTGCAGAATTTGTCGCAGCCTTCCTGGACCGTCAGGAACGCCATCGGCCCCTGGCGGCGGCGCTTGGGCAGTGCGTCGAATTTCGACGCCGCCGGCATGTCGGTGTCGAGCGCGCGCTTGCCCGATACCGCCTGTGCGACCAGCGCGGGCAGGTTGTGATAGGCCTGCGGGCCGACGACGATGTCGACCGACGGCGCGCGACGGGGGATTTCCTCGCCCTCGGCCTGGGCGACGCAGCCGGCGACCGCGATCATCGGCCGCGCCTTGCCGCGCGCCCTCTTCTCGATCCGGCCGATGTCCGAATAGACCTTCTCGGCGGCCTTCTCGCGGATATGGCAGGTGTTGAGGACGATCAGGTCGGCCTCTTCGGCGCTCGCGGCCGCGGTCAGCCCGTCGGCCTCGAGCAGTTCGGCCATGCGGTCGCCGTCATAGACGTTCATCTGACAGCCGAACGACTTGACGTGGAAGCTCTTGGGCGCGGTGTTGCTCATCGGCGCGCGCATAGCCGAAACCGGCCTCAAGCGGAAGGCGTCACCACCGGTGCGATGGCCGCGGCGATCGCCGCCTGCGCCTGCGCCGCGATCGCCTTGCGATCGGACGAGGGGGCGAGCGGCGCCAGAAAACGAATGGTCACCGGCAGGCCGTGCCGGCGACCGAGCACGCGTGCGGCGTTCGGCCCCAGCGGTTCGTCGCCGGTCCAGGCGATGTCGGCGGCGGCGTCGCCATAGTCGATCGCCACCGGCTGGACGACGACCCCCGGCGGGGCAGGGGCCACCGATGCGAACAGCGCCGCGCGGAACGGGAACAGCCCGTGCCCGTCATTGGTGGTGCCTTCCGGAAACAGCGTCACCGGCCGGCCGCTGCGCAGCGCTTCGCCGAGCTGGTCCGCCTGGCCGCGCGCGGCGCGCCGGCTCTCGCGATCGATGAAGATCGTCCCGCCGATCCGCGCGAGCATGCCGACCAGCGGCCAGCCGCCGACATCGTCCTTCGAGACGAAGTGCGGCGCGGTCAGCCCGCCGAGCGCGAGGATGTCGAGCCAGCTCAGATGATTGGCGACATAGAGGACATGGTCGCGCACCGGCATGCCTTCGACGCGGACGTCGAGCCCCATCGCCTCGCCGAACCATTGCAGGAAGAAGCGGACCCAGCCGATCCGATGCCGCAGCGGCCAGGTCAGGCCATAGCCGGCCAGGCACAGCAGCAGTACCGTGATGCCATAGCCGGCCCGGCCGATCATCCGGATCCGCATCGCCCGCTTGTTACTTGCGGGCGAGGGTGACGCCGTAGAGTTCGAGGCGGTGATCGACCAGCCGGTAACCCAGCCGCTCGGAAATCTTGCGCTGCAACTCTTCGAGCTCGGGATCGACGAACTCGATCACTTCGCCGGTCTCGACGTTGATCAGATGGTCGTGATGGGCCTCCGCGGCGGCCTCGTAGCGGGCGCGGCCGTCGCCGAAATCATGGCGTTCGAGGATGCCGGCATCCTCGAACAGCCGGACCGTGCGATAGACGGTGGCGATCGAGATGCCCGGATCGATCGCGGCGGACCGCTGGTGCAGGACCTCGACGTCGGGATGATCCTCGGCATCCGACAGCACCCGCGCGATGACGCGGCGCTGTTCGGTTATGCGGAGGCCTTTCTCGGCGCACAGCGCCTCGATATCGATCTTGCGGTTCATGTCAGCCTTGTCGTGCGGTGGATGGTTCAGCGCGTGCCAAGGCTAGAGGGTTTCGGCCGCCAAAGGAAGCCGCAGTGCGGCGGAAAAATCGCCGGGGCCGGTTTGCGCGAGAAAAGGCGCCGTCCGCGTGGACGGCGCCCCATTGTCCGATCGATGCCCGATCGACCTTGTCCGGTCAGCGCGTGCGGCGCTTGGTGCCGAGGCCGATCTTCTTGGCGAGCGAGCGCCGCTGCTCGGCATAGTTGGGTGCGACCATCGGATAGTCGGCGGGCAGGTTCCACTTGGCGCGATACTGCTCCGGGGTCAGCTGATAATGGGTCATCAGATGCCGCTTGAGCATCTTCAGCTTCTTGCCGTCTTCAAGGCAGACGATGTAATCGGGGCGGATCGACGCACGGACCGAAACAGCAGGCTCCGGCTTGACTTCGGGTTCGACCAGTTCGTCGCCCAGCGTCGTCAGCGCATTGTGAACATTCTGGATCAGCAGTGGAAGATCCGACACCGCGACACTGTTGTTGCTGACATGCGCGGACACGATATCTGCCGTAAGCGCGATCAGCGTCTCCGACAGGCCAACATTGTCATTCATATGCGAACCCTTTTATTTCAAATAAGCAATAATATGAAATATCTTCGACAAGGGGTGTCGACGTCCGCCCCCTGCTCCTTTTGGAAACAGAATGCAACGGCTTTGCGGGAAGTCGTGCGAAGATCAGTCTGGTTGCAGGCTACAAGACAAGGTCAGTGCGTCATAGCTGCTGCCGTCGGCGCCATGGTAGTAATTCTTTCTTCTGCCGACCAGCGCGAATCCGCAATTTGCGTAAAGATGATAAGCAGGGTTGTTATGGCGAACTTCCAAGTGAATGCGAGTCGCATGACGGGCGATCGCAAGCTCTCGTGTACGGTCGATTAACAGTCTTGCGACGCCTTGTCTGCGATAGGTGGCGTCGACCGCAAGCAGCAGCAGCTCGGCTTCGTCGACGATCATGCGGTTGAGCGCGAAGCCGGCGGGGTGTCCGTCGACCCTCGCCAGCGACAGCCAGGCCCCCGGCATGGTCATCATCGACAGCGACTGGGCCGCGGTCCACGCCTCGCCATAGCCGGGATCGAACGCCGTACGCATCGTCGCCATCATCTCGTCGATGGCCTCGGGGCCGGCCTCGCATATCGTGATCGGGCCAGGGGCGGCGGGGCAGGTCATGCGGCGGGCTTCGCATCGGCGTCGCGGCCGTAGATCGGCGAGGCGGGCAGGGCGGCGAGGGCGGGCGGCAAGCGTCCGGCCGATGCCGCACGGGGCAGGACATCGTGCGCCTCGCCATGGCCGCGGGCCCCGACCAGCACCGCCGCGCCCGATCCGTGGACGTCGGTCTCGGCGACCGCCGCCGCTGCGGCGTCCGGCGGCAGCGATATCACCGCGCCGATCGGCTCGAGCGGGCGGCCGCGGAAGCGCTGGACGAACAGTTCGCCATGTCCGCCGGTCAGCGCGACCGCGATCGTCGGTTCGCCTGCTCCGGTCCGGATATGCTGTGCGGCATCCGCGGCGATCAGCGTCATCGACGAATAGCCGTGCACCGGAACCCCCCAGCCGAGGCCGAGCGCGCGGGCGGTGGCGATCCCGACCCTGACTCCGGTGAAGCTGCCCGGCCCGCAATCGACGAGGATCGCGTCGGCGCGGCCGCCGTCGGGGAGTGCTGCGATCATCGGCATCAGGCGTTCGGCATGACCGCGCCCGACCACCTCATGGGTCTGGGCGATGATGCGATCGCCGTCGATCAGGGCGACCGAGCAGGCCGCGGTCGCGGTGTCGATCACCAGTCGGACGGGCATGGGCGCTTCGGTGCTCAGGCGGCGCGGACCTCTGTCACTTCGGGAACATAATGTTTGAGCAGCGTCTCGATACCCTGCTTGAGCGTCGCCGACGAGGACGGGCAGCCCGAGCAGGCGCCCTGCATGCCCAGATAGACCGTGCCCTTGTCGAAGCCGCGATAGACGATGTCGCCGCCATCCTTGGCCACCGCCGGGCGCACCCGCGTTTCGATCAGATCCTTGATCTGCTCGATGATGTCGGCATCCTCGGGATTGTCGGCGAAGTCGCCGTCGCTGTCGTCGATGGCGATGCCGGCGGCGCTGCCGACCCTGAACAGCGGCGCGTCCGCGGCGAAATGATCGAGCAGCACCCCGAGCACCTGCGGCTTCAGGTCGCGCCACTCGACGCCGGGCGCCGCGGTGACCGACACGAAATCGCGGCCGAAGAACACGCCCTCGACGTCGCCGAGCGCGAACAGCGCCTCGGCGAGCGGCGAGGCGGCGGCCTCTTCATAGTCCGCGAAGTCGCGCGTGCCCGTATCCATGACGATGCGGCCGGGCGCGAATTTCAGGGTCGCGGGATTGGGCGTGGGTTCGGTTTCGATCAGCATGGCCGACATGTGGCGTCTGGCGCGTCCACTATCAAGGAAATCCTCATTCATCGTCCCTAAGCCGGGCTTGGAGCATGGAGGCTCGATCGCGACCCGGATCGTGCGGCGCGACTTATGTGGCAATGCGTCGCCGATATTGGCATGATGCGACGAAGAGGGCGGGCGATCGGCGGCGGATGTTCTACTGGAAGAGTGCGATAGTCCTGCTGGGCCTGCTGGCGTTCACGACCGTCATCATGCTCGAAACCGCACGGTCGAACTGGGAGCGTGCGGCGATCGCCAAGCTGGCCATGGTGGCGGCACTGATCACCTGCATCTCGCTCAGCTTCGTGTCGCTGATGCTGTCGCAGCTGCTGTTCGGGCTGTTGCTGCTGATGTGCGTCGACCGCCGGATGCCGATCGTCGGCACCTATTGCTTCCTCGGTTGCTGGACGCTGGCGGCGGCGCCGCATCTGGCGATCGGCGGCGCCTATTTCGCGCCGGTCCGACCGACGCTGACGATGGCGATCGCGATGCTGGCCGGCTGGCTGCTCAACCCCGACATCCGGCTGGCGCGCCGGCTGAACCGCAGCGACGTCTATCTGATCCTGTTCTTCCTGGCCTTCTGGATCTGCGTGTCGCTGCGCGATTCGATCACCGGATCGGCGCGTAATCTCGTCAACTATGTCATCGCCTATGCGCTCACCTATTTCGTGGTGTCGCGCAGCCGGATCGAGCGGCCCGAACTCTGGCTCAAGCTGCTGGTCTTCGCGGGTGCGGCGACCGGCGCGGTGTGCATCTTCGAGACGATCCGCGGCTGGCCGCTCTATGCGGGTATCGGCCCGCTCAAGGGGCTGTTCATGATGGTCGACTATGGCGGCACGATGCTCCAGCGCAGCGGCCTGGTCCGTGCATCGGGTCCTTATGTCCATCCGCTGGTGGCGAGCATGATGCTCGGGATGATCTCGATCGCAGCCTATGCGCTGACGCTGATCTACGGCCTGCGCACCAGCGTGATCCTCGTCGGCCTGCTCTGCCTGGGCGGGACGATCGCGACCGTTTCGCGCACCGGGCTCGCCGGTCTGGCGGCAGGCCTGGTGCTGATGCAGTTGCTGCGCGGCCGCTATGCGGTGATGTTCGGCATGCTCGCGGTCGGGGTGGTGGCGGTGGTCGCGCTCAGCGATTTCTCGGGCGCCGACGGATCGTCGACCACCGCCTACCGGCTCACGCTGATGGCCGGACTGCCGGCCAAGCTCGGCTATCATATCATCCTGGGTTATCGCGAGGCGATCAGTCTCGGCATACTCGACGAGTTCCTGCAGGGGCAGGGCATCGTCGACCTGGTCAATATCTATCTGGGAATCGCGGTGCTCGGCGGACTGGTTTCGCTGGTGCCCTTTCTGATTTTTCTCGGCAGCAGCTTCTTCATCTACCGCAAGCTCGTGCGGATGAAGCCGTCGCGCGAGCAGCTCATCGTCGCCCAGACCTGCGTCTGCATGCAGTTCGCCTATCTGGTCGAGGGTTTCGGCGCCGGCGCCTGGGGTATGCCGATGCTGCTGTCGCTGATCTGCGTGGCGGTGCTGGTGGCGATCCGGGCCGAGATCGAGCAGGCGGCCCGTCGCCATCGCCGCGCCGCGGCGTTCGCGGCGCCGGTCGCGGCAGCGGTCGATCCGGCCGATCCCTTTCCGCTTCCCGCGATTCGATGACCGGACCGGCGGCGACGGCGGCGGCGCGGGCGCGCGGCCTTTTGCGCGGCGTGCTGCGCAACGAGGCCGGAGCGATGCTGATGGCGTTCACCGCCGCGACGATCGTGCTGCGGCTCGGCAGCAATGTCGTGCTCACCCATATGCTCGATCCGCGCATCTTCGGGGTGATGGCGGTGATCGCGTCGGTGACGACGATCCTCAACATGCTGTCCGACCTGGGATTCGGAAATTTCGTCGTCGGCCACCCCGATGGCGGCGACCCGCGCGTCCTCGACGTCGCCTGGACGATCCGTCTGGGGCAGGCGACCGCGCAGGGGCTGGTGATGCTCGCCGCGGCGGTGCCGGTCGCCGCCTTTCTCGGCAAGCCGGAGATGGCGTGGCCGATCGCGGTCTGCGCGCCCTTGTTCCTGGCCTATGCGCTCACCCCGATGTCGGCGCTGCTGGCGCAGCGCGAGGGCAAGGTGCGGATCGGTTGCGCGATCGAACTTGGTTCGCTGATCGTCCAGATCGCGGTCAATATCGGCTTCGCCTTCGTCATCCGCGACTATATGGCGCTCGTCATCGGCCTCTATGCCGGCAACGCCGCGCGGGTGCTGCTCACCATGATATTGCTGCGCACCCCCTCGCGCATCCGCTTCGACCGCGCGATCGCGCGCGAATTTTTCGGCTATTCGCGGGTGATCCTCGCGTCGACGATCGTCACCCTGCTGATCACCCAGTCGGACAAGGTCGTCTTTGCGCGGCTGTTTTCGCTCGGCGAGTTCGGCATCTACATGCTCGCGACCAATTTCGCGCTGGCGACGCTGCCGTTCGGTCGCAACTATGTGCAGCGCTATCTCTTCCCGCTGGTGTCCCGGACATGGCGCGAAGACCCTGCCGCGCTCGTCGCCGTCTATTATGGCGCGCGCCGGCGCATCTATCCGCTGATGTTCGCCACCTTCGGCTTCGCGGCGGGGCTCGCGCCGCTGATCTTCGCGCTGCTGTTCGACCATCGTTACGAACATGGCTGGCTGCTGTTGTCGATCCTGCTGGTCCGCAACGCGCTCGATCTCGACAGTTTCGCGAGTTCGCAGGCGCTGTTCGCGATCGGGCGGACCGCGACGATGCTCCACTCGAACATCCTGCGCGCGGTGCTGTTCGCGGGGCTGGTGCTCGCACTCTATGCGCGGCTCGGGGTGCTGTCGGTGCCGGTGGCGCTGGTCGCCGCCGAACTCGGCACCCTGCTCTATTTTGCGGTGCTGCTGCAGCGCGCGCATCTGCTGCGCTTCCGGCCGCTGGCGGTCTATTATGCGGTGCTGGCCGCGACCTTCGCGGCGGGGGCTGCGGTCAGCGTCCTGACGGTGCCGCAGGTGATCGCCCGCGCCTTCGAGATATATTGATCGTTCAATCGCGCCGGGTCCGGGTCCAGCGCCGTTCGCGGCCGAGCAGCGCGCCGATATAGATCGGCAGCTTCCAGGCGATGTAGAAGGGCAGGCGGATCAGCGTCCGCATCCGCATCTGTTCGCGCCCCTCGGCCAGCCACGCCGCGAGCACCACCGCCGCGGTCAGTCCCGTCAGTGCGATCGCGGCGAGCGCCGCCGCTTTCGAAAGCACCGCCAGTATCGGTATCGTTAGCAATTGGATCAGCACCAGCAACGCCAGCGGCGGGACCAGCAGATGCAGCCCGAGCCAGATCTGTGCGGGCCGGCCGCCGGCGATCAGCGCCGGTGCCTGGCGGCGGGCGGTGGCGAGAAATCCCTGTTCCCAGCGGCGGCGCTGCTCGAAGGTGCCGCCGCTGCTGCTGGGATCCGACCAGATCGTCACCCGGTCGATAAAGCGCGGGGCGTGCCCCATCCGGCTGAGTGCGATCCCGATCACCAGATCCTCGACGGTATCGCCGGTCGCAAGCGGGGCCGCGGCGAAGACCGGCCAGGGAAAGGCCATGCCCGATCCGGTCAGGATCGCCGGCGCCCCGATCCGCGCGAGACCGCGCTGCCGGACCAGATTCTTGACGAGGAAGGCGAAGCCAGAAACCTCGGCGATCGCCCCGGCGTCGGCGCGCGGGCGCAGCAGATAGCTCGCCTGGACCGGCTTGCCGGCAGCGGCGGCCGCGCGCGCCAGCCGGCCGATATCGTCGCGCGTGGCGCTGCAGTCGGCATCGACGACGATCACCGTTCGCGGCGGCGCGGCCTTGAGATGGTCGCGGGCGAAGGCGAGCGCATGGCCCTTGCCGCGGGCGGCCGGGTCGATCCGCTCGATCGTCTCGGCGCCGGCCAGGCGGGCGACATCGGCGGTGGCATCGCGGCAATTGTCGGCGACGACGAGCAGGCGCGTGCCAGCGAGGCCGGCGAGGGTCGCGGCGATGCCCGCTTCCTCGTCATGCGCGGGAACAACGACCACGACCTCGCCCGGATCGCCGGAAAGGTCGGGTGCGGGCAGCGGGCGCAGTCCGGCCACCGTCTCGATCGCGAAGACGAGCGTCGGAACCGCGACGCAGGTCAGTCCGATCCAGGCGACGATCATGCCGGATCGGGCCGCTTATATTCGATGAGGCGCGCCCGCCGGCCGGTCAGCCGCTGCCAGTGGAAGCGGGCGATCCCGAGCGTCTCGGCATATTTGCCGATCAGCAGGAAGGTCGCGGCGTTGATCGCCTGGCCGATCGGGAAGCGCAGCCCCTCGCGCGCGACCAGCCGGATCAACTGGGCGATGGTCAGCAGCACCGCCAGCCCGGCGACCTGCGCGCCCGCCTTGGTGCCGCTCAGATGGCCGCCGACGAAGACCAGCGGCAGCAACCCACCCCAGAACAAAGCGCGCAGCACATTGCGCCGATAGCGGCTGCGCGGATGCAGCGATGCCAGTTCGGCAAAGGCATGGCCGCCGCGCGCGGTGCGGCGCCACCATTGGCCGAAGCCGGTGATCGCCGCGTCGTGGAGGGTCATCTCGGCATCGATGCACGCGAGCCGCCAGCCGGCCGCGCGCAGCCTTATCGCCAGTTCGGGCTCCTCGCCGGCGATCATCGTCGCGCGATAGCCCTGAACCTGGGCGATCGCCGCATGGCGGATCAGCGCGTCGCCGCCGAACGCATCGGCGGGGCCGGGCGGGACCGCCCATTCGACATCGCACATCCAATTATAGGCGCTGGCGTCGGGAAAGCGCTCGCGCCGGCGGCCGAACACGACCGCCAGCCCGTCATCGGCCGCCATCGCCGCCAAGGCGGCGTCGATCCAGCCGGGCTGCAATTCGCAATCGCCGTCGATCAACTGCACGAACAGCGGCGGTTCGCCCAGTTCGGCGAGCCTGGCGAGGCCGGCATTGCGCGCGCGGGCGGCGGTGAAGCCTTCGGCGGGGTCGAGCGCGACCACGATCGCCCCGAGCGCCGCCGCGCGCTCGGCACTGCCGTCGGTCGATCCGGAATCGACGTAGATCAGCGGGCGCACATCGATCGATCGCAGCGCACGGTCGAGGCGCTCGCCTTCGTTGCGGCCGATCACGATCGCCGCCAGCCGCTCGATCCGTTGCTGTCCGATCTCGTCTGTCATAGGGCGATCAGCTAGCCGATCGCGCCGATGATGACGAGTGCCGGGCGCCGATTTGACAAACTGGCGCTGGATGCCGCCCGAATATTGGTTAAGCTTGGTTCGGATGAGTAACCGCTTGTTAAGACGATGGCCGGGCGTGGCGCGAACCTCGGGGTTTGCCGTCCTTGTCGCGCTTGCCGCCTGTGGTTCCCCCGACGAAAAGGCCGCCAAGGCGGTCGCGCGCTTCGAAATCCGCTATGCCCAGCGCGATCTCTACGGAGCGCGGGTCGAGATCAAGCGGGCGCTCGCGATCCGCGACGATATCGCCGAATATTGGAACAAGCTCGGCCGGGTCGAACTCGGATCGTCGCATTATCTGCCCGCCTATTCGGCCTATACCCGCGCACTCGAACTCGAGCCCGAAAATGCCGAGGCGCTGCAGGCGGTCGCCGAGCTGTCCTATTCGGGGGGCAAGCCCGACGATGCCGCCAAATATGCCGACAAGATGCTGGCGCGCGAACCGCGCAACCTGCGGATGCTGTTCGTCAAGGGGTCGGTCGATTACGATCATGGCGACTATGACGCGGCCCGGCAGATCGCGGCGTCGATGCTCGGGGTCGATCGGCGCAACGAGGGCGGCTCGATCCTGATGTCGCGCGCCCGGTTCGCGCAGGGCGAGACCGCGCCGGCGATCGACCAGATCGGCAAGGCGATCGCCGAACAGGGCGAGAGCGTGCCCAAGCTGGTGGTGCTGCTCGACTTCTATCGCGGGCTCAACGATGCCGACGGGGTCGACCGGACCTATGGCCGGCTGGCGATCCACGACCCGCAGAGCGTCGAACTCGGCATCGAGCATGCCCGCGAAATGTACGAATTCGAACGGCCCGAACGGGCGCTGCAGGTGGTCGATGCGATCCTGCGGTCGCATCCGGGCGACGACGCTGCCCAGCAGCAGGTGATCGACCTGTGGACCGCGCTCGGTCCCGATGTCGTCGGGATGGACCAGATCCGCCATGTCGCGGCGGCGGGAACCGACCGGACCCGGATCGCGCTGGCCAAGCTGGCGGTCGATCAGCGGCGCCCGGCCGAGGCGATGGCGATGCTGCGCCCCTATCTGGGCAAGGAGACGATCGGCCCCGACAATATCCAGGCCAGGGTGGTCTATGCCGCGGCGATATCCGCGCTGGGCCGCAAGGCCGAGGCGCGCGCACTGGTCGAAAAGTTGCTGGCGTTCGACAAGACCAACCCGCAGGCGCTGTTGCTGCGGGTGAATATCGGCATCGACCAGGGCAAGCTGGCCGAGGCGTTGACCGACGCGCAACTGCTCGCGCGCGACAATCCCGAGATGGCCGAGGCGCCGATCGTGATCGCGCGCATCTACACGTTGCGCGGCGAACGGATCCTCGCCGACGCGGCCTTTGCCCGCGCCGCCACCGACCTGTCGGACGATCTGGTGCTGCTCAGGGCCTATAGCGATTATCTGGTGGGATCGGGACGGCTGCGCCAGGCGATCGATGCCGCGGCCACCTTCACCAGCCGCAACGAGAAGATGCTGGGTGGCTGGGTCCTGCGCGGCAATCTGTGCCTGCAGGCGATGGACCAGGGCTGTCTCGACACGGTGCTGGCGGTGCTGCCGCAGCTGCGTTCGGGCGCGAAGGCGAAGGCCGCGCTGACCGCGGCGATCGCCATGCGCCGCCCCGAGCGCGACAAGGCCCCGAACAAGATCCCGAAGGCGCCGCCGTCGCGGCCGGTCGCCGCGCGGCAGGAGGCGATGGCCGATGCCTGACCACCGCGACCGCGGGAGCCGCCGATGCTGAAACGCTCCGACGGCCATGGCCTCGACGCCGAACGGCGATCGCGCAAATATCGCTTCACCGCCAATGTGATCGCCTCGATCGTGGTCGCAGCCGACCTCGCCTGTCTCGGCATCGGACCGATCGCCGCGGGGCTGCTCTACCGGGCGCTGGGCGGCAAGGCCTATCTGATGGGGATGCACGTCACCATCGCGGTGATCATCACGGTCAATTTCCTGCTGATCCGGCTGTCGCGCGACAGCTATTCGAACCCGATGGGACGCGGCCAGGACAGCGACCAGGGGGTCGTGTTCGAATTCACGATCGCCGCGCTGCTGATGTTCGCGACCGTCTGGCAATTGGGGCTGGCGCCGAGCTTCTCGGTGCCGCTGGCGCTGTTCTACACGTTGATCTGCATCACCCTGCTGTTCGTCAGCCGCTATGTCGTTCGCCAGCTCGTCTGGCATCTCGTCCAGGGCGGCTATATTGGCCAGCGCATCATCATCTACGGCGCCGAGGAGCAGACCTCCGAACGGGTGATGCGGCTGCTCGATCTCGAACGGCTGCCCTATCTGTCGATCGTCGGCATCGCCGACGGCCGCAGCAGCCGGGTGGGGACGCCTGCGGGCTGGAACATCCCCTTCATCGGCGGGATGGACGCGCTGCTCGAACGGGTGAGCCGCGGCGATGTCGACATGGTGATCATCGCGCTGCCGATGATCAGCCAGGCGCGGCTCGACGAGATCACCGAGCGGCTCCAGCGCATCTCGGTCGACATCTGTCTGATGCCGCGCGAGGCGATGGACCTGTCGACCCAGTACAGCATGCGCTTCATCGGATCGCTGCCGCTGTTCGCGCTGTGGCAGCGGCCGATCCGCGACTGGAACCATATCGTGAAGGCGCTCGAGGACCGCGCGCTGGCGGCGGTCGGGCTGCTGCTGCTGTCGCCGGTCTTCCTGCTGACCGCGATCGCGATCAAGCTGACCAGCAAGGGCCCGGTGCTGTTCCGCCAGCAGCGCTTCGGCTTCAACAACGTCAAGATCGAGGTGATCAAGTTCCGGTCGATGCATGTCGATCGCCAGGATGTGAGCGGCGCCCAGCGCACGGTGCCCCGCGATGCGCGGGTCACGCTGGTCGGCCGGTTCATCCGGCGGACCTCGATCGACGAATTGCCGCAGCTCTACAATGTCCTGGTCGGCGAGATGTCGATCGTCGGTCCGCGCCCGCACGCGACGATGATGAAGGTCGGCGACGGCTATTATTTCGATGCGGTCCGCAACTATGCGGCGCGTCACCGGGTCAAGCCCGGCATCACCGGCCTGGCGCAGGTGCGCGGGTTACGGGGCGAGATCGACAGCATCGAGCGCGCCAAGCGCCGGGTCGAACTCGATCTCTATTATATCGAGAACTGGTCGCTGATGCTCGACGTCCGGATCATCCTCGAGACGATCTTCAAGCTGCCCTGGGACAAGCGGGCCTATTGACCAGCCCCCGCCATGGGAGCTGGTCGATATGGGTCATTGCGCGGGCGCGACGCCGTTGGCGGCCGGGACATAGACCGGTGCCGGCGGAGCGGGCGGGGCGGGCTTCGCCGGGGCCGGCGCCGGGGCGGCGGGGGCCTTCTTGGGCAGCGGTTCGAAGCCCGGCTGATATTTGATGTCGGCGGCCTGGCGGGCGCGGGTGATCTGCGCACGGCTTTCCTGGACCAGCGCCTTGCGCCGGACGAGTTCGGTCGCGGTCTGCTTCTCGACCTGGGTCGGGACGCTGATCGTTTCGCGGCCGACGATGACGCTGGCGACGAACTGGCCGTTCGACGGCAGCACGAACGGCTCGCCGGGCGGCAGCTCGTTGATCTTCTTCATCAGCTCGGGGTCGAGCCGGCCGGTGTCGATCACCCCCTTGCCGCGGGTGAAGCCGACGCCGAGCTTCTGCAGGCCGACGACCATGGCATCGAGGCTATGCGCGTCGCGCAGGTCCATCAGCCGGTTGAGGTCCTTCGGCGCCTCGAACTGGATCTGGTCGAGCAGCAGCCGCTGGCGCTGCGCGAACAAGGTGGGATTGTCGGCGATATATTGCGACACGTCGCGATCGTCGGGCATCGGCACCGTCTGCGCGACCTTCTGGCCCAGCATCGAGACGAGGAGGTTTTCGTCGAGCCGGCGCTGCTGGCTGATATATTCGGGGGTCTTGTCGATCCCCTGCTCGCGCGCCTTCTGGACGATCAGCTTGCGTTCGACCAGCCGGTCGAGGATCTCGCGCCGCAGCTTGTTGCGGTCGGCGCTGTCGGGAACCCGCATGCCGGCGAGTTCGGCGTTGAGCTCCTGCAGCGAGATCTCCTCGCCGTTGACCACGGCGACGACCTGGCCCTTGGGGGCTTTTTCGCACGCCGACAGCAGCAGCGAGGCGCCGATCGCGGTTCCGAGCAATATGGCCTTGAAGCGCACAATCGTCCCCTTGTCGTGCCGCGTCATGCGGCGAACTGTGCGCTGTGCTACATGATTGCCGGGTGACGCGACAAGCCTATAAGGAACCATAAAGGAACCATCCGCGCCCCGGAGCCGTCATTTGGAAACAGTTTACGATTGGGTTTCGATTGCGATCTTCGCGGGGCTGGTGGTGCTGTTCATGCAACGCTCCACCCAGCGGATTCAGCGCGACTCGCTCTGGCAATATCTGGTCGCGGCGGTCGGCTGCGCGGTCGCGAACTGGCTCGGCAATACCGGCCTGGGCGAAGGAAGCATGCTGCTCCAGGCCGGTGGGGTCGTCGTGATCGCCGCGACCCTCGGCTTCATCTGGATCGTGCTTCGTCCGCTCGATCGCCCGACCGAATAGGGGCACCGCCGCCGAAATAGCGGCCGGGGGTGACCCCGAATTGGTTTCGGAACGCTGCGACGAAGGCGCTCGGCCCGGCATAGCCGGCCAGCGCCGCGACCGCCTTGATCGGTTCGCCCGCGGCCAACTGCTCGATCGCGGTGAGCATCGCATATTGCCGGCGCCACCGGCCCGGGCTCATCCCGGTCTCCTCGCGAAAGCGCCGTTCGAGGCTGCGGCCGCTCAGTCCGACCGCCTTGGCCAGCCGATCGATGCTCCACGCCGCGGCGACGCCGTCGGCGATGAGCCGGGCGGCCTCGCTCGTCGCACGGTCGCGCGGCTGGGGCAGGGTGAAGGGCGGAATGTCCGACCGGGCGAACTCGGCGTCGATCAGCGTCGCGATCGCATGCTCGACCGGCACGCGCTCATCGAGCATGCCCAGTTCGGACGCACGCTGCATCAGTTCGGCGAGCAGCGGCGAGACCGTCACCGCGCTGCACTGGAGCGGCCGGGTGGCGGGCCGGTCGGGCGGGAACCATGCCGTGCGCAGCCGGCTGGCGCCGATGAAGCGGATATCGTGGCGGATGCCCCCCGGAATCCAGATCGCCACGCTCGGCGGCGCGACCCAGGATCCGGCTTCGGTCGACACCGTCATCAGGCCATGGGTGACGAGCGCGAGCTGGTGCCAGTCGTGGCTATGCTCGCCCAGCAGCGTGCCCGGCCGATGGTCCGATGCCCCCATCCGCACGAGGAAATATGCTTCATCCGCGACGCTGCGACGCTTTTGCGACATAGTCTGGCAGAATGGAGGGATTGCGACAGTGCGTCCAGCCGGATTAGCTCATCGCCGACCGATCACCGAACCGGGAGCCCCATCATGCCCAATAATCTCGCCTCCTTCGCGATCCATGTCGACGATGTCGATCGCGCCCGCACCTTTTACGAGGCGGTGTTCGGCTGGGTGTTCGAACCGTGGGGGCCGCCGGGCTTCTATCTGATCCACACCGGCGACGAGGCTTCGCCGGGAATCCAGGGGCTGATGCACAAACGGCACGAGCCGCGCACCGGCACGGGTCTCAATGGGGTCGAGCCCAGCTTCTCGGTCGACGATGTCGATGCGATCGCCGCGCTGGTCGAGGCGCATGGCGGTACGATCGTCTATCCGAAATCGACGATCCCGACCGTCGGCACGCTGATCCGTTTCCTCGATACCGAGGGCAACGACATCGGTGCGATGCAATATGAGACGCCGCCGCACACCTGATCGCTGGTATCAGGGGCGGGGTGGGGATCAGCCGTGGCGCACCCCGGCATCGCCGAACAATACCCGGCGCGCCTGCGGCGAGAGCTGCGCGAACAGCGCATGCGCGAAACGGGTCAGCACCGCGATCGCATCCCTGTCCGACGGCGCCGCGGTCGACATCCGCACGAGCACGCCATCGGGCACCCGGCCTTTCAGATTCTCCTCGGCGACCGCGACATGCTGCTGCCACCAGCGCTCGGGGAAGGCATTGCCGATCCGGGTCCAGTAGATCAGCTGCTCGTAGCGGCTGGTGCTGCGCGCCGAGATATAATGGGTGGGGACGATCAGCCCGCCGCCGGCATCGAGCGGCTCGATATGGTTTTCGAGCAGATTATAGCCGCCGGCCGGATAGCAGACTTCGGGGCGGTGGACCTGCAGCATGCCGTCCTGCTGCCCGCTATAGGCGATCAGCAGCATCACCGGAACGTCGAACGCCGACGCATAATAGCGCGTCAGCAGATGGTTGTAGATGCGGTCGCGCAGCGAATCCTCGGGCGGCAGCACCAGCCCGCCCTTGCCCTCGAATTCCCAGCCGGCGATCTTGCGCGGGATCATGTCCTCGAGCTTCGCGCTCTTGTCGAGCATGCGCAGCGGCTTGTCGGGCCTGCGCAGATTGGCGAGCAGGCTGGCGGTGGCGAAGGTCCCGCCGGCGATCAGCGCGCGGCGGCTGATCAGCCGGTGCTCCGCGGTGGCGGCATCGTCGGGGCCGGTGGCGGGCAGGGCGTCGTCGCTCATCGCTGGCCGCTCCGGGCGAGGCGCCGGCGCAGCGGCGATGCCAGCGCATCGACCGCGAAGATGCCGAGCACCGAAAACAGGAACATGGTGATCCCCGAGAAATTGTGGAGGAAGCCCTGCGCCGCGCCGTCGCCGATATGATAGGTGATCAGGATCAGCACGATCACCCGGATGAAATTGGCGAGCACCGCCACCGGCACGATCGCGAACATCAGCAGCACCGCATAGCGCCAGTTCGCATTGTGGCGGATATAGATGTAGAACAGGCCGATCGCCGACAGACTGATCAGCGAGTTGAGGCCGGCGCAGGCGGCGGCGATCAGCAGCTGATACTGGCCGATGTTGATCGTCACCCCCGACCCCGCGATCGGATAGCCCAGCGCATAGAGCAGCGAGATCGCCGCCTGCGAGATGCCGATCTTGAGCGGCTGGGTGATCATCGCCACCACCGTGTCGGGCGGCGGGAAGATGAACAATGTGTAGACCAGCGGAAACCACATCGCCCTCAGCACCTGGAATCCGAACAGAAAATAGAGGCCGATGACGATCAGCGCGTACATCGCGAAGCCCTCGATCTCGATGATCGCGATGATCCGTGCGACGATGTAGATGGGCGCGAAGATCAGTGCGCCGAGCAGGGCGATTCCCGGCGATCCGGGCTTGCGGCGGTCGCGGATTTCGGGCCAGCGGCGCCAGAACAGCCAGAGCGCGGTGGCGAGCACGATCGGACCGTGCGCGCCCTGTTCGGTCGACCAGTTTTCGCGGGCGACGTCGAACATCGTCGGCAGCGCGAGCAGCAGGGCGCCGACGATCATCGGCCAATAGCCGTTCAGACCACGCGCCACCTTTGCCAGATCGGTTAACCCATAGCGTCCGGGCGCCGTGGCGGCTTGATCATTGTTTACATTTTCGGCGGGAATTTTCATCACCGGTTACGCAACCTTAACCCCGATATGATGGATATCATGATGCGTATCCATAGCGTGTTTATTGGCTGGATCATGGTCCCCGGGCCGACATAGCCGATCGATCCGATGTGGAACAGCGATTAACCAGTCGAATTTGCGGAATGGCGAATTCGTGATATATATTCGCTATCGACGCGGCGTTTTGCGTGGGGATCGGGGTCAGCCTTAAATGTTGAAGGAAGCTGTAGCATCGAAGGCGGCCAAGCTGCTGATGACCTGCGTATGCCCCGTGGCGGGGACGACCGCACTCAGTCTCGGGGTTCCGCAGGTCCGCGATGCGGTCCACAAGGCGACCCAGCCTCGGCAATATGCCAAGCCCAAGACGCGGGTCCGTGCGACCCCGGCGGCCGATGAAGGCACCGAAGTCGCGTCGGCGGATACGCCTTGCCCGACGGTGACCCCGTTCGCGCTGTCGAACCTGCCGATCACCAGCGACACCCCGATCGCGACCCCGCCGACCCAGTTGGCCGAGGCACCGCCGCCCGACGTCACCAACCCGATCCCGCTGACCCCGCGCATTTTCGTGCCGCCCAGCGGCGGATCGCAGACGGGCAATGGCGGCGGCGTGCCCGAACCCGAGACCTGGGTCCAACTGGTGCTCGGCTTCGGCCTGATCGGCGGCGTCGCCCGCGTCGGCTATCGCCGCCAGGGCAATCCGCGCCGCCAGGGCGAACCGCTCTCCTTCTGATATCATTCGCAGCCCCTGCGGCTGCCGAGCTTCTTCTACGCCAAGACCCGCAGCCTCCCATCAGACCGTCGTTCTGATGGGAGGCTGCGGGTCTTGGCGTTGCAGGCATGTCGGCCGGAATGGCGGGGCATCGCTCTAACGCGCTCCGCCCGGCATTTCAGGGCTGAACTAACACATTCTCAGAAGGGCCGTTCGCCGATCACATTGCCGCCTTCATTGTAGCGGCAGACCAGGAAATCGTCGCGCTGGCCGCGGACCACCGCGCAGCCCACCGCCTTGGTCGAGCGCCATGTCAGCTGGGTGTAATGCCCGACATCGTCGAGATTGCCGTTGATCGCATTGGCCGGGAAAATCCCCTGCTTGAAATTCTTCTTCTCGGCGACCCACAGCCCGACCATGTCCTCGGGACCATAATAGCCTTTGGTCCCCGCCCACAGATTCTCGCCTTCGGGATTGGGATCCTCGGGTTCGTCGGGCGAATGGACGAGCCGACCGACGTCGATCAGATGCTGAGCCCAGACCTGCGCGTCGCGGGCGAGGTTCTTGTCCCATTTGAGCGGGGCGATGCCGAGCGCGTCGCGCTCGCGATTGTGCCCGGCGAGCAGCCGATCGTCGAGATTGGCGTGGAGGTCGGTCGCCCCCTGCGTCAGCGGGGACAGCAGCGCGAGCGCGGCCACCGCCGCCAGCTTCGCAACATTCGCCTTCTTCGCCTGAAATCGCATGGTCTCGCCTCATTCGATCGGATGAGACGAAATTAGGCGCGGCGCCTTGCGGCGGAGTTTGGGACATTGGTGACCCGGATATTCAGCAATTGTTTAGAGGTGTGCGACGCCGCGCGCCGATCGCAACGCGCCTGTAAAATCGGGATTTCGCGGGAAACCGGCGTCGATGCCGCGATGCGGGGCGGCAGCAAAAGTCCGTCAGTTTACAACGGATTTACCAATGGTCTGGCTATGCAACCGATCGCGGATCATCGGGGACGCCCCGAAAAGGCAGCTGCGGGCCGAATATTCGGCTCGGGCCCGATTGGTCGGTTCCCGATTTTACCGCAGCGCCACGTCCTGCCGCGTCTCCCGGACTTACACCGGGTGCATCCCTCTCCTGCGCCGACTCCTTTGGAGTTCTGTCGCTCGACGTGGTGCGCGGTAAATACGGTAGCGCCGACTTTTCCGCCACATAATAATGACGGTTACAACTTGTATGAAATTTCCCGCAATTCTGCGGAAAAATCGCGATACTTAATTATAAGCGCAGCGCTAGACTAAGCGGGTGTGGCCATTTTGCCATAGCTGCCCGCCGGTACGATCAGAATCGGGCGGCGTCGTAGATTCGCGAAAGATCGCCGGCCCACTCGCCATGATAGAGGTCGAGCAGATCTTCGGCGGGTGTCTTGCCCGATGCGACGATCTCGCGCAATGGCGCGAGGAAGCCGGTTTCGTCTTCGCCGGCGCCGTTGAGCCGGGCGCGCGCCTTGAGGCCGTCATGGGCGATGTCGAGAATGACCGAGCCCAATTCCTGGAACGACCGGCCGCGCGGCCCCCTGGCCTTCAGGCCCAGCCGCGGCACTTCGTCGCGGATGCGCTGATGATCCTCGATCGTCCAGTGCTTGATGACGTCCCACGCCGCGTCGAGCGCGCCCTGGTCGTAAAGCAGCCCGACCCAGAAGGCCGGCAATGCGCAGATCCGGCCATGCGGGCCGCCATCGGCGCCGCGCATCTCGAGGAAGCTTTTCAGGCGGACTTCGGGAAAGGCGGTCGAGAGATGATCGTTCCAGTCGCCGATCGTCGGCTTCTCGCCCGGGAGCACCGGCAATTTGCCGTCGATGAAGTCGCGGAAGTTCAGCCCCGCCGCGTCGATATAGCCGTCGCGGAACACGAAATACATCGGCACGTCGAGCATATAGTCGGCGTAGCGCTCATAACCGAAGCCGTCCTCGAACACGAACGGCAGCATGCCGGTGCGGTGCGGGTCGGTGTCGGTCCAGATATGGCTGCGATAGCTCAGGAAACCGTTGGGCTTGCCCTCGAGAAAGGGCGAATTGGCGAACAGCGCCGTCGCCAGCGGCTGCAGCGCCAGGCTGACCCGGAACTTCTTCACCATGTCGGCCTCGCTCGAATAATCGAGGTTGGTCTGGATGGTGCAGGTCCGCAGCATCATGTCGAGGCCCATGCTGCCCACCCGTGGCATATGCCGCAGCATGATGTCGTAGCGGCCCTTGGGCATGATCGGCAGTTCGTCGCGGGTCTTGTCGGGCCACATGCCGAGGCTCAGAAAGCCGATCCCCAGCCGTTCGCCGATCGCCTTGATCTGCTCGAGATGGCGCGCCGTTTCCGAACAGGTCTGGTGGAGATTGTCGAGCGGCGCGCCCGACAGCTCGAACTGGCCGGCGGGCTCGAGGCTGACATTGCCGTCGGCGCCCTTGAGCGCGATGATGTTCTCGCCCTCGTAGATCGGCTCCCAGCCATATTTGGTGAGCCCGATCAGCAGCGCATGGATGCCGCCGCGTTCCTCATAGGAGGGGGCACGGTGCGAATCCTCGAAGAACACGAATTTCTCGTGCTCGGTGCCGATCCGCCAGCGCTCGCGGGGCTTTTCGCCGTCGGCGAAGACCGAGATCAGGTCGGCGCGGGTTTCGATCTGGGGGTCCGCGCCCTCGGCGGCCGTTCGCGTGCTCATGGTCGCGCCCTTAGCGTACAGATCGGTACGGGGCTAGCGGCTTTTCGCGCGATCGCCGCACGCGTCACCAGTCGCCGGCGATGCTCATCCAGACCGAAACCGCCGCCGCCATCGCGGTATCGGCGCGCAGGATGCGGGGACCCAGCGATACCCCCATCGCCTGCGGCACCGCGCGGATCATCGCCCGCTCCTCGACGGTGAAGCCGCCTTCGGGGCCGATCAGGATCGCGGCGGGGCCAGGCCCGACGGCTTCGGCCATCGGCACCCCGCCTTCCTCGTCGGCGAAGATCAGCGCGCGGTCGGCGGGCCAGTCCCTGAGCAGGGCCTCGAGCTTGACCGGTTCGTCGAGGATCGGAAGCGCGGTCCGCTCGCATTGCTCGGCCGCCTCGATCATATGCGCGCGCAGCCGGTCGAGGTTGAGCCGGTCGACGATCGTCCGCCGGGTGATCACCGGACGCCAGCGCGCGACTCCCAGTTCGGACGCTTTCTCCGCCACCCAGTCGATCCGGCCCTTCTTGATCGGCGCGGCGAGCAGCCACAGATCGGGCACCGCCTCGCGCTCGCGAATCCGCTCGGCCAGCCGCACCGTCAGCGCGCGCTTGCCGACGCTTTCGATCTCGGCGAGCCATTCGCCGCTGACATCGTCGAAGACCATGATGCGGTCGCCCGGCTTCTGGCGCATGACCCCGGACAGATAATGCGCCTGGTTGCCGTCGATCGTCAGGATCTGCGCGGCGGACAAGGGCTGGTCGATGAAGAGGCGCGGCAGGCTTGCCGGCGGCCAGGCGGGTGTGGCGGGCATGCCGGGTGCCTAGCATCTCCGCGCGATCACGTCAGCCGCCATTGCTCCCGTGCCGCGATCGCGCTAGCCGCCGATCATGAGCGCCGACGCCGACATGACCGTTCCCGACAGCGAGCTGCGCGGTCTCGGGGCTTACCTGCCGCCATCCTGGCGGCCCTTCTGGCTGCTTGCGCGCTTCGATCGGCCGATCGGCAGCTGGCTGCTGTTCTGGCCCGGCGCCTGGGCGATCGCGCTGGCCGGAGGCGCGGTGCGGCGCTGGGATCTGCTGCTGTGGTTCGGGATCGGCGCGATCGCGATGCGCGGCGCGGGCTGCGTCTATAACGACATCGT
The DNA here is from genome assembly GCF_058801765.1 of Rhizorhabdus sp. GW822-FHT03C02. Lineage (NCBI taxonomy): Bacteria > Pseudomonadati > Pseudomonadota > Alphaproteobacteria > Sphingomonadales > Rhizorhabdaceae > Rhizorhabdus > Rhizorhabdus sp. GW822-FHT03C02. Next base: position 225,519 of record NZ_JBXANN010000001.1, read on the forward strand.
CGACCGCGACCTCGACCGCAAGGTCGCCCGCACCGCGAGCCGTCCGCTCGCCAGTGGCCGGGTCGCGCTCAAGGCGGCGTGGGCCTGGCTGTTAGCGCTCTGTCTGATCGGCCTCGTCGTGCTGCTCCAGCTCAACCTGTTCGCGGCGCTCACCGCGCTCGCCAGCCTCGGCGCGGTCGCGGCCTATCCGTTCATGAAGCGGATCACCTGGTGGCCGCAGGCCTGGCTGGGCATCGTTTTCTCCTGGGCGCTGATCGTCGGCTGGCCCGCGGTGACCGGCGGCTTCTCGCCGGTGATGTGGGTCCTCTATGCCGGGGCGATCTTCTGGGTGATCGGCTACGACACGATCTACGCGCTGCAGGATATCGAGGACGATGCGCTCGCCGGGGTCAAATCCTCGGCGCGCGCGCTCGGTCGCCACGCCCGGCGCGGGATCGCGCTGTGCTATGTGATCGCCTTCGGCTGCTGGGCGTCGGCGATCTGGCAAATGCGGCCGCAACTGCTCGCGATAACCGCGCTGTTGCCGGTCGGCCTGCATCTCGCCTGGCAGGTCGCGGCGCTCGACCGTGGCAGCGCCGCCGACGCGCTTGCCAAATTCCGTTCGAACCGCTTCGCCGGGCTGCTGATGTTCCTCGCCTGCCTGGTCGTCGGCCAGACCGCCTGATGCGCCGTTCAGCCCTGCGTCAGCCATGACGGCGCAGCCTGGCATCGTGCGGCGTCCGATCCCTCTTCATGTCCTGCTGCCGGCCGGCCTGATGCTGGCCCAGCCCGTGGCTTCACGCGCCGAGGAGCCGCCGCCACCACCGGCCTTTTCGGGCATGCCGGGCATCGTCTTTCGCTATTATGATCTGTTCGGCACCAACGATAAGCAGCTCACGATCGCCGCGAATTCGATCCGATTGCGCGCGCCCGGTACCCCCGGCGGCGCGACCGGGCTGACCACCTGGGGCGCGCGCATGGACTGGAAGCAGCAGAACGGGCCGGTCTGCCGGATTGTCCAGGCGCGCACGACGCTGACGATCGTGGTGACCTTGCCGCGGCTCGCCGAGCCCGACCGGCTTTCGCCCGAGACCTTCCAGCGCTGGCGCACCTATATCCGTACGATCGAGCGGCACGAGGCCGGCCATGCCCGGATCGCCTTGATGCACGCGCGCGATTTCGAGCGCGCCGCTGCCAATGCGAGCTGTGCCAATATCAAGGCGATCGCGCAGGCGACCCAGCAGCGCATCGTCGCGCTGCAGGACGATTATGACCGGCGCACCCAGCATGGCCGCAATCAGGACGTGCCGCTCGATTGAGCCCGGCCGGCGGCTCGTGTGCAATTATCCACGCGATAGGCTTTGACCTTAGAGGCCACGCTTCCTAAGTCGCCTGCCATGCTCAGCGTCGCCCAAGCCGAAACCCGTACCGCCGATCTGGTCGCTGCCGCCGTCAAGGCGGGCGCCGATGCGGCCGACACCCTCTATGTCTGCAACGCCTCGACCCAGGTCTCGGTGCGCCTCGGCGCGCTCGAGGATGTCGAGCGGTCGGAGGGCGAGGAGATCGGCCTGCGCGTCTTCGTCGGCAGCCGCTCGGCGAGCGTCTCCTCCTCCGACCTCTCGACCGAGGCGATGCGCGCATTGGTCGAGCGCGCGGTGGCGATGGCGCGCGAGGCGCCCGAGGATCCCTGGGCGGGGCTTGCGCCCGCGGATCGCCTGCTGGCCGGGGCTGCGCCGTCGGTCGACGGCGATGACGGTGCCGATCCGGCCCCGGCCGAACTGCGCGCCCGTGCCGAGGCTGCCGAGGACGCCGCGCGCGCGATCGCCGGGGTCACCAACAGCGAAGGGGCGGGGGCGTCGTCGAGCCGATCGGTGATCGCGCTCGCCACCAGCCATGGCTTCGCGCGCGGCTATTCGTCGAGCAGCTATGGCTGCTCGGCCAGCGTCATCGCCGGCGAAGGCGGCGGCATGCAGCGCGATTATGATTATGATTCGGCGCGCCATCTCGCCGATCTCGAGGATGCCGCGGCGATCGGCGCCCGCGCCGGCGAGCGCGCGGTCAAGCGGTTGAACCCCGGCAAGCTCGCCAGCGGCGCGATGCCGGTCGTCTATGATCCGCGGGTGGGGTCGAGCCTGCTCGGCCATCTGATCGGCGCGATCACCGGTTCGGCGATCGCCCGCAAGACCAGCTTCCTGCTCGACCAACTCGGCAAGCCGGTGTTCGCGCCGGGCATATTGATCCGTGACGATCCGTTGCGCCCGCGCGGACTGCGCTCGAAGCCGTTCGACGGCGAGGGCCTCGCGACCTCGGCGACCGACATCGTCGCCGACGGCATCCTCCAGGGCTGGCTGATGGACTCGGCGTCCGCGCGGCAACTGGGGCTGCAGCCGACCGGCCATGCCGTGCGCGGGGTCGGCGGTCCGCCGGGCGCCGGCGCGACCAACCTCTACCTGGCCGCCGGCACGCTGGCGCCGGCCGAACTGATCGCCGACATCAAGCTGGGGGTCTATGTCACCGAACTGATCGGGCAGGGGGTCAACGGCGTGACCGGCGATTATAGCCGCGGCGCGTCGGGCTTCGTGATCCGCGACGGGCAGATTTGCGAGCCGGTCGCCGAGATCACGATCGCCGGTAATCTCCGGGACATGTTCGCCCGGCTAGTACCGGGTTCGGATCTGGAGTTTCGCCGTTCGGTCGATGCGCCGACGGTCAGGATCGAAGGGATGATGGTCGCTGGTGCATAATGGTCTCCTCGATGCAGTGAGCGCGGTCGCGACCGAGGTCGGTGCGATGGCGCGCGCATCGTGGCGCGGCAGCTTCAAATATTGGGACAAGACCCCAGGCAGTCCGGTCTGCGACATCGATCTCGCCGCCGACGCGATGCTGCGCGACCGGCTGATGGCGATCGATCCCGAAGCCGGCTGGCTTTCGGAAGAAACCGCCGACAGCGCCGACCGGCTCAATTGCGCGCGGGTGTGGGTGGTCGATCCGATCGACGGCACCCGTGACTATGTCCGCGGCCGCGAGGGCTGGGCGGTGTCGATCGCACTGGTCGAGGGCGGCCGGCCGCTGATCGGGGTGCTCGACGCCCCGGTGCGCGGCGAGCATTGGCGCGCGCAGGCCGGCAAGGGTGCCACCCTCAACGGTGCGGCGATCGCGGCGTCGAATCGGACCGAATTGCCCGGCGCGCGGGTGCCGGCCGACGCACTGCCGCGGCGCGACGGCGATCTGGTGATGGTCGACAAACCCAATTCGATCGCGCTCAGGATCGCGATGGTCGCCTCGGGCCAGGCCGATCTGCTCGCGACGATCCGCTGGGGCCATGAATGGGATATCGCCGCCGCCGCGCTGATCGCGCAGGAGGCCGGCGCCACCGTCACCGACGCCTTCGGTCATCAGCTGCGCTATAACTCGACCCGGGGCGAGGCCTTCGGAATTCTCGCGACCGCGCCTGCCATCCATGCCGCCGCGGTCGAGCGGCTGGCCGAGCGCGCGGCGATTGCGTCGGTGCGCTGAACTATAGTCCGAGGCGCGGGATCTCGATCTTCGGGCAGCGGTCGACCACCGCCTTGAGCCCCGCTGCTTCGGCCCGGGCAACCCCTTCGTCATTATAGACGCCGAGCTGGGTCCAGATCGCCTTGGCGCCGACCCCGATCGCATCGTCGATCACCGCCCCGGCCGCGGCCGAGTTGCGGAAGATGTCGACGATGTCGATGGTCTCGTCGATCTCGGACAGCGCGGCGCGTACCGTCTCGCCATGGATGGTCTGGCCTGTCAGTTGCGGATTGACCGGGATCACCCGATAGCCACGCCCCTGCAGATAGCGCATCACTCCGTGACTGGCGCGGTCGGGCCGGTCCGACGCGCCGACCATCGCGATCAGCTTGGCGGAGGTCAGCAGATCGGCGATCTCGCGGTCGGTTTCGAGCGGCATGCGTGGTCCTTCCCGTCGTTCTCCATCAGAACGAAGCAGGCTTGGCCGGGTTCAGAAATTGGATGATCTTTTGCGCCAGCGGCGCGAAGATCGCGTCGTCGTCGGCCAGCGCCGGCGGTTGGCCGGCGTCGGATGCGGTGCGGATCTCGATCGCAAGCGGGATGCGGCCGAGGAACGGGATCTCCATCGACATCGCCGCCGCCTGTGCGCCACCCATGCCGAACGGGTCGGAGATCTCGCCGCAATGCGGGCAGGCATAGCCCGCCATATTCTCGACCAGGCCGATCACCGGCACCTCGGACTGGCGGAAGAAATCGACCGCGCGGGTCGCGTCCATCAGCGCCAGGTCCTGCGGGGTCGACACGATCACCGCGCCGGCCGGCTTGTATTTCTGGACCATCGTCAGCTGGACGTCGCCGGTGCCGGGCGGCAGGTCGAGGATCAGCAGGTCGGTGTCGCCCCATTCGGCGTCGATCAGCTGCTCGAGTGCCTTCGCGGCCATCGGCCCGCGCCAGGCGATCGCCTGGCCGGGGCGGACGAGCTGGCCCATCGACAGCATCGGGATTCCGTGCGGCGACATCACCGGATCCATCTTCTGGCCCTGCGCGGTCGGACGGATGCCCTCGGTGGCGAGCAGCCGCGACTGCGACGGGCCATAGATGTCGACATCGACCATGCCGACCTTCTTGCCCAATTTCTTGAGCGCGACCGCGAGATTGGTCGAGACGGTCGATTTGCCGACCCCGCCCTTGCCGCTACCGACCGCGATGATCTTGCGCCCGCGCTTCTCGGCGGTGAGCGCGACCCGGACATTCTGCACGCCCTCGATCGCGCCGAGCGCCTGCTTGACCGCCGCGTCGAGCGCCTCGCGCGCGCCGGCCGACAGGCCGGTGACGTCGAGCACGACGCTGGCGACACCGTCGGCGAAACGCGGCGGGGCGCCGCGGCCGCCCGCGATCAGGCCCCTGCCGCTGATGGGATCGATGACGCCGTCGAGCGCGTCGCGGAGCTTGTCTGCGATGTCCATGGCGTCCGCATAACCGGTGCCGCCTGAAAGACCACTGTTTTTCCGCGGACACCGCACCTATAAAGACTGCATGAACGACAAGAATGACGGCCTGCCGATCCCGACCGCCCTGCTGAACGAGGGCGGGCCCTGGGGCGGTGGCGGCAGCGGAGGAGGCTCCGGCGGGTCGGGCGGCGACGGTGGTGGCGACGGCCTGGGGCCGCGCAATCCCTGGAATCAGCCGCCGCAGCGCAAGCCGGGCGGAAAGCCCGCCGGTCGTTCGGCCATCGACGAACTGATCAACCGCGGCCGCGCCCGTTTCGGCGGCGGCCAGGGGGGCGGCAATTTCGACCCCGATGCCCGCCGGCTGGCCTTGTGGGGCTTCGTCGCGCTGCTGGTCGTCTGGGTGGTCTGGACGAGCAGTCACCGGATCGACCCGCAGCAGCGCGGTGTGGTCACCCGGCTTGGCCGCTATGCCTATACGATGGGCCCGGGTACGCATTTCTCGTTACCGTCGCCGATCGACATCATCACCAAGATCGACGTTGAAGACATAAGGGTGAAGGAAATCGGGTCGAGCTCCGAAAATACCCAGAATCTGGTGCTGACCGGCGATCAGAATATCATCGACCTGGCCTATTCGGTGCGCTGGAACATCCGCGACCCCGAACTTTATCTTTATGAACTCGCCGATCCCGACGACACCGTCGGCGAGGTCGCCGAGAGCGCGATGCGTGCCGAGTTGGCGCGGGTGTCGCTCAACGACGCGATCGGTCCCCAGCGCAGTCAGATCGAGGTGCGGGTCGCGCAGCGTATGCAGGAGATCCTCGACGGCTATCGCACCGGAATTGCGGTGCAGGGCGTCGCGATCAAGCAGGCGGATCCGCCTGCCGCGGTCAACGACGCCTTCAAGTCGGTTTCTGCCGCGCAGCAGGAGGCGCAGACCTATCTGAACGAAGCGCGCGCTTATTCGCAGCAACTCGGCGCCAAGGCGGAGGGCGAGGCCGCTGCCTTCGACAAGGTCTATTCCGAATATAAGCTGGCCCCAGAAGTGACCCGCCGGCGCATGTATTACGAGACGATGGAGCGTGTCCTGGCCAAGTCCGACAAGACGATCATCGAGGCGCCGGTGACCGGTTATCTGCCGATTCCTCCCGCCAAGCGCGAGGTGCCGGCACAATGAGTTCGACCAATGCCATGCCCGGCCGCGGGCTGATCGGTGCCGCGATCGGTGCCATCGCCGCAGTGGTGGTGTTCAGCAGCGTCTTCGCGGTGGTGCCCGAAACCCAGCAGGCGCTCGTCGTTCGCCTTGGTGAACCCGCAACCGTCTACAACGCCTACCGCGATAACGAAGTGTTCGGGCGTACCGGGGCCGGTCTCCTCTGGCGCATCCCGTTCCTCGATTCGATCGTGTGGATCGACAAGCGCGTGCTCGATTTCGACATGCAGCGTCAGTCGGTGCTGTCGAGCGACCAGCAGCGGATCGAGGTCGATGCCTATGCCCGCTACCGGATCGTCGATCCGCTGCGGATGTACATCACCGCGGGTAACGAGCGGCGCGTCGGCGAGGCGCTGCGCCCGATCCTTGGATCGTCACTGCGCAACGAACTCGGCAAGCGGCCTTTCGCGGCGTTGCTCAGCCCCGAACGCGGCCAGGTGATGGACAATATCCAGGACCGGCTGAACCGGGTCGCCGCGCAATATGGCGCGCGGATCGTCGACGTCCGGATCAAGCGGGCCGACCTGCCCGACGGTTCGCCGCTCGAATCGGCGTTCCAGCGGATGAAGACCGCGCGCGAACAGGAAGCGCGCTCGATCCGCGCCGAAGGGCGCAAGCAGGCGCAGATCATCACCGCCGAAGCCGACGCCCAGGCGGCCGGTGTCTATGCCGCGAGCTTCGGCAAGGATCCCGATTTCTATAATTTCTACCGTGCGATGCAGTCCTATCGGATGACCTTCGGCACCGATGGAACCGAAGCCCCCGGTGGATCGTCGATCATCCTGTCTCCGGACAATGAGTATCTGCGCGAATTCCGCGGAAGGCGTTGACGTAACGGCTTCCGTTCAAGCGGCGTTCAGTCGCAGATTACGACACAAGGTGCCCCAGTAACGTTCAAACGGGCAAAGACAGGAGTATTTGGGAGTTGGCCAAAGTGCGTTATGCTTATGCAATTACAGCGGCCCTGCTGGCTGGCGGCGCCACGGCAACCCTGACCATGCAGCAGCCGGTCGGCGCCCAGGTCGCGCAGAACGCGCCCGGCACGATCAGCGCGGCCCCTCCGGGGGCCGGCGCGCCGATGAGCTTCGCCGATCTCGCGGCGCGGCTCGCGCCGGCAGTGGTCAATATTTCCACCACCCAGAAGATCCAGGTCAAGAATGGCGGCGGCAACGCCTTTGCCGGCACCCCGTTCGAGGAACTGTTCAAGCGGTTCGGCGGCGGCGGTACCGACGATAATGGCAAGCCGATCACCCGCGAGGCGACCTCGCTCGGTTCGGGCTTCATCATCTCGGCCGACGGCTATGTCGTGACCAACAACCATGTGATCTCGGGCGGCCCTCAGGCCCAGGCCCAGGGCGCGGCGGTGGTCAGCTCGATCACCGTGACCCTGCCCGATCGCAAGGAATATAAGGCGACGGTGGTCGGCCGCGATGTCGCGTCGGATCTGGCGCTGCTCAAGATCGACATCAAGAACGCCCCGTTCGTGACGTTCGGCGATTCGACCCGCACCCGGGTCGGCGACTGGGTGGTCGCGATCGGCAACCCGTTCGGGCTCGGCGGCACCGTGACCGCGGGCATCGTCTCGGCGCTGCACCGCTCGATCGGCGCGGGCCAGCTCTACGATCGCTACATTCAGACCGACGCGTCGATCAACCAGGGCAATTCGGGCGGACCGATGTTCGACCTGAAGGGCAATGTGATCGGTATCAACACCGCGATCTATTCGCCGACCGGCGGCAATGTCGGCATCGGTTTCGCGATCCCCGCCGAAGAAGCCAAGCCGATCATCGAAACGCTCAAGTCCGGCGCGAAGATCAAGCGCGGCTATCTCGGCGTCGGCATCCAGCCGATGACCGAGGATATCGCCGCCGGTCTGGGTCTGCCCAAGGACCGTGGCGAGATCGTCGCGCGGGTCGAGCCGGGCGAGCCTGCGGCACGCGCCGGCATCCGCCAGGGCGACGTGATCGTGAAGGTCAACAATCAGGAAGTGACCCCCGATACGACGCTGTCGTACATCGTCTCGCGCGCCAAGGTCGGCGAGACGGTGCCGATCGAACTGATCCGCGAGGGTCAGCGCAAGACGGTGACGGTGACGGTCGGCGAACGCCCGTCGGAGGAAACGCTGGCAGGCGCGCTCGACAATGACGACGACAATGCCGACACCCCCGACAATGGCGCCAACGCGCCGCAGAGCGACATCGCCAAGAATCTGCTCGGCCTCGGCCTGCAGACCCTGACCCCCGATCTCTCGCGACGGCTCGGCCTGCCGGCGACGACCAAGGGCGTGGTGGTGACGTCGGTCGACCAGTCGAGCGACGCCGGTGCCCAGGGCTTCCAGCAGCGCGATGTGATCCTGCAGATCGATCAGGTCCCGGTGCCCACCGTCCAGACCGCGACGGCCGCGCTCGAGGCGGCGCGCAAGGCGAAGAAGACCACGGTGCTGCTGTTCGTCCAGCGGGGCACCAATCCGGGCCGCTATATCGGCGTGCAGCTCAACAACGGTAAGTGAACCATCGGCTGCCCGGCTCGGCCGGGCAGCCGCGGGCATGAAAAAGGGGCGGATGGCTTGGCCATCCGCCCCTTTTTTGTGCCTTTCGGGCGATCAGAAGCGGTAGCTGACCGTCGCGACCACCTGATGATAGCCGAACTTCGAGAAGCTGCGCTGGAAGTTGGTGCCGGTCGCCAGCGTGCTCTGCACGGTGAACGGGCCGCCTGCGGCGCCGCCCGCGGCGTTGACGACATATTTGTCGTTCTTCAGGCTGGTGAACAGATAGAGCGCGCCGACCGAGAAGGGGCCGACCTTCTGCTCGATGCCGCCACCATAGGTATAGCCCCAGGCGTCCTTCTTCGGGTCGCTGGTGGTGAAGGTGTTGACGCCGTTCGAGGTCGAGAAGCTGTTGCGGATCTTGCCGTAGGCGCCGCCGCCGGTCGCATAGATCAGCGTGCCGGTGCTGAACGAATAGCCGGCGCGGCCGCGTATCGCGGCATTTTCCTTCAGCCGGGCGCCGATCCGGTAGACCGCCGGGGTGGTGCTGAAGGCGGTGACGTTGTCGGACAGATAGGCCTTGCCGCCTTCGATCACGCCGCCGACGACGATCCCGTCGAGCGTGTCGCCGAACTGATAGTCATAGCCGAGATGGACCTTCCACAGACCCGCGTCATTGTCCTTGCGGCAACCGGTGCCCCGGCTCGGGCTGGTTGGCGCGCCGCCGCAGAAGCCCGGCGAGAAATTGGGGAAGGCATCGCCATAAGTGCCGTCGAGATTGCGGTCGAAGGTGACGGTCTCGTCGCCATCGGCCGGCTGCCAGCTATAGCCGGCCTGGCCGCCGACATAGAAGCCGGTCCAGTTGGCGGGGCCGGTGGTCATATCCTGCGCGCTCGCCGCACCGGCGCCGAGCGCCAGCACTGCCGCCGCCGCCGACAGTTGCAAAAGGGTTTTCATCGAATGGGGTCCTCTCTGTGGCCTTGTAACAAGACGTCCCCGGAACGGGCGGAGAGGAATTTCGATCCGCTGCCAATATGATGCCGCGATCACTGTTGCACGGATGCCACAGCAAATCGCCCCCGCGGACCCGATGTCTATTGTCCGAAACTGGCCTCCGAGGCGCGGAAAACCGCCTCTTTTGCGGCCGCGATCAGTGCGCCGGCCTTCGCTTCGCATTCGCGCTGTTCATAAGCGGGATCGCTGTCGGCGACGATACCGGCGCCCGACTGGACGTGCATGACGCCGTCCTTGATCACCGCGGTCCGCAAGACGATGCAACTGTCCATCGATCCGTCGGGGGAGAAATAGCCGACCCCGCCGGCATAGGCGCCGCGGGTCTCGGGTTCGAGTTCGGCGATGATCTCGCACGCGCGCACCTTGGGCGCGCCCGATACGGTCCCGGCCGGGAAGCCGGCGAACAGCGCGTCTAGCGCATCTTTGGCCGGGTCGATCCGGCCGACCACGTTCGAGACGATGTGCATGACATGGCTGTAGAATTCGACGGTGTAGCTGTCGGTCACCTCGACGCTGCCCGCGGTCGCCACCCGGCCGACATCGTTGCGGCCCAGGTCGAGCAGCATAAGATGCTCGGCGCGTTCCTTCGGGTCGGCAAGCAGGCTTTCGCGATGGGCGGCATCCTCGGCGGCGGTCCGTCCGCGCGGGCGGGTGCCGGCGATCGGGCGGATCGTCACTTCGCCGTCGCGCGCGCGCACCAGTATCTCGGGTGAGGAGCCGATCAGCGCGAAGCCTGGCAGATCGAGGAAATAGAGGAAGGGCGACGGATTGATCCGCCTGAGCGCGCGATAGAGCTCGATCGGCGGCAATGGGAAAGGCACCGAGAAACGCTGGGCCAGCACCACCTGGAAGATGTCGCCGGCGGCGATATAGTCCTTGGCGCGCAGCACCATCTCGGCATAGCGGCCGGCGGCGAGCTGCGGCGTCGGGACGATCGTCGCGGGATCGATCTCGGCGCTGACCCGCGGCGGCAGCGGCGAGGCGAGGGTCGCGGCGACCGCCTCGATCCGTTCGATCGCGCCGGCCAGTTTCGCCTCCGTGTCTCCCGGCGTCTCGGGCCATAAAGGCGCGACGAAATAGAGCGCATCGGCGAGACGGTCGAACACCAGGATCAGCGTCGGGCGCGCGAACAGCATATCGGGCAGGTCGAGCGGGTTGGGGGCCGGCCGCGGCAGCTTCTCGACCAGACCGATCGTCTCATAGGCGAAATAGCCGACCAGGCAGGCGAGGGCGGGCGGCAGGCCCTCGGGCACATCCATCCGGCAGCGGGTCACCAGCGCCCGCATCGCGGTCAGCGCATCGTCGGCCAGCGGTTCGAACGCTTCGTGATCGGTTGCCCAGCGACGATTGATCTCGGCCTTGCTGCCAAAGCCGCGGAACATCAGGTCGGGGGCAAGCCCGAGCAGCGTGTAGCGGCCGCGGGTGCTGCTGCCCTCGACCGATTCGAGCAGGAAGTCGCCGCGGCCTGGGACGATCAGCTTGATCGCGGCGGCGACCGGCGTATCGGTGTCGGCGACTTGCCGGCGCCACACCAGCGCGGGCTTGCCGGCCGCGAGCGCATCGCATGCGGCCTTGTCCTGCTCCTCGTCCATCATGCCCCCCGGAATGCTTACTGGCCGTCGCCGGTCTGGCCACCCGCGAACTGCCGCCTGGCGGCGGCGATCGCGGCGTCGTTGCGGCTGGTGCCGATGTCCTTTTCGACCGCGCGCACAAATTGCTCGGTGGTCTCGGCGATGGTGGCGCGCATCAGTTCGCCGCGGGTGGTCTCGACCAGGCCCGGGACCTGCGCGAGATCGCCGGGAACGACCTTGTCGAGCACCACCACGAAGATGGCGCCGCCATTGTCGGCGGCGACCACCTTGGCCTGGCCGGGCTTCATCGTGAAGATCAGGCGCAGCGGCGCCGGAATCTGCCGGGGATCCTGCGCACGCGCCAGATCGATCTGGCGCGCCGACGCCGGGGCAGGGGGCGGCAGCTTGACGCCGGCACCAGCGAGCGCGTCGGCCAGCTTCATCCCCTTGCCGACTTTGGCGGCGATCGTCTGCGCGATCGCCTGGGCCCGGGCGCGGGTACGCTTGACCATGATATCGCGCACCACCGCATCACGCACCTTGGCGAGCGGGATCGGGGTCGCCGGAATCACGCTGGCGACTCCCAGCAGCGCATATTCCTTGTCCTTGATCACCGTTTCGACGGTGGGGTCGTCGTCGGGGGTGGCGTCGAAACCAGGCTTGATCAGCGGAGTCAGGTCGGGGGCCGGCTTCCAGTCGGGATTGCCCGGCGCCTGGCCGGTCGCAAGGATCGGCGGGGTGGTGACCATAGTCAGGCCGTTCGCCTTGACGATCTCGTCGAAGCCGGCGCCGTCGGTGATCTGACCTTCGATCTTGCTGGCAAGGTCGGTCAGCGCGTCGGCGGCCTTCTGGGTCGCAAGCGTGGCAATGATCTCGGCGCGCGCCTGCTCCAATGTCCTGGCCGGCGTGCCGCCGACGCTGTCGACCTTGACGACATACCAGCCGAACGCGCCCTTGACCGGCCCGACCAGCTCGCCCGGCTTCGCCGTGAACACGGTGGCGGCGATCGCGGCGTTGGCCGCATTGGCATAGTCGGCCTGCGACTGTTTCGCGAGCGTCGAGGCTTCGAGACCCGCCTGTGCCGCAACCGCGCTCAGCGCGGTACCGGCGGTGACCTTGGCCGCGATCGCCTGTGCCGCGGCCTGGGTCGGCAGGATGAGCTGGGTCAGGTCGCGGGTCTGCTTGGCCGCATAGGCCGCACCATTTTCCTTGTAATAAGCGGCGATCTCGGCCTCGGTCGGCTGCGAGACCGCGGCGACCTTGGCTTCGCCGAACAGCGCGTAACGCAGCACGCGGGTCTCGGCCTGGGTATAGGCGGCGATATTGGCCTTGTAGGCGGCGGCGATGTCGGCGTCGCTCGGCTGGGCGGTGACCGCGACCGCGGCCAGCGGCACCACCCCGACCTGGCCGCTGCGCTGTTCGAGCAGCAGCTTGGCATAAGGCGTGGCGAGCTTCGCCGCGGTGGGCACGCCCGCGCTGGCGGGAAACAGGATCTGGTTGCGCAGCAAATCGCTGGCGATGTCGGAACGCAGATCCTTCTCGCTGATCCGCTGCTGGGCGAGCAGCGACCGCATCGTCGCTTCGTCGAACTGGCCGGTCACGCCCTTGAACGCCGGAATGCCGGCGATTTCGGCGTCGACCAGCCGCTTGCCGATGGCGAAGCGCTGCCGTGCGCCCCAGCTGTCGATCGCCCGTGCGGAGATCAGCGCATCGGTCACCTGGTCGAAGCCGCCTTGATCGACGAAGCCCTTGGCGTCGAGGGTCGGGGTCTGTCGGCGGGCGTTCTGGAGCTGGTTCTGGACGCGGCGGGTGAGTTCCGTGGCGCTGATCCGAAGATTGCCGGCCTTGGCGACGCTGCCGCTGTCGACGACGCCGCCCATCGAGCCGGGAGAATTCACCCCGGTGATGATGAAGGCGAGCATGATCAGAGCGAGCAGGCCGAGAACGATCCAGGAGGACAGCGCGCGGCGGAAGAAGGAAATCATCAAGCGTTCCGATAGGCCAGCTAAAGCGAAGAGGACGCCATAGAGGGGTGGCGGGGCGGCTTCAAGCCGCAGCCGCGGCTTCGCGCCTGGCCGATCGGTCGATGCCATGGTTGGCGGACCGGGCGAGGCTTGCTAGGGCCGGTCGACATTCTGAGATGGGGAGATCGGGACGATGGCATTGCGCAAGCTGGTGGCAGGCAACTGGAAGATGAACGGATCGCTGGCGGCGCTGGCCGAACTCGACGCGATCAAGGCCGCCGCCGATGCCCATGCCGGACTCGATGTCGCGATCTGTCCGCCCTTCACGCTGATCGCACCCGCGGTCGCCGGTGCGCCCGGCCTCGCGATCGGCGCGCAGGATTGCCATGCCGCCGCCAAGGGCGCGCACACCGGCTGCACCAGTGCGGCGATGCTGGTCGAGGCGGGGGCCACGCTTGCGATCGTCGGCCATAGCGAGCGCCGCACCGACCAGCACGAGACCGACCGCGAGGTGCAGGGCAAGGCCAGCGCGGCGATCGCCGCCGGGCTGATCGCGATCGTCTGCGTCGGCGAGACCGAGGCGCAGCGCGATGCCGGCGATGCGATCGCGGTGGTCGAGCGTCAGCTCGATGGCTCGATCCCCAACGGGAGCCGCGGTGAAACCCTGGTCGTGGCCTATGAGCCGGTCTGGGCGATCGGCACCGGCCGCACCCCGTCGGTCGCCGACGTCGCCGAAATGCACGCGGCGATCCGCGGACGGCTCGGCGAACTGCTCGGCGCCGAAGGGGCGAAGGTCCGCATCCTCTATGGCGGTTCGGTCAAGCCCGACAATGCGCGCGAGCTGATGGCCGTCCCCGACGTCGACGGCGCTCTGGTCGGCGGCGCCAGCCTGACCGCGGCGCAGTTCGTGCCGATCATCGAGGGGGCCGCCGCGGCAGCTTGATCGGAGAGGGCGGTTTTACCAGACACCTTAACCGCGCGGTGGTTGAAGTATGGGCGGTGATCGACTAGATCGCGCGCTTCACGAACGAAAGCGGTCTGAATGCTCACCTTCCTCCTTGTCGTCCATGCGCTGATCGCATTGCTGTTGGTGGGCGTCATCCTGATGCAGCGGTCGGAAGGTGGCGGGCTGGCGTCGAGCGGCAGCGCTTCGGGGCTGATGAGCGCCCGCGGCGCCGCCGATTTCCTGACCCGCGCGACCTCGGTGCTCGGCGCCCTGTTCATCGTGATGAGCATCGGCCTCGCGGCCTTCGCCTCGTTCACCCGCGCACCGTCCAAGGTCGATACCTCGCTGGTCGGCAAGACCGCGACCGCGCAGCAGCCCGAGGCGCCGGCGCCGGCCGATCCGCTTGCTGCCGCAGCGCAGCAGGGTACCGCCGAGACCGCGCCGGCCAACGGCACCAAGTAAATCCGGGCCTTCGGGCTCGATCGTCCGCCGCCCGACGGCCGCGCTCGCGCGGCCGTTTCTCAATGCGTTCGACGTCGCGCCTGCGCGACCGTCATCATCGATGCATGGGGCATGAAACAATTTTTGATCATTTTGCCGGAGTCGCGACCTTGAACTTCGACCCCTCCCGCGGTTAAGCCCATACTCCCATGGCGCGGTTCATTTTCATCACCGGCGGCGTGGTTTCCTCGCTTGGAAAAGGTCTCATGGCGGCAAGCCTTGCTGCCCTGCTCCAGGCGCGTGGCTACACGGTCCGTATTCGCAAATTCGATCCCTATCTGAACGTCGATCCGGGAACGATGTCCCCCTATCAGCACGGCGAGGTCTTCGTGACCGACGACGGTGCCGAGACCGACCTCGATCTGGGGCATTATGAGCGCTTTACCGGCGTTCCCGGGCGTCAGTCCGACAATGTCACCTCGGGCCGGATCTATCAGACGATCATCCAGAAGGAGCGCCGCGGCGACTATCTGGGCGCGACCGTGCAGGTGATCCCGCACGTCACCGATGCGATCAAGGAATTCGCGCGCGAGGACACCGACGGCCTCGATTTCGTGCTGTGCGAGATCGGCGGCACCGTCGGCGACATCGAATCGCTGCCGTTCATGGAGGCGATCCGCCAGCTGCGGAACGATCTCGGCCGGGCGCAGACCGCCTTCGTCCACCTGACCCTGGTGCCCTATATCGCTGCGGCGGGCGAGCTGAAGACCAAGCCGACCCAGCACAGCGTGCGCGACCTCACCAGCCTCGGCATCCAGCCCGACGTGCTGGTCTGCCGCTGCGAGCGGCCCTTGCCCGACAGCGAGCGTTCGAAGATCGCGCTGTTCTGCAACGTCCCCAAGGAATCGGTGATTCCCGCGCTCGACGCCAAGAATATCTACGAGGTGCCGCTCCAATATCATGCCGAGGGGCTCGACGACGCCGTCCTCGCCTCGTTCGGCATCTCCACCGAGGACCAGGACGAGCCCGACCTGTCGCGCTGGACCGAGATCATCGACCGCCTCGAAAATCCCGAGGGCGAGGTCACGATCGGCGTGGTCGGCAAATATGTCGGGCTCCTCGATGCCTATAAGTCGCTTCACGAGGCGCTGATCCATGGTGGCATCGCCAACAAGGTGAAGGTCAATATCCGCTGGATCGACGCCGAACTGTTCGAGCAGGACAAGAGCGAGATCGCCGGCCAGCTCGAGCCTTGCCACGCGATCCTCGTTCCCGGCGCGTTCGGCGAGCGCGGTGCCGAGGGCAAGATCGCCAGCATCCGCTTCGCGCGCGAGCGCGAGATTCCCTATTTCGGCATCTGCTTCGGCATGCAGATGGCGTGCATCGAGGGCGCGCGGAACCTGGCCGGAATCGCCAAGGCGTCGTCGACCGAATTCGGGCCGACCGACGAACCCGTCGTCGGCATCATCACCGAATGGATGACCAAGGCGGGCATCGAAACCCGCGAGGCCGGCGGCGACCTGGGCGGGACGATGCGGCTCGGCGCCTATGAGGCGAAGCTCGACGGCAACAGTGTCGTGTCGTCGATCTATGGTTCGACCGACATCAGCGAGCGCCATCGCCACCGTTGGGAGGTCAACACCGCCTATCGCGATGCGCTCGAAAAGGGCGGGCTGGTGTTTTCGGGCATGTCGCCCGACGGCATGCTGCCCGAGATCGTCGAGCGTCCCGATCATCCCTGGTTCGTCGGCGTCCAATTCCACCCGGAACTCAAGTCGAAGCCGTTCGATCCGCACCCGCTGTTCGCCAGCTTCATCGGCGCCGCGGTCAAGCAGAGCCGCCTGGTCTGACTGGTCTGAATTGAAAGACCCTCTCCCGTCACGACGGGAGAGGGTCTTTTCCTATCAGCCCGGAAGGTCGGGGATCACCGGATCGCTGGGCACGCCCGGGTTCGGATCGGTGGGCGAGGGCACCGGAATATCGACCGGCGTATCGCTCGGAACATCCTCGGGGCGCGGGGGCTGGCTGGCCATCATCAAATCTCCTTTGCCGCCCTCCAACGAACGAGAGCGGCAAAGGTCGCGGTCCGATCGATCAGACGCGCTTGGCGCCGGGCGTACCGCATTTCACGAACTTGCCCTTGCCGTCCTTGCAGCGCTGCGGAGTCTTGGGCGCAGGCGGGCATTTGATGAACTTGCCTTTGGCGTCCTTGCAGGGGGCGGCCCAGGTCGGCGCTGCGCCGGCGGCCAGCGTAAGCGTGGCGGCGGCAAGAAAGAGGGTGCGAACCATCGAATAAGCTCCTGAACAGAGGCGGCGAGTCGCCTCGGGCCGATCAGGCGCTTCGGTCCGCAGCCGGTCAATCAAACTATCGCAAATTCGAAGCTGCGGTGGTCGCGCCAGGGGCTCCAAACGCAAACGCCGGGACTGTTGCCAGTCCCGGCGCCGCGTGACGAATGCTCGTCAGCCCCCTGAGCGAGCTCTACGGGCGCCATCCCCTTTTAAATGACGCCTGGAGCCTCGTTCTCCCCGAACCATGGCCGTTTTTCTGCCTATGTTTCGTAGGGTTTGAGTAGTCGTACCACCGCATCTTGTCATCGGCTTTCAAGCCACTCGCTACCGAATGTGAGAGGGTGTGTTTTCTCGGCAACAGCCATGCCGGTTGCCCCGGCGCGTCGGGCGTCATAGGACAGCCCGCAACCCGGGTCGTCGACCCCTATCAGATCGCGGAGCCCATGCGCCTTTCCCGTCATTTCATGCCCGTCACCAAAGAGTCGCCCGCCGATGCCCAGATCGTCAGCCACAAGCTGATGCTGCGCGCCGGGATGGTGCGCCAGACCGCCGCCGGCATCTATGCCTGGCTGCCGCTGGGACACCGGGTGCTGCGCAAGATCGAGCAGATCGTCCGCGAGGAACAGGACCGTGCCGGCGCGATCGAATTGCTGATGCCGACGATCCAGTCGGCCGATCTCTGGCGCCAGTCGGGACGCTATGACGATTATGGCGCCGAGATGCTGCGCATCAAGGATCGCCACGACCGCGAGATCCTGTTTGGCCCGACCGCCGAGGAGGTGATCACCTGGCTGTTCAAGGATGGCGCGCGCAGTTACCGCGACCTGCCGCGCACCCTCTACAATATCCAGTGGAAGTTCCGCGACGAGGTCCGCCCCCGCTTCGGGGTGATGCGCGGCCGCGAATTCCTGATGAAGGACGCCTATTCGTTCGATCTCGACGAGGCCGGCGCGCGCCACAGCTACAACCGGATGTTCGTCGCCTATCTGCGCACCTACAAGCGGATGGGGCTGCGCGCGATCCCGATGCAGGCCGATACCGGCCCGATCGGCGGCGATCTCAGCCATGAGTTCATCGTCCTCGCCCCGACCGGCGAGAGCGAGGTCTTCTACCATGTGAACTGGGAACAGGACCGTCCGCTCGAGGTCGATGCCGACGATGCCGGCGCGTTGCAGGATTTCGTCTCGGGCCTGACCGTCGACTATTCGGCGACCGACGAGAAACGCGATCTCGAACGCGAGGCCGAGGCCGGTGCGGCGCTCAAGACCTCGCGCGGGATCGAGGTCGGCCATATCTTCTATTTCGGCACCAAATATTCGGCGGCGATGGGCCTGACCGTCCAGGGGCCCGACGGTTCGCCGATCACCCCGCAAATGGGCAGCTACGGTATCGGCGTGTCGCGGCTGATGGGCGCGATCATCGAGGCGAGCCATGACGATGCCGGCATCATCTGGCCCGATTCGGTCGCGCCCTATGCGGTCGGGCTGATCAACATGCGCGCCGACGACGCGCGTTGCGCCGCCGCCGCCGACGATCTCTACGCGCGGCTGAACGCGGCCGGGGTCGAGACCCTCTACGACGACCGCGACGAACGCGGCGGCGCCAAATTCGCGACGATGGACCTGATCGGCCTGCCCTGGCAGATCGTGATCGGCCCCAAGGGCCTCGACAAGGGCGTCGTCGAGGTGAAGCGCCGCGCCACCGGCGAGAAGGTCGAACTGTCGGTCGACGATGCGATCGCGCGGGTGCGTTCGTGACTAGCGCCCTAATCACCCTCTCCCTTTGGGGGAGAGGGCAGGGTGAGGGGTTCGTGCAGCCGGGCTCGATGCCCGGTTGTGCGAGTGGAGGCTGCGGGACGCTCGGGCTTCGCCCTCGCGACCCCTCTCCCAACCCTCTCCCCCAAGGGGAGAGGGCTTTTTTGTGATCCTATCCCGCTACGAGCGCATGATCGCCAAGCGCTACCTCCTTCCCGGCCGGGGCGAGGCGTTCATCTTCCTCGTCGCCTCGATCAGCCTGGTCGCGGTCGCGCTCGGGGTCGCGGCGCTGATCATCGTGATGAGCGTGATGAACGGCTTTCGGGCCGAGCTGTTCGACAAGATCGTCGGCCTGAACGGTCATGCCGTCGTCCAGGGCTATGACGGCAAGCTCCCCGACTGGCGGCGGATCGCGAAGGACGCAAAGGCGCTGCCCGGGGTAACCTCGGCGGTGCCGTTGATCGAACAGCCGCTGATGGCGGCCTTTTCGGGCCGGGTCGAAGGCGTGCTCGTGCGCGGCATGACGATCGCCGACCTGCGCGCCAATCCGGTGATGCAGGGCAAGGTCGTCAAGGGCGATCTCGGCGCGCTCACCCCGGGATCGGGCCGGGTGGCGATCGGCGCGCGGCTCGCCGAACAGCTCGGCGCGGATGTCGGTAGCCAGATAAGCCTGATCAGCCCGCAGGGCCAGACCACCCCGTTCGGCACGGTGCCGCGGATCGTCTCCTATCAGGTCGCGGCGATCTTCGAGGTCGGCGTCTACGACTATGACAAGGCGTTCGTGATCATGCCGATGGAGGATGCCCAGACCCTGCTGATGCTCGGCGATGCGGTCGGCATGGTCGAGATCCAGACCAATGATGCCGATCGGGTTGGTCAGATCCTCGCCCCGCTCAAGGCGAGCGTCGCGATGCAGGGCGAGATTCGCGACTGGCGCGAGATGAACAGTTCGCTGTTCGAGGCGCTTTCGGTCGAGCGGGTGGCGATGTTCGTGGTACTGTCGCTGATCATCCTGGTCGCGGTGTTCAACATATTGTCGTCGCTGATCATGCTGGTGCGCGCCAAGACCCGCGACATCGCGATCCTGCGGACGATGGGTGCGTCGCGATCGGGGCTGATGAAGATCTTCATGACCGTCGGGGTCACGATCGGTACGCTCGGCACCGGCTTCGGCCTGATCCTCGGTGCGGTCTTCCTGTTCTTCCGCCAGGCCGTGGTCAATTTCGTCCAGCTGGTGACGGGCCAGAATCTCTGGGATCCCTCGATCCGCTTCCTGACCGAATTGCCGTCGAAGACCGATCCGGTCGAGGTGGTGGTGATCGTCGTCATGTCGCTCGGGTTCAGCTTCCTCGCGACCCTCTACCCGGCCTGGAAGGCCGCGAGCACCGATCCGGTCCAGGTGTTGCGCTATGAATGATGTGTTGAAGGCCACCGCGCTCAAGCGTTCCTTCCAGCAGGGCGGGGTGACGATCGAGGTGCTGCGCGGGGTCGATCTGACGGTCGGTCCGGGCGAGATCGTCGCATTGCTCGGTCCGTCGGGGTCGGGCAAGTCGACCCTGCTCCAGGCGGTCGGCCTGCTCGAGGGCGGGTTCGAGGGATCGATCCGGATCGCGGGCGAGGAGGC
Source organism: Rhizorhabdus sp. GW822-FHT03C02 (assembly GCF_058801765.1). Taxonomy (NCBI): domain Bacteria; kingdom Pseudomonadati; phylum Pseudomonadota; class Alphaproteobacteria; order Sphingomonadales; family Rhizorhabdaceae; genus Rhizorhabdus; species Rhizorhabdus sp. GW822-FHT03C02. The sequence continues at coordinate 245,745 of NZ_JBXANN010000001.1, forward strand.
GGCCAAGGCCGACAACGACGCGCGCACCCGCATCCGCCGCGACTCGATCGGCTTCGTCTATCAGTTCCACCATCTGCTGCCCGACTTCTCGGCGGTCGAGAATGTCGTGCTGCCGCAGATGATCCACGGCGCCGAACGGCCGGTGGCGCAGACCCGCGCCGCGGCGCTGCTCGGCCGGCTCGGCCTCGCCCAGCGGCTCGATCATCGCCCGAGCCAGTTGTCGGGCGGCGAACAGCAGCGGGTCGCGGTCGCGCGGGCGCTCGCCAATCGCCCCGCACTGGTGCTCGCCGACGAACCGACCGGCAATCTCGACGAGGCGACCGCCGATATCGTCTTCGCCGAATTCCTCACCCTCGTCCGCGACGAGGGCAGCGCCGCGCTGGTCGCCACCCATAATGAGCGGCTCGCTCTGCGGATGGACCGGGTCGTGCGCCTGCACGAGGGACTGCTGAGCTAAAAACGCCAGGATTTGATCCTGCGCAAGGCATCGCGGCCATGGGAAACGCATAGCCGTCCCATGATGGCTCCACTCGCCTATGACATCATCATTGTCGGTGCCGGTCCGGCGGGGCTGGCGCTCGCGCGGTCACTCGCCGGCACCGGGCTCACCATGGCGCTGGTCGATCGCACATCGGCGGCGGTGCTGGCGTCGCCGCCCTGCGACGGACGCGAGATCGCGCTGACCCGACGGTCGGTCGCCACCCTCGATCGGCTCGGGGCCTGGGAACGGCTCGACGCCGCCGACATCGCCCCGCTACGCGAAGCGCGCGTGCTCGACGGCGATCGCGCCTTCGCGCTGTCGTTCGCGGGCGGGGAGGATGTCGACCGGCTGGGCTGTCTCGTCGCCAATCACCGCATCCGGCGATCGCTGTTCGAGGCGCTCGAAGGCCAGGCGCGGCTGGCCTTGTTCGCCGGCGCCGCGATCCGTTCGGTGCGGACCTCCGCGAAAGAAGCGACCGTCGACCTCGAAGACGGGCGCCGGCTGCAGGGGCGATTGCTGGTCGGCGCCGATTCGCGCTTCTCGCTGGTCCGCCGTCAGCTCGGGATCGGCGCGCGGTTGAACCGGCTCGACCGGTCGATGCTGCTGTGCCGGGTCGCGCATGACGCCGATCATGGCGGCATCGCCACCGAATGGTTCGGCCATGGCCAGACGATCGCCATGCTGCCGCTGAACGGCGGCCATGTCTCGTCGGCGGTGCTGACGCTGCCGGCGGCCGCGATCGAACGGCTCGCCGTGCTCGACGCGCAGGCGCTCGGTACCGAGATCACCCGCCGTTACCGCGCGCGGCTGGGGGCGATGCGGGTGGTCGAGGGGCCGTATGTCTATCCGCTGGTCACCAGCTTCGCGCACGGCTTCGTCGGGCCGCGCGCCGCGCTCGTGGGCGATGCCGCGGTCGGCATGCACCCGGTCACCGCCCATGGTTTCAACCTGGGGCTGCAGGGCGCCGCCAAGCTGGCCGAACTGGTCGGCGGAGCAGCTGCGCGTGGCGGCGATATCGCTGCCGCCGGCCTGCTGCGCCGCTACGAGGCCGCGCACCGGCTGGCGAGCGCGCCGCTGTTCGCCGCGACCAACCTCATCGTCGGTCTCTACACCGACGACCGGCCGGCCGCGGCCCATCTCGCGCGTCCGCTGGCGCTCAGGGCGGCGGCACGGCTGCCGATGCTGCGCCGTGGCGTGACCCGGCTGCTGATGCAGCCATGACCTCTTCCCCTGTCATCGATCGGAGACCCGCATGTCCACCGCCGCCGCCAGTCGGCCAGTCGCCACCCCGTTCGAGCGCCTCGGCGGCGAGCCGGCGGTGCGCGCGCTGGTCGAACGCTTCTACGACCTGATGGAGCAGGAACCCTTTTATGCCGAGCTTCGCGCGATGCATGCCGCCGACCTGTCGCCGATGCGGGTGTCGCTGACCCAGTTTCTCTCCGCCTGGCTCGGCGGCCCGCGCGACTGGTATGCGGCGCGGCCGGGCACCTGCGTCATGTCGATCCATGGCCGGATGACGATCACCCAGGAGACGGCCGGCCAGTGGGTCCATGCGATGAGCCGGGCGATGGCCGAGTGCCGGGTCGATCCCGCGCTGGGGACGCAATTGCAGCAGGCCTTCCTGCGGATGGCGAGCGCGATGATGATGCGCTGATCGCCTGTCGCGTATGGCTTGTCGCGCATGGCTTTGATTGCCGTCAACCCGGCGGCGGGGCTGCGGTGATAGCCTGCGTCAGACCCGCCCGCCAACGGGCTTTTCGGACCAGCCATCGCATGAACCCTCGCACCCCCATTCCCCGTCGCGCCTTCTGGAAACGGTCGCACCATCTCGACCGGATGACGCTCGGTGACCTCGTCCGCGCCTATTGCGCACACCATGCGATCCTCGCCTATCTGGGGCTGGCGCTGGTCTCGGTCGGCATCTGGCTGTGGCGCCCGGCACCCGCGGGGGCGACGATCGCGACGATCCTGCTGGTGATGCTTGCTTATCCGCTGGTCTGGTATGGGCTCCACCGCTGGGTGCTGCACTGCCACTGGATGTTCAAGGTCCCGGCGCTCGCCGGCCTGTGGAAGCGCATCCACTACGACCATCATCAGGACCCCGATCATCTCGAGGTGCTGTTCGGCGCGCTCTACACCACGTTGCCGACGCTGCTGATCGTGTCGGCGCTGCCCGGCTGGCTGATCGGCGGCGCCGGCGGGGCGGCGGCGGGTTTCGCCACCGGCCTGCTCGCCACCTGCTTCTACGAATTCTTCCACTGCATCCAGCACCTCGCCTATAAACCGCGGCTGCGCTGGCTGGCGGTGATGAAGGCGCGTCACATGGAACATCATTTCCATGACGAGGACGGCAATTTCGGGATCACCAACTTCCTGTGGGATCGCCTGTTCGGCACGCTCTATGCCCGCGCGGGGCGGCCGGCGAAGAGCGCGACGGTCTTCAATCTCGGCTACACTCCGGAGGTCGCGCAGCACTATCCCGAAGTGGCCCGGCTGTCGGGCGGGGTGGCGACCGGCCATCCCCGCCGACGAACCTGATTACAACCTGATGCCGAAACCGATCCCGACCACCAGCGGATCGAGGTGAATTTTCACCGACTGGATGCCCGCCGCGGTGGTGGCAAGGCGGGCCCTGGTGTCGATGTCGATATATTTGACGTCGAGATTCATGAAGATCCGCGGGGTGATGTCGATGTCGATGCCCGCCTGCGCCGCCCAGCCGAAGCTGTCCTTCATATGGACGCTGGTCGGGCCGACCGCCGTCTCGAGGCCCTTCGACGCCTTCTCGTTCCAGAAGATCGTGTAATTGAGCCCGGCGCCCAGATAGGGCCGCACGCCGCCGCGCGGGTTGAAATGATATTGGGCGGTCAGCGTCGGCGGCAGCACCCAGGTCGAGGCGAGCTTGCCGATGCCACCGGTGGTGCCGGTCCGTCCGCTCGCCTTGTGTTTGGTCGTCGATGCGATCAGCTCGAAGCCGACATGGTCGGTCGCCATATAGGTCAGGTCGACCTCGGGCATCGCGCTGTCGTTGACCTTGACCTTCTCGCCGGGAAAGGCCGGCAGCACATCGCCCGATTTCTCGTTCGGCGCGACCAGGATCGCGCGGGTGCGCAACAGCACGTCGCCGGCCTCGATGCCGATGCTGTCCGCGGTCCGGTCGGTCGCGACCTGGGCTGCCGCCGGCTGGGCCGCGAGCGCCATGCCTGCACCGATCAGGCCGGTTGCGATCAGTCTGTAACTCATGATCCCCTTGCTCCTCTATGTGGGTCGGGAGCGGGGTAGGCCCGGCGGGACCCCGGAACCTTGATCGCGGCCAAGCGCGCTTTTGACGGCGATCAAAGAAGGATGCAGGCGACCGGTGCATCCCGTTGTCATGTGGACCTATCACCCAGACCTGCTCGCCCGGCCGGTGCCGCGCTATACCAGCTATCCCACCGCCGCCGAATTCGGCGATGCGGTCGGCCCCGACGACATGGCGATCGCGCTCGATGCGATCGGCGATGACGAACCGGTGTCGCTCTATCTGCACATCCCCTATTGCCGCGAGATCTGCTGGTATTGTGGATGCAACACCGGTGCCGCCAACCGTAGCGCCCGGCTCGCCGCCTATCTCGACCGGCTCGGCGCCGAGATCGACCTCGTCGCTGCCCGGCTGGGCGGACACGGGCGGATCGGCCGGATCGCGGTCGGCGGCGGCAGCCCCAATGCGATCGCCCCCGCCGCCTTCGTCGCGCTGGTCGATCGGGTGGTGACGCGGTTTCGCTGCGCCGATCCGGTCCTGTCGGTCGAGGTCGATCCGCGCGGCTTTGACGCCGACTGGGCAATGGCGCTTGCCGATACCGGCGCCGCGCGGGTCAGCCTGGGCGTCCAGACCTTCGATCCACGCCTCCAGGCGGCGATCGGGCGAGTGCAGCCGACCGCGGACATTGCGCGCACGGTCGACCTGCTGCGCCGCGCCGACGTCAACTCGATCAACTTCGACCTGATGTATGGGCTACCCGGGCAGGATGACGCGACGCTCGCCGATACCCTTGCGACCGCGATCGCGATGGCGCCCGATCGGCTGGCGGTGTTCGGCTATGCCCATGTCCCGCAGCTGATCCCGCGCCAGCGCCGGATCGACGCGACCGCGCTGCCCGATGCCCATGCACGGTTCGACCAGGCCGCGCTCGCCTATCGGACGCTGACCGGGGCCGGCTATCGCGCGGTGGGGTTCGACCATTTCGCGAAGCCCGAAGACGCGCTGGCGATCGCGGCGGCGAACGGCACGTTGCGGCGCAACTTCCAGGGCTTCACCGAGGATCCGGCGCGGGTGCTGATCGGTCTGGGCGCCAGCGCGATCAGCGAATTTCCCGATCGCCTCCTTCAGAACGAGAAGAATAGCGGCCGCTATCATCTCGCGATCGCGGCGCCGGGCTTCGCCACCGCGCGCGGCCTGCACCGCACCGTCCAGGATCGGCTGCGCGGGGCGGCGATCGCGGCGATCCTCACCAGCGGATCGGCCGACCTGAGCGACATCCCCGATCGCGACCATCTGCATCGGCGGCTCCAGCCGTTCGAGTCTGCGGGACTGATCGGCTGGACGGGAAGCCGGCTGACGCTGCGCGATGGCGCGCTGCCTTATGCCCGTGCGATCGCGGCGACGCTCGATGCCTATCGCGAGGACCAGCCGGGCCGGTTCAGCCATGCCGTGTGACACCGCGCGCTGCGCGACCTGCAGCGTGCGCGGTCACGGCCTGTGCGCGGCGTTCGACGCGGACGAACTGGCGACGTTGAGCGCGATCGGGCGGCGGCGAACGGTCCCCGCGGGGCAGGTGCTGGTCTGGGCGGGCGATCCGGCGGCGATCTGCGCGATGCTGGTCGACGGCGCGCTCAAGGTCGTGCGCGACGGGCCCGACGGCAGCCAGCATATCGTCGGCCTGCTGTTCCCGGGAGATTTCGTCGGCGACCCCTTCGCGCTCCAGGCCGGCGAGTCGATCATCGCGCTCGCCGACGCCGATCTGTGCGTCTATCCGCGCCAGCCGCTCGAGCGGCTGCTCGTCCAGCATGACGGGGCGCTGCGTGTGCTGCTGCGCAGCGCATTGGCGACATTGACCGAGGCGCGGCGCGCGATGCTGATGCTCGGGCGGCGCCACGCCTCCGAAAAGGTCGCGGGCTTCCTGCTCGACATGGCGGCGCGGCTGGCGGGCGCCGGTGTCGACCCCGACATGATCGAACTGCCGATGGGGCGCGCGGCGATCGGCGAGGCGCTGGGACTCACCATCGAGACGGTCAGCCGCCAGATGACGATGCTCAAGAGGGCTGGGCTGATTGCGCTGCCGGGCGGGCGGGCGGTGCGGTTGCTCGACCCGGCGGGGCTGCGCAGTTTGGCAGGCTGAGTTTCAGGCGGCGAGCGTTGTCCGGCTGGCTGCGGCCATGGTGTCGATCGCGAGCCGCCATGCGCACAGAGCCGCCAATCTCGGCCGGTGGCTGACGAGGATCAGCCCCTGTCCAGTCCGTGCCAGCCGACGGTCGAGCCGTTCGGCGATCAGCGCCTCGGTTGCGGCGTCGAGACCTTCGCTCGGCTCGTCGAGCAGCAGCCAGGGGGCGTCGGCGCAATAAGCGCGCGCGAGCGCGAGCCGCCGGCGCTCGCCGCCCGACAGCCGCTCACCATTGTCGCCGATCCAGCCGTCAAGGCCCCGGTCGAGCCGCGCGACACGATCGTCGAGCCCGGCGTCACGCAGCGCTTCCCATAGCGTCGTCTCGTCAGCATGCGGATCGGCGAGCAGCAGATTGTCGCGCACGGTGCCGCTCAGCAACGTCGCGTCCTGCGGCAGCCAACCGAAACAGCGGCGCAGCCCGTCGGGCGCGAGCGTCGCGATATCGACCCCACCGATCGCGACGCGGCCCGGTTCGGCGGCGCGCAACCCGACCAGCGTCTCGACCAGCGTCGTCTTGCCCGCCCCCGAAACCCCGGCCAATGCCAGCCGTTCGCCGGGCGCGAGCGGGCGGGGCAGTTCCGCGAAGCGGATCATCCCGTCGGCGGGCGGTGCTGCGCCGACGATCGGCTGGGGGCCGTCGAGCAGCATGTCGAGCCGGGCCTCGGCTTCGCGCAGCCGCCCGCGCTCGGCCATGCCGCGCAGGACCGGTGCGGCGGCGTCGATCGTCATCGCTGCGGCGAGCGCCGCGAGTGCGGCCACCGGCGCTCCGGCGTCGATCGACAGCAGCAGGGCGGTGGCGGCGGCGATGCCGATGGTGGCGGCGTGGAGCAGTTCGAACCAGCCGGCGGCATTCGCCTGGGTACGCTGCGCGGCGGCGAGTGCGCGGCTGCTCGCCTCGATCCGGTCGGCAGCCCAGGCTTCGAGCGCGAAACAGCGCAGTTCGGGCGCGGCATCGCCCAGCATTGCCATGTCCTCGCGCAACAACCCCGCGATATGCTGGACCGCGCGGCCGGGCGCCTCGATCCGGCGCGCGAGCCGGTCGCCGGCGATCAACAGCACGATCAGGCAGCCAAGCGTCGCCAGTGCGGCATCCACGCCGCCGAGCCCGGTCAGCGCGAGCCCGCAGGCGAGCGCCGCAGCGATGCTCCATCCGTCGGAGAGCCGCACGAAGCGCGCCTCGATCGCGTCGACATCGCCGATCAGCCGCGCGGTGGCCTCGCCGCGGCCGAGCGTCAGAGCACGCGCCGGCGGCATCGCCGCGATCGTCCGGAACAGCGCCGGGCGGATCCGCGCCAGCGCGCCGAATGCGGCGCCATGACTTGCGAGCCTTTGCCCGTAGCGGGCGCCGGTACGGACGATCGCCAGCAACCGGATGCCGGCCGAGGGCAGCATATAGTTGAAGCCATGCGCGATTGCCGGTCCCGCGACACCGGCGATCGCGGCTGCGGTGATGAACCAGCCCGACAGGCCGAGCAGCACCACCGACGCGCCCGCGACGAGGCCCGCCAGCAGCGCGGCGAGCGCGAGCCGCCGGGCTTCGGCGCGGCGCTCGCCGGCGAGCAGGGTAGCGAGGCTCATCGATCGTCTCCAAGCCGTACGACATGGTCGGCGATTGCCGCGAGCCACTTGCTATGGGTGGCGATCAGCACGGTGCGGCCGTACCGCGCGCGCTCGATCGTCGCGACCAGTGCGCTCTCGGCGACGGTGTCGAGATGCGCGGTGGGTTCGTCGAGCAGCAACAGCGAGGCGGGCTTGAGCAGTGCGCGGGCGAGCGCCAGCCGTCGCCGCTCGCCGCCCGACAGGCCGCTGCCGCGCGCGTCGAGTCGGCTGTCGAGCCCTAGCGGGCGACGGCCCAGCATCGGCCCGAGCCCCGCGTCGGCGACCGCCGTGTCGATCTCGGCGATCGTCGCCTCGGGGCGGGCGAGCAGGAGGTTGTCGCGGATCGTGCCGGCGACGATCAGCGGGTGCTGCCCGGCCCAGGCGGCAAGTGGAGCGAGGCTGGCGAAGCTGTCGAGCGGGGTTCCGTCGACCTCGACGCTGCCCGCCGAAAGCGGTGCGAGCCCGAGCAGCAGATGGAGCAGGCTGGTCTTGCCGCTGCCCGAAGGTCCGAGCAGCGCGACCGTCTCGCCCGCCGCCACATCGAACGAGATGCCCGCCACCGCCGGCCGGTCGCTGTCGGGATAGCGGATCGTCACCCCGCGAAAGGCGATCGCGGGGCTGGAGGGCAGGGTCCCCGCCGGCGGCGATGGCGGCTCGGGCAAAGCCATCAACTGGTCGGCGGCGGTCTCGGCCGCCTGCTTGTCATGATAGGCGGCGGCGAGCCGGCGCATCGGCGCGTAGAACTCGGGCGCCAGCGCGAGCACGAAGAAGGCCCGGCCGATGGTCAGCGTCTCGGGCGCCGGGAACGGCAGCAGTCCGAGCAGGGTGAAGCCGCAATAGACCGCGACCAGCGCGACCGAGAGCGCGGCGAAGAATTCGAGCGCACCCGACGACAGGAACGCGACCCGCAACACCCGCATCGTCCGGTGCGCCAATTCCTGCGCCGCGACCCCGAGCGCCTCGGCCTCGCGCGCTTCGGCGCGGAAGGCGAGCACCACCGGCAATGCGCGGATGCGGTCGGCGAAGCGGCTCGACAGCCGCGCGAGCGCGACGAACTGGCGCCGCGACTCGTCGGCCGCGGCGCCGCCCGCGAGCGCCATCGCGACGATGAACGGCACCAGCGTCGCGACGAGGATGATCGCCGCGACCGGGCTGGCGAAGGCGGTGGCCACCAGCACGAGCAATGGTGCTGCCGCCGCCGCCTTTCGCGCCGGCAGGAAGCGCGCGACATAGCCGTCGAGCGCCTCGACCGCATCGACCGCGGCGTGGGTCCAGTCGCCGGTGGCGATCGCCGCGCCCGGGGCGCGGTGGAGCGCGCGTTCGACGACATGGCCGCGGAGCGTCCGCTTCGCCTGTTCGGCACCGGCCGCGCCGATGCGGGCGCCGAGCATCGCGAAGCCTCCGCGCGCGAGACCCGCCAGCGCCGCGAGGCCCGCCCAGGGCAGCACCGCTTTCATGCCGTCCGGCACCGAGGAGATCGCACCCGCCAGGCCGCCCGCAAAGCCGATCGCGGCGAGCGTGTCGCACAGCAGCAGGGTGGCGGCGGAGCCGGTGCGGCGGCCGGCCATCCGCCCCAGCCAGCGCGTCCGCGTGCGGATGAGATTCTTGTCGTGAGGGATCGCGTTCATGGGCTCGTCCTCGCCCCGCGGCGGCGCACCGTCTTTGACCGTGGTCAATGTCGGTGTCGTGCGACCGGCCTAGTCCACCGGCCATCGCGGGGGCCGGATGTGCGGCGTCCGTGCGGGAGTGAAGCCAATGGACCTCGGGGTCATCGACCTGTCGCGGCTGCAATTCGCGCTGACCGTGCTTTACCATTTCCTGTTCGTGCCGCTGACGCTCGGCATGTCGTTCATGCTCGTCATCATGGAGTCGGTCTATGTGATGACCGATCGCCCGGTGTGGCGGACGACGACCCGCTTCTGGGGCAAGGTCTTCGGGATCAACTTCGTGCTCGGGGTCGCCACCGGCCTCACCATGGAGTTCCAGTTCGGGACCAACTGGTCCTATTTCTCGCATTATGTCGGCGACATCTTCGGCGCGCCGCTCGCGATCGAGGGGCTGATGGCCTTCTTCCTCGAAGCGACGATGGTCGGGATCATGTTTTTCGGCTGGGACCGGCTGTCGAAGCTCGGGCATCTCGCGGTCACCTTCCTGGTGGCGCTGGGCACCAACCTGTCGGCGCTGTGGATCCTGATCGCCAATGGCTGGATGCAGAATCCGGTCGGCGCGGCCTTCAATCCGGAGACGATGCGGATGGAGGTGACCGATTTCGGCGCGGTGCTGTTCAACCCGATCGCCCAGGCCAAATTCGTCCATACGGTGAGCGCGGGCTATGTGATCGCATCGGTGCTGGTGCTCGGCGTCTCGGCCTTCTGGCTGCTCAAGGGGCGTTTCGTCCCCGTCGCCCGGCGCTCGATGACGGTGGCGGCGGCGTTCGGCCTCGCCGCGTCGCTGTCGGTCGTCGTGCTCGGCGACGAGAGCGGCTATGCGCTCACCGACAACCAGAAGATGAAGCTCGCCGCGATCGAGGCGGCCTGGCACACCGAACCAGCGCCCGCCGGTCTGACCCTGTTCGGCCTGCCCGACGTCGCGGCGCGCACCACCCGCTATGAGGTCAAGATACCCTGGGTGCTCGGGCTGATCGCGACCCGCAGCCTCGACGGTCAGGTTGCCGGCATGTCCGAACTGGTGCTCAAGGCCGAGGAGCGGATCGCGTCGGGGGTGATCGCCTATGGGGCGGTCGAGACGCTCAAGACCGCGCCGGACGATATGGCCGCGCGCGCACGGTTCGAGGCGCACAAGCGCGACCTCGGCTATGCGCTGCTGCTCAAGCGGCACATGGCCGATCCGCGCCTGGCGACCCCGGCGCAGATCCGGCTGGCGGCGTGGGACGTCATCCCCGACGTGCCATTGATGTTCTGGAGCTTCCGGATCATGGCGGGGATCGGCTTCGCGATGATCGCGCTGTTCGCCACCGCCTTCCTGCTCTGCTCGCTGCGGATGCACATGGACGCGCGCTGGTTCCTGAAGATCGCGGTGGCGGCGATCCCGCTGCCGTGGATCTCGACCGAACTGGGCTGGGTCGTCGCCGAGATCGGCCGCCAGCCCTGGGCGATCGAAGGGGTGCTGCCGACCTTCCTGGCGGCGAGCTCGCTCAGCCGGGCGGCTTTGTGGACGACGATCTGCGGCTTCACCGCGCTCTACGGCGCGCTGGCGGTGATCGAGGTGCGACTGATCCTCGCGACGATCCGCCACGGGCCCGAAAGCGACAGCCCCGACCGATCCGATCCCGCGCCCGCGATCGTCCCCTCGATCGCCGCCTGACCTCCAGCAAAGGGACATAGACCATGTTCGACTATGAGACGCTTCGCGTCATCTGGTGGGGCCTGCTGGGCATATTGCTCATCGGCTTCGCGCTTACCGACGGCTTCGACCTCGGCGTCGCCGCGCTGCTGCCCTTCGTCGGGCGCACCGATCCCGAGCGGCGCCAGGCGATCAATGCGATCGGGCCGACCTGGGAAGGCAACCAGGTCTGGTTCATCCTCGGCGGCGGCGCGATCTTCGCGGCCTGGCCGTTCGTCTATGCGGTCAGCTTCTCGGGCTTCTACCTCGCGATGTTCGTGGTGCTGTCGGCGCTGATCCTGCGGCCGGTCGGCTTCAAATATCGATCGAAGAAGGCCGATCCGGCCTGGCGCAGCCGCTGGGACTGGGCGCTGTTCGTCGGCGGTTTCGTGCCGGCGCTGGTGTTCGGGGTCGCGGTCGGTAATGTCCTCCAGGGCGCGCCGTTCCGCCTCGACAGCGACCTGCGCGCTTTCTACGAGGGGAGCTTCCTCGGCCTGTTCACCCCCTTCAGCCTGCTGTGCGGGCTGCTCTCGGTGGCGATGCTGGTGCTGCACGGCGCTGCCTGGCTGACGATCAAGGTCGAACATGGCGCGGTCCACGACCGGGCCCGGCGCTTCGGCACTGGTGCGGCGATCGCCTCGATGCTGCTGTTCGCCGGCGGCTTCCTGTTCGTCGTCTATGGCGACATCGGCTACCGGCTGGTCGGCGCGGTCGATCCCTTCGGCCCGTCCAATCCGCTGCGCAGCACCAGCGAACAGGTCGCCGGCGGCTGGCTGGCCAATTATGCGCTCTATCCCTGGATGATCCTCGCCCCGGTGTTGGGCTTTGCGGGTGCCGCGCTGGCGCTGCTCGGCATTCGCCGCGGTATCGAACCGCTCGCGTTGCTGGGATCGTCGCTATCGGCGTTCGGCATCATCGCCACCGTCGGCCTGTCGATGTTTCCGTTCATCCTGCCGTCGAGCATCGATGCCCATTCGAGCCTGACCGTGTGGAACGCCTCGTCGACCCACAAGACGCTCGGGGTCATGTTGTTCGTGACCGCGGTGCTGCTGCCGATCGTGCTCGCCTATACCGCCTGGGCCTACAAGGTCATGTTCGGACGGGTCACCGCCGAGGATGTCCGCACCAACCCCGATTATTATTGAGGAACAAGACGATGTGGTATTTCACCTGGGTCCTCGGCGTCGGCCTCGCGGTCGGCTTCGGCATTCTCAACGGCATGTGGCACGAATTCCATCTGCCTGGAGACGGCGACTGAAACCCGTGATTTCGATTGCGCGAAAAGGGCCGGCGCGCTTCGGCGCGACCGGCTCTTTTACGTGCTTTAACAGGACAGGCACCGCATATCCTGCTATGCGTCCGGACATGATCCACGCCGATATCTGCGCCGAATGCGCTGTCCGCGATCAGGCGCTGTGCGGCAGCCTCGACGATCGCGAATTGCGCGCGCTCAACAGCGTCGGCCAGCGGCGCCATGTCGCGCGCGGCGAGAGCCTGGTGTGGGCCGGCGAGGACAGCCTGATCTGCGCCAATCTCCTGTCGGGCGTGCTCAAGCTGGTCGCCTCGACCGCCGATGGGCGCGAGCAGATCGTCGGGCTGCTCTATCCGGCCGATTTCGTCGGCCAGCCTTATGCCGAACGGGCCGATTTCACGATCACCGCGCTGACCGACGTCGAGCTGTGCGTCTTTCCGCGGCTGGCGTTCGAACGCGTGCTCGAGGATCATGTGCGGATGGAGCGGTTGCTGCTCCAGCGGACGCTGCAGGCGCTCGGCGATGCGCGCGGGCGGATGCTGACGCTGGCGCGCAAGTCGGCCGAGGAAAAGATCGCCGGTTTCCTGCGCGACATGGCGGCGCGCGCCGGGGCCGGCGGATGCCGGGCGAGCGCGGGCGGCCCGGTGACGTTCGACCTGCCGCTGACCCGCGGCCAGATCGCCGACGTGCTCGGGCTGACGATCGAGACGGTCAGCCGCCAGATGACCCGGCTGAAGGCCGCCGGCGTGATCCGGCTGCCCGGCGGTCGCGCGGTGACGATCAGCGACCCCGACGCGCTCGAAAGCCGGGCCGAAGCGGCTTGATCAACGAGCGATTTCGAGCTGAGCGGAAACGCTCAGCGGCTCGGAAATCGCGGCAACGAAAAACGAGCGATTTCGAGCTGAGCGGAATCGCTCGGCGGCTCGGAAATCGCGGCAATACAATCAACTGGTGGCGCGGCGCGCCAGACGGTTGACGAGCATGTCGCGTGCGGCGGACGCCAGGCGGCGCTCGGCCAGCGTCAGGATCGCCAGCTCCTCGAACGCCATCGTCTGACGGCAGCCCGTGAAGCAGCAGCGCAGCAGATAGCCGAGCGCCTCGGCACCGAGCGGGCGATGGTCGCGGCTGTCGGGATCGAGTACCGCGACCAACTCGTGCAGATAGGCGGCATCGGTCGCATGTGCGACCCGAATGCGTCCCAGCAGGCTGCGGGTGAGCAGGCTGGCCGCGTCGCGCTCGAACATCGCCCGCAGGAAGCGATCCTCCTCGCGTTCGCCCTGCGCGATGCTGCTGGAGATCGTCGTGCAGAGCTGCCTGGTCTCGCCGGCCGAGGGCATGGCGGGCAGGGCATCGGCCAGATCCTCGAGCCGGTCGCAACAGGCTGCACGTCGCTCATGGCCGGCGAGCAGGCGGACGAGGTCGATCTCCTGGATGACGTGCCAGGGCCGCCCGAATCCGATCACCGTGCCGCCAACCTCCTGATGTTCGCCCATCGCGCGCTCTCCTTCGCCGCGGTTCTGGACGATCGGCGCCACGTCGCCATTGACCGCGGTCAAACCCGCAGATCGACGTCGCGAATTTCCACCGGCCCGGCCGATAGGCGCGTCGAATTCTGTGGAAAACTATATTCGGGCTTAGCAATTCGGGGCGCAGGGCATAAGGTCGGCCGATGCCGTTCAAGCCTTATGTTCCGCTCAGAATCTTCTCGGCCTTCACGATGCTCGAAGGCGCGATCGACCCCAAGGCGATCGCCAAGCACGCGAAGAAACAGGCTTTTCCCGCCGCCGCGATCACCGACCGCAACGGCCTCTATGGGGCAATGGCCTTTTCGGACGGCGCCAAGGGGGAGGGGGTCCAGCCGATCATCGGCACCCTGCTCGCGGTTGCGCGGCCCGGCACCGAAAAACTGATCATCGACTGGATCGCGCTCTATGCGCAGGACGCGACCGGTTACGACAATCTGTGCGCGCTGGTTTCGGCTGCGCACCTCGAACGGCCGGTCCATGAGGACGCGCATGTGCCGATGGCGACGCTCGAAGGGCGCACCGACGGGCTGATCGCGCTGACCGCGGGCGCCGAGGGGGCGCTCGCCCGGCTGCTCGCCGACGAACAGAAGAGCGCCGCCGACGATTATGTTGCAGCACTCGAACGGCTGTTCCCCGGCCGGCTCTATATCGAGCTTTCGCGGCGTGAGAACATAATCGAGCAGCGCGCCGAAGAGCCGCTGATCGACATGGCCTATGCCCGCGATCTGCCTTTGGTCGCGACCAATCCGGCGAGCTTCGCCGAGGCCGATTTCCACATGGCGCACGACGCGATGCTCTGCATCGCCAGCTCGTCCTATATCGACAGCGTCGATCGGGCGCGGTCGTCGCCGCATCTGTGGATGAAGCCCGCCGCCGAGATCGAGCGGCTGTTCGCGGACCTGCCCGAGGCGCTCGCCAACACGCTGGTGGTCGCCCAGCGCTGTGCTTTCGCCGCCCCCTATCGCAAGCCGATCCTCCCCAGCCTTGCCGGCGATCGCGAGGGCGAGGCGACCGCGCTGCGCGAGGACGCGCGCGCCGGGCTCGAGCGGCGATTGGCGAAGCTGACCGGTGAGATCGACCGCGATGCCTATTTCAAGCGGCTCGAATTCGAGACCGACATCATCATCAAGATGGGCTTTCCGGGTTATTTCCTGATCGTCGCCGATTTCATCAAATGGGCGAAGGATCATGACATTCCGGTCGGACCGGGCCGTGGTTCGGGCGCGGGCTCGGTGGTCGCCTGGGCGCTGACCATCACCGATCTCGATCCGTTGCGGCTCGGGTTGCTGTTCGAACGCTTCCTCAATCCCGAACGCGTGTCGATGCCCGACTTCGACATCGACTTCTGCGAAACCCGACGGGGCGAGGTGATCACCTATGTCCAGCAGAAATATGGCCGCGACCAGGTCGCGCAGATCATCACCTTCGGACGGCTGAAGGCGCGCGCGGTGCTCAAGGACACCGGCCGCGTGCTGCAGATGAGCTATGGCCAGGTCGATCGCCTCGCCAAGCTGGTCCCCAACCACCCGACAGATCCCTGGACGCTCGACCGCGCGCTCAACGGCGTCGCCGAACTCGCGCATGAATATAAGTCCGACGACGCGGTTCGCCGGCTGCTCGACCTGGCGATGAAGCTCGAGGGGCTGCCGCGCCACAGCTCGACCCATGCCGCCGGCGTGGTGATCGGCGACCGCCGCCTCGACGCGCTGGTGCCGCTCTATCGCGATCCGCGCTCGGACATGCCGGTCACCCAGTTCGACATGAAATATGTCGAGGGCGCCGGGCTGGTGAAGTTCGACTTTCTCGGCCTCAAGACGTTGTCGGTGCTGCAGAAGGCGGTACAGTTCCTCAAGATGCAGGGCGTGAGCGTCGATCTCGACACGCTCGCCTGGGACGATCCGGCGGTTTACGATCTGCTTCAGAAGGGCGACACGGTCGGCGTGTTCCAGCTCGAATCCGAAGGTATGCGCCGCACCCTGGCCGCGGTGCGTCCGACCTGTTTCGAGGACATCATCGCGCTGGTGTCGCTCTATCGGCCGGGCCCGATGGACAATATTCCGATGTTCGGCGCCCGCAAGAACGGGCGCGAGACGATCGAATATCCGCATGCCCTGCTTGAGGGCGTGCTCGCCGAAACCTACGGCATCTTCGTCTACCAGGAACAGGTGATGCAGGCCGCGCAGATCCTCGCCGGCTATTCGCTCGGCGAGGCCGATCTGCTGCGCCGCGCGATGGGCAAGAAGGTCAAGGCGGAGATGGATGCCCAGCGCGGCCGCTTCGTCGAGGGCTGCGCCAAGAACGACATCAACGCTCCGAAGGCCAATGAGCTGTTCGACTTGATCGACAAGTTCGCGGGCTATGGTTTCAACAAGAGCCACGCTGCCGCTTATGCGCTGGTCGCCTATCAGACCGCCTGGCTGAAGGCGCACCACAAGCCCGAATTCTTCGCTGCGTCGATGTGCTACGACATGCACCAGACCGACAAGCTGGCGATCTTCGTCGACGATATGCGCCGGTCCGAAATCGCCTGCCTCGGCCCTTGCGTGAATCACAGCGAGGCCGAATTTTCGGTCGAGCAGGTCGACGGCCCGGAGGGCAAGGCCGGTGTCGTCCGTTTCGCGCTCGGCGCGCTCAAGGGCGTCGGCGAAAAGGCGATGGAGCAGATCGTCGACGAGCGGAAATCGGGCGGGCTGTTCAAGAGCCTCGAGGATTTCGCCGACCGTATCGATCCGCGCCTCGTCAACCGGCGTCAGCTCGAAAGCCTCGCCGGCGGCGGCGCGTTCGACATGCTCGAGGAGGATCGGGCGGTGGTGTTCGCCGCCGCCGAGACGATCCAGGCGCACGCCGCCAGTGCCGCCGACCAGCGCAACAGCGGGCAGGGCGGGCTGTTCGGCGACATCGCCGGCGGTCTGCCGCCGATACGACTTGATCGCAGCATCAGCTGGTCGCTCGCTGACCGAATGGGAGCCGAGAAGGACAGTTTCGGCTTCTATTTCTCGTCACACCCGACCGACCGGGTCCGCCATCTCGCCGACGCCAACGGTGCGCGCAGCTTCGCGGCGCTGTGTGCGCTGCCGGCGCCGGCCGAGGGCGGTCGGGTCAATTCGGTGATGTCGGCGCTGGTCGAGGATGCGCGCTGGCGCACCTCGGCGCGCGGCAAGCGCTACATGATGGCGACCTGTTCGGACTCGACCAGCCAGTTCATCGCCACCTGCTTCGACGACGCCGCCTCGGCCGATCTCGAAGAGGCGGCGAAGGCCGGCGAATGCGCGCTGCTCAGGGTCGAACTCGACTGGCGCCCGGGCGAGGAGACCCCGCGGGTGACGGTGCGCTCGCTGCAAAGCTATGAATCGATGCAGGCGATCCGGCTGCGCGTCGATGTCGAGACCAGCGATCCGCAGGCGCTGCCGCTGCTCGCCCGGATGGTCGCCGGCGAACGCGGCGGCCGCGGCGAGCTCTGGCTCAAGGCGATCCTGCCCGACGGCAGCGTCGCCGACCTGCTGCTCGGCCGCGACTTCCGCCTCGACGCCGAACTGGTTGCGCGGATCGAGCGCCTGCCCAACCTGACCGCCCGGATCGGAACGGTCAGCGGACCGAAGCTGGCGCTGGTGGCGTGATCGCTTTCGGCGTCTGACAGCGGAAAGGCCAGTGGCGTTGCCGGCCCCCTTGATATGAAGGCGATCATCCGCGACGCCAGGCAAAAGGTCGCCGCTTCGCACGCATGATCGACATCCTGATATCGCGGTGCGCTCATGCGGATTTCAAACGGATCTGAATTGCATTGCCCGCGATGGCGAGGCGGCGGCCGACAGGCTTTTTTGACGACCTTCCGTCCATGCCCCGATTTTCAAAAGAAAACCGCCGCCCCGGTTGGCCCGGGACGGCGGTCTGGCTTGTCGATGAGGATCGAGTTTATTTCTTCGGCGGTGCGACCGTGATCTTCACCTCTTCGCCCGACTGGCCGGGGAAGTTGGTGAACATCGCCTCGATCAGCTTGGGGACGAGGTTGGTCAGGCTGTCGTCGATCGACTTGGCGCGCGCCTTGCCCTCGAACACATGCTGGCCGTCGGGCTTGACGATCGTCATCGCAACGAAGCTCGTATAGATCGTGTAGGTGTCGACCCGCTGATTGTTGAAGAACGGATCATAGCCGAACGAATCCCAGCCATAATAGAAGGACGATCCGTAACCCCAGCGGCGCGGATAGCCATAAGGGCCGAAGCCGCCATAACCGAAACCGCCATAGCCGAACCCCGGCGTCGGGGTCGAAACCGTCTTCTGCACGCCATGGTCGACGCCATAATCGAGCTGTACCGTCAGCGCGGCCTTGTCGCCGGGTGCGGCCGGACGATAGCCATAGGCCCCGAGCCGTTCGGAGACCTGCTGCGCATAGGTGGCGAATTCCAGGCCGCCTTCGTTGCGGACATTGACGGGCTCGATCGCGAAGGTCTGGCCCTGCGGAGCGGGAAGCGACTGGAAGCGCGCGACCTTGGCTTCGAACGGCTGGGCACAGCCGGCGACGAGGAGCAGCGCCAGTGGGGCAGCAGCGGCGAGGATGGTGCGCGGGAGTCGGGTGGCAAACGGCATGGGAGGCGCCTTATTCTATCGCGATCTGTTCAACTTAGAGCAGCCGCGCCTTATCGCAAGGCGCGGCTGAACATATATTGAACGTTTCGGTGGCACCTGCGGTTTCAGCGTGTGAAAATTGTCGCTTGAAAATCTTTCTGCGCTGCCGCCGGCGGGGCGTCAGTGGGCGAGGCCGAACGCGCCCGTCGCGGCCTGTGCCGTGACCATCCCCGCAGTCTCGATCGCCGCGAAGAAGTTCGCCATTGCCGATGCACCCCGTCCGGTCAACAGCAGGAAGGTGCGCCGGCCGTCGCGCGGGTCGCGCTGGCGGCCGATCAGTCCGGCGGCTTCGAGCGCATCGATCCGGCGCAGCGCGGCGGTGTCGGATTCGTCGAGGATCGACTTGATCTGCTTGACGCAGGCGCACTGGCCTTCGAGCAGCGCGGTGAAGCAGGCGAGCATGATCGCCAGGTTCGAATCGCCGAACAGCGGCGGAGGGAAATCGTCGCGCAACCGGCTCATCGTCCGGCGGACGGCGCGGGTCGCCAGCAGCAGCCTGTGGCGCAATTGGTCATGGCCGTGGCCCTTGTCGGGGAAGGCCGTCACCACCGCATCAGGATCAAGCGACTCGAACAATCCCGTGAATATCTTCGACGAACCGTCGATGTTGCTCACGGCGTCGCTCGAAAAAAGAGCGCCCATCGCAATATTCATCCTCAGATAAAACTATAGATTATCGATTATCATTGGTAATAATATCATTTGTTCCAAGGGTCGGTCATTTGAGATCGCGATAGGCCCGCGATTCAACTGGAAAATCCATTATGTAAAAACCCTTAGGGAAGCTTTCGCATCCGCTTTCGGACCGACCGGAACGTGTGGCATCGGCTGGAGATTACTGCCGCACATGTTCTGTGGAGGTTGCTATGCTCAGGTTGAACTCGGGATCGTCGATGCCCTTGCTATTGGCATCGGTCGCATTGTTTGCGCTGTCCGGCTGCGAAAGTTCGGGAGGTCTGCGGGTGGCGGGCGTCTCGGGGCAATCGGCGGGTGACGGCAGCGGGACGGGAACCGGCGATACCGGTTCGGGATCGCAGACCGGCGATGGCAGCGGCACCGCCGGCGGCGACGGCAGCAGCACGGGTACCGGGACCGGGAGCGGCGGCACCGGCGATGGCAGCGGTTCGGGTACGGGCGGTACCGGAGCCGGCAGCACCGGTGGCAGCGGCGACGGATCGGGCGGCACCGGCAGCCAGACCGGACAGGGCCTGCTCAGCCAGGTCGCCTTGCCGGGTGTGGTCGGCGCCGGCGGCGTTGCCGATACCGGCGTCCTCGCCAATACCGGCAATCCATCCAATCCCGGCCCGCTCGGGCCAGTGCTGGTCACCGCGGGCAATGCGGTGCTCGGCGCCGGAAGCCAGACCCCGACGCTGGTCCAGGCCGTCGACAGCACGGTGCCGGGATCGGTGCCGATCGCGGGAACGGTGGTGAAGGTGGTCGAGGGAACCGGCCAGGCGCTGGTCGATACCGGCAACGGCAATGGCTATCTGGTCGACGGGCTGACCGCGGCGGTCGGCCAGGCGGTCTCGCTCAACGTTCTCGACAAGGATGTCCTGCCGGCCGGCTCGGCGCCGCTCGCCGGGGTCAGTCTGGCTTCGGCGACCCAGAATGCCGGGACCCTGGCGACGGTCGGTGCCGATGCCGCAGGCAATCTCGTCAAGGCGGTGGTGACCCCGCTCGGCGCGGGCAATGGTGCCGCCGGCGCGGTGCTGCCCGGTTCGACGGCCGGGGCCACCGCACCGCTCACCAACGCGCTCGGCCAGGTCGCCGGTGCGACCGTCGGCACCACCCAGTTGCTGGGCTCGTCGGGCACCACGCCGCTGGTCGGCGCGAGCGTGCTGTCGCCGACCCAGACCACCGGTAGCGGCGCCACGGTCGGGGTCGCCAGCGCCGGCCAGACCGCGACCGCGGTGGTCGCGCCGGTATCGGCGGTCGCCGGCACCGTCACCAATGCCGCCGCGCCGGTGACCAGCGCGGTGGCCAATGCCGCGGCGCCCGTCACCAACGGTGTCGCCACGGTCACGGTCGGCAACACGACCCTGCTCAATGGCGGCGCCAGCCCCTTGGTCGGCGCCAGTGTCGTGTCGCCGACGCAGGCGGCGGGCACCGCGGTCACTGCCGGGGTACTGAGCGCGGGCAATGCCGTTACCGCGGGTGTCGGCGGCCTAACCGCGCCGCTGACCAATGGCGTCACCACCACGACCAATGGTGCGCGTGGGCTGCTCGGCGGGCCCGGCGGAAACTGAGCCAGGCGGGGTGCGGGCGTCCGTTCGCACCCCTGATCGCCCGCGGGCCGTTTGCTCGGCGGCCCCCACAGGGGAATGTTCATGCAGCGTCGGATATATCTGGCGGCGGCCGGCTGCGTCATGTCCGGTCTCGCCGGCGGCGTTCCAGCGATACCCGGCTTCGCGCAGACGCCGTTGATCCTCGATCGCAATCGCCCCGATCGGGTCCAGCCGGTCACCCCGGCCACACCCGATGCCGCGCAAAAAGCGCCGCCCGCCGCCAGCGCCAAGGTCGAAGGCGGCGCCGGCCGTGCCGATGCGACGATCAGGTCGATCCGCTTCACCGGCACCCAGGCGCCGGCACCAGTTGCGCAGGAAGCGCAGCGCTTCGTCGGCAAGCCCGCGACTGCCGCCAATCTCGCGGCTCTCGCGGCGGCCTTGTCGAACGGTTATGCCAAGGCGGATATCGCGCTCTACTCGGTGCTGATCCCCGATCAGCGCTTCACCGACGGCGTGCTGCAGGTCGTGCTGATCGAGGGGATGGTCGAGAAGGTCGAACTCGCCGACAAGTCGACCGGCCGCGCCCGCAAGCTGATTGCCCGCATCGCCGCGCATATGACCGGTGAGACCCCGCTTCGCAAGTCGACCCTCGAACGCTATGTCTCGCTGGTCCAGGACGTGCCGGGCACCAGGACCGACATCCAGATCCTGCAAGGGTCGGGGCGTGGCAAGGTGCGGGTGGTGCTGACCGTCACCGACAAGCCGGCCGATCTCGGCTTCGGCTTCGACAACCGCAGCGGCACCACCTACAAGGGTGGCGAATTCAACGCGACCGCCAAGCTTTACGGCCTCGTGCGCGGCGGCGACGAGACCGACCTGACCGCCGCGGCCTCGGCCAATTTCAAGAATTACCGCTATGCCTCGATCGCCCATTCGACCCCGGTCGGCAGCGATGGCGGGCGGCTGACCGCGTCGTTCGGCTATCTCAAGACCAAACCGCGCCGCAGCCAGATCGAGGGCGAGGCCGAACTGGCAGGGATCACCTACAGCTACCCGATCCTGCGCAGCTACAAACGCAACCTGACCGCCAGCGCGACCTTCGACGGGCTCAACAGCGACAATGCCGCCTTCGGTCAGTTGATCTCGTCCGAACGGACCCGTGCCGGGCGGGTGGCGCTCGGTTATGCCGAAGCGCTGCCGAAGCGCAGCATCACCGCCGGCGCCACCGTCAGCCGCGGGTTCGACATATTGGGCGCGCGCGTGATCGCGCCGTTCGCCGAGACCGGGTTCACCAAGGTCAACGCCCGCGCGACGATCGACCAGGCGATCGGCAAGCGCATCGTCGCCCGGCTGCGCGTCTCGGGCCAATATAGCCGCGACCGGCTGCCCGCGGCCGAGCGTTTCGCGGTCGGCGGCGAGGAGTTTGGCCGCGCCTTCGAGGTGGCGGTGATCAGCGCCGACCGTGGCGTCGCCGGCCTCGCCGAACTCGCCATCCGCCCGGTCAAGGCGAAGGCGTTCGCCAATAGCGAGCTTTACGGCTTCGTCGACGGCGCCAGGGTGACGATCCTCGATCGCGGCCCGTTTCCGGGCGGCGATTTCGACCTTGCCTCGGCAGGTGGCGGCGCCCGCATCGCCTGGACCGACAAGGCGGCCTTGTTCCTCGAAGCGGCCCGGCCGATCGACCGGCCCTATCCGGGCTATGAGAAGGACTGGCGGCTGTCGGTCGGGTGGAAATTGTCGCTTAAACCTTGAAACCCGCCTTCACTCGGTGACGAGATCGAC
The DNA here is from genome assembly GCF_058801765.1 of Rhizorhabdus sp. GW822-FHT03C02. Lineage (NCBI taxonomy): Bacteria > Pseudomonadati > Pseudomonadota > Alphaproteobacteria > Sphingomonadales > Rhizorhabdaceae > Rhizorhabdus > Rhizorhabdus sp. GW822-FHT03C02. Next base: position 267,998 of record NZ_JBXANN010000001.1, read on the forward strand.
CTTTACCGCATAGTCGATCGATGCGGTGCCGTTCGCGGGCACCACCGCCTTGAGGATCCAGCCGCCCTGGCCGCGCTCGATACCTTTGGGTTTCGAAGCCAGTTCATAGGGGACGATCAGTTCGGCCTGCACCGGAACGTCGCGCGCGTTGCTGATCTGCGCGCGCCACGTCGCCCGCTTCGTGCTCGCGCTCGTCCGGCGCAATGTCCAGTTGACGTCGGGGCTGTCGCCGACCGCGAACTCGACCTTCTCGCCGATCGCATGATCGCCGAGATCGGCCTCGCCGGCGAGCAGGGTCTGGCCGTCGACCGGCTCGAACAGCGTCAGATGCCCGGCGGGCAGCGGCAGGCCGAGCCCCTTGGTCTTCACATTGGTCGATCGCAGCATCTGTGTCATCGGCCGGGCGTCCTCGTCGCCGCTGTCGACACTCGCCGAATAGATGCGTTCGAACCGGCTCTCGGGCTGGTTGAGCATCGCCACCTGCTTCTGACCATGCGCGGCGACGGTGACGCGGGCCGGAACGCGGTAGAGCTTGAGATCGCCCAGCTCTTCCTGGACCGCGCTCAGCGCCATCGGCACCGACATCAGCGATTCGCCGCGCCGGCGTGCGGTAACGACGATATCTTCGGCGGCACCGGGCGCGGGCGCCATCATCGGAGGAGGAGGAGGTGGCGGTGGGGGGGCGCCACCGATCCGATCATGGGTGCTGGTGATGTCCATCGGCCAGCATTGCAGATGGAGCTCGGGCGCGGGGGCCGGTGGCTGGGCAGCCTTCGCCTCGCGATTGGGGCGGCCCGCGATCACCTGCAGATCGGCGTCGTCGAAACTCTGGCTGCCGCCATTGGCGATCGTCAGCCAGGCGAACAGCCCCATCGTCTCGCGATCGTCGGCCATTTCGGCGACATAATCGGCCGACCAGTCGAAACCTTCGGCGAGATAGGTGAGCTGGACGGTGACGGTCAGCTCGCGCTCGCTGTCGGTCAGCACCGACAGGGTCGGCTTCGCCGACAGGTCGTTGGGCACCCCGGCATAGATCATCCGTTCGGGCAGCCCCGAACAGCCGAGCGCCTCGATCCCCTCGGCGGTCTTGAGGATGACGCCGCCGGAGGGGCCGGCCTGGATGATCGCATCCTGCTCGATCGTCTTGCCGGTCGCGCGGCTGGTGCGCCGGATCATGACCTGGCGCTTCAGATAGGCGTCGACCAGGCCGGCGGGCGAGATCAGCCGGGCATCGCGGTTCTTCTCGCGCACTTCGCGCGGCAGGCCGCTCACCACCGCTGACTCGGGCAGCATCCCCTCGGCGACGCCCTCGAAGCGGATCACCGAAGCGCCGGCGGGGATATGCAGCGTCCGCGTCTCGCTGATCAGCGCATAGCCGCCGGGCCAGTTGCGATTCATCGCGCCTTCGCCGCGACCCGGATCGCGGTAGATCGTCACCGCGACATGGCTGGCGGCGGGCGACACCACCGTCCCCGCCATGGCGGGTTGCGCGACCGATGCCGCGATCAGCAGGGCAAGCGCCCGCACCTCGTTCAGAACCGCGTGTCGAAAGTCGCGGTCAGTTCGGTGGTGCCGTTGGCGGGCACCGGCACCTTCCATTCGACCCGGTCGGCCGATATGCGCTCGCCGACGATGCTCTGTGCGTCGATCCTTGTGTCGCCCCATAGCCCGTCCTGCGCCAGATCGACGGCGACCGCCTCGGGGCGGGCATTGGTAAGCGTGTAGCGCATTTCCGTGCGCCAGCGCCGGTTCGACAATCTGGTGCGTTGGGCGACCACCGTCTTGACCTTGACGTCGAACGCGTCGCCGGTGCGGATCGCCATCGCCGATCCCATCGGGGTATGGCCGATCCGGCTTTCGCCGATGAATTGCGGGTTGCCGCGGGCATCGCGCAGATAGACCCGCAGCGTGCCGGCCGGAAGCTGGTCGCCGAGCCCACCCTCGCGCGAGGTCGAGAATTTGAGCACCGACGCCGCGCTGCGCGGATCGTCGTTGCTGCCCAGCCAGCCATTCACATATTGATAGGCCTTGCGTGCCGGAGCCGCCTTCACGTCGAGGAAGCTCACCTGCTTCTGCTGGGCGTTGGCGATCGTGGTCCGCTCCTTGAGCGGATAGAGATAATAGTCGCCCAGCCGTTCGCGGGTGCCGCTCTCGGTGCCCGCCTGCTCGATCGTGCCGGTGTCGGGGTCGATCGTGCGCAGCCCGCTACGGCCGCCGACATTGCCCGCCACCAGCAGCGTTTCGGCATGGACGAAGCTGGTGCCGGTGTTGTTGGTCAGGGTCACCCAACCCTGGACGTCGATCGCCCCCTTGGCCTCGTCGAACAGGGCGACATAATCGGCTGCCCAGCCGAGCCCTGGGGTCAGATAGGAGAGGCGGGTCGGCACCACCCCGGCGCGGGCGGCCTCGACCGTGACCGACAGGGTCGGGCGGGCGCGAAGATTGTCGGGCACCTTGTCGAACACCACCCGCACCGGCAGCCCGTCGTCGCGCAGCACCTCGATCCGCGATCCGATCTGCAGGACGATGCCGCCATTGGCCGCAAGCACCTTGGCCTGCTCGCGGGTTTCGACCCCGGTCGCCGGATTGGTGCGGACGATCGTGATCGTCTGGCCGACCGCCTTGTCCATCAGCGTGTCGGGGGACAGCAGGTCATAGTCGAAATTCTGTTCGACGATCGCGAGCCCCGCGCCCGACAGCGTCACCGTCGCCGGCCGGATCTGCGCCGACACGTCGGGAAATTCCTGGCGTGACCGCCCGGCCGGTACGGTGAGCTGCCGCGCATCCTGCACCAGCGCCTGGTTGTTGTTGTAGATCGTGACCGAGACGTCGCCCTGCGCGCTCTGCGGTGCGGCGCCTTGGGCCAGAGCCGGCGCGCCGACCAGTGTCAGCACGACCGCGAATCCTCGACGCAGCATCGGCAATCCTCCACCTGTTTCGGCGGAAGATGGCCGGATTTCCGTCGTTTTGCTATAGCGTAAGTGGCTTGGCGAGCACGACCATATAGAAGGGCGGATCGAGCGGGATCGGGAAGGGGCGGACCTCGCCGGTCGCCGCATAGCCGCGCCGCTCATAATAAGCGATCAGCTCGGTGCGGTTGCTGATCACCGTCATCTCGATCGTCGTCGCACCGAACTGGCTGCGGGCCTGGGCCTCGGCCTCGGCGATCATCTGCCGGCCGAGCCCGCCCGCCTGGAGCAGCGGATCGATGCAGAGCAGGCCGAGATAGGCGATGCCGTCGCCGCGATCGCTGATCTGGACGCAGCCGATCGGCTTGCCGTCGCGGATGGCGACCAGCAGCCGGTCGGCCGGACTGGCGAGGATCGCCTCGAGCGTCGCCAGATCGGTGCGCTGCCCGTCGAGCAGATCGGCCTCATGCGTCCACCCCGCGCGCGCGTCATCGCCGCGATAGGCGCGTTCGATCACTGGATGCAGCAACGAGAGGTCGGCGGGTGTGGCGGTGCGAACGGTGAGCGACGGGGTCATGATCGAGAGGCCTTTAATCGCACCGCTGCCAACTGCCAAGCGCGACACCTGTTCGGGCGTCAGTGTGATGCCGTTGCGGCAATTCCCATCGTCGAAGCCGCTGCCTGAAGTTTGCGATCCCTCGTCCACAGACGTGCGCCGGCGGTAAGCCGGGTCGCGGCCAAGAGATGGGCATCGACATAGCCTATGCCCAGACCGTGCAGGGGCTGCCGCTCGATCAAAGTCATGACTTCATCGTCGGCAGCGACTCTTGCCGTCGGCAGCCCATATAGAGCGCCGAGCACCTTGTCGCGCTGGCGTAAACTACCGAGAGCAAGTTCGCCTATCACGAATGGATGGCTCAAAATCTGGTTCGCCTCGAGCAATTTGACCAAGGCGGCGTTGCTGTCGCGAAGGTGATCAATCCAGATCGAGCTGTCGACCAGGATCATTCGGAGCGACGGCGGACCGGCATGCCCAGATCGGGCTCACTGCCACCCAGTAACACCAGTCGCCGCGCGCTCTCCCGTTCGATCAGCGCCTTCAACGCTTCGCGAAGCAACGGCGTCTTGTCGGTCAACGCGGTATAGGCCTGCGCTTTGGCAACGAGATCATCGTCCAGAAAAACGGTGGTGCGCATGAGCCATCTCCAACAATGACATCATATATGTCATCAAGTGATGCGCTCTTCAATGATTACGCCGCCCGCTTCATCTCCATCCGGCCCCAGATCTCGACCAGCGCCTCGGTCAGTTCGCGCATCATCGCTTCGGTGTGCGCGGGGCCGGGGGTGAAGCGCAGCCGCTCGGTACCGCGCGGGACCGTCGGATAGTTGATCGGCTGCACATAGACGCCATATTCGGCGAGCAGGATGTCCGAGACCTTCTTGGCCTTGACCGGATCGCCGACCATCAGCGGGACGATATGGGTGACGGTGTCCATCACCGGCAGCCCGGCCTCGGCGAACATCCGCTTGAGATTGGCGGCGGCGGCCTGCTGGCCGTCGCGCTCCTCCGAGCTTTGCTTGAGGTGACGCACGCTGGCGAGGGCGCCGGCGACCAGCACCGGGGCGAGCGAGGTGGTGAAGATGAAGCCCGGCGCATAGCTGCGGATGACGTCGATCACCATCTGGTCGGCGGCGATATAGCCGCCCATCACCCCGATCGCCTTGGCGAGCGTGCCTTCGATGATCGTCAGCCGGTGCGCGGCGCCTTCGCGGTCGGAGATGCCGCCGCCGCGCGGGCCGTACATGCCGACCGCGTGGACCTCGTCGAGATAGGTCAGCGCATTATATTTGTCGGCCAGGTCGCAGATCGCATGGATCGGGGCGACGTCGCCGTCCATCGAATAGACGCTCTCGAAGGCGATGACCTTGGGCGCTTCGGGGTCGGCGGCGGCGAGCAATTCCTCGAGATGTTCGAGGTCGTTGTGCCGCCACACCTGCTTCTCGCAGCCCGAATTGCGGATGCCCGCGATCATCGAGGCATGGTTGAGCTCGTCGGAGAAGATGATGCAGCCCGGCAGCACCTTGGCGAGGGTCGACAGCGTCGCCTCGTTCGAGACATAGCCCGAGGTGAACAGCAGCGCGCCTTCCTTGCCGTGCAGGTCGGCGAGCTCATGCTCGAGGTCGATATGATAATGGGTGTTGCCGCCGATATTGCGGGTGCCGCCCGAACCGGCGCCGACATCGTGCAGCGCCTCTTCCATCGCCGCGATCACCTTGGGGTGCTGGCCCATCGCCAGATAGTCGTTCGAGCACCAGACGGTGACCGGCTTGGGGCCGTTATGCCCGGCAAAGCAGCGCGCATTGGGGAACATCCCCTTGTTGCGCAGGATGTCGATGAACACCCGGTACCGGCCTTCGGCATGCAGACGGTCGATCGCCTGGGTGAAAACGCGCTGATAGTCCAAGAGCCCTGCTCCCCGCCCCGGTCCCTTTGCCGGACCTGAATCGCCGGACTATTAAGGCCATGGTGGGCGTTTTGCCAGTGAGAACGATTCCTAACTGAGCGGCTCTCGGCCGCTATCATCCTCTACAAAAAGGAGATGGTGGCGAGCCCGCGATCCGCAAGTCCCTGCGCCAAAGCCGCGGAAATCTCGGCCTGCGCGGTGAAGATCGCCTGGCCGGTGGGGGCAGCCGGCCAGTCCTGCCCCTCGGTCAGATAGGCCACCCGCCGGGCGATGCCGGGGCCGCCGTCGACGAAATCGATCGGGCGCGGTGCGGCCGCGGCGAGTTCCTCGGCGACCAGCGGGAAATGGGTGCAGGCCAGCACGATCATGTCCATGCGATCGCCGCCCGGCTGGTCGAGCAGCCCGGCGAGCACCCCGGCATAGTCGGCCGGCGTGCCGGGATCGCCGCGCAGCTTCGCCTCGGCGAGTTCGACCAGCCGCGCCGATCCGTGGCGCAGCACCGTGCAGTCGGCCGCGAACCGCGCCGACAGATCGTCGACATAGGGCTGGCGGACGGTGGCGTTGGTCCCGAGCACCCCGATCACCCGCGAGCGGGAGGCGGCGGCTGCGGGCTTGATCGCGGGGACGGTGCCGACGATCGGCAGGTCGAGCGCCTGGCGCACCGCGGCGAGCGCGATCGTCGAGGCGGTGTTGCAGGCGATCACCACCAGCCGCGGGCGGTGCCGTTCGACCAGCCGGCCGAGCAGTGCCGGCACCCGTGCCGCGATCTCGGCTTCGCTCTTGGTGCCATAGGGAAAACCGCCATTGTCGGCGACATAGACGAACGACGCCTGGGGCAGCAGCGCGCGGGTCGGGGCGAGCACGGACAGCCCGCCCACCCCGGAATCGAACATCAGGATCGGACGGTCGTCGGTCATGGCGCGCATGTAGAGTGGCCCGCGCGCGATGCCAACTGCCGCGCCGGGCTTCGCGCGGTTTCATGCGGTTGAGGCTGGCGTCGGCGCCGAAGATTGTCCAACACTGCGTGTTGCGCGGGCGGAATGTTTCATTATGGTCCGCCAGCCCTGAGTGGAGCCTGTCCGAATGCCGGTCCTTGCCACAGCGCTGGTGCTGCTGGGTGCCTATCTTCTTGGTTCGATCCCGTTCGGGGTGATCCTGACCCGCCTCGGCGGCGCGGGCGATCTGCGCCAGATCGGGTCGGGCAATATCGGCGCGACCAACGTCCTGCGCACCGGCCGCAAGGGGCTGGCGGCGGCGACCCTGATCCTCGACGGCGCCAAGGGCGCGGTTGCCGCCCTGCTTGCCGGTCATTTCGTGGCGCCCGAGATGGCGGTCGTCGCGGGCGGCGGCGCCTTCATCGGCCATCTTTATCCGGTCTGGCTGAAATTCGCGGGCGGCAAGGGGGTCGCGACGATGCTCGGCGTCGCGCTGGCGCTCTACTGGCCGGCGGGGCTGGTGTTCGCCGCGGTGTGGATCGCGATGCTGCTGATCGCCAAACGCTCGTCGGCCAGCGGGATCTCGGCGGCGATCGCCACCCCGATCGCGGCGGCGGCCGGCGGCCAGTCGGACCTGGTCTGGCTGTTCCTGGCGATGGCGCTGCTGCTGGTCTGGAAGCATCGCGGCAATATCGCCCGGCTGATCGACGGCACCGAGCCGAAGGTCGGTGGCGGCAAGGCGCCCACCGGCGAATGATCCGCGCCTGATGCCGCCGCGCTGATGTCCGACGGCATCGACCGCGAGGAGGGGATCGCCCGGCTGCGGCTGATCCGCACCCCGGGGATCGGGCCGATCGGCTATCATCAGCTCATCCAGGCCTTTGGCGGTCCGCAGGCGGCGCTCGACGCGGTACCCGATCTCGCGCGGCGCGGCGGCGGCAAGGCGCCCGCTATCGCGACGATCGCCGCGGTCGAGGCCGAACTGACGATCGTGAAGCGCCTCGGCGCGCGCTATCTGTTCCGCGACGGCCCCTTATATCCGCGCCTGCTCGCCGAGATCGAGAACGCCCCGCCCGCGATCATCGTCAAGGGCGACACCGATCTGCTGGCACGGCCGGCGGTCGCGATCGTCGGCGCGCGCAACGCCTCGGGCGTGGCGATCCGCTTCGCCCGCCAGCTCGCGCATGATCTGGGCGAACTGGGCCATCTGGTGGTCTCGGGTCTCGCCCGCGGCATCGACACCGCCGCGCATGTCGGGTCGATCGACCATGGCACGGTCGCGGTGATCGCGGGCGGGATCGACGTCCATTATCCGCCCCAGAACGAGGCGCTGCAACGGGAGATCGGCGAGCGCGGGCTGCTCGTCGCCGAGATGCCGCCCGGGACCGAGCCGCGCGCGCGGCATTTTCCCTATCGCAACCGGATCATTGCCGGGATGACGCTGGGGACGGTGGTGGTCGAGGCGGCCCCAAAGTCGGGGTCATTGATCACCGCGCGGCTGGCCGGCGAGCATGGGCGCGAGGTGATGGCGGTGCCGGGATCGCCGGTCGATCCGCGCTCGCAGGGCTGCAACCTGCTGATCCGTGAGGGCGCGATCCTGATCCAGTCGGCCGCCGACATCGTCGAGCAGGTCGGCGCGATCGGCGGCGGCGTCCGCGCGCTCGGGGCTGGCGGATTCGGCGCGGCGCCGGCACTCGACGCCGACGATCGCGCGCGCCGCGTGGTCGCCGAGTTGCTCGGGCCATCGCCCTTGCCGATCGACGAACTGCTTCGTCAGACCGAACTCGGTCCGGCGATCGTCCAGACGGTGCTGCTCGAACTCGAACTGGCCGGCCGGCTGGAGCGCCATGCCGGCGGGCGGGTGAGCCTGGCATGAGCTGGCTGCCCGGGCGCGATCCCAGCGGCGGCCGCCGGCTCACCGCCGCCGAACGCGCGCTGGCCGCTTCGGTGTTCGGCGATGCGGTCGATCCCGATCCGGTGCGCATCCACCATCGCCGCTGGTGGTTCTTCCAGCCCGACAATGTCGTGATGGCGCCCGACGGCCATATCTGGATTCCGCCGCGATCGCCGTCATGGCGCGATTGCTATGCCAGCGCCGGGCTGCCCCTCCAGGCGCTGTTCGTCCATGAGATGACCCATGTCCTGCAGGCGCAGCGGCACGGGCGCTGGTATCTGCCGCTGATGCGTCACCCGTTTTGCCGTTACGACTATCGGATCGAGCAGGGGCGGCCGTTCGATCGTTATGGGATCGAGCAGCAGGCCGAGATCGTCGCCGACGCCTTCCTGCTGCGCCATGGCGTTGCCCGTCTCGGCAAGCCCTCGATCGGCGTTTACGATAGGCTGATCCCGTTTCAGGGACGAAGCTGACCGGCCAGGAACGCATCGACCGCGGCCTGGAACGCTTCGGGCTGGTCGATCATGATGAAGTGCCGGCTGTCGTCGATCCGCTTCACGGTTGCATGGGGCATCGCCGCATAGGCGCCGCCATAGAGCGCATCGAACCTCGTCTGCGGGATGCCGGAATCGGCATCCCACGGGTAAAGCATCGTCGTCGGCGTCGCGATGCCGGCCAGCCTCGGACGCAGATCGGTGACCGAGACCTCATAGAATGCTGTGGCGACGACATGCGGGTCGGATGCCTGTGCCGCGGCGATCGCGGCCTGCGCGTCGGGGCCCGTCGACTTGACGAGGCCGGCCATCACCCGCGCCTCGACCGCGGCAAAGGCCCCGGGGGTCGCACCGGCCATGCGGTCGCGCATGGCGCGGGCACCCGGTTCGACCGATGCGACGGTCGCCTGCGGACCCTGGATCAGGCCGAAGAATGGCAGCGAGTCGACGATCATCAGCTTGCCGACATCGCCGGGATGATCGGTGGCGAGCAGCAGGCCGACGAGGCCACCCATCGAATGGCCGATGACCGCGGGGCGCGGCAGCCCGTTCGCTTCGATATAGGCGGCGATATCGGCGACCAGTGGTGCGATCACCGGCCCATCGGCATTGGCGTCTGAGGGCGTCCCGGCAAATCCCTTCACCTGGAGGATGTGGACGCGGTGACCGGCCTTCAGTCGCGCGGCAGTCGCATCCCAGACATGGGCCGATGATGCGAGGCCCGGGATCAGAATCACATCGGGACCGCTGCCGATGACCGTGACCGTGAAGCGTTCGGGGGCGAACGGCGCGGCGTGTCCGGGGCGGGCGGCCAGCATCCAGAAGGCGAGAGCGATGCAGAGCAGGCGGAAGATCAGGGGCATGGCAGCACCTTTCAATTCTCGGAAAAGATCGCTTCGATCGGCAGGTCGAACAGCCGGGCGATCCGGAAGGCGAGGGGGAGCGATGGGTCGTATTTACCGGTTTCGATCGCGTTGACGCTCTGGCGCGAGACTTCGAGCCGGTCGGCCAGTTCCTGCTGACTCCACTGACGCTCGGCGCGCAGCACGCGCAGTCGGTTATTCATGGTTGCCGCGCTGGTCGAGCAGCCGATCGCCGCACCGCGCGAGCCCCAGCAGCAGGCAGAACAGCACGAACACGTTGAACAGCGAGATATGCGGTGCATCGGCATAGATTTCGAGGAAGCCCCAGCCGGTGCACAGCGCGAGGGTGATGCCGGTCGCGGTCAGCGCGGCGCGGGCATGGCGCATCCGCTGATATTCGTCGGTCTCCTCGATGAGATAACGCCCCATTGCCCATAGCAGCGACGCGACCGGGAAAGCGGGCAGGATCGCGATCGCATAGCGCAACGGCCCGGGCGGAGGCGGGGCATGGCGGATCACCAGTGCGACCCCGAAAACGAGAATCAGATAAGCGGCCATCGATGCCCAGAAGCGCTTGAGGTAACGTTTCTCGGCTGCCCTCAAGATTCGCATGGACCAGCTTCCTTGTCGTTTTGACAAGTTTGCTTGTCTATGATTCGCGGCGATATGTCAAGTGAACACGACATGTTGTCGAGGGTGGTTTACGTCAGGCCCCGAACGTTACATGGCCTTGGGCGTCGATCGTCCAGGCGGGGTTCCAGGCGATCTCCCAGCCATGGCCGTCGGGGTCGGCGACATGGCCGCGAAATCCGCCATGCGGCGGCGCATCGGCTCGTCGCAGCATCGTGCCGCCCGCGGCGACCAAGCGATCGATCAGCGGCTGGACGTCTCTATCCGCCGACACATTATGCGCCAGCGCGAAGGCGCCCGGACTCTCGCCGGGATCGCGCTGCATGTCGGCCGCCATCTTGTCGCGCAGCCAGGTGCCGAGCATCAGGCCGTTCATCTGGTAGAAGATGATCTCGTCATTCTCGAACACCGGCGTCCAGCCGAAGCCGTCGACGTAGAAGCGGCGCGATCGCACAACATCGGCGATGCCGAGGGTGACGACCGAAATCTGCTGCTGCATCCTGTCCTCCATCATCGCCGCTTCAACCGGAAAACTCGGCCGACGTTCCCTTGTGGTGGATTCGCTTGCGGTGCATTTGCCGCGTCCGATTGCGGATCGGCGCTTGACGAGCGGCGCACCGACTCTCCACCCTCGTACGTGTACGCACGCGTAGAAGATTGTCGGGAACATCCATGAAGCTTGTCGTCGTCGAGTCGCCTGCCAAGGCAAAAACCATCGAGAAATATCTGGGGCCGGGGCACAAGGTGCTGGCGTCCTATGGCCATGTCCGCGATCTGCCGGCCAAGGACGGGTCGGTCGACCCCGACAACGGCTTCGCGATGGAATGGGAATCCTATGCGGATAAGGTCAAGCAGCTCAAGGCGATCACCGACGAGGCCAAGAGCGCCGACACGCTGATCCTCGCGACCGATCCCGATCGCGAGGGCGAGGCGATCAGCTGGCATGTCCAGGAGGTGCTCAGGAAGCGCAAGGCGCTGCCCAAGGATGTCCAGCGGGTCACCTTCAACGCGATCACCAAGCCGGCGGTGCTCGACGCGATGGCGAATCCGCGCGCGCTCGACGAGGATCTGATCGACGCCTACCGCGCCCGCCGTGCGCTCGACTATCTGGTCGGTTTCACCCTGTCGCCGGTGCTGTGGCGCAAATTGCCCGGCGCCAAGTCGGCCGGCCGCGTCCAGTCGGTGGCGCTGCGCCTCGTCGTCGACCGCGAACGCGAGATCGAACTGTTCAAGGCCCAGGAATATTGGTCGATCACCGCCGATATGGAGCAGGATGGCGTGCCGTTCCTCGCACGCCTGGTTCGCTGGAAGGGCGAGAAGATCGACCGGCTGACGATCGGCCAGCAGGGCGACGCGCTCGCCGCCAAGGCCGCGGTCGAGGCGGGGCGTTTCTCGGTGGTCTCGGTCGAGACCAAGCCGGTCAGCCGCAACCCGCCGGCGCCGTTCACCACCTCGACCCTGCAGCAGGAGGCCGCGCGCAAGCTCGGCTTCTCGGCCAGCCACACGATGCGGCTGGCGCAGGCGCTCTACGAGGACGGCTCGATCACCTATATGCGGACCGATGGCGTCCAGATGGACGGCTCGGCGATCAACGCTGCGCGCGGCGCGATCGCCAACCGCTACGACGCCTCCTACGTCCCCGACAAGCCGCGTCAGTATCAGACCAAGGCCAAGAATGCCCAGGAAGCACATGAGGCGATCCGCCCGACCGATTTCTCGAAGGATCGCGCCGGCAGCGGCGACCATGGCCGGCTCTACGACCTGATCTTCAAGCGCGCGCTCGCCAGCCAGATGGCGTCGGCGCGGATGGAGCGGACCACCGTCGAACTCGCCGACGGCACCGGCCAGCACGCGCTGCGCGCGACCGGCCAGGTCGTGCTCTTCCCCGGCTATCTGGCGCTCTACGAGGAAGGCCGCGACGACGAGGGCGACGAGGATTCGCGCCGCCTGCCGCGGATGCGCGAGGGCGATACCCCGGCCAAGAAGAAGGTCGACGCCGAACAGCATTTCACCCAGCCGCCGCCGCGTTACTCCGAGGCGAGCCTGGTCAAGCGGATGGAGGAGCTCGGCATCGGCCGTCCCTCGACCTATGCCTCGACGCTCCAGACGTTGAAGGACCGCGACTATGTCACGGTCGAGAAGAACCGCTTCACCCCGAACGAGAGCGGGCGGCTGGTCACCAGCTTCCTCGAGCGCTTCTTCGAGCGCTATGTGAACTACGACTATACCGCCCAGCTCGAAGGCGAGCTCGACGAGGTGTCGGGCGGCCGTGCCGGCTGGCAGGAGGTGCTCGAGGCGTTCTGGCGCGACTTCAAGCCGAAGACCGCCGAGGTGATGGAACAGAAGCCGTCCGACGTCACCAAGGCGCTCGACGAGTTCCTCGCGCCCTATCTGTTCCCCGACAAGGGCGATGGCACCGATCCGCGGCTATGCCCGGTATGCAGCGCGGGCCAGCTGTCGCTGCGCGGCGGCAAGTTCGGTGCGTTCATCGCCTGCTCGAACTATCCCGAGTGCAAATATACCCGCCGCTTCGCGCAGGCGGGCGGCGCCAATGACGGCGCCGATGCCGGGCCGGTGGTGCTCGGCACCGATCCCGACACCGGCCTCGAAGTGTCGAAGCGAGCGGGGCGGTTCGGGCCCTATATCCAGCTCGGCGACGGCAAGGACGCCAAGCGCGGATCGATCCCCAAGGACGTGCCCGGCGACGAGCTCGACCTCGCGATGGCGCTCCGGCTGGTCAACCTGCCGCGCACCGTCGGCATGCACCCCGAGAGCGGCCTGCCGATCACCGCGTCGATCGGCCGTTATGGCCCCTATCTGCTCCATGACGGCAAATATGGCCGGCTGACCTCGACCGCCGAAGTGTTCGAGGTCGGCATGAACGCCGCGGTGGTCAAGCTCGCCGAGGCCGCTCAGTCGAAGGGTGGTCGCGGTGCGGCGCGCGAGCCACTCAAGCTGTTCGGCAAGAGCCCTGAGACCGAAAAGGACGTCAAGCTGATGGAGGGCCGCTTCGGCCCCTATGTGACCGACGGCGTCACCAACGCGACCTTGCCCAAATCGGCCAGCCCCGACGACATGACCCTCGAGGCTGCGCTCACCCTCCTCGCCGAACGCGCGGCGAAGGGCCCGCCGAAGGGCAAGAAGAAGGCGCCTGCGAAGAAGGCGCCGGCGGCCAAGAAGGCTCCGGCAAAGAAAGCGCCGGCCAAGAAGGCACCCGCGAAGAAAGCTGCAGCGGAATGAAATCGTCGCCCCGGCGGAGGCCGGGGCCGCGCAAGGTCGGAGCGCGACTTTCGATCTTAGGCGGTCCCGGATGATGCCCGTCCTCGAACGGGGCAAAGCCCCGATCCGGGGGGCGGGACGACTGATTAAAGCCCCATCGCCTCATAGGCCCTGGCCAGCGTCGGCTTCGCCAGCGCCTGCGCCTTCTCGGCGCCCTTGAGCAGGATCGCGTCGATCTCGTCCGGATTCGCCTTGAGTTCGGTTAGCCGCGCCGCGATCGGCCCGAGCTTCTCCGCGAGCAGCTCGCCGAGCGCCGGCTTGAACGACCCGAAGCCCTGGCCGCCGAACGTCGCCAGCACCTCGGCCGGGGTGACGTCGGTCATCGCCGCATAGATGCCGACGAGGTTGCGCGCCTCGGGCCGGCCCTCGAGCCCCTCGATCGTCTCGGGCAGCGGTTCGGGATCGGTCTTGGCCTTGCGGACCTTCGACATGATCGTGTCGACATCGTCGGTCAGGTTGATCCGGCTCATGTCCGACGGATCGGACTTCGACATCTTCGCGGTACCCTCGCGCAGCGACATCACCCGTGCCGCCGGGCCGCCGATGATCGGCTCGGGCAAGGTGAACAGCTCGACCCCGAAATCGGTGTTGAACTTGGTCGCGATGTCGCGCGCCAGTTCGAGATGCTGCTTCTGGTCCTCGCCCACCGGCACATGCGTCGCGTTGTAGAGCAGCACGTCGGCGGCCTGGAGCACCGGATAGGCATAGAGGCCGATCGAGGCGCCCTCGCGATTCTTGCCCGACTTCTCCTTGAACTGGGTCATGCGGTTGAGCCAGCCGATCCGTGCGGTGCCGTTGAGAAGCCAGCACAGCTCGGCATGCTGCGGCACCTGGCGCTGGCGGAACAGCGTCGCCTTGTCGCTGTCGATCCCGCAGGCGATCAGCGCCGCCGCCATCTCGCGGATGTTCGCGCGCAGCGCCGCCGGATCGTTGTGGACGGTGATCGCGTGGAGATCGGCGAGGAAGAACAGGCACTCGCCTTCGTCCTGCATCGCCACCCAACGCCGGATCGCCCCCAGATAGTTGCCGAGGTGCAGGTTTCCGGTGGGCTGGATGCCCGAGACTGTGCGCTTGGTCATGGTGCCGCGGCTTTTGCTGCACGCGGGGAGGCGGGTCAAGGATGGTCGGCGATCGCCGGGCCTTCAGCCGTCATCGAACAGCCCATCGAAATGACGCCGCTCGGTGGCCCAGTCGTGGATCGACGACGGGCGCGCCGCTTCGAAATAATGCGAGGAGGCGGCTGGGGTCGCGATCTGGTCGATCATCGAGAAGCCGAAGATATTCTCGCGCGACAGCGTACCCCGCGCCTGCTTGATCATCGATGCGACCAGCAGCCCGGCGCTCGGAACCCGGCCGAGCCGTCGCGCCAGATCGATCGCCGGCTGGTCCTCGATATAGCCGAAGCTGCGCCCGCCTCGCGCCGCGGCGAGAATATCGTTCCACTGGCGATGCTTCCAGCGGAAGCGCGGATGCCACAGCACGATCATCGTCTCGGATGGCAGATCGTTGGGCAGCATCGTCGCGACGTCGCCGATCTGCACGAAGACCAGGATATCGGTGCGCTTGCCATAGTCGGCGGCATAGGCGCCCGACAGGTCGTGGCGGTTGAACCGGATCACCAGATCGTGCGCGTCGATCGCGCGACCCTGGCCCCGGCCGAGCTCGCACGCCGAATTGCCGACCGTGGCGATCCGCAGCGCCGGATCGGCGAGCAGGGACTCGAACCGGTTGCGTCCCTCCTGGAGCTGCGTCTCGAGCCAGGCCATCGCATCGCGCGCCGGCGAAGCGGGGCCGGCGCCGGCCAGGGCCGCCGCCAGCGGCGGGCAGGTCGCGGCCTCCTCGAGCACCGCCGGCCGGATGCGAAACGCGGTTCGCGCCCGATCCGGCTGTCCGGTCGCCACCAGCAACTGCGCCGCCTGGGTTGCCAGTCCATGATGGTCGGGATGTCGTCCGGCGTCCTGCCAGGCGGCCTGGGCGAGCGGGCGCGAAGCGCCGACCCGTTCCCAATGATAGAGGTTGAGCGCGATCAAGGTCGCCGGATCGTCGCCGATCGGGCTGGCGCGTAACCGGTCGGAGAGCCCGGCCTCGTCGTCGTGCACGGTGCGGGCCTGGCGGCATATCTCCATCCGGTCATGGTCGAGCAGCCAGGCGGGCATATCGTCGGTCGGCACGATCGACGGCAGCGCGCTCGCATGGTCGAAATGGCCGCGATGCAGGAAGCGCAGGGTCAGCAGATAGCCGACCGTCCACGCGGCCGGTCCGCTCGCGGAACGGGCGAGCATGATCGCGTCGCGGGCGAGTGCAAGCGCATCCTGGAACGCGTGCATGTCCGCCGCGAACAGCGCCTGCCGGGCCGTCGGCCACCAGCTTTCGCCAGGCGTGGGATCGGACGGCAGCCAGGCGGCGTCGTTGCGCGCCAGCGCCGCGAGCAGATCGCTATATCGGCGAAAATGGCCCGGGATCGTGCGTTGTTCGCCGATGATCGCGACCGCGGCTTCGATCTGGTCGAGCCTGATCCTCTCGCGCAGATGCCGGATGAGGAAGTCGGGATTGTCGGGTGCCTCCGCGGCGCGCACCAGCCATAGCCGGGCGGCGTCCTCCGGGCGGCCTTCGGCGGTCGCGAGCTGGGCCTGGCTTTCGGTCGGCAATGTTTCGGTCACCGGCTGGGACCGGATGGCCTTGCGCGGCTTGGCGGGGTCGATTCCCGGCCAGGCCGGCGCCTTGCGCATCCGGTCGAACATGCGGTCGAAGGCGGGGCGGGTACCGCGCACCCAGCGCAGCATATCGCCGAGCTGATCGATCCGCGAGCAGAGCGGGATCGGGCTGCGCGTGATCTGCAGCAGGTCGGCGAGCGCCTGGGGGCGACGGGTCGGCATCGGCACGAACGGAATCCCTGCCTTGCAGGCGGCGTATATCGTCTCGATCCGCCCGCTGATCAGGATCGATGCGGTGGCCAACGTCCTGACCAGCGACGACCAGCTCATGCCGGCAAGATCGAGCGCGACCGATCCGTGCGGCTCGGCGGGGATGGCGACCAGGCCGCCCAGTTCGGCCGACCATGCGCGATCATGCACGACCGCGCCGTTCAGGTCGACGAACGGCGCCTTGTCGTCGATCGGCGCGAAATAGGCGAGATCGAGATATTGCTCGCTGTTCTGGCCGTGCCGGGCCTTGAGTTCGGCCCGGCTGGCCGGACCGCGCACCACCAGCCGGTCGAGCCGGCCGAGAATCGGGTCGTAAAGGCGCGGATTGGCATGCCACAGGCTGTTGACCAGATAGGTCGATCTGCCCTCGCGCTGGGCAAGCGCGATCGCCGCCATGCGTTCGGTGAAGGCGCGATCGCCGTTGGCCATCATCTCGCCGCCATTGACGACCAGCGCGTCATATTCGCTGGTGGCCCCGACGATGCTGCCCGTACCTGACAATCTCGCGCGCAGAACGGCGCCCGCAGCCTGGCCGATGACCGTGTCGGCTTCGTCGATCAACCGGAAACGCACGATGACCCCCTTTACGCGCGGCGGATCCGCGCGATTGCGTCGAGAATATCGCCTGAACCGGACATCGCAACCGGAAGAGCGCGCATCGGCACGGTCCGGGCCGCAGTTTTTCGCCGTTTTCCACGGGGAAACGGGCAATGGCCCGAACATGGCTCGTCACCATCTCGCATTTTGCGCGGCCAGGCCCTAGCCTCGCGCGCAAGCCGATGGGCATCCGCGGAGTGCGCCGGGTAATGCGTTTCAGATTTCTGGGCGATCATGCCGATTATCATTGCGGCTCGGCGGCAGTCTCGCGGGTCATCCGCGCCTGTCTGGAAAAGGCGGGCACGATCACCGGCGAAGGCGAGGATTATGACGCGCTCGTCGTCAATGGCGAGGGATCGATGCACCATGGCTCGCGCGATTTTCATCTTAAGATGCGCGCGCTGGTCCAGGCCCAGGCACGGGAGAAGAAGACGCTCCTGATCAACAGCGTATGGCAGGAAACGCCTCGCTTCTACGACGACACACTGAATGCGCTCGCCGATCTCACCGTGCGCGGTGCGATGAGCAATGCCGAACTGTCGGAGAAACACGGCATTCCGGCGCGCCAGGCCCTGGACCTGTCCTATTTCGACGAGATCGACGAGACCGCGCCTTTCGTCGATCTCGACGGCGGCGTCGCGATCACCGACATGTGGGCCGGCGATCTCGGCGGTTTCGCGTGGCTTTCACACGATCGCTACGAAGGTTTCCACAAGCTCGATCTGCGCACGATGTCCTGGTCTTCCGCGGTCCTGACCTTGCGAACCGCGAGCTTGCTGGTGACGGGCCGGCATCACGCCATGTATGCGGCTTGCCGGGCGCGGACACCCTTCGTCGCCTTTCGCGGCAACACCCATAAGTTCGAGGATCTGCTGCGGTCGGCACGGTCGATCATCCCGGTTTGCCGGAATGTCGGCGAAATGTCGCCGGTGATCGCCTGGGCACGCAAGAACGGCGGCAGTTTCGAGCATCTGTTCGACTGGATGGAGCGGCAGCCGGCATGGGACCTTCCCGATCTGGCGCGGCGGGGGCGGCGGCCGGCAACCCGTCCGCCCGCGCTGGTGCCACTGCGCAATCTCGCGCGCATGGCGGAGGCGCGCCGCGCGCTGATCGAGGCCGCCGACCTCTGGCAAGCGGCTGCCGACAGCGATGACGGCAATGACGAGGCACGCTTCAAATCGGCGACCTGTGCGCTTCGGGGCGGGCGGATCGCCGAGGCGGCGACCCGGCTGATGGCCATGCGGCTGGACCATCCAGAGCAGAGCGGGCGTTTCGCACAGGCGCTGGCGCGTTCCGACGGCTGGGACGATATCTGGGCGCCGATCATTCCGCCCGAAGCCGGTGACGACTGGTGGGAGCCGCTCCGCCTTTTCGTGCTCGACGCGGTCGAGCCGCAGGACGACGCGGTGCTGCTCGATCGCGCCCGGGCGCTGATCGCCGCGGCGCTTGCTCAGCATGGCCGGGCGGGCGCCGTGGCCGCACGCCTGCTCATTGCGCGGCGCCTGTTGCGGGTGAACCGTCACCGGTTGGGGGTGGCGGTGGTCGGTCTCGACCTCGGCATCGAGCGGCCGGGCTGGATCGACGATCATGACGCCATCCTGCTGCTCGGCGACTGCTGGATCGGCGAGAAGGACGATGGCGGATTCGCGGCGCGGCTGATCGCGAGCCCGGCCTGGGCCTGCCCCGACGTTCGCGCCGATGTGATCGATTTTCGCTGGGAGATCGAGGGCGCGAACGATCCGCTCGTCGATCTCGTCCGCGACTCGCTCTCGATGCATCCGCGTCATGGCCGGCTTGCCCTGGTCGCCGGCTGCATCGCCGCCGATCGCGGCGATCTGCCGCTGGCCAGGGATGCGCTCGCCGTTCCGGCCTGCAAGCGGGTGGGCGAAGAACATTCTCCGCCGCTGGCGACGATGATCGTCGCGACGGACGACGACACGGTTTCGGCCGCAGCGAAGGAGAATGCCTGGCTTCATCGCCGGCTGGAGGAGGGAGCGGAGCGTTTCCAGGCGCTGCTCGCCGATCCGGGGCTGCGTATCGCGGTGGTCGGGAATTCGCCTTGCGAACTGGGCCGCGGCGCCGGTGCGTCGATCGACGCGCACGACATCGTCATCCGGTTCAACAATTTCAGCACCGGAGAGGCTTTCCAGCGCGATTATGGCGCGAAGACCGATATCGTCGTGACGGTCGCCGCCGACGAGGCGGTGCAACAGCTGTTCGAGACGCTGCCACCGCATGTGATGCTGGTCTACTGGCGGCCGCAATGGCTCTATCGCAACCGCTTATGGGCCAATATCCAACAAGCCGCGCGGGCAGGCCGTCCGATCGGCTATATCCGCCACGCCGAGCGTGTCGACCTGATGCAGGCATTGGGTTCGCGGCCGAGCACCGGGCTCCTCGTCACCAACATGATGCGGCGGTTTCGGCGCCTCGATCGCGCATCCTTCTTCGGCTTCTCCTTCGTCGATCAGCTCGGCGCCGAACGCCGGTCGCATTATTTCGATGAGGCGCCGCCGGCCGAAGCCCATGACTGGCAGGAAGAGGCGCGTTTCTTCGCGCGGCTGTTCGAAGGCGCTTGAGCAAATCGATCGAGGATGCGTCAGCATCTTCGAGATCGCCTATGGGGCCCCGGCATCTATCGCCGCCGCCGCAACTGCCCCTTCAGCGTGCTGAGCTTGTACGCGCCCAGCCCGAACACCGCGCCGAAATAGACGATCATCGCCGCGCTGATCATCACCGACAGCGCCGCCACCCGTTCGACCAGCGAGCGGCCGGTCCACGGATCGATCCACGGGTTCATCGCGAGCAGCAGTGCGGCGAGAATCAGGGTCGCCGCGATCAGCCGCACGCTGGTGCGGCGCAGCCGATCGTCGATCGCGAAATGGTCGCGCCGACGCAGCGTTGCATAGAGCAGGATCGCA
Organism: Rhizorhabdus sp. GW822-FHT03C02; assembly: GCF_058801765.1. NCBI lineage: Bacteria > Pseudomonadati > Pseudomonadota > Alphaproteobacteria > Sphingomonadales > Rhizorhabdaceae > Rhizorhabdus > Rhizorhabdus sp. GW822-FHT03C02. The sequence goes on from NZ_JBXANN010000001.1 coordinate 287,911, forward strand.
TTGACCCAGGCCGAGATCGCGGTCGACAGCGCGAGGCCGACATGCGCCATCGGCCAGATCAGCGCGAGGTTGAGCACCAGATTGACCAGCATCGCCACCAGCGCGATCCGCACCGGCGTCCTGGTGTCGGCGCGCGCATAGAAGCCCGGGGTCAGCACCTTGATCAGCACATAGGCGGGCAGGCCGAGCGAGAAGGCGGCGAGCGCCTGCGCGCTGGCGATCGTGTCGGCGGCGTCGAACACGCCATGCTGGAGCAGCGCGCGGATCAGCGGAGTCGCCGACACCATCAGCGCCGCAGTGGCGGGCAAGGTGAGCAGCAGCACCAGCTCGATCGCGCGGTTCTGGGTATCGAGCGCGGCCTTGTGGTCGCCGCCGCCAAGCTGGCGCGACAGGCCGGGCAGCATCGCGGTGCCGACGCCGATCCCGATCAGCCCGAGCGGAAGCTGGTTGAGCCGGTCGGCATAATAAAGATAGGAGACCGATCCCTGGGGCAGGAAACGCGCGGCGAGCGTGGTCGAGATCAGCAGGTTGAACTGGACCGCGCCGGCGCCGAGCGCGGCCGGGCCGATCAGCTTGAGCAGCTTCTTCACCTCGGGGCTCATCCGCGGCAGCCGGACCCTGAGGCGAACCCCGGCCTGCCAGCAGGCCAGCACCAGCCAGGCGAGTTGCATCGCCCCCGACACCGTCACCGCGATCGCCTGGGTGCGCGCGGTCTCGACGTCGCTATGTCCGCGGAAGAAGACCAGGCCGACGATCAGGCAGATGTTGAGCAGGATCGGCGCCGCCGCATTGACCCAGAAACGGTTGAGCGAATTGAGGATGCCGCCGAGCAGCGACACCAGCGAGATCAGCATCAGATAGGGAAAGGTGATCCGCGTATATTGGGTCGCGAGTGCGAGTTTTTCGGGTCCGCCGTCGGGGAAGCCGCCGGTCATCGTCCAGACGATCGGCCCGGCCGCGAGCATCATCACCACGGTGAAGACGATCAGGATCGGCAGCAGCACTGACAAAACATCTTCGGCGAATGCGATGCCTGCAGTCAGCCCGCTATCGGGGCGCGCCTTGTCGCCCTCGGCGACGGTGCGGTTGAACATCGGCACGAACGCAGCCGAAAAGGCGCCCTCGGCAAACAATGCGCGGAACAGATTGGGCAGCCGCCATGCGATCAGGAAGGCGTCCGACGCGAAGCCCGCGCCAACGAACCGCGCCATCAGCATGTCGCGGACAAAACCCAGCACCCGGCTGACCAGGGTCAGCCCGCCGATCGTCGCCGATGCGCGCAAGAGGTTCATCTACGAAACTTTCCGTCGCCCCAGCCCCCGGATCGGGGCTTCGCCCCGTCCGAGGACAGGCTGCGGCTGGGGTCCATGTCTTTCCCGGCAGGCGATGACACCGAAAGTGGAAACAGCCATGGACCCCAGCCTGCGCTGAGGCGACGGAGAAGAGAAGGCATGGAAAGGCCTTCGCCGAACCTCAGGCCTCGCCGGCCGGTTCGACGTTCGCCAGCTGATCCGCTTGTTCGGACTGCTGCATGAACAGCTGCGCGAAATCGATCGGCTCGAGCAGCAACGGCGCGAAATTGCCGTCGCGGATCGCGTCGGAGACGATCCGGCGCGCGAACGGGAACAGCAGGCGCGGCGCTTCGGCGAGCAGGAACGGCGGGATATGCTCCTCGGGCACGTTGCGGATGCCGAACAGGCCGGCATAGAGCAGCTCGACCGCGTAGCCCGTCTGGTCGCCGAAGGTCGCGGCGACCTCGATCTTGAGCGCGACCTCGTACATGTCCTCGCCCACCGGCTGCGAACCGATGTTGAACTGGACGTCAATCTTGGGCTGCTCGGGCGCCTGGAAGATCATCGGCGAGTTGGGATTCTCGAAGGACAGGTCCTTCACATATTGGGCGATCATCGCGACCTGCGGCAGATTGTCCTCGCCATTGGTCAGCGTTTCGGGGGCGCCCTGATCTTCGGCCATTATGGTCAAATCCTGTTGTCTGGTGAGGCCGGGGCTACTGGCGCCCGGCAAAGCCGCCCGCGCCTAGCAGGCAGGCGCAGGCGGGGCAAGTCGAGCCGCCCAGATCATCCGGGCGGCAGGCAATTGAGGATGATCTGGGCGGCGGGCTTGTCGAAGACGATGCTCGAACAGCCGGCGGTCGCGTCGCGGCCGATCATCAGCCAGTGCTGGGCCTTGCTCTTCTTGGCATTCTTGCCCGTCACGACGATTTCCCCCGGATCGCCATCGGCCAGATCGGCGTCGCCGATCGCGCTGGCGTCGCCGCTGTCGCGCACCCGCGTGAGGATCGTGGCGAGCCGGAGCGGTCCGATCGCCAGCGGTGCGGGCAGCATCAGCGGGCGGACCGGCCGCTCGATGCCGAGACGGATCGGTTCGGGGCGGGCGGCGCCCTTGAACTGCGCGCCGGTGCCCGCGGCGATGTCCGCGCCGGCGGCTGCGGTGGCGATCGAGGCGGCGTGGCTGAAGTCCCATTGAACGAGCAGCTTCTGTCCGCCGATCGCGATCGTCGTGCCGAGGCCGCCCCAACCCGCCGGCGGGGTCATCGGCAGCATATAGCGCTGCTCGCCGGGTCGGGCGGGGCGCAGCTGGAAGATGACGACCGGCTGGGGAACCGATGCCGGGCTCAGCGCGCCGTCGGCGGCGGTCGCGATCGGCCGCTCGAACCACAGCGCGCGCCGTTTCGCCTTCGCGCCTGCAACCGCATAGTCGATCACCGCATTCGATCCGGGCACCATCACCGGTCCGACCATTGCGTGCGCGCCGAACCAGCCGGGCTTCAGCCCGATCGTCCGCGCGGTGTCGGGATTGAGAATCGGCAGCGAGACCCCGTTGGCGAGCATCTGGAACCTCACCGGCCGGCCGCCGACACTGCCTGCCACGATCTGGTCGGGGCCGATGACGAGGGGGGCAGGAGGCGGTCCGGCCGTTCCGGCCGGGGCCGACGTGGCGCAAAGAGCCGCGAGGGCGAGCGTGCCCGCCGAAAACCTGATCATCTGTCTTGTCCTGTCCGGGGGATTTTTCGCTGCGATACCGTCTGGTGTCGAAGCGTTCGGTTCGCGTCAATCATGGTCCGGCATTGAACGTCGCCGATATTATGCGTCACTATTTGAATATCCGGCGACATGCTCCTATGTTGGGGGTTGATCAGGCATATTGGAGGCCCGGTGACCACGATTGTCGTTCTAGCGATGGTGTTTCTTTTCGTCGCGTTCCGGCTGTGGAGCGTGCTGGGCCGTCGCACCGGTCACGAACAGACCATCGCACGTCCCGCCGAGCCCGCTCCCGCCACCGTCGGTGCCGGCCGCTCGCTCCCCGATGCCGGCGCACCGCAGCTTCCCGCGCGTGCCGCGCTGGTCGAACCGCGGGCCGAAACCGGTATCCGCCAGATCGCCTCGGCCGATGGCGCCTTCGATGCCGCGCATTTCCTCGAAGGCGCGCGTTCGGCCTATCGGATGATCCTCGAAGCCTATTGGCGCGGCGATCTCGACACGCTGCGCGAACTGACCGACGACGATGTCTATGACGCGTTCGCCGGCGCGATCGAGTCGCGCAAGGCCGCGGGCCAGGTGCTCGACAACCGGCTGGTCACGATCGAGAATGCAGTGATCGACCAGGCGGTGCTCAGCGGCCAGGCCGCGCAGGTCACCGTCCGCTTCGAGGCCGATATCGCCGCGGTCACCCGCAACACCGATGGCGACGTCATCGCCGGCTCGCTGACCGATGCGGTGCCGACCCATGACGTCTGGACCTTCGGCCGGCAGGTGCGCTCGGCCGATCCCAACTGGATCCTGATCGAAACCGACGAGGCCGCGTGATCCGCCGCCTATTGCCGGGTGCGGCGACCCTTGCGGTCGCCGTCGCCCTGTCCGCCTGTTCGGTGGTGCCGACCCCCGGCACGCCGGGCGGTCATGTCGCTCCGCCCACCACCCATCATACGCCCAAGCCCGTCGAGGCGACCCCGGTCGTGCCGGCCAAGCCGACGACCGCGGCGACCAGCGGCGTGCGCCCCGGGCCTGATCTGGCGACCTTCTCGGTGCCGCCGCTGTCGGCGACCGCGGCGCTGACCGCTTTCCGGCTGTCCTGCCCGGCGCTGCTCAAGCGGACCGATCAGAGCGGCCTCACCCAGAGCGGCGACTGGACCGGTGCCTGCGCTGCGGCGAAGGTCTGGGCAGACAATGATGCCGGCAATTTCTTCGCGACCCAGCTTGCGGCGGTCCAGGTCGGTGACGGCCAGGCGTTCGCGACCGGCTATTACGAGCCGGAAATCGCCGGCTCGCGTACCCGCCAGCCGGGCTATGACACCCCGGTCTACAAGCGGCCGCCCGATCTGGTCGAAGGCGATCTCGGCGATTTCTATCCCGATCTCAAGGGGCGCAAGCTGCGCGGCAAGGTCGAGAACGGCAAGCTCACGCCCTATCCCGATCGCGGCCAGATCGAAGACGGCGCGCTCAAGGGGCGCAGCCTCGAAATCGGCTGGGCTGCCGATCCGATCGAATTCTTCTTCCTCCAGGTCCAGGGGTCGGGACGGCTGCGGCTGCCCGACGGCCAGGTCATGCGGATCGGCTATGACGGCCAGAACGGTCGCGAATATGTCGGCATCGGCAAGCTGATGCGCGACCGCGGGCTGCTCGGCCCGGGTCAGCTGTCGATGCAGGGGGTGATGGCGTGGCTGCGCGCCAACCCCGCCGAGGGCGACGCGATCATGCGCGAGAACAAGAGCTTCGTCTTCTTCCGCGAACTGACCGGCGCCGGCCCGATCGGGGCGATGGGCGTCGCGGTCGCCGGCCGGATCTCGGTCGCGGCCGATCCGGCGTTCGTGCCGCTGGGCGCGCCGCTGATCCTGCAGCTCGACCGCGCCGAGGCGAGCGGCCTGTGGGTCGCGCAGGACACCGGCGGCGCGATCAAGGGTGCCAACCGCTTCGACACCTTCTGGGGCGCGGGCGCCGACGCCCGCACGATCGCCGGCGGGATGAGCGGGCGCGGCAAGGCATGGCTGCTGATCCCCAAGGTCGCGGCTGCGCGGTTCATGTCGGGAGCGCCGGGGGCGGCACGTGGCGGGACCGCGGCGTCCTGATCTCGATGCGGAAGGGCGCGCGCTCTGGAAGCGCGTGACCGCCACCGTCCGGCCGCTGCGGCCCGACCATGGCCGCGTGCCCCTGTCGAAAACCGATCTGATCGATCCCGCTCCCGGCACGCCTGAGCCGAGCAAGCGGCTGCGAGCGTCCAGCGCGCCGCGACCGACCCCGGTCACCCCGCCGGTCAAGGCGAAGCATCCGCCGTCCGACACGCTCGACGGCGGTTGGGACCGGCGGATCCGCCGCGGCATGACCGACCCCGATCGCACCATCGATCTCCACGGCCACACCCTGCTCAGCGCGCATAATGCGCTCGACCGCGAACTCGAACGCGCGGTCGCCGATGGCGTGCGGGTGCTGCTGGTCGTCACCGGCAAGCCGCCGCGCGAGCAGGATTTCGGTGCCGACGGCCGCCCGAAGCGCGGCGCGATCCGCGCGGCAATGGGCGACTGGCTCGGCAGCTCGCGCCATGCCGCCCGCATCGCCGCGGTCCGCAACGCCCATCCGCGCCATGGCGGCACCGGCGCGCTCTACGTGATCATGCGGCGCGAGCGCGAGACGCGATAAGGCCGCTTGGCGAGTAGAGCATGTCCTGATCGGATTGATCGGGACATCTTCTAAATTGTCTTTGTTTTCCGTATTTTCCGAGCCGTCAGATGATTCCACCTGACTTGAAAATGCTCTAGCGCAGCCAGTTCTCGACGCTGAGGCCGGTTATTCGCGAGAACTCCCGCATATTGTCGGTCACCAGCGTACAATCGAGCGACAGGGCGTGAGCGGCAATCAACATATCGTTGCCGCCGATAGGCGTTCCGCCACGTTCGAGCTTTATGCGTAGCCGAGCGTAATGCCGATCGGCTCCTTCTGATAACGCCATGATCGGCAAGATCCGGAGTATGGCTTCGAGTTGAAGCGAAAGCCTCGACGACCCCTTTTTCTCGGCACCGAACCGCAATTCCGCGGCGACGACGATGCTTGTCAGAACGTTGGCTTCGCCGACAGCTGCGATCCGATGCGCGATCGTGCCGCTGGGATGGCGAACGAGATCCGACAGGATGTTGGTATCGAGGAGATATCGGCTCACAAATCGACCGGGTCGGGATGCGGATCGTCGATCGGCGCGAATTCGTCGTCAATCGGCTGAAGTGTGGCGAGCAGTGCGAGCAATGATTGCGGTGGCGCGGGTTCGATGATCAACCGCCCGTCCTCCATCCGCATGATTGCGTCTTCGCCCGGCAGTTCGAACTCGCGCGGAATGCGAACGGCCTGGCTGCGGCCATTTTTGAATAGCTTCACATGACGTTCGTTGCCCATATCGCCTCCTCGGCATAGGCCGTAGCATATGCCTGGCGGTGGGGCCAGTTGATGGTTTGAGATATGCTGCGCCCATTGCCGTAGGTTTCGGCGCGTGCCAGCATCTCGACAATGGAAAAGCTGTGCAAATCCTCGCCCTCCAGCGCTCTTATCCTTGTCGGGGTCGTGCTGTTCGGTCTCGGCGCCGCACCGCCGCCAGCCTATGACATCGTCGTCCGTGGCGGCACCCTCTACGACGGATCGGGTTCGCCCGGTATGATCGGCGATCTCGCGATCAAGGGCGATCGCATCGTCGCGCTCGGCACCGTGACGGGGAAGGGCGCGCATGAGATCGACGCGAAGGGGCTCGCGGTCGCGCCCGGCTTCATCAACATGCTGAGCTGGGCGGGCACGCCTTTGATCGCCGATGGCCGGTCGCAGAGCGACATCCGCCAGGGCGTGACCCTCGAGGTGATGGGCGAGGGCAATTCGGGTGGACCGCTCAGCCCCGAGATGGCCAGGCTCGTCGCGGAGCGCCAGGGCGACATCCGCTTCCCGGTGAGTTGGACCAGCTTCGGCGGCTATATGGACATGCTCGCCGCGCGCGGCATTTCGACCAATATCGCCAGCTTCGTCGGCGCGACCACCGCGCGGGTCCATGAGCTGGGCGAGGGCGATGTCGATCCGACCCCGGCGCAACTCGCGGCGATGCAGACGCTCGTCCGCAAGGCGATGGACGAAGGCGCGATGGGGGTGGCCTCGGCGCTGATCTATGCCCCCGGCACCTATGCCGAAACCCCCGAGCTGACCGCCTTGGTCGCCGCCGCGCATGGCTGCGGCGGCATGTATATCAGCCATATGCGCTCGGAGGGCGATCGCCTGCTCGAATCGATCGACGAGCTGATCGGCATCGCTCGCGCCACCGGCGCCCCCGCCGAAATCTACCATATGAAGGCGGCGGCCAAGCCCAACTGGTCGAAGATGGGCGCGGCGATCGCCCGGGTCGAGACCGCGCGCAAGGCCGGCCTGCGCATTACCGCCGACATGTACACCTATCCCGCCGCCTCGACCGGGCTCGACGCGTCGATGCCGACCTGGGTCCAGGCCGGGGGCCGCGAGGCCTGGTTCGCGCGGCTGCAGGATCCGGCGACCCGCGCGCGGATCGCCGCCGAGATGAAGGCGCCGGGCAAGGGCTGGGAAAACAACTTTCTCGGCGCCGGTCCAGAGGGCATCCTGCTGGTTGGCTTCCGCAACCCCGCGCTCAAGCCGCTGACCGGCAAGACCCTCGCCGAGGTCGCGGCGATGCGCGGCAAGCCCGCTGAGGAGGTCGCGATGGACCTCGTCGTCGAGGACCAGAGCCGGGTCGACGCGGTCTATTTCCTGATGGACGAGGCCAATGTCGCCCGGCTGGTGACGCTGCCGTGGATGAGCTTTGGCTCCGACGCATCGAGCCAGGCGCCCGAGGGAGTCTTCCTCAAGTCGAGCACCCACCCGCGCGCTTATGGCAATTTCGCGCGGCTGCTCGGCAAATATGTCCGCGACGAGAAGCGCGTGACCCTGCCCGATGCGATCCGCCGCCTGAGCGCGCTCCCCGCGTCGAACCTCGGCCTCCACGATCGCGGCATGCTGAGGACCGGCAACCGCGCCGATCTCGCCATCTTCGATCCCGTAACGATCGCCGACCGCGGCACCTTCGCCAGGCCGCAGGTCTATGCGACCGGCATGCGCCACGTCTTCGTCAACGGCGTCCAGGTTCTTAAGGATGGCGAGCATACCGGCGCGACGCCGGGGCAGTTCGTGCACGGGCCGGGGTTCGGGAAATGCCCGGCGACGTCATAGGCGTGCTTCGCCCCTGCCGTCATCCGGGTCGAGCCCGGGATGACGGATAGAGCTACCGCACCGCGCTCGGCGGCCGCGGCACGAACATGATCGATTTCAGCGCCGCCCCGTCCGTCGGCAGCGGCTTCGAACCTGACGGCATCCCGTTCGCCTTGAGCATATAGGCGACGATCTTCGCATTATCTTCGGGGCTCAGCGATCCCGGTGCGTAGAGCGGCATCGACTCGCTGACATAGGTGTAGAGCCGCTCGACCGATCCGCCGGACCAGGCCGCGACGAAACGGCCCTCGAGCGCGGGCACCTCATAGCTGCCGGCAAGCTTCTCGCCATGGCACATCGCGCAGGCGCCCTGGTAGAGCGTGGCGCCCTCGGCGGCTTGTGCCTCGGTATAGACGCCCTGTTCGGTGGTCGCCGAACGGCCGGGGGCTGCGGCGACCGCGATGCCGGCGGCGGCGACCGAAAGGGCGAGGACGATCTTGCTGCGCATCGGCTTGACCTTCAGGGCGGAGAGGAGAGGGGACGGCATCAGGCGCGCCGCGCGAACAGCGGGGCGACCGACTTGATCGCGGCCTCGACATCGGCGCGGTCGGGGATCTCGCTGCTGTCGCCGACCCCCAGCATGTCGCCGAGATCGCCCGGAAAATGCATCACCATCACCCCGTCGCTCTTCGACAGGATCGAGGCGTCGCGATAGCGCAGGCCATATTTGGCCTCGGGCTGCGGCACCAGCCAGCCGGTCTGGCCGCGCACCGGGATCATCGACTTGTCCTTCCACAGGTCGCGCGCGGCGAAGCCGGTGCTGTTGATCACCACCTTCTCGCGCAGCGTCGTCATGTCCGCGGGCGAGTGGAAATCGCGCATCTCGAACCGGCCGCCCGCCTCGAAGAATTCGGACAGCAGCAAATGGCCATAGCTCGAGAAGTTGAAATACATCTGCGACGCGCGCCGGGCATAGCGGGTGCCGAACGGATTGTCCTCGGGGGCGACATCCTGCCCCTGCGGGATGATGTCGCGGATTCGATCCGAATAATGCGCGAACTCGCCGCTCTGTTGGGGCAGCCCGCCGGGCTTGTAGGTGCCCTTGGCGGGATCGACCTTTTCGCCATGCCGCTCGATCGGCGTGTCGGACAGGTTGTACTGGTCGCTGAAGTCGACCGGATTGCCGGGCATGCCGACATAGGCGCGAAACGCCTTCCACGAGATCCGCGCCATCTGTTCCCACAGCGCGCCGAAGGCGGTGCCGGCGGGTTCAGTCAGCGCGATCCGCGAATCCGGGGTCCACGACCCGTTGGCGCGGACCGATCGGGTGCGCGGGAACATCTCGCGGGCATAGATCGTCACCTTCAGGCCCGCGCGCTGCGCCGCCACCGCCGCGGTCAGCCCGACGATGCCGCAGCCAACCACCGCGATCTCCTTGGGTACCACGCTCAGCGCCTTGCCGACCGCGATCTCGGCCGATCCCCACGACAGCGACCAGCCGCTGCCGCCATGGCCGTAGTTATGGATGACCAGCGTGTCGCCGATCTGCTCGGCGTCGAGCCGCGGTCCCTCCGGCCGGAACGGACGGATGCAGCATTTGACGTCGATGATATCGTCGACGCTCATCCGCAGCGGCAGCACCGCCGGGGTCGCGAAGCGGCTGCCCGCGCTGCCCACCGCGCCGCCGGACCCGGTACCGCAGCCCTGCAGACCGACCAGTCCGCCGACCGCGAGCGATCCCTTGAGCAGGTCCCTGCGTTTGAACTTGTCCAGATGGTTCACGCCATTCTCCCCGCTGCGGTGCAACATTGTTATGCGGCGGTCGAAGGCGACGCAATGTCGATGGAGACGGATGGGGCCGAATTTTCCGCACCCATTATCGCGGGGGTTGCGACAAAAATCTCCGTCCAGCCGATGCTTGCCGTCCCGCCGATCGGCTGTAGACTGCCGGCCAAACAGGGGAGGCGGCATGGACGAGGCTATTCTCGCGGCGATCGAGCAGGATCCCGATTACCGGCTGCTCGTTGCCCGGCGCACCCGGTTCGGCTGGCTGCTCGCGGGCATCGTCGCCGCCGCCTTCTTCGCCTTCATCGCCCTGATCGCCTTCGACAAGGCGGCGCTGGCGACCCCGATCGGCGACGGGGTGACCACGGTCGGCATCCCGGTCGGGCTTGGTCTGATCCTGCTCGCGATCCTGCTGACCGCGGCCTATGTCGTGCGCGCCAACCGCGAATATGATCGGCTGCTCGCCGGCATCCGGGAGCGGACGGGGCTATGATGCGCTTCCTCTGCACGCTCCTGCTCGCCGCCGCCCCGGCGCCCCTGCTCGCGGCGGCGATCGAGGGGCAGAGCCAGCAGCAGCCGGTCAACTGGACCGCGATCGCGATGTTCGCGCTGTTCGTCGGCTTCACTCTGTGGATCACCGCGCGGGCGGCGCGGCGCACCCGCAACGCCGCCGATTTCTACACCGCGGGCGGCGGCATCAGCGGCTTTCGCAACGGGCTCGCCATGGCCGGCGACTATATGTCGGCGGCGTCGTTCCTCGGCATCTCGGCGCAGATCTACACCGACGGCTATGACGGGCTGATCTATTCGACCGGCTTCATCGTCGGCTGGCCGATCATCCTGTTCCTGATGGCGGAAAAGCTGCGCAATCTCGGCCGCTACACCTTCGCCGACGTCGCCTCCCACCGCTTCGCCCAGCCGCCTGTGCGCAGCTTCGCCGCGCTCAGCACGATGCTGGTCGTGCTCTTCTACCTGATCGCGCAGATGGTCGGTGCCGGCCAGTTGATCAAGCTGCTGTTCGGGCTGCCTTATGGTTATGCGGTGGTGATCGTCGGGGTGCTGATGATGGCCTATGTCCTGTTCGGCGGCATGCTCGCGACCACCTGGGTACAGATCATCAAGGCGGTGATGCTGCTCGCCGGCGCCAGCTTCATCGCGATCATGGTGCTGGCGAAATTCGGCTTCTCGCCCGAGGCGCTGTTCGCCCGGGCGGTCGAGGTCAAGACCGCGATCGCGCTGGCCAAGGCCGATGGCGCCGCCGAGGCGGCGATCCAGGGCCGCGCGATCATGGGCCCGGGCCAGTTCATCAAGGATCCGGTATCGGCGATCTCGTTCGGCATGGCGCTGATGTTCGGCACTGCCGGATTGCCGCATATCCTCATGCGCTTCTTCACCGTCCCCGACGCCCGCGAGGCGCGCAAGTCGGTGCTGTGGGCGACGACCTGGATCGGCTATTTCTACATCCTCACCTTCATCATCGGCTTCGGCGCGATCGTGCTGGTGGCGACCGATCCCGTCTATCTCGATGCCGACGGCGCGCTGCGCGGCGGCGGCAATATGGCGGCGATCCACCTCGCCCATGCGATCGGCGGCAACGCCTTTCTCGGCTTCATCTCGGCGGTGGCGTTCGCGACGATCGTCGCGGTGGTCGCCGGGCTGACCCTGTCGGGCGCGTCGGCGGTCAGCCATGATCTCTACGCGACCGTGTTCAAAAAAGGGCTGGCGAGTTCGGCCGACGAACTGCGCGTATCGCGGATCACCACCGTCGCGCTCGGCGCGGTCGCGATCCTGCTTGGCATCGCCTTCGAAAAGCAGAATGTCGCCTTCATGGTCAGCCTCGCCTTCGCGCTCGCCGCCTCGGGCAATTTCCCGGTGCTGTTGCTGTCGCTGCTGTGGAAGGGCTGCACGACCCGCGGTGCGACCTGGGGCGGCTTCATCGGGCTGGGCACCGCCTTCGTTCTCACCGTGCTGTCGCCGTCGATCTGGGAAAAGATACTGGATCTGCCGGCGGCGCCCTTTCCCTATAGTTCGCCGGCGATCGTCTCGATCCCGCTGGGCTTCCTGGCGATCTGGCTGATCTCGACCCTCGATCGCTCGCCGCGCGCCGCGATCGACCGCGCCGGCTTCCGCGCGCAGCGCATCCGCGCCGAAACCGGGATCGGTGCGACCGGGGCCACCGATCACTGATTGGCAAATTTCATGGCTGACGGGCTAGGCGTTCTCCTCCGCCTGCGGCATTGAGCCGCCATGGACGATTCCCCGCCACCGAGTTCGCCCTTCGCGCTGCCGATCTTCCGCGCGGTCTGGTTCTCGAGCATGGCGTCGAACTTCGGCGGGCTGATCCAGTCGGTCGGCGCGTCGTGGATGATGACCTCGCTCGGCGGGTCGCCGCAGATGATCGCGCTGGTCCAGGCGTCGACCAGCCTGCCGATCATGCTGCTGTCGCTGTGGGCGGGGGCGGTCGCCGACAATCTCGATCGCCGCAAGGTGATGCTCGCCGCGCAGGCCTTCATGCTGCTGGTGTCGGTGACCCTCGCGATCGGCGCCTGGGCAGGGCTGCTCACCCCCTGGGCGCTGCTCGGTTTCACCTTCCTGATCGGCTGCGGCACCGCGTTCAACGGTCCGGCCTGGCAGGCCTCGGTCGGCGACATGGTGCCGCGCTCGGCGCTGCCCAGCGCGGTCGCGCTCAACTCGATGGGGTTCAACATTGCCCGCAGCGCCGGGCCGGCGATCGGCGGGGTGATCGTCGCGGTGGCAGGCGCGGCAGCGGCCTTCCTCACCAACGCGATCAGCTATGTCGGCCTCATCGTCGTGCTCGCGCGCTGGCGGCCGGATCGTCCGCCGCGGCTGCTGCCGCGCGAGCGGCTCGGCGTCGCGATGGTGGCGGGGCTACGCTATGTCGCGATGTCGCCGCAGATCGTCGTCGTGCTGTTCCGCGCGATGCTGTTCGGCCTCGCCGCCAGCGCGGTCCCCGCGCTGATGCCGCTGGTTGCGCGCGACGTGATCGCCGGTGGGCCGCTCACCTATGGCATATTGCTCGGCGGCTTCGGCATCGGCGCGGTCGGCGGCGCGCTGATCAGCGGCAAGCTGCGGCAGCGCCTCTCGACCGAGGCGATCGTCCGGCTGGCGACCCTGGCGATGACCCTGGGGGCTGCCGGCACCGCCGCCAGCCGGCTGCTGCCGCTGACGATCTTCGCGCTGATGCTCGCCGGGGCGGGTTGGGTGCTCGCCCTTGCGACCTTCAACGTCAGCGTCCAGATGGCATCGCCGCGCTGGGTCGTCGCCCGCGCGCTCGCGGTCTATCAGATGACCGCGTTCGGCGGGCTGGCGGTCGGCAGCTGGATCTTCGGCGTCATCGCCGACCATCATGGCCCGGTCGACGCGCTCTACATCGCCGCCGCGCTCCAGTTCGTCGGTGCACTTGCCGGCCTGTTCTGGCCCTTTCCCAGCATCAGCGATGCCAATCTCGATCCGCAGGACCTGTGGCGCGAGCCCGACACCGCGGTGCCGGTCGAGCCCCGCAGCGGGCCGATCGTGATCACGATCGAACATCGCGTGCTCCAGGCCAATATCGTCGCCTTCCTCGCGGCGATGGGCGAGCGCCGCCGCATCCGCCGCCGCGACGGCGCGCGCGGCTGGCGGCTGCTGCGCGATCTGGGCGAGCCCGATCTGTGGATCGAGCGCTATCATGTGCCGACCTGGCTCGACTATATCCGTCACAACCAGCGGCGCACCCGCGCCGATGCCGCCAACAGCGAGATGATCCACGGGCTGCACGAGAGCGAGCCGGTGGTCCATCGCCGGATCGAGCGCCAGACCGGGTCGATCCCGTTCACCCGCGCCCCCGATTCGCGTGAAATGGCCGAACCGATGACCGATGCCACCCGGTCGAGCTGAAAGAGCGCGCATGTACGTCACCCAGTTGCAGGAACTCATGGTCAGCCGGTTGATCCGCAAGGCCGGCGGCAGCCAGCGCGGCTGGCGACTGGCGATCGGCCCGGTCCGCCTCCACGACCGCGAGACCCACCCGCACTGCAACTGGTCGGTCGCGCCCTCGGGCGGCACCCGCCAGGTCGCCGAGATCGAGGCGATGCTCGACAGCGTCCGCCTCGAACATCCGATCGTCGTCGCCGGCTGAGGGTAAACACGGCGGCGCCGATCGTCGGCCCGCATTGCAGACAGTGCCAAAACCGCAAGATCGGGACCGCGCCGACTCCCCAATCGCCCTATACGGGGCGGTGAGGAGATCCCGGCGATGCGCGAAGACAGTCTCGATCGATGGATGAGTCGGATCGGCCGCGCGGTCGACCTTCTGGCAAGCAGGCTCGACGACCCGCCTTCGCTCGGTGAACTGGCGGCTGCGGCCGCCGTCTCGCCCTTTCATTTCCATCGCATCTGGCGCGGGCTGACCGGCGAGACGGTCGCCGGGACGGTGACGCGACTGCGGATCGAGCGCGCCGGTCAGGCGCTCGCGACAGCGACACCGATCACCGAGGTCGCGATGGCAGCGGGGTACGGCACCCCGCAAAGCTTCGCGCGCGCCTTCCGCCGCGAGACTGGAGTGACGCCTTCGGCCTTTCGCACCGGCGAGCCCGCGCGCGTAGCCGCCGATGACCGGGCGACAGCGCCGGTCAGGCTGGTGCTGCGCGATGCCACGACGCTCGTCGCCCTGCGCCGCGAAGGCTGGCCCTATGAGAAGCTGAACGCGACCTTCGGCGCGGTCTGGCAATGGGCGGAACAGGCCGGGCTGATCGATCGGCTGGGCGGCATCTACGGTCTGCCGCTCGACGATCCCGCGAGCGTCCCGGTCGAACGGCTTCGCTACGACGCTGCGCTCGATGTCGGATCGGCGACCCCGCCGCCGCCCTTCGCGACGGTCATGCTCGCAGCCGGTGAATATGTCTGCGTGCGCCACGTGGGCGGGTATGACGGGCTCGAGGCGGTCGACCAATATCTGCTCGGGGGCTGGCTGCCGCGCTCCGGTCGCGAGCCCGCCGATGCGCCGCTCGTCCACCATTTTCTCGACGATCCCGAACAGATTGCCGAGGCCGATCTGCGGACCGATATCCTGCTGCCGCTGATGCCCGAAGGCGCCGGCCGATGATGTTCGCTCCGCTCTTCGCGCTGGCTGCCGCCGTCGCGCGCCCCCGCGATACCGCCGAGCGTCTCTACCGGGCCTTCAATGCGCATGATGTCGCCGCGATGGCGGAACTCTATCATGACGATGTCCGGCTGATCTCGCCCGATTTCTGTGCGCCGCGCGGCCGCGCCGATGTCGAGCGGACCTATACGGCTTTGTTCGCGGCCTTCCCCGATCTCCACGACGACCTCGAAACGATGCTCGTCGACGGTGATCATGTCGTCGTCCGCTTCACATCGCGTGCGACCCTCGACGGCAAGCCCTTCACGATCGCGATCGCGAATTTTCTGACAATCCGCGATGGCCGGATCGTCGAGGATCGCGATATCTTCGACACCGGGGGACGGCCCTGTGCACCTTGATCCGCGCCGCGCACCGCGCGAGAACCGGCCAGTTGAACAGCTCCAGGGTGGCGATATGACAGTGGATCGCGAAGGGTGACTCGTGCTGGCGTGGCGCTCGCGGCGTTCGCCGCCATCCTCGCGGGGGCGCCGGTGACGGCTGCGGTCACGCCACGGCGGATCGCCGCGATCGATGCGGCTGTCGAGGCGGGGCTCGCCCGCACCGGCGCGAAGGGCATCGCGCTGGCGCTCGTCGAGGACGGCACGGTGGCGCTGGTCCGCGCTTATGGCGTGCGCAATGCCGCGGGCCAACCACTGGCGACCGATAGCATCATGTATGGCGCTTCACTGACCAAGGCGGTGTTCGGCTACACGGTCATGCGGCTGGTCGATGAGGGCCGGATCGGTCTCGACGAGCCGATTGCGGATATGCTGCCCAAGCCATTGCCCGATTATGGCAATCTCGATGCCTATGGGAATTGGGGCGATCTCGCGGGCGACGCGCGCTGGCAGCGCATCACCCCGCGGATCGCGCTCACCCACAGCACCGGCTTTGCCAACTTCGCCTTCCTCGAGCCCGATGGCAGGCTCAAATTCCATTTCGATCCGGGCACGCGCTATGCTTATTCGGGCGAAGGCCTGATCCTAATGCAGTTCGCGATCGAGCGGAAACTCGGCATCGATTTCGGCGCTCAGGCCGATCGGTTGGCGTTCGGGCCGCTTGGCATGAAGGACAGCAGCCTGATCTGGCGGCCCGATTTCGCGCCGCACCTCGCCGATGGCTGGCAGGCGGATGGACAGCCGGTCGCGCATGACCAGCGCAGCCGGGTTCGTGTCGCCGGCTCGATGGACACGACGATCGCCGACATCGCTCGGTTCGCTGCCGCGCTGGTGCGCGGCACCGGCCTTCGTGCGGCATCGCACCGCGAGATGCTGCGGCCGATCCTGCCGATCACCACCGCCTCGCAATTTCCGACGATCCAGCCCGAACTGCCAGCCACCGATCGTCGGTCCGACTTGGCGGCGGGGCTCGGCGTCGTAACCTTCGCAGGGCTTCAGGGGCCGGGCTTCTTCAAGGGCGGGCATGACGACCAGACCGCCAATATGATGGTCTGTATCGAACGCGGCGGGCGCTGCGCGGTGATCCTCGGCAACGATGTGCGGGTCGAACCGCTGATTCCCGATCTGGTCCGCCTGCTGCTCGGAGAAACCGGCATGCCATGGCACTGGGAATATCCCGATCAGGTCGTGAAATAGCGATTTCGATACCGGCGCATGGCCGCGAGTCCGAGTCGCGGCTCCGCTCGTCGTACGATTCCAGCGCTTTGCCCCAAAACATGAACCCGGATCGCGTTTCGCCGGGTTGATCCTGCATGAGATACGAACGATCCCCGCTCCGCCCCGGCATGACCGCGATCGCCGCCGTCCTTGCCCTGTCCTCCACCCCGCTGCTCGCGCAGAGCGTCGATGCTGCGCCGACCACGCCACCTTCGGTGGTGACCGCGCCGATCGCCGCGCCCAGCGCACCGGCACCCGCGGCCGCTGCACCGCAGCCGATGAGCGTCCAGTCGGCGGCACCGTCGACCGACGCCAGCTCGACCCTGCAGCCTCTGGCCGCGCCTTCGACAAGCCTGTCGACCGCTGCTCCGACGACTGCGGCTCCTGCCGCGTCGGTGCCGGTCGTCAATGCCGCCCCGCCGACGACCGCAACGCCCGAACCGGCCGCCGCGCCGGCCCCGTCGCCTGTCGTCACCCGCAGCGAGGCTCCCACCGCGGCCGTGCCGGTTCGCAGCGTGCGCAGTACGACCGCGACGCGATCGGTCGAGCGGTCGACCGCGACCCGGACCGCGGCTCCGGCCACCGAAACGGCGCCTGCGCCGGCTCCGGCCCCCGCCGTCGCGCCGGCCCCCGTGCCCGAGCGCCAGCCGCTGACCCGCACCGCGCCCGGTGACGAACTGGTGGCCGGCGATGCGATCCTGCCGGTGGCGGGCGCGGCGGGTGTCGCCCTGCTCGTCCTCGGTGGCGGCTTCATCGCACTCGGCCGCCGTCGTCGCCGCGAGGAGGATTACGACGCGCCGCCGCTGATGACCGACGTCCCTGCCGAACCGGTTGCGGCGACGATGGTCGCCGATCGACCGGTCGCGGCGCCCGTCATCGCGTCCAATCCGCGCGAACCGACCGTGCTGCCCAATGGCTTCGACATTTCGCGCTTCGGCCGCCATGCCCAGGCCGCCTATCGCGGGCCGACCCCCGACAATCCGTCGCTGTCGCTCAAGAAGCGCCTCAGCCGCGCCAGCTTCTACGACCAGCGCGAACGTATGGCCGGGATGCAGCCGGTCATGGCCCCGGTCGAGCCCCGGGCGACGCGTCCTGAACCCGCGCCGGCGATGGCGGCCCGGACCAGCGACCATATCGTCGTCCGGCCGGCGCGCCAGCAGCCGACCGCCCGCCCGCCGCGCGGCCTGAGGCCCGCCTTCCAAGGCTGATCGTACGGCAATGACCGTCATTTGAGGCGGGACCCGGCTTTGGCCGGGGCCCGCTTCGTCTTGCGCCACAGCGCGACAATCACCCGTTCGGATGATGGTGCGCCACCGATCGCTCGGTTATGCCGGGTCGATGCGCTTCCAGCTTCCCCGCCGCGCGACGGCGCCTTTCTGTCCTGCCGAGGTGCGCGGCAGCGTCGCGGTGCCGCCGGGGCTGCCGCTCTGGCGCAAGGCGCTGCGCTCGGCGGGGCCCGGTCTGCTCGTCGCGGTCGGCTATATGGATCCGGGCAACTGGGCGACCGACATCGAGGCGGGATCGCGCTTCGGCTATGATCTGCTGTTCGTCGTCATCCTGTGCGGGCTCGCGGCGATGCTGCTCCAGGCGCTGGCGATGCGGCTGGGGATCGTCGCGCAGCGCGATCTCGCGCGGATGGCGCGCGACCGGTACAGCCCGGAAGCGGTGCGGTTCCTGTGGATCCTCGCCGAGATCGCGATCGTCGCGACCGATATCGCCGAGGTGCTCGGCAGCGCGCTCGCCTTCAACCTGCTGCTCGGCGTGCCCTTGTGGATCGGCGTGCTGCTGACCGGGCTCGACACGGTGATCGTGCTCAGCCTCAAGGGCAACGGTTTCCGCCAGATCGAGGCGATCATCCTCGGGCTGGTGGCGACGATCGGGCTGTGTTTCGCGGTCCAGCTCGCGATCGCCGGTCCCAGCATGGCGGGCATCCTTCATGGCGCGGTGCCCAGGCTCGCGATCCTGTCCGATCCGCACGCGCTCTATCTGGCGGTCGGTATCCTCGGCGCGACGGTGATGCCACACAATCTCTATCTCCACTCGTCGATCGTGCAGACCCGCGCGGCCGAACCCGGCGACGCCGGCCGGCGCAGCGCGCTGCGCTTCGCGACCGCCGACATCGTCGTCGCGCTGCTGCTCGCGACGCTCGTCAACGGCGCGATCCTGACGCTGGCGGCGGCAACCTTCCATGCCGGCGGCCATGCCGACGTCGCCGGGATCGAGGATGCCTATCGGCTGCTCGAACCGATCACCGGGGCGGCTGCCGCCGCGGCATTGTTCGCGGTCGCGCTGTTTGCCTCGGGCCAGAGCGCGACCTTCACCGGCACGATCGCCGGCCAGGTGATCCTCGAAGGCTTTCTCGATCTGAAGATCCCGTGCTGGCAGCGGCGGGTGATCACCCGCGGCCTCGCGCTGGTGCCGGCGCTGGCCGGGGTGCTGCTGATGGGCGAACATGCGGTCGGCCGCCTGCTGGTCTTCACCCAGGTGGTGCTGTCGCTCCAGCTGCCGTTCGCGATCTATCCGCTGATCCGCTTCACCAGCGACCGCACGATCATGGGCGGCCATGCCAATGGCGTCGCCGTCCGCCTGGTCGCGTGGGGCCTGTTCGCGCTGATCGTCGCCGCCAATCTCTGGCTGATCGGGCAGTGGATCGCCTAAGCCCGAGCGACGCTTGAGCATCGATCTCGGATGCGCCAGCATCTTCGAGATCGCATACCGTCAACTGCCAGTGCGATCTTCGCGCGGGCGATTGCCAAGCCGGCGATCCCCATGACAGGATCGATCCATGCGCGATCTGACCCAGGGCTCGATTCCCCGCCACCTCCTGTCGATGGCCGGCTTCATCGGTTTCGGGCTGATCGTCCAGACGATGCTGCTGCTCGTCGACCTGTTCTTCGTGGCGCGGCTCGGCGAGCATGCGGTCGCCGGGGTCGCCACCGGCGGCAGCGCGATGATGATAGTCATGGCCGCCAGCCAGCTGATCGGGGTCGGATCGCTGTCGCTGATCGCGCGCGCGACCGGTGCCAAGGACATGGCGATGGCGCAGGCGGTGTTCGACCAGTCGGTGTCGATGGCGGTGTTCGCTGCGATCGTCACGCTGCTGCTCGGCTATCTGCTCGGCACCGCCTTTGTCGGGCTGCTCGCGGCCGATCCGCTGACCGCGGCGGCCGGGCGCGACTATCTGTTCGCCTTCCTGCCCAGCCTCGCCCTAATGTTCGTCAACGGGTCGATCGGATCGGGGCTGCGCGCGACCGGGGTGGTCGGCGCGCCGATGGGGATCCAGTCGGGCACCGTCGCGCTCAACATCCTGCTCGCGCCGGTGCTGATCGCCGGCTGGGGCACGGGGGTACCACTCGGGGTCGGTGGCGCCGGGCTGGCCAGTTCGATCGCGACCGCCTGCGGCTCGCTCACGCTGATCGTCCTGTTCGGCCGCATGCAGCAGCATCTGCGGCTCGAACGCCAGGCGCTCATCCCGCGCTTCGCGATCTGGAAACGGATCACCGCGATCGGACTGCCGTCGTCGACCGAATTCCTGCTGATGTTCCTCGTCTCGGGGGTGATCTACTGGTCGATCCGCCGCTTCGGGCCCGAGGCGCAGGCCGGCTTCGGCATCGGCTCGCGGGTGATGCAGTCGATTTTCCTGCCGGCGATGGCGGTCGCCTTCGCCGCCTCGCCGATCGCCGGCCAGAACCATGGCGCCGGCCGTTCGGATCGGGTGCGCGCGACCGTCAAGCATGCGATGCTGATCGGCAGCGCGATCATGGCGGTGTTGACCCTGTTCTGCCAGTGGCGGCCCGAGATGCTGATCCACATCTTCACCCATGACGAGGGCGTGGTCATGGTCGCGGCCGATTATCTGCGGGTGATCTCTTGGAACTTCGTCGCCACCGGGCTGGTCTTCTGCTGCTCGGGCATGTTCCAGGCATTGGGTGACACCACCCCTTCGCTGATCAGCAGCACCAGCCGGATCCTCACCTTCGTGCTCCCGGTGATCTATCTGTCGACCCGAACCCATGCGACGCTTCACGATGTTTGGCGGCTGTCCAATATCTCGGTCGCGGTCCAGGCGCTGATCAGCCTCGCTTTGCTGCGGCGCGAATTCGGGCGGAAGCTCAAGCCGGTGGTCGCAGTCGCGGCGGAATAGCGACTGCGCTAACGGGTCACTTCTTCCTGGCGAACAGCTTGTGGAACAGCTCCTCCGATCGCCGTACGCCTTCCTCGGTCAGGACGACCGACTTTGCCTTGCCGACGGGATCGCAGATGAGATCCCGCTCGTAGAGCCGGTTCATCGCCTTCCAATCGAACGACTTCCATGCGCGGGCGCTGCCAAAGACCGGGCTGCGGCCATGCAACGTCAGATAGAACAGGGCGAGCACTGCCTCGTCGATCAGGTCTTCGTCGATGTCGATTTCGCCCATGTCGGATGTTCCTCCACGCCAGATTCGGTCGGGATTCGGCTCGGGTGGCCGAATCTCGACCGAATTTAGCGAATCCGCATCGACAGTTCGACCTCGCCGCCGAACGGCATCGACATATAGAGGCCGTCCGGCGCCCGCACCCGCGCCAGATAATCCGGGCTCCATCCGGCATTGTCGGCGACGATCAGTGCGCCGGCGCGTAGCCGCGCTTCGACCAGATCGAGCACCGCGGGGTAGAGACCCTTGGCGCCGTCGAGCAGCAGCAGGTCGATTGCCTCGGGCAGGTCGCCGGCCAGCGTCACCAACGCGTCGCCCTCGCGGATCTCGACCAGGTCGGACAGCCCGGCCTCGTCGATCGCGGCACGCGCGGCGGCGACCTTGCCGGGTTCGAACTCGCTGCCGATCAGCCGTCCGCCTCCATTGTCGCGCAGCGCCGCCGCTAGGTGCAGCGTCGACAGCCCGAACGACGTGCCGAATTCGACGATCGTGCGTGCCCCGGTCGATCGGCGAGCATGTAGAGCAACGCGCCGGTCTCGCGCGACACCGCCAGATGCGCATCCTTCATCTGCGCATAGAAGGCGCGATAGTCGGTCTTGCTCGCCATTGCCGCGGCGCGATCCTCGGCGGACATCGTTTCGAAGACCGGCCCGAGCGCCGCCGACGAGGCGTCGGCCTCGGCGAACAGGCGGTCGAGCAATGGAGCGAGGGGAAGGGTGGAGAGGGTGGTCATGTCGGCCTCGATATGCGGGTCAGGCGCGTCCTTGCGCCGATCCGGAAAATACGAATAAATAGTCGCATCTTCTATTCGCATAACCGGAACGCGCCATGGTCGTTCGCCAGACTCCCCGGATTTCCTCGCGCAAACAGCCCCGGCAGGAACGCAGCACCCAGCTCGTCGCGGCGATTCTCGAGGCCGCTGTTCAGGTTTTGACCGAGGTCGGCGCGCGGCGATTCACCACCGCGCGAGTCGCCGAACGCGCCGGGGTCAGCGTCGGGTCGCTCTACCAATATTTCCCGAACAAGGAGGCGATCCTGTTCCGGCTGCAGACCGACGAATGGCGAGAGACCAGCGCGATGATCGAGGCGATCCTCACCGACGCCAGCCGACCACCGCAGGCGCGGTTGCGGCATATGGTCGACGCCTTCATCCGCTCTGAATGCGAGGAAGCCGCGGTGCGCGTCGCGCTCGGCGACGCCGCGCCGCTCTACCGCGACGCCCCAGAGGCACAGGAGCCCCGGGTCTCGGGCACCCGCACGATGGCGCTGTTCCTCCGCGAGGCGCTGCCCGATGCGAACGACGATCAGCGCGATCTGGTCGCCGATATCCTGTCGATGTCGCTCGGCGCGGTCGGCAAGCGGGTCTCGGAGGATGGCCGTTCGGACGAGGCGATCGCAGCCGTCGCCGCGGCGATGGGCGACATGTATTGCGCCTGGCTCGATCGTTTTTCCGGGCCGCGCAGCCAGGAATCTGGCCGGTAAAATGCTGCAATGCGGTGATTATTGCGCTTGGGTTAACGCCGTGGCGCAATGCCGGACATCCGTACGGATTGTGACAAAACCGCAACAGTTTTTGCTTTCTTTCATGTAAGCGTGGAAAGATCGCGCCTGCCCCTTGGCAGATGCACCGGCTTTCGCAAGACTGCGATCCAAGGCAAATCCAAAGGGAGTCGAAAAACACCGATTTCGGTAAAGTAGAGTCGCGTCTGAAATCCTGTGCTGGCCATATATCTGGCCGATCGTGCAGTGCAGCGCGACCGATATGCTTGTGCCTTGATGTAGTGATGGAATTATCTCACCGACATTGTTGATCCGGCTTAGTTGTTTGCGCGAACTAGAAGCGACACAGCTCGCATATAAGGTCGAGAGGATCCCGAAAGGCGTTCTGCCAACCCGATTGGGGGGATCTCATGTTTCTGTCCCGGAATACTTCTATCATTGCGCTCGTCGCCGCGACCTGGTGCGCGCCCGTGCTGGCGCAGACCGCGCCGCCTGCCGCCGATGAGGCTGCTGCGGCGCCTGCGCCCGGCGACGAGATCATCGTCACCGGCACCCGATCGACCGGCATTACCGCGGCCGAAAGCTCGACCCCGATCAAGCTGGTCGGCGCCGAGGCGATCGAGCATATCGGCCAGCCCAATCTCAACCAGGTCCTGACCCAGCTCGTTCCCTCCTTCACCGCCCAGGCCTTTGGCGGCGATACCGCCAACCTCACTTTGTCGGCCCGGTTGCGCGGGCTCAGCCCAAACCACACGCTCGTGCTCGTCAACGGCAAGCGCCGGCACGGCACCGCCAATCTCGCGGTCCTCGGCGGACCTTATCAGGGTGCCGCCGCCCCCGATCTCGACCTGATCTCGCCGTCATCGATCAAGCGCATCGAAGTGCTCGAGGACGGCGCCGCCGCCCAATATGGTTCGGATGCGATCGCGGGCGTCATCAACATCATCCTCAAGGACAATGATGATGGCGTGAGCGGCTACGGCACCTATGGCGACACCTATAATGTCGGTGGCATGACCTATGCGGCCACCGTCAATTTCGGCACCAAGCTCGGCGAAAACGGCTTCGTCAACGTCACCCTGTTCCACCGCTATCACGACTTCACCCAGCTCGGGGGCCTCGACGCGCGCGTCACCGATCAGCAGGGCAATCTGCTCAGCAGCTATTCGAGCAACGCCGCCGAAAGCGCCGCGATCAAGGCTGCCAACGCGACGATCCCAGGCTTTCCCTACGTCAACCGCATCAATGGCGACGCCGAATCGCACCTGACCAACGCCCAGTATAATGCCGGCTACAATATCGGCAGCGTCCAGCTCTACGGCTTCGGTTCGTACAGCAAGCGCATCGCCAGCGCGTACGAGAATCTGCGCCCGCCGACGCGTGTCGTCGCCGGCCCGGTGCTCGGCACCACCGCCGGCCTCACCACCCCCGGTGCGCTGATCTGGGCGCCGAGCGGTTTCAATCCGCGCGAGAAGATCCGCGAGGATGATTATTCGGTCACCGGCGGCTTCAAGGGCGATGCCGGCGGCCTCCATTACGACGTCAGCAGCACCTATGGCGTCGACAAGAACCAGATCTACACGGTCGACTCGGTCAACCCCGATCTGTTCATCGACACCCACAGCAGCCCGGTCGATTTCTACGACGGTTATTTCAAGTCGGAAGAATGGACCTCGAACGCCGACTTCACCTATCCGATCGAAGCGGGCATGCCCGAGCCGATCAACGTCGCTTTCGGCGCCGAATATCGCTGGAACCGTTACACGATCGGCGCGGGCGATCCGACCTCCTATTACAAGGCCGGCGCCTCCTCCTATCCGGGCTTCCGTCCGTCGGATGCCGGTGCGCATACCCGCAAGGCCGAATCCGCCTATCTCGATATCGCCTTGACCCCGGTCGAAGACCTCAAGGTCGATGGCGCGGTCCGCTACGAGCATTATTCGGACTTTGGCAGCAAGGTGATCTTCAAGGGCAGCGGCCGCTACGACTTTACTCCCGAATTCGCGCTCCGCGGTACGGTGTCGACCGGCTTCCGTGCCCCGACCCTGGCCGAGAGCTTCTATTCGGCGACCAATGTCGGTCCGACGACCGCCTTCGTGCAGCTGCCGGCCAATTCGGCGGCGGCCAAGCTGCTCGGCTTCCAGAATCTGAAGCCCGAGAAATCGACCAACTTCAGCGGCGGCGCGGTCTTCCGTCCGGCGCCTTCGGTGGTCGTCACCCTCGACGCCTATCAGGTGAAGATCACCGATCGCATCCTCGGCACCGGATCGATCTACAGCAGCGGCGGTGCGCGCAACTTCACCGCGGTCCGCAACGCGGTGATCGCCAACGGCAACATCCTCGACAACACCGTGACCCAGACCGGCGTCAGCCTGTTCACCAACGGTGCCGATACCCGCACCCGCGGCATCGACCTGACCGCCAGCTACACCAGCGACTTCGACGATTATGGCCGGGTCAACTGGACGCTGTCGGGCAACTACAACAAGACCAAGATCACCAAGGTCGGCCTCGGGCCGGTGCTCACCGACACCGCCGGCGTCACCGGGGCGATCGCGCTGTTCGACCAGACGACGATCAGCAACATCGAGAACGCCTCGCCGAAGGTGAAGATCGTCGGCAGCGCCTTCTGGACGCTGGGCGACTTCTCGCTGACCCTGCGCGAGACCCTCTATGGCAAGAGCTCGCAGGATCTCAGCCCCGATGGCGGTACCTATTATCGCCAGAAGATCGGGACCGCGGCGATCACCGATCTCGAGGTCAACTACAAGCTGACCCCCGAGTTCGAACTGAGCGTCGGTGCCAACAACCTGTTCGACAAGAAGGCGCCTAAGATCCAGGTGCTCTCCGACGGCACGATCGTCGACGGCGGCGCCGTCTACGACGCTCCGCTGTCGTTCAGCCCCTACGGCATCAACGGCGGCTATTATTATGTCCGCGTGAATTTCAACTTCTGATCGTGACAGGCCGCCGGTCCCGCAAGGGGCCGGCGGTTTGTGTTGGTTGCCTTGCGTTTTTACCGTTCGATCGCCGGCTTCGCCGCCTCGTCGGCCAGCGCCAGCAGCGATGCGACATGCCGCGCCGCGACCAGGCGCAGGTCCTCGCCATAGCCGCCCCCCAATGTGCTCGCGACCGGCACCCCGCGATCGCGCGCGCTGCGCATGACGAACCGATCGCGCGCCGCGATCCCGGCATCGCTCAGCGCCAGCCGTCCGAGCTTGTCGTCGGCATGCACGTCGACCCCGGCCTGGTAGAGGATCAGATCGGGTGCGAACCCGTCGATGATCTCGGGCAATACCGACGCGAGATGATCGAGATAGTCATCGTCGCCGATCGCATCGGGCAGCGGGACGTCGCGTGACGAGGTCATCTTGCGCACCGGATAATTGCGTTCGGCGTGGAGCGAGAGGGTGAAGATATCGCCGCGTCCGGCGGTCAGCGCGGCGGTGCCGTCGCCCTGGTGGACGTCGAGATCGACGATCAGTACGCGGTCGGCATCGCCCTCGGCGATCAGCCGGCTGGCGACGATCGCCAGGTCGTTGAACACGCAATAGCCCGCGCCGCTGTCATGGCCGGCATGATGGCTGCCGCCCGCGCTGTTGGCGGCAAAACCATTTTCGAGCGCGAGCCGCGCCGCCAGCCAGGTCCCGCCCGACGACAGGCGCGACCGCCGCGCCACCCACTCGGTCACCGGAAAGCCGATCCGCCGCTCCTTGTCGCGCGGCACCGTCTGGGTCAGCACCTCCTCGACATAGGCGGGATCGTGGACCGCCTCGATCCACCGCCGGTCGATCGGTTCGGGAACATAGTCCTCGAACGCGGCTCCGCTCGCGCGCAACAACTCCATCACCAGCCCATATTTGTCGAAGCGCGGGCCGGCTTCGCTGCTGCCGGCGAAGGTGTAGCCGGGATGATGGACGACGCGGAGCATGGAATATGGGCGTCAGCCCGCGACCCGCTCGAGCCAGTCGATGCCGAAGCGCAGCATCGCCGGCGCCTCGACCAGCACCGCGTCCGCCTCGCCGACCTTGCCCTGCCGGCCGGCGCCGCTCGCCAGATAATCGGTGACGATCCGCTCGATGAAATTCTCGGGCAGCGCATCGGTCACCGGATCGGCGGTGTCATATTCCTCGATCCAGCGCCAGACGGTGCCGGTGGGCGCCGCGAACGGCACATGCTTGCGCACGACATGCTTGTCGGGCAGCCGGGCGAGATGCTCGGCATGGTGCATCAGCGTCATCGTGTCGCGCGGCGCGCCGAGCATCAGCACCTTGCCGCCGGCCTCGACCAGCCGGGCGAGCGGGCTGTCCGGGCCATAGCCATAATCGAGCGGGTGATCGGCGGTCAGCCATTCGGCGCGCGCACCGATCGCCGCCATCGACGCCCCGGGATTGCCGCTGCGCAGCGCGCCCGGTGTCGTCCGCAGATATTCGGGCAGGATGCCGTTGTCCCGCGCGGCGCGGGTCGCTGCCGGATCGAACGGGCGGACATGCGCCTGCCATTCGGCGAGCGTCACGCCGTCCTCGTCGATCAGGTCCTCCCACGGCGCGTCCCAGTCGAGATAGGCCATGATCGTGCCCGATGCGCCGACCGCGTCGCGCAAGGCGGCGATGATCATGTCGGGCCCGCCGAGCACCGGTCCGACCGTGCTGCAGGCGCTGTGGACCATGACGATATCGCCGGCTACGACCCCCAGCCGGGCAAGGTCCGCCGTCAGCGCGGCGCTGCTGATCCAGGGTTCGTTGGTCATGCCTCCATCATCGCGGCCTGCCGGTTCGAGTCAATCGGCGCGCGTTTTCGGCGGAAATCCGCGGGAGCCGTTGCATTGCAGGTGCTGCCCGCGCACTCTGGAATTTCTCCGGCAAGGCTGGGGGATCCGACGGCAGGGGGACCGCATGGACGAAGGGGTGAACCGGCGCGCGATCATCACGGGGCTCGGTGTCGCCGGCGCTGCGGTTCTGGCGACGCCCGCCGCCCGCGCGAAGGCCCCGGCGATCGGTCGCAACCTGCCCGACATCACCGTCGTCGGCGCCGGCGCCTTCGGGACCTGGACTGCGCTGCGCCTGCGCGAACGCGGCGCGCGGGTGACCCTGCTCGACAGCTATGGCCCCGGCAATGCCCGCCAGACCTCGGGCGACGAGACCCGCCAGATCCGCTCGGCCTATGCCGATCGCGAGATCTACACGCGCTGGGCCGACCGCGCCTTCGCCCGCTGGACCGAGCGCCAGCAGGAATTCGGCCGCCGGCTGATCTTTCCCAACGGCGTGCTGTCGCCCAACGAGCCGGTCGACCAGTTCGAGGCCGAGAAGCGGATCTTCACCAGGCTCGGCATTCCGTTCGAGGTGCTGTCGCCCGACGAATGCCGCAGGCGCTGGCCGCAGGGCGGCTTCGACGGCGACGAGCGCGCTTTCTACGAGCCGCGTGCCGGCACGGTGAAGGCGCGCGAGGCGATCGTCGCCGCGAGCGAGGTGTTCGTCGCCAAGGGCGGGGTGATCAGAACCGGCCTCGCGACGCCCGGCGCTGCGGCCGGTGGGCGGATGACCGAGCTCAGGCTGGGCGACGGCACCCGCCTGTCGACCGGGCTCGCGATCTTCGCTTGCGGCCCCTGGTTGCCGACGGTGCTTCCCGACATCCTCGCCGGCTTCGTCCGGCGCACCCGGTCGGAGGTCTTCTATGTCGGGTCGCCGCCCGGCGACCTCAGCTATCATTGGGAACGCTTCCCCAATATCTGGCATGGCGGCGGCGGCTATTCGCTCAGCGACGTCGACTATGGCTACAAGATCGCGCCGAGCATGGCGGGCGGGGCGATGCCGATCGATCCCGACCGCGACGAGCGGATCGTCTCGCCGATCATGCTCGACATCGCCCGCCGCTTCGTCGCCCGCCGCACGCCGGGGCTGGTCGGCCAGCCGATCGTCGCCAGCCGGGTCTGCGCGCTCGAAAATTCGGACAATGGCCATTTCATCATCGACACCCATCCCGGGCTCGCCAATGTCTGGGTCGCCGGCGGCGGATCGGGACATGGCTTCAAGATGGGGCCGGTGCTCGGCGACTATATCGGCGATCGTGTGCTCGGCCTTGCCGACCCGGCCGAGGAGAAGGCGCTGTTCGCGCTCGGTGCGCATGGACCGGTAAAGACGTGATCGGGGGATCGGCATGACCGAAGGCATCGACAGGCGAACGATCATCACCGGACTCAGCGCGGCCGGCACCGCGCTCGCGGCAACGGCGGCGCGGGCGAAGGCGCCGGCGATCGGCCGCAACCTGCCCGATATCGTCGTGGTCGGCGCGGGCGCCTTTGGCGGCTGGGCGGCGCTGGTGCTGCGCGAGCGCGGCGCGAAGGTGACGCTGGTCGATCTCTATGGCCCCGGCAATGCCCGCGCCTCGTCGGGCGACGAGAGTCGGCTGATCCGCGCCTCCTATGGCGACCGCGAAATCTATTCTCGGATGGCGGTCAAGGCGTCGGCGCTCTGGCATCTGCGCCAGGAGGAGTTCGGCCGTCGGCTGATCTTCCTCAACGGCAGCCTGCGCCAGATGAAGGCGAGGGACATCGCCCCGCAGCGCGCGGTCTTCGACCGGCTCGGGCTCGGTTATGAACTGCTCGGCCCCGACGAGGTCCGCCACCGCTGGCCGCAGGTGAACTATGACGACTCGCCCCACATCTTCTACGAGCAGAAATCGGGGATCGTTAAAGCGCGCGAGAGCATGATCGCGGTTGCCGAGGCCTTTCAGCGCAAGGGCGGCAAGCTCGTCATCGGCCTTGCCGAACCCGGCGACGCTTCGGCGGGCAGGCTCGACACCGTCCGCGTCGACGGCGATCCGCTCGCCGCCGGCCGCTTCCTGTTCGCCGCGGGGCCCTGGCTGCCCAAGCTGATGCCGCAACTGCTCGGCGACCGCATCAAGGTGCCCCGGCGCGAGATGTATTATGTCGGATCGCCGGAGAAGGACCGGCGCTATCGCTGGGAGCATTGCCCCAACCTCACCGACAGCGAATCCTACACCGCCGCCGACGTCGACTATGGCATCAAGGTCGCGGCGCGCACCCCCGACATTCCGATCGATCCCGACAGCGGCGATCGCATGCCATCGCCGTTCATGGCCGACCAGGTGAAGCATTATGTCGCGAAGCGCCTGCCGGGACTCGCCGGCCAGCCGATCGTCGCGGCGCGGGTCTGCCAGGTCGAATTCACCGACAACGAACATTATCTGGTCGATACCCATCCCGACTTCGCCAATGCGCTGGTCGCGGGCGGCGGCTCGGGCCACGCCTTCAAGATGGGGCCCGTGCTCGGCGAATATCTCGCCGACCGGTTGCTCGGCCTGCCGACCGATCCGCTCGCCGCCGGTCTGTTCGCTTTGAAGGCGCATGGGCCGGTGAAGATCTGAAAGAAGGGGGGAGCGGACCGGCCGGGGGCAGGCCGGTCCGCTCGGGACATGTCCGGGGGGAGGACATGTCGGGCAACCGGCGGGGGCGGCCGGCTGTTGAAATGCTTATGCACCGATCCGGCCGATAGGTGCATCATACCTAGATATGGGGTCTATGATCCCAAGGGTGCATTGGCCGCGGGCGATGGAGTAGCCACGCTGTTGGTACGATCCTGCGAAGATGATATTGTTTCCCGGCCGTTTTTGGGCGCGGACGTCGATGAATATTGGGGAAGGGCATGATGAGCGATCCGATCGTCCATATCGTCGACGACGACGAGTCGCTCCGGCTCTCGCTCGACAGCCTGTTCCGCTCGGTCGGGCTGAAGGTCCGTCTCCACGGCTCGCCGCGCGAATTTCTCGATGCCGCGCGCGACGATGCGCCGGGGTGCCTGGTGCTGGACGTGCGCATGCCCGGGATGAGCGGGCTCGATTTCCAGGACCAACTCGCGGCCTTCGGCATCCGCCTGCCGGTGGTGCTGATGACCGGCCATGGCGATATCCCGATGTCGGTGCGGGCGATGAAGGCGGGGGCGGTCGATTTCCTCGCCAAGCCGTTCCGCGATCAGGACATGCTCGACGCGGTCGGCGCCGCGATCGACCGCGATCGCGCGCGCCGGATCGGCGACGACCAGGCCGAGGCGCTGCGCGCGCGCTTCGACACGCTCTCGCCGCGCGAGCGCCAGGTGATGGTGCTGGTCACCGCCGGGCGGATGAACAAGCAGGTCGCCGGCGAACTCGATCTCAGCGAGATCACCGTCAAGATCCACCGCGGCTCGGCGATGCGCAAGATGGGCGCGCGCACCCTCGCCGACTTCGTGCGCATGGCCGAGGCCCTCGATCTGCGGGCGGAAACGGTGCTGGCTTAGAGCACGATTTCGCCCGATATCAGCCGCTCCCTTCAGGGGACGGGTTTAGATTCACGTCATCAAGACAACAGGTTGGACGGTAGTGCCATCCGAAACACCGCACCCCCTTCGGCGCGATTCTCGGCCTCGATCGCGCCGCCATGCGCCTCGACGATCGACCGGCAGATCGGCAGGCCCAGCCCGACCCCGGTCGCCTTGGTGGTGAAGAAGCTCTCGAACAGCCGGTCGACATGGTCGGCGGCGATGCCCGGGCCATTGTCGGCGATCTCGATGACGATCGACCGGCCGTCGCGCCGCGTCGTCACGTCGAGGCGGCGATCGGCGGCCCCGGCAGTCGTCATCGCCTGAATCGCGTTGACCGCCAGGTTGACGATCACCTGCTGCAACTGGGTGCGGTCGGCGCTGATCGGCGGCAGCCCGTCGGCGAGGTCGAGCCGCGTGTCGATCTGGTGCGCCTGCTGCTCGTGCCGGACGAACAACAGCGCCTCGCGGACCAACTCGTTGATGTCGATCGTCACGCGCTCGGGGGCGCGCTTCGCCGACATCGCCTTGATCCGGGCGATGATGTCCGAGGCGCGTCGGGCGTCGGCGACGATCCGCCCGGTGAGCGCACGCACCTCGTCGATCTCGGGAACGGGCCGGTCGAGCCAGCGCAATCCGGCCTCGCCATTGGTCGTGATCGCCGCCAGCGGCTGGTTGACCTCATGCGCGATCGACGCGGCGAGTTCGCCGAGCACCGCGACCCGCGCGGCATGGGCGAGTTCGTCCTCCATCCGGCGCATCGCGCGGCGCTGCGCGACCTGTTCGGTCAGGTCGACCACCGCGACCAGCACCGTGCCCTGGCCCTCGTTGCCGGTCGGCCACGACACCGTGAACAGCGTGTCGATCGTTTGCCCGTCGAGGGTCAGGAACTGCGCTTCGGACACCAGATGCGGGCGGCGCTCGATCGCCGCGAGCAGGCTCTCGGCATAGATATGTTCGCTCTGCTTCGGCCAGAAGGCGCGCACGTCGCGGCCCAGCATGTCGGCGCGATCCTTAGCACCGAACAGCGCGAGCGTCTTCGCGTTGACGTCGACGACGAAGGTGCTGCGCATCGCCTTGTCGATGAAGTCGGGGTTGTTCATCAGGAAAGCGCGCATATTGCGCGGCCCGGCGCGCATCACGTCGCCGATCATGACCCGCACCAGCGAGAAGTCGAGCTCCCAGAACGACGCCACCATCGCATGGAACATGTTGCGATAGCGATGATCATGGACCAGCCGTGCCTCGGCGGCGCGGTTGCGTTCGGTCACGTCCCAGCTCGTCTCGATGATCTCGGCGGGGCGGCCATCGGCATCGCGCAGCAGCGTGCAGCGCATGTCGACCACCAGTTCGCGCCCGTCGCCGGTGGTGCGGTTCACCTCGCCATGCCAATGGCCCAGCGCGATCAGTTCGTTGCGGATCAGTCCCGGCTCGCGCGCGAACCGGCAGTGGAGGATTTCCTGGACATGGCGTCCGATCGCCTCGGCCCGCCGCCACCCATAGAGCCGCTCCGCCCCCGGATTCCAGTCGAGCACCTGCCCGCGCAGGTCGCGCCGGATCACCGCATCGTGAACGACCGCGTTCAGGTCGATGCGGCGCTCGCCAGGGGAAGGAAGCTCGATCTCCACGGGACGGGAGCTTATCATGCGCGGGCACCCGGGTAAGACACCCGTCAGGGTAGGTCGGAACCCGCCATTCGGGCTATCGACGCGCAGCTCCGATCGCGGGCTGCGGGGATCAAGGTGTCCCGGTCGCCCCGGGCAAGGCCATCGCCCGGTCGAGGCAGTCGATCAGCCGGTCGGCCGTGAACGGCTTGTGCAACAGGCAGATGGCACCCGCGGCATGGGCCCGCGCGAACAGGCTCTCCTCGGTGCGCGCGGTGATCATGATCACCGGGATCGGGCAGCCGCGGGCGGCAAGCCATTGCTTGAGCGCGATTCCGTCCATGCCCGGCATCTGGATATCGGTGACGATGCAACGCGGCTTTTCCCGGCCGAGGCTCTCGACGAACGCTTCGGCCGATCGATGCCCCTCCGCTCGATAGCCGAGCGACCGCACCAGCCCGGTCAGCGCCGCGACCATCGACGCATCGTCGTCGATGATGGCGATCAGCGGATCCTGCGACATGGTGCGACCTTCGTCCTGAACACGCGGCGCGTATCCGGCCGCTCCCTGCTTTCGCATGGCGGCCATCGCCATGAAATCATACGCTGGTGTTACCGCCCGGTTCCGTCGCGCGGCTCCGCCATCCCGTCCCGGCTCATACCAAGATATTATCGGCCGATGACTCCGTCTGATCGACCCTCGTCGCGTTCAGCGCGATAAGGCCGGCGACTATCGAGGAGGCTGACATGACCCAGGGCACCGCACTCATCACCGGCGCGTCGACCGGCATCGGCGCGACCTATGCCGAAAAGCTCGCGGCGCGCGGACACGATCTCGTCCTCGTCGCGCGCGATCGCGTGAAGCTCGCGACGCTGGCCGAGCGGCTGCGCGTCGACACCGGCGTCGCGGTCGACATCGTGCCCGCCGACCTCGCCGACCCCGAAGGGTTGGCGACCGTCGAGGCGCGGCTGCGCGACGATGCGGCGATCACGATGCTCGTCAACAATGCCGGTATCGCGAATGAGGGCGCGATCCTTACCGCCGATCCGGCGACGCTCACCACGATGATCGATCTCAACATCCTCGCGGTCACCCGGCTCGCCGCCGCGGTCGCGCCGCGGCTGGCGGCGGCGGGGCAGGGGACGATCGTCAACATCACCTCGGTCACCGCGCTGATGCCCGCGGCCTTCACCGCGGTCTATCCCGCGACCAAGGCCTTCGTCCTCGCCTTTTCCGAGGCGCTCCAGGCCGAACTCGGGCCGAAGGACGTGCGCGTCCAGGCGGTGCTGCCGGGCATCACCCGCACCCCGATCTGGCACGAGGCCAGCCTCGACAACATCCCCGCGCAGATGATCATGGAGGTCGACGAGATGGTCGATGCTGCGCTCGCCGGGCTCAACCTGGGCGAGGCGGTCACCATTCCCTCACTGCCCGACATGGCCGCCTACGACGCCTATATCGCCGCCCGCACCGCGCTGCGGCCCGACCTGTCGCGCGACCATGCCGCGGCGCGCTATGGACTGGGGTCGGTTGCGCTCTAGCCCTTACCCCGCGTCGCCCCGGCGGAGGCCGGGGCCGCCCAAGACAGTATGTAAAGGGTTCAACTTACGCGACAATTTCGCGATGAATAATGCGCCGACGTCAGCCGAGGCGTTCTAGCCTTGGGCGGCCCCGGCCTCCGCCGGGGCGACGATGTGTTGTCGCCTACTCCGCCAGCGCCGGCAACCGATCCAGCCGGAAGTCGCAATGCGCCGCGGTCTGCTGGATCTCGATCACATTCCCCTCGGGGTCGCGGCCATAGATCGATTTGACATGGCCCATGTCGATCGGCGCCGAATGGCCGAAGGTCATGCCGAGCCCCTTGAGCCGGACATATTCCTCCTCGATTCCGGTCACGTCGACGCAGAAATGGGTGTAGCCCTTGTCATAGGGGCTGAGCGGCCGGTCCGAATCCGGCGCCGGCGAGACGAATTCGAACATCTCGAGATAGCAGCTCCCCGCCCGCAGCATCGCTCCGCGCGCCGCCGATCCGGGGACGTCGAGCAACTGGTCGAGCACCGGCTCCTCCTTCCAGCTGAACTCTTCGCCGACCAGCTCGAAGCCGAACGCATCCTTGTAGAAGCGGACCATGCGCTCGAGGTCGCGGACATGGACCGCGACGTGGTGGATGCCCCTGATCATCTGACTCTCCCGGACCATTTTCTCCCGCAAAAATGGCCCGCCCCACCGGGCCACGCAACGCCCGGTCCATCGCTGGCAGCGCCAGACAAGCCGGGATGCGCACCCGGTCATTCGGAAGGCAGGGGGCGGAGGACTATTCTCGGGGACCGGCGCAAGGACCGGCGACGAGAGGGTTTTGACCGATGGGCAATGTGCTGATCGCGGGGGCGAGGATCTGGGACGCCTGCGGGTCGGCGGTCGCGCCCGGCGACGTGCTGGTCGAGGGCAACCGCATCCGCGCGGTCTCGCGCCAGCCCGGCCAGCTTTCGTCGCTCGCCAATGCTGCCGACTGCACTGTCGTCGACGGTGGCGGTCTCACTCTGATGCCGGGGATGACCGAGGGCCATGCCCATCTGTCGTTCGAGGGGGTGACCGCGACCGAGGACCTGATCGCGCCGCCGCCCGAGGAGCACACATTGCTCACCGCGCGCAGTGCGAAGACCTTGCTCGATCATGGCTTCACCAGCGCCTATGGCGCGTCCGAGGCCAAATTGCGGCTCGGGGTCGCCGTCCGCAACGAGGTCGATGCCGGCCGGCTGCCGGGGCCGCGCATCCGCGCCGGATCGCTCGAGATCACCGTCACCGCCGGCATGGGCGACGAGAGCAGGCTCCACAATATACGCAACGGCCCCTCGATCGTGATCGACGGCCCCGAGGAGATGCGCAAGGCGGTGCGGCTGTGCTGTCGCGAGGGCTGCGACAATATCAAGCTCGACGTGTCGGGCGACCCTTTCTACCCGAACACCCCGGCCCATTCGACGCCGATGGCCTATGACGAGATCCGCATGGCGGTCGAGACCGCGCACAGCCTCGGGCGCAAGGTCAACGCCCATGTCCGCTCGACCGGCGGCATCCAGGCCTGCCTCAAGGCCGGGGTCGACGTGCTGTTCCACTGCGAGTTCACCGACGAGGCGACCCTCGACATGCTCGAGGACGCAAGGGACCGGATCTTCGTCGTCCCGACCGTCAGCCTGTTCCACTCGATCGTCGACAATGACGCCGCGGGCTTCGGCCTGACCGCCGAGGTCGGCGGCTATATGGGCATCCCCGGGCTGCTCGAAGCCTCGATCCGGACCCACAGCGAGCTGCGCAAGCGCGGCATCCGCCACCTGATCGGCGGCGACTATGGCTTTGCGTGGAGCCCGCAGGGCAACAATGCCCGCGACCTCAAATTCTTCGTCGACGATTATGGCTACAGCCCCGCGGACGCACTGCTGTGCGCGACCCGCAATGGCGGGCTGGCGATGCGCGGCGAGGGCGATCTCGGCACCATCCGCGAGGGGGCGCTGGCCGACATGCTGCTCGTCGACGGCAATCCGCTCGACGATGTGTCGATCCTCGCCGATCGCCACCGACTGGTGATGATCATGAAGGACGGCCTGCTCCACAAGAACGAGACCGGCGCCGCCCAGCGCCGCGTCGCCGCCTGACACCATCGATCATCGGAGACCGGACATGAACATCGAAAGCGGCAAGATCGCCCCCGGCCAGGCGCGCTGCCCCGCGGTCAGCACCCAGGAGATCATCGCTGCCGACAAGGTCGCGGCCCCCGGCTGGGTGCGCTCCGAATCCTACGAATTTCTCGGCGACGAGGATATCTCGACCGACCGCTATATCGACGCCGATTATGCGAAGGCCGAGTTCGACCGGCTGTGGACGCGCACCTGGCAGTTCGCGTGTCGCGAGGAGCATATCCGCGAGGTCGGCGACTATCATGTCTATGATCTCGGCCCCTACAGCTTCATCGTCACCCGCGTCGCCGAGAATGAGGTCCGCGCCTATTTCAACGCCTGCCTCCACCGCGGCACCAAGCTGCGCGCCTCGGGCAGCGAGGGCTGGGCGAGCGAGTTCAAATGCAGCTTCCACGGCTGGAGCTGGAACATCGACGGCAGCAACAAGCAGGTCGTGTGCCCCTGGGATTTCCCCCATGTCGACCGCGCGAAACTGACCCTGCCTGAGGCACGGGTCGAACTGCTCGGCGGCTTCGTGTGGATCAACATGGACCCCGACGCCCCGACCCTGGCGGACTATCTCGGTGCGGAGGCGCTTGCGCACATCACCGCGTGGAAGCTCGAGGATCGCTATATCGCGGTCCATGTCTCCAAGCCGATCCCGGCCAACTGGAAGCTGACGATCGAGGCTTTCCAGGAGGCCTATCATGTCATCGAGACCCACCCGCAGGTCGCGGTCTCGAACGCCGACGCCAATTCGCAATATGATGTCTATGGCGAGCATGTCGACCGCTTCATCTCGCCGCTCGGCGTGCTCAGCCCGCATCTCGAGGGGCAATATAGCGAGCAGGACATTCTCGACCAGTTCACCGTCGGCGACAGCTCGTTCCTCGACGGCGGCAAGCCGACCGTCGGCGACGGCAGCGCCCGCCAGGTGATGGCCGACATGTTCCGCGGCATGTTCGAGACCGCGACCAGCGCCGATCTCAGCGGCGTGTCGGATTCGGAGATCCTCGACTGCTTCTCCTACACGATCTTCCCGAACACCTTCCTGTTCCCGGGCATCTCGCTACCGATGGTCTATCGCTTCCGGCCCAATCCGCGCAATCACCGCGAGACGCTCTACGAGGTGATGTTCCTGCGCCCGGTCGGTGCCGATGGCGTGCGTCCCGATCCCGCCGAACAGGTCCAGCTCACCGCCGACCAGTCCTTCTGCGAGGCGGAGGGCATGGATCCCGGCTTCGGTGCGATCCTCGACCAGGACACCGACAATCTCTTCCTCCAGCAGGAAGGGATCGAGGCCAGCGCCAAACATGGCCTGACGCTCGGCAATTATCAGGAAATCCGCGTCCGCCATTTCGAGAAGGCGGTCGAGAAATATATGGCGATGCCGGCCAAGCGGCCCGACTGGCGCCAATCGCAGCCGCGCTGAATTTTTCGCATCGCTCACCGCCGGGGGCGGCGGTACGACCGGCATCGTCGCCAGTTCGGGCGAGCGATGCCGGTCGAGTGTCAAAACCCGATCAGCAGCCGCGCTTGTCGGCGGTCCGCTTCTTGTCGATATGGCGTCCGAGCAACGCGCCGCCGACACCACCGGCCACCGTGCCCACGGTCCCGCCGCCGACCGCATCGCCCGCCAGCGCACCGCCGACGCCACCGACCACGGTCCCGACCGTGCCGCTGCCGCCGCCGCATTTGCGATGATGGTCGCGGTCGTCGCGGCGGTCATAGTCGCGGCGATCATTGTCGTAATGGCGGTCGCGGGCCGCGAATGCCGGCGGTGAGACGGCGATGGGACCAGCGATAACGGCCGCCAGCGCGGCGGTAAGAAGCGCGTTCTTCATGATATTCTCCTGAGGATCGCCGCACCAACGCGCGGATTTCCACAGGGTTGCTCGCCTCCGCCCGTCAGCGGCTCGGCTCGACAGGGAATGCCATTCGTCGGCAGCGCCTACCGCCCGCGGAACTTGCCTTTCCGCCGCTCGCCGAACGCCGCCAGCGCCTCCTGATGATCCTCGGTCTGCATCGAGTAGATCTCATAGGCGAGCGAAGCCTCGAACCCCGACTGGGTCATCTGCTTGAGCGCGACGTTCATGCTCGACTTGGTGTAATTGACCGCATGCGGCGGCAGGTCGCGCAGCTTTTCGGCGAGCGCCTGGACATGCGCGTCGAGCTCGTCGTCGGGCAGCACCCGGTTGATCAGGCCGATCCGCTCGGCGACCTCGGCCGGCACCGGATCGCCGGTCAGCAGATATTCCTTGGCGCGGTGGAAGCCGATCGCCAGCGGCCACAGCAGCACCCCGCCATCGCCCGCGACCAGCCCCGCCTTGACATGGCTGTCGCAGATCTTCGCATTGGGCGCGGCGAACACCATGTCGCAGGCGATCGCCAGATTGGCGCCGAGCCCGAACGCCGGCCCGCGCACCTTGGCGATCACCGGCTTCTCGCAGTCGATGATCCCCATCACGTGCCGGCGGGCGATCCGCGAGGTGATGTTGAGCGGGATGGTCTTCTCTTCGCCATCCTCGCTGGCCGCGAGCGCGGTCAGGTCGGCGCCCGAGCAGAAACTGTCGCCTTCGCCGGTCAGGATCACCACCGAAACCTCGGGGTCGTCCCAGATATCGTCCCAGACCTTGGCGAGCTCGACGCTCATCGCCGGGGTCACCGCGTTGCGCCGGCCGGGGTTGGACAGGGTGACCGTCATGATCCGGTCGACCAGCGACAGCTTGAGCGCGCGATAGGCCGAATAATCGACAACGCGTTCCGGTTCGAAGGCCATCGCTCACTCCCCATGTCAGATCATCGGGCAGGCTGTAGCGGGCGGGCGCCGCGCTCGGCAAGCCAGGGGCCGCATCCATCGGCTCACCGATGAATGGCGACCGCGCAGCCCGGATGACTGGGCCGGAACGCCGGCTTATCCTTGATGGTCGCAGCCGTGGTTGGGCTCGCGCGACCCGCCATCCGCTCCTAACCCTCGAACCAGGACGACCGGACCGGGCAGGGGAATGACACGCGCGTGACGAAATCGGTGGTGACGCTCCAGGATCGCTATGACCAGCGCACGGGCCGGGTGTTCCTGTCCTCGATGCAGGCGCTCGTCCGCCTCGGCGTCGACCGCGCCCGGTTCGATCGCGCCGCCGGCCTGAAGACCGCGGGCTATGTCACCGGCTATCGCGGCTCGCCGATCACCACCCTCGATGCCCAGCTCTGGGCGGCGAAGCCGCTGCTCGACGCCCATCACATCCATTTCGAACCGGGCCTCAACGAGGAACTCGCCGCCACCAGCCTGCGCGGCACCCAGCAGCTCGGCTGGTTCGGCCCCGCCCGTTTCGATGGCGTGTTCGCTATGTGGTATGCCAAGGGGCTCGGCGTCGACCGCGCCTGCGAGGCGCTCAAGCTCGCCAATTTCGAGGGGGCCTCGGCCACCGGCGGGGTGCTCGTCGTCGCCGGTGACGATCATGCTGCCAAATCGTCGGCCTCGGCGCACCAGTCCGACCATGTCCTGATCGCGAGCTTCATCCCGATCCTCGCGCCGTCGACGACCGCCGAGATCCTCGAATATGGCCTGCTCGGCTGGGAGCTGTCGCGCTTCAGCGGCCTCTATGTCGGGATGAAGACCGTCACCGACACGCTCGACCTGACCGCGTCGGTGACGTTGCCAGGGATCGCGCCGGTTCGCCCCGACCTCGCGGGCCCGCAGCGCAACCTCCAGCGCGGCCTGCCGCCGCTGCCGCAGGAATCGCTGGTGGTGAACGTCCGGCTGCCCGCCGCGATCGCCTTCGCCCGCGCCAACCGGCTCAACCGTGTCGATATCGCCGCCGAGCGGCCCATGCTCACCATCGTCACCGCTGGCAAGGCCTGGCTCGACGTCCGCCAGGCGCTGATCGACCTCGGCCTCGACGACGCCCGCTGCGCCGCGCTCGGCATCGCCCTGGTCAAGCTCGGCATGACCTGGCCGCTCGACCCCGACTTCGTCCGCACCGCCTGCGCCGGCAGTCGCGAACTGCTGGTGGTCGAGGAGAAGCGCCCGGTGATCGAGGAGCAACTGGCGGCCGCGCTTTATCCGCTGCCGGGCGCGCGGCCCGCGATCGTCGGCAAGCGCGACGAGCAGGGGCGGCCCTTGTTCGCGCTCGACGGGGTGCTCGACGCGGGTATCGTCCGTCGCGCGCTCGTCGCCCGGCTTGGTGCGCTCGGCATCTTCGATCCGGTGCTCGCCGCCCATGCCGAACGCTGGCAGGCGATCGACCGCGCCGAGACGGCCCCCGCCGCGGCGATCCGTCCGGCCTTCTTCTGCTCGGGCTGTCCGCACAACTCGAGCACCGTCGTGCCCGACGGCAGCTTCGCGATGGGGGCGACCGGCTGCCACGGCCTGGCGGCCTTCATGCCCGAACGACGGACGATGAACGTCGTCGGCATGGGCGCCGAGGGGCTCGCCTGGGTCGGTGCCCAGCATTTCGTCGAGACGCCCCATGTCTTCGCGAACATGGGCGACGGCACCTACACCCATTCGGGCATCCTCGCGATCCGCGCCGCGGTCGCCGCCAAGGCCAATGTCACCTTCAAGATCCTCTACAACGACGCGGTGGCGATGACCGGCGGCCAGCCGCTCGAAGGCAATGTCGACGTCGATCTGATCGTTCACGAGCTGCTCGCCGAGCGGGTCGATCCGGTGGTGCTGGTCAGCGACGAGCCCGAGAAATTCGCGGGCCGCTTCCCAGCGACGGTCGCGGTCCACCACCGCGACGATCTCGACGCGGTCCAGCGCCGGCTGCGCGACGTCCGTGGCACCTCGGCGCTCGTCTATGAACAGACCTGCGCCAACGAGAAGCGCCGCCGCCGCAAGCGCGGCACCCATGCCGATCCCGACCTGCGGTTGCTGATCAACCCGGCGGTCTGCGAGGGCTGCGGCGACTGCTCGCGCGAGTCGAACTGCGTCAGCGTCCAGCCGCTCGAGACCGAATATGGCCGAAAGCGCCGGATCGACCAGTCGAACTGCAACAAGGATTATAGCTGCATCAAGGGCTTCTGCCCGTCCTTCGTCAGCATCCGCGGCGGCACCCCGGCGAAGCGCGCGGTCGATCTCGCTGCGCTCGACGGGCTGATCGCGCTGCTCGGCCACCCGGCGGTCGTCGACGTCGCGGGCAGCTATTCGATGCTGGTGACCGGGATCGGCGGCACCGGGGTGCTCACCGTCGGCGCGATCCTCGGCATGGCCGCGCATATCGAAGGCAAGGCCGCCAAGATCCTCGACATGACCGGCATGGCGCAGAAGGGCGGCGGGGTGATGAGTCATGTCCGCTTCGCGGCCGATGTCGATGCGATCCCCAGCGCCCGGCTCGGTGCCGGCCAGGCCGATCTGCTGATCGCCTGCGACCTGGTCGTCGCCTCGGGGCCCGACGTCGTCCGCACGATCCGTGCCGATAGCCGGGTGATCGCCAATGAAGATGTCGTGCCGACCGGCGAGTTCCAGACCCGCGCCGACCTCGATCTGCGCCCGGCGCGCTTCCTCGACGCAATCGAACGGCGGGTGGACACGGACAATATCGCGCTGCTGCGCGCCAACGAACTCGCCGCCAAATTGCTCGGCGACACCATCTTCGCCAATTTGATGATGGTCGGCTTCGCCGCGCAACAGGGGCTGCTTCCGGTCGGTATTCCGGCGATCGAGGAAGCGGTCCGGCTCAACGGCACCGCGGTGAAGGCCAATCTCCAGGCCTTCGCGCTCGGCCGGCTCGCCGCCGCCTTTCCCGCCCAACTGCTCGATTTCGCCGACCTCGGCGATGCGTCGCCCGCGCCGAAGACGCTCGGTGCGATGCTCGACAGCCGCTCGCGCCATCTGGCGGGGTGGCAGGACGCTGCGCTGGCCCAGGGCTATCGCGACGCCGTCGCCGATCTCGGCGGCCGGCTGCGCGCGCGGGGCATCGTCGATCCCGATCCGCTGCTCATGGTCTTCGCCGACCAGCTCGCGCGGCTGATCGCCTATAAGGACGAATATGAGGTCGCGCGGCTCTACAGCCTGCCGGGGTTCCGCGCCTCGCTCGCCGAACAGTTCGACGGCGATCTCAAGATCTCGCTCAACCTCGCACCGCCGCTGCTCGCCTTCCGCCGCGATGCCAAGACCGGCCGGCCGCGCAAGATCGCCTTCGGCCCCTGGATCTTCCCGGTGCTCGCGGTGATGGCGCGGATGAAGCGGCTGCGCGGCACGCTCCTCGATCCGTTCGGCCACACCGCCGAACGCCGCATGGAGCGTCGCCTCGCCGGCGAGTACCGCGCGTTGATGGTGTCGCTCACCGACCGGGTCACCGATGCGACCCTGCCGATCGCCACCGAGATCGCCGCCGCAGCAGCGCTGGTTGCGGGCTATGGCCCGGTCAAGCATGCCGGCGTCGCCGCCTATGAGGCGCGGATCGCGACCCTGCTCGCCGATTTCGACGCCGCACTGACGCCGCCGCAGCCCGATCGGCGCGAGGTCGCGAAGCAACTGGCCTAACCCGTCGACCCGGCCTATCATCCTTGCATCAGGAGGATCGGCATATGACCCTGGTCGACCAGCTCGCGCGCTACGCCGCCTATCATCGCGATCGCCGCAACATCGCCACCCATATGATCGGCGTGCCGCTGATCGTCGTCGCGGTCGAGATATTGCTCTCGCGCCCGCACATCGTCGTCGGCCCGGTCGCACTCACCCCGGCGATGCTGCTGTCGGTGGCGACCGCCGCCTTCTATCTGCGCCTCGACCTGGCGATCGGCGCGCTGATGGCGCTACTGCTCGGCCTTGGCGCCTGGGCGGGGTTGGCCATCGCGGGTCTGCCGACCGGTGCGTGGCTCGCTGCCGGGCTTGGCGGCTTCGTGATCGGCTGGATCATCCAGCTCGTCGGCCATGTCTATGAGGGCCGCAAGCCCGCCTTTGTCGACGATATCGTCGGCCTGCTGATCGGCCCGCTGTTCGTCGTCGCCGAAATCCTCGTCGCGCTCGGTCTTCGCCGCGACCTGCGGGCGGCGATCGCCCCGGCCGGCCCGCCCGCGCCGGTGCGCTGAATGGCCGACACCGCGCGCCTCGTCGAATTCCAACTGCGCCGGACCGGCGACGGCACTCCAGGCTACAAGCTCGAAAACGCCTTCGGCCAGTCGGTCCAGGTGCTGCCGCGCCCGCCCTCGTTCCGGGCGACCCTCAGCCTCGAATGGGAGGGAGCGATGCCCGACGAGGTCGCCGATCTCGTCGAACGCGCGCGGGCGCTCGGCATCGTGGTCGGCGATTGACAATCCCATACGCCATCGGCTTTATGATACACTATATGTCATAAAGCCGATGGAGGCTGTGCGTGGCCGATTATGAGACCGCCGATTTCTACAATGACCGCTGGCTGGTCGACGATCCGCACGCCTATTTCGACCATCTCCGCGCCAAGGGGCCGGTGACGCGGCTGCCCAGGCACAATGTCGTTGCGGTCACCGGCTATGAGGAAACGATCCAGGTGATGCTCGACACCGAGCATTTCTCGAGCATCAATGCGGTCACCGGCCCGATCCCGGGGCTCCCCTTTGCCGTGCATGGCGACGACATCACCGCCGAGCTCGAGGCGGCACGCACCAAGATGCCGTTCGCCGACCAGATCGTCACCGAAAGCGGCGAACGCCATCTCAAGCTGCGCTCGCTGCTCGCGCGGCTGTTCACGCCCAGCCGGCTCAAGAAGCTCGAAGCCGGGCTCGCCGCGACCGCCGACGGGCTGATCGACGAGTTCGTCGCCGACGGCAAATGCGACCTCGTCCGCCAATATGGCGGGCCCTATGCGACCCTGGTGATCGCCGACCTGCTCGACATCCCGCCCGCCGGCCGGCGCCGGTTCCGCGAACTGCTCAAGGATGCGGTTCCCGCCGAGATCGGTGCGACTCCCGAGGACATGATGAAGAACCCGCTGGTCGATCTCGGCAAGACGATGTTCGGTTACATCGCCAAGCGCCGGCTGATCAACCAGCCCGCGATCAAGGCGGTTCGCCGGCTGTTCGGCGGCGCGAAGGCCGGCAGCGGGGACATCCTCACCGAACTCGCGCTCGCCAAATTCGCCGACGGCTCGACCCCGACCCTGGTCGACCTCACCGGGCTCGGCGCCTTCCTGTTCGGGGCGGGGCAGGATACCACCAACCGGCTGCTCGCCAACGCCTTTCGCGTGATCGCGACCCGGCCCGACATCCAGCAGCAACTGCGCGACACCCCGAAACGCATCCCCGATTTCCTCGAAGAGGTGCTGCGCTTCGACGGTTCGGTGAAGAGCGGCGGCCGCATGTGCCAGAAGACGACGACCCTGGGCGGGGTCGAGATCAAGGCCGGCACCACCATCCTGATGTCGCACATGGCCGCCAACCGCGACCCGCGCCGCTTCGACAATCCCGGCGCGTTCGACATGGACCGCCCCAAGGCCAAGGAACATCTCGCCTTCGGCCGCGGCGCCCACACCTGCATCGGCGCCCCGCTCGCCCGCAAGGAGGTCGCGGTCAGCATCGAACGGCTGCTCGCCCGCATGGGCAATATCCGCCTGTCGGAGGCGCATCACGGCCCCGAAGGCGCCCGTCGCTTCGATTATGAGCCGACCTA
Source organism: Rhizorhabdus sp. GW822-FHT03C02 (assembly GCF_058801765.1). Lineage (NCBI taxonomy): Bacteria > Pseudomonadati > Pseudomonadota > Alphaproteobacteria > Sphingomonadales > Rhizorhabdaceae > Rhizorhabdus > Rhizorhabdus sp. GW822-FHT03C02. The sequence continues at coordinate 332,752 of NZ_JBXANN010000001.1, forward strand.
CATCCTGCGCGCGCTCAAGAGCCTCCACCTCGAATTCGATCCGAAGTGACGCCGCCGCTCAGTTCGGAAGTCCAGCGATAGGCGGTGAAAACAGGCTTTCCGCCGCCAGTCTCTCGGGGGATTGATAGGCGCCGTAGAGCAGGGGCGCGAGCAGCCGCCGGGCGAGGTCGACCTGGCCTTCGCGGATCAGTTCCTGTCCCAGGTACAGGCGCGGCGCCGGCGCGGCCGGGACGCTGCGGATCACCTGGGCGATCCCGCGCATCGCATCCTGCGGCACCGGCTCGCCGGCCCGGGCGAAGCTCAGGAAATAGGCGATCCGGGGCAGGGGCGCTTCTCCATCGATCTGGATCGCCCGCGCGATCGATGCCCGCGCGTCGGCGAGGCGCGGCGACCGGCTCTCGACCGGGCCGCCGATCGCCTGCGCGGTCAGGGCGACGCCTTTCCAGGTCAGGGCTTCGGCGTCGTCGGCCGACCGCGACAGCATGCGTTCGGCCGAGGCCAGGCAGTCGTCGGCCATGCCGCCGCGACATGCGGCCTCGGCTAAGAGCAGCAGCGCATCGCGATCATGAGCGAGCGCGGCGACCCTGTCGCTCAGTTGCCCGGCCCACGCGATCGATGGCGTCGTCGTCGCCCCGGGATCGGGTGCGACAGGCGCCGCTCCGAGCTGGGACGCGACTTCGAGCTTGGCCTCGACAAGGGCGCCTTGCGCCGCGGAAAGCGTGGTAATGCGGGGTGTATCGATCGGTACCGGTGGCGGCTCGGCATGGGCGAAGGCAATCGGACGGCGGGCATAGGCAAGGATCTCGCGCTGCAATTGGCGCATATTCCCGAACAGCGCGGCGGCATCGGCCATCGGTACGCCTTGCCGGATCGACGCCATATAGTGCTCGAACTGCGCTTTCCGGTCGGGCTTCAGATTGGCGTAAATGAAATAATGGCCCAGCAGCCAGGCGGCATAGGGCGACCAGGACGCATCCCTGGCACCGGCATCGAGATAACGCCCGGTCATGATGTCGCCGACGTCGGGATATCCATAGGAACGGAACACGCTCTGGTAATTGGGCGGCGGCCGGCCATAATCGATCGCGCCGCCGGGCGCGATCGCGATGGTCGAATAAAATGCGCCGATGGCGTCGAGATACCAGCGCGGATAGGCCGCCGGCAGGTAGGTCAGCATGAAATGCTGCGCATAGCTCGCATAGAGCCGGGATTCCCACGATCGCACCGCCGGGGCCACATAGCCGGCATTGGTGCCGCCGATATGCGCGCCGCCGCTGGCCGCCAGCCCCGGGGCGGGGGAGGCCCCGCACAGCTCGGCTCCCCCGCCGGCCTGGTAATCGTCGCAGTCGAGCGCGAAGCGGCGGCTGGTGTCGAGCTTGATGTTCTGGTTCGTGCGGGCGATTGCCAATATATCGCCTTCGATCCCGAAATCGAAATAGCGCGGCGTCGAAAACGGCTTGGAGAAAGGCCCCTCCTGCGACCGCACATCGTGCAGGTCCATCGCACGCAGCTGCGCCTCGTCGTCGAGCAGCGTGATATGGATCTTGCGGGGATCGTCGGGTTCGTTGCCGCGCAGATAGAGGCGGGACATCAGTCGGTGGAGGCTTTCCAGGTCGGTGACGACCCGCTTCAGCATGTCCTCGCTTCCGGTGCTGTCGACGATGACATGGTCGGCCTCGGCGCGCTTCCAGGCGCTCTTCTTCGCTTCGATCCGTCCCTCGACGACGATGTCGTTCCGGCCGCTCGCGGCCGCGCCGTTTCTCTCATCCTGGGCGCGGGCGGGATCGGTCGGAGACAGCATGAGGCTCATCGCGCACAGGATCAGCGCGCGCGAGGCAAGGCCGTAAAGGGCGCTGGGCAAGTGCATCGACGGCAACGACTCCCGAAGGGAAGCGACGGCGGCCGCAGAAGGGAAGACTTTTGTCGCGCAGGCAAGCATAACCGACGGAAATCGCTCCATATCGGATGATTTGCCGCCGCACATCTCGGCATCGATCATTTTCACCGGGGATCGATGTGGCATCCGATGCTATGCCGCGCCGGTCATCGATCGGGGTCTCTGCCAACCATGCGAACGTCACTGAAACCGCTCCTCTTCGCGCTGACCTTGTCGCTCGCGGCGCCCGCCTGCGCCACCTTCTCGATCGTCGCCTGCGATCCCGGCGGCGCGTGCGGGGCTGCGGTCGCGACCAACAATCTCGCGGTCGGCGCGACCGTGATCTATGCGCAGGCCCGGGTCGGCGCGGTCGCCACCCAGTTCGAAACCAACCCGTCCTACGGCCCCAAGGGGCTCGCGCTGCTTCAGAGCGGCGCGACCGCGCGCGCCACGGTCGACCAGCTCGTCCGCACCGATGACGGCTTCGAAGGGCAGGACGCGTCGTGGCGCCAGGTCGGCGTCGTCGGCCGCGCCGGCGATGGCGCCAGCTACACCGGCAGGGAGGCGCTGGCATCGCCCTGGGCGGGATCGGTCGCCGGCCCCGGCTTCGCGATCCAGGGCAATGGTCTCGCCGGCGAGGCGGTGGTCGCGGCGATGCGCGCGGCCTTCCTCGCCGCCAAAGGTGCGCTCGCCGATCGGCTGCTCGCCGCGGTCGAAGCGGGGCAGGCGGCGGGCGGCCAGACCAGCGGCCGGCTCTCGGCGGCGCTGCTGGTGCGCACCCCCGATGGCGGTTTCCAGGACATCGACCTGCGCGTCGATGCCGCCGACCAGCCTTTGCCCGAACTGCGCCGACTGCTGTCGTGGCATGAGGCCAATGACGCGATCGTCCGCGCCGAGCGCGCCCAGCGCCGCGGCAAGCCGGCCGAGGCACAGGCGGCGCTGGCCGAGGCGGTCCGACTCGGCTTCGGCTGGGACCGCATCTGGCGCCGCGCCGCCCGGCTGCAGATGGCGCTCGGCGCCCGCGATGCCGCAGTCCAGGCACTCGCCGCGTTCATGCACCTCAACCCCGGCTGGGCGCGGCGCGAACTCGACGATCCGGTCTTCGCGCCGCTTGCGAACGATCCGGCGGTGGCCGGCTGGCGTAGCTCCGATTAGGGCTTCGCATGGGCGACGATCCAGTCGCGCACGATTCCGATCGCCGACGGCGCGATGCTCTCCTCGATCCGGGCATATTCGGCGACCTGCCCGGTCCTAGCGGTCTGGAACAGATGGTTGAGCCCGGGCAACTCGACAACGGTCGCGTCGCGATTGGCATGGAGCGCCGCCTTGATCGCCGCGAGATTTTTCGCCGCCGGCACCTGGAGGTCGAGCGATCCGCCGACCGCCAGCACCGGACAATCGACCTGCGCCAGGATCGGCCGCGGATCGGTCCGCGCGAACCAGCGCATCCACGGGCTGGCGATCACCTGCAGGCCATCGGGCAGCGGCGCGTCGGGCGTCGGCGCGATCCGCCGCCAGGCCGTGTCGAGCGCGCCGTCGGCCGCGGCCTGGTCGGGCGCATCCTTCACCGCGTCGTAGAGCCCGCGCATCGTCGCATTGGCGCGCTCGACCGTCGCCGCCGGCACCCCGGCGGCGCGCTCCATCAGCCTTTTCTGGTCGAGCATCACCTCCTCGCCCGGCAGCCCCGGCCCGGCGAGCAGCACGACGAAGGCGATCGCCCGATCGCGGCTGGCGACCAAGGGCGCGATCAGCCCGCCTTCGCTATGCCCCATCAGCCCGATCCGGCGCGGATCGATGTCGCCGCGCGATCGCAGGAACGCCACGCCCGCCGCGACGTCGCCGGCAAAGTCGGCGCTGGTCGCGCTGCGGATCTCGCCGGTCGATCCGCCCATCCGCCGGTCGTCGACCCGCAGCACCGCGATCCCGCGCCGGGTCAGGACATCGGCCCATATCGCGAACGGCCTGTGCCCGAAGATCGTCTCGTCGCGATCCTCCTGCCCCGAACCGGTGATCAGCAGCACCGCGGGAAAGGGGCTGTGGCCGATCGGCAGGGTCAGCGTCCCCGCGAGATGCGCCTTGCCCGCGACATTGTCATAGCCGACCTCCTCGGCGCGATAGGGGAAGGGCGGCCGCGGCGTCTGCGGCCGGGGCAGGACCCCGGCCTCGCCGGGCTGCGATCGGGCGAGGTTCAGCGCTTGCGTGCCCTCGCCATGCGACCAGGTCCCGCCGAGGCTGCGGCCATCGGCGGCGAGGGTCGCGTCGAAGCTCGCGTCGATCAGCGCGATCGCGAATCGGTAATGCGCGCCGTCCTCGGCGACCGCGGTGATCGGCACGCCGAACGCGTTCTGGCTCGGGCTGTCGCAGGTCGCGGTCCTGTGGCCGGGCTCACCGGCGACATGCAGGACGATCGGGATCGCCTGTCCGCTTTTCGAGGACAATGTCCCATGCCAGTCGCCGGCGACCGTCTGTGCGGTCTCGAAGGATGCGGCGAGCGGCGCGGGGGCAGGGGCGGCGGGTATCGCCGCGGTCAGGGCAAGGGCATAGGCAAGCGCGATCATGGCATAGCCTCTCATGCATGGGGGTTTCGACGGGATCGGGGGAGGGGGTTAGCCGCCGGCGCGACGCTGCCGCTGGAACAGCCAGGAATAGAGGATCGGCGGCACGACCGCGCAGCCGATCGCGATCCGCACCGACAGGCTGCGCGTCGTCGGATCGATCGGCAGCAGCGCCGCGAGCAGGATCGCCGCGCCCGCGGCGATCATCGTCTTCGCCCCGAACCGGTGGGTCGCGATCCAGTTCGCCTCGTCGGCCATCGTCCACGGGGTGCGGATGCCGACGAAATGGCCGGGCCGCGATTTGGGCAGCGCATTGCCGATCATGATCAGCAGCATCCCCATGCCGGCGATCAGCAGATGGCCGGGCAGGGCGATGCCGAACGCCGGGGCCGCCGCCATCGCCTCGACCAGCACCATCATCGCCAGCAGCCCGCCCCAGACCGCGCGCAGCAGGCCCGCGCTGCGTTCGATGCGATCGCGGGCCGCCTCGATCCGCGGCAGGATCACCATCAGCCCCGACAGTCCGGCGCACAGCATCACCGGCGCGAACAGCGCGACCGGCGCGCCGGCGAAGCCGTCGGCCTGACCGCCGGCATTCCAGTGGACCGGCAGCCTCGTCCCCGCCGGCAGCCGCGCCGCGGCCACCGCCGCCACGCCGGCAAGCAGGAGGATCGTCGCCGCCGAGGCGATCTTCAGCGCACGGTCGGACATGTCGGTACCTCCTTGAGCAACGCCTCCTTGGCCGGCAGTTCCCTGCTCTCGCCGGCGCCCAGCCGCTCCATGAACCCCATCACCACTTCCTCGACCACCGACAGGTTGAGCGTGTAGGTGATGCTGCCCGCCTTGCTTTCGGCCTGGATCAACCCCGCCGCCTTCAGCTTGGCGAAATGCGCCGACATCGTCGGCTTCGACACCGGAAAGGCGTCGGCCAGCGCGCCGGCGGTCATCCCGCCGCCCTTCAGAAGCTCCAGCACCTGCCGCCGCGTCGGATGCGCGAGCGCGTCGAAAACCTCGTTCATGCGATCACCTATTGGCTAATACGCTAAATAGCTAATCTGATTGCGATCCACAAGGGGCCGAACCCGCATTCGTCGCATCTCGGGATCGCGCAGGGCTTGGGGGCGGCGCTCAGCCGGGCAGCGCGTCCAGCCGCGGGACCTGCTCCAGTTGGTCGTCCCACGACGCCCTGCTCGCACAGCAGATATGCGCCATCGGCCGGATGGCGATCGCGCTGTCGATGCTGCCGGCCGGAACGACCAGCAGGCCGCCCTCGGCATGCACGCCGGGCAGCGCCGATCCGCACGCGGTGCAGAAACTGCGTTCGTGCCGTGTCCCGGGAACGCGGAACGTCGCCACATTCTCGCGGCCCGAAAGCCAGGCGATGCTCGCCTTCGACGAGAAGAGATTGGCCCCGTGCGCCGATCCACTGCCTTTGCGGCAGCGCGAGCAATGGCACAGGAAAAAACTCTCGAACGCGCCCGATATCCGGAACGTGACCCGGCCGCACAGGCATCCGCCGTCATGGGTTTCGGACATGGTGTTTTCTCTCATCGGTTATCAGCACTGGTTTGTCGGTTGGCAGTCCCGAAAGGATAATGGGAGTAAAAGAACATGGCCGATGCTGGCCAGCGCAACCTTGAGCAGGGGGTGTTTGCCTCGACCTTAGGTCAGCCATCGGCACCCATCGTTCCTATATAGCGTTCGAGATCTTCGACCGGGACGTCGATGAACCTGCCGGCTTCCACTTGCGCCCAACCGATTTCTATCGCCTCGCATAATGCTTCGCTCAGCTTCTGAAGGCGGTCCAATGAGGATGTGTCGATCGTGCACGACGGACGATCGGCAGGAAAAATGCTGTAGGTCTTCACGCGGGCACTCCTTTTGAGAGCTGATGCGGATTTCGAGTTCGATACGCCACGCTTCGATGGGGATGCAAGGCGCGCCCTAGGCTCGCCAAAAGACCAGTCGCGAAACGCCCTCGCTTGACACCGTTGCAGCGATGCGTACTTATCAGTAGGTCATATTCCGATAGGTAATAATCATATGGGCGGAGGTGGTCGGATGCAGTGGAAAACGGCCTTCAGGCTCCGCTCGCGTGCGAGGTGCTGACCATGACCGACTCGATCCTGTTCGAACGCGACGGCGCGGTCGCCCGCATCACCCTCAACCGCCCCGATGTCGGCAATGCGCTCGATATCCCGATGTGCCGCGCGCTGCTCGAGGCGGCGATCGCCTGCGACGAGGATGACGGCATAGGCTGCGTGCTGCTCACCGGCGCCGGCAAGCTGTTCTGCGCGGGCGGCGACGTCGCCGCCTTTGCGGGGGCTGGGGACAGCCTGCCAGCCTTCCTCAAGGAGATCACCGCTTATGTCCATGCCGCGATCACCCGGCTGATGCGGATGGACAAGCCGGTCGTCACCGCGATCAACGGCGCCGCCGCGGGGGCCGGGGTCGGCTTGGCGCTGCTCGGCGACATCGCGCTGGCGGCGCCGAAGGCGCAGTTCGCGCTCGCTTATACCGGGCTCGGCCTCTCGCCCGACGGTGGTACCACCTGGCTGCTGCCGCGGCTCGTCGGGCTGCGCCAGGCGCAGGAACTCTGCCTGCGCAACAAGCGCGTCCCCGCCGCCGAGGCCGCTACGATCGGCATGATCACCCGCGTCGTCGACGGGGATCTGCTCGCCGAGGCGACCGCCGTCGCGCACGAACTGGCGAGCGCCGCCACCCCCGCGCTCGGTGTCACCCGCCGGCTGCTGCTCGACGGCGCGACCGCCTCGCTCGAAACCCATCTCGAGGCCGAGGCGCGCGGCATCGCGTCGCTCGCCCGCACCTGGCAGGGCCGCGAGGGTGTCGCCGCCTTCGTCGAGAAGCGTGTCCCTAATTTCACCGACAAACCCGGAGCATAAGTCATGGCCGAAGCCTATATCGTCGAAGCGGTCCGCACCGCCGGCGGGCGCCGCAAGGGCGCGCTCGCCGATGTCCACCCCGCCGATCTCGGCGGTGCCGTCCTCGACGCGCTGGTCGACCGCACCGGGGTCGATCCGGCGGCGATCGAGGACGTCATCGTCGGCTGCGTCACCCAGGCCGGCGAACAGGCCTTCGCCTTCGGCCGCAACCTCGTCCTCGCCTCGAAGCTGCCCGACAGCGTTCCCGCGGTGACGATCGACCGCCAGTGCGGATCGTCGCAGCAGGCGGTCCACTTCGCCGCGCAGGCGATCATGTCGGGCACCCAGGATCTCGTCATCGCCGCGGGCGCCGAGAGCATGACCCGGGTGCCGATGAACTCGAACCACACCCTCCATGCCCAGGCCGGGATCGGCACCGGCCCCTGGTCGAAGGCGATCCTCAACCGCTACGGCATCGCCGAATTCAGCCAGTTCTACGGCGCCCAGGCGATCGCCGACAAATATGGCTTCAGCCGCGAGGATATGGACGCCTTCGCGCTCGCCAGCCACCAGAAGGCCGCCGCCGCGATCGCATCGGGCGCGTTCAAGGCGGAGATCGTCCCGTTCGAGACGATCGCCGGCACCTTCGACCAGGATGAGGGCGTCCGCTTCAACAGCTCGATGGAGGCGCTCGCCGCGGTCAAGACGATCGCCGAGGGCGGCACCATCACCGCCGCCAATGCCAGCCAGATGACCGACGGGGCCTCGGGCGTGCTGGTCGCGAGCGAAGCCGCACTCAAGCGCTTCAACCTCACCCCGCTCGCGCGGATCGTCAACCTGACGGTCAGCGCCGGCGATCCGGTGATCATGCTCGAGGAACCGATCCCGGCGACCCGCAAGGCGCTCGCCCGCGCCGGCATGTCGCTCGACGATATCGACCTGTTCGAGGTCAACGAGGCCTTCGCCTCGATCCCGATGGCCTGGCTCAAGGCGCTCGGCGCCGATCCGGCGAAGCTCAACGTCAATGGCGGCGCGATCGCGCTCGGCCATCCGCTCGGCGCCTCGGGCACCAAGCTGATGTCGACCCTGATCCACGCGCTCAAGGCGCGCGGCGGCCGCTACGGCCTCCAGACGATGTGCGAGGGCGGTGGCATCGCCAATGTGACGATCATCGAACGATTGTAGAGTTTTGGAATGCGCCTTCGGCGCATACGGCACCAGCCCGCTCCCCCACCTGACCTCCCATTCAGGATACACTGTGGGAGGTCGGGTGGGGAGTGGGCTGGTGCCGCCTTGAAATGCGCTCTTTCGCGCATTTTCCAGAAGCCCTTTGATCGCCCCGGTGATGGAGCGGGGGCGATCCCCGCTCCGGGATGACAAGCCGGCCGGCTCACGATAGCCTTTTGCGGAACGGAGCGTACCGAAAATCGCGCCGGTCGAAGCAAGGGGCACGGGAGGCGGGCCATGGCATCTCAGGACGTAGCCGGTTCGGCCGAGGTCAGGGAAAATGCGTCGCTCGCGGCCAAGGCCGACGGCATCCGCCTTCTGCTCACCCGGGTCGACGGCAAGGTCCATGCGATCGAGAACAAATGCCCGCATCTCGGCCTGTCGATGACCCGCGGCAAGGTCGACGGCGCGGTGATCCATTGCCCCTGGCACGGCTCGACCTTCGATGCCTGCACCGGCGAGAATCTCGACTGGATCAGCTCGGTCGCGGGCCTGAAGGTCCCCGACTGGAGCCGCGGGCTGATCGCTTTCGGCAAGAAGCCGAGCGCGATCCGCACCTTCGCCACCCATGAGGAAGGCGGCCGCGTCTTCGTCGAGCTTTGATGGAGATATATCGATGATCACCGAACGCGCCGAACTCACGATCCGCGAGGGCCTAGAGGAGGAATTCGCCGCCGCAATGCGCGACCGCGGCCTGCCGATCCTCACCGGCTTCGACGGCGTCCAGTCGGCGCGGATCGGCCGCGGCGTCGAAAATCCCAACAAATATCTGCTGCTGGTCGAGTGGGACTCGATGGACGCGCACGCCGCCTTCAAACAGTCCGACGTCTACGGACCCTTCACCCAGATCTTCGGCCCCTACAGCATCGGCGGCGCGATGGAGCATTTCGCGATGGAGTGAGGCGCCGTCGGGCCCGCACTGCACCTTCCTATCCGGCCACCAGGCCTTTCAGATCAGAGACAGAACATGACCGACAAGACCCTCGATTGCTCCGACATCGATCAATATCTCGGCAAGGTGATGGATTTCTCGCCGCTGCGCGAGACGATCGGCAACAACGACATCCGCCGCTGGGTGCACGCGATGCACTATCCCAACCTGCTCCACTACGACCCCGCTTTCTCGGCGGCGAGCCGCTTCGGCAAGCTGGTGGCGCCGCAGAGCTTCGCGATCGCGACCGACGACGGCCATGGCGCCGCGCCCGCCTGCGTCGGCTGCATCCCCAATTCGCACCTGCTGTTCGGCGGCGACGAATGGTGGTTCTACGGCAAGGAAGTCTCGGCCGGCGACACGCTGCGCAACGAGCGCATCCCGTTCGACTATGTCGTCAAGGAAACCGGCTTCGCCGGCCCGACCTGCTTCCAGCGCGGCGACAATAATTATTACAACCAGCATGGCGACCCGATCGCCAAGCAGCGCTCGACCGCGATCCGCTACCTCGCCGAGGCCGGCGCCGCGAACACCGCGCCGGGCGACACCGAGGATCCGGTCTGGACCAAGGACGAGCTCGAGGCGCTCGAGGAGCGCAAGTTCAGCTGGATCAAGATGCTCCACGACCTCGGCCACGGCAAACGCTACTGGGACGATGTCGCGGTCGGCGACAAGCTGCCCGAGCGGGTGTTCGGCCCGCACACCATCGCCAGCTTCACCACCGAATGGCGCGCCTATCTGGTCAATACCTGGGGTACGATGGACCTGCGCGTCAACGATCTCGAGGCGCTCGGCTTCACCCGCGAAATGGCCGGCTACGAGAATGATCCGGCGATGCAGCTGATCAACCCCGAACTCACCGACGGCGCCTATTACGGCCCGTCGCGCGGCCATCTCTTCCCGGCCTGGGCGCGCACCATCGGCATGCCGCGCTCTTATGGCTATGGCGCCTCGATGGGGTCGTGGATCACCGATTACATGGCCGGCTGGGCGGGCGAGTGGGGCCAGGTCGTCCACTCAAAGGCCTCCTATCGCGGCCCGGCGCTTGGCGGCGACATCACCATCATGACCGCCGAGGTCATCGACAAGCTCGTCGACGCCGACGGCCGCAATGTCGTCCAGGTCGACGTGAAGATGGTCAACCAGCTCGGCACCACCATGGCGACCGCCAAGGCCGAGATCGAACTGCCGACCAAGGGCTGAAGGATGGGGCGGCCGCCATGTGGTGGCCGCCCCCGTCAACGTCGCTCCGGCCCCCGGGGCGGACCTTTGCCCCGTCCGAAGACGGGCATCGCCCGGAGCTGCCCCAGGTTCGCGCAAGTCCTGTCTTCACGCGGCCATCGCCGGACCGGGGAGGGTGGAAAAGCGCGACTCGATGACGGCCGCTCGGTTGCGTTCATCTGCTGGCCATGGCCAATTGGAGCGCATGAGAACTGACTTGCTCGAACTGCTTCGGCAACGGGAGATCGCCCACCCGACGAGGATCACTGCGGTTGAAATCGGTCATCGTCAGCTTCGAATAAGCCTTTCCGGTTATCCATGGTGGCAAGCCGAGCAAGATATGAACGAAGGGCGGATCGAGCTTTCGTTCGAGGGCATCGGCGAAGGGCAGATCGAGGTCGAGACGCTCCTGGACATGGATGGGAGCGAGGCGCTCGACATCTTCCGGGTATCGTCGCTGTCCGACGAAAGCTGGGCGGCCGGCAGCACATCATATGGGATATATTGCTCAGCGCCTCTGCCGGAACCGATGACGCTTTATGTCGCCGTTGAAGACTATCTCTGGGACGTTGGTGCGCTGCACTCCGCCCGAGAATATCTCAACATCCCGGAAGGCTCGCTCGCGCGCTTTTGCGAGCTGACGCAATCTCGTTCATTTCTCGTGGCGCAGGTGCCCGAGCATCTTCATCATATCATATCGGCCGAATTACAGCGTCAGAACGTGCGCCATAACGTCCTGCGGAGCGAACGGATCGCGGCCCGTGGGCTGTTCGTTCAGATCGGCCAGACCCGCTTCATATGCGAGGGCGCAACAGCGGAATTTTGAAAGCTGCCCAAGGTCCTGCCATCAACCACGCCGTTCAATCCTCGATCACGTAGCGCTCGATCTTCCCGACCAGCAACCAATAGGCCGCCACCGCCGCCAGGACATGGACGCCGACATAGACCAGCGCCCCGTCATAGGATCCGGTGCGGCTGACGATCATCCCGATCGCGATCGGGGTGAGGATGCCGCCGACGCTGCCCGCCGCGTTGAACAGCGCGCCGGTCAGCCCGATCGCCTCTTTGGGCGCGGTGTCGGCGATCACCGTCCAGCCGAGCGCACCGAAGCCCTTGCCGAAAAAGGCCGCGCACATGATCGCCACGACCACCGCGTTCGCCGCGGTATAGTTGCACAGGATGATCGTCGCGCTGAGCCCGAGGCCGATCGTGATCGGCAGCTTGCGCGCGATATCGAGCGACCCGGTGCGGCGCAGCAGCCAGTCGGAGAAGAAGCCCGCCGACACTCCGCCGACGCAGCCGCAGATCGCCGGCAGCGCCGCCACGAACCCGGCCTCGAGCATCGAGAAATGGCGCGCCTCGACCAGATAGCTCGGGAACCACGAGATGAAGAAGGTCGACAGCGAGGCGACGCAATATTGGGCGATGAAGATGCCGACCAGCATCCGGTTCGACAGCAGCCGCAGGATCGTCGTACCGCCGCCTTTGGCCGGGGTGGCCGCATCGCGCACCGCCCCGGCAGGCGGCCCGCTCTCGGCGAGGCGGGTCAGCGCGCCGCGCGCGCCGATATCGTCATATTCCTCGCGCGACAGCCGCCGGTCGCGGTCGGGCGACTGATATTGAAAGAACCACAGCAGCGCGAGACCGATGCCGATCGCCCCCATCACCGTGAAGATGTGCGGCCAGCCGGCATAATGGAACAGGAAGCCCATCAGCGGGGTGAACACCGCCAGCGACAGATATTGCGCCGAATTGAAGATCGCCCCGGCGACCCCGCGTTCGTCGGGCGGGAACCAGGCGGCGATCACCCGCGCGCAGCCCGGGGTGACCGGCGATTCGAGCACGCCGAGCAGCATCCGCAGCGCATAGAGCGCGAGCACCGGGGTCGCGATCCAGCCGGCCCCGGCGGTGAGCAGGGTCGCGGTCGACCAGCCGATCACCGCAAAGAAGATCGCGACCCGCGCGCCGATACGGTCGACGAGATAGCCGGCGGGCACCTGGGCGAGAAAATAGCTCCACGAAAAGGCCGAAAACAGCCAGCCCATCTGGATCGGATCGATGCCGAGGTCGCGCGACAGCCCGGGGGCTGCGACCGACAGGGTCGCCCGGTCGCCGGTGCTCACCGCCAGAACCGCGGTGATCAGCGCCAGCACCAAAAAGCGGCGCCGGCGGCCCCGGGCGACGGGCACGACCGCTGCGACATCGTCCATCAGGCGAACGCGATCGAGCCGTCGGGCCGGCGCGGCACCCGCCGTTCCCAGCGGACATAATTGTCGGTCGCCAGATAGGCCTCGTCGATCTCGACCCCCCAGCCGGCGCGATCGGGGCGCAGCTCGAGATGGCCGTCGCGCGGCAGATAGGGATCGATCACATAATGCGCGTCGCCGACCACCTCGCCGGCCATGCCCTCGCGCCCGGGCGGCAGCGCCTGCGGATTGGGCAGCCGATATTCGAGGATCTTGAAGTTGGGCTGGGCGGCGCAGAAATGCAGGTTCACCGCGGTCGCCAGCGGCCCCATCGGGTTGTGCGGCGCGACCGTGACATAATGCGCCTCGGCGAGCGCCGCGATCTTGCGCATCTCGAGCAGCCCGCCGACCACGCAGATGTCGGGCTGGATGATGTCGCAACCGCCGACCTGGAGCAGGCGCAGGAACTCGTAACGGCTGTAGAGCGATTCCCCGGTCGCCAGCGTGCAGTCGAGCGCGCGGTTGATCAGCCCCCAGCTTTCGAAATTCTCGGGCCGGATCGGTTCCTCGAAGAACAGCGGATCATAAGGCGCGAGCGCATTGCCGAGCTGGATCGCATGGCGCGGCTCGAAGATCTTGGCATGCGCGTCGAACGCGATCTCGAAGCTCGGGTCGACCCGCTCGCGCAGGCCGCGGAAATACTCGGCGCTGGTGCGCACGACCTCGCCCCAGCGGTTGGCGTGGATGTCGATGCGATAGGGGCTCAGCTTGAACGCCGAAAAGCCCCAATCCTCGTTGAGCATCGCCATCGCGTCCGACGCCGCCTGGTGGTCGGGGGCGGTGTAGATGCCGGCATAGACCCGGACCCGGTCGCGGGCGTGACCGCCGAGCAGCATATAGACCGGCACGTTCAGCGCCTTGGCCGATATGTCCCACAGGCAATGGTCGATCGCCGAGATCGCCGCCAGCCCGAGCGCGCCCGGGGGGAAGCGTCCCTGCTGGAGCAGCAGCTGCAGCAGATGCTCGATCCGGCGCGGGTCCTCGCCGGCGATGAACTCGGCGAGATAGTCGAGGATCGGGATCAGCGCGCGGTCGGGCCCGTGATTATAGCATTCGCCCCAGCCGGTGATCCCGGCATCGGTGTCGATCGCGACGATCACCCGTGGCCGCCCGCCATCGCGGGTCATGAAGGCGCGGAGCCGGTCTATCTTCATCGGGGCTTCCCCATCCTCATATCCTGTATCATGCCGGGCGGGCGGTCAGGCCGCCGCCGGCTGCGTCGTTCCTGCCCGCATATCGCGCAGCAGGTCCATCAGCATCTCGCGGTTGCGGTCGGACAGCGGCCAGGCGGCGGGCACCCGCGGCGGGCCGCAATCCTCGCCGATCAGCTGCAGCGCGGCCTTGACCACCGAGACGTTGGCGCCGTTGCGCTCTTCCGATCGCAGCGCCTCGAAGCTGGCGATGCCGTCGATCAGCATGCGCGCGGCGGCATAGTCGCCGGTCTCCAGCGCCTGGCTGATCGCGACCGAACGCTCGGGCCAGATGTTGATCAGCCCCGAGGTGAAGCCGCGCGCGCCGACCGCATAGAAGGCCGGTGCCCAGGTTTCGGCCAGGCCGCCGCTCCACACCAGCGACGGGTCGCCGGCCTTGATCGCTTCGGCGAGCCGCAGCGGGGTCGGGCACGCCCATTTGACCCCGACCACGCCCGGGATCGCGCACAGTTCGGCGATCGCGTCGAGGCCGATGCCGTCGTCGCGCAGATAGAGCAGCACCGGCAACCCCTGGGCCTCCTCGGCGATCCGCGAGACATAGGCGACCACCCCGCGCGGGGCGACGAACGGATCGGGCGGCTGATGGATCATCAGCGCCTCGGCGCCCGCCGCGCGCGAGGCGCGGGTGAGGGCGAGCGCGTCGCCGATGCCGCGGCCGACCCCGCCGATCAGCGGTACCCGGCCGCCGACCAGCTCGGCGGCGGCATGGACCATCGCCTCGGCCTCGGCGGTGGTCAGCGCATAGAACTCGCCGGTGTTGCCATTGGCGACGAGCACCGAGACCCCGGCACCGACCGCGCGGTCGACCACCGGCGCCAGCCGCGCGGGCGCGATCCGGTCGTCGGTGTCGAACGGCGTCACCAGGATTCCCGACACGCCGCGCAGTGCGGTCCTAAGCCGATCGTTCGGCTTGCTCGCCATTCGTCTCTCCGTCATTGGGTGGGATCAATCTTGTTAGTTATATTTACAGGTTGACGTGCACTGTCAACCGCGGCCGATCATGCTATTTTCCACCGGCGAGGCGTCGAGGCCGATTTGCTGCAGAAGGACCGTCATTGACCAATCTGATCCTGGTGCCCGAAAAAAAGGAGCGGCTGGGCGACCGGCTCTACGGCCAGATCCTCGAACAGATCGCTTCGGGCACGCTGCGCCCGGGCGACAAGCTGCCGTCCGAAAACGAACTGTGCCGGCTGTTCGCGGTCTCGCGCCCGGTCGTCCGCCAGGCGTTGGTACGGCTGCAGGCCGACGGCCTGGTCGCGACCCGCAAGGGGCTGGGAACGATCGTCCAGGCCAGCCCGCCCGAGGGGCTCACCCGTTTCTCGCAGCCCGGCGACGTCGCGCATATGTTGCGCTGCCTCGAGCTTCGCCTCGCGGTCGAGGGGCAGGCGGCGGCTTGGGCGGCGCTGCGCCACACCGCGCCCGAGCTGCGCCGGATCGCCCGCGCGCTCGAGACTCTCGAGGAACAGATGCGCGAGGGCGGGGTGCTCGCTGCCGCCGACTTCGCCTTCCACCAGTCGATCGCCGCGGCGAGCGGCAACATATTGTTCGAACAGGTGCTGCAGTCGCTCGACGAGGCGATTCGCCGCGGGATGGTGATCGCGCTCGGGCTGACCAGGGAGCGCAGCCCCGAACGCGCCCAGCGCGTGCTCGACGAGCATCGCGCGATCTACGACGCGATCGCGCGGCGCGACGGGCAGGGCGCCGAACTGGCGATGCGCTATCATCTCGACCGCGTCCGGCAGCGCGTGACCGATGGCAAACGCGATCAGTAGAAGTCTGTTGACGTCCTGAACCTGTTAGGTCATTTTACATGTTGCCACGTGTGGTGCATCTGCCTGATCCTGTCCGGATCGGCGGCAAGATGATCGCAACCCGTAGCTGAAACTGCCCCGACAAGCGGTGCCCGCGGGCCATCGCCTGGAGGCGGCGGCCCTGTGCCGCCGGAAGGCGGCACGTCATCAGGTGCGCCGCCGGAAGGCGGCGCGTCATCAGGCGTGCCGTCGATGCGCAGCGCGTAACAAAGCCGGTCGACCAAGCCGGGGGAATGGGGAAGGAAAATTCCATGAAGACGAAATTTGTCGCGACGCTGCTGGCCGGCAGTGCCCTGGTGCCGGTGTTCGGCGCCGCACAGGCGCAGGCCGTGAGCGCCGCAGCCCCCGTGGTGCAGCCGGCGGCCGCTGCCGATCCCGTGCAGGACGATACGGCGGCCGCTGCCGCCACCGATGGCGCCGCCGAGGGCGCGGTCGAGGATATCGTCGTAACCGGCTCGCGCGTCGCCCGCGCCGGCTATTCGGCGCCGACCCCGGTCACCATGCTGCAGACCGAAAGCCTCGCCGCCAAGGCGCCGAGCAACCTGTCCGACGCGCTCAACCAGCTTCCCGTGTTCACCGGTTCGATCAGCAACGGCCAGGACCGCGGCACCAACGCCGGCCGGGTGCGCACCGGCAATTATCTGAATCTGCGCTCGCTGGGCTCGCAACGCGTGCTCGTCCTCCAGGACGGGCTGCGGCTGCCGCCGACCGGCAACGCCGGCGGCACCGACGCCAACATGATCCCCCAGCTGCTGATCGAGCGGGTCGACGTCGTCACCGGCGGCGCCTCGGCGGCCTATGGCTCCGACGCGGTGTCGGGCGTGGTCAATTTCGTGCTCGACAAGAAGTTCACCGGGGTCAAGCTGCTGGCGCAGGCGGGTATTTCCGATCGCGGCGACAGCGGTTCGACCCGCATCGGCGCCGCCTATGGCGAAAGCTTCCTCGACGACCGCCTCCACGTCATCGCCAGCGCCGAACGCTATCATTCGGACGGCATCCGCCTGAAGTCGTCGCGCGCGGGCGTGAACGAAAATTATGCGGTGATCGGATCGGGCACCGCCGCCGATCCGTTCGTCAACGCCTCGAACGTCCGCTTCTCGACGGTCACCGAAGGCGGCTACATCCTCGACGGGCCGCTGCGCGGCCAGCAATTCCTCGCCAACGGCCGGGTCGGCGCCTTCAATGCCGGCACCCCGACCGGACGCGCGGGCCTCGCTTTCGGTGGCGAGGGCGCGGTGTTCCCCGCGTCGAAGAGCACGCTGAGCGCGGCGGCGACCACCGAGCAGTTTCTTGGCCGGATCTCCTATGATTTCGGCGGCGGCATCTCGGCCTATGTCCAGGGCAGCTATAATCATGCGGTCAATTCGGACAGCCCGCAGCCGGTGACGCGCAGCGCCTCGACCACCGGGGTGCGGATCTTCGCCGAAAATGCCTATCTCAACCCCGCCGATCGCGCCCTGCTTGGTTCGACCCCCAGCTTCGGCCTCACCCGCTTCTTCTCCGACTTCCCCTTCTATTCGGCCAAGCAGGAGACCCGCGCGACGATCGTCAACAGCGGCGTGAAGGGCGAGATCGGCAGCAGTGGCTTCAAATGGGACGTCAACTACACCTATGGCCGGACCCGGCTCGACTCCTCGGCGCTCGATCTCGACATGTCGCGCTTCTACGCGGCGGTCGACGCGGTGCGTAACCCGGCGGGCCAGATCGTCTGCCGGATCACGGTCACCAACCCCGGGCTGCAGGACGGCTGCGTTCCGCTCAACATCCTTGGCGCCGGCAATGCCTCGCAGGCGGGGATCGACTATGTGATGGGCGTCAGCAAATGGCGCGCGATCAACAAGATGCACGATGTCGAGGGCAGCATTTCGGGCGAGCCCTTCTCGACCTGGGCCGGGCCGGTGTCGCTGGTGGTCGGCGGTGGCTATCGCCACCAGTCGCTCGACCAGACCAGTAACAGCAATCCCGCGACCCCGCCCAGCTTCACCGGCATTCGCGGGGTGCCGACCAACACCGGCGCCTATTCGTTCACCAATGTCAGCTTCGCCAGCGGCAGCTATTCGATCAAGGAAGCGTTCGGCGAGGTCGTCGTGCCGCTGGCCAAGGATTCGGTGATCGGCGAGTCGCTCGAACTCAACGGCGCCTTCCGCTACACCGATTATTCAACCTCGGGATCGGTGCAGACCTGGAAGCTCGGCGGCACCTACGAACCTGGCGCCGGCCTCAAGGCGCGCGTCACCGTGTCGCGCGATATCCGGGCACCCACCCTGTACGAACTCTATGCGGGGCCGTCGCTGCGGGTGCAGTCCTACTCGGACAAGCTGACCAACCAGCTCGCCCAGTATAACGAGGTCAACCAGGGCAATACCAATCTGAAGCCCGAGATCGGATCGACCCTGACCGCCGGCCTCGTGTTCCAGCCGCGCTTCCTGCCCGGCTTCGCAATCTCGGCCGATTATTACCGGATCAGGATCCGCGACGCGATCGCCAGCCAGTATACCAGCGTCCAGGTGCTCGATCTGTGCGCGCTCAGCAACTATACCAGCCCGATCTGCAGTCAGGTGATCCGTCCGCTCGGGCCGACCAACACCTCGACCGCGAACTTCCCGAGCCAGGTCAACATCTTCCAGGCGAACGTGGCCAGCACCCGGACCGAGGGGCTCGATCTCGAGGCGTCGTACCGCACGCCCCTGTTCGACGGCACCCTGTCGACCCGGCTGCTCGCGACCCGGCTGATCAGCTACACCACCCGCGGCTCCGCCACCGCCGCGGCGGTCGAATATGCCGGCAATGCCGACTTCGCCGACAGCGGCAACCAGCCCTTCCCGATGCCCAAATGGCGCGGCAATCTCGACCTGAGCTATGCGCAGGGCGGGCTGACCGTGAGCGGCCAGGCGCGCTATATCGGCGGCTACAAGCGGTCCGACCTGTTCGTCTACAAGCAGAACCATGTCGGCGCGGTCGCCTATGTCGATCTGAACATCAGCTACGACATCAAGTCGTCCTACGGCACCTTCCAGCTGTTCACGACGATCAACAACCTGTTCGATCGCGGCTACCCGATCACCGCGATCGGGTCGAACCCCGGCCTGGCGGTGTCGACCTTCCGCTCGATCTACGACGTGACCGGCCGCTACATCACCACCGGCGTCCGCCTGCGCTTCTGACGCGTTTTCTCCTAGGCCTTCTCCCGCTTGCGGGAGAAGGTTTGGATGAGGGTCTTCTTCTTCTCCCTCCTCTTCTTGCCCCAAGCAAAAATGGAAGAAGAAGGCCCTCATCCAACCTCTCCCGCGAAAAACGGGAGAGAGGCAAGAAGACGCTGGATCCCTGCTTGAGAGGTCGGGCAAAGCCCCATCGATCGGAGACCGGGCATGACTCTCGCACTGTTGCTGTCCATCGCCGCCGCGGCGTCGGCGCCTGCCGCCGAACCGCGCGATCCCGCGGGACGGCGCTATCTGTCGCAGCCGCTGGTGAGCTCGATCTACACCGCCGATCCGTCGGCGCATGTCTTCGGCGGCCGCATCTACATCTATCCCAGCCACGACATCGCCGGGCCGCCGCTGCCCGATATCGCCCCGTTCACCGGCAGCCAGGGCAACCGCTTCCGGATGCGCGACTATCGCGTGCTCAGCATGGACCGGATCGGCGGCAAGGTGCGCGTCCATCCGGTCGCGCTCGATCTCGCCGATGTCCCCTGGGCTGCACGACAGCTCTGGGCGCCCGATGCCGCGTTCAGGAACGGCATCTATTATCTCTACTTCCCGGCCAAGGACCATGCGGGCGCGTTCCGCATCGGCGTCGCGACCTCGCGGTCGCCGACCGGCCCGTTCAAGGCGCAGCCCCGGCCGATCGCCGGCAGCTTCTCGATCGACCCGGCGCTGTTCGCCGACGATGACGGCCAGGCCTATATGCTTTTCGGCGGACTGTCGGGCGGCCAGCTCCAGAAGGTGGTCGACGGCGTCTATGATCCGAACGGCCCGGCGACCACCACCCGCGGGCCCGACGAGCCGGCCTTCGCGCCGATGATCGCCAGGATGACGCCCGACATGCTCGGCTATGCCGAGCCGCCGCGCCCGGTCAGCATCGTCGATGCCGAGGGCAGACCGCTGCTGACCCGCGACGCCGACCGCACCTTCTTCGAGGCGGCGTGGATGCACAAATATCGCGGCCGATATTATCTGAGCTATTCGACCGGGGCGACGCATTTCATCGCTTATGCGGTCGGCGCCTCGCCCTACGGCCCGTTCGTCTACAAGGGGCATGTCCTCAAACCGGTGCAGGGCTGGACCACCCATCATTCGATCGTCGAGGCCGAGGGCAGATGGTGGCTCTTCTATGCCGACAGCCAGTTGTCGAACGACACCGGCCTGCGCAACGTCAAGATGACCGAGCTTCATCACGACGCGAATGGCGACATCGCCACCATCGATCCGTTCGTCGAATGACGGCGATGCGGGCGGCGGGCTGACCGCGATGGAGCAGGGCAATGCAGAGGGGGCCGTGGCCGAGCATCGCCGGGGCCGGCGCGGTGCGAAGCTGGCGCGGATCGAGGATGTCGCGCGCCATTCGGGCTTCTCGCCGATGACGGTGTCGCGGGTGATCAACGGCTATGCCGGGGTCCGGCCGGCGACGATCGCCGCGGTCCGCCGTTCGATCGAGGCGCTCGATTTCGCACCGAGCGAGGCGGCGCAGCGGCTCGCCGGCGCGCGCGAGGACCGGATCGCGCTGATCTACAGCGGCCCGTCGCAAATCTATCTCAGCGAATTGCTGGTCGGCGCGCTTCACCAGTGCCGCCGGGCGCAGGTCCAGTTCGTCATCGAACAATATGACCGCGGGCCGTCCGGGCAGGATCCGGCAGGGCAGGATCTCGCCGCGAAGGAACTGGTCGCCAAGCTGGTGAAGGGCCGGGTCGAGGGGGTGATCCTGACCGCGGCGCTCGCCGACGCCGGCGCGCTGATCGAACGGCTTGCGGCGACCGGCATCGCGGTGGTCGCGATCACCAATGGCGGCCATGGCCGGCCCTTCGCGTCGGTCGGCATCGACGATCGACGCGCCGCGTTCGAGATGACCCGCCATCTCGTCGATCTCGGCCATGGGCGGATCGGCTTCATCCGCGGCGATCCCGATCACAGCGCGAGCGATCGGCGCTTCGAAGGCTATGCCGAGGCGCTGGCGCAGGCCGGCATCGCCGTCGACCCGGCGCTCGTCACCCAGGGCCGGTTCACCTACCGGTCGGGCCTCGAGGCCGCGCAGCGGCTGATCGACCTGCCGCATCCGCCCTCGGCGATCTTCGCCAGCAACGACGACATGGCCGCCGCCGCAATCGCCTTCGCCCACCAGCGCGGCCTGCGGGTGCCCGACGACATCAGCATATCCGGGTTCGACGACACCCCGATCGCGACGACGATCTGGCCCGAACTGACGACGATCCACCAGCCGCTCGACGCGATGGCGGAAGCCGCGATCGACATGCTCGCCGACATGCTCCGCGCGGGACCCGAGGCTCGCGAAGTGCCGGAGGAACGGCTGCTCGACTATCGGCTGGTGCTGCGCCAGTCGACGGCGGCCCCCGGCGACCGTCGCGGGCAGGGGGCCGAATTCCGGGCGCAACCTAGCCCGGGTGGCGCCTGATCAGCGATTCCTGGCTGAGCGAGGCGACCAGCAGGCCTTCGCGGTCGAGGATCCGACCCTGGGTCAGGCCGCGTGCGCCGATCGCGACCGGGCTGCGCAGCGACACATGGTGCCAGTCGCGCGGGTCCGACGGACGATGGAACCAGAGGCTGTGGTCGAGGCTCGCATTGCGCACAGCGTCCCAGCGCTGGTCGTGGCGCAGCAACGGCGTCGACCCCGTCAGAATGTCGGAGGCATAGGCGATCGCCGCGTCCGCGACGGCCGGATCGTCCCCGATCGCGCCCGGAAAGCGCATCCAGAAGTCGCGCAGCCCGTCGGCACCGCCTTGCCGGCCGCTTGGCACGGTCGCGACGCCTTGCCATCGCGTCACCGCGGCCCGGTCCGCGGGTGGCGTCGGAACGGGCCCGCCTTCCTGATGCTCCACCCCGTCTTCGCGGCCATGGAACGAGGCCGACAGGATCACCAGCAGGCGGCCCTGCTGGCTGGCGCGCACCTGCCGCACCGCGAACGATCTTCCGCTGCGTGTCTCCTCGACGTCATAGTCAATGTCATGGTCGAGCCCGGCCGGCCGCAGGAAATGCGTATGCAGCGCATGGATACGGCGATCGGCGACGGTGGCATAGGCGGCGAGCATCGCCTGGGCGACGAGCTGGCCGCCGAACACCCGCACGCTTCCCGGTTCGCTCGCCGGGCTGCCGGTGAAACGCGCGGGCGCGTTCGATGCCGACCGGCGCACGACCCGCAGCACCTTCGCCAGCCGGTCGGTATCGATCATCGCCGCGTCGGCCATGTTCATTCGGCCTCGCCGACCGCGACGAGCAGCTTGCCGATCGCCGTCCGCCCGGCCAGCGCCGCGATTGCCTCGCCACCGCGGGCGAGCGGCAGATGCCCGCCGATCTCGGGGCGGATCGCGCCCTCGGCCAGCATCGTCCGCAGCGCGGCGATATTGGCGGCATGGCCGGCCGGATCATGCTTGCTGAACGATCCCATGAACACGCCGACGATGTCGCAGGATTTGAGCAGCGCGAGGTTGAGCGGAATCCTGGGAATGCCAGCCGGGAAGCCGACGACGAGCAGCCGTCCGCCGGGATTGAGCGCGCGCAGCGCGGCCTCCGCATAATCGCCGCCGACCGGGTCGAAGACCATTTCGAAGCCCTGCGCGCCGGCCTGGTCCTTGATCAGCTTTGCCAGCGCGCGGCGGCCGTCATCGTCGAACGGGCCCGCGGGATAGACGAAGCTTTCGTCGGCGCCCGCCGCCTCGGCCGCCGCCAGCTTTTCGGGCGACGACGCCGCGGCGACCACCGTCGCGCCCATCGCCTTGCCGAGCTCGACCGCCGCCCGCCCGCAGCCGCCCGAGGCGCCCAGCACCAGCAGCCGTTCGCCGCGCGCCAGGCGGCCGCGATCCTTGAGCCCGTGATAGGCGGTGGCATAGGTCATCACCAGCGTCGCCGCCGCATCGAAATCGGCGACCGGTCCCATCGCATGGAGCGCGGTCGCCGGCGCCAGCGCATATTCGGCGAGCCCGCCATGGCCGATCGCCCCGAACACCCGGTCGCCGATCGCGAAGCCCGCGACATCGGGGCCGACCGCGCTGACGATCCCTGAAATCTCGCTTCCCGGTGCGAACGGGCGCGGCGGCTTCACCTGATAGAGGTCCTGGATCGTCAGGACATCGGGATAGTTGATCGAGCAGCGCACCACCCGCACCTGCACCTGGCCCGGCCCCGGCATGGGGACCGGCAGTTCGCCATATTCGAGGCTGGCGACGGGGCCCGCTGTCCGGCTGATCACGGCTTTCAAAACGCTCTCCTTGGGAAATGATATAAGCGGGCCGGCATGGCCGGAGGCGTGCGCGCGGGCGCGACCGTCGATACCGCCGCTCGGCGCATGGCGACGGTCGAAATGCCCGACCCTTCTTTCCGTTCGACGTTGGACGTCGTCGGGCTCAGCCGTGGATCATCGGTGCATCCTGCTGCTCCATCGCGCGGCCGAGATGCTCGACCAGCAGCTTGGCCGGTGCGGGCAGGGTGCGCCCGGTGGCGGTGATCAGCGAGAAGATCGACAGCGGGATCTTGAAACCGGTCAGCGGTATGAAACGGATCGTGCCGGCCTTCATCTCCTTGACCACGTCGATCCGGGTCAGCATCGCGATGCTGTGATCGTCCTCGATCAGCTGCTTCATCAGCCCGATATTGTTGACCGATATCGAGAATTCTTCCCTGCCGCCGACGGTGCGCGCCCACGCCTGGTTGAAGATCGTGCGCAGCTGGAACGCGTCGGTCGGAATGACCAGCGGATAGTGCGCGCAGTCGAGCAGGGCGATTTCGGTGCGGTCCGCGAGCGGATGGCCGGCCGATACCGCCGCGCCGATCTGATAGAGCAGGGTGCGCTCGACGCGCAGCGCGTGCGAGTTCGGCGCGCTGAACGTCAGCCCGATATCGGCTTCGCCGCTGATCACCATGTCGACGATCGAACTCGACGCCAGCACACGCATCCCGAACGATATTCCCGGATAGAGCGCCTTGAACGACTTGAGGCTGAGCGCGAGAAAGTCGGTGCTGCTCTCGGCCAGCGCGATCGAGACCTCGCCGCGCTTCAACCCCTGGAGATCGTCGATCTGGGCGCGGACATTCTTCAGGTCGCGCTGCCAGCGGCGGACGGCGTCGACCAGCACCTCGCCGGCTGCGGTCAGCCGCAACCCGTGCGGTAGCCGCTCGAACAGCGGGACGCCGAGCTCTTCCTCCATGTTGAGGATCTGCCGGTCGATCGCCGACGGCGCGATATGCAGCCGTTCGGACGCGCGGCGGATCGAGCCGCACCGCGCCACCTCGTCGAAATACCGCGTGAAGCGCGAGAACATGATCACCTCCTCGCGCCCGATCGACTATCGGACGCGAGGACAGGGGTAAGCGCTGCAACGCAGCATCGACAAGCCATCGTTGCACGCGCTCAGAACTTCGCGGTGGCGCCGACGAACGCATAGCGGCCGAGCGGGTCGTACATACCGGCGAAGAAGCTGCCGTTCGAGGTCTGCCCGCCCAGGCTGGCGGTCAGCGGCGGATCGATGTCGAACAGATTGTTGACGCCGGCGCGCAGGGTGAAGCGCTTGTCGATCGTGACGCTCGCCGCGACGTCGATATAGCTGGTGGCCTTGAGCTTGCTGTCGAAGCTCCGATAGGTCGCCGCCAGGAACGGGCTGCTGCTCGACTTGTCGTTGGCGGTCGAGCCGATATAGCGCCATGTCGCCGACAGCGACAGGTCGGACGGCGAGGTCCAGCTCAGCCGTGCGCGGTGGCGCCACTCGGGGATGGGCTGGCCGCAGGTCGATCCGAAATAGCCGGCGCAGTCGTAGGAGCCGAGCCCCGGCAGGCTCTGGACGCGGTATTTCTCGGTATAGGTGCCGGAGAAGGCGAGATCGACATGGCCCGGATCGCCGCCGAAGATGTCGCCGAGCTCCTGGCGATAGTTGACCGAGACGTCGATCCCCGAGGTCGCCAGCGAGCCGGTGTTGAGGCTGGTGCTCGAAACATAGACGCCGGGCGCCTGCAGCAGCGATCCCGAGGCCGGATCGCGGTGGATCAGTCCGCAGAAATAGGCGTCGCCGGTCGCGATGCACTGCGCGAGCGACAGGTTGATCGGGATCGTCCCGATCAGGTCCTTCACCTTGATGTCGTAATAGTCGACCGAGATCGACAGCCGCGGCAGCATCGCCGGGGTCAGCTGCAGCCCGACCGACCGTGTCTGCGACGACTCGGGCTTGAGGTTGGGGTTGCCGCCGATCAGCGTGCCCAGCGCCTGCCCGTTGGTCGGGGGCAGCGTCCCATATTGCGCGGCGGTCAGGCCGGTGCGCTGGCACGCCGCGAGCGTGTTGACCGGGGTGGCGCCTTCGCAGGGATCGAGCGTGGTGAAGATCGACTGGCGCTGCGGCGCGAACAGCTCGACCAGGTTGGGCGCGCGCACCGCGCGCTGATAGCCGCCGCGCAGCCGCAGCCCCGCCACCGGGGACCATTCGCCGCCGAGCTTGAACGAGGTGTTTCCGCCCGAATTGGTATAGTCCGAATAGCGCACGCCGCCTTCGAACGCGAGCGTGCGCAGGAAAGGACGGTTCTCGACCAGCGGCACGCGGATCTCGCCGAATATCTCCTTGACGTCGTAACGGCCCGAGATCGGCACCTTGCGGCCGGCCGCCGACAGATTGCCCGACTGCCAGGTCGCGTCGGGCGAGAGGCCGAGCGCCTCCTCGCGATATTCGACCCCGAACGCCACGCCGACATTCGATGCCGCGAACGGGCTGGCGAAGCCGAGATCGCCGCTGACCGAGGCGCTGCCGACGATCTCGCGGGTGAAGCCGGTCTCGTCGGCGGGAACCTGGATATAGGCCAGCGCCGCCGGGGTGACGCCGCCGATCGCGAAGATGTTGAACGGCACGCAGGCCGGGTCGGTGCCGTTCAGCGCCGATTTGCAGACCGGCTGGCCATTGGCG
Organism: Rhizorhabdus sp. GW822-FHT03C02; assembly: GCF_058801765.1. Lineage (NCBI taxonomy): Bacteria > Pseudomonadati > Pseudomonadota > Alphaproteobacteria > Sphingomonadales > Rhizorhabdaceae > Rhizorhabdus > Rhizorhabdus sp. GW822-FHT03C02. The sequence goes on from NZ_JBXANN010000001.1 coordinate 358,823, forward strand.
CCGGTGACCACCTGCAGCGCGTTGCGGATGCGCGCGAGCGAATAGTCGTTGATATAATGCGAGCGATAGTCGGTGCGGCCATATTGGCCATAGACGTCATAGGTCCAGTTGGAGGCGATCGCGCCGCGCGCGCCGATCACCCCGCGATAGGCGCGATGCCGGACATAGTCGTAGCGCGAACCGCCCTCGACATTGCGCTGCCCCAACCCGACATTGGCGTTGGCGCCCCCGGTCAGCCCGGCTGCGGTGCAGATCAGGTTGCGTTCCTGCGCCGACATCAGCGGATTGTCGCAGTTGATCGGGAACACGGTCGAGAAGGTCGCGGTCGGCGAGATGCGGATATCGGCCTCGTCGTTCATGAACATGAACTGCCCATAGGCCTCGGCCGCGTCGCTGAACTTGTAATGGGCCATGACGCCCGCGTTGATCCGCTCGTCGGGCGCCTGCAGGTCGTAGGTCGGGCCGATATTGTAACCGTCCGCGGTCTGGTAGGTCCGCAGCGTGTTTCCGGTCGCGCCGTCGACGATATAGTTGCCGCGGCCGATCCCGGCCTGGGTGCGCAGCTGGAACTGGGCCGGGCTGGTCGATCCCGACAGCGCGCAGCTATAGGCGGATACCCCGGCGGTGAGGCCGCAGATCGTATAGTCGCGGGCCGAGGTGCCGACGCCGCGGATCGACCGATAGCTGCCATAGACCGTCACATTGCCGCGGCCGTCGTCGAAATTATGGCCCAGCGTCAGCGACAGGCTGGTCTGGCCGCCATCGGCGGTCGATCCGGTCGGCGACGGCGATCGCGCGGCGGCGGCGACGCTGCTGATCGGATTGTCGTTCTCGTGCACGAACAGCCCCGACTGGGCATCGAGCTGCACGCCCTCGAAGTCGCGCTTGAGGATGAAGTTGACGACGCCCGCGATCGCATCCGATCCGTAGACCGCCGATGCGCCGCCGGTGACGACGTCGATCCGCTGGACCAGGGTCGCCGGCACATTGTTGATGTCGGGGGCCTGCGCCGAGACCCGGTCGGGGTCGCCCGGCATCAGCCGGCGGCCGTCGATCAGCACCAGCGTGCGCTGGTTGCCGAGATTGCGCAGGTTGATCGTCGCCGTGCCGCTCGCCCCGGTGCCGCCGCCGCGGTTGCTGCCGCCCTGGTCGGCAAAGGCCTGGGGCAGGGTGTTGATCAGCTCTTCGACCCGGGTCGATCCGCGCAGCGTCAGATCCTCGCCCGAGACCGTGTTGATCGGGCTGATGCTGCTGTTGTCGGGATTGCGGATGCGCGAGCCGGTCACGACGATGTCGCTGGCATCGGCCGACGCCCTGCCCGAAGCGATCTCAGAATCCGCTGCCGGAATCGCGGCCTGCTGCGCGGCGGCCGGGACTGCGCCGAGCGCGCAGAGGGCGGCGACGATCGCCGACCCGGTCTTGAGCAGCGCCGGATATCCGTCGTGTCGGCTAGCCGATCCGGTATCGATTGCGACGTCGTTGATGATGTTGTTATGTTCGATGGACACAGTTTTTCCCCCTTAGAAGCAAGATGAACTCCGCTCCCGCAATCTATTTTGGTAATATTTGAAACAAGAGTGGCTGTGTTCCAGCGCTGTTTATGGTTCGTGCCGTACTGATTTTTCGAACGAGGTGGCGATCATGCGGTGACGGCCTCTCCTCCCTGGTGGGCATGATTGAAGATCGCCCGGATATCTTCGACGCAGCGGGCGAAATCCGGCGACACCAGCAGCGCCGAATCGCGCGGGCGGGCGAAGGGGATGTCGATCACCGCGGAGACCTTGCCGGGCCGGCTCGTCATCACCACCACCCGGTCGCCGAGGAACACCGCCTCACTGATCCCATGGGTGATGAACAACACCGTCTTGCGCTGCTCGAGCCAGATCCGCTGCAGTTCGTGGTTCATCGTCTCGCGGGTCATCGCGTCGAGCGCCGCGAACGGCTCGTCCATCAGCAGCACCGCCGGATCGTGGACCAGCGCCCTCGCCAGCGCGACGCGTTGCTGCATGCCCCCCGACAGCTCGGCCGGCAGGCGCTTCTCGAACCCCGCGAGCCCGACCATGGCGATCAGCTGATGCGCGCGATCGAGATAGTCGCGACGCCGGCGCCCCTGCACCGTCACCGGCACCAGGACATTGTCGAGCACGCCGAGCCACGGCAGCAGCAGCGGCTGCTGGAACACCACGCCGATGTCGGGCCGCGGCCGCGCGACCGCCTCGTCGGAGACGCGCACGGTGCCCCAGCTCGGCGTCAGCAACCCCGCGACCATCCGCATCAAGGTGGTCTTGCCGCAGCCGCTGGGCCCGAGCACCGAGACGAACGATCCGGCGGCGATGTCGAGATCGACGGTGTCGAGCGCCAGCAGCGGCTCGCCCGCGCTGCCGACATATTCCTTGCCGACTCCCTGGAAGGAGATGCCCTTGGACGCTTCGCTCATTTGGTGGCCCCTTGGGTTGGTGGCGACGACGGCGTCCAGGACCGGGCCGCAGCGACGATCGCCGCATGATCGAACCGGTCGTACTCCGGAACGAAACGGTTGGTGAAATAGGCGTCGACCGCAACCGGCTGCCTGATCTGGCCGTATTGCAGCAGCCCGGCCTGGATCCGCTGGAACACCGCCGGGTCATGGCTGCCCCAGGCGAAGTCCGCGGGAAGGCTCGTCTGGAGGTCGACCATCTGGGCTTTCAGGATCGCAAGATCGTTGCGGAACGCCGCCGGGTCGTTGCGGTCCTTCGGCGCGCGATCGGGATATTGGTCCCAGAAGATGCGGACAGCCGCCTCCGGGTTGGTCTTGAGGAACAGCGTCGCCTTGGCGGTGGCGCGCCCGATCGCGGCGATCACCTGCGGATGGGCGGCAACATAGTCGTCGCGCGCATAGAGGTTGAAGCTGTAGCGGTTGAACTCGTCCTCGGGACGCGGCAGCAGGCGGAAGCGATAGCCGGCGATCAGCGCCCGGGCGAGCCCGGCGCCATGGGTCGCGGTGGCATCGACGTCGCCGCGCTGCAGCGCCTCATAGGCCGGGGTACCATAGCCGGTGGCGATCAGCTTGACCTGGCTTTCGTCGATGCCCGCGGCGGTCAGGCTGCGGCGCATCGCGAAATAGCCGCCGCTGCCATAGTCGGGCGTGCCGATGCGCCGCCCGCGCAGATCGGCCAGCGTGCGGATCGCGCTGTCCTCGCGCACCACCATGCCACCGCCGCTGACCCGCGACGCGGTGTAGACCGAGACCAGCGGCGCGCCGGTCGTCGCGCGCTGGACCATCACCGATTCCGGCACCGCGACGCCGATATCGGCGCGGCCGGACAGCAGCAGCTGGATCACCGCCGAGGTCGACTGGCCCGGCACCACCTCGACGTCGAGGCCCTCGTCGCGAAAATAGCCGAGCGCGCCGGGCAGGGTGGCGAAGGGATAGCCGACATTCATGTCGGCGGTCGCGATCGCATAGGTGACATGGGTGCGATGCGCGGCCGTGCCGGTCGCCGCCTCGTCGCGAGGCCACAGCAGGACCGCGGCGAGGACCGACACCGCCAGCATCGCGAGCAGGCCATAGAGGGAACGGGGCGGCATCAGGCGGTTCCTCGCACGCGGTTCATATCGCCACCCCGTCGTTGCGGCGCTTGCCCCAGAAGATGATATAATTGCCGCAGGCGCGGATGATCGCGTGGAGCACGAAGCCGACGATCGACAGCAGGATCAGCGCGGCGAACTCGGCCGCCATCTCCAGGTTGGTGTTGAGCTGGAGGATGCGGTGGCCCAGGCCCGCGGTCGATCCGAGATATTCGGCGACCACCGCCGAGAGCAGCGAGAACACGATCGCGAGTTCGAGCCCGGCGAACAGCGACGGCAGCGCGCTCGGCAGCTTGACCGCGGCGAACACCTTCCAGCGCTTGCCGCAAAAGGCGCGCATCATGTCGAGCTGGTCGGGATCGATCCGCGACAGGCCCGAGAGCATGTTGACGAACACCGGGAAGAAGGACGCGAGCACGACCTGGGCGATCTTCGACTGGATGCCGAAGCCGAACCAGATCAGGAACATCGGCGCCAGCGCGGTCTTCGGCATCGACTGGAAGGCGATCACATAGGGGTAGAGGATGGTGCGGACGATCCGGAACTCGGATGTCAGCAGCGCGATCGCCATCCCGATGATGCTGCCGGCGACGAAGCCGACGATGATCTCGGCCATCGTCACCCTCAGGTCGCCGATGAAGGTGCCGTCGATCAGATTCTGCCAGAAGGCGTTCCAGACCGCGACCGGGGCGGGAAAGATCGACGGCGAGACATGATGGGCGGTGACATACCAGTGCCAGAACAGCACCAGCAGCACCGCACTCGCCAGCCACAGCGCCTGGTCGCCGATGCGGCGCGCCAGCAGCCGGCGGCCGCGATGCTGCCGCCGCGCGGCGGTATCGCGCCGGTCGGGGGGCGGCAGCGGCGTCATGTCCATCACGCGAAGGCGCCGATGTCGCTGAACTGGCTTTTCTGCCAGCGCAGCGCCGCGCTCAGCCCCTCGGCCTTGGTGCGGCGGGTGAACTCGTCCTCCTCGCGCTCGGGCCGCCCCGACGCGCTGGCGATCGTCGACCGTTCCATGAACAGCGCGAGCCGCTCCTGGCCGAAGAAATCGTAGAATTCATGGTTGATCCGCTTGTTGCGGGTCAGCGTTTCGGGCGGAAACAGTTGCATGTGCCGCGTGATCCGGTCGACGCGGTCGTCGAGCTCGTCGGGCGCGAACACCTCGTTGATCAGCCCCAGCGCCTCGGCGCGGCGCGCCGACAGGGTGCGGCCGGTGAGCAGCAGTTCGTTGAACACCCGGATCGGCAGCGCCCAGCACAGGATCGGCGACATCGTCCCGCCGCCGAACTTGACTTCGGGCTCGCCGAACATCGCGTCGTCGCTCGCATAGCAGAGATCGCACATCAGGCTGAGCGCGAAGCCGCCGCCGACGCAGGCGCCGCGCACCTTGGCGATCACCGGCTGCGGCAGCGTCCACATCCGCCGCAGGGTCCGGAACGCCAGCCGGAAATGCTCGCGCCACCAGGCCGCGTCGCGCTCGGGTATGTCGGGGGTGAAGCCGAGATCATAGCCAGCGCTGAACGCGCGGCCCTCGCCGGTCAGCACCACGATCTTGATGCTGTCGTCGACCGCGATCTCGTCGAGCACCGCATGGATTTCGCGGTTGATCGTGTCGGTGAGCGCGTTGAGCCGCTCGGGCCGGCGCAGGGTGATCGTGGCGACGCCATCGCCGCGCTCATAGCCGATCTGGGTAAGCTCGATGGTCATGCGGGGTCCTTCAGGATGAGGCGGGCATCGGCGATGCAGCCGCCCGGATGGCCGGCGTTGATGATCACCGGGTTGAGGTCGAGGATGTCGAGCCGGGGGCCGAGCGCGGCGGCGAAGTCGCCGACCCTGACCATCAGCTCCGCCAGCCGGTCGAGATCGGCGACGGGGCCGCCCCGGAACCCGCCGAGCAGCGGCAGCGCGCCGCTGCGCACGATCGCGTCGCGCGCCAGCTCCGGCGTGAACGGCGCGATCAGCATCGCGGTGCGCCCGAGCAGCTCGACCATCCGCCCGCCCGGCCCGCACAGCAGGATCGCGCCGAACGCCTCGTCATATTTGGCGCCGATGTAGAATTCGACGCCGCCGCCCAGCATCTCGGCGATGAACACCGCCTCGCCGGGTTCGTCGCCGACCGGCGGATCGAGCACGGCGACGATATCGCCGTAGCGCCTGGCCGCGTCGACGGGGGCGACGCCGAGCGCGACCCCGCCGATATCGCTCTTGTGGATCACCCTGGCGGTATCGATCTTCATGACGATGCCGCCGCCGAGCGCCGTCGCGGCGGCCTGCGCCTCCTCGGCGGAGCGCGCCGCCATCGAACGGGTGACGGCAAGCCCCTGTGCCGCCAGCAGCGGGAACAGGGCGGTCTGCGGTACCAGCCCGCCGGGAAAGACCGGGCCTCGATAATCGATCGGGGCGGGGACGGTCGCGCTCAGTCCGCGCGGCCGCGCCGGGTCGCGATGGCGCGCGAGATGGCCGATCGCACGCAGCGTCTCGCGGGCGCCCTGGGTCGCGGCGATCCCCGCCTCGCGCACTTCGGTCAGCGTCTCCTCGCTCGGCGGCTCGCTGCGCGCCGAGAACACCATCACCGGCTTGCCCAAGGTCGATGCCTCGGCGGCGGCGGCGGCGAGCATCTCGCGCGGATGGTCGGCGCGGCCGAAGCTCGCCATCACCGCGACCATGTCGACTTCGTCGTCGCGGGCGATCGCGCGGATACAGGCGCGCATCCGGTCGTGATAGCTGCCGGGATTACGGAAGCCGGTACCGACATCGACCGGATTGCGGACCCCGACATCGTCGGGCAGCACCAGCACGTCCTGCAGTGCGCGGATCGTGCCTTCGCCGAGCGCGGGCAGGGCGACGCCCTGCTCGACGCACTGGTCGGTGATCGCGCCGAGTTCGCCGCCCGAGGTCGACAGGATGGCGAGCTGCATCCGCTTCGGCGGCGCCTTGAGCGCGGTGACGAGCTCGACGGTCTGGACGAGCTCGTCGAAATCTTCGACCAGCATGATCCCGGCCTGGCGGAACGCCTGGCGATTGACCTCGCCCGACCCGGCCAGCGCGCCGGTATGGCCGCGCGACACCTCGGCGCCATGGTCGGTGAGGCCGACCTTCATGACGATGATCGGTTTGCCGGCGGCATGGGCGCGGTCGGCGAGCGCGAACAGGTCGCGCGGCCGGCGCAGCGCCTCGATGAAGGCGGTGATCACCCGCGTCCCCGGATCGTCGATCGCGAAGGAGATCAGGTCCTCGGTGGTCGTCACCGCCTCGTTGCCGGTCGACGCCAGGAACGACAGGCCGTGGCGGAAGCCGGCGGCGAGCAGGATGCCCGCGACCGACCCGCTCTGGCTGATCGCCGCGACCGGTCCCGGCTTCCAGCCGGGTGACGCGCGGAAGCTCGAGGCCGAGACGCGGTTGGCGTAGCTCAATATGCCGAGGCAGTTCGGACCCATCGCGGGCACGCCTGCGGCGGCGCACAAGCGCTGCAGTTCGCGCTCGCGCGCCGCGCCTTCCTCGCCGCGCTCGCCGAAACCGCCCGAATGGATCACCAGCGCCTTGGCGCCATGCGCGATCGCATCGCGGACCGCGTCGAGCACCTTTTCGTCCGGCAGCGCGATGATCACCAGTTCGGCCGGCTCGGGCAGGTCGGCCAGGCTGCGCCAGCAGCGCTCGCCGAACACCTCGTCGCGGGTCGGATTGACCGGCAGGATGCGCCCGGCATAGCCGAGATCGCGATTGGCCTTGAGGAAGGTGGCGGTGAAGCCGACCGCACTGACCCGCCCGCTGGCGCCGACCAGCGCGATGCTGCGCGGATTGGTGAAGGCCTGCCAGCCTTCGGCGGTCAACGCCGGGATCGTCGGCTGGAGCGATGCGATGCTCATGCGTCGACCTCCGCCGTCGCGCGGGCATGGGCCGCGTCGAGATCGGCGAGATAGCCCCGGCGCAGCTCGTCGGGGATGAAGGCCGCCACGAGCGAATTGCGCGCGATACGGAACTGTTCGTCGAGGCTGAGGTCGAGCGCGTCGACGACCGCGCGGTAGTTGGCGTTGATGCCGCCGCCGAAAAAGGGCGGATCGTCCGAATTGATCGTCACGCACAGCCCGGCGCGCAGCATCTCGGCGATGACATGGTCTTCCATGCGATCGAAGACGCGCAGCGCGACGTTGGACAGCGGGCACACGGTCAGCGGGATCTGACGGTCGGCGAGCCGGGCGACCAGGGCCGGGTCCTCCCAGGCGCGGACGCCATGGTCGATGCGGTCGACCCCGAGCAGGTCGACCGTGTCGGCGACATAGGCGGGCGGCCCTTCCTCGCCGGCATGCGCCACCGTCTTCCAGCCCCAGTCGCGCACGCGATCGAACGCGCCACGATAGGGTGCGGGCGGGTGGGGCAGCTCGAGGCCCGCGAGCCCGAGCGCGCAGAACCGGTCGCGCCACGGCGCGATCCGGTCGAGCAGGTCCATCGCCGCCTGCGGGCCGCGCTGGCGCTGCAATCCCAGGATCGCGCCCGCGCTCATCCCGAAATCGCGCGTCGCCTCGTCGAGGCCGGCGAATACCCCTTCGAGCACCGTCTCGAGGGCGATGCCGCGGGCGAGGTGATTGTGCGGCGCCACCGCGATTTCGGCATGGACGACATGGTCGTCATGCGCCGAGCGCATATAGGCATAGGTGATGTCGCGATAATCCTGCGCGGTCTGCAGCAGGCTGACGCCGAGCTGATAGGCGGCGCCGAAGCTGGCGAGGTCGGTGAAGCGGAAGGTCTCGGCCAGGGCCGCGGGGGAGGCATGCGGAAGGGCGATCCCGTTGCGCTCGGCGAGCACGAACATCGTCTCGGGTTCGATCGATCCCTCGATATGCAGATGGAGCTCGGCCTTCGGGGCGTGCTCGATGGCCAGGGCGGGCGTTGGCTGCAGCGACGGCATCATGTTCATGCCTTCGCCCCACGCAACGGCATTTCGACCCGCACGACGCCGGCATTGGTGCGGAAGCCCAGTTCGCTGTGGCACTCGACCGCGATCTCGACGATGCCGCGCCCGTCGACGATCGCCTTGCCGGTCACCGTGCCGCGCATCGCCAGGCCGTAGCCGACCAGCACCCAGTCTTCGTTGCGCTGGTTGATATGGGTGACGAACGCATCGGGCCCCGCCCAGCGCAGCACCAGCGACCCGAACCACTGGATCCGCAGCACCCCGGGCGCGAAGGCGTCGGGAATATGTCCGGTGCGGCCGATGCGGTCATAGCCGCAGCCGGCGGTCGCGGCGTTGAACAGCGCGATATCGGCGACCTTGAGCGGCGGCAGCGTCCATTCGGGCAGCCGCTCGCCGATCGCGACATCGTCGAAGAAGCGCGGTGTGTCGTAGCGCCGCTCGGGCACCACGAAGGTGCCGGGCAGCCGCGGTCCGGTAGCGGTGTTGCGGGTGTGTTGGCCTGTGGGCATCGGCGGGTAATGGCCCGCCAGCTCGCCGCCGGTCGCCGCCTTCTGGTTGTTGAAGCGGAAGCTGAACGAACTCAGCTGCGCGACGCATTCGCCGCGCTGGTTGGTATAGCGCATCGTCTCGTTGACGAGGACGGCGGCACCGAGCTTGCGCGACGTCTTGATGACCGCATCGGCGACCTTGCCGTGCGACAGGATCGTGTCGCCCGGCCGGACCGGCCGATAGAAATCCCATTGCTCGGTGGCGTTGTCGGCGCTGCCGAGCTCCTTGCCGTCGGCATCGACGATCCCCTCGAGTCTCGACAGCCAGGCCGGCGAACCATGCGCGTAGAGATAGCCCGGCGGGGCGATCGGCCCGCCCCAGCGCGTCGTCCGCGCATATTCGGGGTCGAGATACAGCGCGTTGGGATCGGGCACGGCGTAGGCGAAATTGCGGATGCCGTCGCGCGTCACGTCGTAGAGATATTGCTCGGGCTGGGGATAGTCCTGGCCGATATGGTCGCGGAAACGATCGATGTTCACGGAGCTGGGGGGCACGAATTCACTTTCTGGCGGGCGATCATGGCGATCGCGACATCCCGATAAGATCATCGTCGCGTGGTGCATTCCATATCAGATTATGCACCCTGCTGTACTGAAAATCAGTACAGCCCCTTCTTGGGCTGTCGGCTGGCTGTAGTTTCACTCCCTGCGATCGTGTCGTTCACCGACGGATTGTCGGTCCACCAACACCGTGCCACAAGGCACCCGCCCGATTGCCATATGCCGCGAAACCGACCGCGCGCCGCGGGCCGGCTCAGATCGATCGGCCTTTATAATTGACGCGCATTTTCGCGAAGAAATCGCCGAGCATCATGCGGGTATCGATGGTCTTGTAGATGCGGATTTTTCGCCCGTCGGCTCGCGTCGCGAAGGTCCCATCGGCGTTGAGAAAGGGGGCGACCACGTCGTCGAACGCGCTCGAGCCGTATCGCTCATAGCGGAAATCGGGGCGGTATATGCTGGGACCCCAGTCGGCCAATGCGGTGAGCATAACGAGGGGGCTGTCGCCCAGCGACCAGGTTTCGCCGACGTTGATCGCGCCGCCGAACCGGCCAGCCGCTTCGAATATCTTGCCGTAGAGCCACGCCCCGATGGCGCCATAGGGTGCCACATAGGCCTGTAGTTCGGTATCGGAGACGAGGCAGGTGGCATAGACCGCCCTCGGTATCTGCCAGATGCGCAGACTGGTTTCGTTGAAGATGAATTGGGCGGCCAGCCGGTCGATGTTGAAGTTGGTCTCGCCGGTGCCGCCGGCCGGATAGGCGTCGCCGCCGATCCACACCAGGGTGAGGCGATCCGCGATGGCCGGCTCCAGCATCAACGCACTGGCAACTTCGGTCAGTCCGCCGCCGACCGCGACGAACAAGGGCAGCTTGGTGTCGGTGCGAAGCGCCTCGTCGATGATGGCCTGTGTGCCCGGCGAACGGATCGGGACATGGCTGTCGGCAAGCTTGGCCGGAGAACCCTCATGGACCGAAACCGAGCTGATCTTCATCAACCCGAGCATCTCGCGCGCGAGCGCCGCAGATTGTTTGGCCGTTTCGCCCGGGCGCCCCGTTCCCGTCCCGACGATCGCACGCAACTGGGATGTGGGCGACAAAATGGCGTGGACGGCCGCGAACAGACCATCGATGTCGCCGCTGAGATCGTTCACGAAGATCGATCGCGACCGCGGCCCCGCCGGCGGTGCATATGGCGTGGATGGAGGCGCCTCCGGTGTGGCGCCTTCGATCCGCATGGGAGCGGCCGGCACCGACGATGCAAGCGTCGCCGCTGTCGCCCCCAAGAGAAATCGCCTGCGATCATATGTCATGGAATTCTCGTTGTGATTCGATTGGGAAATTCATTCATTAAATGAATTATATGTGATGGAGTTGCGTTTCAATGCCCTGCACGCAATGTGCAGCGCGACGCGGATTTCCGCGTGAGCGTCGCTGTCCTGAACCCGTCGGGCGATGGACTTCGGGTGCGCTCCCGCTTTATCCTCGCCCGATCGCCTCCAGATACCCGACCGCGCCACGCGCGGCCTCCTCGCGCAGCACGATCGTATCGGTCTCGAACTTCACCCCTGCGATCGTCTCGTTGACCGCCGGATTGCCGGTCCACCACACCACCCGGCACGTCCGCCGCGCGATCCGCCAGCCGTCGGCGGTGCGGACCAGATCATCGTCATACCAGCCGGTGCCGTCCCACAGCGGCGCGCCCTCGACCGCCCGGCGGACCAGCCGCCAGCTGCCATAGACGAAGGCGTGCGCGCGATCGCCGCGGACCTCGACCAGATGGTTCGCCATCACATGCTGGGTGCTGTCGAACGGCGCATGGAACGCCGCGAAATCGGCCTTGAAGCTTGCGAGGTCGCGCCAGTGCGCGGTCGCGCTGAAATCGGCGTCGACATCGGCCATGAAGATCCGGTCGAACAGATCCCAGCGCTGGGTATCGACCGCGAAGGCATAGAGATTGATCAGCTGGATGATCGACCCGACATCGTCCTGCGCCATGCGAGTTCCTTCTTAGATCCTCCCTGAAGCGCAGCTTCGGGGAGGGGGACCAGCGAAGCCGGTGGAGGGGTTTTTCGCCGGTGAACGCAGCGCGTTCGTCGACGTTCTGCGCCACCCCTCCGTCGCCTTCGGCGCCACCTCCCCATCTGCGATGGGGAGGATCTCAGATGATCGACTTCACCGCCTCGACCACCGCCTCCGGCTGCACCAGAAACGCATTTTCCAGCGGCTTCGAGAACGGCACCGGCGAATAGGGCGCGCCCAGCCGGCGCACCGGCGCCTTGAGCGCGTCCCAGCATTCCTCCTGGATCGACGCCGCTATCTCGGCGCCGACGCCGTGCGCGCGCAACGCCTCGTGCACCACCACCGCGCGGCCGGTCTTGCGCACCGACGCGAACACCGCCTCGCGGTCCCAGGGCGCCACCGTCCGCAGGTCGATCAGTTCGACCGAGATGCCTTCGGCGGCCAGCGTCTCGGCGGCCTTGGTCGCGGTCACCACCGCCGACGAGTAGCTGACGATCGTCACGTCGCTGCCTTCGCGCACCAGCTTGGCGACCCCGAGTGGGATCGGTTCGAGATCGTCGGGAACGTCCTCGACCTGGCCGAGCGTCCCGGCGCTGATGATGATCAGGCAGGGATCGGGATCGTCGATGCAGGACAGCATCAGCCCCTTGTAGTCGCTGGCACTGCACGGGGCGACGACCTTGATCCCGGCGGCATGCGCAAACCATGCCTCGAGATGGTCGGCATGCTGGCCCGCGGTCGAAAAGCCCGCGCCGGTCAGCGTCTGGATCGTGATCGGCACGCTGGTCTGCCCGCCCGACATGAAACGCAGCTTGGCGGCATGGTTGAAGATCATGTCCATCGCCACCGTGGTGAAGTTCATCAGCATGATCTCGGCGATCGGCTTGTAGCCGCCGATCGCCGCGCCGATCGCCGCGCCGATGATCGCCTGTTCGGAGATCGGGGTCGACTTGACCCGGTCGTCGCCGAACCGGGTCGACAGCCCGCGGGTGGTGCCGACGACGCCGCCGCCCTCGCGGTCGGCGACATCCTCGCCGATCACCACGACCTTGGGGTCCTTGGCCATCGCGACCGCGATCGCGGCGTTCATCGCGCCGATCGGGTTGAGCTTGGTGGTGCCGCTCATCGGGCGATCTCCGTCGCGAAGACATCGCGGCGCAGTTCGTCCACCGAGGGAAAATCGCTGGCGAGCGCGAACGCGGTCGCGTCCTCGACCTCGGCGGCGATCGCCGCCTCGATCCCGGCAAGCCGGTCCTCGGTCGCGGCGCCTTCGGCGATCAGCTGCGCGCGAAAAGCGGGCAGGGGGTCCTTCGCCATCGCTTCGGCCTTCTCCTCCTTGGTCATATATTTGTCGTCGTCGCCGAACACATGGCCCATGAAGCGGAAGGTGACCGCCTCGATCAGGGTCGGCCCCTCGCCGTTTCGCGCCCGCTCGACCGCTTCATGCGCGACCGCATACATCTCGGCCGGGTCGTTGCCGTCGACGGTGAAGCCCGGCATGTCGTAGCCGATCGCGCGCTTGGCGATCCGGTCGACCGCGGTGCCGTTCTCATAGCGCGTATGTTCGGCGAAGCCGTTGTTCTGGCACACGAACAGTACCGGCAGCTTCCACAGCGAGGCGAGGTTGAGGCTCTCGTGGAACGCGCCGATGTTCGACGCACCGTCGCCGAAATAGGCGACCGCGACCCGCCGGCTGCCGTCGAGCTTGGCCGCCCAGGCGAGCCCGTTGGCGATCGGCATCGACGATCCGACGATGCCGGTGGTCACCATCACCCCGCTCGCCGGGTGGGTCAGGTGCATCGGACCGCCCTTGCCCTTGCAGGTGCCGTCGACCCGGCCGGCGATCTCGGCCCAGAGCGGGCGCAGCGGCATGTCCTTGGCGACCATGTCGTGGATGCCGCGATAGATGGTGCAGATCGTGTCGTCGGGGTTCAGCAACGCCGAGATCGACGCCGGGATCACCTCCTGCCCGCGCCCCGAATAATAAGGCATCTGCAGTCGCCCGGTGCGGATCGCCTTGCGGATCGCATCGTCGTTGCGCTCGATCCGCGCCATGCGGCGATAGATGTCGACCCGGGTCTCGGCATCGGCGGTCACCCGATTGGCGCGTTCGGCCTGCATCGTCTCTCCTGTCGGCTGGTCGGTTCTGTTCCTCGATCCCCCTACCATGCGAGCCGCTCGCTTCCCGCGCTATCGCTTCAGTTTCGCGGCGTCTCTGTCGCGAGACGGACATGGGTGCGATATTCGGATGGCGAACAGCCGATCGCGCTGCGGAAGCTCGCGGAGAAATGGCTCGCGCTCGCGAACCCGGCCTCGGCGGCGACAACCTTCAGCGGCTTCTCGCTCTCGGTCAGCATCGTCCGCGCCTTCGCCAGCCGCACCTGCGCGATATAATCGTGCAGCGTCATCCCCTGCGAACTGCGGAAGGCGCGGGCCAGATGGCGCACGCTCACCCCGCAGCGGCGCGCGATCTCGGCGCTGGTCAGCCGCGATCCCCCCGTTTCGACCAGGCCGCGGATGCGGTTGAGCTGCCAGTCGGCGAGCCCGCCCTGCTCGACCGCGCGCGCCTCGCGCCGCACCTCGCGATAGAGCTCGATCGCGAAGGCGGTGAGCAGCGCCTCGACGAACGCCGGGCTGTCGGGGGAGGGGCGCAGCACCTCGCCGGTCAGCCGGTCGAGCAGCGCCTTGAAGAACGGCCCCTCGCTGCCCAGTCCGCGCATCGCCCATTCGCTCGGCCAGGCCTCGGACCCGGTCATCGCCCGGAACCGTGCGATCGCGATCCGGCAGATCAGGAAACAGGCATTGCCCGGGCCGTGCGCGATCATCATCGGCGTCGACGGATCGTTGACCCCGAATTGCGCCACCGTCAGCGGCCGCTCATGCCCGGGATGGTGCCAGCGGATCGTCTGGTCGCCCTTGAGCGGCACCATCAGCCGCGAGATGTAGAAATGGTCGCTGTCGGGCATTACCCAGCCCGCCGCATCCCACTCGAACTCGCGGATCTCGACATCGCCGCCGTCGAAATCGATCCGCCCGCGCAGGGTCGATCGCGACCCGTCGAGATCGCGCACCGGTTCGATCGCCTCCAGTGGAGCGATGGCGCTTCGCATGGCCTGTTCCTCTCGTCGCCGTCTGTCGTGGCTGTCCCGACAGTGCCGCGTTCGGGCAGCCGCTGTCCAGCATCGTCGCACGTCCGGTAGCGCGCCGCGCGGTCGGCCGCTCGAAGGCGGCATGACCCTGTCTGCAATGCGATATGTCCGCGACAGGCAATAAGCATAGCTCGACCGCTTTCGCGCCTCATGCGATTTCCCGAACCGGATTCACACGACGCCACTTCTTTCTTCGTCATCCCAAACTTGATTTGGGATCCAGACACGCAACGCCGCGATTCATGCCTCGACGTCGCGTTTCTGGATCCTGATTTTCATCAGGATGACGAGACAGGTGATGTGGGCATCCGACAGGTATCGGCAGCACAAGGACCCGCCATGGCCCATATCACCATCGACCGCAGCGCGGCCGCCGACGGCATCCTCGCCATCCGCTTCGACCGCCCTCAGGCCCGCAACGCGATGACGATGGCGATGGTCCGCGATCTCATGACCGCGCTCGATAGGGTCGCCGCCGATCCCGCCTGCCGGGTCGTCCTGCTCGCCGGCGAGGGCGCCGCCTTCTGCGCGGGCCTCGACCTCAAGGCGGCGATGGCGGACGACGACGCCCCCGACGGCGCGCTCGCCTGGAGGACGCTGCAGGAGTTGTACGCCGGCGCGATCCTCCGCCTGCGCCGCATGCCCCAGCCGATCATCGCCGCGGTCCAGGGCGCCGCGATCGGCTTCGGCTTCGGTCTCGCGCTCGCCGCCGATATCCGCATCGCCGCGACCGGCGCCACCTTCTCGGTCGGCGCGGTGAAGCTGGGCCTGAGCGCCGGCGAATGCGGGATCAGCTACCATCTCCCCCGCCTGGTCGGTGCGGGCCGCGCCTTCGAGATCATGCTCACCGGCCGCCCCGTCGCCGCCGCCGAGGCCGCGGCGATCGGCCTCGTCAGCCGGATCGTCGACGACGCGCATCTGTTCGACGAAACCCTAGCCACCGCCCGCCTGATCGCCGCCAACAGCCCTTATGCGGTCACGGCGACCAAGAGCCTGATGTGGGCCAATCTCGAAGCCGCCAGCCTCGACGCCGCGGTCGCGCTCGAAAACCATGTCCAGGTCACCGGCCTCGTCACCGACGACTTCCGCGAGGCCGCCCGCGCCTTTGCCGAGAAGCGCCCTCCGTCGTTTCGAGGGTGCTAGAGCATTTTCAAGTCAGGTGGAATCACCTGACGGCTCGGAAAATGCGGAAAACAAAGACAATCTAGAGCATGCAAAAGGGCCGCCGGATCGCTCCGACGGCCCTTCTTTCAAGTGCATCGCGCAGCGATCAATAACCGCTGCCTTGCTCCATCGGCGCGGCGTCGGCCTTCGCGGCGGCAGTCGGGGCGGTACCGCCGCCGAGCACGCCCAGATTGTCGCCTTCCTCGCCGAACCAGGTCCGGAATTCGGCGAAGCCGGGGATGCCGGCGAAACTGCTGTTCGCGTCGCGGTCGATCGCGACATGGATCAGCGCGGGCAGGCCCGAGGCGAGCGCGCGCTCGACTGCCGGGCCGATATCCTCGGCCCGTTCGACAAATTCGCCATGCGCGCCGAAGCTTTCGGCGGTCTTGTCGAGACGCACCGCGCGGTTCCACAGCGCCTCGGGGGTCGGGGTGTCGGCGCCGAAATTGGCGCGATAGGACGCCGCCTCGATCCCCCAGGCATGGTCGACCGCGACGATGCAGATCACCGGCAGCTTGCGGCGCACCGCGGTCTCGAGCTCGGAGATGTGGAACAGGATCGACGAATCGCCGGTCACCAGCACCACCCGCCGGCTGTCGCCGACCCCGATCTGGGCGCCGAGCGCATAAGGCAGGCCCGGGCCGATCGCGCCATAGTTGGAACACCACATCGCGTCGCGCGGGGTGTAGGACAGCAGCCCCGAGAACCACATGCTCGACGCGCCGCCGTCGCGTACCAGCACGGTGCTTTCGGGCAGGACCTTGGTCGCCTCGATCGCCAGCAGGCCGCTGTGGATCGGCGTCGACGCCTTGGGCACGCTGTCGACCAGCGCCTGCTTCTCGGCGGCGTTGATCCGCTTCCATTCGGGCAGTTCGTTGGGCAGCGCGCGCTTGAGGTCGCCGAGCGCGGTGGTGAGCTGCGGGACGATCGCCTTGAGGCAGCCGACCAGCGGCACGTCGATCGGGCGGTTGACGCCGATCGCGGTCGGGTCGCGCTCGATATAGATCCACTTGCGGTCGACATTGCCCTGCGCCCAGTGGCGGCCGCGGCCATAATGGAGCTGCTCGCCGATCTCGGTGCCGATCGCGAGGACGACATCGGCCCGGGCGACCGCCGCGTTCGCGCCGCCCGAGGCATAAGCGAAGCTCTGGTCGTCGAGACCGGCCAGCACCGCCTCGACCGCCGGGGTGGCGATCACCGGGCAGCCGAGCTTGCCGGCCAGCGCGATCAGCGCCTCATGCGCGCGCGATACGAACGCACCCTGGCCGACCAGCATGATCGGCGCCTCGGCCTCGGTCAGCAGCTTCACCGCCTCGGCGAGCGCACCGGTGCCGGCCTCCTGGCCGACCAGCCGGTAACGGTGCGGGGCGGGGGCGGCGGGCAGGTTGAAATGGGCCTGCATCACGCTCAGCGGCAGCTCGACCATCGTCGGGCCGGGTACGCCGTTCAGCGCCTGGCGGAACGCCTCGTGGAAGACGTCGTCGAGCTGCTCGGGATATTCGACGACGCCGACATATTTCATCATGCCTTCGAACAGAGGCGGCTGGCTCAGATACTGCATCTTGCCGCGGCGAACGCGCTGTTCGTAGAAACGCTGGCGCTGCGCCATGATGAACACCGCCGGCACATTCTCCTTCATCAGATAGGCGACGCCCGCGGCGATGTTGGCGACGCCGGGGCCCTTGTTGATCCCCAGCACCGCCGGCTTGCCGGTCACCCGGTAGAGACCATCGGCCATCAGCGCCGCGGTCTGCTCATGGTGCGGCGAGACGATGCTGAGACCGCGCTTCTCGGCCTCGATGAACATCGCGAAGAAGCTGGGATCGGGGATGCCGAAGATCGTGTCGACGCCCTCGGCCTGGATGAGATCGAGCATGCGTTCGTGGATCTTGATCATGGTCACCCCTCGGCGGTTCCGTAAGTCTTATGCCCCGTGCCTATGGCGGGTCGCGGCGCCATATGCACGGGGTTCGGATCGGCTTCGATCGGTTGAACAGGATATCGCGATGGCGATAGCCGATCACGTCGCCCCGGCGGAGGCCGGGGCCGCCCAAGATAACAGGACTCGCTCGAGCCTTGGGCGGCCCCGGCCTCCGCCGGGGCGACGCATTGCGTTACTCCGCCGCCACCGCTTCGGCGGCGACCGCCTCGGCGATCGGCTTCGTCTGCGACAGCGAACTGCCGAAGCTGTGGAGCCCCAGCGCGTGGAGGCCGCCCAGGCCGCCGCACACGAACAGCACCATGTCCTTGGGCTCGGGGGTCGCATAGATGCGGCCGTCCTCGCGGACCCGGCCCTGGCCTTCGAGCTGGGCGCGGTGATGCGGTTCGAGCCAGTCGGCCGAGGCGCTGGCATATTTCCAGAGGATCTCCTGGACGTCCTCGATATTCGGGACTTCCTTCGCGACGATCTCGGCGCAGATCGGGTTGATGCCGATCGTCATCTCCGAATATTCCATCGACGGCGAATAGCAGTTGGCCCCGGCATAGGAGACCGACTTGCCGATCATCTCGAGGAACGCCATCGCGCCGGTCGAGGTGGTGTCGAGCACGTTCATCGTCCCCATCGTGCTGAACGCGGTGACGGCATTGCCCTTGACCCCGGCGCGGCGCTCGGCGAGCGGCGCCCAGGGGGATTTCTCCTCCCATTCGCCCATCAATATGCTCGCGAGCCGACCCGGCGAGCCGAAGGTGGTCTGCGAGGTGACCCCGGCGACCTGGCCCGCGACATTGCGCATGATCAGCCGGATCGCGCGGCCGATCGCATTGGCGCGGGTCGCGACCCCGCCGGCGCAGCCATAGCTGTAGGGGATCTTGAGCGCGTCACGGATCGGTCCATTGACGATGAAGCCGGGATAGACCGGGGCGGTGGTCGCATTGACTCCGTATAGCTCGAAATCGGGTTCGGCGATCGCCTGGATCGCGGCGATGATCAGTTCGAGCGAGTCCGCGGGCGCGCCGGCCATCACCGCGTTGATCACGATCTTCTCGACCGTGCATTCCGAACTGTCGGGCATCCGCGCGATCAGTTCGTCGGGATAGCGGTCATTCTCCGACAGGAAGGTGCGGACGCGGGCGTCGGTCGGCGGGATCACCGGCAGTCCGTCGCCCCAGCCCTGTTCGAGCGAGAAGTCGATGAACGCCTCGAGATCGTCCGAGGTTTCGAGCCGGCGGCTGGTCAGCCAGTCGACCTCGCAGCCCGCCGGGCCGCAATCGCGGCTGACCAGCGGCTTGACCACCGCGTTGGAGCGGACCGAAGGCTTGATCCTGTGGATGGTCACGCCGCCTTCTCCTGCGCGGTGAGGCTCGCGCCCATGACGCCGAGCAGCCCTTCATAATAAGCTTCGGCGACCGGATCGACCTCGTCGCGGGCAAGTTCGTTGAGCGGATAGGGCAGGACATGGACGCGCAAGCCCGAACGGCCGCCGCGCGCCGCCAGCTCATGCGCGAAATCCTCGAAATTCTTGGTCGCGATCGCGGTGGTGGCGACCCCGGCATTGGCCGCCGCGATCGCATCGCGGATCGTCCAGCCGGTGCACGAGCCGCAATTGGCGAGGCCGACGACGGCGATGTCGATCGTCTTGAGCCAGGCGTCGAGCGAGCGCGCCTGCTCTTCGCCTTCCTCGCCCGAGCGGTTGGTCGAGCGCCAATAAGAGACCTCGGCGCCGGCATCGCGGAATTTCTGCTCCCAATTCTCGCTGATCCAGTCCCAGCAGCGCCAGATCTGGTCGAGGCGGAAGCCGATCCGCTTGCCTGCGAGCAGCCCGGCATCGGGGCCGGGGCTGGCATTGTCGTCCATCCGTTTGGCGGTGGGGTCGAGAACCTTGATGAGTGCCATGTCAGCCTCCTGCTCCATGTGTTGCGCGGAGAATTGCAGGCGGAACTGAATGCGTCCAATGTATTTCATGGTCGGATTTGATGAGTTTCATGCATCATGCTTCAACTGCGCAACCTTCGCCATCTCGTCATGCTTGCCCGGCGGCTCAATTTCGCCCGCGCCGCCGAGGAACTGGGAATCTCGCAATCGGCGCTCAGCCGATCGATCCAGGCGCTCGAGGCGCAGCTCGGCATGCGATTGTTCGACCGCGATCGCGCCGGGGTGAGCCTGACCCCGCAGGGCGAGCAGGTCGTCGAGCGCGCCGGCACGTTGCTCGCCGATGCCGATGATTTCGAACATCATGCCCGGCTGAACGCGCTCGGCGCGGCGGGACGGATCCGTTTCGGGATCGGGCCGATGCCGGCGCGGGCGCTGCTGCCGCTGGTGCTCGCCGACCGGCTGCGCGACGCGCCCGACATGACCAACGACGTGGTGGTGCGCGACGTCGACGGCCTGTGGGCGCTGCTGCTGGCGGGCGACGTCGAATTCTTCGTCAGCCAGGAAGGGCTGCTCGCCGACGCCACCCAGGCGCGGATCGAGACGCTCGGCCATTTTCCGCTGAGCCTGATCGTCCGCGCCGGGCATCCGCTGCTGGCCGGCGACTGCCCGGGGGTGACATTCCCGATGGTGCGGTCGAGCTGGGTCGGGCTGCCGCTGCCGCCCGAGATCCGCAGCCGGGTGCGCGGCGCCGCGCATATCATCGAGGATTTCGGTTCGCTCGCGGCGGTGACGGCGGCGACTGATGCGATCTGGTTCTCGTCGACCTATGCGGTCACCGGCGAACTGGCGGCGGGCCGGCTGTGCGAACTGCCGCGCCCCGCCGACGTCCCCCCGCTCGAGGTGCGGATCGGCATGTACACGCTCGCCCGGCGGTCGCCGTCGCCGGCGGCGCGCGCGTTCCGCCAGGCGTTCCGGCACCATATCCGCGAACTGGGGCAGGGGGGCGGCCTGGCGAAGCCCGGTTGACAGCCCCACGCCTCCTGTCCAACATTCCGCTCAGTGCGCTGCTGGAGCGCCGCCTGTCCGCGGCAAGGGAGATCGCTCCCATCCAGTTGAAAGATGACTTACGAACCCTTCTTCCGGCCTTTCGTAAGCGGACGCCAGGCGATTGGAAGGATGGTGTCCGATGAGCCGACCCCTTACGCCCCGCACGAATCTCGTCACCCTCAGGAAAGACGCCAAGCGCTGGCTCAAGGCGTTGCGCGCAGGCGATGGCGCAGCGCGTGCCCGTCTGATCGCGGCTTGGCCTGCAGCGCCCGCCGAACCGATCCTGCGCCATGTCCAGCACGCGATCGCGCGCGAATATGGCTGCGAAGGCTGGACCGCGCTCAAGGCGACGATCGACGATCTCGCTCGCACCGGCAAAAGCCATGGCGATCGCCTCGACCAGTTGCTGCGCCATGGCTGGGACGGCGATACCCGCCTCGCCCGGCGGGTTCTCGACCGCCACCCCGCCATCGCCCGCGACAGCCTGTTCACCGCGGCGATCTGCGGCGACCTCGCCGAGGTCGCGCGGCGGCTCGCCCGCAACCCCGCGGACGCGCGGGCGACCGGCGGCTCGCTCGGCTGGACCGCGCTCGCCTATGTCGCTTATGGCCGGCTCGATACGGTCAACGCCGTCGCCATCGCTCGGATGCTGCTCGACGCCGGCGCCGATCCGGATTTCCGCTTCGACGATGGCTGGGGCAACCCGTTCAGCGTGCTGGCCGGGGCGATCTGGCTCGGCGAGCAGGGACGGCCCAGCCATGCTCGGGCGCGCGAACTGGTCGACCTGCTGGTCGCGGCCGGCGCCGATCCGTTCGATCTCCAGGCGCTCTACAACATCGCCTGCGTCGGCCAGGAGACGATGTGGTACGAATGTCTGTGGCGCCATTGCGAGGCGCGCGGCGTCGCCGGCAAATGGGCCGACAAGGCGGCCGGGCGGCCCGGCGGAAATCTGGAGATCGACACGCTCGACTTCCTGCTCGGCAGCGCCGCCGGCCAAAATCATCTGGCGCGCGCCGAATGGGCGCTGGCGCATGGTGCCGATCCCGATACGCTCCAGGCCTATAGGGGGCAGTCGGTGCACGCGCTGGCCCAGCTTTCGGGCTTTCTCGACATGGCGGCGCTGCTCGAACGCCATGGCGCCCGGCCGGCGCGACTTGCGGGCGTGCAGGCTTTCCAGGCAGCGTGCCTGCGCGGCGACGCGGCGACGGCGCGCGCGCTGCTCGCCGAGGATCCGGGGCTCGCGGAGCGTCGCGGTCCGTTGCTCGCCGCCGCCGAGTTCGGCAATGCCCCGGCGGTCGCGCTGCTGCTGTCGCTCGGCGCGTCGCCGCGCGGGCTCGACAAGGACGGCATCAGCCCGCTCCATCGGGCGGCGCAATCGGGTTCGCTCGCGGCGGTCGACCTGCTGATCGCCGCCGGTGCCGATATCGACCTCGAGGAGCGGCGCTGGAACGGTACCCCGCTCAGCTGGTCGGCGGTGCTCGGCCAGCCACAGGTCACCGAACGGCTGGCGCCGGTCAGCCGCGACGTGCGCACCCTCGGCTGGCTGGGCCGGCTCGACCGGCTCGAGGCCGTGCTCCGGGCCGAACCGGAGCGGGCCAATCGCGCATTGCCCGACGAGACGGCGCCGACCCCGCTGTTCGTCCTGCCCGATGATCCCGAGGCGGCGGCCGCGGTCGCGCGCATCCTGTTGGCGCACGGCGCCGATCCGATGCACCGCAACGCCCGGGGCCGAACCCCGATCGAGATGGCGCGCGAGGCGGATCTCGACGAAGCCGCCGATGCGATGGAAGCGGCGGCGCATTGACTCACGCATAACTCGCTGGCTATGAATTTGATCGATAGCCAGCGAGTTATGAGTCCCGATGCCCGACGCTCAGAATATGTTGTTCAAGACGCTTGGCGATCCGACCCGCCGCGCGATCTTCGAACGGCTGTGCCGCGGCGGCGAGCAGACCGTCGGCGCGCTGACCGCGCAGGCGGGAATATCGCAGCCGGCGGTGTCGAAGCATCTCGGCATCCTCAAACAGGCCGGGCTGGTCCACGACCGCCAGGCGGGGCGCCAGACCCATTATAGCGCGCGGCCGCGCGCGCTCGCGCCGCTGCTCGACTGGACGACCCAGATGGCCGGCTTCTGGGAGGGCCGGTTCGACGATCTCGAGGATCTGCTGAAGAGGATGGACCAATGAGCGACGCCGCGCCCGAAACCGTGCGCCAGACCCGCACCGTCACCGTCGAGCGCGAGATCGGCGCGCCGCCCGAAAAGCTGTGGCGCGCGCTGACCCAGCCGCATCTGATCGCCGAGTGGCTGATGAAGAACGACTTCGTCGCCAGCGTCGGCCACCGCTTCGCGCTGAGCGCCGACTGGGGCGCGGTCGCCTGCGAAGTCCTCGAGATCGAGCCGCACCGCAGCCTGTCCTATACTTGGAACGCCAACGGGCTCGAAAGCATCGTCACCTGGACGCTGACCCCGACCGGTGCGGGCACCCGGCTGCGGATGGAGCAGACCGGCTTCAAGCCCGACCAGCTACAGGCCTATCATGGCGCGCGGGTGGGCTGGCCGAAATTCTTCGCCAGGCTCGACGAGGTGGCGGCGCGGATCGATGGAGAAGACCGAGGAGAGTTCCGATGAAAGGCCATCGGCGCATCCGCCAGCTCCATCGCTGGCTGTCGATCGCCTTCACCCTGGCGGTGATCGCCAATATCGCGGTGATGGCGCGCGAAAAGCCCGCCGCCTGGGTGGGCTTTCTGGCGCTGTTCCCGCTGATCCTGCTGCTGGCCAGCGGGCTCTATCTGTTCGCGCTGCCGTATTTCGGCAGGCGCCGTCGCGGCGGACGGGAGCGCGCATGACCGTCCTGCTCGCCGGCGGCAACCCGCAGATCGCCAAGGCCGACGGCGACGCGCCGGTCCAGGCCTATATCGCCGCGATGCCGGGCTGGAAAAGCGATGTCGGGCGCCGGCTCGATGTGCTGATCGTCGGCACCGTTCCCGACGTGCGCAAGGCTGTCAGGTGGAACTCGCCGCTCTACGGCGTCGAGGGGCAGGGCTGGTTCCTGAGCCTGCGCTGTTTCACGCGCTATGTCAGGCTGGCTTTCTTCCGCGGCGCGGTGCTGGCGCCGGTCCCGCCCGGCGGATCGAAGGACCCGGACACGCGCTATTGCGATATCCACGAAGACGATCCGTTCGACGAGGCGCGACTGGCCGACTGGATCGGGCAGGCATCGCGGATCCCCGGCTGGATGGCATGACGAGATATGATAGAAAGAGATTATGACCGAGACCGAAACCACCAGGACCCCGGCGCAACTGATCGATCAGCGGATCGCCGAGCTCGGCGACTGGCGCGGCGAGACGCTCGCCCGGCTGCGCGCACTGGTGAAGGAGGCGCTGCCCGATATGGTCGAGGCGTGGAAATGGCGCGGGGTGCCGACCTGGTACCAGGACGGCATGATCTGCACCGGCGAGACCTACAAGAAGGTCGTCAAGATGACCTTCGCCAAGGGGGCTTCGCTCGACGACCCGACCGGGCTGTTCAACTCGAGCCTCGACGGCAATGTCCGCCGGGCGATCGATTTCGCCGAGGGCGACGCGATCGACGAGGCGGCGCTGAAGGCGCTGCTGCGCGCGGCGGCGGCGTTGAATGCTTCGGGTGGGAAGGGGTGATCGAGCGGCTATTTGCATGGGCGATGCCACGGTGATGAAACCGACGAGGCGCTGGGTGTTGGGCGGCCTCACCGCCGCTGGCTTGACCATCGCCTCAAGGTCGTCGCAGGCTCAACAAATGCCGCCCGATCTCAGCCACCTGACACCCGAGCAGCGCGCCAGATATGAGGCGATGCACGCCCGAATGACGGCCGCCTTTACCTATGAACGGATTGTCGTTCCCGGCGTGGATGCGCTTGCCGAGTGGGAGCGGCTCAAGGGGGCAGGGCGCGGGTGGCCCGTCATCGTTGGCGGTGACAATGATCTCGAGCGAATTATGGAGCAGTTCACCCTGGCCGATCCCCAAGTGTCCGGTGTTTCCATACCGGGGCTGGAATTGCGCTCGCCCGAAGCTATTCTCGCTGCGGCGGACAAGCTCGAATTTCCGGCTGATCTCCGAAAATGGTCCGGCGGCTATCAGCCAGAGGATCTGCGAGCCCCTGAGGGGCATTGGCCGTCAAAGATCGATGTGGGGCCACCGGGGCCCAGCGTCGCTACCGACATCGTTTCAGGCAAGTTTCACGACCGGGTGCATATCGTGCTCGTTCCAGCCAAATTCGGCTGGGAGGTTCCGGCTTATCTGCGATGGGGCGACTGGAATGCGTGTCCGCCTCCGGAATATCATGTCGCCGCTCTCCGGACATGGCATGATGCTTTTGCCGTCGATCTGGTCGGAATGAACGGCGATACGATGAATTTGCGGGCTGCAAATCGTCCGCGAACCCGCGATGTGGCGATGAAGCTTGCCCGGGAACAATATGGATATTGCCCGGATATCGTCGATCAAGGGGTAGGATCGATTTCGGCCCTCGCCGCAACGTTGATGGCTTCCGAATGGTGGTATCTTTGGTGGGATTGAGATGTTTGTGATTTCTCACTGCAAGCGGCGATCCGTCACCTGTAAATGACCGCTGGTGAAAGTTCGGACCCTCAGCGCGCCAGCAGCCCCGCATTCCCCTGATGCAGCCTTAGCCGTAGCGCATTCTGATAATAGGCGACCGCCTGATATTGGCCGACCAGGATCGGCAGCTCGATCAGCTGGCGCGCGTCGAGCCGCTCGGCGAGCGTCGCCCAGGTCGCATCCGAGATCATCGCGTCGGCGAGCAGTTCCTCGACCGCGCGCAGGAGCGCGCGGTCGGCGTCGGACCAGCCCGGCGCGGCCGACCCCTGCGTCACCCGCTCGATCTCGTCGGCGTCGATGCCAACCTTCTTCGCGACATGGACATGCTCGCCCCATTCATAGGGCGCCTGGCATAACCAGCCGACCCGCAGCACCGCGAGTTCGCGGTCGCGCGCCGACAGGGCGCCGCGGGCGATCAGCTGGATGCCGAGATCGGTCTGGGCGGCGAACAGGTCGGCATGGCGCAGCATCGTCCGGATGATCTCGGGCAGGGTCGCGAGCCGGGCGGGGTCGTCGGGCGGCAGCACCTTGCCGGGCGGGTTCGCGACCTCGGGCAGCCGGCCGCGGTCATAGGTGCCGAGCGCGGCGTTGACGTCGATCATCCTTGCGATGATCGCCTGGAGCGCGGGCGACAGGCTGTCGACCTCGAGCGGCGCGATCCGCGGTCCGTCGCCGAGCACCTGCGCGTGGCGCCGCGCGACGTCGATGCGATCGACCTCGCGCCGTGCCGGCTGCTCGCCGCCGCTGTTGATCCCGTCTTTCCGTCCGAGCATAGGCCTCTCCCCGCGACGCCCGGCACCTGCCGGCCGGGTCATCGTCCGGAGCGAGACTGGCGTGTCCGGCTCCCGACCGGAAGCGCTTTCTAGGCCTTGACCCGGCCCCATGCCGACAAGATCGCCGCGACGGTAAGATCGGCGTCGGCCATCGTCGTCGCGACCGACGACACCGACACCCGCATCACTATGCGGCCGCGCCACGCCGCCGATCCGATGAAGGCGATTCCGTCGGCCTGGATCTGCGCGACCGTCGCCAGCGTCAGCCGGTCGCCGTCGTCACCGCTGCCGAAGCGAACCAGCAACTGGTTGAGCTCAACCTGGCAGACCAGTTCGATATCGGGTTCGGCTGCGAGCCGGTCGGCGATATGGCTCGCGACCCGGCAATTGCTCTCGACCATGCGGGCGATGCCGTCGCGGCCGAACTGGCGGATCATCGCCCAGGTCGCGAAGCCGCGCGCGCGGCGCGACAATTCGGGGACATAGGCCGAGGGTTCGCGCTCGGCATCGGCGGCCTGCGGCAGATAGCTGGCGCTGATCGCCATCGCGCGGCGGTGCGCCTCGGCATCGCGGACGATCGCATAGCCGCAATCATAGGGGGTCTGCAGCCATTTATGGCCGTCGGTGCCCCAGCTGTCGGCCTGTTCGACCCCGGCGGTCAGATGGGCAAAAGCCGGGCTCGCCTGCGCCCACAGCCCGAAGGCGCCGTCGACATGGAGCCAGGCGCCCGCCGCGCGCGCCATCGGCGCGATGTCGGCGAACGGGTCGCAGGCGCCGGTGGCGATCTGGCCGGCCTGGGCGACGACGATCGCCGGGCCGGTGGTGCCGCGCAGCGCCGCCTCGAGTTCGCCCGCCAGCATCCGGCCGGCGGCGTCGCTGGCGATCGTCCGCACCCGCGACGCGCCGAGCCCGAGATATTTGAGCCCCGAAAACACCGTGGCGTGGGCGTCGGCGCCGATCAGCACGGTGATCGGCGGTGCCCCGAACAGCCCGTCGGCCTCGACGTCCCAGCCGACCCGGCGCAGCACCTCGCTGCGCGCGGCGGCAAGGCAGACGAAATTGGCGATGGTGGCGCCGGTGACATAGCCGACCGAGGCGGTCGCCGGCAGCCCGAGCAGGTCGAGCAGCCAGCCCGCCGCCACCGCCTCGACCGCGGCGGCCGCGGGCGCCGCGAGCAGATTGCCGGCATTCTGCCCCCACGCCGCGGTCAGCCAGTCGGCGGCGACCCCGGTCGGATGCGAATTGCCGATCACCCAGCCATAGAAGCGTGGGGCGGTGCTCGCGCGGATGCCCGGCGTCGCCCGCTCGATCAGCTCCTCGAGGATCGCCACCGCATCGCCGCCGGTCTCGGGCGTCGGCGCGTCGAACGCCGCGATCATCTCGGCATAGCCCGCGGTCGGGGTGCGTTCGGCCGCGGCGATCACCCGCCGATAGGCGATCGCCCCGCGTGCGGCGAGCGCCATCGCGGCAAAAGGATCGTCGGCGGGTGGGGTGCTGGTCATGGGAATCTCCGTTGATGCGACATCCTAACATTGCGCGCCGAAAGCAAATCCTGCTTCTTGCGGTCACATGCTGCGGATGCGCGTGGGGAAGGGATCGCGATGCCATGGCCAGCCGTTCGGTCGTAATGAGCGACAATTTCGACCTGCTCGTCGTCGGCGGCGGGATCAACGGCACCGCGATCGCGCGGGCGGCGGCGGTGGCGGGCAGGTCGGTGCTGCTGGTCGAGCGTGGCGACCTGGCCGGCGGGACGTCGTCCGCCTCGACCAAGCTGATCCATGGCGGGTTGCGCTATCTCGAATATTACGAGTTCAAACTGGTGCGCGAAGCGCTGAGGGAGCGCGCGATCATGCTGCGGACCGCGCCGCATCTCGTCCGCCCTCTCGAATTCCGGCTGCCGCACCGGCCGTCGATGCGGCCCTGGCCGGTCGTCCGGCTCGGGCTGTGGCTCTACGATCTCTTCTCGATCGGCGGTGGCCTGCCGCGCTCGCGCGGGCTGCGGATCGACGACGACCGGTTCCGCACCGCGCATGGCCGCGGCTTTTCCTATTGGGACGCCTGGGTCGACGATGCCCGGCTGGTCGTGCTCAACGCGCGCGACGCCGAAGCGGCGGGGGCCGAGATCCGCACCCGGACCGCGCTGGTCTCGGCGCGGCGCGAGGGCGAGGTCTGGCAGGCGCGGCTCGCGACCCCCACCGGCGAGCGGCAGGTGACGGCGCGGATGCTCGTCAACGCCGCCGGCCCCTGGGTCGACGAGCTGCTCCATGGCCCGCTCGGTTTTGGTGGGCGTCGCCATGTCCGGCTGGTGCGCGGCAGCCATATCGTCGTCCGCCGGGCGTTCGATGGCGATCACGCCTGGCTGCTGCAGCAGCCCGACGGGCGGATCGTCTTCGCGATCCCGTATCTCGACGACCTCACCCTGATAGGTACCACCGATGTCGCGGTGGCGGCGCCCGAGGAGAGCCGGATTTCGATCGAGGAGACCGACTATCTGCTCGATGCGGTGAACCTCTATCTGCGCGCGCCGCTGACCCTCGCCGATATCGTCGGCGACTATGCCGGGATCCGGCCGCTGTTCGACGACGGCGCCGACAAGCCCAGCGCGATCACCCGCGACTATCGGCTCGAACTCGACGCCGACGGGCCCAAGCTGCTCAGCGTGTTCGGGGGCAAGATCACCACCGCGCGCCACCTCGCCGCGGTCGCACTCGCCAAGCTCGGCATCCGCGGCGGCGATACACGGAAACGGCCATTGCCCGGCGGCGACGTCGCCGATTTCGCGGACTTCCTCGCCGGGGTCCGCCGGCGCTGGCCCTTCCTCGACGAAGCGACCGCGACCCGGATGGCGCGGGCCTATGGCACCCGCATCGCCGATCTGCTCGGCGATGCGGCGTCGGCGAACGATCTCGGCCGCGATTTCGGCGCCGGTCTGTCGGCGCGCGAGGTCGATTATCTGGTCCGGCACGAATGGGCGATCTGCGCCGACGATATCCTATGGCGGCGGACCAAGCTCGGCTATCGGCTGTCGGCCGAACAGGCGGCGGCGCTCGATGCCTGGCTGCAGGAGAGACTTTTGCAGGAGATGGGGCAATGACCCGGCGCAGCATCGTCGCGATCGACCAGGGCACGACCTCGACCCGGGCGATGCGGATCGGCGCCGACGGCGCGGTCGAGGCGGTCGCCGCGCGCGAACTGCCGCAGCTCTACCCGCATCCCGGCTGGGTCGAGCAGGATCCCGAGACGATCTGGCGCGACGCCCGCGATGTGCTGCGCGAGGTGCTGAGCGACGATGTCGCCGCGATCGGCATCACCAACCAGCGCGAGACGATCCTGCTCTGGGACCGCGCGACCGGCGCGCCGCTCCACAATGCGATCGTCTGGCAGGACCGGCGTACCGCCGATCGATGTGCGCAACTGCTCGCCGATGGCATCGAGCCGATGGTCCGCGCGCGCACCGGGCTGCTGCTCGATCCCTATTTCTCGGCGACCAAGCTCGGCTGGCTGCTCGACCATGTCCCGGGCGCGCGGGCGCGGGCCGGACGCGGTGAACTGGCGGCAGGGACGGTCGACAGCTTCCTGCTGTGGCGGCTGACCGGCGGGCGGATCCATGCCACCGACGTCACCAACGCCTCGCGCACCTCGCTCTACGACATCGTCGCGGAGGCCTGGGACCCCGACCTGCTCGACCTGTTCGGCATTCCCGAAGGGCTGCTGCCCGAGGTCCACGGCAATGCCCATGTCTTCGGCACCACCGACAGCAGCATCGCTGGCCGAGCGGTGCCGATCGCCGGGATGGCAGGCGATCAGCAGGCGGCGCTGATCGGCCAGCGCTGCTTCGCGCCGGGCGAGATCAAGTCGACCTATGGCACCGGCTGCTTCCTGCTCGCCCATATCGGCGACACCCCGATCCTGTCCGACAAGCGATTGCTGACCACGATCGGCTACCGGATCGGGGCGGAGCGCGCTTATGCGATGGAGGGATCGATCTTCATCGCCGGGGCCGCGATCAAATGGCTGCGCGACCGGATGGGGCTGATCGCCAGCGCCGAGGAGACCGCCGCGCTCGCCGCCTCGGTGCCCGCCGATCATGGCGTCCATCTGGTGCCCGCGTTCGTCGGGCTTGGCGCGCCGCACTGGCGCACCGACGTCCGCGCCTCGATCATGGGAATGACCCTCGACACCGATGCCGCGACCATCGCCCGCGCCGCGCTCGAGGCGGTCGCCTTCCAGACCTGCGACCTGATCGACGCGATGGCAGGAGACCGGATACCGGCGCCCTCGACGATCCGCATCGACGGCGGCATGGCGACAAACGACTGGTTCGCGCAGTTCCTCGCCGACATGATGGGCCAGCCGGTCGAGCGGCCGGGCAATCATGAGGCGACCGCGCTGGGCGCCGCCTATCTCGCCGGGCTCACCGTCGGGCTGTGGCCCGATCTCGCGGCGCTGCGGTCGCTCGACCGCGACGTCCGCCGCTTCGTACCGGCGATGGCGCAGGCCGATCGCGCGTCGGCGTTGCGCGGCTGGCGGTGCGCGGTGCGGCAGGTGCTCGATGCGGAGCGGGTGCCGGGCTGAGCGGCGCTATTCCTGCCTCGGTGTCGCTGCACCGTCACAGGTGGCGGGCGGCATCCATGCGTTGGTGCAAGATGCGCACGACGGCGATACCGTAGCTGGTCATTTGAAAATAGATAATATGATGTTCGACACTACGGCGTCGGTAGCCCGCACGAACATAGGCACAGTCCTGTGCCTTTTGCGGAGCTTTGGCGAGATCGGCGCAGGCCGCCTGGATGAGATCGATATAGAGCAGTGCTTGCGGCAGGCCCCAACGGGCAGCGGTATAGTCGAAAACGCCGTCGAGATCGCGCTGGGCCGTTGGACTGAGCCGATATTCAGCCATGCTGGGCTAATTTGCGCTGCTTGAAAGCAGCGAAGTCGAAGGGCTCGGGTTCGCCGCTCCGCTCGCCTTCGATCAGCGCCTGGCGGATAGTCTCGATTTCGAAGCTGCGCTCCTGTGCACGCCGGATCAGGTCGCGGATCGCTTCGCTGTCATTGGTATAGGCGCCGGCCTCGATCTGCGCAGCGATCCAGGCATCCTGTTGATCGGTAAGGGTAATGGTCTTGCGGACGGTTCCCATCTGCCGACGCTCCTATAGGTCTTGATGAACAGTGAATCATGTTATTGGTGCAAATTGGCGCATGTCCACTGTAATCGCGGTGGAGCGCATTGCGGTTCGATCACCTTCACACCAGCCTGAACCGCACCCCCTCATAGCTCCGCACCGCATTGCCGCGTTCGAGCGCCTGATGCTGCTGCCACAGGCTGTGTTCGCCCTCCGCCGCGGCGCGATCGCGTCGCTGTTCGAGCAGCAGGAGCAGTTTGAGCCGGGCGATCCTCTTGTTGGCGAATTGCGAGCGCTGGTCCTGCGACAGCGCGGTCAGTCCGGTGGGCAAGTGGATCGCACGCACCGCGCTGTCGGTCTTGTTGACATGCTGGCCGCCGGGTCCCGAGGCGCGCATCGTCTGATAGTCGATGTCCCGTTCGCGCAGATCGGGGATGTCGGGGACCGCGGACAGTGGCCGGACCCCGACGAACCAGTTGCGCCTTTTGTGCAGCGGCCGGAACGGGCTGGTGCCGATCCAGCGGACGGTGCCGGTGCGCGCGGCGACGAAGCCGTCGCTGCCGTCGCCCGACAGGCGCAGCAGCGCGGACTCGACCGGGCCGGCGAGCGGATCGACCGGTTCGCAGGCGATGCCCGCCGCCGCCGCCTCGCGGCAGAAGGCGCGGGCGAGCTGATCGACCACCCACGCGCATTCGCGCGGGCCCTGGCCGGCCGAGATATGGAGCAGCGTCTCGGTCATGCCCGCCTCGTCTTGTAGCTGATCAGCGGGCGCAGCGTCGCGATCGGATCGATCAGTCCGGCCTCGGCAAGATCGGCGATCACCCGGTGGATATCCTTATAGGCCTGCGGCGCCTCCTCGTAGATCAGGTCGCGATCCTCGCAGATCACCCGGCTGCCGATCGCGGTGCGTTCGAGGTCGGCGATGGTGAAGCGCCGCTCGAGCTTGCCGCGCGCTTCGCTGCGGCTCCATTTCCGCCCGGCGCCATGGGCGAGCGAATGGAGTGCCGCGTCGGCATGGTCGGAGCGCGGCATGACGACATAGCTCAGGTCGCCGCGCGATCCGGGGATGACCACCGGCCCCTTGTCGGCGGGCGCCGCGCCCTTGCGGTGCAGCCAGCCGCCCTGGTGCGGGGTGACGCTGTTATGGCCGATGTCGAGCAATCGCCGCCCGGTCATGCCGAGCCGGTCACGGAAGCGCTCGGCGATGATCGCGCGGTTGAGCGCCGCCCAGCCCATCGCCTCGTCATGTCGGTGCAGATAGGCGCCGGCTTCGGCGGTTCCCGCCGCCAGTGCGCCGGCGCCATGGCGGGCGAGATGGTCCTCGATGATGGCATGGCCGAGCCCGCGCGAGCCGCTGTGCACCATCAGCAGGATGCGGCCGGCATCGAGCCCGAGCGCGTCGAAGCGCGCCTGGTCCAATATGCCGTCGACCGCGAGGATCTCGGCGAAATGGTTGCCGCCGCCGATGCTGCCGAGCGCATCGCCGGTCAGCGTAGCCGGCAGTCCTGCCTCGGCCAGCCGCGCGGCATGGTCGCCCGGCCATGGCTCTTCGAGTCCGCGCAGTTTGCGGTCGGCGGCGTCGGGGCGGAATTTGCGCAGCGGCGTCTCGCTCTGCCACAGCGCCATGCCGCAACCGATGTCGCTGCCCACCAGATGCGGGTGGATATGGCTGCGCGACCAGAAGGCCGCGCCGACCGCGATGCCGCGGCCGGCGTGGAGATCGGGCATGCCGACGACCCGGTCGATGCCTTCGAGCGTCGCGCTGTGGCGAAGCTGGTCGATCGCGGTCTGGTCGATCCAGCTTTCGGGCGAGGCGATGATGCGGATGGTGGCGCCAGCGGTCATGCGGCGCTCCTTCCGGCAGATGGACGAGCGCCATGCCACGTCCGGATGGCGCGATCCGATCGCTGTGATGGATGAGCTATGGATGAAATCGATATCGTAGCCGCGCGGCTACGCGGAAAGATCAGGCGAGCAGCGTCGCCCCTGCGGAAATGGCCCATGCGATATGGTCCTGAACATGGAAGGATAGAACCTCGGTGCGATGTGCGGAAGCATGTTGCATGTTCAGTCCTTTCCCTGCAGGAGCCAATCGAGGGGCGCGATTAGCTCAGCTCATCGATATTATCAACATCATTTCTATATCGAGATCGCCCGCCCGAAAGCCGTGCGCGTGACATCATCTAACGGAGCCGCAAGATCGACCGCCACCAACTTGGCTATATGGGAGGGAGCTGGCTCATCATGTGGACTTTCAACACCGACATCTTCCTTGCTAGGGAGAAGCGTGAAGGCCGCGTTGGGGGGGCATAGGGGCAATGGTTCGAACGGGTTTGGCGATCATATCGGCGGTGGTGTTGGGCGCATCCGCCCAGGCGCGGGACGCGAGCGACTGCCGTCTCGGCCGCATGAAGATGGAACGCGTGTTCAACCGCCAGATGCCGGTCGAAACCTGGCTCGCTCCGGCTGGGACCCCGCTGACCAAGGGCACGATCCTCGCCAGCCAGACCTTTGTCTACGCGGCGAAAGTCTATCGGCTGAAAAACGAGATCTCGCTCGCACCGATATCGGATTCCCGTCTCCCGGTGACCGCGACGATCACGATGTGGCGGACGAAGGACGGCATCGTGCCCTGTGCCTTTCCGAACGACGCGATGCCCGACGGCTTGATATGCCTGTTCGATCCCGACGGGAATGGAGGCTATCGCCGTTTCGGCGTGATGAACCCGCGCGGCTATTGGAGCGGAAAGCGGGAAAGCCCGGTGCTGGCGCAGCCCGCCGAACTGGTCGAGGATTCGGCTGAAACGCGATTGCCGGCCATGCTGGTGACGAAACAGCTCGAGATCAAATCGGCGACGCCGGACAAGGTCGGTTATGTGGTCATAGCCGGGCAGGATCATGGCGGATCGGGGCCGGGGCGCCTGTTCGAACACTATATCCAGGCCGAGAATACCGTCGCCATCAAGGCGTCCCAACCGCTCGACCTCGGCGGCTATGCCGTGCAGATCGCTTCGTCGGGCGGGGCGATGAACGGATCGACCAGCGGGCCGACGTCGCCATGGGGCAAGCTGTCCTGCGATGGCAGCCGCGTCGTGCTGGGGCGCAGCTTCGCCGCGCATCAATATGGCTTCTCGCTCGAAATCGACTTCGAATAGCGCGCGACCCGGCATCGGCGGAAATCCCTGACACCGTGAGATCGCGGCCGTCGAAAGGCGTTCAGGCTTGATCGTCCTCCGCCGCTTCGAGCAATGCGGCGGCCATATGGTTGAGCGGGGTCGCGATGCCGTGGACGCGGCCCGCCCGGACGATCACCCCGTTGCGCGCGTCCCATTCCATCGGCCGGCCGGCGAGGCGATCGGCGTGGAGCGAGTTGATCCCGTCGGGCGATCCGGCGCGGGCGCCGTCGACGACGAGATCAGGCAGGTCGTCGGGCAGCGTCGCGCCGGCGGCGCGGCCGACCGCGAGGCATTCGGCGACCAGCCCGCGCATGACCTCGGCGACCTCGGGCATCCGGGCGATCCCGGCC
Source organism: Rhizorhabdus sp. GW822-FHT03C02 (assembly GCF_058801765.1). Lineage (NCBI taxonomy): Bacteria > Pseudomonadati > Pseudomonadota > Alphaproteobacteria > Sphingomonadales > Rhizorhabdaceae > Rhizorhabdus > Rhizorhabdus sp. GW822-FHT03C02. The sequence continues at coordinate 393,571 of NZ_JBXANN010000001.1, forward strand.
GGGCGCAGCGCCAGCGCATTGACCGCGCCGGCGCAGTTGACCGCGAGCTTGCGCCAGGCGGCGGTGGTGAAATCACCGGTCGCGGCGACCTCGATCGGGGTTGCCGCCATCAGCGCGACGAAGGCGCGCCCGGCATCGTCATCGGGCACCAGCATCGATCCCATCCGGCGCTGGAGCACCCGGCCGGGTGCGGTCCGCTCGGCAGGGATGTCGACGATCACCGGCACGATCCGGTCGTCGGGCATCCACCCGGCGAAGCGGGTGCGATGCTCGACCCCGTTCTGGAGGATCGCGACCCGGGTGACGGGGCCGACCAGCGGTTCGAGCCAGCGCACGACGCCGTCGGCATCATAGGTCTTGGTGACGACCAGCACCCAGTCGACCGGGGTCGCCGAGGCCGGATCGGTGCGGATCAGCGGCCGGGCGGCGATCGGCCCCGACGGGGTGTCGATATGGAGGTCGGCGACCGGCGTGCGCACGCACAGTTCGACCTCATGCCCGCCCGATAGCATCAGCCACGCCGCCACCGTCGACCCCACCGCACCGGCGCCGATCACCGCTATTCGTGCCACGCTTCGTCCTTTCCGATCGGGCGGCCTGAGATCCTGTGCCCGTGTATGGGCATAGACGGCCCAAAGACCTTCCGCCATCGCATCGCGGTGGGCTAGGATGGCGCGATCAGGCCGTCGCCCCGCACGGCCCGACAAGGAGAGCCCCATGACCACCGCACCCGGATCGAGTCCCGTCCTCGCGCTCAACGACGGTCGGTCGATGCCGCAGCTCGGGCTCGGGGTGATGCGTTTCGGCGGCGAGGCGGAGACCGGGCGGGTGATCCATGACGCGGTCGTCGCCGGCTACCGGCTGTTCGACACCGCCTCGGTCTATGGCACCGAACCGCAGGTCGGCGAGGCTTTTGCCGATCTGGCGGACATGCGCGGCGACCTGTTCCTGACCACCAAGCTGTGGAACGACGCGCAAGGTCACGACAAGGCGCTGCAGGCGTTCGACGCGAGCATGGCGCGGCTCGGGCTCGACCAGCTCGACCTCTATCTGATCCACTGGCCGCTGCCGATGTTCGATCGCTATGTCGAGACCTGGCGCGCGCTGATCCGGCTGCGCGCGGAGGGGCGGGTGCGTTCGATCGGGGTGTCGAACTTCACCGAGGCGCATCTCGCGCGCCTCATCGACGAGACCGGCGAGGCGCCCGCGGTCAACCAGGTCGAGATGCACCCGCATTTCCAGCAGCGGGCGCTGCGCGATTTCCATGCCCGCCACGGCATCGTCACCCAGGCGTGGAGCCCGCTCGGCGGCAGCGGCGCCCGGCTGCTCGACGAACCGGCGATCGCCGCGCTTGCCGGCAAACATGGCCGGTCGGGGTCGCAGATCATCCTCGCCTGGCACCTGTCGCAAGGGGTCTCGGCGATCCCCAAGGCGACGAGCCCGCGCCATCTCGCCGACAATATGGCGGCGTGCGAACTCGTCCTCGATGCCGACGACCTCGCCGCGCTGGCGGCGCTCGATCGCGCCGACGGCCGGATCGGCCCCGACCCGACGACCTTCGCGATGGCGGGCGCGCCGGACTGACGCGGCGCGCCGGTTTCAGCCGGCGGCGGCGAGCGCCGACTCGCGCTCGACGACGGTGGCGATCCGGAACGAACTCCGGTCGAACAGCTGTTTCTCGTCCTCGACGATCGCCTCGGGCATCAGCGCGGTGGTGATGTAGGCGAGTGTGCCCTGGAAGATCTTCTCGTCGTCGAACCAGAGTTCGGTGATCACGTCGAACGGCAATTCGCCCGCCGGCCCGGTCTCGGGATGCGGCTGCGGATCGATGTAGCGGCGGATATAGCGGCTTACCCCGCGGCTATATTTCTCGGCGAGCGGGGCGTGGCTGGTCTCGTAATAATCGCGGAACGCCTCGACGCTGATGTCGGGCCGGCGCTTCATGAACAGCAGGATCTTATAGGCGGTGTCGGTCATCCGGTCCTCGTCTTTTCTGGTGCGCCGACGGGGTGGTAGCACGGCATCGACGGGGACGGGGAGGGGGCTCGTCGATCGCCGCGATCGGCGCATTTCTGCAGCCGGAGGACAATCGCATTGCCGCCGGCGTCATGCGCCGTGCCGCCCGAACCGCGCCAAATCGCACAAAACCGCGCCATTCTCGTTTTTGCCGGCGGGCACGCGCGAACGGCGGATGCAGTCGGGCTTGACGAGCCTGTTATATCATGTCTAAGCGACACTATAGCGCATAAAAATGTCGTGTGTGACCGTCCCGTTCGTCCGTCGACCCGCCGATCCCGAGTTCGCCTCAGAGGCTGCCAATGACGCTGTATTCCTGCCCGGATTGCCTGTGCCACGACAAGACCCCGGCGACCCGCCCGGTCATGCGCGTCGGCGCGCCCGCCCGACCGTGAAAGCTTTCGAGGTCGCCGGCCATGGCGACCGACCACCCGCATAAGGAGCCTTCGACCCACCCACACAGATTGCCAAAAATGCCGAACGAGCGACCGGACAACGGCCGCCTTTCACCAGGAAGAGGATAGACACCCCATGAAGAGAATTTCGATCGCGCTTGCCTGCAGCACCGGGCTGACGCTGACCCTCGCCGCACCGGCCGCCGCCCAGAGCACCGCGCCCCAGTCTGCGTCGTCGCTCGACGCCGAAGGCGCCGCCGACATCATCGTCACCGCCCGCCGCGTCGAGGAACGGCTGCAGGACGTGCCGATCTCGATCAGCGTGTTCAACCAGCAGCAGTTGACCAACCGCAACGTCACCAATTCGGCCGATCTCGCCAACTATACCCCGTCGCTGTCGGCCAATTCGAACTTCGGCGCCGAAAACAGCAGCTTCGCGATCCGCGGTTTCGTCCAGGATGTCGGCACCCCGCCATCGGTCGGCGTTTATTTCGCCGATGTCGTCGCGCTGCGCGGGCCGACCCAGGGCACCCAGTCGGGCGACGGCGCCGGCCCGGGCAGCTTCTTCGACCTCCAGAATGTCCAGGTGCTCAAAGGGCCGCAGGGCACGCTGCAGGGCCGCAACACCACCGGCGGCGCGGTGATGTTCGTGCCGCAGAAGCCGACCTCGAACCTCGAGGGCTATCTCGAGGGCAGCTACGGCAATTACGACATGTACCGCGCGCAAGGGGCGTTCAACACCCCGCTCGGCGACCGGGCACGCTTCCGCATCGCCTTCGATCACCAGAAGCGCGACGGCTATTTGCACAATATCTCGGGAATCGGGCCGAGCGACTATAACGACGTCAACTATACCGCGATCCGCGCGAGCATCGTCGTCGACCTCACCCCCGACCTCGAAACCTACACGATCGCCTCGTACAGCCGATCGAACACCAATGGCAGCGTGCAGAAGCTGATCGCCTGCAACCCGTCGGGCACCAATCCGGTCGATCCGACCGCGGGCCTGCGCAACTTCATCGGCGTGCTGTCATGCGGCCAGCTCGCCGCCGAAAAGGCGCAAGGGGCGGGCTTCTACGATCTCGAGGCGGCGGTCGCCAATCCGGTATCGCGGCTGACCCAGTTCCAGGGGATCAACACCACCACCTGGCGCGCCAGCGACACGCTGACGATCAAGAACATCATCAGCTATGGCGAGTTCAAGAATCTCCAGCGTTCGCCCTTGTTCGGGACCAACTGGAGCGCGGCCAACACCCCGATCCCCTATCCGTTCATCTTCTTCGCCGGGGTGCCGCGGATCTTCACCGGCATCTTCCCGATCCCGGGGCGCAACACCGCCGACCAATATACCTTCACCGAGGAACTCCAGCTCCAGGGCTCGGCGCTCGACAGCCGGCTGACCTACCAGGGCGGCGCCTATTTCGAATCGAGCAAGCCGCTCGGAACCGTCGGCAACCAGTCGCAGCAGCTGGTGTCGTGCACCAATCTCGCCACCTTCGCCTGCACCGATCCGATCGGCGCGGCGTTCACCGCGGCGACCGGCGGGGCGTTCGGCCCGATCAATGTCGGCGCGGTCAACTTCACCGCCGGCCGCACCTCGTTCCGCGACGTCGGCCTCTATGGCCAGGTCAATTACAGCCTGACCGAAAAGCTCAAGCTGACCGGCGGCCTGCGTTATACCTGGGACCGGCAGAGCAACAGCGCGACCCGGACCTCGACCAGCTTCTCGGTGATCCCGCCGTTCACGGCACCGTCGGTCACCCGCTGCACCGATCCGAGCACCGCCCCGACCTGCACCCAGACGCTCCAGAAAAGCTCGGACAAGCCGACCTGGCTGATCGACCTCGATTACAAGCCGACCGACGATATCCTGCTCTACGGCAAATATTCGCGGGGCTATCGCGCCGGCGGCGTCTTCACCAACGCCCCGATCGATCACCGCACCTTCGACCCCGAAAAGGTCGACAGCTATGAGGCCGGCTTCAAGACCAGCTTCGCCGGGGCCTTGCGCGGGACCTTCAACGTCTCGGCTTTCTACAATAATTTCAGCGACCAGCAGATCCAGTTCGGGTTCGATGCCAAGATCGATCCGGTGACCGGCGCCAGCGCCCCGGTGTCGCCGACCACCGCGATCATCAATGCCGGCAAGTCGCGGATCTACGGCGTCGAGGTCGAGGCGTCGATCAAGCCGTTCCAGGGCCTGTCGATCGACGGCAGCTACACCTATCTCAACGCGACGATCCGCAACATCGCCGCGGTCACCACTGCCGATCCCAATTATCAGCCGCAGACCTCGCTGATCACCAAGGGGTCGCCGCTGGTGCTGTCGCCGAAGAACAAGTTCACGGTGACCGGCACCTATACGCTGCCGCTCGACGAGAGCATCGGCCGGATCAGCGTCGGCGCGACCTTCACCCACACCGACAAGCAGCTCACCAGCTATGCCTATCTTGATCCGGCGATGCTGGCGGCGTTCGGCGGCGATCTCGGCACCGTCGGCAAGCGCGACCTGCTCAACCTCAATGCGAGCTGGAACGGGATCGCCGGCCTGCCGCTCGACCTCGGCCTGTTCGCGACCAACGTGACCAAGAAGAAATATTACAACTACGTCCCCGGCCTCGCGTCGTCGGGCAACGAATTCGCCGTGCTCGGCGAGCCGCGCATGTATGGCGCGCGGCTGCGCTACCGCTTCGGGGGCTGATACCGCCGACCTTCCCTCGACGGACAGATTCGGTTCCCTCCCTGGGCCGCAGCTTGCTGCGGCCCTTGTTTTTGGGGCCCCGCAGCTTGCTGCGGCCCTTGTTTTTGGGGAGGAACATGGATCTGCCAGATCCTCCCCATCGCAGATGGGGAGGGGGACCATCCGTAGGATGGTGGAGGGGTTTTCTGCGCTATCGATGTTGCGCAGACCCCTCCACCGCTACGCCCGCGGCTGCTCTGCAGCCGGCTTCGCGCTTTGCCATGCCCCCGGCATGGCGCGCACTGCGCCCCTCCCCAAAGCTGCGTTTTAGGGAGGATCCGCAGGGCTCAACCCGATGCGTGAATCACAGCGCCTCGGGCTCGAGCATCGCGCCGTTCACCAGCCGGTGCATGATCGCCGCGACCTGTTCGATCGTATAGGCGTCGGCCGGCTTCGCCAGCCACCAGGAGATCGTCTCGACGATCAGGCCGACCGAGCAGCTCGTCGCCAGTTCAACCGGGATCCAGCCGTCCTTGTCGCCGCGCTGGACCGCGAAGGCGCGCGAATTGCAAAGCAGCTCGTCGCGCATCGCGCCGGCCGCGCCGCCGGTGAGCAGCGCGGTCCACAGCACCCGGTGATCGTCGACATAGCGGCACAGGGTGACGAAGCCGGCATGGTGGTCGACGGTCACGCCGACGACCTGGGTCAGCTCGACCAGTTCGTCGATCTGGTCGGCGGCGACATGGTCGAGCAGCGCTTCCTTGGTCGCATGGTGGCGGAAGAAGGTCGCATAATGGACCCCGGCCTCGGCGACGATGTCGCGGATCGTGATCTGGTCGAACGGCTTGCGTTCGAGCAGGACGAGCATCGCCTGACGCAGTGCCATGTCGGTTCGGACCATCCGCGCGTCGCGGGGGACGGGCTTCGGCCGTGCGGCTTCGGCGATGTCGGGTTCGTCGGAGACGTGCCGCGTGGGCCTGATGTTCATGCCGTATCCTAGGGTCTAAACCCATAAATTGGGAGGCCGTGACAAGGGGTAATTTTGTTCGTGGCAAGGCGGGAGCGCAGGCGGATAGCGGCGCTATCCGGCAAGCGAGCAACGCAGCCGCGGGCGAAATTACCCCTTGCCCTGCGGGTGGTGTCAAAGCGGGTGATCTGTATCGTCAAGCGGCTTCACCATAAAGCTGCCATGCTTTCATCCGCTTTCCTCGCATCTCCTCCCGCTTTGACACCATCACGACCTCGTAATTTATGGGTTTAGACCCTAGCGGATCGCCGGCGGGGGACAATCATACCGACCGTTACATAGGGTTACATAAGCGGCATGTTTGGCGGGTGGCGCGCATGGCTGACGATGGTCTGCAGACACAGCATCGCCGGGGCGGCGGGATAAGCGATGGACCTGCGCGCGGGCCGGGTTGATAAGCGTTGCGGATACGGTGCCGATGCGAGCGTCGATCCATCCAGGAGGGAGAGAGATGGCGATGATGCCCCAAGCGCAGCCCGACGCCGTCGGCGCCAATCATCCGCTGGCCTTCCGCATGGCGGCGATCGCCTTCCTCAACCAGAATATCGTCATCGGGTGCATCTGGGGATCGTTCAGCGTGCTGCTCGCCTCGGTCGAGACCCGGCTGGGGGTGAGCCGCGAACTGAGCACGCTGAGCGTGCCGGTGGTCAACCTCGCCACCGCGCTGTGCGCACCGGTGGTCGGGACGCTCGCGACCCGCGTTTCGCTGCGGATGCTGATGCTGGTCGGGGCGCTGCTCAGCACCGCCGGCTTCGCGCTGCTCGCGACGACCAGCAGCTATCCGCTCTACCTGGTCGCGTTCGGGCTGCTGCTCGGGCCGGGGATGGCGATCGGGGTGATCACCCCGGGCACGCTGGTGTCGCGCTGGTATGTCGTCCATCGCGGCCGCGCGCTCGGTATCACCTCGATGCCGGTGATCATCGCGCTGGTGCCGCTGCTGTCGAGCTGGGCGCTCCAGTCCTATGGCGTCGCCGCCACCTATGCGATGCTCGGTGCGCTGTCGGCGGTCTGTCTCGTCTCCAATCTGTTCGTGATCGACCAGATCCCCGGCGTGGAAGCCGCGGCTCCGACCACCGATACGCCCGCCGCCGACGGCGCGATGACGATGCCGCAATTGTTGCGCTCGCCGCGTTTCTGGCTGGTGATGCTGGCGACGATCGCCTCGGTCACCGGATCGGTGCTGATCACCGCCAACATGGTGCCGATCGCGAGCGGCTGGGGTCTGTCGGCGACGCTGGCGGCGACGCTGCTGACGGTGCAGTCGCTGGTCGGCATCGCCGGCACCGTGTTCTTCGGCTGGGTCGCCGACCGGCTCGGCGGGGTGGCGACGCTGGCGATCCTGTTGTTCGACGCGGCGATCCTGTGGGCGCTGCTGCTGATCGGTCCGGGCTTCGTATCCGCGGCGGTGATCGCCGGCCTGCTCGGGCTGCATGGCGCCGGCGCGATGCCGGTGCTCGGCCTGGCGATCACCGAGCTGTTCGGACGCGAGAGCTACAGCCGCGCCTTCGGCCTGTTCAACATCGTCAACCTGCCGTTCGGGGTGCTGTGCGTCCCCGCGAGCGCGCTGGTCTATGCGCGTACCGGTTCCTATGCGGCGGTGATCATGGCGCAGGCTGCATTCCTGCTGTTCGGCGCGCTGCTGGCCTTCCTCGCGCGGCGACGCGGGACGACGCCTCGCCCGATGTGAAAGCGGCGGCGTCTTGCCCGATCTCCCGCGCCAATTGACGCTCTTGTAAGGTGCGCCTAGTCCTGTGGCGGGGGACTATCGAAAATGGGCAAGAAGAGCATCTTCGGCTGGGGGGCCGAAGACCTGCGCTACGCAATCGTTGGAGGGGCCGTCTATTTCGTGGCGGTCGTCTCGACGATGGTGATGACCAACGCCGGTCGCGGCATAGCGACGACCTGGCCGGGCAATGCCGTGCTGCTGGCGCTGATCGTGATGCTGCCGGCACGGCGCTGGCCGATCTATCTGGTGGCGGGGATCGTCGCGCATGTCGGCGGCAACATGGTCGCGCGCGGCGCGCTGACCGCGCCGATCGGCTATGGCATCGCCAACATGGTCGAACTGGTGGTGGCGGCGACGCTGATCCGGCTCCGCGCGCCGGGGGCGAACATGCTCGCCAACCTCAACGCGATCATGTGGTTCACCCTGTGCGGCATCGTCGCGCCGGCGATCAGCGGGATCATCGGGGCGCTGACCGCGATGCTGACCTATGGCGAGCCGTTCTGGCGATCCTACCGGCTGTGGGTGACCAGCGATGCGCTGGGGCTGCTGATCTTCACCCCGCTGTTCCTCGCGCTGCGCACCGGCGAGGTGCGGATCTGGCTGGCGAACATGGACGCGCGCCGGCGGGCGCAGGCGGTGCTGTGGTTCGCGGTCACCGCCGCGACCGCCGCGATCGCCTTTCTCGGGTCCAACATGGCGATGCTGTTCCTGGTCATGGCGCCGGTGATGGCGACGACGATCAGCCTCGGCCGCTTCGGCACCAAGACCTGCGTGGTCATCGTCGCGGTGATCGGCGGGGTCTCGACGATCTACGGCCATGGCCCGATCGTGGCGATGACGCCGAGCCTTCATGCGCAGGCGCAATTTTTCCAATTCTATCTGGCGGCGCTGCTGCTGACGATGCTGCCGGCCGCCGCCGAGCTCCATGCGCGGCGCGCGAGCGCCGAACATTTCGAGCAGGCAGCGTCGACCGACAGCCTGACCGGGGTGCTCAGCCGCGCCTCGTTCATTGCCCGGCTCGAGGCGCGGCTGGTCGAACCGCGCGGCGTCTCGCTCGCGCTCGTGCTGATCGACGTCGACCTGTTCAAGCGGATCAACGACAGCCATGGCCATCCGGCAGGCGATGCGCTGCTGATCGAGATCGCCCGCCGGCTCGGTCACCGCCTGCGCAAATGCGATCTGATCGGGCGGCTGGGCGGCGACGAATTCGCGATCCTGGTCGAGGGCGTGCGCGAGGAACAGGCCGAAGCGATCGCCGAGGACAGCGAACGGCTGATCGGATCCTCGCCGGTCCGGCTGCGCGACAATGTGGTCGAACATGCCTCGATCAGCTGTGGCGTCGCCTTCGCCCGGCCCGGCGACGACTGGCGCGCGCTGGTCGAACGCGCCGACGACGCGCTCTACCGGACCAAGCGGCTCAGGAAGCGCGAGCGGGCGCTGCAGAGCTAAATAAGGGCGGCTGTCAGGACGCGACCCGCAGCATCGGTGCCGGCCGGGCGGCCTCGCTCTGCCGGGTGCGGAAGATGTCGACGATGTCGTCGATCTCGGATGCGCGGGCCTTGGTCTGGGCGGTGGTGGCGTAGAGTTCCTCGACCAGCGCCATATTGTCGCAGGCGATCCGGTCGAGCTGGTCGATCGCGTCGCTGATGTCGCCGATCGACGCCGCCTGTTCGCGGCTGGCGTTCGAGATCGTCGCCAGATGCGCCGAATTCTGTTTCACCGAATCGAGCATCGCCGACAGGCTGTCGCTGGCCTGGCTGATCATCAGCGATCCCGCCTCGACCTCGACCAGCGTCTGCTGGACCAGTCGGCTGGCCTCGCTCGACGCCAGCCGCGCGCTGTTGGCGAGCATCTTGACCTCGGAGGCGACGACCGCGAAACCGCGGCCGGCCTCGCCGGCGCGCGCGGCCTCGATCGTCGCGTTGAGCGCGAGCAGCGAGGTCTGCGAGGCGATGCGGTCGATCATGCTGATGATACCGGAAATCGTCGCCGATGACATCGTCAGCCGCTCCATCGCCTCGAGCGCGCGCGCCATCACCTCGCCGCCCGCCTCGGCCGAGACCGCGGCTTCCTGCGCGCGCCGGCTGGCGGCTTCGACGCTGTTCGCGCTTGCCCCGGCGGTCGCGATCAGCCGCTGGATCGCCGACGCGGTGTCGCGCACCGTCAGCCCCTGGCCGCCGGTGCGTTTCGACAGGCTGCTCGTCTCGCTGGTCAGCTCGTCGGTCGCGCTCTTTAGCCGCTGCGACGTGTCGTCGAGCTGGCCGACGACCTGTTCGAGCCGGTCGGCGACCGCGTTAGTATCGCCCTTGAGCTTGGCGAACGCCCCCTCATAGGCACCTTCGACCCGCTTGGTGAGATCGGTCCGCGCGAGCGCCGCGAGCACCGCGCCGGTTTCCTTGAGGCCGCGGTCGGTGGTCTGGACGAGCAGGTTGATCGAACGTGCGAGCATGTTGAGCTCGCCATCCTCGAACCGGTCGTCGACCCGGCGCGAGAAATCGCCGGCGACCGCGGCATCGACCACCAGCCCGAACGAACGCTGGAGTTCGAACATCATCTGGGCGCGCGCTTCGCGGTCGCGGGTGCGCCGCTCGCGATCGGCCAGAGTGAGTTCGGCCACCCGCTTGCCATTGTCGCGAAACCCTTCGACCGCGCGGGCGATCGCGCCGATTTCGTCCTCGCGGCCGGTCGCGACGACGGGGACGTCGAAATGGCCCTTGCCGATCGCGCGGATGCTGATGCCGATCCGCCGCAGCGGATCGAGCACCAGGCGCGACATCACCAGCCACAGCATCAGCAGCGAGGCGAGCATCACCAGCGCGGTGTGCAGCGCCGATCGGAACCATGCGCCGCGCAGCCCCTCATAGGCTGTGGCCTTGTTCAGCGCGACGCCGACATACCAATGCGCCGACGGCAGGTTCGGAATGCGCGCGAGCGTGACGATATGGCCGGCGCCGCCTTGGGTGACATCGCTGATGCTGCCGTCGAGCGCCGGCGCCTTGCCGTCGAAGATCTGCGCGAGGCTCTTGCCGGTCAGCCGCCGGTCGGGGTGGAGCAGCACCCGGCCCTGGCTGTTGGCGATGAAGACATAGCCGCCGCGGATGTTGCTGCGCTGGAGCATGTCGACCAGCACGCGCAGCGAGAAATCGGCGGCGGTCACCCCGCGGAAATGGCCGTCGACCATCAGCGGGGTGGCGATCGTGACGATCTCCTCCTGCCGCCCGGGCTCGAGATAGGGCTCGACCAGCACGGTCGAGCGCCGGGCCTGCGCCAATTTGTACCAGGGGCGCCGGCGCGGATCATAGCCGGCCGGCGGTGGCGCGAGCGGATATTGGTGGAAGGCGCCGTCGGCATGCGACCCGACATAGGTCATCAGGAAATTGTCCTGGAGCGCGCGGCGCTTCAGCGCGGCGGCGATGTTCCCGTCGGACCAGCGCAGCGCGGCGTCGTCGTTCGCCATCTCGACCAGCAGCCGCCGGCCCTCGAACCACAGGCCGACGCTTTGCGCACGCGAGGTGGCGACGCGGTGGATCGTCTCGGACACCGACCGGTCGGTGTCGAGGCTGCTCTGGCGATAGAAGATGCCGGCCGCGATCAGGAAGATCAGCGTGCCGACCGCCGCCGTGATCAGCAGCGCGCGGCCGACGATACTCTTGGTGATGCGCCCCAGCCGAACCATCGTCTTCCCTTAGACCTTGGTCGAAGCTTTCGCCCACATAGGTTAAGATGCGCCTAACCATCGGCGGAATCGCGCGAGAATATCGCCGCCGTCACGATGCCCGGTCGTTACGATGCGCGGCTCACTGGCCGATTTTCGCCTTGCCGCCCTGGATGGTCAGCACCGGCACCGTCGCATGACCGCAGCCATGCGCGCCGCCGCTGGTGCAATGCTGCCGCGGATCGATCAGGGCATTGCGTTCGTCGGGGACCGACGGCCCGCTCGTCGCGCGCAGCGGCTCCGGGATGCGGTAGCGGTCGGATCGGGGGCGGCGGCAGACGACGATCGTGTCGGTGCGGTCGGGGCCGCAGTTCGGATCGGTCAGGAGCGGCGGTGCGGCGGCATTGGCGAGGGTGAAGGCGTTCATGTCTGGCGTCGCGCCGGCGGTTGCACCGATCGCGGTCGAAACCAGGATCGCCAGCGCGAGGGCTGCGACCGGAACGGCTCTGCGTGGCGATCGGGATGGCATGATGCGGATGTCGCACCGGATCGGAGCGTCTGCAATCCCGGGATTTGGCGGTTTTGCGGGAATGTCAGGCGCCGGCGAGGACGGCTTCGACCTCCTCGCTCGAAAGGCCGAACACCTTGGTCAGCGCGTCGATCGATGCCCCGCGCGATGCCAGCAGCCTGATCCGATCGGTATCGACCGCGGTCTTGTAATGGCTGACGTCGCGTTCGATCCGCTTCTCGCCGGTCTTCGACAGCGATCCCGAGGCGCGGCGCTTGGGGCGCACCTCGCGTTCGGCGGTGAGCATCGCGCGGCGGGACTCGTCGAGCGCCTGATCCTTTTCGCGCGCCTGTTCGCGTGCACGCGACGACTCTTCGCGCTCGGCGGCACGGCGATTGGAGCGGGCCTGCGACGCCTCGGCACGTTCGGCGGCGCGGCGCTCGCGTTCCGCGGCGCGCGCCCGTTCGCGGTCGCTCGGCTCGCGGAGCGGCAGGCCGCCGCCGGGCAGGATCGATCCACGTTCACGCCAGTCGCTCGTCACATATCACCTTCGTCATCCGGGTGCCGGCTGAAAGCCGACGCGGCGGCCATCGTCAAGGGCGTAGCGTCACGCCGCCTGCGGGCGCCAGGCGATGGTGCCGGCGGTGCGGGCCCTTGTCGCGGGTGAGGCCAGGCAGGTCGCTACCGCCTCATAACCCGCGGCGCCGGGCATCGGCGTGACGAGGCTGGGCGGGCTGTGGTTGGCCGGACACAGGATGATCGCCTCGTCCGGGCCGATCGCGGCCGGGTCGAGGATCGCCGAGGAGCGGGTGAGCATGAACAGCGGCCGCCGGTCGCCGCGCCGATAGCGCAGATGCGCGATCAGCGCCTCCTGGCTGGCATGGTCGAGCCCCTGTTCGATCATGTCGATGACGAAGGCGGCGGGGCCGGGGGCTTCGAGCGCGACGAGCAGGACGACCAGGGCGACGCAGACCGTTGCACCATCCTCGACCAGGCGTGCCAGCGCGCGATCGACCCGCTGCGCGCGTTCGGGATCGGCGGCGATCGTCGCGCGGACCGCCGCACCTTCGTCGTCGCCACGGTCGAGCGGGACGAAGACGGCGCCGGCCAGGCTTTCGGCCAGCCGCGTCGCCAGCCGGGTCTTCCCGCTGCCGAGCGGGCCGACGATGTAGGTCAACGCCGCGATGTCGCGCAGTTCGAAGGCTTCGCCGCCCCATGGCCAGGGGAGCGCGAAGCCGATGGCCGGGGCAGGGTGGAGCAGGGCTCCGAGATCCTTGGCGCCGGGTGTCTCGCCCCGGCCGATCTCGGCGCGCAGCCGGCGCACCCGGTCGACCCTGGCGGCGAGCGCCGTCGCTTCGTGTTCGAGCACCGCCTGATGGCTGGCGAGCGCCGGTTCGAGATCGGTCGCGTCGCCGCCCAGCACACGGCCGATCTGGGCGAGGCTGAGCCCGATCGCGCGAAAGTCGGCGATCTCGCGGGCGCGCGCCATGTCGGTCGGCGCGTAGCTGCGCCAGCCCGCGGCGGTGCGGCCGGGAGCGATCAGCCCGCGCTGCTCGTAGAGCCGCAGCGCCTTGACCGAGATCTTCAGCCGCCGGGCGGCCTCGGTCGGGCTGAGCGATTTGCCGGTAGCGTGCATGACCTCACCTCCATCGTGACCGCACCCTTATCGAGGCGGTCCCAGGGGACGGATCAAGCGATATTCTTCGGCAAATCGGTGCCGGCGCCGTTCAGCCCCGCGAGGTGCCGGGCCGGGTGGTCTGCGCGGTCCATTCGGCGATGCCGAGCGTCTCGGGCGCCGCCTGCAGCACCGCGTTCAGCGCGTCGTTGCGCGCCGACCGGCAGCCGCGATTATGGTCGAGGATGGTCTGGGTGCCGTCGGGGGCGGTCCAGCTGATATGATAGTCGGACTGGTCGGTCGCCTGCGCGTCGCAGGTGGTGCGGACATGGCTGCCGGTGGCGGGGCGGAACGGCGCCAGTGCGGCGGCGAAGTGGGCATAGCTGGCGGCATCGCGCTGCGCGGTGCGGTTGCCGAGCACCGCGGTGTGGCGCTCGCCCTCGAAGCTCACCATGCCGTCGGCGCCGATCCCGGCCGAATAGACCGGGCAGAAGCCGAAACAGGGACCGACCGAATAGGCGATCCGTTCGGCCGTTGCCGGTGCCGCGCCGCCTGCGGTGGCCGGTGCGGCACCACCCGTCGTGCAGCCCGCCAGCGCCGCGGCGGCGAGCAGCATCGTCATCGGGAAAATTCGGGCGATCGTCATCTGATGCTGTTCCTGTCGTGGATTCATGACGCCGCCATGACGCGGGTGGTCTGAACCACAGATGTCCGTGCGATGACCGGACCTCAGATCGGCATGCTGAACTTCAGCTTGCGGCCGCGCAGCCGCAGCCGGGCGCCTTCATCATCCTCGTCGGGCGTGTCGGCGGCGGGCAGCGCATGGAAGCGATGGCGTTCGTCGCGCGCCGGCGCGGCCATGTCCGCGCGCGGCGACAATTGCTCGACAATGGTGGTGAGGTCGCGGCTGACCGCGCGGTTGCGCGATCCCCGGGCTGCGACCGGTTGTGCGCTGATCGCGGCGGACAGCATCATGATCGTCAGCACGGCCATATCCCTGGCATTCCCTCCGGCATCCCCGTTCGGCAACCTTTCCCATCCGGCGCCCGCGCTGTTAAAAGCCGTGGAGCGCGAGGCGTTCCCTCTTCGCGCGAAAAATGCCGCATGGCACCAACGCGCGGGCGCCGGGTTGATGTCCCGCGAACCGGAAAGGCGATCATGCGGATCATGGATTTACCCGATGGCGAAGCCGTCGCGGCGCTCGGCCAGGGCAGTTGGATGATGGGCGAACGGGCCGGGCAGCGGTCGGCCGAGATCGCCGCGCTGCGGCACGGCGTCGAACTCGGCATGACCCTGATCGACACCGCCGAGATGTATGGCGAGGGCGCGACCGAGGCGCTGGTCGGCGAGGCGATCGCGCCGGTGCGCGACGATGTGTTCCTGGTCAGCAAGGCCTATCCGCACAACGCCTCGCGCACGCGGTTGCCGCTGGCGTGCGAGGCGAGCCTGCGGCGGCTCGGCACCGATCGCATCGACCTCTATCTGCTCCACTGGCGCGGGCGCGTGCCGCTTGGCGAGACGGTCGAGGCGATGACGGCGCTGCAGGCGCGTGGGCTGATCCGCCACTGGGGCGTCAGCAATCTCGATCTCGACGATATGGAGGAACTGGCGGCGGCGGGCGGCAGCGGCTGCGCGACCGACCAGATCCTCTACAATCTCGTCCGGCGCGGGCCCGAACATGATCTGCTGCCCTGGCTCGCCGAACGGGCTATTCCGGCGATGGCCTATAGTCCGGTCGAGCAAGGCCGGCTGACCGACCATCCGCGGCTGCGTCCGCTCGCCGAGGCGCTCGGCCTGAGCCCGGCGCAGCTGGCGCTCGCCTGGGTGTTGCGCCGCCCGGGGATGATCGCGATTCCCAAGGCGGGCATGGTCGCGCATGTCCGCGAGAATTTCGCGGCGTCGCAAGTCGATCTCGATGCGGCGACGCTTGCCGCGCTCGATCGCATCTTCCCGGCGCCGCGGGGCCGGCGTCCGCTCGAGATGCTGTGACCGGTCCGTCGGGTCCGGACGATGACGCTCTTCATATCATGCGCGGTTGGTCGCATAGCGGCGTGATGAGTCCCGCCATCATTCGGAACCTGCGCGGTATATTGAAGGGCTTGGTCACCCCCGGGCCGCGGATGGTCGACGAGTTCGAATGCGTCGCGTCGGTGATGCTGGCGATCGTCCTGGCGCATCTGATCGGTGCGCACAGCATCGCCTGGGCCGCCTTCACCGCGTTCGTGCTGATGCGCGGCAGCTTTTCGGAGACGCTGCTGCGCGGGTTCATGCGGATCGCCGGAACCTCGTTCGGGGCGGTGCTGGCGCTGGCGATCGTGCCATATGTCGTGGGATCGCTGCCGCTGTCGATGCTGGCCGCGGCGATCGTCGGTTTCATCGGCCTCTACGGCATGCTCACCGGCAAGCGGGCTTATGCCTGGTTCCTGTTCGGGCTGACCTTCGAAATGATCCTGCTCGACAAGATCGGGCACCCCGCGCTCGACACGATCGATTTCGCGCGGACCCGGCTGCTCGAGGTCAACGCCGGCACCGCCGCCTGCCTGACTGTCAGCCTGCTCACCGCGTTGACCGCGCGGCGCAAATGGCCGGGCCAGCCGGCGCCGCCCGCGACCCGGCTCGGCTGGCATCCCGACGTCGCCCGCCACGCCGCGCTCGCCGGGCTGGTGCTGGCGCTGCTGCCCTTGCTCCACGCGCTGTTCGCGATCCCCGAGCTCGAACAGGCGGGGGTGACGGTGATGGCGGTGATGATCGTGCCCGCCGCCGGTCTTGCCGGCAGCGGGCTCGCGCCGGTCGGGCGGCGGCTCTATCTGCGGCTGATGGGATGCCTGGCGGGCAGCGCGCTGGCGGCGGCGATCCTGGTCGTCGCGCAAGGATCGCCGCCGGTGCTGATCGCGGGCACCTGCCTCGGCATACTCATCGGTCGGCATATCGAGAATGGCGGCGCCCGCACCACCTATCTGGGGCTGCAGTTCACCCTGGCGATCCTGATCGTTCTGGTGCCCGACAGCTACGCGGACGCGGCGATTCGGCCGGCGCTCGATCGGTTGATCAGCATCTTCATCGGCATGGCGCTGCTCGGACCGGTCTTGATCGCCTGGCATTTTCTGTCGCCCGGACCGAAAGGCGCGGCGCCGTCGCCGGACGATGCATCGTCGGAATAGGGCGGGGCAGACAGAGCCTCATGGTGCGAAGCGTTATTTTCGAAAATCCGCAGTTTTCTGCCATTTTTTGAAAGTCGAAATTGTCTGTAACTGCAATATCGACAATATTGTCAGTGGAAAATCTGCGGGAACGCCGGTCTCAAGCTTTGACAATGGTAAATGAGAGTCTGTTGCTTTGGGGCAACACTCGTAGTTCTTCAATAGAACCATAGTATTAGAGATAACCGCTTGTTAACCAGCGGCGACGATATCCCCGGTCATCCGATTATCAGAGGATGTATGGGGGTTAATCAATGAAAAACTATCAGCTTCTCCTGGGCGTGTCGTCGCTCGTCTGCATGTCGCCGGCGCTGGCCGAGGTCGGTGCCGCGCAGGATGCGCCCGCCGGTACCGCGGCCGAGGCGAAACTCCCCGCCAAGAAGGCCGAACAGAAGGAAGTGTTCAGCACCGGCGTCGCCCGCGGCCGCGACATCCTCGACGCCGCGATCTCGACCAGCTCGATCAAGGAAAGCCAGATCGTCAAGCTGTCGGCGCGCGGCCTCGGCGAGATCTTCCACAA
Organism: Rhizorhabdus sp. GW822-FHT03C02; assembly: GCF_058801765.1. Classification (NCBI taxonomy): domain Bacteria; kingdom Pseudomonadati; phylum Pseudomonadota; class Alphaproteobacteria; order Sphingomonadales; family Rhizorhabdaceae; genus Rhizorhabdus; species Rhizorhabdus sp. GW822-FHT03C02. Next base: position 410,913 of record NZ_JBXANN010000001.1, read on the forward strand.
CATCCCCGGCGTCCGCGCCGAGCTGACCGCCGGCGAGACCAGCGCCAACGTCACCGTCCGCGGCCTGCCGCTGGCGTCGAGCGGCGCCAAGTTCCTGCAGATCCAGGAAGACGGGCTGCCCGTCGTCGAGTTTGGCGACATGATCACCGGCGGCGCCGACCAGTTCCTGCGCGCCGACCTCAACCTGTCGCAGATCGAGGCGATCCGCGGCGGTTCGGCCTCGACCTTCGCTTCCAACTCGCCCGGCGGCGTGATCAACCTGATCTCGAAGACCGGCGATGTCGAAGGCGGTTCGGTGATGGCGAGCGCCGGCGTCAACTATGACGAATATCGCACCGATTTCGATTATGGCGCCAAGATCAGCGACACGCTGCGCTTCCACGTCGGCGGTTTCTATCGTCAGGGCGAAGGCCCGCGCAAGGTCGGCTTCGACGGCAACAAGGGCGGCCAGCTCAAGCTGAACATCACCAAGACCTTCACCGGCGGCTATATCCGCTTCAACGCCAAATATCTCGACGACCGCACCCCGGTCTATCTGCCGGCGCCGATGCTGGTGAGCGGCACCAACGACGATCCGAAATTCACCCATGTCACCAATTTCAACGTCAACAAGGACACGCTGCTGTCGCGCTACCATCTCGACAATCTGCTGACCGACGCCAACAATAACCCGAGCGTCCATGACGTGCGCGAGGGGCAGCATTCGCTGGTCAAGTCGTTCGGGGTCGAATCGCAGTTCGAGCTGGCCGGCTGGACGATCACCGAGAAGTTCCGTTATTCGAACATCTCGGGCACCTATGGCGGCATCTACCCGGCGGTGGTCGGCCAGGCGGCGGCGCTCGCCGCGGCGTTCGGCGGCCCGGGCGCGTCGCTCAGCTATGCCACCGGCCCCAATGCCGGCCAGAAGATCACCAGCCCGTCGACGCTCAACGGCAACGGCCTGCTCGCGGCGATCATCACCAGCGACAACGACCTGCGCAGCTTCGACAATGTCACCAACGACCTGCGCGCCAGCCATGTCTGGGAAATCGGCGGCGGCGACCTGACCACCACCGGCGGTTTCTACAAGTCGAACCAGACGATCGACACGGTATCGACCAACACCTCGCAGCTCAGCGACGTCGTCGGCGGCGGCAATGCGGCGCTGATCAACGTCACCACCGCGACCGGCGTGCCCCTGAGCGAACATGGCGCCTACACCTATGATGCGACCTTCTTCGGCGGCATCCCGAAGAAGCGGCTGAATGTCGAATATGATACCAATGCGGCGTTCGGCTCGCTCAACTATCATGCCGGCAAGCTGTCGATCGGCGGCAGCCTGCGCTATGATTTCGGCAGCGCCAAGGGCACGATCTACAGCTCGCAGATCAATGGCGCCGCCGGTTCGGTCGCGCGCGATCTCAACGGCGACGGCGTGATCTCGGCACCCGAGCGCAAGGTGGCGATCATCCCGCTGACCAGTTCGGCCCCGGTCGACTATGACTATCATTACCTGTCCTATTCGACGGGCGTGAACTACCGTGTCGCCGAACAGCTCGCGGTGTTCGGCCGCTACAGCCGCGGCGCGCGCACCAACGCCGACCGCCTGCTGTTCAGCCCGGCGATCAGCACCGTCGACGGCCATCTCGCCGACAAGAAGGCGCTGATCGACTATGTCACCCAGGCCGAGGTCGGGGTGAAGTATCGCCAGGACGGGCTGTCGCTGAACCTCACCGGTTTCTTCGCCAAGACGCTCGAGCATCAGGTCTATTTCGGCCCGATCATCAACCGCCGCTATCGCACTTATGGCGCCGAGTTCGAGGGCGGCTATCGCACCGGCATCTTCGCGATCAACGCGGGCGCGACCTACACCAAGGGCGAGATCGTCAAGGACTTCATCGACGCGACGGTCAACGGCAATGTCCCGGGCGGCCAGCCCAAGCTGTTCGGCTTCGTGACCCCGTCGATCGAAACCGAGCATTTCAGCGCCGGCGTCAACATCTATGGGCTCAGCGAACGCTTCGCCCAGGACGCCAACCTGCTCAAGCTGCCCGGCTATGTGACGGTCAACCCGTTCGTCCAATATCGTCCGATCGACCGGCTGACGGTGTCGCTGAACGTCAACAACGCGTTCGACACCAAGGGCATCTCGGCGGCGTCGGTGCCGTCGATCCCCGCCAGCGGCATCATCATGGTGCAGGGGATCACCGGCCGGACGATCTCTACCTCGGTCCGCTTCGACTTCTAAGCCGAACTCTCTCAGCTGATCCTATCCGGCGGAGGGGGCCGCGCACTTCGGTGCGCGGCCCTTTTCGTTTCCGGCGAACGCGACGACGGCCGGTCGCGCGCGCCGCCCGAAACTGTTAAAGGCAGCCGGGCCGGACCCGATCGTTCGTCACAAATCTTCGCCAGGCTGGACCGGTCAGCGACAAGCAAGGCCGCCTCCATGACCGACCCATCCTCCCCGGCATCGGCCCGTACCCCCGATATCGGCATGCGCGAGGTCGTCGGCGCATCGCTCGCCGGCTCGCCGCACGGCGCCGAGGCGCGGGCGCTGCTGATCGGGACCCGGATCGACACCCGCAACCTGCTCGACCTGGTCGAGCCCGACCGGATCGTGCCCGGCGGGGCGGGGGCGGTCTTCGTGTTCCGCTATGGGGTGGTGGTGTTCTTCGGCGCGTCGCCGCAGCAGGAACGCGACCTGCTCGCGCAATTGATGCCGCACGTCATCCAGCCGCAGGCGTCACCGCATCTCGAAACCGCGACGATCGCGATCCAGCCCGGCGCCGACGAGCAGATCGACGCCGGCGGCACGCTGATCCTGAGCGAGGCGACGGTCGAGCGGCTGCTGCTGACCGCGACCGTGCTCGCGCGCAGCGTCGTCCTCGAACGCGACGAGATCCGCATCGCCGAGGTGTTCGACAGCATCGAGCCGCTGGTCAACGGCCTCCAGGCGCATGGCCGCGCCGGCCTGCCGATCCGCCGGGTGATGCAGCATATCGGCGACGTCCTCGCCACCCAGCACCGCGTCGTCGGTCGCGCCCAGATCAGCGAGAAGCCCGACGTGCTGTGGGACCATCCCGAACTCGACCGCCTCTACGCCCGGCTCGAGGCCGAATATGAACTCGGCGACCGCGCCCGCACGATCGAACGCAAGCTCGAGGTGATCGGCGAGACCGCCGACGTGCTGCTCGACCTGGTCCAGGACAAGAGGTCGGTGCGGCTGGAACTGGCGGTGATCGCGCTGATCGCGTTCGAGATATGCCTGACGATCGTGGAGATGGTGCGGGGGTGAGGGGAACGGGGTGCGGCGGTTCGCGAAGCGAACTCATCCGAAACGGATGCGACGGATCGCGATCGTGACGACCAGCGACAAGCGCGAGTGAAAGGCGACCGGCAGCCGGATCGCCGCGATGCGTTGATGATTGCCCCGATGTCGTATCGCTCCGGAGTGTGTCCCGATCAGATCGGATCGTAACATGCTCTCATAGCCTTTGTTTTTTGCATTTACCGAGCCGTCAGGTGATTCCACCTGACTTGAAATGCTCTAATAGTCGAAATGGCCGGTAACGACCTGGAGATGGCGATCGGCGGCCCATTGTTCGAGGCACTTGCGGGCAGCCTCGGGCTTGTTCGCCCTGATCGTCACCGTTCCCGAGGGGGCGTGAAAATAGGCCGCCGGCTCGCGGCCACCCTCCCGATAGGTCCGTAGATCGAGGCCGCACCGGGTGGCCGCGGAGCGGAAATCCTCCTGGCTCGGCTGAGCGATCGATGAAATGAGGGAAAGTAAAAAAATCATCGGTTCGATCTCATCGCAGTGCCTATGCTACCGATGGACAAGCGATTGGCGAATTACGGGATGTCGCGTAAATTCTGTTGCGAATGACGAGCCGCCGGTCGTGAAAAGGGCGGGGTAGGAGATTTGGCCATGGCGGCGATAGCCTATGATATGACCACGACGGCGCTGTTCCATCCGGAGGCCAGGCCTCCGCTCGCCATGGATGCGACATGGTCGATCGACGCGGTTGCGGCGGAGTTCGCGCGGCTTGCCTATTTTCGCTTCGAGGACGGGAATGATCCCAAATATCGGATCGAAGAAGCGATCGGCGCGCTTGGCTATCATTCGGTGCGCTATTTCCACGATCCCCGCCCTCATGCGGAGCGCGGGCGGTACGATGCACAGGGCTTTGCCGCGCATACCGGAACGGGTGACGCCATCATCGCGTTTCGCGGCACGCAGGCGGACAGTCTCGCGGACCTGATCACCGATCTCGAATTCGCGCCCGTCGCGTGGGATCATGCGGGCAAGGTGCACCAGGGGTTCTGGGACTCGCTGCGGACGATCCGCGAAGACGTCGAGGCATGGCTGGCATCGTTCGCGCCGTCGCGCGTCATCGTCACCGGGCATAGCCTGGGCGCCGCGATGGCGACGCTGTTCGCAGGCGTCCGGCCCGATGCCGAATTGATAACCTTCGGCTCGCCGCGTGTCGGCAATGCCGCCTTCGTGTCCTGCTTTACCGGCCGGACCATGCGGCGCTACGTCAATTGCGCCGACATCGTCACCAGGGTTCCCCCCTTGTTGTGCCAGCATATCGGGGGATGTCGCTATATCGACCGGACCGGTGCGATCAGCGAGCTTCCGGACGACGATGCAGCGACCGTCGATCGACTGCATGCGCGTATCGACTATCTCCGCCACAGTCTGGGCATCGGCAACGTCCCGGTGCGCGATCTGGCCGATCATGCGCCGATCAATTATGTCGCTGCGGTCCTGGGACGACGACACGGCCCCGGCTAGCGCGTCCCTTCGGGGCGTGGCGCTTGATTTGTCGCGAGATCCCGCGGGGGAACGGTCGCCGACTGAAGTGGCGAGCACCAAAATCCGGATTTATTCCAGGAACTCGAAATCATCGCTATTTCGCGATGGTCGCGCAAGTAATGCTTGGCACGATGGGCGATGATGGCATAGAAAATTGCCAATGCATTGCGCGGTCCAGACGCGATGCGAACATTCGGTCTTGCCCCGGTCAGTAGGCGTTGCACATCGTTGGGGCGGCATGGCGCCGCCGCACGTTCGGGGAGGCGTCGGGGTGGCAATTGGCCTCGCCGCGACCCAGCCATGGGGAGGCCATATTGAAGATGTTTCTGCGCCTGTTGCCGGCGGTTGCGGCAATATTGCCGCTGTCGGGCTGCACCTTGCTGTCTACGGGCCTGGCCGATCACCCGGCCGGTATCCATCCACAGAGCTTTCGCGAATGCTTGCTCGACAACGGCTTTTTCGGGCCGGCGATGCTGTCCGGCACATCCTATGCGAACTTCGCCGATCGCAACAGGGACAAGCCCAGCAAATATCCGCCCGCGAGCGCGATCGCGGCAATGGATTCGCCGACCTTCGTCAAGAATACGACGGCGCGGCTCTATCAGGGACTGATGTCGTATCTCCAATATGGCGGCGGCCAGCAGAATGGCGATGCGCCGGTCCATGGTGCGGCCGACAACCGGCCCTATGCCGAGACCAGCGGCCGTGATGCCTATCCCAAGGAGGGATATGGGCTCGAGGCGAAAAAAACCTATTGGAATGGCGAGCGGCTCGACATGCCGGTCAACCGCTATCTCGATTGCTATGTCGCCCCCGTCGGCAGCGATCAGAAGGACACGGGAAAGCCGGCACCGCTGGGGGCGGGCGTGGTAACCTATTATGGCGACCAGGATGTCGAAGGCCGGCTGTTGCGCGCGCATGTCATCCTTGCGCTGTTCGCCGACTATGGGCTCGAACTGATCAGCTCGCACCATTCGTCGCGCGAGGCCGACCAGGCGTCGCGGCTGCTCAAGCATATCCGCATCGCCGACGCCGAACTGCGCAAGGCGAGCCCGTCGATGAACGCCAATGCCTATGCCTTCCATGCGCTGGTTGCGGGAACCCAGCCTGACGCGGCGGCCGCGCTGGCCGCCGAAAAGGCCGCCACCACGTTCACGAGTTCGACCGATCTCGAGGCGTCGCAGCATATCCCGTTCGAGCATTATGCTTATGCGGTGCGCGTCCTCCGGGTCTTTCAGGCGGGCGTGGATCTCCAGACGATCGATGCCGAGCAATCGTTCGACCGGGTGTCGAATCTGGTGGCGGCCTTTTCATCGCCGAATCCGGGCGTGTTCAAATCGATCCTGAAGGATGCGGTGTCCGGTTTCGCCTCGATCCAGAAGATCGGACTGTTCGGCGACGCGCTGCTGCGCGACGCGCGCAGCACGCTGGCGACGCACCGGGCAGGACTGAAGCATGACCCGAGCACGCAGATGCTCACCGTCGATCTCAAGCGGACGCGCCGGCTCTGGGGCGAATGGGACGGCCGGCTCGATGCGGCGTGCAATCATCTCGCCCGGCTGGCGAAGGAGCCCGAAAATGGGTGCAGCCTCGGTTCGGTGGAGGTCGTCAAGCAGACCGATGATCTGCTGAAGCCGTTCAAATAGGACGGCAGGCTTGGTGGGGGATAGGCATTATGCAGGAGTACGAGGATCCGACCGAAGCGGCTATGAGGAGCGCGCGTTTGAAGCGCCGCGAGGCGTTGCGGGTGGCCGGCGATACCACGGGGGTGGAAATGCTCGACGACAATGCGCTGGGTCTCGCATTGTCGGGGGGCGGCATCCGCAGCGCGACGATCTCGCTCGGCGTGGCGCAGGTGCTGGCACGGCATGATCGGCTGCTCGATTTCGACTATCTCTCCACCGTGTCGGGCGGAGGCTATATCGGCAGCTTCCTGACCAGCCTGTTCACCCCCGAGGATCGACGCGGCTCGTGCGATGCCAAACCCGGCATGTGGAACCGGATCATCGGTTTCGGCCGACGCTTGATCGGCCGGAGCGCAACCCAAGCCGGGCCCGCGGACCGGCACGCCGATGAGGTCCGGAAGAAACAGGTAGAGGAGATCCGGCGGAAACATGCTTTCGCGCAGCAGGTGTTGCGCGGCGGATCGAACGAGCGGGAGATCGCAGGGCCGGGCCCGGGAGAGCAGCGGCTGAAGCATCCGGTCTGGTGGTTGCGCGAACATGCGCGCTATCTCGCCCCCAATGGTGCCACCGACTATGTCGCGGCGAGCTATTATATGATCCGAAACTGGCTGGCGATGCTGTATGTTTTCGCACTGCCGGTGCTGATCGCGAGCCTGCTGACCGCAGTGCTGTTGTGGCCCGCGCTGGTATGGGGTGAGGCGCTGCCGCACCTCGGGCGTGGCGGTGGGCTGCTGACGCCGGCCTGCGGCTGCAAGGCGGAGGTCCATGCCACGCGCTTCTTCATCAGCCCGCTGTTGCCGCTGGCAGGGTTGCCGCTGTTTTTGGCGGCGGCGGCCGGTACTGCGTTCTGGCTGACGTCGAGCGGCCGTGTCGGGCGGCGCGCCCGTGACGCGGCTACGCTGTTTCATCCGTCATCGAAGGTGATCGTGGCGCTTTTCGGAACGGCGACCGCGCTGATGGCCGGCGTGGGATTGCTGCTGGCCAACGACGCGATCAGGTTCCTGGCGCCGATCGGCTCCTTCCCATCGATCCTGCTTGGCGCCGGCGCGGTGCTGGCGCTCGGAGGGGCGACGGTGCTGGCGGTGTCGGCCCCCTGGGGGATTCCGGATGGCTTCATCATCGAGACGCGGCGGCGCCTTTCGCGGCTGGGCGCGTGGATGATGCTCGCAACGATCGGCATCGCCGCCTGCGGGTTCGTCGACATGACGGCGCTCTGGGTCAGGATCAACCTGTCGTCGTGGTGGAGCGGAGCGCCTGTCCTCACCACGCTGCCGCCGCTCATTGCATCGGCGGGCGCCTGGGCGATCAACAGCGCGGCAAGCGCCTTTTCGGATCGGCAAGGCGGCAAGCTCGACTTCGTCTTCAAGCATCTCAGCCTGGTCGCGATGCTGGTCGGGGTGTTGCTCTACGCCATATTCGCGGTGATGGCCGATACCGTCGTGCAGTTCATCGTCTGGCAGCCCGACGCGGCCGGCGCGGTGAGGGTCGGCGAGGCCGCTTCCTTCAATATGAATGGCATCTTCGCGGCGCTGCTGGTGCTGGTGCCGCTCTTTCTCGTCACCGGCTGGTCGACCGGTTTCATCAACCTGTCGTCGCTGCACCATCTTTACGCGTCGCGGTTGACGAGGGCCTATCTGGGGGCGAGCAATCTGGATCGGCTGGCGATTCCGGCGGGCGGTAGCCAGGGTCGTCCGATCACCGAGACCGACGGAAAGGACGTGATCGACATCGTCCGCTACCAGCAGCGCGCGAGCGGGGCGCCGCTACACCTGATCAACGTCACCCTCAACGAGAGCAAGAGCGCCGACCGATCCAATCTGACCGACCAGGACCGCAAGGGGGTGCCGATCGTGTTCGGACCCGAGGGTGTGTTCGTCGATGCTGCCCGCGTGGACAAGCCGCCGCGTTTTCTCGATTGGCGGGCGCTCAAGGAAAAGCATGTCGAACGGCTGAGCGTCGGGCAGCTCTGCGCGATTTCGGGTGCTGCCGCCTCGTCGGGAATGGGCGCGCGCACCACGCTGGGTACCGCGATGACCCTGACCTTCGCCAATATCCGGCTCGGCTATCGGTGGCGGGTCAACAACATCCTCGGGCCGGCGCCGGCGGCTGCCGCCGGGATCGTGCAACGGGCCGGCGCGCTATTGTCGCTCGCCCGGATCAAGGCCGGCACTTATGGCTATCTGCTGTCGGAGATGTTCGGGCGCTATGTTCGCGCCAATCGCCGTGTCTACCTTACCGATGGCGGGCATTTCGAGAATAGTGGCGCCTATGAACTGCTGCGGCGCAGGACGCGGGTGATCCTGGTCTGCGACAATGGCGCCGACCCCGACTATCAATTCGAAGATCTGCAGAATCTGATCCGCAAGGCGCGGATCGATCTGGGGCTCGACGTGCGGGTCGCCGCCGACGAGGTGGTCGAGACGCTGGTGGGGCCCGCTGGGGTGAAACTGTTCCTCAACGCTCCCGGCGGCACATGGCGGGGCAACGCCAAAGTGCGCGAGAGCAGCGGGCTGGCGCTGTTGCTCGAGGTCGGCAGCTTCGCGCTGCACGACTCGAAACGGTTCCGCGATCGATCGGACGAGAAGCCGACGTCGCGTTACATCGTCTGGATCAAACCAAGCCTGTTTCCGCAGATGTCCGAGGACCTGATCGGCTATGCGCTCGCCAATCCGACCTTCCCGCAGCAGACCACCGGCGACCAGTTCTTCGACGAGGCGCAGTGGGAAAGCTATCGTGTGCTCGGCGCGCAGCTCATGAATCGGCTGCTCAACCAGACCCAGCATGGACCGGACCTGTTCCGGGCGATGGCGACGGCGTCTTGACGCGTGCAGCCTGTCCGTAACCCGGTTCACATGCCCTTATGCAAGCCGACGGCGGGGGCGGCCCTCACCACAACGGCCTTTGCTGCAACGCCGCCCGCCGGTCGCGCAGAATCCGGTCGCGCTGTTCGGGTGTCACCGCCACCGTCTCCGCCGGCAATTGCTTGCGGATGTCGGCGAACGCCACCTTGCGGATGCTCGGCACCGGCTGGGTGTCGCATTCGGCCCAGCGACCCTGGATCACACCGGTGGGATAGCCGGCGGTGTCGACCCAGTTGGCGACGCCGGGGTCGCGCGCCGACACGACGATGCGCAGCACCCCGTCCTTGTCGGGATGCGCCTGGGTGTCGTTGAGGCTGCTATGGTTGTTGTACCAGTCGGTGGTCTCGTAGAGATCGTTGGTCAGGATGATCGACCGGTAGAGGCATTTCTTCGGCACTGTCGCCTCGACGATCAGCGCCTCGTCGTCCTTGAGATCATAGGCGCCCTCATAATAGAATTGCCCCGCCAGCCCGCCGAGCTGCGAGACGTCGAATATCTTCAGCTTGTTGACATAACCCTCGTCGCGCAGCTTCGCGACATGATCGACGAACAGCGACGCGATGAAGCCGGTGGTGCGGGGGAGGGCGCGCAGCCGCTTTTCGAGATCGGCCGCCGACGGGCGCGGGCGCTCGACCGGTTTGTCGAGCCGCTCGATCGCGAAGCTCGGCTCGCGCTCCTTGCCCCAGTCGACCCCGACCATGCGCAGCAGCAGCTTGTCGGTGGTCGGCTGGAGCGGCCACCATTCGCCTTTGTACCCTTCGGGCCGGGTCGGGCTGAGGATCACGTCGAACTGGTCATGCGCGTCGACCGGAAGCGCGTTGACGTCATGGTCGATCCGCTGCGGGCCGAGATTGGGCTGGCCGGCGACCGGCGGCTTGGGCGGCGCGCCTTGCGCGATCCGCACCATCCGCAGCGTGCCGCGGGTGCCGCGGATGCGGTAGGTGCCGCCGGGGGTGATCTTGGCGACGCGGTAGCTGGTGTCGGCATTGGGCTGGCCGACATTGAGCACCGCGTTGATCTGGGCGATGAACGCCGGATGGTCGCCGTCGCTGCCCAGCGTGTCGATCGCCGAGGCGGCGAAGGCGGCGAGCGCCAGCCGGCCGACCTCCTGCTGGATCTGCGGATCGCGGCGCTGCGCCTCGGGCAGCTTGGCCAGCATATGCGCGGGCAGGTCGCGCAGGCTGTCGATCAGCTCGTTCCAACCGGCCACGCCGTCGGCGGCGGGCGACGCGGGGGGCGCCGGCGGCTGGGCCTGTCCCGCCTTCGCCACCTGCGACGCCACGACGCCCGCCAGCACCAGCAGCCCGCCGCGTAGGATATTCTTTGCGCTCGCCATGCGATCTCTCCCATTTTCTCGCCATCGATATTGATGATCGTTCGGGTAGACAAAAGGCGCAAAACGACGCCGACCATATCAGCGCCCCGGCGATGCGGCGGGATCGGGAAAGCTCCGGGAAATGTTGCGGCCGCCTTTTGGCCATAGAGGCCTGCTAGGTGGACCGCCATGGAACGCGTCGCCCGACGGGCCGCTTCCGATATCTCACCCTCGAAGGACGCCCGATGGCCGTGTCGCCCTATCCGATCCCTGCCACTGATCGTGCCGCCGATGCCGCCGCGCCGCCGATCCGGATCTGCTTCTTCTTCAATGCCCAGCGCCACCAGCTGCTCCATGGCATTTCGACCGCGGTCGAACTGGCGCGGCGGCCGGGGTTCGAGGTCCATGTCGCTTCGCCGAGCGAGGACCATATCGCCTATGCGCGCGGGCTCGCCGAACGGCTGGGCGGGGCGCCGATCCGCTATGCGGTGACCAACCCGCTGCTGCTGCGCGTGCTGTACGGGCGCAGTGGCCGGTCGGTGCCGCCGAAACTGCTCAGCCTCGGCCTGCTCGCGCGCCATCTCGACCGCTTCGATGCGATCGCGATCCCCGAGCGCACCACCGTCCAGCTCAAGCTGCTGGGCGCGCGTTCGCCGCATTATATCCATCTCGATCATGGCGCCGGCGATCGCGCCGCCGGCTTCGATCCGCGGATCCGCCATTTCGACATGGTGCTGATGGCGGGCGAGAAGCATCGTGAGCGGTTAGGGCGCGAAGGGCTGATCCGCAAAGGGCGCCATGCGGTGGTCGGCTATCCCAAATTCGACGCCGCCGATGCGATCCGCGATCCGGCCTGGTCGCCCTTCGCCAATGATCGGCCGACCGTGCTGTACAACCCACATTTCTCGCGGCTCGGTTCCTGGGACGCGTTCGGGGTGCCGCTGCTGCGCGCCTTCGCCGCGCAGGATCGCTATAATCTGATCGTCGCGCCGCATGTCCGGATGCTCGACGGCCGCAAGAAGCGCGCGCGCTGGGATGCGCTGATCGCCGAGTTCGGCCGGCACGACCACATCCTGATCGACACCGGCAGCGACCGGTCGATCGACATGAGCTACACTGCGCGGGCCGATCTCTACATCGGCGACGTCAGCAGCCAGGTCTACGAGTTTCTCCGCACGCCCAAGCCATGCCTGTTCCTCGACGCGCATGGCGTCGACTGGCAGGGCAACGAGGATTATGCGCATTGGCGCTTCGGCCCGGTCGCCGGCTCGGCCGAGCGGCTGCTCGACCAGGTCGACGCCGCCTTTGCCGGCCATGGCGCCTATGCCGATGCGCAGGTCGCCGGATTTGGCGAAACCTTCGCGACCGGCGAGGCGACGCCATCGGTGCGGGCGGCCACCGCGATCGCCGATTATCTCGCGGTGCATGCCGTGCCGCGGTCATCGGTCGGGCTGGCGCCATCGATAGCCAGGCGCATTCAGCGTGCGGCCATCCTGGCGCTCGCGATCGGCACCGGCTGGATCATGAACGACGCGATCGGGCCGCTGACCAGCCCGGCCCAGGCCGAGACCGCCTTCGTCGACCGTGCGCTACGCTCGCACGAAACCAGCCGGATCCGCGCGGCGATGAAGTCGCAGCCCGAGGTGCCGGCGCTCGATCGCCGGGAGATCCGCAGCGCCACCGGCATCCGGGTGCCGCAACTGCCCAAGGCCTGGCGGTTGACCGACGTTCAGGTCTATCCCTCGACGGTCGGGCCGCTGGTCCAGATCGCCGCGATCACCGACCGCGGCGAGGCGATCTCGCTGGTGGCGATGCGGGTCAATACCCCGGCGGAGGCCACCCCCTTGCTGTCGGACCGCGACGGCGACGATGTCGCTTATTGGGAAGAGGGCGAGGATGCCTATGGCATCGTCGGCGCCCTGCCGGCGGCGCGGTTGCTGGCGCTGGCGTCGGACCTGGCGAAGGGCGGCTGAATGGAAGGGGACCGGGCGGTCTTGGCGCCACATCTCCGCCGTCGCCCCGGCCTTGTGCCGGGGGCCATGGCTCTCACATCATGAATCACCGTCGAGGGATGAACATAGACTAGCCAAGGGGTGGGTGGCGCGCGAAGGTTTCGCCAGACGCATCAGCCATGGACCCCGGCACAAGGCCGGGGCGACGGGAAAGGGGACCCTTGCTCACTCCCCCTTCGCCGACTCCTCGGGCAGCACCGCCGTTCCCGGCAGTTCGGCCTTCATCGACGCCGCGACCTTCTCGGCCGCCGCCATCACCCGCAGCACATTCTCGCCGGCGACCTTGGCGACCTGCTCGTCGGTCCAGCCGCGGCGCATCAGTTCGGCGAGCAAGGCGGGATATTTGCCGACATGCTCGATCCCCTCGGGCAGCGCGCTGCCGAGCCCGTCGAAGTCCGATCCGATCCCGACATTGTCGTAGCCCGCGATCTTGACGACATGCTCGATATGGTCGGCGACGTCGCCGACGGTGACCCGCGGCTCGGGATGCGCCTTCTCCCAGGCGGCGAGCGCGGCGGCGGCCTTGTCGGGTTGGCCGATATAGAGGCCGCCGAACGGCGGGGCGTTGAGCCGGGCGCGCTCGGCCGAACGGTCGGCATCCCAGTGGCGATAGGCCTCGGTCAGATAGGGGCGCGCAAAGGCGATCATCACCACCCCGCCATTGATCGCCACCTGTTTGAGCACCGCATCGGAGACGTCACGCGGATGGTCGTTGAGCCCGCGCGCGTCGGAATGCGAGAAGATCACCGGCGCCTTGGTGACCTTGAGCGCGTCGAGCATCGTCTTCTCGCTGACATGGCTGAGGTCGACCAGCATGCCGAGCCGGTTGAGCTCGTGCACCACCTTCTCGCCGAACGGGGTGAGGCCATTATGTTTCGGCGTATCAGTCGCCGAATCCGCCCATGCGATCGTGCGTGAATGGGTGAGGGTCAGATAGCCCGCGCCCAGATCATGATAGGCGCGCAGCACCGAGAGGCTGCCGTCGATCTGGCCGCCACCCTCGACCCCCATCATCGACGCGATCCTGCCCGCCTTGTGCGCGGCGCGAACCTGGGCGGCGGTCTGGGCCAGCGCGAAGTCGTTCGGGTAGCGCGCGACGATATATTTGACGAGGTCGATCTGCTCGAGCGTCTCCTTGACCTGTTCGAGCCCCGGCAGCCCGGCCGAGACATAGACCGACCAGAATTGCCCGCCGACCATTCCGGCGCGCAGCCGGGCGATGTCGGTCTCATAGGGCGTCTTGCCCTTGTCGAGCCCGGCGCGCAGATCCTTGGTCCAGCGGCCTTCGCCCTCGCGGTCGCGTAGCGCCTCGGGCCAGTCATTGTGCCCGTCGATCAGCGGGGTCGCCTTCATCACCTTGGCGACCCGCGCGGCATAGTCGGTGGCCGGCGCCGCGGGCGCGGCGAGAGCGGGCGCGATCGACAGCAGCGCGAACGGCGCGAGGAGCAAGGCGGCTTTCATGATATTCCCCCGAAAAATGCGAAAGCCGAGGATTGCGGATCGCGCCGGCTCTGCCAACCCCCATCTGTGAGCGCGCTCAGGGCAGCAGCTTCGCCGCGCGGTAGCGGGCGATGATCGCGTCGAACAGGCCGACATCGCCGCGCCCGCGCGCGACCAGCTGCGCACCCTGGATCGCGGCGAAGATCGCCAGCGCCCGGTCGCGCGCGGCGGCCGCGCCGTCGTCCTGCGCCAGCACCTCGGCGAGCCAGGCGGCGCAGCTGTCGGTGAAGCGGTCGACCTCGGCGCGCACCGCGTCGGGCAGGTCCTGATGCTCGGCGGTCATGATCCCGCACAGGCACATGCGGTTGTCGTTGGTCAGCGCCGCGCGGAAGATCGCCGCGAAGCCCTGGACCAGCGCGGCCACGTCCGACGCGCCGGCGCGCAGGCCGGCGAGATAGGCCATGCCGTCGTCGGTATAGCGCCGCGCCAGCGCCGCGCCGAGATCGCCCTTGGTCGGGAAATGATAATGGATGCTCGCGCTCTTGATCCCGACTGCGGCGGCGACGTCGCGAAAGCTCAGCGCATTATAGCCGCGCGCCTGCACCATCGGTTTCGCCGCATCGAGGATCGTCTGTCGTGTGTCGCTCATGTCATCTCCCTATCTACTGATAGATAAAGCTTGACGGGGGCTTTGGAAAGGCCTCTAGCGCAATTATGTCTATCTACTGATAGATAGAATTCGCACTGAAAGGACGTGCCATGAAGATCTACGACCGCTCCGGCTTCCCCAACCCATCGCGCATCCGCATCGTCCTCGCCGAAAAGGGCATCGAGGATCAGATCGAGTTCGTCAGCGTCGATCTGATCGGCGCCGAGCACAAGCAGGCGCCGTTCCTCGCGATCAATCCGTCGGGCAAGATCCCGGTGCTCGAACTCGACGACGGCACCCAGATTTCGGAAAGCACCGCGATCACCGAATATCTCGACAATCTCGATGGCCAACCGACCCTGACCGGCACGACCCCGCGCGAGAAGGCGATGATCCACATGATGCAGAAGCGCGCCGAGACCGAACTGATGGACGGAATCGACGGCTATTTCCATTATGCGACGCCCGGGTTGGGCGAGGCGATGCAGCCTTATGTCAGCCCCGACTGGGCCGGCCGGCGCGAATGGGGCGAACGCCAGCGCGATCGCGCGGTGCGGGGCATGGGCTGGTTCGACGCGGTGCTGAAGGATCGCCCGTTCGTCGCCGGCGAGCGTTTCTCGATGGCCGATATCACCATCTTCGCGGCGCTGAATTTCGGCGAGGCGGCGGGAGTGAACGTGCCGGAGGACCTGACGGCGCTGCGCGCATGGCGTGCGCGGGTGGCGGACCTGCCGAGCGTGAAGAATCGCAGCGGCCAGGATTTCCTGCCCGAGGATCTCAAGCGGTTCGGCTTCTGAATTCGTCGCCCCAGCGTAGGCTGGGGTCCATGTCTGTGGCCCCAATTACCGTCATTGAGCAGGCGAGAGACATGGACCCCAGCCTACGCTGGGGCGACGGAAAATAACTCAGTCCCGCCGCCGCGCCCCGTTCAGGAACAGGCTCACCGCGAACCTGACCCGGGCGTCGATCTGCGCCTCGTCGAGGACATTGCCCGACACGATCACCCGGCCCGGGCCGCTGACCGCGAGACTCAGAAAGGCCGAGGCAGCCGAGCGCGGGTCGGTGAGGGCGATCTCGCCCAGCGCGTTGTGGCGTTCGAACAGGTCGCACAGGAAATCGATCACCGGCCCGGCGCCTTCCTCGAACGCGGCGTGGAACAGTTCGGGGAAGCGATAGGATTGCGCGCTCAATATCCGCTGCAGCTTGGTCGCGACCGGGGTGGCGAGATTGGCGATCCGCTGGCGCGCGACCGCGAGCAGGATCTGCTCCAGATCGTCGGTTCCCGCCGCCTCCGCCACGGCGTCGATCGCCGCGCGCGGGATCGTGTAGAGAGCGATCGCACGATGGACCGCGGCCTTGAACAGCGCCGCCTTGTCTTCGTAGCGCGCATAGACGGTCCGCTTCGACATGCCGACCCGGGTTGCGATCTCCTCGATCGTCGTCTGCTCGAAGCCTTTCTCCAGGAAGATGTCGAGCGCGGCGCCCAGCAATTCCTCATGGCGCTCGGCCTGCTGCGCGCGGGTCGGCCGCCCGACGCCCGGGCGTGCGGCCGCGATTTCGGCTTGCTGTCGAATATTCTTGTCCTCCGGCGAAATGCGCGCATAATGAAACGATCAGGTACCATTACGACTCGGCACAGGATAGCGCCGAACGACGAACGAACGCAAAGCCGCCGGACGACGGCAAAGAGGAGAAGAGCATGGGCGAGGCTGTCGAGAAGCTGACCGGGTTGGTCGAGGCGGACAACCGCTACGACATCCCGTTCGAGGAACTGGAGGCCGTGCAGGTCGCGGCGATGAACGAGCGGTTCCAGGAGCGCAGGGACGCGATCAAGCTGCTCGGCCACCGCGCCCGCGAGGCGAACATGGACGAGGTCCGCAGCCATGAGGATGTCGTCCGGCTGCTGTTCCCGCACACCGCCTATAAGAGCTATCCCGAAAGCTTCCTGATGGACGAGCGCTGGGACCGGCTCGGCAAATGGCTCGACACCGTGTCGAGCCACCGGGTGCCGCCGCAGGATCGCGACGCGATCGCCGACGTCGACGACTGGGTCGAAAAGCTCCAGCAGAGCGGCCATTATGTCTCCTGTTCGAGTGGGACGACCGGCAAGTCGGCGATGCTCGTCGCTTCGGCGAAGGACATGGACTGGTGCAAGAAGGAGGCGGTCGCCGCCTATAGCTGGGGCTCGGGGGTGCAGCCGCTCCAGGACCGGCGGATGTTCGGCATGGCGCCGGTCGCCTTCGTGCCGCGCAACTTCGCCACCGGCGAGGCCTATGTCGCGGCGCTCCAGGATCCGAACTCCGAACGTTTCCAATATCCGGTGCCGCCGATCACCGTCGGCGGGCTGACCCAGATGGTGGTGCTGCGCAAGAAGATCGCCGACGGCACCGCGAAGCCCGGCGACCTCCAGAAATATGAGGAGACCTCGGCGATCCGCCAGAAGGCGGTCGACGATGCGGTCGGCATCACGGCGCAAGCCGTCGTCGCGGCGCGCGCCGACAAGCTTCACGTCACCGGGCTGTGGCTCGGCCTCTACACCGTCGCCAAGGCGGTGCGCGACATGGGCTATAGCGCCAAGGATTTTCACCCGGAGAACTCGATCTATGTCGGCGGCGGGCTGAAGCGCGCCAAGCTGCCCGACGATTATCGCGAGTATGTCTACGAGACGTTCAACATCCAGCCCGAGCGCAATTACCAGAATTACAGCATGCAGGAGCTGCATTCGGGGATGCCGCGCTGCCGAGAGGGCGGGCGCTATCATGTCCCGCCCTGGGTGGTGCCGCTGATCCTCGACAAGGAGGGCGATGCGCTGCTGCCGCGCCAGAAGGGCGAATATGAAGGCCGCGCCGCCTTTTTCGACCTGTCGATCGACGGTCGCTGGGGCGGGGTGATCTCGGGCGACAAGGTTTCGATCGATTTCAGCCCCTGCGCCTGCGGGAACAAGGGCCCGACGATCCGCGACGACATCGTCCGCTATGCCGATCTCGGCGGCGGCGACGACAAGATCGGCTGTGCGGGCACCGTCGATGCCTATGTGCGAGGTGTGGCATGAACGCGATCATTGACAATGCGGCGGTGGTCTCCGCGCCCTTCTTCCTGCGCGGCGAACTGGTCGAGGGCAGCGACGTCACCCACCGCTCGCGCGACCTCGGGGTGAGCTTCGCGACCCCGAAGATCGACCTCGACCGCGCGGTCCATCCGCGCACCGAGGTGCCGCCCTTGCTCAACGTGCCGCTGGCCGAGATCATCGACTTCCTCGTCGAGACCGGCGCGCGGATCCGCGATCCGAAGAACGATGTGATGCAGGAATGCATCGACCGGATGTGCTCGACCCATATCCTGCCGCGCGGTGTCGTCGAGAACCAGGCGATGTACGCCGCCGCCTATCTCGACAAGCGCCGGCTGATGGCCGAGGTCGAGCAGAATTTCCCTGACCCCAAGGCGCTCGACGGCTGGGTGCCGAAACAGGATTTCACCGGCCGCAAGAGCTTCGTGCGCGCCTTCGCGCCGCGGCTGATCCATGTGCTGCCCGGCAATTCGCCCGGGGTCGCGGTCAAGTCGATCGCGCAGGGCGCGATGGTCAAGGCGGTCAACCTGTTCAAGATGTCGTCGAGCGACCCGTTCACGATGGTTGCGATCCTGCGGACGATGGCGGCGATCGATCCCGACCATCCGATCGTGAAGTCGATGTCGGCGGTCTATTGGCGCGGCGGCGACGATGCCACCGAGCAGGTCCTCTACCGCCCGCAATATTTCGACAAGATCGTCGCCTGGGGCGGCGGCGACGCGATCAACAATGTCGTCAAATATATCGGCCCGGGCTTCCAGCTGGTGTCATTCGATCCCAAGACCTCGATCTCGATGGTCGGCCGGGAAGCGTTCGCGTCGGAGGAGGTGCTCGACAAGGTCGCGGACCTCGCCGCCGCCGACGTCATGACCCTCAACCAGGAGGCATGCGTCGCCAGCCGCTTCGTCTATGTCGAGGCCGACCAGGACGATGCCGACCGCTTCGGCGCAAAGCTCCATGCCTGCATCGCCGCGCGGGCGGCGGCCTCGGGCGACGTCCGTCCGCTCGACATGGATCTGCGCGAGCAGATCGAGACGCTGATGATGCTCGACGACGATTATCGGGTGTGGGGCCGCACCGACGGCAAGGGCGTCGTCATCCGCTCGGACGAGCCGGTCGATTTCCACCCGATCAACAAGACCGCCAATCTGGTGCGGGTCGACAGCCTCGACGACGCGGTCAAATATATCAACGTCGCCACCCAGACGGTCGGCTTCTTCCCGTTCGACCGCATGCCCGACTATCGCGACCGGCTGGCGAGCGGCGGCGCCCAGCGCATCGTCCATCTCGGCGAGGCGGGCCCGACCACGATCGGCAACCCGCACGACGCGATGTACCCGCTCCACCGCTTCGTCCACTGGATGGCGCATGAGGATGGCTGCGGCTGAGCTGACTGCTCGTGCATGTCACCCGGTGCGCGCTTGGCGCTCGTTTAACCCGTCGCCCCGCACTTGTTGCGGGGTCCATGGCTGGTGCATCGGGCGCCACGGCTGGAGGAAAGCGGGGAGTGAAAGCTGCGTTCGACGCTCGGCGGTGACCCGCGCGGCGATAGCCATGGACCCCGCAACAAGTGCGGGGCGGCGAAGAAAGTAGCGATTCGTCTTAAGCTCAGCGGCAAGGTGACGAAGAGGTCAAATCCCGATCTTCGCCAGCATCGCCTCGCTCGCTTCCCACAGCCGCCGCGCGGCATCGTCGTCGAGTGCCTGCGGCGCCGGCGCCACCTCGGTCATGTCGTGGAAATAGCGACCGCCATCCACGCCCGCCTCGGGCGCGGTCGCCATCCATACCAGCGTCTTCGCCGGCTGGTCGGGCGCATCGGTGTCGGCATGGGCCATATAGCTCTGCATCGCCTTGTCGCCATGGCTGGCGAAATTGCTCGCGATCCGGCCGGGGTGCATCGCCTGCGCGACGATGCCGGCGTTGCCGATCCGGCGCGCCAGTTCGCGGGTGAACAGGATGTTGGCGAGCTTGGCCTGGCAATAGGCGCCGCCCGCCGAGAAATCGCCGATCATGTTGAGATCGTCCCAGCGCATCGCCGGGCAGGCCTGATGCCCCGACGAGGAGACCGCGATCACCCGGACCGTGCCCGCGGGTGAGCCGGCGGCGGTTGCCTCGAGCAACGGCAGCAGTTCGCGGGTGAGCAGGAATGGGGCAAGATGATTGGCCGCGAAAGTCGCCTCGAGCCCCTCGCCGGTCAGGTAGAGCCGGTCGCGCACCCCGCCGGCATTGTTGATCAATGTATCGATCCGTCCGGTGAGGCCGGCGATCTCGCCCGCCACCCGCTGCACGTCCTTCATCTCGTTGAAGTCGCCGCGCAGCATGTCGAGCCGGGCGCCGGGCGCGGCTGCCTGGGTCAGGTCGGCCTCGGCCGCCGCGGTGCGGGCCGGATCGCGGCCGGTGCCGATCACATGCCAGCCCTGTTCGAGCAGCATCCGCGCGGTCGCCTTGCCGATCCCCGCGCTCGCGCCGGTCACCACCGCGACCCGCTGCCTGTCCTCGCCCATATGCCTCTCCCCGATCATGGCCGCTATCGGCTTGAGGTCATGATAGGCAGGCGTGCGGCGCGACGCAATAAATGAAACTTCGTGTTACCATTACTGGTGGCGAAACGATCAGCGCCCCAGCGACGCCATCTGGCCGACCGTCGAATGGAGCGGCAGCGGCTTGCGATCGGTGTCGATCGCCCGATAGGCATGGCTGGCGCCGAAGCTGCCGCGCGTGACCGGACGGCGCGGGCCGTGCAGTTCGAACAGGCCGCCCTCGGCCGCGCGGATCAGCGCGACCTCGCGGCTGCCCGCGGTGAACGGGCCGGCGAGGATCGTGCCGCCATCGGCCTCGACCGCGCGCAGCGCCTTGGCGATGTCGGGCACCGCGACGCTGGCGCGCTCGTCGCCGAACGGCGCGCGCGGCGCGTCCTGGCTGACGAGCAGTGTCGATGCGCCCTGCGGGCCCTGGACGCGGATCCGGCGGATCAGCTGATAGGGGCGCCCGATCTCATGGCCCGAAGCGAAGCTGTCGTCCTCGATCAGCTTGCTGCCCTTGGTCGCCAGCGCACTGCGCACCGCATGGCGCGCCTCGGCGGGGCTGACATAGCGACGCGCCTCGAGCCGGCCATCGGCGATCGCATGCGGCAGCTCGACCGGGGCGGGGGCGGCGCGCTCGCCGGTGACGACGATCGTCTCGTCGGCCACGGGCAGCTCGGCTGCTAAGCCCGGCGCGGCGAGCAGCAACGCTGCGACCATCGCGATGGATTTGAACCGTGACGACATGATCCGAAACTCCCTGCCCCCTATCGGGCAAAACCTTAATGGGGACTGCCGCCCCCGTTGTTCAGTGTGAAAATCTTGGTCTGGCTTATCGAGATTCTCGAATAGCCACTGTGGCGCCGGTCACAATGGTTAACAAATCGGCGATGGCGAGAAATTTATCCGGGACGGCGCGGTTGCGGCAGCAGGCTGTGGAAGACGAACGAGCAGAGCGTCGCCCACAAGGCGCCCGCGCACCAGCCGGCGACGACGTCGCTCGGCCAGTGCACCCCCAGATAGACCCGCGAGCAGCCGATCAGCAGGGTCAGCGTGATCGCCGCCGCCTGGACATAAAGCCGCACCGGCCGCGCCGGCTGGGCACGGGCGACCAGGGTCGCCAGCGTCAGGTAGACGATCGCCGAATTCATCGCATGGCCGCTCGGAAAGCTGCTGTGGCTGACCTCGACCAGATGCGGGACGATGTCGGGCCGGGGCCGCGCGAACACCGATTTTGCCAGGCTGGCGAGGATCGCCCCGAGCGAGATCGCGGCCACGACGAACAGCGCGGTGCGCGGGTTGCGGATCACCAGGAAATAGACCGCGACCAGCACGGTGAAGATCGTCAGATGGGTGACCCCGCCGAACGCGGTGATGTCGCGCATCGCGCCGAGCAGCCAGGCCGGGCCGATCGGCTGCGCCGGATCGGCGGCATCGCGCAGGCCGAGCATGATCATCCGGTCGATCGCGAAGGACTCGCCTTCGAGGATTTCGGAGGCGAGCTTGCCGAACGCGAAGACCAGCGCGGCGATGACGAGGAAGCCGATGATGACCTTGCGGTCGCTGGCCAGCGCCCTGATCCGGTCGCGCATCGTCCTCGTCTCCTTCGTCGTCATGTTGGACTGCGCCTCGCCTGGACCGAAGATCGTTCGATCGCAACGACGATCTGGCCGGACCGAACCCGCATTTCTCTGCTACGTCTTCTTCGTCATCCTGAACTTGTTTCAGGATCCACCGTGCGACGGGGGAACGTTCCCGAGTATAAGAGTAGGCGCTGAAACACGTTCAGCATGACGAGTTTTTAGAAACTCGCCGTCATCACGCCTATCCGGGCGCATCGCGCGAAAAATCACGCCGGTTTGCCGAAATTCGGAAATCCATAGCTTTGCGCGACCAGCATCGTGTGGGTGCCCGCGACATGATTGACGATCTGGATCACCTCGCGGGTGTAGCGCAGCAGCTCATAGGGATTGCGGTAGGAGGCGCTCACCAGGATGTCGAAGGCGTTCGATCCATGGATGATGCTGACATTGCTCAGCAGCAGCGGCAGGCTGCCCTCATCCGAATTCTGCTCGATCCATTTGCGTGATCGCTCGATGATCTCGGCGACGATCCGTTCCTGGGTCGGCTCGGCGCCCTCCGGATGGGCCTCCCAGCGCAGCTTTTCCTCGCGCAGCGAACTCAGGTCGACCGACACCGCGATCATCCCCTGTTCGGGCAGATGCACCTTCGCCGAATGGCCCTGCGGCCATAGGATCTCCGAGATCGCATCGTCGCCGACCAGCCGCGTCAGCGCCTTGGCGACCGCCTGCCGCTCGAGCTCGGTCAGCCCTTCGCCGCTTTCCTTCTCGAAATATTTGAGCAGCGACGGGCTGGCGAGGAAAGACTGGCGGTCGTGGAGGCGGGGAAATTCGGCGGCGAGCGCGCGCAATATGCGCTCCGACGATCCGATACGGGGTGCTGCAACCGGTCCGCGGCGTTTCATCAAGGATCCTGACTTCGTGACAACCCGATGACAGCGATAGAGGCTGCCGCGCCCGATGGAAGAGGCTTATTCGGTTAATACAGTGCGGATGTACCCGAAATGAAGCAGTTTCGGCTCCGCCTACCGGTAGCGGCTCGGCGCGACCCCGAGCGCGCGGCGGAACATCGTCGAGAAGCTTGCGGGGCTGTCATATCCCAGGTCGAGCGCGATCGTCGTCACCGGCTCGCCGGCGGCCAGCCGGGGCAGCGCTGCCGCGAGGCAGGCCTGCTGGCGCCATTCGGCGAAGCTCATGCCGGTCTCGCGCCGGAACAGCCGGGTGAAGCTGCGGCGATTCATCGCCAGCGCGTCGGCCCATTGATCGATCGCGCTGTGCGCGTCGGGCCGTTCGAGGAAATCATGGCAGTGCGCCGCGAGCCGCGGATGCGCGGGGAAGGGGACCGCGAGCGGGATCAGCGGCGCGCGCTCGATCTCGGCGACCAGCAGCCGCATTGCCAGCCCGTCGCGCCCGTCTTCGTCATAGTCGACCGGCATGCCGGCCGCCTCGGACAGCAGCGCGCCGAGCAGCGGCGATACTCCGATCACCCGACAGGCCGGACCCAGCGCGGCGCTCGCCGAGGGCGCGATCATCACGCTGCGGGTGCTGACGGTGCCGATCATCCGCACCGCATGCGGTGTCCCTTGCGGGATCCACACCGCGCGTTCGGGCGGCGCCACCCAGGCGCCCTGCGGGGTGCTGACCGCGATCACGCCCGTCGCGGCATGGAGCAGCTGGCCGCGCCGGTGGCTGTGCATCGCCAGTTCGAACGATGGCGGATAGTCGTTGCCGACCCCGAACACCGCGCGGTCGACATGATCATGGGCGTCGGGATTGCGCTGCACGATTTCTCCGCGCTTTGGCCTGTTCTCGAAAGTGGATGGCCCATAGCATGAAGCGGGACAGATTCGAACCTGCTAGGCGAGCCGCTTGATCGAAGGAAGACGATGATGGCGACGACAGGTATGAACAGCGGCGAGCCGGGCCGGCCGGGGACGGCCGATGCGAATGCGACGGTGTTCGCGGTGCTGATCGCGATCAGCTTCTGTCACCTGATCAACGACATGATGCAGTCGCTGCTGCCGGCGATCTATCCGGCGCTCAAGACCGATCTCGGCCTGAGCTTCGGGCAGATCGGACTGGTGACGCTGGTCTATCAGATCACCGCCTCGATCCTCCAGCCGCTGATCGGTCTCTATGCCGACAAGCGGCCGGTGCCGATGGCGCTGCCGTTCGGGACGCTGTTCTCGCTCGCCGGGCTGATGGTGCTGTCGGTCGCGCATGGCTATGCGGTGGTGCTGGTGGGAGCGTCTTTGCTCGGCATGGGATCGTCGGTGTTCCACCCCGAATCCTCGCGGGTCGCGCGGATGGCGGGCGGGCGGCGCCACGGCCTCGCCCAGTCGCTGTTCCAGGTCGGCGGCAATGCCGGCCAGGCGCTGGGGCCGCTTGCCGCCGCGATCGTGGTGGTGCGCTGGGGCCAGTCGAGCCTCCATTTCTTCGCGCTGCTCGCCTTGCTGTCGGGCGCGGTGCTGTGGAATGTCGGGATGTGGTACAAGCATCACGGCCTCGCCCGGCTGCGCGCCGGCGCGAAGGCGCGGCCGGCGCTGGCGCTGCCCGGCGGCGTCGCGCGGCGCGGTATCCTGGTGCTGCTGGCGCTGATCTTCTCGAAATATGTCTATCTCGCCAGCCTGACGAGCTACTTCACCTTTTACCTGATCCACCGTTTCGGGGTGTCGGTGCAGGTGGCCCAACTCCATCTGTTCGTCTTCCTCGGCGCGGTCGCGGTCGGGACGGTCGCCGGCGGGCCGCTCGGCGACCGGTTCGGGCGCAAATATGTGATCTGGTTCTCGATCCTCGGCGCGCTGCCCTTCACCCTGCTGCTGCCGCACGCCAGCCTGTTCTGGACCGGGCCGATCACCGTCGCGATCGGGCTGATCCTCGCCTCGGCCTTCCCCGCGATCGTCGTGTTCGCGCAGGAACTGGTGCCCGGCAAGGTCGGGATGATCGCCGGGCTGTTCTTCGGCTTCTCGTTCGGCATGGGCGGCATCGGCGCCGCAGCACTCGGCTGGCTTGCCGACTATACGAGCATCGAGACCGTCTATCGGGTCTGCGCCTTCCTGCCGCTGATCGGGCTGCTGTGCGCCTTCCTGCCGAACATCGAGCGGATGCGCGCCGCGGACTGATCGAGCGCCGGGGCGGTCTCGCGTCCCCCGATCGCGAAGGCGGCTATCGACAAGTCGACGATCTCACCCACATGATCTCATTGAGATCATGTGGGTGAGATCGTCGATGTCCGGAAATCTTCATGTTCGCAATCTCGAGGACGACGTCATCCTGCGGCTGCGCCGCCGGGCGGCGCGGCACGGCCGTTCGGTGGAAGCGGAACATCGGGAAATATTGCGGCAGGCGGTCTCCAGCGAGGTCGAGCCGAATTTTGTCGAACTCGCGGCGGAAATGCGGGCGCTGACCGCCAGGCAGGCTCAGACGCCTTCGGAAGAGTTGTTGCGCGAGATGCGTGACGAAAGGTGAGCCGGCTGGTCGTCGATGCGAGCGTGGCCGTCAAATGGGTCGTCACCGAAGAGGCGACGTCCGAGGCGGTGTCGCTGCTGGAAGTTCCCGGGCTGGCCGCGCCGGACCTGCTGATACCCGAATGCTCGAATATCCTCTGGAAAAAGGTCGGCCGATCCTAACTGCGGAAAGTGCGGCAGGCCGACCCGGCGCTGCACGCGGCGATCGCCTCGTTGCGCGAAGTCGCCAGCGGTCTCGAAGGTACGAATTAACGGTCCAACTTTCCGCATACCCGCCGGCCATCCCTCGCTCCGGCTTCCACCGGAGCGAGAAAGAGCGGCTTTCGCAAGCCGGGTCAGCCGATCGCCGGCCCGCTCATCATCATCGCGTTGAACTGGTCGACCCAGCCATGTTCGTTGGGGCCGGGATTGGCGCGCATCTGCGGAGCGGGGTCGACGAGGATCTCGATCGCGCCGGCGCCGAGCTGTTCGATCGCGCCGTCGATGAAGGTCGCCAGCGGGATCGCCCGTTCCTCCTCCTCGCTGCCCAGCAACTCGGTGCGGACCCAGGGTGGGGCGATCTCGATCACCTTGACCCCGGCATCGGCGAGCAGGAAGCGCTGCGACAGCGCGAAACTGTGGAGCGCCGCCTTGGTCGCCGAATAGACCGCGGTCAGCGCCAGCGGCACGAAGCCGAGCACCGACGAGACATAGGCGATCGCGGCATCGTCGCGGGCCTTGAGATGCTCGATCAGCGCCGAGGTCATCCGGATCGGCCCGACCAGGTTGGTGTCGATCGTCGAGGTCAGGATCGTCTCGTCGACCGGGCCCTGCGCCTGGTCGGGGATCATGATCCCGGCATTGTTGATCAGTATGTTGAGCGCGGGATAGTCGGCGATCAGCTTCGCCGCGACCGTCGCGATGCTGGCGGGATCGGCGATGTCGAGTTCGACCGCGGCCATGCCGGGGTTGGCGTCGATCACCGCCTGCAGCCGGTCCTTGCGGCGCCCCGAGATGATCACCTGGTTGCCGAGCCGGTGCAGCGCCTCGGCGAGGCCGCGGCCGATGCCCGATCCGCCGCCGGTGATGAAGATGGTGTTGCCGGTGAGTTTCATGCGAAGTCTCCTGGGATGTGGTTCAGCGCGCGGCCGCGAAGCGGGCGGCGGGGCTGGCGTGCGAGAGATTGGGGCCGAGCGCCTGGCGGGCGGCTTCGAACGCGGCCCAGTCGGCGGGGTCGGGCAGCGACGGGATGGTGACGACCTCGCCCTGGTCGAGTCCGGCGAGCGCGGCGTCGACCATGTCCTCGGCCGACATCACGATCGCCTGCGGAAGATGGTCTACCGGGGTTCCGGCGATGTCCCAGAACTCGGTCGCGGTCGCCCCCGGCAGCACCGCCTGGACGCGCAATCCCTTGCCGGCCAGTTCATGCTGGAGGGACTGGGTGAGCGCGAGCACGAACGCCTTGCTGCCGCCATAGACGCCGTTGAGCAGTTCGGGCGCGACCGCGACGATCGAGGCGATGTTGACGATCGTGCCGGCGCCGCGTGCGGCGAAGGCGGGGGCGACGGCATAGGCCAGCCGCATCGGCGCGGTGACGTTGAGTTCGATCATCGCCTCCATCGCGTCGATATCGGCGTCGAGCAGCGGCGCGGTCCCGCCGACCCCGGCATTGTTGACCAGCAAAGTGATGCTGGCGTCGGTCCGCAGGATCGTCTCGACCCGCGCGCGGTCGGCGCGATCGGTCAGGTCGGCGCGGACGGTCTCGACCGCGCGGCCGGTGCGATCGGTGATCGCGCTTGCCAGCGCCGCCAGCCGCTCGGCGTTGCGCGCGACCAGGATCAGGTCGTAGCCGCGCCGCGCCAGCCGGTCGGCATAGACCGCGCCGATCCCCGAGGATGCGCCGGTGATCAGCGCGGTGCCCTTATGCTCATATGCCATATCATGTCTCCGTGGCCGGCCGGACTGGCTGGCGTCGCCGACCGATCTAGGCGCGCTGGCGTTCGGCCGTTATGTCGTATATGCCACCTTTTAGGACATCGCCCTTTTGTCCGATGGAGACTCGTCGATGCTGCGTATCGGATTCGTGCTGACCCCCGATTTCCAGCTGATGAGCCTGGCCGCGATGTCGGTGTTCGAGTTTGCTAATGTCGCGGCGGGCGAATCGCTTTACGACATCCATCTCCTGTCGGAGGAAGGCGGCCCGCTCGCCAGTTCGGTGCGGATGCGGATCGACACCGATCGGTTCGACGACCCGCATTTCGACACGTTGATCTTCGGCAGCGGCGTCGACCGGCGTGCGGCGAGCCCGGCGATGATCGCCTTCGCGCAGGCGGGCATGGGTGCGGCGCGGCGGGTCGCATCGATCTGCATGGGCGCCTTCCTGCTCGCCGATGCCGGGATTCTCGACGGGCGGCGGGCGACCACCCACTGGATCGCTGCGCGCGAGCTGCAGAAGAGCTTTCCCAGGGTGAAGATGGAGGAGGATCGGATCTTCATCGTCGACGGCCCGGTGTGGACCTCGGCGGGGATGAGCGCCGGGATCGACATGGCGCTGGGGATGATCGAGAAGGATTTCGGGCATGAACTGGCACGATCGGTCGCGCAGAAGCTGGTGCTCCATCACCGCCGCGGCGGCGGCCAGTCGCAGCACAGCGCGCTGCTCGAGATCGACGCCAAGTCCGACCGCATCCAGAGCGCGCTGATCTTCGCCAAGAATAATCTCAGGCTGCCGCTGACCGTCGAGCAGCTTGCCGACGCCGCGCATCTGAGCCCGCGCCAGTTCAGCCGCGCCTTCCGCGCCGAAACCGGCCAGTCGCCGGCCAAGGCGGTCGAGACTCTGCGGCTCGAAGCGGCGCGGGTGATGATGGAGCAGAGCCGCCACCCGGTCGAGACGGTCGCCGCCGAAACCGGCTTCGCCGACCGCGAGCGCATGCGCCGCGCCTTCGTGCGCGCCTTCGGCCAGCCGCCCCAGGTGATCCGCCGCAACGCGCGGATGTCTTCGCTGGCCGAGGATGAGGCCGAGGCGATGGAGCTGATCTGACGAGACGGCCTATCGGGTCTGGGCCTTCTTGCCGCTCACCGGGCTGCTGGGCGCCTGCCGATCGAGACGCAGGGATATCCCGGATCAGGTCCGAAATGGCGAACTCGGGAAAGCACGGCGTCGACCATGCTCAAATCCCGTCATAGCTGAACGTCCACATCGCCGACGCTTGGGCGCCCTTGTCGCCGCTGCGCTGCAACCGCCCGACCACCGTGTAGCGCGCGCCGTTCTTCAACGGCCCCGACGGCATCAGCGCCGCCGTGCGCGGCGAGACGTAGAGGATCACCGGATAGCCATCGTCGGTGGTCATGCTCACCGCAGTGTAACCCAGCTCGCCGCCCAATATCCGCGCGTTGACCTGACCGATGCCGGCCGGCGGGTTCAGGCTGGTGATCTTGCCGCTGACCCGGAGCAGGCTGCCGAGCGGCTGGTCGGTCTCGGCATTGAACGGGCGCCTGGTCTTCAGCCGCTCGTCATTGACTTGCTTATAGTGGTCGAGCAGCGCGCCGAGCGTCTGATAGCGGATCGTCCACTGGGTATGTTCGGCGTTGGACAGCGTCAGATTGAAGATGTTGAACAGATTGTCGGTCCAGCCCTGGCACCCGTCGCCATCGTCGCAATAGCCCCAGGCCGCGTCGATCCAGTTGAGCAGCTGCGCCTTGGGGTTCGAGAATTCGGCTTCCTTGGCGAGGCCAGGGCCGAACGCCACCGCCGCCTGCCGCTGCCGCGGCGCCACCACCACCACCGCGCCATTGCCGACGTCGAGCTTGCCGACCCGCAACTGCCGCATCATTGCCCAGGCATAGTCGTCGGCCGACAGGCCATGCAGGTCCTTCACCACCAGGATCGTGAACTCGACCCCGACATTCTTCGCCAGCGCGTAGAGCTTGGCGTCGATCGCCTTCGCCCGGACGGGATCGAGCTTGCCGGTCTCGTCGATGATGAAACGGCCATATTTGAAGGGGATCGATCCCGGCGCGGGCAGCGCCGCCGCGGCCGACGCGATCTGCACCGGCGATGCCGGGCGCTGGGGAGCGGTGGCGGGGTCGGGGGGCGGGGAGGCGCTGCCGCCCGCGCACCCGCTGCCGCCCGCCTGTTGGCAGGCCTGGACCCAGCCCTGGCGGATCGCCTCGGCACGCTGCTGCTTGGCCGGGTGGCTCGGGCTCGCATGGTCGCTGCCGACGGTCAGGATCATCTGGGTCGCGTCGTTCAGCGGCGCGCCCATCTTCTGCAGCACGAAGCCGCTGAACTTGTCGGCCTCCAGCTCGATTTCGGGGCGGCTCCCGCCGGGCACGATCGTATGCCCCGACAGATGATGCGCGATCTCGTGCGCCATCACGCTGATCGGCCCCCACGGATTGCCGCCGACCCGCGCCTCGGCCGTCGCCATGAAGCGCGGATTGAAGGCGATCACCCGCTGCGGAATCCGGTTGCGGTCGAGCAGGATCACCGCTGCGGCATTGTCGACCGGGCCCGACACGACGACGAAATTGGCGGGCAGGCCGGTGAAGCCCATGATCCGCCGCACCGCGAGCGAACAGTCGTTGGGCGCGGTGCCGGTCAGGGTCTGCGCGTCGGCGGTGACCGGCGATCCGTCATAGGAACAGGCCTGCAGCGTCGATGCGATCGCCTCGACCTTCTGCGATCCCGACAGCGCGCCGGTGGCCTGCTCCTTGTCCTTCGACCCGCATCCTGCGAGCAGCAGCGCCGCCAGCGATGCCGTCAGCCCCGTCGATGCCATCACCGTCCGTCGCATGATCCCTCCTATACCCAGGGTCTCGGCCCTATCGGCTCACCAGCCACAGGATCGCCAACGCATAGACGCGCAGAAGGACCCAGCTCGCGCCGACATAGATCAGGCAGGCGAGCAGCAGCCTGGGCCAGTCGCGCTTGAGGTCGAGCAGGAAGAACTGGCGATAGGCGATGCCGACCACCAGCAGCTTGATCGCATAGAGATAATATTGCGACGCGGCTTTGTGCCACAGGATGAAGTCGGGACTGCGCCAGATCAACGTCGGCAGCAGGTTGATGATGATCGCCGCCAGGATGATGTTCTGGCAGAAGATCGACAGTACGCCATGCTCGATCGCATTATAGCCGAGCCTGCGTCCGAACACCGTCCACGATCCCAGGAAGATCGCGACGATGCCGAGCGAAAAGCTCCAGTTGGCATAGGCCATCACCCGCTGCGCCATGCGGTCGACATCGGCATTCTGGCCGGC
The DNA here is from genome assembly GCF_058801765.1 of Rhizorhabdus sp. GW822-FHT03C02. Classification (NCBI taxonomy): domain Bacteria; kingdom Pseudomonadati; phylum Pseudomonadota; class Alphaproteobacteria; order Sphingomonadales; family Rhizorhabdaceae; genus Rhizorhabdus; species Rhizorhabdus sp. GW822-FHT03C02. The sequence continues at coordinate 441,550 of NZ_JBXANN010000001.1, forward strand.
GAATTCGTAATGGCCGAAATAGCGGTTGGCGGCGAGCATCAGCACCAGCGCCGCGACCAGCGCGATCATCAGCTTGAGCGGGTGCATATGCGCGCTGCGCCGCCCCAGCACGAACTCGCGCGCCACCCGCCCGGGCGACAGCACCAGCCTGACGACCGTCCGCGCCTGCGCGATCTCGAACAGCCGGACCCGGTCCCAGGTCTCGAGCCCGATATCCTTCCAGACCAACCGCTTCGCGGCCTTCTGCCCGCACTGGCTGCAATAGGGCGTCGTCAGCGGCGCGTCGCAGTTGCGGCACAGCGACGCCTCGAACCACCCCGCCTCGACCGCGGCCTCGGGCATCGGCGCGTGCGACGCGCCCTTGGCCTCCCGGATGATATCGCCCGCCCGCCGCCAGATTCGCATAGGCTCCCTCGACGGACCGTGCCGCCGATGAGCGAAACCCGCGATGACGCCGCGGGTTGCAATCGGGACCGCGGTGCGACCTTATCCGCAGCGCCTGCGCACGAGACAGGTCATCGTCTCGTTGTCGACCATTCGTTTTTTCTTATATCGCGGCCGGGGCGTGGGCGCCGCTTACAGCATGATCTGTCCGCCATCGGCATTGATCGTCTGGCCGGTGACATAATGGCCCTCGTCGCTGGCGAGGAACACCGCGATCGGCGCGATATCCTCGTCGGGGCGGCCGAAGCGCCGCAGCGAAATCTCGTCATAATATTTCTGCGCGCGCACCGGATCGGCGTTGAGCGCCTTTTCGGCCGAGGGGCTGAGCGCGGCCGGGTTGATCACGTTCACCCTGATGCCGAACTGGCCCCATTCACGCGCCGCCGACCGCGACAGTCCGCGGATGCCCTCCTTGTTGGCGCCGTAGATGCCGTCGCCGGGTTCGCCGTAGATGCCCTGGCGGGTGCCGAAGTTGAGCACCGATCCGCCGCGCTCGCGCAGATGAGGGAAGGCGGCCTGCATATGGTAGAGCGTGCCGAACAGCCCCGATCCGAAGGTCAGCGCGATCGACTCGTCGGTGATGTCCTCGATCTTCGCCTGCCGGGTCGCCTGGGCGTTGTTGGCGAGGATGTCGATCCGGCCGAAATGCTCGACCGCGGTGGCGATCGTCCGGTTGGCGTCGTCGCGGCTGGCGACGTCGGCCTGGACCCCGATCACCCGCGCGCCCTGCCGTTCGAGTTCATGTGTTGCCGCCTCGATCGCGTCGGCGCGCCGGCTCGAGATCACCACCGCGGCGCCCTCGCGGGCGTAGGCGCGGGCCAGCGCCAGCCCGATCCCCTGGCTGCCACCGGTGACGATCGCGACTTTCCCGACCAACCTGTTCATGCCCGTCTCCTCATCTCTTATCGGTCGTCGGCCTCGCCGGGCTTGAGCCGTGCGACGGGGGACGCGCCCGAGCGCGTCTTGAGGTCGAACCCGATCGGGTCGACCCCGTCCTCAAGCTGGATCCCGAACGCGGCGATCCCCCAGCCGAGCATCACATATTGGCCGAGGGTGAAGATCAGATCCATCAGCTGCGGGGTGTCGTAATGGCGCGCGAGCGTCGCCCAGGTCGTGTCGGTCACCCGCGAATGCGCGCGGAGTTCGTCGACGCAGCGCAGCAGCGCGGCATCGGCCTCGCTCCACGATCCGGCGTCGGGGCCGACCCCGATCGCGGCGATCTGCTCGATCGTCATGCCGAGCTTGAGCGCATAGCCGACATGATAATGCCATTCATAATGCGAGCGCAGATGCCAGGCGATCCGCAGCGTCACCAGCTCGCGCGCCCAGGCCGGGGCGCTGTTGGCGATCAGCACATGCCTGCCGAAGTTGTTGAACGCCATGGCGAGCGGCGGGTGGTTCGCCATCACCATCTGCATATTGGTCTTCGACCCCTGCTCCCAGGCATCGGGCTCGCCCCAGAAGGCGAACACCTCGCGTGCCGCGTCGGTCCACTGCTCGCGTGGCAGCGGCGCGATCCGCACGGCCGGTTCGGTCTCCATCGCTCCCCTCGCTTTCCGCACGTCCGATCGGCGCAGGCGACCTCGAAATCGCTCTGATTTAAGCGAGTGCCTAACATTGCCGTGCGAAGCGAGTCAACGCTGGCGGGCAGGGTTCAGGCACATGCCCAATGGCGTTTCACGCCGACCCGCTCTCTTCCAACTTTCCGAAATATGCCGAATTCCGCACCTCGACCGGAATCCCCGAGAAGCGCGGCATGAAGTTGATCGGTTCGAGATAGCGATCGAGCGAGGTCAGCCGCCCGGTGTAGCTGCCGCGCCGCGCGGGCGGCTCGTCGCCTTCGAGCGTCCCGAAGAAATGGGTCATCGACACCACCCCGCGCCGCAGCCGGTCCTCGCCCTTGGCGATCCCGGCGATCCGGCCATGCTCCGAGACGATCTCGATCGCATCCCCGTCGGCGAGGCCGAGCGTGTGCATGTCGTCGGGATTGAGATAGGCGAAGTTGACCGGATATTTGCGCCGCGCCCCGCGCGACCCGACATAGGCGCCGTTCATCGCCTCGAGGATCCGCCGGCAGGTCAGCCTGAACGCGAAGCGGTCATCGTTGGCTTCGTGCAGCACCGCGTCGAGTTCGGCGGCGACGTCGGGCGGGCACAGCGCGAGCCGGGCGCCGTCGTCGGCGACCGCCTCGACATGGCGCGGCGGCAGGTCGGGCCGCACTCCGCCTGGATGGGCGAGCAGATCGTCGAAGTCGACCACCCCTTCGCCGCACAGGAAGCGCGCCAGATCCTCGGCCGCCGGAGGGGCGTCGATGCCCAGTGGCAGGCCGCGCGGGATCGCGTCGAACTGCTGGCCATAGCTCCAATATTTGAAGGTCAGCGGCAGCTTCATCCGCGCGGCGATGCCCCAATAGACCTCCCAGTCGTCGATCGTCCCGGCCGGGCGCGGCACCACCGGCCGGGCATATTGGGCGAAGGGGCGGGGGTAGAGCGCGTCGCCGGGGATCGAGATGTCGTGGCGCTCGAACGGCTGGCTGGTCGCGATCACATAATGCGAGCGGCGCCCGGTCTCGTTCATCCGCGCGTCGATCGACACCAGCAGGTCGAGCGCCTCGAACGCCGGCAGCGCCCGCGCCGGATCGCCCAGCCCCATCAGCGGATCGCCGCCGAGCACGATCAGCGCGCGGATCCGGTCGGGGCCGGGGGCGAGGATCTCCTGCGGCAGCAGCGCGGTCGGGAATTCGCCGTAGATCGCGCCGATGTCGGCGGTCCGGCATTTCACCCCGCGCTCCCAGCTCCGCGTCGGCGGCACCACGGTCGCGCGCGGCGCGCCGGGCTTGAGGCTGCCCGGATTGCGGATCAGGTCGCCCGCGCGGCGATAGCCGCCGACCAGCGCGTTGACCGCCTCGATCATATGGTCGTTGAGGTTCGAGTGCGCCGACATCGACGGCCCGCTGCCGCTGCCGACGAACGGCCGCCGCGCCTCGCCGATCCATCGCGCGGCCTGCTCGATCTGTTCGACCGGCACGTCGGCGCGCGCCGACGCCATCGCCGGCGTGAACGGGGCGACCGCCGCGCGCAGCTCGTCGAGCTGGCCGACGAAGCGGTCGCAGAAGCCGCGGTCGTACGTCCCGTCGCGTAGCAGGATATGCGCGATCGCCGCGAACAGCGCCGCGTCCTGGCCGGGCAACGGCTGGATCAGCAGGTCGGCATAGCGCGCGGTCTCGGTGCGGCGCGGGTCGATAACGATCATCCGCATGCCGCGCTCGCGCGCCGCGGCATAGGCCTTGCCCGGCGCGCCGCTTTCGCCCGGCGCGAACGGGAAGGTCTGGTGGCTGACCACCGGGTTGTTGCCGACGATCACCGCGAGATCGACATCGTCGAGCCGCGGCTTGCCGCTCGCCATCACCCCCATCCGTCCCGCGGTCACCCATTTGGCCGATTGGTCGATCGTCATCGTCGAGAAGAAATTGGGGGTGCCGATCGCCGCTTGGAAGGCGCGCTCCATCAGCCCGCCCAGCGTGCTGCGATAGGCGCCGGTGCCATGATAGAAGGCGACTGCGCGCGGGCCGTGGCGATCGACCAGCACCGACAATCGCGCGGCGATCTCGTCGAGCGCGCGGTCGGCGGCGATCTCGGACCACTCGCCCGCCGGGCTGCGCTTGCGGCTGGTCAGCAGCCGGTCCTCCGCGCCATTGTGGAAGTCGGCCGCGGCGAGGCCCTTGGGGCAGAGATAGGCACCATAAGGCGAGGCGCTGCCGTCGCCTGTGACCCCGGTGATGCGCTCGTCCTCGACGGTCAGCTCCATCGAGCAGAGCGCCCCGCAATTGCGGCAGAAGCTTTTGACCTTGGTCGCCATGGCGGCTTTCCTTGCCGGTGCGACGGGCTAGCCCGCCAGCCGCGCCGCCACCAGCTCGCGCAGCATCGTCACCTTGACCTTGCCGCTGCCGGTCACCGCGAAATCGGCCTCGTCGAAGAACAGGATCTCGCGCGGCACCTTGAAGCTCGCCAGCCGCTCGCGGACGAAGGCGCGGATCGTCTCGGCGTCGAGCGCGGCGTCGTCCTGCGGCACGATGCAGCTCACCACCTTCTCGCCGAGCATGTCGTCGGGGATGCCGACCGTCTGGCTGTTCTTGATCCCGGGATAATGGGCGATCACCGCATCGATCTCGAGCGGCGAGACATTGGCGCCGCCGGTCTTGATGATCTCGGTCAGCCGGCCTTCCCAGAACAGCCGCCCGGTCTCGTCGACATAGCCGCCGTCGCCGGTGCAGAAATAGCCCTCGTCGTCGAACGTCGCCTCGATCGTCTTGCCGACATAGCCGATCATCAGCGTCGGCCCCTTGAGGCACAGCTCGCCACGCGTCCCGCGCGGGACGATCGCGCCGGTCTCGGGATCGACGATCTTGAGGATGTTGCCGGGCAGCGGCCGGCCGAAGCTGCCGAGCGCGACCTCGACCGCATTGTTGCTCTCGGCGGCGGTGTTGATCGTCAGCGTCTCGGTGGTGCCGAACGCCATCCCCAGCCGCCAGTCGCTGGCGACGCTGGGATGCTCGGACAGCGCGGTGTCCTGGCGGACATAATGGAGGCTGCTGAGATCGGCGTCGGCCCAGCGATTGGTCGCCTGCAGCCGCGCCCATTGGTGCGGCCGGCCGATCGGCATCGTCACCCGCTCGCGCTCCATCAGGTCGAGCGCGGCCTCGGCCTCGAAGATCGGCTGGAGGACGACCGCGCCGCCGGTCGACAGCGCGGCGCCGACCACCATCGAGATATTGCCCGACCAGAAGAAGCCGTTGCCGGTCCAGCTCCGCACCTCCCAGCGCGACGGGTCGACGTCCATGATCCGCGGCCAGCGCCACCACTGGAGCGCCAGCGCGCGCTGGGCGTGGAGGATGCCCTTGGGCAGGCTGGTGGTGCCCGACGAGAAGAACAGTGCGCCGGTGTCGCTCGGATGGACGCTGGCGGCGCGCGCCTCGACCCGCGCGGGATCGACCGACTGCCCCGCGGCGAGGAAGTCGGTCCAGAACTCGATCGCGGCGGCGGGGGCGGGGACGTCGCCCGGCGCGGTGGTGACGCTGTCGAGCGCGACCAGCCGCTGCAGGAAGGGATAGCGCGCCGACGCGAGCGTGCCCGGCGCGGCGGTGGCGATCCGCGGTTCGAGTTCGGCCAGCAGCGCGCCGAAGTCCTTGCCGAGCACCTGCCGGTCGAACAGCAGCAGCGACACGTTCGAGGCCTTGAGCAGATGGTCCATCTCATAGGGCGTCGAGAAGGTGCTGAGCGCGACGATCACCCCGCCCGCGAGCGCGATCCCGAAGGCCGAGGCGATGAACTCGGGCCGGTTGGTCATCAGGATGCCGACCCGGGCATCCTTGCCGACCCCGGCGGCGATCAGCGCGCGGGCGACCTCGACCGAGCGCTCCCACAGCTCGGCATAGCTCCAGGCGATCCGCTCGCCGGCCAGCCGCATCACCAGCGCCTCGCGCTCGGCGAAGCGCGCGGTCACCTCGCGGGCATAGCCGGCGACGGTGAGCGCGCCGATGCCGGGCTCCTCGACGAGCGGCAGCCCGCGCACCAGCGAGAGCGCGGACGGCGCGGCGAAGGCGTTCGCGTCGGCCATCAATAGGGCAGTTCGACGTCGGCCTTGCCGGTCAGGATGATGTCGCCATCCTGGGTCGTCATCGTCAGCTTCACCTGGACGACCGGCACGCCATAAGGCGACAGCTCGGTCTTCTCGATCACCTCGCCGTCGACATAGGTGACGTCGCCCTCGAACGCCGGGCTGCGGAACTGGGTCTTCGAATGCCAGACATAGCCGTCATGGCCGGCCCAGTAAGCGATGGTGTCGAGGAACCAGGCGTTCATCGACGCGCCATAGCCATAGGCGCCGCCCATCCCGACCTTCTCGGCCTTGTCGGGGTTGATATGGCCGCTCGACGGGCCGTGATAGAGGCCGTCGCCCATCCGCGGGTCGATCTTGCGGGCATCATGGTCGTAGGACATCGTCTTGCCGAAGCCGGCGTCTTCCTTGGCCGGGTCGTGGACGCCCTCGGGGACGTTCCAGCGCCAGGTCCCCCAGATATTCTGGCGGTGCGCGCGGCATTCATTGGCGAAGCTCACCACCGAATGCGGGCCTATCACCCGGCGCGGCAGCTTGTCGCCGACCTGGACGTCGGCGAAGCGCGGCGAGCGGCCCTCGCGGTTGGAGAGGATCCATTCGTGGCGCAGCCGGGCGATCTCCTCGACATCGGCCTGGGTCCAGCGCTTGGGCGCGCGCTTGTCCTTGCCGTAGACCCCGCGCTTGTTGGCCTCCTCGGTCAGGTAACGGATCGCGGTCGCGCGCTCTTTGGCGACCAGCGCGCCATGCTGGTTGCGGTGGACGGTGTCGCCGCGCGCGAACATCGTCGGGCCGGCGAAGGCGGTGTCGGTGACGCTATAGCCGTCGAAACGGCGCGCCTGGGTCAGCTTGTCGCCGGGGCGGACCGGGGTGCCGTAGAACCACCATTCCTCGCCCGCGAAGATCAGATGGGTGCCCGGGACATTGCCGACACAGGCGGGGTGGCAGCCATGGCCATAGTCCATCGCGACGGTGAAGGATTGCGGCGCGACCAGGCCGCCGAACTTCGACGCCTTGGCGAACTCCTCGTCCCAGTGGATCGGGTTGGGATAGTCCATCGCCTGGACCCAGCGGCGGATGTCGGTGCCGTTGCAGGGCTCCCACATCTCGGCGAAGATCACCGGCTTGCCGACCCACTGGTCGACGTCGCTGGTGTCGAGGCTGACGGTAGGGGCGGGCTTGTCCTCGACGGCGGCTTGATCGGCCATGTCACTCTCCGGCATGCGGTTCATCGTTCGGACTGGTGATAGTCGCGCCGCCGCCCGGCGCCATGGCCCGAACGCCGCAGTTCATGTGGGGACAAGCCGGCTTGCGGTTGTCGGCTGACCTCCCGCGGCGACGGCCGCCGCCCGCCTCTTTAGCCTGTCGCCGCCGGGCGATGCTGTCATTTCCGGTGCGCGTCGCTTCCCCGGGGACGGAGCCGGGGCTTAGCGTTCGCCGACAAGATCAAGCAGGGGAGAGGCCCGCGATGAACCTGATGAGCGAGACCAGCCGCCCGATCACCGATCGGCCCAATGTGATCGGGATCGAGCCCTATGTGTCCGAAGCCTATGCCCGCGCCGAGAATGAACGGCTGTGGGGCAAGGTCTGGCAGGTCGCGTGCCGGCTCGAGGAGATACCCCGGGTCGGCGACTTCGTCACCTACGACATCCTCGAGGAATCGATCATCGTCACCCGCGTCGCCGAGGACCGGATCGCCGCCTATTACAATGTCTGCCAGCATCGCGGACGGCGGCTGACCAGCGGCTGCGGCCACACCCGCAAATTCGTCTGCCGCTTCCATGGCTGGAAATGGAATCTCCAGGGCGAGAATGTCGACGCGCTCGCCCGCGAGGATTGGGAAGGCGCGCTCACCGACGAGAATATCCGCCTCGCCGAGGCGCGGGTCGACAGCTGGGGCGGCTGGGTGTTCGTCTGCATGGACCCCGAGACCGAGCCGCTGCGCGACTATCTCGGCACCGCCGCCGACATGCTCGACCCGTTCGAACTCGACCGGATGCGCTATCGCTGGCGGCAATGGCTGCGCTTCCCGTGCAACTGGAAGATCGCGCTCGAGGCGTTCGTCGAGGGCTATCATGTCGTCGGCACCCATCCGCAGCTCACCAAATATGGCGCCAAGTCGACCTGGAGCATGGCGCATGGCCGCCACAGCGTGTTCGGTCCGGCCGCGCAGAAGGGCTTCGGCGGCGCCTCGGGCGGGATCAGCGCCGAGAATATCGATATGCGGATCGCGCTGCACGAGGTCGTCCAGCAACTCTATGACGAGGTCAACGCGACCACCACCGCGACGATCGTAAACGCCGCCAGCCGGCTGGTCGACGAACTGCCCGCGGGCACCCCGGCGATGCAGGTCCAGGGCCATCTGATGATGCAGGCGGCCAAGGACGATGCCGCGCGCGGGGTGCTCTGGCCGAAGATCGATCCGGCGCATTTCGCCAAGGCGGGCACCGTCTGGCACATCTTCCCGAACACGGTGGTGATCCAGGGGCCGACCTTCGCTTTGTGCTACCGCGCGCGGCCCGACGGCTATGACCCCGATCGCTGCATCTTCGAGGTCTATGTCCTCGAACGCTTCCCCGAAGGCGCGGAGCCGCGGGTCGAGAATGTCCATGTGCCGATCGAGGACGAGGCGGCGTGGCGCAAGGTGCTCGGCCAGGACTTCGCGAATATGGAGGCGGTCCAGCAGGGCCTGAAATCGCGCGGCTTCAAGGGGCCGCGCCCGAACCCGGTGCAGGAGCGCGGGGTGACCAATTTCCACCGGGTGCTCGCGGACTATATGGGGACAGGGGCGCCGGTGGCGTTGGACTAGCTTTCTTCTTTCTCGCCCCTCCCTTGAAAGGGAGGGGGTGGGGTGGGTGGCGAGCGAAGCGAGCTTTCCGACCGCTCCGCGAGAAGCTACGCCAAGGGCATCGAGCCCTTGGCTTCGCCACCCACCCCTAACCCCTCCCTGAACAGGGAGGGGCGAGAGTGAGAGCGTGGCCGAGATCACGGTTAACGCATCCCGACTCAAGTAAAACGCACCCCGGCCGCCGAACAGCGGCCGACTGTGTCAGTTGCTTAGAGGAAAGGGTGTCTATCATGTCCGATCTCGCCACCACGATTCAGGGTATCAAGTTCACCAGCATCGCCGCCGCCGGCGAGCAGGTTCGCGCCGTCGGCATCGCCAGGGCCGATCTCGGCCCGGCGATCGGCATCGCGCTGCAGAAATCGACCACCTCGGGGCTGCGGCTCGCGCGCGGCATCTTCGCGACCATGACGGCGGAGCAGGCGGGCGACGAACTGCCGGCGATCGTCGGCTGGGCGGCGAAGGGCTCGTCCGACACCCGCCGGCTGCTCTCCACCGCGGCGCGGCTCGATGGGACGAGCCTGATGCTGGTCCACGAGATCAGCACCCTGCCGCGCGTAGATGCGGACGCGTTCGTCGCCGATTATTTCGCCGCCGGCGGCGAGATGCGGCCGATCGCGCAATGGCTGCAGATCGCCGGCGCCACCCTGCGCAAACATAATGTCAAGGAGGCCGGCACCGACGGCTTCGTCGTCGACGCCGTCAAGGACGCCGCCGGCTGGGTCGTCGACCGGGTCGAGGATGTCGTCGACGCCACCGTCGAGGGGATCAGCTCGCTTGCGAATGCGGTGGCCAGCGCCGCCAAGTCGCTCGTCGATGTCGTGGTCGAAACGATCAGCTGGACGGTCGAGCAGATCGCCGATCTGGTCACCGCGCTGGTCCAGGCGACCAAGAGCGTCGCCGAAATCCTCGCGGCAGCGGCGGCCAAGGGCGTCGATGCGCTCAAGAAATTCGTCAAGGGCGTGATCAAGGCCGGCCTCGCGCTCGGCGAGGTGCTCGCCTGGGCAGTGGGGCAGGCGATCGAAGCCACGATCGATGTCGTCCGCGCCCTGCGCGACGCCGGCAAGAGCTTCGTCGAGATCCTCGCCTGGGCCGCGAACCAGGCGATCGACGCGGCCGGCGCGATCTTCCGCGCGCTCAAGGCGGTCGGCCAGTCGCTGTTCCAGATCGTCGGCGCGGCGTTCAGCGCGGGGCTTGCGGTCCTCAAGGCGACCCTTGCGGTCATGCTGCAAGCCGGCGAGACGCTGTTCACGATCGTCAAGACGCTGGTGACCCAGCCGTGGAACATCTTCACCGTCGCGACCAAGGCGTTGCTCGAACTCGGGCACAGCGTCGTCAGCCTGCTCGACCAGGCCGCGCAGGCGACGCTCAGCACGCTGACCTCGATGGTCCAGGCGCTCAAGACGCTCGGCAATGCCGCGGTCGATCTCGCCGAATGGGCGGTGAACAAGACTGTCGAGGTGATGGGCGCGGTCATCCAGGGCATCCGCAAGGCGGGTGAGGATCTGGTCGATTTCGTCGCCGCGACCGCCGGGCGTGCGTTCGCGGTGATGCGCCGGGTCGTCGAGGCGCTGCTCGAACTCGGCAACAGCTTCGTCGGGCTGATGATCGACTTCGCCGACATGGCGGTCGACGCGCTCGGCAAGTTCATCAAGGCCGGGTTCGAACTCGGCCAGACGCTCGCGTCGGTGATCGCGAAGGCGCTCGAATGCACCTACAAGCTGTCGGCCAAGCTGATCCGCGGTGCGCTCGCCGCCGGAATCAAGGTCGCCGAGCTGCTCGCCGATGTCGCCGGCAAGACCTATTGGACGCTGCGCAAGATGGTGCACGGCATCCTCAAGGCGCTGGGTCCGATCGGCGAGGTGCTCGACTGGGCATTGTCGCAGGCCGAGGGCGCGGTCGCGGCGGTGCTGCGGCCGGCGCTCGAGGCGATCCGCTATGCCGGCGGCAAGCTTTCCGACGCGCTCGACTGGGCGCTCGCCAAGGGCGGGGCGGTGCTCGAAGCCACGATCGCCGCCTGGGAGTCGATCGGCGAGGCGCTGACCAAGGCCTATGACTGGGCGCGCAAGCAGGGCCTGGCGATCTGGGAGACGATCGGCCGTATCACCACCACGCTGAAGAATTCGGTGTCGTTCGTTCTCCTCTATCTCGAGAAGGACTTCATCCCCGGCATCGCCAAATTCGTGAAGGGTGCGCTGGCGGCGGGCGCGGTGCTCGCCGACTTCATGGTGACGCTTGCCAAGCGGCCGTTCGCGATCGCGCTCGAGGTGACCAAATCGCTGCTTGCGGCCGGCGTCACCCTCGGTGCGCTGCTGGTCGAGACGATCCAGCATCCGGGGCAGGGGCTCGAAAATCTGCTGCGCGCGGTCAAGACGCTCGGCCAGACCACCAAGGACATCTTCAAGGCGATGACGATCGATGCCGCGAAGGCGCTGATCGAGGACGTGACCCTGACCCTCCACAATCTCGAGGAGCCAGTGGTCGACATGCTCGAAGCGGCGGCCGAGGTCGGCGCCGGGTTGGTCGGCACGGTGGTTTCCGTCCTGCTCAACACGCTGGCCAGCTACCGGCCGCTGACCGCGCTGGAAAAGGCCGATGGCAAGCGGATCTTCGGCAACTCGCTCGATTTCGACAAAATCTATGTTTCGGCCGAGAGCCTGACCAACAAGGTGATCTTCGGGTTGCAGGACTGGTTCCGGGGCCAGGAGGATTCGCGCCCCTTCACCACCGACACGCTGATCAACTTCGACGTCGACGACGGGATCAAGCGCTATACGCTGATCCACGAGCTCACCCATGTCTGGCAGGCGCTGGTGACCGGCCCCTTTTACATGGCCGAGGCGATCCATGCCCAGAACACCGACGACAAATATAATTACGGCTATTCGAACGAGGACACGACGATCGACCTGCCGAGCGACTATGTCGGCGGCACCGAGAAGGTGAAGGTGGGCAAGGCCTATGGCAAGGGCGCCGAGACCGCGCTCCAGGCCGGCGGCGGCAAGCTCGAATCCTTCAACGTCGAGATGCGGGCGCAGATCGCGATGCATTATTATGTGCGGCGCTATCTGCTGAACATGCCGGCGAACGACTATGCCGACTGGCAGCCTTATGTCGACGAGCTGCAGGCGGCGTGAGCGGGACGGTGACCCGGCCGGCGAGGTTGATCCTCGTCGCGCCGGGGCGCCTCGGCGACAAGATTGCCGCGGCGCTCCCCGACGCGATCGCGCCGTCGCCGGTCAAGCGGGGCGAGCCCGGCGCGAACCCGCGCGATCCTTATGGCCTCGCGCGGATCATCGAACGGGGCGGCCCGGCCGACGGGTTGCTGCTGGTGGCGCCGCGCCGCCGCAGCCCGGCCCGGCTGACGCCGGCACCGGTGATCGGCGGAGTGCCGGTCGGTCTGGTCCAGGCCGACCGCGACGACGAACTCGATCGCTGGCTCGCCGCGCTTGCCCGACAAGGCGAGGGGCTGCGGGGCTGGGCGGCGATGGCGATGGGGCAGGACTTCTACCTCGATCTTGCCGCGTCGTTGCTCGATCGGATGCGCGCGGGGCTCGCCGGATCGGCGCTGCGGACCGAGGACTGGCGTGCCGACCGGCTGGGCCGCGCCGAGCTGTGCGAGCGCCTCGGGAGCGGCCCGCGGCTGGCGGCCTATCTCGGCCATGGCCGCGAAAGCGGGTGGAGCGGCTATCAGGCGCTGCGCTGGCGGCATGTCGAGGCGACACCATCCTCGGCGCCCGCCGGTCTGATCGTCGGCTTCACCTGCGACACGCTCAAATATGCCCGCAGCACCGCGCCGTTCGGCTGCCGCTGGGTGCGTGAGGGGCGGGCGGCGGCCTATCTCGGATCGACCGAGGCGGTCCGCACCGACGCCGGGGCGCGGCTGGTCGACCTGTTCGGAGCGCTGATCGCCGGGGGCGAGGCGACGAGCGTTGGCGCGCTGCTCCGTGCGCTCGATCGGCGGCTCGGCGAGGACCCGGCGCTGGCCGATGCCCGCGCCGCCTTCGCGACGTTTCGCTTGATGGGGTATCCGCTGCTGTCGTTGGTTTGACGGTCTTTCCTTTCCCAACAACCGTCGCTCCAGCGTAGGCTGGAGCCTATGGCTCTTACCTCAGACGGCAGCTTTTGGGGCAAGAGACATGGGCCCCAGCCTACGCTGGGGCGACGGTGGTTTTTGAGTTTTGGACTTGTTGCGCTGTCGCGCTCGCACCGCCGTTGCAGCTTGAGCGGGCTGCGCCACTGGAAGCCGTCACGGCCGAGTGCCATATGGGCGGCATGGCCTATCATCCCCCCTTCGACAACAGCTATGCCCGGCTGCCCGACCGCTTCTTCGCGCGGGTCGAGCCGATGCGCGCACCCGAGCCGCGGCTGATGCGGATGAACCTGGAGCTGGCGGAGGAGCTGGGGATCGACACCGCATGGCTGGCGGGGCCCGACGGGCTCGAATGGTTGTCGGGGCGGTCGATTCCCGAAGGATCGGAGCCGATCGCGCAGGCCTATGCCGGGCACCAGTTCGGCAATTTCGTGCCCCAGCTCGGCGACGGGCGGGCGATCCTGCTCGGCGAGGTCGTCGATCGCAACGGCCGGCGCCGCGACATCCAGCTCAAGGGATCGGGGCGGACGCCCTTTTCGCGTGGCGGCGACGGTCGCGCGGGGATCGGCCCGGTGCTGCGCGAATATATCGTCAGCGAGGCGATGGCGGCGCTCGGCGTCCCGACCACCCGCTCGCTCGCGGCGATCGCGACCGGCGACGAGATCTATCGCGAGCGGCCGACCGAGGGGGCGGTGCTGACGCGGATCGCCGCGAGCCATATCCGGATCGGCACCTTCCAATATTTCGCGTCGCGCGGCGACACCGAGGGCGTCCGCCTGCTCGCCGACCATGTCATCGCGCGCCATTATCCCGACGCGGCCGATGCCCCGAATCCCTATCGCGCGTTGCTCGACCGGGTGGTCGGGCGACAAGCGGCGCTGATCGCGCGCTGGCTCCATATCGGCTTCATCCATGGGGTGATGAACACCGACAATATGTCGGTCGCCGGCGAGACGATCGATTATGGCCCCTGCGCCTTCATCGACGATTATGATCCCGCCAAGGTGTTCAGCTCGATCGACCGGGCCGGGCGCTATGCCTATGGCAATCAGCCGAATATCGGGCTGTGGAACCTGACCCGGCTCGCCGAGACGCTGCTGCCGCTGATCGACGAAGACGAGACCGCTGCGATCGCCGCGGCGCAGGATTCGCTCGGTGCCTTCGCGACCTTGTTCGAAGACGCCTATGAGGCCGGGCTGCGCGCCAAGATCGGTCTGGCGACCGCCGAGCCGGGCGATGCCGAGCTGTCCGCCGAACTGCTCGGCGCGATGCGCGAGAACCAGGTCGACTTCACCTTGTTCTTCCGCCGGCTGAGCGGGGCGCAAGGGCCCGAGCCGGTCGAGGCGCTGCGCGGCCTATTCGTCGATCCGACCGCGTGCGACGCCTGGCTCGCGACCTGGCATGCGCGCCTCGCCCGCGATCCGCAGTCGGCCGAGGCGCGCCGCGCGGCGATGGACGCGGTCAATCCCGCCTATATCCCGCGCAACCACCGGGTCGAGGCCGCGCTCGCCGCCGCCGAGCAGGGCGATCTGGCGCCGTTCGAGGCGCTGGTCGCGGTGTTCGCCAATCCCTATCGCGACCAGCCCGGCCGCGAGGCCTTTGCCGATCCGCCCTTGCCCGACGAGCGGGTGTTGCGGACCTTCTGTGGAACCTGATCGACGACGGGAGACGCGACGATGAAGATGCGGAAACTTGGGCAGCTCGAAGTGTCGGCGATCGGCCTGGGCTGCATGGGGCTGAGCTATGGCTATGGTCCCGCTGCCGACAGCGAGGCGGCGATCGCATTGATCCGCGCCGCGGTCGAGCGCGGGGTCACCTTCTTCGACACCGCCGAGGTCTATGGCCCGTTCGCCAACGAGCGGCTGGTTGGCGCGGCGCTGGCGCCGCTGCGCGACCAGGTGGTGATCGCCACCAAATTCGGCTTCAACGTCGATGCCGAGGGGCAGCAGCGCGAGGGGCTGAACAGCCGGCCCGACCATATCCGCGCGGTCGCCGAGGCGTCGCTCCAGCGGCTCGGGGTCGACCATATCGACCTGTTCTACCAGCACCGGGTCGATCCCGACGTGCCGATCGAGGAGGTCGCGGGCGCGGTCAAGGACCTGATCGCCGAGGGCAAGGTCGGCCATTTCGGCCTGTCCGAGGCCGGGGCGGGGACGATCCGGCGCGCGCATGCGGTGCAACCGGTCGCGGCGCTGCAGAGCGAATATTCGCTATGGCTGCGCGATGTCGAGGCCGAGATCCTGCCGACGCTCGAGGAACTGGGGATCGGCTTCGTGCCGTTCAGCCCGCTCGGCCGCGGCTTCCTGACCGGGGCGATCAGCGCCGACACCAGCTTCGACAAGGGCGACATGCGCAACGGCCTGCCGCGCTTCTCGGCCGAGGCGCGCCAGGCCAACCAGGCGCTGGTCGACCTGATCGGCGCGATCGCCGCGCGCAAGGGGACGAGTTCGGCGCGGATCGCGCTCGCCTGGCTGCTCGCGCAGAAGCCGTGGATCGTGCCGATCCCGGGGACCACCAAGCTGCACCGGCTCGAGGAGAATATCGGCGCGGCCGACGTCGATTTGACCGCCGCCGATCTGGGCGAGATCCAGGCCGCGCTCGATGGCGTCGAGGTTCAGGGCGAGCGCTATCCGCCGCAGATGGCGGCGATGGTGGGGCGGTGAAGGGTAGGCGCGGGGAATGCACCGTACGCGCCAGAGATGCCCATAAGTGGCTGTATATGAAGGATATTGCTAAAATTCGAGCTATTGTCCAGACGCGATTTTTACCGCATTTCAACATGTGGATTAAAGCGGAAAGTGGCGAATTGCAGCGCCTTTTCAGATCGCGGGTACCGTTAGGGACGCTCGCCAGCCGTCGTCGATCAAGCCGCAGATTAATCCGTCACCGCTATCAGGCTGTCGCGCGCAACGCGCCTGACCGCGTCGGTCAAGCCGACCAGCGACTTTGCGTGAAGTCTGGTGACCGTCCAGTAGAGCTTCACATCGAGCCGGGTCATCGGAGGTAACTCTACGAGGCGGCCGGCATCCAGATCAGCTTGGGCAAGCGATACCGGCTGCAGGCCCCAGGCAAGTCCAGAGCGGGCGAGATCGAGAAAGCCTTGCGCGGACGGTATCCAGTGGGTGGGGGCGCTGAGCGCAACGTCGTGCGCGTCGCGCGCCCACCGCGCCTGCAGCTTGTCATGGCGATTGAACCGCATATAGGGCGCCGTTTCTAGGGCTTTGACTGGCAGGCGGCCGGTGAAGTGTTCAGCCATATAATCGGGGCTTGCGCATGCCGCGTAGCGCAGCGCGCCCAGCAGAGTGGTCTTGCATCCCGGTACCGGCTCAGGGTCGGAGGTCACGGCCGCCAGCACCTCGCCCGATTTCAGCCGCTCGGCGGTGTTGGTTTCATCGTCGATGGTCAATTCGATCAGCATGCCGGTGTCGCGCGCAAACGCCGCGACCGCCTCGGGAAACCATGTCGCGAGGCTGTCCGCATTGACCGCGACTCTTAGCGTAGCGGGTGTGCGATCATGACCGGTCTCGCCACCGGGCAGCGGGCTGAGGTCGGCTTCGAGCAGATGCACCCGATCGAAATGGGCGACTAGCTCGCGTCCGCGCTCGGTCGCGGTGCAGGGTTGCCCGCGGACGATCAGGATCGCGCCTAGCCGATCTTCGAAGCCGCGAACTCGCTGCGAAATCGCCGAGGGCGTCACTCCGAGCATGTGGGCTGCCCGCTCGAAGCTGCCTTCCCGGACGACCGCCGCGACGGCGGCGAGGGCGGTGTAGTCTATCATGCATTAGTGGTGCTTCATGATCATTAGAAAAACAAGCTGGCCTTATCCCTATTGGCGCGCCAGATGGCCGCATGGCCCCGATATTCTCTCCCTTTCTCAGCGGTTTTGCGCTGTCGGCCGCGCTGATCATGGCGATCGGTGCGCAAAACCTTTTCGTGTTGCGGCAGGGCCTGCGACGTGAGCATGTCGGCGCTGTCGTGCTGTTTTGCGGAAGTGCGGATGCGTTGCTGATTGCCGCGGGCGTCGGCGGCGTCGGCACCTTCCTGTCGGTGGCACCGCAGTTGACCTTCGGTCTCACGATCGGCGGTGCGGGCTTTCTCGGCTGGCATGGGATCAAGGCGCTGCAGCGGATGGCGGCGCCGGCCGCGATGGCCGTGGCGTCCGGCGAAGCCGTGACCCTCGGCAGCGCGATCGCCGCGACCGCCGGATTCACGTTCTTGAACCCGCATGTCTATCTCGACACGGTGCTTTTGATGGGCACCGCGGGGGTGTCACAGCCTGCCGCGCTGCGACCGGTCTTCGTCATCGGCGCCGCCTCCGCGAGCTTCGTCTGGTTTGCCGCGCTCGGCTACGGCGCCCGGATGCTCGTTCCGCTGTTCGCGCGGCCGGCGGCGTGGCGCGTGCTCGATGCTGTCGTCGGTATGACGATGCTGGCGCTGGCTGCTTCGCTTCTGTTGCGCGTATTCCTCTAAGCCGCGCCATACACAATTCGGATCGGATCGACCCATGTATCGCCCTCCAGCCTTTCGCGAAGACCGCCCCGAAGTCTTGCACGATGCGATACGCGGTAACCCGCTGGCGACGCTGGTGACACATGGGGAGGAGGGGCTGGTTGCCAATCTCGTTCCCTTCACGCTGGTCGAGCGGGGCGCCGGGCAGCCGGTGCTGCGAGCACATCTCGCCCGGGTCAGTTCCCAGCTGCGCGACCTTGAGCAGGGCTGCGAGGCGCTGGTCATCTTTCAGGGACCGCAAGCCTATGTCTCGCCGTCCTGGTATCCCGGCAAACAGATACACGGGAAGGTCGTGCCGACCTGGAATTACGTGATCGTTCAGGCGTGGGGGCGCCCCGTCGTCATCGACGATGCACAGTGGCTGCTTGCGCAGATCGAAGCTCTAACCGCGTTACAAGAGGGTGCCCGCGACAAGCCATGGGCGGTTGGTGATGCGCCGGCTGACTTCATTGCCGGTCAGCTCAGGGGCATTCGCGGGGTCGAGATCCCGGTCGATCGGATCGAGGGGAAATGGAAGGCCAGTCAGAACCAGTCGGCGCCCAATCGCGCAGGCGTGGTCGCCGGCCTGCGGGCGTCAGACCCGGGCTCGCCGATGGCGGCCATCATCGAAAAGCGCGGCATGGAAGCGGCGCTGTGACGGTCTGCCTGATTCAACTGGCCGCCGGTGCCGCTATGGTCGGTCGCCAGAGCCCGAGCGTCTCGCCGAGCGGACCAAGATGACGATGCGTCCCGAGACCCTCGCCGTTCACGCTGGGCGCAGCATCGATCGCGCGACCGGCGCGGTCGCTGCGCCGCTCCATTTGTCGACCACCTTCGAACGCGATGCGGATGGCGGTTTTTCCCGGGGCTATGAATATAGCCGCGACGACAATCCCAACCGTCGCTCGCTCGAAACATGCCTCGCCGCGCTGGAGGGCGGCGACGCAGCGGTCGCCTTTCCGTCGGGAATGGCGGCGATCGCCGCGGTGCTCGAAACGATCGTCGCGCAACGCCCGGGGCGGATCATATTGCCGAAGGATATGTATTTCGGCGTGCGGTCGCTTCTGTCCGACACCGGCTTCGGCCGTGGGCTTGATGTCGTCGCTATCGACATGGCTGACCTTCCAGCTCTCCTCGAAGCCTGCAGCGAGGTGAGGCCGGCGGTGATCTGGATCGAGACGCCGTCCAATCCGCTGGTGAGCATCGTCGATATCGCCGCGGTCTCGGCAATCGGTCGCGAGTTCGGCGCCGCGGTCGTCGTCGACAACACATGGGCGACCCCGCTGCTCCAGCAGCCGCTCGCCCTCGGAGCCGATGTCGTCGTGCATTCGCTCACAAAATATATCGGCGGTCATAGCGACGTGATGCTGGGCGCGGCGATCGTGCGTGAAGACGGCGGTTGCCTGCGCGAGCTGCGCGCGATTCAACGCCACAAGGGATCGGTAGCCGCGCCCTTCGACTGCTGGCTTGCGCTTCGCGGCGCAGCGTCGCTGTCGGCGCGGATGGCGGTCCATTGCGCCGGCGCGCTTGCGGTGGCGCGCTACCTCGAAGGCCAGCCGCTGGTTACCAAGGTCCATTATCCGGGACTTCCTTCGCACGATGGTCATGAAGTCGCTTCCCGGCAGATGCGGGCCTATGGCGGCATGCTGTCATTCGAGATCGAGGGCGGGCGGGAGCGCGCGATGGCGTTTGCTGCGGCGCTCGCGATCTTCACCCGCGCTACCAGCCTTGGGGGCAACCATAGTCTGATCGAGCATCGCGCGTCGGTCGAGGGACCAGCGACGGTTGCACCAGAATCGTTGCTGCGCGTGTCGATCGGACTTGAGCATCCCGACGATCTGATCGCTGACCTCGAACAAGCGCTGCGGGTCGTCGAATGACACGCGCCGATCCACGGTCCGCCATGAATCTGTCGCCGTCGCGTCTGTCCCCAAGCCGCGGACAGATGAGGTGAAATGGGGGTTGAGAAGGGCGAAAATGACTGAGGCCGGCCACGGGTCGGGGCGCCGGTTCGAATCTTTGACATATGTCCTATATTGTGCGCATTCTCCTTGGGTGCTTCGGCGGTCATAGCCACTGCGCTCACCGGAATCCCCGGCCCTGGCCGGACATGAATGCCTGTCGTCGCTCCCGTCACGACTTCGTGACGCCATAGTGTTGCCAACTCTTACCGATGAGATTTGAAATGCGCTGGCCCCTCCTGTCTGCTGCTGCCCTGCTGACTGCCGCCGTTATTTCGCGGGGAGAGGCGGTGTCCCGAAAGGCGCCGGCGTGGGACGCGGCGGCGGCCGCGCATTATCTCGACGACCGGCTGACCTGGTGGCGCCAATGGCCGAAGGCCGAACGCGATCACGGCACCCGGTGCGTCTCTTGCCATACGTCGTTGCCGCACACCCTCGCGCGCGGAACGCTCCGCGGCCAGCTCGGGCAAGCTCAGCCGGGCGTGTCGGAAATGGCGATGTTCGACGATGTCGTGAAGCGGGTCTATCTGTGGGATCAGGTTGAACCCTTCTATCCCGACCAGAAAAGCGGCGTACCCAAATCGAGCGAGTCCCGCGGGGTGGAATCCGTGCTCAACGCACTGATCCTCGCGACCAGGGATCAGGAGCGGGGCCATTTAGGGCCCGATACCCGCCAGGCCTTCGCCAATATGTGGGCGCTGCAGATGAACTCGCGCGACATGAAAGGCGGCTTCACCTGGCTGAATTTCCATCTCGAGCCCTTCGAGTCCCCGACCGCAACCTATTGGGGCGCGACACTCGCGGCACTCGCCGTTGCCCGGGCGCCCGACGGCTATGCCGCGGACCCCGCGATCGCGCCCAATGTCGAAGCGCTGCGCGGCTATCTTAAGACCGGATCGACCGGTCAGTCACTCTACACACGCAGCCTGATCCTGTGGGCGGACAGCCGGCTGCACGGTGTGCTGGAGTCTGCCCAGCGCAAGCAGATCGTCGATGAGCTGCTTGCGGCGCAGGGAGCCGATGGCGGCTGGAGCTTGACGAGCCTGTCGTCCTGGAAGCGCGTCGACAATACGCCGCTGCCCGAAACAAGCGATGGCTATGCGACGGCGCTCGTCGCGTTGGTGCTGCGGGAAGCCGGCGTACCGATCAGCCCTAGGGTCGCCGCTGCGCGGACCTGGCTGGCGGTCAATCAGGACAAGACGACAGGTGCGGTGCCCGCCAGTTCGATCAACAAGGACCGCAAAAAGGAAACCGACGCTTATCTGTTCATGACCGATGAGGCGACCGGATTGGCGGCGCTGGCGATGCGGCCGGGAAGCTGAAATGACCTGGCGCGCGGAACAGTGCGCCGTGTGCACCCTGCGCACAGCAATTCACCGTACGCACGCCATCAAATATACCGCCCGCCGTTGACGCCGATGATCTGGCCGGTGACGTAACCGGCTTCGTCGGAGACCAGATAGGCGCAGGCGCCGGCGATGTCGGCGGGTTCGCCCTGGCGCGGGATCGGGCCCGATTTGGCCATGTTCTCGCGCTGGACCTGCATGAAGGGTTGTTCGAACGCCTTTTCGGACATCACCGTGTTCATCACGAAGCGCGGCGGGATCGTGTTGCAGGTGATGCCGGCGGGGCCGAATTCCTGGGCGAGCGTCTTGGTGAGCGCGATCATCCCGCCCTTCGACGCCGAATAATGCGCCATCCGTACCGCACCCGACTGGGCGCTCGACGAGGAGATGTTGACGATCCGGCCCCAGCCGGCGTCGATCATGTCGGGCAGCGCGAGCTGGGTGACGATGAAGGTGCCCTTGAGGTTGATCTCGAGCATCTTGTCCCATTGCGCGTCGGTCATTTCGAGGAACGGGACGAAGCCGGTGATCCCGGCATTGTTGACGAGGATCGTCACCGGCCCAAGCTTCTCGCGCAATGTCGCGAGCGCGGCGCCGACTTCGGCGCGATCGGCGATGTTCGCCTGGAGCGCGACCGCCCGGCCGCCGGCGGCGACGATTTCGTCGGCGGTCCGGGTCGCGTCGTCGATCAGGATGTCGAGCACGCCGATCGCGATGCCGTCTTTGGCGAGGCGGTGCGCGATCGCCGCGCCGATGCCGGCGGCGGCGCCCGTGACGAGTGCGACCTTGCTGCTCATATCTCTCTCCATCCCGGCGGTCCGCGATATGCGCGCCGCATGCCCGATCCACTGCCCCGCCGCGAACGGCATGGGCAATGATCGAGCATGACAATTTCCGGACGGATGCTGTCAAGATGTACAGCAAGTCGGCGCAGGATCAGCGCAGCGGGAATCCCAGCGCGTTGAGTGCCTGGCGCAGCCGGTCGCGGCCGTTGAGCGAGGCGGCGCTGCGGCTGCGGGCGAGGATCTGGGCGATCCAGCCGGTCGGCGCCTGGCCCTGCGACGCCTGGAAGGCGCGTGCGGTGTCGTCATAGGCGGCGATCGCCGGGCGCTGGCGGTCGATCGAATAGGTTTCGCGGTGGAGCACCGCCGGCTGGGCGAGGCGCGGCTTGATTGCCGCGGGTGCCGCCGGATCGGGATGGCCGACGACGAGACCGAACACCGCGGCGGCGCCCGGCGGCAGGTCGAGCAGCGCGGCGACATCCTCGGGGCGGTTGCGCAGCGCACCGATATAGACGGTGCCGAGCCCGAGCGATTCCGCCGCGACCACGGCGTTCTGCGCGGCGAGCGCGGCATCGACCGCGCCGACCACGAAGCTTTCGAGGAAGCCGAACCCCTCGACCGGCGCCTCGGCATCGGCGGCGATCGCCTGGCCGCGGGCGAGGTCGGCGATCCACACCAGGATCAGGGGGGCGTCGACGATATGCTTCTGCCCGCCGGCATAGTCGGCAAGCTTCGCCTTGCGCTCGGGGTCGGCGACCGCGACCACGCTCCACAGCTGGAGGTTGGACGAACTCGGCGCCGACTGGCCGGCGGCGACCAGCGTTTCGAGGATATGATCGGGCAGCGCGTCGGGCAGGAAGGCACGGACCGAGCGATGCGCGAGCAGGTCGGCGATCGTGTCGTTCCAGAGGATGTCGGCGGGGCCGGCGGACGGGCCATAGCGGGCCGCGATCGCGCTCTGCGGTTCGTCGGCGGCGACGGGGTCGTGGAGGGCCATGGATCAGTTTCCTTCGGTGGAATGGCGGGCGGCGTAGCGGCGCGCGGCGATCGCGGCGCCTTCGCGGAGCAGCGGGCCGAGCTGCCAGAACTCGGCGAGCGGGTTGGGCGGGGCGGTTTCGGACTCGTTGGCCCAGCCATAATCGCGGCGCAGCTTGCCGAGCTGGCCCGAGGCGAGGATCGCCGCCGGATCGACCGCCTCGGCGGTGCGCTGGTCGGCGGCGACATAGATGGCGTCGTTGGGGCAGTAGAGCTCGCACATGAAGCAGCTCTGGCACTGGTCGAGCCGGGCGATGATCGGCACGCCGTTGGCGCCGGCATCGAGGACATGGGTCGGGCAGGCGGTGACGCAGTCATTCTCGCCGGTGCAGCGATCCGCGAAGATATGCGCGATCATGCGGCGATCTCCTGCCGGGCCGGAATCCGATCGTCGAGCCGGGTCCACAGCGCGTCGAGACCGCCGGTGAGGAGTCGTCGGTCGAGGCCGGGCTTCGCTTGCGGCGCGTCGCGGCGGACATGCATGCCGCGGCTTTCGTCGCGGGCGAGCGCGGCGGCGGTGCACCAGCGCGCGGTCGCGATCATCGCGACCGTCTCGCGCGCATGGACCCGGTCGAGCCCCTCGGCATGGTGGTGCGCGGCGAAGTCGTGCCACAGCCCGTCGAGCCGCTGCAGCGAGGTCCCGAGGGTGGCGGCGGTGCGCCACAGCGCCTTGTCATAGGGCAATGTCTCGTCCTGGACCGCGAGGATCGCGGCCTTTTCGTCGAGCCGGCGGGCCGCCGCGGTCGGACGCAGCCCGGCGGTGCCGGTCGCGCGCGCGGCATCGCCGGCACGCCGGCCGTTGCTGCGTGCCAGCGCCGCCGCGGCGCCACCGGCGACATCGCCCGAGGTCAGCGCCCAGGCCGAATTCTGCGCGCCGCCGCCACTGGTGGCGCCGGCGACCGGCTCGCGGGTCGCGGCATCGCCGACGGCGAACAGGCCGTTCACCGTCGTCTGGCAATCCTCGTCGACGATGCGCAGCCCGCCGGTGCCGCGGATCGTGCCCTCGCCGAACATCTTCACCTCGAACCGGTCCTCGAAGATGCGCACGCCCTTGCGCTCGAACGGGGTCGGCGAGGCCGGCTGGATGCGCGGCAGGATCTGCTTGAGGATATCGGGCGCGTCGCTCAGATCGGCGAAGACCGGGCCGGCGAGCATCGCCGCCGCCAGCGCATCCTGATGCGCCGGGCCCTTGAGCGGCGGCGGGATGTCGAGTTCGCGGCCATCGGCATCGAAGAAGCGCGCTGACGGATAAGGCAAAGTGCGGGTCGAGTTCCAGATCGGCGACAGCGAATAGGCGTTGGAGAATTCCATCCCCGAAAGCTCGGCGCCGGCTTCGGCGGCGATCAGATAGCCGTCGCCGCTATTGCCATGGCTACCGATCAGCCCCGACCGATAGGCGCAGCCGCCGGTCGCGAGCACCACCGCGCCGGCGCGGATCGTCCAGTCGCGCCGGTCGAGCCGGGCATGGCCGCTGGCGCCGGCGACCGATCCGTCGGGATGGAGCAGCAGTTCGAGCGCGGGGTGATGGTCGAGGATGCGCACCCCGGCATCGATCGCGTAGCGGCGCAACGCGCGCATATATTCGGGGCCGCGCAGGCCCGAATAATAGGTCCCGCCATGGCCGTCGCCGGCGAAGGGATAATAGCCGGCGAGTTCGGGCAGCTTGCGCCAGGTGGTGTCGATCACCCGCGCCATCCAGGCGCGGTCGGCGAGGTCATGGCTGCGGCCATGACGCTCCTCGATCGCCGCCTCGCGCTTCTGCGGATCGGGCGCTACCCACCAATGGTTAGGGCCGCCGGTCGCGGTGACCCCGCTGGTGCCGACGAAGCCCTTGTCGACGAGGACGACATCGGCGCCGGCCCGCGCGGCGGCGATCGCCGCCCAGCCGGCGGCCATGCCGCCGCCGACGATCAGCACGTCGGTCTCGAGATGGATCGGGTCTTTCAGCGGGATCGTGCTCATCGGTGGTTATTCGGCCGCGATCGCGTGCGCCGCCGAACGGGCCAGCGTGTGGCGGTTCTCGGGCACGTCGAGCCCGAGATGACCGCGCAGCGTGGCGTGCTCGTAATCGGTGCGGAACAGCCCGCGCGCCTGCAGGATCGGCACGACCCGTTCGCGGAACAGCGCGAAATCGGCCGGACGGGTGACGCGCAGGTTGAAGCCGTCGGCGGCGCGGCCGACGAACCAGCGCTCGATCTCGTTGGCGATCGTCTCGGGCGATCCGACGAAGTCCGACCGGAAGATGCCGTAGCGATAGGCCGCCTCGCGCAGGGTCAGCCCGCGTTCGCGCGCGCCCCTGATGATGCGCTCGGCATGGCCCTTATAGCTGTTGAGGGTGACATGGCTGACGTCGGGGAAGGGTTCGTCGAGCGGATATTGGCGGAAGTCGTGATAGTTGAACGCGCGGCCGAGCTGGACGAGCAGCTTGTCGATGTCGAGTGCCGCGGTCTGGGCGGCGGCGATCGCCTGCGCCTCCGCATCGGTCTCGGCGATCACCGGCACCAGCCCGGGCATCACCACGATCTTGTCGGGGTCGCGGCCGAGCGCGGCGGCGCGCGCCTTGAGGTCGCGATAATAAGCCTGGCCGCCTTCATAATCCTCGGCGCTGGCGAAGGTGCCTTCGGCGATATGCGCGCCGAGATTGCGGCCCTCGTCGCTGTCGCCGGCCTGGAAGATGACCGGCTGGCCCTGGCGCGAACGGCTGAGCGCGATCGGCCCGGCGACCGAGAAATGCTGGCCCTTGTGGTTGAGCGGATGCTGCTTGCCCTTGTCGAGGAAGACCCCCGCGGCCTTGTCGCGCGGAAAGGCGTCGTCCTCATAGCTGTCCCACAGCCCCTGGACGACCTCGACGAATTCGCGGGCGCGGGCATAGCGCACGCCATGTTCGAAATGGGCGTCGCGGCCATAGTTGCGCGCCGCCCCCTCGAGCCCGGTGGTGACGACGTTCCAGCCGGCGCGACCCTTGCTGATATGGTCGAGCGAGCCGAACTGGCGCGCGACATTATAGGGTTCCCAATAAGAGGTGGTGAGGGTGCCCACCAGGCCGATCCGCGAAGTCGACACCGCGACCGCCGACAACAGGGTCAGCGGTTCGAGCCGGTTGAGGAAGTGCGGCGCGGTGTCGGGGGTGATGAACGGCGAATCGACGATGAAGACGAGGTCGAACTTCGCCGCCTCGGCAGCGCGGGCGTTCGCGATATACCAGTCGATGTCGACGCTGGCGTCGCCGGGCAGCGCCGGGTCGCGCCACGATCCCTGATCGACCCCGACCCCTTCGAGGATCGCGCCGAGCTTGAGTTGCCGCTGCGCCTGTAGTGCCATCTCGATCTCCTTTGGATCGGCACGGCTTAGCGGCGCCCGGTCAGGCGCGATAACGAGGGCTTCTCAAGCCTATATTGGGACTGCTGATGCGATCGAAGCGGGTGATCTATCCTGGCGGTCGAAATATTTAATCCGTTCGTGTCGAGCGAAGTCGAGACACGTAGCGCTGGTGGAGCGTGTCTCGATTACGCTCGACACGAACGGAAATAGGGTGGGGATTGGCGCCGATATCACGCGAAGCCCTGGGTCGTGGTCGTCTTGGGATCGACGCCGACGACGCGCTTCACCGCGTCCTGGATCTCGCGCAATATGCCGTCGCGCTCGGCCTTGGGCAGCTTGTTCAGATCGTCCTTGGTGAGCCCATGCTTCTTCAGCACCGCCTCGGAGGCGCGCTCGACCGGGGTCTGTGCCGCGACCTTCTTGAACTCGGCGAGGACCTGCTCGAACGACGATTTGCCGCTGCTGCTGTCGGAACCGGTGACTTTGCGCACGAGGTCGAGGCCGAGCGAGACGCCCGCGACGATGGCCGGGATGGTCATGGACTTGTCTCCTTTGCGCAGAGCCATGACGGAATATGGTTAATGGGGGGATAATGGCTTCTTTTTCCGTCGTCCCGGCGGAGGCTGGGACCCATGTCTCTCTCCACCCGACATGCCGTCGATTGTCGCACCAGACATGGATGCCAGCCTTCGCTGGCACGACGAAGAGGACCTGATCGCCGTCCTCCCCGCTTGCGGCATCGCACCGCGGACGCCAAAGATGCGCCCATGCGAACAATCCCCTCGGCCCTGCTGATCTCCGCCCTTCTCGCCACCGCCGCCACGCCGCTCGCGGCGAAGCCCGACGCGCCGTCGCCGATCCTGACCAGCGCCGATGCGCGCGACGTGCTGTCCTATGCGCGGCCCGAGATCGCGCGGGTGACCCATGTCGATCTCGATCTCGTCGCCGACTTCAAGACGAAGGAGATGCGCGGCACCGCGACGCTCGACATCCTCGCCGCGGCGGGTGCGAAGGAGATCATACTCGACGACAAGGGGCTGGTGATCGAGGTGATCGCCGACGCGCAGGGCAAGCCGCTCGTCTGGTCGGTCGGGGCGAGCGACGATTACAAGGGCGCGCCGCTGACGGTGACGATCGGCGCGGCGCGCAGGATCGTGATCACCTACCGATCGAAGCCCGATGCCAGCGCGCTCGGGTGGCTGCCGCCGGCGCTGACCGCGGGCAAGGTCAAGCCGTTCCTGTTCAGCCAGGGCCAGTCGATCGAGAATCGCAGCTGGATCCCGACCCAGGACAGCCCCGGCATCCGCCAGAGCTGGAGCGCGCGGATCGCGGTGCCCGCCGATCTGGTGGCGGTGATGAGCGGCGAGCGGCTGACCCCGAAGGGCGAGGCGGTCGACGGCGGGCTCAGGCGCTTCAGCTTCCGCATGGACCATGCGGTGCCGCCCTATCTGATCTCGCTCGCGGTCGGCGACCTCGCCTTCAAGCCGCTGGGGACCCGCACCGGGGTCTGGGCCGAGCCGGCGACCCTCGCGAAAGTGGCCCCCGAGCTCGACGATACCGAGCGCATGGTGAAGGCCGCCGAGGGGCTGTACGGTCCCTATCGCTGGGGCCGCTACGACCTGCTCGTGCTGCCGCCGTCCTTCCCGTTCGGCGGGATGGAGAATCCGACGCTGACCTTCCTGACCCCGACGATGTTCACCGGCGACAAGGCGAACACCGACGTCGTCGCGCACGAACTCGCGCACAGCTGGTCGGGCAATCTCGTCACCAACGCGACCTGGTCGGACAGCTGGCTCAACGAGGGTTTCACCACCTATTTCGAGAACCGCATCGACGAGATCGTCTATGGCAAGGAGCGCGCCGCGATCCTCGCCGACCTGTCGTGGGACGATCTCCAGCGCGACCTGAAGGAAGGCAAGCCGAGCGCGACCCGGCTGCACGGCGACCCCGAGGATCTCTATGGCGAGCTCGCCTACAACAAGGGCGCGACCTTCCTGCGGACGATCGAACAGACCGTCGGCCGGGCGCGCTGGGACGCTTATCTGCGCAGCTATTTCGATCGCCATGCCTTCCAGCCGCAGACTACCGCCGCCTTCCTCGTCGACCTGCGCAGGAACCTGATCAAGGGCGATGCCGCGCTCGAGGCGAAGTTGCAGCTCGACCGCTGGGCCTATGAGCCGGGGCTGCCCGACAATGCGGTCCATGTCCGTTCGGCGACGCTGGCCGAGGTCGATCGCGCGATCGCCGCGGCGAAGGCCGGAGCGGCGATCGGGTCGATCCGATATGCCGGCTGGGGCACCCAGGAATGGCTGCGCTTCCTCAACGGCCTGCCGCGCAAGCTGACGGCCGCGCGGCTCGCCGAACTCGACGGGACGATGAAGCTGTCGGTGTCGCCGAACGCCTATCTCCGGTCGGCGTGGCTCGTGCTGGCGATCGGCAACCGCTACGAGCCCGCGGTCGCCTCGGCCGAGGAATATCTGCCGCGGGTCGGCCGGCTGCTGCTGATCCGCCCGGTCTATCGGGCGCTGATCGAGCAGGGCGATTGGGGCAGGCCGATCGCGGAGCGGGCCTATGCGAAGGCGCGGCCACAATATCATCCGGTGACGGTGGCGTCGGTCGACAAGATGCTGAACCGGAAGCCGTGACGGCGATGCGGTGAATGACGTGCTTAATCACCGCATCTTTTGCGGTGAATACGCTTGCCCGACTTGGTCGATAAGGGCATGTTCTTCGCCAGAGGTGCGGTGAATATGCCCTATATCCACGAGCGTGACGACTGGCCTGGCTTCCACTGGCGCGATGCGCAATTGTCGGCGAAGCTTGCTGCCGTACGCCACCGCCAGGGCAGGCTGATCGGCCGGATGGAAGCACTGGGCTTTGCGATGCGCGAGCAGGCGATGTTGCTCACCCTGACCGAGGACGTGCTGAAATCCAGCGAGATCGAGGGCGAGCGGCTCGACAAGGCCCAGGTGCGATCGTCGATCGCCCGGCGGCTGGGCATGGACGTGGCGGGTCTCGTGCCGGCCGACCGCCATATCGAGGGCGTCGTCGAAATGATGCTCGACGCGACCCAGGCTTATGCCGAACCGCTTACCGACGAACGCCTGTTCGGCTGGCACGCAGCACTGTTCCCCACCGGTCGCAATGCGATGAGCCGTATCGTCGTGGGCGCTTGGCGCGATGACGCTCAAGGGCCGATGCAAGTGGTATCGGGACCGATCGGGCGGGAGCGCGTGCATTATCAAGCACCATCTGCTGGCCGGCTACCGCAGGAAATGAAGGCCTTTCTCGACTGGTTCGCGGGCGATCAACCCCTGGACCCGGTTCTCAAGGCTGCAATCGCGCATCTCTGGTTCGTGACGATCCACCCGTTCGACGACGGCAATGGCCGGATTGCCCGGGCGATCGCCGACCTGTCGCTGGCCCGATCCGAACGGAGTCCCCAACGCTTCTACAGCATGTCCGCGCAGATCCGCGCCGAGCGCAACGCTTATTATGATCTGCTGGAAAAGACCCAGAAACGCGACCTGGACATCACGCCCTGGCTGGCATGGTTTCTCGACTGCCTGGACCGCGCGTTCGATCGCGCCGAAGCCATCCTTGCTTCGGTCTTCCGTAAGGCACGCTTCTGGGAGGCACATGCCGCCGCAGGTTTCAACGAGCGGCAGCGCAAGCTCCTCGAGCTTCTGTTCGATGGGTTCGAAGGCAAGCTGACCACATCGAAATGGGCGAAGATCGCCCGATGCTCGCAGGACACGGCGCTGCGCGACATCGACGATCTGGTGAAGCGGGGCGTGCTCGGCAAGGAACCGGCCGGCGGTCGCAGCACGAGCTATGTGCTGCTGTCCGTATGAGCAGCTGGCGCATATCGATGTCGTCGGGCCTGGACCCGACCGGGTTCACACTCGTTTCATCGGGCGATAGGCATGGCCCATCATGTGGATCGCCATGGCGCGCAAAGTTGAAAGGACGGCGTTTCTCTTGAAGCCGAACCGAAAGAGGATCGCTCTCGTCCTGGGGGCGCTGTCGCTGTTCATGACGCCGCCGCCGGCGGCATCGGCGCAGAATGCGCCGTTCGATCTCACCGGCCCCGGCCTGCAGATCATGGTCGATCGCGCGGGCAAGACGCTGCCGATCACCCAGGTGCCCAATCTGGCGGCGGGCGACCGGATCAGGATCGACGCGCTGCTGCCCGCCGACCAGGGCGCGCGCTATCTGATGGTCGCGGCCTTCCTGCGCGGGGCGACCAACCCGCCGCCCAAGAGCTGGTTCTTCCGCGCCGAGACCTGGCAGAAGAAGAAAAGCGGGCTCGATATCGTCGTCCCCGAGGGCGCGCATCAGCTCGTGCTGTTCCTGGCGCCGAGCACCGGCGGCGATTTCGGCGCGCTGATCGACGCGGTGCGCGGCCAGCCCGGCGCGTTCGTCCGCGCGACCCAGGATCTCAACCAGGCGTCGCTCGACCGCACGCGGCTCGACGCCTTCGTCGAGGCGATCCGCCGCCAGGACCGCACCCGCCCCGAAAATATCGAGGCGGTCTCGCCGATCCTGACCCATAGCCTGGCGATCAAGCTCAACAAGGAATGCCTCGACCAGGCCGCCGATGTCCAGGCGGCGTGCCTGACGCAGAGCCGCGAGTCGCTGGTGCTCGCCGACGGCCATACGAGTTCGCTGACCGAGACGCTGGCCTCGACCACCACCGACCTGGCGTTGCAGTTCGCCTCGACCCCCGAGGGCGGCTATGGCTATTATAGTTCCTATATCGGCGTGGTCCGCGACATCGCCCGGGTGTTCGGCGCGTTCCAGTCGACCCATTTCCAATATATTCCCGCGCTCTCGCGCTTCCAGGGCGAGCGGATCGGGCTGGTGCTCAACGCCGCGCCGTCGTTCGACAAGCCCAAATCGGCGCTGGTGATCGCGATGCCGGCGATCGAGCCGGGCGAGGCGCCGCCGCTGCGCGCGGTCGCCACCGCGCCGGCGCTGTGCGCGGCCCGGCCGGGGGCGGTGCTGGCGGCCGAGGGCGCGCCGCTGGTCTATGCGACCGGCTATGCCCATGACATGGCGCTCAGGGTGAAGAAATCCGATGGCGGGCTGGTCGATCTGCCGGTGCGCGCCGATGCCGAACGCGGCGGCTATGTGATCGGCGACGCCGGCTGGCAGCTCGCCGATTTCGGGCCGTGGATCGACGGCACGCTGCACGGGACCTGGGGCTTCGCGCCGTTCGACGGCCCGCGCTTCCGCCTGCAGAACCCGCAAGGGCAGAGCTGGCGGCCCGCCGACGACGGCGAGACGGTGTCGATCGTCACCGGCCGCGACAATGGCATCGATCTGCAAGGCGGCGCATCGGCGTGCGTCGAGGGGGTGATGCTGCGCGACGCCGCCGGCGCGACCCAGGCGCTCGGCTGGAAGGCCGATGGCGCGAACAGGCTGTCGCTGCAGGTCCCGCGGGCGGCGGCCAAGCGCGGCAAGATGACCCTGCTGGTCCGCGAATTTGGCGCCGCCGCGCCGCGCGAGATTCCGGTCTCGGTGGTGCCCGAGGCGGCACGGCTCGAGGCGTTCAAACTCTATGCCGGCGACGGCCGCGGGGTGCTCAGCGGCAACCGGCTCGACATGGTGTCGTCGCTGAGCTTCGACGGGCTGAATTTTCGCCCCGACGGGCTCGAGCGCAGCGGCAAGACCGATCTGCTGACGATGGCGGCGGCCGATGCCGAGGCGGCATCGGCGCTGACCGCGGGGCAGGAGGGCAGCGCGCGGGTGACGCTGGCCGACGGCCGCAAATTGTCGATCGGCGTCACCGTCGCGGCGGCGCGGCCCAAGGCGCGGCTGATCGCGCGGACGGTGGCGCGCGCGCCCGCCGGCGGCGCGCTGCCGATCGCGCTGCGCGGCGACGAGGCGCTGACCCAGGATGCGCGGCTGACCTTTTCGATCGGGGCGGCGCCCGGCGCGCGTTTCAACGGTACGGAGACGATCGAGATCGCCACCGCCGACGGCCGCGCCTCGGCGGTGATCGGCGCCAAGGACGGGCTGATCCCGCAGAGCGTCGAGGTGCTGGTCGCGACGGTCGAGCCCGGCAAGCTGCTAGGTACCGCCGCTTATGGACCGTTGCGCTTTCGCCTGATCCAGGACGGAGTCCCGAGCGACTGGATCGCACTGGCGTCGCTGGTGCGGCTGCCGGTGCTGACCCGCTTCGCCTGCGACGGCGCGAAGCGGACCTGCCAGATGGCGGGCCGCGACCTCTTCCTGATCGGCGATGCCGCGCGCGACGAGGCGTTCACCGATGCGGTCGCGGTGCCCGACGGGTTCACCGGGACCGCGCTGACGGTACCGGCGGGGGCGGGCAGGACGCTGTATCTGCGGTTGCGGGACGATCCGGCGATCATCGCGAGCGTGAGCGTGCCGTGATCGGGACGTCGCCCCGGCGGAGGCCGGGGCCGCCCAAGGCTCGAACGCGCGCTCTAGCCTTGGGCGGTTCCGGCCTCCGCCGGAACGACGGCAGAGTCACTCCAGCCGCAGTAGCAGCGCGCCATAGCCATAGCCGCCATTGGCGACCGCGCAGACTCGCGCGTCCGCGACCTGGCGCGCGCCGGCCTTGCCCCAGAGCTGGAGGCAGGCCTCGTAACTATGGCCATAGCCGTGGAAGCGACCGGCCGAGAGCTGGCCGCCGCTGGTGTTGAGCGGGAGTTCGCCGCCAAGGCCGATGCGGCGGCCGCCTTCGACGAACGCCGCCGCCTCGCCGCGGCCGCAGAGCTGGAGCGCTTCGAGCCAGAGCAGGGTCAGGATCGAGAAACCGTCATAGATCTGGGCGACATCGACGTCGGCGGGTTTCAGGTCGGTGCGCGACCAGAGCATCGCACCGGCGCGGTCGGCGGGGAGCGCGGTGAAGTCGCCGCGGTGGAGGCCGTAGCCGAGCCCGCCGATCGACATGCCCATCGCCTCGATCAGGATCGGCGGCTGGGCGAGGTCGCGCGCGACGTCGCGGCGCGAGAGCAGGATCGCGGTCGATCCGTCGATATGGCTGTCGCAGTCGTAGAGCCGGAGCGGCGACGAGATGAGCCGCGAGGCGAGATAATCGTCGAGGCTGAGCGGCTTGCGGTAGATCGCATTGGGGTTGTGCGCGGCCATCGCCCGGCCGTTGACCGCGATCGCGCCGAGCTGTTCGGCGGTCGCGCCATATTTGTCGAAATAGGCCTGGGCGTAGAGCGCATAGATGTTGATCGGCGACAGCGCGTCATAGGGCACCGTCCAGGCATTGGCGCCGTCGACCCGCACGGCGCCGCCTGCACCGGCGCCGAGCAGGGTCGAGGTGCGCGCCCGCGCGCGCGCGGTCGCCTGGGCGACGGTGCGGAAGACGAGGACATGGCGGCACAGTCCCGAGGCGATCGCCTGAATTGCACTGATGATCGCGCCCATATGGGCATGGCCTTCGGTCGAGGCGCCGACCCAGACCGGGTCCATGCCGAGCGCGAGCATCGCCTCGGTCGATCCGACCGGCGAGAAGCCGCCGCTGTCGCCCGACCGACCCGGATAGGTGGTGATGCCGTCGATGTCGGCGGGGGTGAGGCCGGCATCGGCGATCGCCGCGAGGCAGGCGTCGACGGTGAGCTGGAGCGCGCTGCGGTTCGACGGCCGGCCGACCTCGGACTGGCCGGCGCCGGTGATGGCGACCTGCTTTTCGGGGAGGGTCTCAAACATCGTCGTCGATCCGGAACATCGGCAGGAAGACATCCTCATGCCGTTCGAAGACGACGGTCACCGGCAACCCGCTGCGCACCGCCTCGACCGGGCCGAGGATGTTGGTGAAGACATAGAGTTCGGGCTGCTCGGCCAGTTCGACCGCGGCGAAGACGAACGGCACCGACAGCCCCGGCTTCCACGCCTCATGGTTGACGGTGAAGGTCGCGATCCGGCCATGGCCCGAGACCGGCGCCGGCGCGATCGCGTCGCTGCCGCAGGCGGGGCAGCGCGGCAGCGGCGGATGCTGATAATGGCCGCAGCCGCCACAGCGCGCGATCCGCAGCCGGCCGTCGGCGCCGCCGGTCCAGTAAAAGCCGGTTTCCCGGTCGATCACCGGCAGCTGGCGCGTTGCAGACGGGGGGCTCAAAACACCACGCCGGCGATCTTGAGGTCGAGGATCGCCGCTTCGTCATAGCCGAGCCCTTCGAGGATCGTCTCGCTGTCGGCGCCGAGCGCGGGGGCGAGCCGCGAGGGCAAAGGGGCGCCGTCGAACTGGAAGGGGACGCTCACCGTCCGCAGTTCGCGCCCCGAATCGTCGTTCACCGTCTGGATATAGCGATTGGCCTGGACCTGGGCGTCGTCCTTCAGTTCGCCGACATGCTGGACGACGTCCCACTGGCCGTCCTGGCGGGCGAGGATGGCGCGCCATTCGGCGAGCGGTTTGCCGCGGAACAGCGCCTTCAGTTCGGCGACGCATTCGGCCATGTGCGCCTTGCGACCGGCGGTCTCGGCGAAGCGCGGGTCGGCGGCGAGGTCGGGACGCCCCGCGACCTCGCAGAATTTTCCCCAATAGCGTTGGGCCTGGAGCATGCAGAGCGACACGAAGCGATCGTCGCTGGTGCGATAGACATTGACCAGCGGATTGTTGGGGAGCCCGGCCTTCGGCCGCGGAAAGCGGGTGACGCCGTCGTGGGTCGACTGGGTGATCGGGCGCTGCATCGCCCACATCGCCGCGGCGAGCAGCGAGACGTCGACGACCGAGGCATGGCCGGTCATCGCGCGCTGGGCGATCGCCGCCGAGATGCCGCCGGCGAGCATCGCCGCGCTCAGCGTGTCGCCGAAGGCGGGGCCGGGCGGGCCGACCGGAAGCTCGGCATCCTCTTCGCTCAACGACGAGGAAATGCCGCCGCGCGCCCAGAAGCTGATCGAATCGAAGCCGCCGCGATCGGCCTCGGGGCCCTGCTGGCCGACCCCGCTGCCGGTCGCATAGATCAGGTTCGGGAAACGCGCGCGGACGGTGTCGACGTCGATCCCCATCCGCCGCCGCGCCGGCGGCAGCAGATTGGTGAGGAAGACGTCGGCCTCCTCGAGCAGCCGGTAGAGGATATCGACCCCCTGTGGCTGGCGCAGGTCGAGGGTGATGCTGCGCTTGCCGCGATTATAGCTCTCCCAGGAGAAGTCGAACGCCGGCGCATCGCTGGCCAGGCCGCCGATCTGCAGCCCGCGGATCGGATCGCCGGTCGGCGGTTCGACCTTGATCACGCTGGCGCCGAGATCGGCGAGGATCCCCCCCGCGGCGGGCACGAACGCCCACATCGCGACCTCGACGATTTTGATGCCTTCGAGCGGCCTTGGCATTTGCGTTGTTCCTCTCCTTTTTAGCCTTCTCCCGCGTGCGGGAGAAGGTTGGATGAGGGTCTTCTTCTTCCTTCCTGGGGCATGCGTCCCATCGATCCAAGTGAGAAGAAAGAAGAAGACCCTCACCCAAACCCTCTCCCGTGAAAAACGGGAGAGGGCTTAAGTGCGCGCGGCTGCCGATGTCGACGCGTGGGCGAGCGCGCGCTCGCAGCTCAATCGACGCTATAGAGCTTGCGCGCCCGGTCGCAGGTGATCGCCTTGATGTCGGCCTCGGGAATACCCTCGAAATCGCGGGCGATGATCTCGTGCGAGATCGGGAAGGTGGTCTCGCTGTGCGGATAGTCCGACGACCACATGATGTTGCGCCCGCCGGGCAGATCGCGGCAGAGGATGCCGATCCGGTCCTGGATGAACGATCCGAACACGTTGCGGTCCATGAAGAAGCTCGGCTTCTCGGTCAGCGTGCTCTCGGTCCAGAAGCGCTGCTTCTCCCAGGTGCGGTCCATATATTCGGTGAACCAGGCGAACCAGCCGACCCCGCTTTCGACGCTGGCGAAGCGCAGCTTGGGGAAGCGCTGGAAGATGCCGTTGAAGATGCAGATCGCGATCGGCTCGGCCATCGCCATCTTGCTCATCGGCATGTCGGCGAGGAAGAACTGCTTCTCGCCGAAGCGCGGCACCCGGGCGCCGAGATGGATGGTGGTGGTCATGTCATATTCCTCGAACGCGGCCCACAGCCGGTCGAAGTCGGGGTGGCTATACTGCCATTCGCCCTTGGGATCGCCGGTCAGCGCCGCGACCTGGCCTTCCTTGAGCGCCTTGACCCCGGCGCCGGTGCTGTAGCCGGCCTTCGACTGGGGGAAGGCGGGGATGTTGGCCGAACGGAAGCCGAGCCTGGCGGCCTGCTTCATCAGCGTCAGCGTCTCGTCGATGTCGCGCATCGGCAGATAGGCGATCGGCACCAGCCGGCGGCGGTCGGCGGCGCAGAAATCCCACACCCAGCGATTATAAGCCTCGAAGCTGGCGACATAGAGTTCGGAGTTGAAGGTGCCGAGCGGGCCGCCGCCGAACAGCACCGCGGCATCGATGCCGTCGGCGTCCATGTCGGCGAGCCGCAGGTCGGGCAGCCAGGACGCGCGCTGTTCGGAGCGCTTGCCGACCATCTTGAAGTCGGCGCCCTTGCGGCCGGCCTGGTTGTTGATCATCCGGATCGGCTTGCGGCTGCCCTCGAACACCACATAGTCGCATTCGTCGCCTTCCTCGACATAGGGGGCGAGGTCGCGGAGAGCCGCCGGCAGATAGTCGCGCCACATCTCATAGGGCGGATCGATATGCGCATCGGCATCGATAAGCTGCCAGCCCAGCTTCGACTTCGTCTCCGGCGTCCGCTCGGCCAGCATCGCATCACCTGCCATCGTCTCTCTCCCGATCGGTTAAAACCCGAACAATGTTTCGATATATGGAAAAGATACTGACCTTGCCCGACTCCGATGTCAAGCGTCGCGGCGGGACGCAGGGCGCGTACCCTTGACTTGGATGCGGGCGACTTCTACGATTTTATCAGAATAATATTTCGATATATCGAACAAATCAGGAGAGCCCATGTCGACCGCCGCGATCGTTGCGCCCCATGTCCGCGATCTCGATCCGCTCGCGCGGTCGCTCGAGGCGTGGCTCGCCGATCGCCTGCCCGGCGCGACCGATATCGCGGTCACCCATCTCGATTATCCGCGTGGCGCGGGGATGTCGCACGAGACGATATTGTTCGACGCCGCGTGGAGCGAAGGCGGTGCGCGCCGGACCCAGGGCTATGTCGTGCGGATCAAGCCGACCGCGCATCTGGTGTTTCCCGACGATCTGTTCGTCGAACAATATAAGCTCATGCGCGCGGTCCATGAGCATGGCGCGGTGCGGGTGGCGCGGCCGATGTGGCTGGAGGAAGATCCGTCGCTGCTCGGCGCGCCCTTCTTCATCATGGAGAAGAAGACCGGGCGGGTGCCGGTCAGCATGCCGTCCTATGGCAAGACCGGCTGGGTGTATGACGCGACCCCCGACCAGCGCCGCCGGCTGTGGGAGAGCGGGGTGCGCCAGCTCGCCGCGATCCAGTCGGTGCCGCGCGAGGGGCTGGGCTTCCTCAAGGACGCGTTGGGCCCCGAGGAGGGGCTCGCGCACGAGTGGGACAAATATCGCCGCTTCATCGCCTGGGTCGAGGAAGATCGGCCCTGGCCGGTGCTGCGGGCGGGGATGGACCGGCTCGCGGCGATGTGGCCGAAGAACCAGCCCGCCGGGCTCGTCTGGGGCGATGCGCGACTCGGCAACATGATGTTCGACGCCGATTTTCAGGTGGTCGCGGTGATGGACTGGGAACAGCCCTCGCTCGGCGGGGCGCTCCACGACCTCGCCTGGTGGATCACCCTGTCCGAGCTTCACCACGCCGCCAATGCCGAGCGCGGCTGGCTCGAGGGGATGGGTACCCGCGAGGAGACGATCGCGCTGTGGCAGGAGGTCACCGGCATCCCGACCGACGACATCGCCTGGTATGAGGATTTCGTGCGGCTCAAGATGTCGTGCTGCTCGATCCGCACCGCCGGATCGAACGGGATGACGCTGCCCGACGAGGCGTGGCTGGCGAAGCGGCTGAAGGTGGCGTGAGGCCTATACGCGATCTCGAAGATGCTGACGCATCCTCGATCGATATGCTCAGGCGCCGCATGGGCCGATACCGGATCCCGATGAGACTCATCGGGATCCGCTATTATCCGAGACGCGCGATGATCTGCGGCAGGTCGACCGTGGTGCGGATGCCGGCCGGCGCCTCGCAGACATAGCGCACCGCGTTGATCGGGCGGTGCGCGGTCAGCCCCGGGGTCATGTCGGCATAATGTTCGGCGGCGATCGGGAAGGAGATCGCGACGTCGAGCGGGCAGTCGCCCTGCAGCACGACATGCCAGCCCGAGGGCGTGCGGAATTCCCAGGTCTCGCCGTCGCTGGTGTCGACGTCGGTCGAGACGAACCAGGTGGTGGTGAAGGTCATCAGCGGCGTGCCGTCGCGCAGGCCGGTGAGGGTGGTGCGCGAGGCGGCGACGGTTCCCCTGGGCACGATCCCGACCTCGAGATGGATGTCGTTGCGGGCGACGCCGACCGCACCCTTCACCTCGAATTCGTCGATCGGCAGCCCGAGCGCGGTGGCGACGAGCTGGAGCGAGGGGGCGAAGCAGAGCCGGGCATGGTCGAGATGCGCCTGGTCGGCGGGGCCGGGCGCGCGGCCGAAGCCCATCATGTCGAACAGCATCTCGGGCGAGATCCGCGACGAGCAGTCGGCGAACTCGTCGATCCGCAGATGGTCGAGCCGGCGCTGGATCGAGGCGAGCACGATCGGGATCGCCTCGCTGATGAAGCCCGGGCTGCTGCCCGAGGCATGGATCGAGCTGTTGCCCGCCTGGCACGCCGCCTCGACCCGCTCTGCCATCGCCTTGTCGAGCGCGGCGGGGTTCTGGAACTCCATCCGGGTGGTGACGATGTTCGCGCCCGATTCGAGGATCGCGCAGACCTCGTCATAGTCGCAGACATGCGGCATATAGAGGACGCAGTCGGGCCCGAGCGCGATCACCTCGGCCAGCGTGCCGGTGGCGGCGATCCCGATCGGCGCGATTCCGGCGAGTTCGCCCGCATCGCGACCGACCTTGTCCGGGCTGTGGACATGGACGCCGACGAGCTCCATCTCGGGATGCTCGATCGCCCGCCGCAAGGCGCGGGCGCCGACATTGCCGGTCGCCCATTGAACCACGCGGTACCGCTTGCCGCCGCCTTGTTCGGTCATCGCCATCCCCTCATATGCTGCTCCTGCGTCGCGCGCAGGTTGCTGATCATGTGTACAGCATAGTCGGCCGAAGCGCGCCAGCGCCGGGTGCGGAAAAACGATCAGTCGCGCTTGGGCGCCCTTGTTCTCGCATAGGCGTTCGAGGCGGCCTGTTTGCCGATCGCCTCGCCGGCCTTCTTCACCAGTTCCTCGGCGGTGCGGACGGCGGCGCCGGGGGTGAGCGACAGATCGAGATTGTCGGGGCCGACGACGACGACTTCGCTGGCCTTACTGATCACGGTCGGCGGCTCGGTGTGGATGACGCGTATCATGGACAGTCTCCAGTCGACAGCTCAACGCGGCAATCGTGCAAAGGGTCACTAGTGCACGAAACTTTCTCGTCGGCGAGGGCCAGTCCGTCGATGCCGCGCCTAAACCCCCAGCAATCCGAAGCTGTCGTGCCGGGTCACCGCCGACCCGAGCCGGGGAACGAAGATCGCGATGATCGCCGGGTCGACCCGGCGGGTGATCCCCCAGAGATAATAGCCATAGACCGGGGACTCGCGATATTGGCTCCAGGCGGTCTCGCGGTCGGGCACGGTCGCGCCGAGGCCGCGCATCACCTCCAGATAATGGTCGAGCAGGCGGCGCTCCTCGCGCTCGGCGACGTCGATGTCGAGCACCGCGGCGACATGA
This sequence comes from Rhizorhabdus sp. GW822-FHT03C02, assembly GCF_058801765.1. Taxonomy (NCBI): domain Bacteria; kingdom Pseudomonadati; phylum Pseudomonadota; class Alphaproteobacteria; order Sphingomonadales; family Rhizorhabdaceae; genus Rhizorhabdus; species Rhizorhabdus sp. GW822-FHT03C02. The sequence goes on from NZ_JBXANN010000001.1 coordinate 481,282, forward strand.
TAGGCGATGTCGAGCGCCCAGCCGCCGCTCTGGAGCAGCTGCCAGTCGATCAGACCGGGGCGGCCATCGGCGGTGCGGTAGATATTGCCGGCATGGGCATCGCCATGGACCAGCGTCTGCGGCCGTTCGGCGTCGCGTGCCGACAGAGCGCGCATGCCGGCGATCAGCCGGCCGGCGTCGCGGATGTCGGGGCGCAGGATCGTCCCGCGCGGGCCGTCGAGCATTTCCTGCAGCATCGGCTGGGTGACATATTGCGCCTCGGCGAGCTTGGCGATCCGCCGTTCGATCCACGGACGGCCGCCGAGCAGGTCGCCCTTCGCGTGGAGCCGGGCGATCTGTTCGATGCTGGCGGCGGCCTGGTCGACCGAGAAGGCCTCGAGCGCCGAGCAGAAGCGGGCGCCGTCGGCGATCAGGTCGCGCATGACGATGATGCCCTGCTGCGCGTCGCGATCGACCACCGCGGCGATGCAGTCGGGGACGCGCACGTCGATCGAAGGGGCGAGCTTCTCGTAGAAATCGCCTTCGAGCACCGTCACCGGGCCACCGCGCGCGGTCGCCGCGTCGACGTCGAGCAGGCCCTTGAGGCAGAGCGCGACCGGCTCGGCGAGCCCTTCGAAGGTGACGGCGAAGCGGACCTTGGTGGCGACGGTGCGGATCAGTTCGACCTGTTCGACCGCGGTCACCCGCCGGCCGTCGAAGGCGTGTGCGAGCACCCGTTCGAGCCAGCGTGGGTCGAGCGCGGCGTCGAGCGTGCGGGGGATGTCGCCTTGCGCGGTGACGCCGATCGGCCGCGGCGCGGTGGTGGTGGTCATGTCGCTCTCCCTGTCATGCGTTGAGCCCGCCATTGACGCTGATCACCTGGCCGGTGATGCGGCGTGCGCCGTCACCGCACAGGAACAGGACGAGCGAGGCGATGTCGGTGGGGGTGGGCAGGCCGAGCCCGGCGCGGGCGCGGGCGCGTTCGATCCGGTCGGGGCTGTGCGCGGCGAGCCGGGCGGCGCTGGCGCTGTCGTCGACGAAGCTCGGCGAGACGCAATGGACGCGGACGCCGTCGCGGGCGACCTCGGTCGCGAGATTGCGGACGAAGCCGATGATCGCCGCGCGCGAGGCGCCGATCATCGCCTGGCGCGGGGCGGCAAAGCGGCCGGCGTCGGACGCGAAGGCGACCAGCGCACCGCCCTGCCGCGCGAGCCAGGGCAGGGCGGCATGCGCGAGCCGCTGGAGATTGACCGCCGACAGATCCATCAGCCCGGCATAGCCCGCCGGATCGGTGTCGGCGAACGGCCCGGTGACCCGGGCGGCGGGGCCGGTCGACACACAGTCGATCACCGCGTCGATCCGGCCGGCCCAACCGGCGACCTCCTCGACCAGCGCGCCGACCAGCGCGGTTTCGGCGAAATCGGCATGGAAGCCACGAATGCGGTCGGCGGCGATTCCGGTCCAGGCGAGGCAATTGACCGCGGTGTCGACCGACCGTTCGCTGCGGCCGTGGAGCGCGACCCGCCAGCCGGCGTCGAGCGCGGCGATGACGATCGCGCTGCCGATCGAGCCGGTGCCGCCGGCGACGAGCATGACCGGCGCCTCGTCGCTCATCCGCGCGGCTTGATCCCGGCCGACAAGCCGCAGTCGACCGGCAGGTTCACCCCGGTGATCGCCGAGGACATGTCGGAGGCGAGGAACAGCGCGGCGTTGGCGGCCTCGATCGGATCGATCGCGCGACCGAGCGGGTACATCGCCCCCATGCCCTGGCGCATCGCTTCGGCATTGTCGGCGTCGGGGTTCATGCCGGCGAAATGGGTGAGCATCCCCGCCGGGCAGATCGCGTTGACCCTGATCCCCGACGCGCCCAGTTCGAGCGCGAGGGTGCGGGTGAGGCTGGCCACCGCGCCCTTGGTCGCGCCATAGCCGACCCCGCCGAAGCCGATCAGCCCGGCGATCGAGGCGGTGTTGACGATCACCCCCGGTCCGCCGTCCAGCCCCGCGGCCTTCTGCGCAGCGAACTGGCGCGCGGCGGCCTGGCAGCCATGGACCACGCCGAGGACATTGATCGAATATAGGCGCTCGATGTCCGCAGGCGTGGTTTCGACCAGCTTCTTGATGCCCTTGCTGCCGACGATCGTCACCCCAGCATTGTTGAACATGATGTCGAGCCGGCCATAGGCGGCGACCGCGGCGGCGACCGTCGCATCGACCGCGGCCGCATCGGCGACGTCGCAGCCGATCGAGCGGGCATGGCCGCCCTCGGCCTGGACCATCGCCGCGGTCTGCGCGGCGGCATCGGCATCGATGTCGGCGGCGAGCAGTTTGGCGCCGTGGCGGGCGAACAACAGGGTGGCGGCGCGGCCGACCCCAGAGCCGGCGCCGGTGATGATCGCGACCTTGCCGGCGAGAAGAGCGTCCATGGGGTCAGCCTCCGATGTTGAGGCAGCTGAGCTGCTGATAGATGCGCAGGCCCTCGATGCCGCGTTCGCGGGCGACCCCGCTCATCCGCTGTCCGCCCGACGAGGCGAAGGCGCTGGCGAGCGCGCCGTTGACGTTGACGGTGCCGCTGCGGATGCCGAGCGCGACCTTGAGCGCGGCCGCCTTGTCGGCGCCCTGGACATAGCCCGACAGGCCGTAGCGCGAGTCGTTGGCCATCGCGACGGCATGGTCGAGGTCGCGATAGCCGATCACCGAGACGATCGGCCCGAAGATCTCGTCCTGTGCTGCGGGGTTGGCATTGTCGGGGACGTCGAGCACGGTCGGTTCGAAGTAGAAGCCCTTGGCGAGATGCGCGGGGCGCTTGCCGCCGGTCGCGACCTTCGCACCGGCGGCGACCGCGATCTTCACATAATGTTCGCAGCGGTCGCGCTGGGCGGCGCTGATCACCGGGCCGGTCTGGGTCTCGGGATCGTTGGCCGGGCCGATCCGGATCTTCGCGAATTCGGCGACCATCGCCGCGATCGCCTCGGCCTTGCGCTCCTCGGGGACGAAGACGCGGGTGCCGAGCGCGCAGCCCTGGCCGGCATGCGAGACGCACACCGTGCGCGCGCCCATCGTCGCGCGCTCGACCGCGTCGGGCAGGAAGATCTGCGCCGACTTGCCGCCGAGTTCGAGCTGGACGCGCTTCATCGTCGCCGCCGCCTGCGCCATCACCTGCGCGCCGACGCTGCTCGACCCGGTGAAGGCGACCATGTCGACGTCGCGGTCGGTGGTGAGCAGTTGCGCGCCCTCGAGCCCGCCCTCGATCACCACATTGAGGATGCCGGGCGGCAGTTCGGCCTCGATCGCGGCCTCGGCGAAGACCATCGCCGACAAGGGCGTCAGCGGGTTGGGGCGGATGATCACCGCATTGCCGGCGATCAGCGCGGGCATCACCTTCCACAAGGCGGTGTAGAAGGGGACATTGTTGGCGGCGATCCCGGCGACCACCCCCATCGGGGTGTAGCGGCGCAGGCTCTGGATCACCTGGCCGATCGGGTTGACCCGTTCGGACAGCGGGATCGGATTCTCCTCGATCTCGGGCAGCGACAGGAACAGGTCGATGATCTCGCCGGCATGGCGCAGCGGCGAGCGGACCTGGGCGATCATCACCGACGACGAGACCGGGCAGCCGGCCTCGGCGATCGCGAGTTCGGTCAGCCGGTCGGCGCGCTTCGCCATCGCCGCGGCGAAACGGTGCAGGATAACGGCGCGCTCGCGGGCGGGAAGCGCGGCCCAGCCGCTCTGCTCATAGGCGCGGCGGGCCGACCGGATCGCGGTTTCGACCTGCACGGGCGAGAGGCCCTGGAAGTTCGCGACGATGCTCTCGTCGGAGGGGTTTTCGACGATGAGCGTTTCGCCTTGCCCTTCGACATAGGCGCCATCGATGAAGCCGGCGTAGCGCAGCGCATCCTCCTAATTCCATATTTCGAACTGTTGTTCGCTGAATATGGGGTAGACGAGGCTGTGGGCGGCGTCAATCGGGGGTGATGAGCGGGTGAAATTCATCGTCATCCCGGCGGAGGCCGGGATCTCAGGCGTCAAGGGCGCGCGTCAGCCTCCTGAGATCCCGGCCTCCGCCGGGATGACGCGAGTTTTGGCGAATATTAAGGGGTTACGCAGCCCTCAGCCGCGCGTGGCGGATCCGTGCGCGATGAAGGTGCCGATGCGGTCGGCGGCTTCGCGGACCCGCTTGCCGATGCGCAGCACCTCGTCGCCGCTGTAGAGCCGGTTGAAGCCTTGGAGTCCGATCACGAACGCGACCCGGCGGCGGGCGTCGAGGACCGGGGCCTGGACGAAGCCGAGCGGATATTGCTCGTCGGGGTCGATCGCGAAGACCGGGCGTACGGGGGCGTTGCTGTAGCGCTCGCCATGGAGCCAGTCCTGCGCACCGGGTTCGGTGGGGGCCTGGTTGGCGATGTCGCTGCGCAGGTTGCGGACGCCGAACAGCGTGCCATGGTCGCGCAGATAGGCGATGCCGCTGCGCATATCCTCGCTCTGCTCGTCGGTCGGCGCGGGATCGATATCGTCGAGCCAGGTCTTGATCTCGGCGGCGGTCGACCAGACGAAGAACAGGCTGGCGAACTGGACCCCGAGCGGCAGCCGGGTGCCGCGCGGCACCGAATAGCCGAGATGCGAGACCGCGGCGGCGCGTTCGCGCACCACCACTTCGCGCCGCTCGCGGAAGGTGATCGAGCAGATCGCGTCGAACTCGTCGGCGAGGCTGCGCATCTCGGGCTGGGCGGCCTGGAGCGGGGAATAATTGGCCTTGGCGACCTCGCCGATCGCGACCAGCGCGGGACCGAGCAGATAGCTCTTGTCGCTGGTCCGGTAGAGATAGCCCGCCTCGACCAGGCCCGCGAGCAGGCCGTGGCAGGTCGCCCGGCTCAGCCGCAGCGCGCGCACCAGATCGGTCAGCGTGAACGCCTGGCCGGGATGATCGGCGAAGAAGTTCAGGACGGCGACGACGCGGCGGACGGCGGGAGAGGAAACGGACATGCGCACTTTTCACTATTTCGAATTTCATGGTCATAGGAGGCCACCATTAGGCGGTCAATGGCGGCACGGGATAAGCCCGGCGTCCTTGATAAAATTCGATATCAGGAAAAATAATTCTCGATAATACGGATATCGTCGGGCTATGCCGGTGCAAAGATCGTGACGAAGAGGAGAGGGATATGGCGCGATATCTGCTGCTGGCGCTCAACGGGCCGACCGACGGCGACGGTGACGAGGAACGGCTCAACCGCTGGTATGACGAGGTCCATATGCCGGCGTTCCGGAAGATCGCCGCGGTGAAGAGCGCGCGCCGTTACAAGACCCTGCGCGGCAAGATCCCTGGCGCCGAGCTGTGGCCCTATGTCACCGCCTATGAGATCGAGACCGACGACATGGCGGCGGTGTCGGCGCAGATGGCGAAGGAGCTTCAGGATTTCGACCCCTCGCTCGACCGCAGTCGATCGGGCAATATCATGGCGATCCAGATTTCGGGCGACGATTGAGGGTGGGCGATATGACCGGTTTCGAGGATGTCGCGCTCGACGATGACGGCGCGGCGCTGGTCGGCGCGCTGGCGCGGCCTGAGGGCGCGGGGCCGCATCCGGCGGTGCTGGTGATGCACACCGCGCACGGGCTCGGCGATTTCGTCCGCGACCGGGCGCGGCGGCTGGCCGGGCGTGGTTTCGTCGCGCTGGCGACCGACATGTATGGCGGCGGCCGCCATTTCGACGATGCCAGCGAAGCGGGCGAGCCGTTCCTCGCGCTCCAGCAGAATCCGGTCCGGCTGCGCGCGCGTGTCGCCGCCTGGTATGAGGCACTCAAGGCAGTGGCCGGGGTCGATCCGGCGCGGGTGGCGGCGATCGGCTTCTGCTTCGGCGGGCAGTGCGTGCTCGAACTCGCGCGCAGCGGCGCCGATGTGAAGGCGGTGGTGAGCTATCACGGCCTGTTGTCGACCGCGGCGCCGGCGGCGCCCGGCGCGATCGCCGGGCGGGTGACGGTCTATCATGGCGCCAAGGATCCGTTCGTGCCGGCCGAGACCGTCGACGCCTTCCAGCGCGAAATGGCCGGGGCCGGCGTACGGCTGCAGTTCACCAGCTTCAGCGAGGCGGCGCATGGCTTCACCGATCCCGATATCGGCCGGATGGTGCGCGCGGGGATCGCCTATGACGAGGAGGCCGACCGCGTGTCGTGGGCGGGGACGCTGGCGCTGCTCGAGATGGTGAAGGCGGGAGTGTAGCAGTCGTCGCTCCGGCGGAGGCCGGAGCCGCCCAAGACTTTCCAACCGACCGTAAACGCGTGCTTTGTAGCCCTTGCGGACAAGTAATCGCTTGAGCTTTGGGCGGCCCCGGCCTCCGCCGGGGCGACGTTGTGTTTCAACGGCTTGGCCGGTCTCCGAGGGCTACTCCCGTCCCAACCGTACGATCAGCTTGCCGACATGCGCGTTGGTCCCGAAGATTCCGCAGAAGGCAGCGGCAGCGTTCTCCAGGCCGTCGACCACCGCCTCGACATTGCGGATCTTGCCCTCGGCGAGCCAGCGCGACAGATTTTCGAGCGCCTCGGGACCCGCCATGAACGCCCCGCCGAAACCGCGGACCTCGAGCATCCGCGACATCACCAGCCGCAGGAAGCCGGGGAGGTGGTCGGGACCGGGGCCCTCCATGCCGGTGCCATAATGGGCGATGAAGCCGCACACCGGCATCCGCGCCCGGTGGGCGAGCAGCGGCATCACCGTGCGGGTGACCTCGCCGCCGACATTGTCGATATAGACGTTGATCCGGTCGGGGCAGGCGGCGGCCAGCCGCGCGGCGAAGTCGGGGGCGCGATAGTCGATGCAGGCGTCGAAGCCGATCGCCTCGACCGCGGCGCATTTGTCCGGACCGCCGGCGATGCCGATCACCCGCGCGCCGAGAAGCTTGGCGATCTGCCCGGCGATCGTGCCGACCGCGCCGCCCGCGGCCGAGATGACGACGGTGTCGCCGGCCTGGACCCGGGCGATGTCGACCACGCAGACATAGGCGGTCTGGCCGGGCATGCCGAGGATGCCGACCGCGGTCGAGATCGGCGCTGTGGCGGGATCGATGCGACGCAGCTTGACCTTCGCCGGATCGACCGCGGCGATCTCGCGCCAGCCGGTGCGGCCCTCGACGATGTCGCCCGCGGCGAAATCGAGGTGGCGGCTTTCGAGCACCCGCGACACGGTGCCGCCATAGATCGGCTCGCCGATCTTCACATGCGCCTGGCCGGTGAGGATCGTCTCGTCGAGCGCGAAGCGGATCAGCGGATCGAGCGACAGCCAGATCGTCTCGAGCAGCAGTTCGCCGTCGCCGGCGACCGGCGCCGCCACCTCCTCGATCGCGAAATCCTCGACCCGCGGATTGCCCTGAGCATAGGCGCGCAGCACGACCTGTTTCATGCCGCCCTCGGCCGCAGGCGGACGGGGACGCTGGTCATGCCGCGCTGGTGCAGGCCGCCCTGGACCTCGGCGGGCGGCGCGTCGCGGTCGAGCGCCATGTCGGGGAAGCGGTCCATCAGCGCGTTGATCGCGGCGATCATCTCCTGCTTGGCGACGTTCATGCCGAGGCACTGATGCGGGCCGAGCCCGAAGCCGATATGATATTGGGCCGGACGGAAGATGTCGTAGCGGTCGGGATCGTCCCAGCGGGCGGGATCGCGATTGGCCGACCCGACGCAGATGTCGACCCGCGCGCCCTTCGGCACGACGACGCCGTCGAGCTCGACATCCTCCATCATCAGCCGCGGGAAGGTCGGATCGGTCGGCAGCCAGCGCGCGCCCTCGTCGATCGCGCCCTCGATCAGCTTGCGATCGTCGCGGCAGGCTTCCCAATATTGATAGTTGGTCAACAGCGCGTGGAGGGTGATGCCGAGCTGGCGCCAGGTGGTGCCGCCGCCCGCGAACATGATCAGCCGGCAATAGCCGAACACCTCGTCGTCGCTGAGCTGGCGTCCGCCGCCATCGGGCAGCCGCAGTTCGTTATGCGCGAGCAGCGAGATCACGTCGTCGCCGGGTTCGGCGCGGCGCTTCGCGATCAGCGCCTTGAGCATGCGCGACACCTCGCCCGCGGCTTCGCGGACCTCGGCCTCGGGCAGGTTGCGCGCGGCGATCGTGCTGCGCTGGAGATGGTGGCGGAAGGTGAGGGCGTCCTCGCCGTCGAGCCCGATCATCCGGGTGACGACATGGACCGGCAGGCGGGCGCACAGCGCCTGGTTGAGATCGACCGTCTCCCAGTCGTCGAAATGGCCCACCAGCGTCTCGACCGCGCCGTCGATCAGCATCGGCCGCCACCATTTCATCGCCTTGGGCTTCAGGAACATCGCCTGGACGACGCTGCGATAGCGGCGATGCTCGTCGCCGGTCATCTCGAGGATCGAACGGCCGAAATTCTGGACCCCGGGGCTTTCCTTGTAGACCTCGGACGAGAAGAGCAGATTCTCGCGGAAGGCGCGCTCGCAATGTTCCCAGCTCAGCAGCGCATAATGGTCGCGCTCGCAGCTGAACGCCTTGTGCGCCTCGGGCAGGTTCAGCAGCTGGTTGAGCGATCCGTGCAGCACCGATCCGCGCGTCCTGAGCGCGTTCATCCGCGGCGAGAGATCGCCTTCGACCTGGCCCACGGTCTCCAATGCTTCCTTCGCGACATCGAACATCGCGCGATAGCGGGGATCGTCGGCGGTCAAGCTGCCTGACTGCATCGCTGCCTCTCCTGTAGTTCGTATATGCGAACTGTTAGTCTGTAATACGAACCAGTATGCCGCCGTTCGGCCGGCGTCAAGGATCGGTCGCCGCCGTACCTCCTCGCCAGAAATTCGCTGATAATTCGTATATATGAATTTCAATTCATTATTGTAACTATAAATTTCTGTGGGTATCAAAAATGGCCGAATCCGGAAAACCGGAGGAACTGCGGATTTGAGGTCCCCTGCCGGGACTTCCGGCCGCACGACCAGCCCAGAAAAGACCATGAGGGAGAGATGCTATGCGAAGGATGATCGTGACCGCCTTATGTTCGGGCACCATGCTCGGCGGCATCGCCGGCTGGACGCCGGCCATCGCGCAGGCCACCGTGCCCCAGCAGGCCGACGAGGCCAATCCCGCCGACATCATCGTCACCGCACGGCGTGTCGAGGAACGGCTGCAGGACGTGCCGATCTCGATCACCGTCTTCAATCAGGCGCAGATCGACAATCGCAACGTCGCCAACGGATCGGATCTCGCGACCTATACTCCGTCGCTCAGCGCCAACACCCGCTTCGGCACCGACAATGCCAGTTTCGCGATCCGCGGCTTCACCCAGGAGGCGCGCACCACCGCGTCGGTCGGGGTCTATTTCGCCGATGTCGTGGCACCGCGCGGTGGTGGCGCCTCGATCGCGACCGGGGACGGCGCGGGGCCGGGCAGCTTCTTCGACCTCCAGAACGTCCAGGTGCTGAAAGGACCGCAGGGCACCCTGTTCGGCCGCAACACCACCGGCGGCGCGGTGCTGCTGGTGCCGCGCAAGCCGACCAGCCGGCTCGAGGGCTATGCCGAGGGTTCGATCGGCAATTACGACATGCGCCGCTTCCAGGCGGTGGCGAACATCCCCGTCGCCGAGGCGGTGCGCCTCCGGCTCGGCGTCGATCGCCAGACCCGCGACGGCTATTACAGGAATATCTCGGGGATCGGCCCCAAGGATTTCGGCGACACCGATTATATCGCGGTGCGCGGCAGCCTGGTGCTCGACCTCAGCCCCGATCTCGAAAATTACACGGTGGTGTCGTACAGCCGGTCGGACACCAACGGCCAGTTGCCGCAGCTCGAGATCTGCAACCCCGCCAACTATCCCGGCGGGGTATTGAGCTGCCAGCAGATCGCGCGGCGTCAGGCGGCCGACGCCGGGCGTTTCGCGGTCCAGTCGTCGATCCCCAATCCGGTCAGCCTGCTGCGCACCTGGCAGGTGATCAACACGCTGACCTGGCGGGTGAGCGATGCGCTGACGATCAAGAATATCGGCAGCTATTCGCAGCTCTACAACAATTTCCGCGCCGACTTCTTCGGCACCGACTGGATCGTGCCGGCGACGATCACCAACCCCACCACCGGCGCGACCGTGTCGGGCGGCGCGCTGACCGGCCAGCATACCGCGTTCAACAGCTCGTTCGTGCCGCCGGGATCGTCGATCGCCAACCAGGAAAATCTGACCGAGGAGCTGCAATTCCAGGGCAGCGCCTTCGACGGCCGGCTGAGCTGGCAGGCAGGCGGCTATGTCGAGCTCAGCGATCCGCTCCACGACAATGGCAATTATGCCGCGACCCGGCTGATCTGCAGCAACCGCTTCGCGCTGCAATGCACGAACTTCCTGCCGGGAGTCACCGGTTCGCTGACGATCCAGAAATTCCGCGTCTCCTATCATGATTATGGGACCTATGGTCAGGCGACCTACAGCTTCACCGACCGGCTCAAGCTGACCGGCGGGCTGCGCTACACCTGGGACGTCAGCCGCTCGCGCTCGCTCAATGCCCAATATACCTTCCCGGCGACGGGGGCGCCGATCGGGCTGTGCGCCAATCCGCTGGTGCGGGCGCGCAACCGGCCGATCACCACCCCCGAACAATGCCTCGTCGACCATGTCCAGAAGAGCGACGCGCCGACCTGGGTGGTCGACCTCGACTACACCCCGATCGAGAATGTCCTCGTCTATGCGAAATATGCCCGCGGCTATCGCCAGGGCAGCGTCAACCCGGTCGCGGCGGGCGGCTTCAACAGCTATGAGCCCGAGCGGGTCGACGCCTATGAGCTGGGCGCCAAGACCAGCTGGCGCGGCGCCTTGCCCGGCTATTTCAACCTGTCGGGATTCTATAACGATCTCCAGAACCAGCAGCTCGCTTTGGGCTTCACCTCGTCGCCGGCGGCAGGTTCGGCGCCGCCGAACAATGCGATCGTCAATATCGGCAAGTCGCGGATCAAGGGGTTCGAGATCGAGGCCGGGATCGGGCCGTTCCATGGTCTCCGGCTCGAGGCGAGCTATGCCTATATCGACAGCGAGCTGCTTTCGACCGCGGCGCCGGTGTTCCCGGCGGGCAGCCCCTATGACGGCTTCATCCCGCTGACCGCCGGACTGCCCGCGCCATTCACCCCGAAGAACAAATATTCGATCACCGGCACCTATACGCTGCCGCTGCCCGACAGCGTCGGCGCGGTGTCGGTCGGCGCGACCTACAGCTACACCGGCAGCCAACTCGTCCAGTCGTCGATCTATGGTACGCTGCCGTCGTACAAGCTGCTCAATCTGAACCTGAACTGGAGCAAGGTCGCCGGCACGCCGGTCGATCTGGCGCTGTTCGCGACCAACGTCACCAACAAGAAATATGCGGTTTCGGTCAACGACATGTATGCATCGAGTGGCTTCGTATCGTCCTTCTACGGCCAGCCGCGCATGTATGGCCTGCGCCTGCGCTACAGCTTCGGGGGATGACCGGCGGCGGGCCGGCTCCCGGGTCGGCCCGTATCGAGCGGATGGCCTAAGCGGTAGGGCTGGTCCATAAGGGGGCATGGCCACCGAACCCCGCGCTCCCAGACTCGCCGTCCTCATCGATGCGGACAATGCCTCGGCGCGGATCGCGCGGGGGCTGTTCGAGGAGATCGCCAAGATCGGCGAGGCGAGCGTCCGCCGCATCTATGGCGATTTTTCGAGCACCCGGCTCAAATCCTGGGCCGATGTGCTGTCGACCTATGCGATCATGCCGCACCAGAATTTCGCCTATACCTCAGGCAAGAACGCCTCGGACATCGCGCTGGTGATCGACGCGATGGATCTGCTCCACAGCGGCCGCTTCGACGGTTTCTGCCTGGTGTCCTCGGACAGCGACTTCACCCGGCTCGCCGCGCGGATCCGCGAGCAGGGCGTCGACGTCTATGGGTTCGGTGAGCAGAAAACCCCCGAAAGCTTCCGCCAGGCATGCCGGCGCTTCATCTATACCGAAAATCTCCTGCCCGAGGCGCCGGCCTCGGCCGAGCCGCAAAAGCCCGACGAGCGCCCCGAATCTGCGGTGCGACCGGCGGCGCTGGCGGTGCCGCTGATCCGCCGCGCGATCTCGCAGCTCGAGGACGAGGATGGCTGGGTGTCGCTGGGCGGGGTCGGCCAGCGGCTGGCGACGCTCGCCTCCGATTTCGATCCGCGCACCTTCGGTCACGCCAAGCTCGGCGATCTCGTCGAGAAGACCGGCGCGTTCGAGCTCAAGAAGACCGCGGGCCGCAGCGCCTATGTGCGGGTGAAGCCGGTCAAGGCGCGCACATAAAGCCACGTCCCGCACCGCGGGAAACAGTTCGCAAGCATCGCGCAATCGATCCGACATCCTGCCCGCTTAGCCAGCAGGCTTTTTCAGGATGAGGCTGATCGATGATGTCGCGCGGAATGGAACGTTTCTTGCTGCCGATGGCCGTCGCGATCGCCTGTGCCGCGCCGGCCGCGGCGCAAACCGCGCATGACGAGCAGGCCTGGATCAACCTGACCGCGATGGGGCCGCTGGGTCGCGACCTCATCTATTTCGCCGAGATCCAGCCGCGGTTCGGCGCCGGGGTCAGCCGGCTCGACCAGGCCCTTTTCCGCCCGGCGATCGGGGTGAAATTGTCGCCGACGATGTCGCTCTATCAGGGCTATGCCCATGTCGTGACCAGCCGTGCGGGTGCGCGCGATCTCCGCGAGAATCGCAGCTTTCAGCAGCTGAGCTGGGTGATGGCGAAACCCTGGGGCGGGGAATTCTCGACCCGCACGCGGTTCGAACAGCGCTGGCGCAACGATGGCGACGGCATGGGGCTGCGCGTGCGCGAGATGGCGCGGCTCGAGCTGCCGGTCGCACGCAGCGGTCTCGCCGCGCTCGGCTATGTCGAGGGTTTCGTCGCGCTCAACGACACCGACTGGGGGGCGCGGTCGGGCTTCGACCAGCTGCGCAGCTTCATCGGTGCGGAGATTCCGGTCGGCGGCAAGTCGACGGTCGAGCTCGGCTATCTCAACCAATATATCGACCAAGCCGCCGGCCGCCGCCGGATGAACCATGTCCTGTCGGTGAGCCTGTTCGTCCGGCGCTGAACGCGTAAGCGCCATGCTCCCATATGGGAGGTGACTTCTGGCGCGATCGGGTCGAGACATGTCCACCAGTCGACAGGCGCGGCAACCAACGCGCGGACATGGAAAGGACCGGGAGTGGATCTGCAACTGAAGGGCCGGCGCGCGCTCGTGACCGGGAGCAGCAGCGGGATCGGGACCGACATTGCGCGGATGCTGATCGCCGAAGGATGCGCAGTGGTCGTGCATGGCCGCGATGCCGTACGCACCGAAGCCGCCGCGACCGGCATGGGCGCCGCGGGCTTCGCGCTCGGCGACCTGTCGACCGACGAAGGCGTCGATGCGGTCCACAAGGCGGCGGTCGACGCGCTCGGCGGCAGCATCGAGATCCTCGTCAACAATGCCGGCGGCAGCGTGTCCGACAGCACCACCCGCCCGGCACTCGACGTCTCGATCGCCGAGTGGGAGGCCAATTATCGCGGCAATACGCTGGCGACGGTGCGGCTCGCCCAGCGGACGGTGCCCGCCATGGTCGCCGCCAAATGGGGCCGGCTGATCCAGATCTCGAGCGCGGTGGCGCTGCAGCCCAACTATCTCGGCCCCGATTATTCGGGGGCAAAGGCGGCGCTGAACAATTTCACCGTCACCCTCGCCGGATCGCTGCACAGTTCGGGGGTCACCGTGAACACCGTCACCCCGGGGATCATCGTCACCGACGGCCTGATCCGGTTCGCGCGCGAAACCTATGCCAATCCCGAGATGACGATCGAGCAGATGACCGAGCGGATGGTCGCCGACCGGATCTTCGACCTGCCGCCGGCGGGACGCCTCGGCATCGGCGAGGATATCGGGCTGGCAGTGTGCCTGCTCGCCAGCCCGCGATCGGGCTTCGTCACCGGATCGAACTATCGGGTCGATGGCGGGCAGGTCCGCGCGGTCCTCTGACCGGCATTGCCGTCCGTCACCCGAATATCATGCCGGCCGCCGATCGCGCGGCGCCTTGCGAGGAGCCTATCCCGTGTCCGACAAAATCTATCGCGTCATCCAGTGGGCCACCGGCACGGTCGGCAAGGTCTCGCTGCGCCACATGATCGAGAATCCCTGCCTCGACCTGGTCGGGGTGCTGGTCACCAATCCCGACAAGGTCGGCAAGGATGCCGGCGATCTGGTCGGGCTGCCCGCGACCGGGGTGCTCGCGACCGACGATGTCGAGGCGATCGTCGCGCTCGATGCCGACTGCGTCCATTTCGCGCCGATGCTGCAGGATCTCGACATGGTCTGCCGGCTGCTGCGGTCGGGCAAGAATGTCGTGTCGACGATCGGGCCGTTCTTCGAATATGAACCCAACCGCGACGCGGTCGCGAAGATCGAGGCGGCGTGCCAGGAGGGCGGCACCTCGTTCCATGGCTGCGGCATCCATCCGGGCTATATCGGCGACATCGTGCCAATGACGCTCGCGCGCCTGATGGACCGCATCGACAAGCTGCAGGTCTATGAGATCGCCGACAAGCAGACCACGCCCTCGGTCTATATCGAGTTCATGGGCTTCGGCCTGTCGCCCGAGGAACTGTACAGCAAGCCCAACGTCATGGAGCAGGCGAAAGTCACCTTCGGCGAGTCGATGGCGATGGTGCTGGCGGGGCTGGGCAAGGAGGTCGAGGACCTCACCGAGACCCATGAGATCGCGATCGCCCGCAACGATATCGATTATCCGGGCGGGGTCATCCGCAAGGGCACCGTCGCGGGCCAGCATTGGGAATGGACGATGTGGACTGACGGCCGGCCGGTGCTGGTCTACCATCTCTATTATTTCCTCGGCAACGACATCGAGCCGCAATGGAATCTCGGCGAAAGCCGCCACCGGATCGTGTTCGAAGGCAATCCGAACATGGAAATGACGCTCAAGGCGACCCCCGATGCCGAGGGCAACAGCCATTTCCTGGGCATCATCTGGACCGCGCTGCTCGGCGCGACCGCGATCCCGCAGGTCTGCGATGCGGCGCCCGGCGTCGTGAACCATTTCGACCTCGGCGTCGTCCAGCCGCGCGGGCTGATCCGCGGCTGAGCGGAGGGGGAGGCTAAACCATTTTCTTGCGTCGCCCCGGCCTTGTGCCGGGGTCCATGGCTTTCACCACCAGAGCTAACCGTCGGTGGCAGGCGCGGTTGCGTGATTTCCTATAGCTTCCCGCCTGACGGGCCAGCCATGGACCCCGGCACAAGGCCGGGGCGACGGTGAGGCTGCGGATAATCGGTGGGGCGGCGCGCGTTGATCGCTGAACGTCGAGACGATCGTCGGGCTAAGCGGACGCACCCGCCGGCCATGCCGACAGCGCCTGTTCGGCGACCGACTCGAGCATGTCGCGGCTGAAGCCGGCCTTGGCCTGCACCGCCATGCCGTGGGTGACCGCCATCACGAAGGCGGCGAGCGCATCCGGATGGGCGGTCTCGGGCAGGTCGCCCTCGGCCTTCGCCCGATCGAAGCGTTCGCGCAGCCGGGCCTGGCCGGCCGCGCGGAAATCGATCAGCGCCTGGCGCACGGGCTCGGCATCGTCCGATCCGGCGAGCGCGCCGTTGATGCCCAAACACCCCATATGATCGGGGTAGCGCGTGTTGAGATCGGCGGCGTTGTACAGGATATGCGCCGCGACTTCGCGCGCGGTGGGTAAAGCGAGCGCCTCGGGAATATAGCCCAGATAGCGCTCGTCATAGCGCGCCAGCGCCTGGCGGAAGAGCGCTTCCTTGTTGCCGAACGCCGAATAGAGCGCGGGCCGCTCGACCCCGGCCGCCTCGGTGAGGTCGGCATAGGAGGTGCCCTCATAGCCCTTGCGCCAGAACACGCACAGCGCCGCGTCGAGCACCTTCTCGACGTCATATTCGCGTGGACGGCCCATCAGATCGACTCGGTCTTTTTCATAACGATCATTATTAAACCGCTTGACAGCGCCTGTCCAGATTTCATACCGACCATTATCATAACGATCGTTATGAAACTCGGTGCCGTTGCCGCCCAGTGCCTGAGGCGGCGCGCCGATCGTGAGAAAGGACGAGTCATGTCGAAGATATTGCAGGGGAAAGTCGCGTTGGTGACGGGGGGATCGCGCGGGCTGGGCGCCACCATCGCTGAGACGCTCGCCGATCAGGGCGCCGATGTCGCGATCAGCTATGTCGCGTCGGCCGACAAGGCCGACGCGGTGGTCGAACGGTTGAAGGCGAAGGGTGTGCGCGCGATCGCCATCCGCAGCGACCAGGCCGACATGGCGGCGGCCCGGCCATTGGTCGACGCTGTGATCGCCCAGTTCGGCCGGCTCGACATCCTCGTCAACAATGCGGCGATCGCGGTGCAGGGCCGGACGGTCGACGATCCCGATCTCGATATCGTCAATCTCGATCGCCAATGGCAGGTCAACGTCATGGGGGCGGTCGCGACCACCCGCGCGGCGGCGCCACGCCTTGCCGATGGCGGCCGGATCATCTTCATCGGCTCGCTGCTGGGCAGCCGCGTGCCCTTCGCCGGCGCCGCCGACTATGCCGGGACCAAGGCGGCGATCGCCGGCTATGCGCGCGGCGTCGCCCGCGATCTCGGCGGGCGCAGCATCACCGTCAACGTCGTCCAGCCGGGGGTGATGCCGACCGACATGTCGGTCGAGGTGCTGGGCGAGGGCGCCCCCGACGCGCTGCTCGACCTGCATCCGATCCGCCGGATCGCGACGCTCGACGAGGTGTCGGCACTGGTCGCTTTCCTGGCCGGGCCGAACGGCGGCTACATCACCGGCAGCGTGCTCGACGTCGCCGGCGGCCTGCAGGTCTGAGCACGGCAGCGCTTCAGCTCAATTTCCATAGCGATATCAAGGATTTGAAATGACTCGGATATTCGACGCGAAATCGACCGCGGACGAGGTGCTGGCCGGCATCGATCTCAGCGGAAAACATTATCTCGTCACCGGCATATCGTCGGGCATCGGGCGCGAAACCGCCCGCGCGCTGGCGGCGCGCGGGGCGAGCGTGGTCGGGACAGTGAGGGATCTTGCAAGGGCCGGGCCGGCCCCCGCATCGGTGGAACCGGTCGAACTCGACCTGGCGTCGCTGGCAAGCGTCCGCGCCGCGGCCGACCGGTTGCTCGCCGACGGCCGGCGGTTCGATGCGATCATCGCCAATGCCGGGATCATGGCGACCCCGTTCGGCAGGACCGCCGATGGTTTCGAGCTCCAGTTCGGGACCAACCATCTCGGCCATTTCGCCCTGATCACCCGGATCGCGCCGCTGATCGCCGATCAGGGGCGGCTGGTGGTGCTGTCGTCGCAGGCGCACCGGGTCGCCGATGTCGATCTCGACGACCCGAATTTCGACCGGCAGGCCTATGATCCGTTCGTCGCTTATGGCCGTTCGAAGACCGCCAACGCGCTGTTCGCGGTCGAGTTCGACCGGCGCCATCGCGATCGCGGCATCCGCGCGGCGTCGGTGATGCCCGGCAACAGCCTGACCGATCTCCCGCGCCACTTCGCGCCGGAGGCACTGCAGGGCCTGTTCGAAACCGTCGGCAAGGCGCGCGCCGATGCCGGACTGCCGCCGGCCGAACTCAAGAACATCGCGCAGGCCGCGGCGACGTCGGTGTGGGCGGCCGTCGTCGCCGATCCCGACCTGATCGGCGGGCGCTATCTCGAGGATATCGCTGTCGCCCCGGTCAACGACACGCCCAACCCCTTCGCCGACGGGGTGCAATCCTATGCGCTCGATGCCGACAGCGCCGCACGGCTCTGGGCGAAAAGCGAGGAACTGGTGCGCGCCGGCTGAGGCAGGGGGCGGAATGGTGAGGCCGATCGTTCATCCCGCCCCATGCGGAGACGGGGTCGGCGATCGGCAACGCTATACCGGCCGATAGACCTCGACATCGACCACGTCCCCCAGATCGGCTTCCGCCAGCCGCTGGCGCAGCGTCGCCAGCGACGCGGCGCCGTCGGCGCGATCGTCGAACAGCAGGAACAGGTCGGGATTGTCGACCGAGCGCCGAACGCCGGGAAGCGGGACGTCGGGCGTGTCGGTCGCGACGATCAGGGCACGTTCGCGCAGCAGCCGTTCGATTGCGTCGCCCTGGCCCGGCCTCGCGCGGATCTGCGCGACCGCGGTCGACGGCGCAAAGGCGAGTCCGCCGATGTCGAGCTGTCCGATCGCCAGCCGGTCGATCTCGACCCGGCCGAACCGGGCGCGGCCGACCGCGAGCCGCCCGATCGCGAGCGCGCCGATCGCCACGGCGCCGACCGCCAGCGCCCCCATGGCGAACGCGCCGACCGCGGCACTGCCGGTCGCCCGCGCACCGGTCGCGATAGCGCCCTGTGCCGAGGCGAGATGTGCCGTCGTCAATTTGCCCATGGTCCGCCGCCCCGCTGCCCGTCTAAACCGGCTCCCGATTACCGCATCGCCTCGTCCGATGCATCAGCCAAGCAGCCGCTTATACGCGATCTCGAAGATGCTGACGCATCCTCGATCGATATGCTCAAGCGCCGCACGGGCTGATACCGGATACCGGTGAGGCACCGTCACCGGTATCCGGTATCAGCCCCTGTCATAATGGCAGGCGGCCTTGCAGATGATCCGCAGCGCGTCGATCACCGTCTCGCGCTGGTCGGCGCTCAGCCCCGCGCCGAGCCGGTCCTCGAGCCGGGCGAAGCCGGCGTCGACATACGCGAGCACGCCGCGCCCTTTCGCCGAGACCGACAGCGCGATCGCGCGGCCGTCGCCGGCGATCCGCTCGATCAGCCCGTCCCGTTCGAGCCGCGCCACGAGCGGGACCAGGTTCGCGGGGTTGCTCCGGTGGGCGCGGGCGATGTCGCTCTGGGTGCAGCCCGGATTGGCGCCGACAAAAGCGAGCAGATTGGCCTCGCTGGGCTTGAGGTCCCATTGCCCGAATTCGCCCGTCATCGCCGCCATCACCGCCACCGACGTCTTGCGCAATTCGTGGCACAGCGATCCGCCCAGCGGATCGCTCGGTTCGGCCGGCGCGGGCGGTTCAGGCGAAAGCTCGGTGGTCACATCATGGGCCCTTGCTGTGTTATATTATGTTATATAACATCGAATGACATGGCGACCAGCTTAGGCTGAGATCGCCAGGCCGTCGACACAAGGCGCATGGGAGAGACAGGATGAAGTTCAAGCAGGATATCATCGCGACCGCCCGATATCGGCTGTCGGCCGCCGTGGCGGCAACCGCGCTCGTTGCGAGTCTGGTCGCGATCGCCCAGGCCGCGCCGCCGCCGGCATCGGCCAAGGCCGCGGGCATCTCGCCGGCGCTGTGCGGGGCAGGCGATGTGCGCGAACCGGGCATCCAGGGCGAGGTCCCGGCCGGCCAGACCGCGGGCTATCATTGCGGGGTCAGGGTCGTCGGCCAGCTTCCGGTCGCCGGCAGCGTCGCGGGTACCGGCCAATGCGCCTATGTCCGTTCGCGCGGCCAGGCGGGCACCCCCGACGACAGCCTGATCTCGGTGATCGACGTCCGCAACCCGGCCAAGCCGGTGGTGGTCGGCGAACCGCTGCCCGCGCATATGGGATCGGAGTCGCTGCGCGTCGTCGTCACCCGCGACCGCGCGGTGATGGTGTCGGGCAGCACGATCTACGACATCCGCGACTGTCTGCATCCCAAGCTGCTCGGCGAGATCAAATGGCCCGATACGACCGTGCCCGGGGTGTCGCGCAAGAATCTGCCCCACGACATCCGGGTCAATCGCGCGGGGACCCGGGTCTATTCCTCGTTCGGGCTGTGGGAGGTCGACATCACCGACCTCGCCGATCCCAAGAGCTGGAAGATCGTCGACCATCGCTGCGAGATCGCCGCGCAACTGCCCGGACCTTGGCAGGAGGTGCACCGCCAGTCGATCAAGGCCGGGCGCAGCCTGTGCGACGATGCGACCCGGGCCGCGCCACGCGGCGCCAACTATGCGATGGGCGGCAGTCCGCTCCAGGCGTCGCTGCTGTGGCCGCAGGTCTCGCATTCGCTCGACGTCAACGCCGACGACAGCCGGCTCTATGTCGGCGACCAGGCCGGCGGCACCAGTGCGCTGTGGGCGCCGATACCCAAGGTCCGCATCATCGATCTGACCAGCCGCCCGTTCAAGGTTTTGGGCGAGGTCAACGGCCCCGGCCACGGCCTCGACTGGTTCCGCGCCGGCGGGCGCGACTATGTGCTCCATTCGAACGAGGGCGGCACCAAGGGGATCGCGACCCAGACCGAGGCGGGCGACAGCTGCCGGCCCTATCCGCGGCCGACCGCGCTCGGCTGGGCGTTCGAAGCCTATGTCAGCGACGTCACCGATCCGGCGCAGGCGCGCAACGTGTCGATGCTGCAGATCGCGATCAACACCCCCGAATTTTGCGAGGTCCGCAAGGCCTCCGGCCGTGACCCGTGGCTGGCCTATCATCTGATCGACGACCCGATGAACCCGCATTTCGCGGCGGTGAATTTCGGCGATGCGGGCCTGCGGATCTTCGATATCCGCGATCCGTCCAAGCCGGTCGAGGTCGCCTATTTCAACCATGGCGTGCCGGTCCATGCCGGGGTCGGCCATTATGACGCGGCGCGGCGGCTGATCTATTTCTCGGATATGGGCGGTTTCAAGGTCCTGCAGATCGAACCGCAGGTCCGCGCGCGGCTGGGGTTGTAAACGCCGCGCCGGGCCGATCAGCTTCGGAAGCCCTCCACCCGGCCATCGGCCAGGCGCCAGATCATGTCGTGCGGCGCGGGCAGGGCGAGTGCGTCGGCGCGGGACAGGCCGAGATATTCGCCCCGGATGATCCGGCCGAGCAGGCCGTGCGGGACTGCGACGACCGTGCCGCGGATGTCGGCGAGCCAGCTTCGTACCCGGGCGGCGGCTTCGTCATGGGATTCGCCATCGGGCGCGCGGAAATACCAGTCGGAGGGCGACGCGCCGTCGAGCCGGCCCGGCCAGCCGGCCTCGATGTCGATCATCGTCAGCCCTTCCCATGCACCGAACGAGACTTCGAGAAGCCGGTCGTCCCACCGGATCGGCGGGAAGACGGGGATCGCGCTCATCGCCTCGCAGGTCCGGCGGACGCGCCCGAGCGGGCTGGCGTGGACCGCGTCGACATGGTCGATCAGGCTCGCCAGCCGCCGCGCCGACGCTTCGGCCTGGGCCTCGCCGCGCGCCGTGAGCGCGGAGTCGCGCCTGCCCTGGAAGCGGCCGCCGGCATTCCATTCGGTTTCGCCATGGCGCAGCAGATAGATCTCGGCGGAGCCGCCTGGTCGGGTCATGGATGCGCCACGATGAGACGAAGCGGCCCGTCATAGCTGGGCTGGGTCCGCAGATGGCCATGGCGCCGATCCCAGCTTCCATCGGCGAGGTCGCGCTGCAATGTCGTAACGAACCGTGCGATCGCATCGGTCGCAACGAAGCTCCAGCCCGAGCAGGCGAGGCGCGCGCGTTCGTCGAGCAGCCGTTCGGGGCGGCCGAAATAGGCCTCGTTGAAGCCGTCGCGGCAGTCGCGCGGGATCGCGACGGTCTGCACGCGCGCCGTGCCGCCCACCGCCGCGGCGATCCGGTCGATCGGCGGATAGCGCGCCGCCTCGACCGCGATCACCTCGGGCGCATAATCGTTGAGCCAGAAGCGATCGAGCGCCGCCGGATCGCAGCTCAGGATCACGACCGGGCCGCGCGTCACACGACGCAGTTCGCCGAGACCCCGGCCGAGATCGGACCATTGGTGCACGGTGAAGGTCGCCATCGCGGCGTCGAAATGCCGGTCGGGAAAGGGCAGCGCTTCCGCGGTCGCGTCGATCGCATCCGGCAGATGCGCCGGCCGCTGCGCGCGCATCGCCGCCGAAGGCTCGACCGCGGTCACCGCGCGGTCGACCGGCTCGTAGGAGCCGGCCCCGGCGCCAACATTGAGGACCGTTGCCGCCGTGCCCAGCGCCGCAACGATCTGCGCGGCAATATGAGGGTCGGGTTGACGATAGGCGGCATAACCGCCGCCGATCCGGCCATAATCGGCATCGCCGGCGCTGCCGTCGGCATGGCGCGGCGGCGCGGGGTCGATGCTCATCGCCATGTCGCCCCGGCCGGATATCCGCCCGCATACCGCAAATGATCGATTCCGCCGGGCATCTTTGTCCTCCCCAACGGTCTCTAGCAGTGCCGGGGGGCGTAATCGTTGAGTATATCTCGATCGATGTCGCCCAAATTCAATGGTTCGGCGGTCCCGATAGGCCATGCCAACGGGACCGCCGCCATTCTACCAGCTGAGCGGCACCACCTTCGGGCCGACGACGCCGCCGGGCCAATATTCGATCTTGGTGCCTTCCTTGAGCTGGAAGTTCGGGATCCGCCGCAGGAATTCCTGGATGCAGATCTTGATCTCGAGCCGGGCGAGGTGCGCGCCCATGCAGCTATGGACGCCGCCGGCAAAGGCGAGGGTCGGCTTGCGCGGGCGGTTGAAGTCGATCTTCTGCGGATCCGGGAAGATGTCGGGATCGAAGTTGCACGACGGCAGGATGCTGGTCACCCGGTCGCCCTTCTTCATCTGGATGCCGCGCAGTTCATGATCCTGGGTCAGGGTGCGGCCCGAGAAGGTGACGGTGAAGACGCGCAGAAGCTCCTCGACGACATTGTTGATATTGTCGGGGGTGTCGATGATCTCCTGCCGGCGGTCGGGATTTTCGGCGAGCCAGACGAAGATGTTGTTCAGCGTCGCGAACACGGTGTCGAGCCCGGCGATGAACAGGAAGAAGACGAAGCCGAAAATCTCCTTGGGCGACATCGGCTCGCCGCCGGGCTTGCCATGGACGATCGCGCTGACCGCGCCGCCGTCGGGGGTCATCGCCTTTTCCTTGATCACCTGCGACAGATAGACGGTGACCTCGTTCATCACCTGCTGGGCGATCGTGCGGTCCTGGGCGTGGAGCAGGCCCATCGCCCAGCGGACGAATTCGTCCATCATGTCGCGCGGCAGGCCCATGATGTCGAGGAACACGCCGACCGGCAGCGGCCGGCCGAAATCCTTGGCGAATTCGCATTCGCCCTTGTCGATGAACTGGTCGATCAGGTCGTTGGCGAGCGCGCGGATCGAGGTTTCGAGCGTGCCGATCGTCTTGGGCGACACCAGCGGATCGACGATCGCGCGATATTTGCGATGGTGCGGCGGCTCGATCTCGAGCGGGATGATGTTGAAATAATCGTCCGGGTCGCGCGGAAACGGGCCCGAGCCCGCGCTGGTGAAGAATTCGGGATGGCGCAGCACGAAGAAGGCGTCGTCATATTTGAGCAGCTGCCAGGCCGGGGCCGCATGCGGGGTGCCGGGGCTGAAGAAGATCGGCGGCGCCTTGTCGTGGAGCTCGGCCATGAACTTGTGGGGCGCGGCGAGGAATTCCTCACCCTCGGTGATGCGCGCGGCATAGACCAGCTCGGGCGGAACATGGTCGGGGATCGGGGGGGAACCGGCTGCGGCCTGGCTGGCTGCCATCATCTCTCTCCTGGAATGTCGTGCTGGGGTCGCGGGGTCGCGATCAATATTGGGCTTCGGGCAGCGAGATGACGAGGCCGTCGAGATCCTCGCTGACGGTGATCTGGCAGCTCAGCCGGCTGCCGGGGCGGCGCTCGCTCGCCACCGCCTCGAGCATGTCGTTCTCGGGCGCCGAGGGTTCGCCGACCTTGTCGATCCAGGCATCGTCGACATAGCAATGGCAGGTCGCGCAGGCGAGGCCGCCGCCGCATTCGGCGGCGATGCCGTCGAGGCCGTTGTTGACCGCGCCCTGCATGACGCTGTCGCCATCGGGCACGTCGAACGCATGCTTCGTGCCATCGAACTCGACATAGTTCACCAACGCCATCTTCATTCCTCTCCGATCGTCCCCGCCGACGGTCGCGGCTGAGAACGGTGTTCCCAATCTCCATAGCATTTTGGCGGACAGAGGAAAATGGACTTTGTGCGGCGCCGGTGAGAATGTGGGGCATGGACTCCCCCTTTCCCTTTCCGCCCCTGCCGTCGGGGGCCGAACCGCCGCTCGACGACCGCACCCGTCAGATCATCTGGGCGGCCTATGCGCTGCTCGACGACGAGGGACTCGAGGGGCTGACGATCCGGGCGGTGCTGGCGCGCACCGGGCTCGCCCGTCGCGCCTTTTACGAGCGTTTCGTCGGCAAGGACGATCTGGTGCTGGCGGTGTTCGCTTATGCGATCAGCATGGCCGCCGCCCATTATCGCGAGCAGGTCGCGGCGCTCGCCGATCCGATGGAGCGGCTGCGGATCGTCATCACCTCGATCGCGCGGGGGCGCGGGTCGCTCGACGGTGAGGACAGCGAGCAGAGCAACCGGCGCGGTGCCGCGCTCAGCCGCGAGCATCTGCGGCTCGCCGAGGCGCGGCCGATCGAGTTGCAGGCCGCGCTCAGCCCGCTGCTCGACCTGATCGCGACGATGCTGTCCGACGGCATGGCGGCCGGGGTGGTGCGCCAGGCCGCGCCGCCGCGGCTGGCGACGCTGGTCTATAATCTGGTGTCGACCACCGTCCATGCCGAGTTCCTCGCGCAGGAAGGCACCCTTATCGACCGCGCCCACCGCGAGGCGCTCGCCGACGATATCTGGGCTTTTTGCGGGCGGGCGATCGCGGCGTGATGTCGGCGACGCCACTCAAGGCGCGGGACCCTTTCTCGTCATCCCGGATTTGATCCGGGATCTCGCTTTTCTGTGTCGAACCGAGGAAAGGCAGAGAGATTCTGGCTTTCGCCAGAATGATGGAAAGGGGCGGTGGGCACTTGGTGGGCACCTAAGGTTGGCAGCGGCCGTGCCGGTCAGAGCCCTTGGACGATGATCGCGCGGTAATCGGCGCCGCGCAGGCGGTGTGGCAGTGCGTCCTGATAGCCCGGGCTGTCGTACCAGGCCTTCGCATCCTCGACGGTCGGGAATTGGAGCAGGACCACGCCGTCGGGCGCGGGGCCTTCGATCGCCTCGATCGCGCCATAGACGGCGAGTGGCGTCATCTTGAAATCGCCGCTGTTTTCGCGGTTCTTGCGGCTATATTCGGCCATCTCGGCAGCATCGCGCACCGGCGTCTCGCGGGTGAAGATCATATAGGCTGGCATGGGTGACTCCTTTCAGGTGAATGTGCTCGCCATCGTTCAGACCAGCGCCTCTTCGCCGACCAGGGTGGTGCGGCTGAGCAGCCGGCCACTGTCGGCCGGATATTTCTCGACCCGGTGCATGACCCCGGTATTGTCCCAGATGATCAGATCGCCGACCGTCCATTCGTGGCGATAGACGAATTGCGGTTGGGTTGCCCAGGCCTGCATCGCATCGATGATCGCGCGGCCTTCGTCGAACGGCAGCCCATCGATCCGGCCCGCGGTCAGCCCGAGCACCAGCGACTTGCGGCCCGACCGGTGGGTCCACGCCATCGGGTGCGATTTTTCGGGCTGCTCGCGCCAGCGCGCAAGCTGTGCCTCGGTCGGGTTCGGATGCATCGCCCGCTGGATATATTCCTGCGAATGGATCACCCGCAGCCCGTCCACCCGGCGCTTCTCGGCCTCGGGCAGGTCGTCATAGGCGGCATCGGTGTTGGCGAACAGCGTCTGGCCACCTTCCTGCGACAGCACCCGGGCGCTCAGCAGCGAGGCGCGGGTCGGGACGTCGTCCTGCGCGCCGTCGATATGCCAGTGATAGGTGGCATGGAGATAGTCGGCGGTGCTGTTGAGTTCGGGATCGAGGGTGATCTTGTAGATGCCCTTGAAACCCTGCGGCAGCACCTCGCCGAGGGTGCGCGCGAACAGCAGCTGCTCCGCGTCGCTCAGCCCGATCTCGCGGAACAGCAGCACCCCGCGCTCTTCGAGCAGCCGGCGGATGTCCGCCGCGAAGGTGCCGGCCAGAAGATCGGCCTTGCCGGCGCTGATCTCGGTGCCGATGCGCGGCGCGAGGTCGCGTGTCTCGAGCGTCATCACAGTCTCTCCCATCGATCGCGGCCCGCGGGCCGGTTGCGATCGGTTAGCGCAGCGCCGGACCGGCTGGCCAAGACAAACTATGTCCCCAGGCTATAGCTTCAGGCTATGGCTTCACGATAGGAGGCCGTTGAAGGGGAGCGATCATGGACTTCAAGCGGCTGGGCTATTTCGTGCAGGTGGCCGAACTCGGCTCGCTGACCCGCGCCGCCGAGCGGCTGCGGATCGCGCAGCCGTCGCTCAGCCGGCAGATGCGGCTGCTCGAGGAGGAACTCGGCATCATCCTGTTCACCCGTGGCCATCGCGGGATGCAGCTCACCGAGGCGGGCGAGGCGTTGCGGGTGCGGATCTCGGGGCCGCTGCGCGAGATCGGCCATGCCTTTTACGAGGTCCGTTCGCTGCCGACCGAGACCGGGGGCAAGGTCGTGCTCGGCGTGCCGCCGACGGTGGTCCATATCCTCGGTGGACCGCTGTCGCGCCGGGTCAAGGCCTATGCCCCGAACCTGGCGCTGCAGATCGTCGAGGCCTGTTCGGGGCATTTGCTGGCGTGGATGAAGGCCGGTGAGCTCGATGCCGCGATCCTTTATGGTCCGACCCCGTCGGGGCTCAATGCCGCGAAGCTGATCGAGGACGAGCTGATGCTGGTCGGCGCGCCGCAGTCGCGACTGGCGGCCGAGGGCGCGGTCGATTTCAGGCGGCTCGCCGAATGGCCGCTGATCGTCCCAGGCGCCGCGCACGGGCTGCGGATCGCGCTCGAAACCGCGGCCACCAGGGCGCGCAAGACGCTCAACATCCAGTTCGAGGCGGATTCGCTGCCGTTGATGAAGGAATTGGTCGAGGCGGGAATGGGCTATACGGTGCTGCCCCATTCGGCCTTCGCGCGCGAGGCGGCGGCGGGGCGGCTGGCCTTCACCCGCATCCGCAATCCCGATCTCGCCCGCCAGCTGTTCCTCGCCCTGCAGCCGGCGTCGGAATCGCCGCGCGCGGTGCTGCAGGTCGAGCAGTTCGTCCGCCAGGAGACCGCGGCGCTGGTCCAGCAGGGGACATGGCAGGCGGCCCGGCCGATGGCGGTCGGCGATTCCTGATCCTCGCGTCGAGCCATAGCCTGGAGGCATAGCCCGGTGACATTTTTTGTCTTGGCCGGACGCGCGCCGGCTTTGCTAGGCGGCGACGACAGGTCCCGCGCCGACGCCGGACCGCAGGCGGAGAGACGGGAAGATGAAGATCGGCGTTGCCTACCCGACGACCGAGGTCGCCGGCGATCCCGACGCGGTCCGTCGCTTCATCCGCGCTGCCGAGGAACTCGGCTACAGCCATCTCATGGCCTATGACCATGTCGTCAAGGCGCCGCACGAGGGGCGCGATCCGCCATTGACCGGCCCCTATACCGAGAAGGACATGTTCCACGATCCGTTCGTGCTGTTCGGTTTCGCGGCGGCGGTCAGCGACACGCTCGAGTTCGTCACCGGGGTGCTGGTGCTGCCGCAGCGCCAGACCGCGCTGGTCGCGCAGCAGGCGGCCGATGTCGACCTGCTCTCGCGCGAACGGCTGCGGCTCGGGGTCGGGATCGGCTGGAACCATGTCGAATATCAGGCGCTCGGCCAGGACTTCCGCACTCGCGGCAAGCGGATCGACGAGCAGATCGATCTGTTGCGGCAACTCTGGGCGAGCCCGCTCGTCAGTTTCGAGGGGCGCTTCGACCGGATCGACCGTGCGGGCATCAATCCCCGGCCGCGGCGCGCGATCCCGCTCTGGCTTGGCGGTCATTCGGAAGCCGCCTATGAACGTGGCGCGCGGCTGGGCGACGGCTTCGTCTTCGCCGCCCCCGGCGGCGCGGCGCTCGAGCAATGGGCGCGGGTTCGGTTCCATCTCGAAGCTCTCGGTCGCGATCGGGCCGGATATGGGCGCGAACTTCTCACCCTGTTCGCCCGAAATCCGCAGGAAACCGCCGATCATCTGAAAATCTGGCGTGATGATGGCGGAAGCCATGGCTGCATATCGTCGATGGGCAAGGGACTCGGCAGCGAAATTGCTGCGCACATCGATTATATAGCTAGGGTCAGAGAGTTGATTGGGAACGTATAATATAGAAAATTTGTAGAACGTGATATCGT
Organism: Rhizorhabdus sp. GW822-FHT03C02; assembly: GCF_058801765.1. Lineage (NCBI taxonomy): Bacteria > Pseudomonadati > Pseudomonadota > Alphaproteobacteria > Sphingomonadales > Rhizorhabdaceae > Rhizorhabdus > Rhizorhabdus sp. GW822-FHT03C02. The sequence goes on from NZ_JBXANN010000001.1 coordinate 509,341, forward strand.
TACTTTTATGCATAATAATAAACTGCGAGCGTAACGATCATGTTGTGAAATCAGTACATGAATCCGTGTACTTGTTTACACCTTGTTAACCATGTTTTTGATATCTGCCCCGAATATTGCTGTGGGTTGCGTAATAGGACGGGGCAAAGTGGAATCGAACATGACGGGAGCGGCGTTCGCGCCGGACTCTCAGGTTGCGCCCGATGTCGGTGACATCGTCGCGCCCGTGGCGGCGATCGCCGCCGCACTTTCATTGTCGGCTTGTGGTGGCGGCGGTGGCGGCGGCGGAAGCACGACATCGGCGGCGCCCGCACCGGTCGTCACCGCGCCGGCGATAAGCTCGGCGCAGGCGAGCCGCTTCCTCGCGCAGGCGACGATGGGCGCGACCAAGCCGATGATCGCCGATGTCGTGTCGAACGGCTATGACGGCTGGCTGACCGCGCAGTTCGGGATGGCGCGCGCGACCAGCCATTGGGACTGGCTCGTCGCCAACGGCTATTCGGCGGCGGCCAATATCAACGCGACCGCCAGCTTCGACCAGACGATGTGGCGCCAGCTGATCGCCGAGCCCGATCAGCTGCGCCAGCGGGTCGGCATGGCGCTTCTGAACATGCTCGTGGTCGGAATCACCGCGTTCAATGGCAATTGGCGCCAGTTCGCCACCGCCGCCTATGTCGACGTGCTGCTCGACAATGCGTTCGGCAATTATCGGGCGATCCTCGACGGGATCACCTATAATGCCGCGATGGGTTCGTTCCTCAGCTTCCTGGGGAACCGCAAGGCGAACCCCGCGCGCGGCACCGTGCCCGACGAGAATTATGCGCGCGAGCTGATGCAGCTGTTCACGCTCGGCGTGTCGCAGCTCAACATGGACGGAACGCCCAAGACCTCCGACGGCACCACCACGATCGACACCTATGGCCTGGCCGACGTCTCGCAGCTCGCGCGGGTGTTCACCGGGCTCGGCTTCTCGACCACCGACAGCACCACCCCCAATCGCTATCGCGACCGGATGGTGATGACCGCGTCGCTCAACGAGACCGGATCGTCGACCTTTCTCGGCCAGACGGTGAGCGGTGGCGGTACGGCGGCGATCGGCGCCGCGCTCGACATCATCTTCGCGCATCCCAATCTGCCGCCGTTCGTGTCGAAGCAGCTCATCCAGCGGCTGGTGACGAGCAATCCCACCCCGGCCTATGTCGGGCGGGTCGCGGCGGCCTTCGCCGATACGGGGGGCGTGCGCGGCGACATGAAGGCGGTGATCCGGGCGATCCTGCTCGATCCCGAGGCGCGGTCGGACAATGCGCTGCTCAGCTCGAGCGCGGGCAAGCTGCGCGAACCGGTGATGCGGGCGACCGGCTGGGCCCGCGCCTTCGGGGCGACCTCGCCGTCGAACGCCTGGGCGATCGGCGACACCAGCGCCCAGTCGAACCGACTCGGCCAGGGCATGGGGCACAGCCCGACCGTGTTCAACTTTTTCCGCCCGGGCTACAAGCCGCCGAGCACCGCGATCGCGTCGATGGACCTGGTCGCCCCCGAATTCCAGATCACCAACGAACAGTCGGTGGTCGCCTATATCAATTATATGAACACGCTGATCGTCACCGGCGTCGGCGACTTCAAGGCCGATTACAGCGCGATCCTACCGCTCGCGACCGACAGCGCGGCGCTGCTCGAGGAGCTCAACCTCGTGCTGGCCGCGGGCCAGCTCAGCGCCGCCACGATCGGCATGATCCGCACCGCGGTCGACAGCATCTCCGCCACCACCGCCACCGGGCCGACCAATCGCGTCTACACCGCGATCCTGCTGACGATGGCGTCGCCCGACTATCTGGCGTTCAAATAGGACAAGCATGATGACCATGGATCAATCCCGCCGCGCTTTCCTGAAGCGCACGGCGGCGCTCGGTGCGGCCGGGCTCGCGGCCCCGTTCGTGACCAGCCTGGCCGGGATCGGCGAGGCCGCGGCATCGGCGGCGACCGCATCGGACTACAAGGCGCTGGTGTGCGTGTTCCTCTATGGCGGCAACGACTATGCCAATACGCTGCCGCCCTATGATCAGGCGAGCTACAATCTCTACAACGCCGCGCGGTCGAACATCGCGCTGAGCCGGGATTCGCTCGCCGGGACGCTGCTGACCCCGTCGGTCGCGCTGGCCGGCGGCCGGCAATATGCGCTGGCGCCGGCGATGTCGTCGCTGTCGCCGCTGTTCGCGGCGGGCAAGCTGGCGGTGGCGCTCAATGTCGGCACCCTCGTCCAGCCGACCACCAAGGCGCAATATAATGCCAATTCGGTCAAGCTGCCGCCCAAGCTGTTCTCGCACAACGACCAGCAGAGCTATTTCCAGGCGTCCAACCCCGAGGGCGCGACCTCGGGCTGGGGCGGGCGGATCGGCGACCTGCTCCAGGCGGGCAACGGCACCGCGGCGCTGACCTGCATCAACGCCTCGGGCAATGCGGTCTTCCTGACCGGCAAGAGCGCGATCCAGTATAGCGTCGGCACCGGCGGGCCGATCGCGCTGCTCGGCAACAACAGTTCGATGTACGGATCGAGCACGGCGATGGCGACGCTGCGCAACCTGATGACCAGCAGCGGCGGCAGCCATGTCTTCGCCAACGAACATGCCCGCGTCTCGAAGCGCGCGCTCGACACTTATGCCCAGCTTTCGGGCGCGCTGGCGGGATCGCCGGCGACCAACTTCACCCTGTTCCCGGGGAACAACGCGCTCGCCGACCAGCTCAAGATGGTCGCGCGGATGATCTCGGTCTCGCAGGAACTGGGGACCAAGCGGCAGGTGTTCTTCGTTTCGATCGGCGGCTTCGACATGCACGACGCGCTGGTCGCCCAGCATCCGGTGCAGATCGGCCTGGTCGCCAATGCGCTGCGCGCCTTCTACGACACCACCGTCGCGATGGGGGTGGCGGACAAGGTCACGACCTTCACCGCCTCCGATTTCGGCCGCACTCTGCAGTCGAACGACGACGGGTCCGACCATGGCTGGGGCAGCCATCATTTCGTGCTCGGCGGCGCGGTCAGGGGCCAGAAATTCTACGGCACCCCGCCCGCGATCGGCAACAACACCGCCGACGATGTCGGCCAGGGCCGGCTGCTGCCGACGATCTCGGTCGATCAATATGCCGCGACCCTGGCGAGCTGGTTCGGGGTCGCCAATGGCGACATGGCGACGGTGCTGCCCAATATCGGCAACTATGGTTCGAACTGGAATCTCGGCTTCGTGTAAACGGCGCTACGGCGCCGTGCCCTCGAAATGGCGGCGCGGATTGTCGACGAACATCCGGTCGATGTCGCGCTGGCCGACCCCGGCGGCGAGAAGCGCCGGCACCACCTTCTCGCCGATGTGGAGCAGGTGGTGGTCGGGCATCGCCCGGTTATAGGCCTCGACCGTCGGGAAGAAGTCCGACCAGCAGGCGCAGTCGTGCGACAGCGTCAGCCGGTTGGCATAGCCGCGCCCGACCATCGCCGCGATCGTCGCGATCCGCTGTTCCTCGGTGATGCTGAAATTGATCCCGAACCGGTCCATGCCCAGGATCGATCCGCGGTCGGCGAGCATCATCAGATAGTCGATATCGGCGGTGTCGCCGCAATGGCCGACGATGACATGAGCGAGGTCGACGCCTTCCTCGGCGAGCACCCGCTGGACCTCGAGCCCCGAGCGCGATCCTGGATCGGTGTGGACGGTGATCGGGGTGCCGGTGATCCGGTGCGTCTGTGCGATCGCGCGCATCACCCGTTCGACCCCCGGGGTCAGCCCCGGCTTGTCGATCGCGCATTTGAGCTCGCCCGCCTTGATGCCGGTGCCGCCGATCCCCTCGACGATATCGCGCACGAAATGGTCGATCATCGGATCGATGGGGGCGTCGTGGAGCAGGCCGGGGCCGTAGAAGGCGAACGGGCCGGGCACCGCGTCGAAGGTGTAGAGCCCGGTCGAGACGATGATGTTGAGGTCGGTCAGCTGCCCCACCTTCGCCAGGCTCGGGACATGGCGGCCGAGCCCGAGCACGGTCAGGTCGATGATGGTGTCGATCCCGGCGGCCTTGAGCGCGTCGAGCCGGACCGCGGCCTGGGCGACGGTCGCGTCCTCGAAGAAATCGGGGCGGTAGTTGAGCGTATATTCGGCATCCATCAGGAAGATATGTTCGTGGACCAGCACGCGCCCGAGCGCGCTGCTGTCGATCGGGCCGCGCAGCGTTTCGACCTGGGCCATGGCGTCTATCCCTTCTAAATCCGTTCGTGTCGAGCGTAGTCGAGACACCTAGCGCTGGTGGAGCGTGTCTCGACTGCGCTCGACACGAACGGAGAGACAAGTCAGTGCTTTCGGTCGCCGGTAATACTGCTCCCGGCGATCAGATGGTGATGCAGATCTTCCCGAAATGTCCACCGCTCGCCATGTGGCGATAGGCGTCGGCGAGGTCGTCGAACGCGAAGCTGCGGTCGATCACCGGGCGGATGCCGCTCGCGTCGATGCCGCGCACCATGTCGGTCTGGTCGCGCCGGCTGCCGACGGTCACCCCTTGGACCCGCAGCCGCTTCGCCTGGACGATCGCGAACGGCATCGTGTCGATGTCGAATCCGCCGACCGCACCGATGATCGCGAGATGGCCGCCGGTGCGCGCCGCGATCAGCGACTGGGGCAGGGTGTGCGGGCCGCCGACCTCGACGACATGGTCGACGCCGAGGCCGCCGGTGAGGTCGAGCACCGCCTGGCCCCATGTCTCGACTTCGCGGTGGTTGATGACGTGGTCGGCGCCGAGCGCCGTCAATCGTTCGAGCTTGTCGGGGCTCGACGAGGTGGCGATCACGGTGGCGCCGACCGCCTTGGCGAATTGCAGCGCGAACAGCGAGACGCCGCCGGTGCCGAGCACGAGCACGGTCGCGCCGGGCTTGACCTGGCCGTCGGTGACCAGCGCGCGCCACGCGGTCACCCCCGCGCAGGTCAGCGTCGCGCTTTCGGCATGGCTGAGGCCCTTGGGCGCATGGGTGAAATGGCCCGCCGGGCGGGTCGCGAAATCGCAGGCGAAGCCGTCGGCGGGGCCGCCCGGGCTGCTGGTGAGCTGCGCCTTTTCGATATGGCCGTCGGCCCAGGTCGGATGGAAGACGCTGACCACCGCATCGCCCGGCTTGAACATGGTCACGCCTTCGCCGGTCTCGACCACCTCGCCCGCGCCGTCGGACAGCGGGATCAGCCCGTCGCGAACCGGGAAGAAGCCATTGGCGACCAGACCGTCGCGAAAGTTGAGCGATGCGGCGCGGATCCGCACCCGGATCTCGCCCGGCCCCGGCGTCGGGGCGTCGGCACTCGCTTCGACCAGCGTATCGAGGCTCGCCGGCTGCATGATCCGCATCGCTCGCGTCATCGTCGTCCTATCCTGTTCAGGCGGTGGTTTCGGCGTCGAGCGTGCGCGCCACCAGCGCGCGCAGGTCCGCTGTCTTGACCTTGGCGCTGCCGGTCATCTGCAGGTCGGCCTCGGTGAAGAACAGCACCCGGCGCGGCACCTTGTAGCTGGCCAGCCGCTCCTTCGCGAAATCGCGGATCGCCGCCTCGTCGAGTGCGGCGCCATCGTGCGGGACGATGCAGCTCACCACCAGCTCGCCGAGCGTCTCATGCGGTACGCCGACGGTCTGCGCGACCTTGACCCCGGGGCTCAGGCGGATGACCTCGTCGATCTCGACTGGCGAGACATTGGCGCCGCCGGTCTTGATGATGTCGTTGAGCCGGCCTTCCCAGAACAGCCGGCCCGCGGCATCGACATAGCCGCCGTCACCGGTGCGGAAATAGCCGTCCTCGTCGAGCGTCTCGTCGAGCGGGGTGCCGATATAGCCGAGCATCAGCGTCGGCCCCTTGATCGCGACCTCGCCGCGTGCGCCGACCGGCACCACCTTGCCGCTAAGCGGATCGACGATCTTGAGGCTGTTGCCGGGCAGCGGCAGGCCGTGGCTGCCCCCGGCGGTCTCACGGGTGCTGTTGGCGGGATAGCCGGTGCTCAGCGTGAAGGTCTCGGTATTGCCATAGCAATGGCGCGGCTCGATCCAGCCGGTGTCGACCGTCGGATGCTGGGCGATCGGGCAGTCGACATCGATATGGACCAGCGCCGACAGATCGGTGGTCGGCCAGTTGGGCGCCTCGAGCAGCTGCGCCCATTGGTGCGGCCAGGCGAACAGGAAGCTCACTTTCTCCGCGGCCATCAGGTCGAGCGCCTCGTCGGGCTTGAACACCCGCTGGAGCACCAGCGACCCGCCGGCGGCCAGCGTCGCGCCGAGCGCCATCGCGAAATTGCCCGACCAGAAGAAGCCGTTCGCGGTCCAGGTGCGCACGCCGTCGTCGAGGCCCTGCTGGCCACGCATCCGCCACATCTGCAGCGCGACCCCACGATGCGCGCTCAATATCCCCTTGGGCTTGCTCGTCGATCCCGACGAGAAGAACAGCACCCCCGGATCGGCCGGCTGGACCGCGGCGGCGCGCGCCTCGACCAGCGCCGGGGCGACGCCGGCGCCGCGCGCGAGGAAGCTGTCCCAGGTCGCGATCGCCCCGTTCGGTTCGGCCGCGTCGAGCATCGCGATATGCTGGAGGAAGGGGAGGCCGGGCGCATCGAGCCGATCGCCCGGCGGGGCGGCGACCGCGGGTTCGATCGCGCACAGCATCTGCGCGAAATCCTTCTTGAGCACCCGCGGTTCGAGCAGCAGCACCGAACAGGCCGAGATCCGCAGCAGATGTTCGAGTTCGGCGGGGGTCGAAAAGGTGCTGAGCGGGGCTGCGACGCCGCCGGCCAGCGCGGTGCCGAAGGTCGCGGCCAGGAACTCGGCACGGTTGGTCATCAGCACGCCGACCCGTTCGCCCTTGCCCAGCCCGCAGCCGACCAGCGCGCGCGCGACCGCGAACGACCGGTCCCAGAGATCGGCATAGGACCAGCGCTCGACCGATCCGTCGGGCCGGGTCTGCACGATCGCCTCGCGATCGGCGAAGCGATCGCAGACCTGGCGGATGAACCCCGCCAGGGTCAGCTCGCCGAGGCCCGCTTCCTCGGACAGAGGACGCCCGCGAACGATCGACACGGCTTCATCCTCGACGAAACGATGCTCGTTCATCGCCCTTGCCCCTTTGCCATCTGTTCCTCTTCGTCGTGTCGCATGTCAGTAGGGCAACTGGATTTCGTTGACCGAGGTGACCACCGTCTTGCCCTCCTGGTTGGTCATCCGCACCTTGATGCGCACCACCGGGAAGCCCCAGTCGGAATCCGCGATCTTCTCGATCACCTCGCCTTCGATATAGGTGACGTCGCCTTCGAAGGCGGGGCCGCGAAATTCCGACTTGGCGTGGCGGACCAGCCCGTCATGTCCGGCCCACAAAGCGAGATAGTCGGTGTTCCAGGCGGCCATCGTCGCGCCATAGCCATAAGCGCGGTGCATGCCGATCTCGCTGGCGCGGCTGTCGTCGATATGGCCGCGTGACGGGCCGACATAGAGGCCGTCGCGCAGGCGCGGATCGATGAACGCGCCTTCCTCGTCGAAGCTGAAACCCTCGATCCAGCCCATGTCCTGATGGACCCAGGGGTCTTCGACGCCCTCGGGCGCGGTCCAGTAGAAACTGCCCCAGATGTTGAAGATGAAGGCGCGATATTCGGTGGTGAAGCTGGCGATGCTGTGCGGGCCGATCACCCGGCGCGGCAGCTTGTCGCCGACCTTCACCTCCTCGAAATGCGGCGATTTGCCCTCGCGGTTCGACAGGAACCAGGCGCGGCGGATCGCATCGATCTCGGCCAGTTCGGCGCGGGTCCAGCGGCGCGGCTCGCCCGCGGTCGAAGCGTGCATGCCGCGCTTCTCGGCCTCCCTGGCGAGATAGCGGATCACGGTGGGGCAGGATTTGGCGATCAGGTCGCCGCGCTGGTTGCGATGGATGGTGTCGCCGCGCTGGAACAGGGTGGGGCCGGCGAATTTGGTGTCGGCGACCTTGTAGCCGGTGAAGATCCGTTCCTGGAACAGCTGGTCGCCGGGGCGGACATGGGTGCCGTACCACCACCATTCCTCGCCGCCGAAGATCATGTGCTGGCCGTCGATGCGGCCGACACAGGCCTGGTTGTTGCCATGGCCATAATCGAGCGCGACCGCCATCGACTGCGGCGCGATGATGTCGCCGAATTTCGTCTCGCGGGCGAAGCGCTGGTCCCAGTGGAGCGGGTTCACATAGTCCATCGCCATCACCCAGCGACGGATGTCGGTCTTGTTGCAGGGTTCCCAGAGCTGGCCGCCACCGACCCGCTGGCCGAGCCGCCATTCGATGTCGCTGAGGTCGAGTTTCACCTCGGGGTCCGGGGCCGTCCGATCGCCTTCAGCCATGCGCGCTCTCCATCATCGGTCCGGCATGGCGAAGCGGTCGCGCCGCGGTCCATGCTCTTCGGCCTTCGATGTGGGGCAGTCGGCGCGGTTCCGGCTTGACGGATTCCGACAAAATGCGCGGGGCTCAGCCGCGTGCGTCCGCCGTCCGCCGCCGGGCGCGCAGCCGGGTCGGCGAAGCCCCGAACCAGCGATGGCAGCTCCGCGTCATCACCGACTGTTCGGAGAAGCCGAGCTTTTCGGAGATCCGCATGAAGTCGAGATCGGTCTGCTGGAGATAATAGAGCAGGATGTCGCGGCGGACCTCGTCCTTGATCTTCTGGAACGAGGTGTTCTCGCCGGTCAGCCGGCGGTGCAGCGTGCGCGGGTGGAGGTTGAGTTCGGCCGAAACCCGCTCGTTGGTGCAATGGCTCGTCCAGATCAGCTGCATGACGAGGCCGCGGACCTGGGCGTGGAGCGGCGGCCGCTGCTGGGCGAAATGGCTTTCGATGAACGCGTTGACGACCGTGAAGGCCTGGGCGTCGGGCTCGACGATCGCGCAGGCGAGGTCGCGTTCGAAGAACACGACCCCGTCGGCATTCTGGCCGAACCGGACCTCGCAGCCGAAATAGCGGCGATAGACCGCAGGCGGCGAGATCGCCTGGTGGCGGAAATGCACCCGGCGCACCCGCGCCCGCCCGCCGGTCAGCTCCATCGCGCCGATATGGCCGACCAGCAATATCTGCTCCATCGCCTGGCTGCGGTTCGGCATCCGGTCGAGCAGGATGTCATGCCCGCTGAACAGCGCCTTTTCGGCCGGCAGCGGCTTGAGCCAGACGCGCGCAGCGAGGCTGTGCGCCGAAATATGCCGGCTGACATAGTCGAGCGCCTCGCCGAAGCTGCGCGAATGGCGCATCGCGAGGCCCAGCGGTCCGAACATCTGGCCGCCGCTCTGCAGCTTGCCCAGCCGCATGCCGAAATCGGGACAGGCAAGCGCCCCGGCGGCGCGTTCGATCAGGTTGACGAGCTGGCGATAGGTCGGTTCGGGGCCATGGTCGTCGAGGCAGGCCGGATCGATCCCGACCTCGGCGAGCAGGGCCCGCGGATCGCCGCCCAGCTGGACCACCAGATCGGGGAAAAAGCGCAGCACGCGGGCGTGGACGACATCGAACATCTCGCCGCTGCCGGTCTCCCCGGCCTCTGCAACATGGTCCACGATCGTCTCTCCTCCGCGGCTCCTATCTGCGCTCCTGTCCGAATTGGTCAAGCGATTGTCGCGCGGGGGCCGCTAGTCTGCTGCCAAGCAATGACGAATCATGCGGGTGGGAGAGTGTGGATGGATGGCGTCACCGAAGAGCTGCGGGCGCTGCTCGATCGCGACCGGATCACGGCGTGCATCGTCCGGCTCGCGCGCGGCGAGGACCGCCGCGACGCGACCTTGATCAGCGCGTCCTACTGGCCGGATTCGCGCAGCGACTATGGCGTGTTCGAGGGCAGCTTCGACGAATATCTCGCCTGGGTCGTGCCGGGTGCCGATGCCATCACCAACACCCAGCATGTGATCGGCCAGAGCTTCATCGTCCTCGACGGCCAAGCGGCCAAGGTCGAGACCCAGGTCGTCTCCTATCACCGCGTCGACATGGGCGCGGGCGAGCGCGATACCTGCATCGGCGGGCGCTATCTCGACCGCTTCGAGAAGCGCGACGGCGAATGGCGGATCGCCCACCGGCTGATGCTCTACGACTGGTATCAGGACTGGGGGCAGTCGATCGACTGGTCGCAGGGGGTGATGGGGCTGCCGTTCAGCGGCCCGCATTTCGGCGGCCGCGCGGTCGGCGATCATAGCGAAACCTTCTTCGGGAGTGCGCAGGCATGAGCTGTGGACCCAGTGCCGTCCCGCCCGCCGACCAGGTCGACATTCCCGGGCTGCGCGCGAAATATATCGAGGAGCGCGACAAGCGCCTGATCCGCGCCGCGACTGACCAATATGTGACGACCGGCCATGGCGAGTTCGCCGAGGTCTATGAGGGCGATCCGCACATGGCGATCGCACCGCGCGATCCGATCTCGGAGGATCTCGACGTCGCGGTGCTCGGCGGCGGCTGGACCGGGATCCTCGCCGGCTATCATCTGGCCAACGCCGGGGTCTCGACCTTCCGGATCATCGAGCATGCCGGCGATTTCGGCGGGGTCTGGTACTGGAACCGCTATCCCGGCCTCCAGTGCGACAACGACGCCTATTGCTATCTGCCGCTGCTCGAGGAAACCGGCTTCCTGCCGTCGAAGAAGTTCGCGCATGGCTATGAGATCCGCGAATATGCGCAGAGCATCCCCAAGCGCTACGGCTATGCCGACAAGGGGCTGTTCCACACCCTGATCACCTCGCTGACCTGGGACGAAGCGATCGGCCGCTGGCGGATCGCGACCGACCGCGGCGACGACATCCGCGCACGCTTCGTGGTGATGGCCGGCGGGCTGCTCAACATCCCCAAGCTGCCGGGGGTGCCCGGCATCCATGGCTTCAAGGGCAAGATGTTCCACACCGCGCGCTGGGACTATGGCTATACCGGCGGCACCCAGCAGGATCCGGTGCTCGACGGCCTGGCCGACAAGCGGGTCGCGATCATCGGCACCGGCGCCACCTCGGTGCAGGCGGTGCCGTTCCTCGGCCGATATGCCAAGCAGCTTTATGTCGTGCAGCGGACGCCCTCGACCGTCGACAAGCGCGACAATCCGTCGACCGACCCCGAATGGGCGAAGACGCTCCAGCCCGGCTGGCAGAAGGAACGCCAGGCCAATTTCCACCGCGCGGCGATGGAGATGTTCAAGCCCGGCGAGGGCGACCTGATCTGCGACATCTGGACCGAGATCAGCCGCAACCTGGCCGCCGAGTTCGAGGCCGAGGGCTGGCCGGCGCTGACCCCCGCCGAGTTCGTCAAGCGGCGCGAGGTCGTCGACTATCAGGTGATGGAGCGGCTGCGCGCGCGCGTCGAGGACCTGGTCGAGGACGAGGCCACCGCCGCCAAGCTCAAGCCCTGGTATCGCTATCTGTGCAAGCGGCCGGCATCGAACGACGATTATTACCCGACCTTCAACCGGCCCAATGTCGAGCTGATCGACGTCTCGGGCACCCACGGGGTCGAGCGGATCACCGAAAAGGGCTTCGTCGCCAACGGCATCGAATATGAGGTCGACTGCATCATCTTCGCCAGCGGCTTCGAGGTCACCAGCGATCTCGACAAGCGCTGGGGGATCGACCGGATCACCGGGCGCGACGGCGTGTCGCTCTACGATCATTGGCGCGACGGCTATTCGTCGTTCCACGGCATGACCGCGCGCGGTTTTCCCAACATGTTCTTCACCGGCTATGTCCAGAGCGCGCTCAACGCCAGCACCACCGAGCAGATGAACGGCCATTGCCGGCACGTCGCCTGGATGGTCGCGCAACTGCTCGATCGCGGGGTGACCCTCGTCGAGCCGTCGGAGGCCGCCGAGCGCGACTGGGTCGACCATGTCCGTGCGACCGCGATCGACATCTGGCAGTTCCAGAACGAGTGCACGCCCAGCTATTTCAACGGCGAAAGCTCGGAGAAGAAGCGCTTCTACGCGGGCGAGCCTTATGGTCCGGGCTGGGACAAGTTCATGGCGCTGCTGAGCGAGTGGCGCGACAAGGGCGATATGGCCGGCCTCGAACTGTCGGGACCGGTCTGATGTTTCGATCCTCCCCATCGCAGATGGGGAGGGGGACCACCGAAGGTGGTGGAGGGGTAGGGCAGAAGCGTGAGGCCTGCGCTGCCGTCGCGGTTGGAAGACCCCTCCACCAGCTTCGCTGGTCCCCCTCCCCAGACCTGCGGTCTGGGGAGGATCTTTGGAAGGAGCACTGAAATGGGCGCACTGACAGGCAAGGTCGCGGTGGTGACCGGATCGAGCCGCGGCATCGGCAAGGGCATCGCGCTGGTGCTCGGTGCCGAGGGCGCGACCGTCTATGTCACCGGGCGGACGGTCACCCCCGACAGCTATCCGCTGCCGGGCACGGTCGGCGAGACCGCGCTCGAGATCGACAAAAGGGGCGGCAAGGGGATCGCGGTCGGGGTCGACCATGGCGACGATGCCCAGGTCGCGGCGCTGTTCGATCGGGTCAAGGCCGAGCAGGGCCGGCTCGACATCCTCGTCAACAATGCCTTCTCGCTGCCCGAGGATCTGACCGATCAGCTCGGTTTCTGGGAAAAGCCGCTGTCGAACCTCGAGATGTTCGATGTCGGGGTGCGGTCGAACTTCGTCGCCGCCTGGCATGCCGCGCAGATCATGGTGCCGCAGAAATCGGGGCTGATCGTCGCGATCTCGGGCTATACCGGGGTCAGCTTCACCTATGGCACGCTGTTCGGCACCGCCAAGTCGGCGGTCGACCGGATGGCGCGCGACATGGCGATCGAGCTTCAGCCGCACAATGTCGCCTCGCTGTCGCTGTGGCAGGGGCTGACCCTGACCGAGCGCGCCCAGCGCAATCTCGCCAACATCCCGCACCTCCAGAACGCCGCGGCGACGACCTATGCCGATGGCAGCACCCCCGAGCATCCCGGCCGCGTGATCGCCGCGCTCGCCAAGGATCCCGAGATCATGAAGCGGTCGGGCGGCACCTTCATCACCGCCGAGGTCGCCGCCGACTATGGCGTGACCGACATCGACGGGCGGACGATCCCGTCGCTGCGCGAGAAGCGTGGCAGCCCGATCTGGAAGCCGATCGCGGAGGCGGTGAAATGACCCCCGAACGCGCGGCGCGTCTCGAAAAACTGATCGACCAGCAGGACATCCTCGACTGTCTCACCCGGTTCAGCCGCGGCATGGACCGGTTCGACCGCGACAGCTTCCTGTCGGCCTTCCACCCCGACGCGACGATCGCGGCCGGCGCCTTCGTCGGCGGGCCGGTCGACCTCTACGACTGGTCGACCGCGCTCCACGATGCCGGCCAGGCGGCGACCCACCATAATCTGCTCAACGTCACCTACGACATCGACGGCGATACCGCGCACACCGAGACCTATTATCTGTTCGTCGGCCGCAACCGCGACGACAGCAACTGGATCGCCGGCGGCCGCTATATCGACCGGCTCGAGCGGCGCGACGGCGCATGGAAGATCGCGCTGCGCACCAATGCGATCGAATGGTCGGGGGTGGTGCCGACCATGCCGATCCCGTTTGCCGACGTGCCCGACATCCATGGCAATGGCGTGCCGGGGCGGGGAACCGAGGATCCCTCCTATCGGCGGCCGCTGGTCAATGTGCGGACGGCGAATGTTCCGGGATAAATCCGCCCTCGGGATATTGGGCGCAGGAAGGGCATCGGCATGGCTTCGTTAAGCGGCAAGATCGCGGTCGTTACCGGCGCCAGCCGCGGGATCGGCAAGGGGATTGCGCTGGCGCTCGCCGATCAGGGGGCGACCGTTTATGTCACCGGCCGCACGGTGGGGCAGGGCACGTCGCCGCTGCCCGGCACGGTCGGCGAGACCGCGGCCGAGGTCGATGCCCGCGGCGGCAAGGGGATCGCCGTCCAGGTCGACCATGCCAGTGATGACGAGATCGCCGCGCTGTTCGATCGGGTCGCCGGCGAGCAGGGGCGGCTCGACCTGCTCGTCAACAATGCGATCGCGATTCCGCCGGCGCTGACCCAGCGTGGCGGCTTCTGGGAAAAGCCGATCTCGGCATGGGAGATGTTCGACATCGGCGTGCGCGCGGCGTTCGTCGCATCGCGCGCGGCGGCGCGGATCATGGTGCCGCAGCGGTCGGGGCTGATCGTCGCGATCTCGGGCTATGTCGGGGTCACCTACACCTATGACACGATCTTCGGCACCGCCAAGGCGGCGACCGACCGGATGGCGCGCGACATGGCGATCGAACTGAAGCCGCACGACGTCGCCTCGGTCTCGCTGTGGCAGGGCTTCACCTATACCGAGCGCGCCCAGGAAAATCTGAAGACCGTTCCCGGCATGGCATCGCAGCTCAACAGCGCGGTCGGCAGCTCGCCCGAATTTCCCGGCCGGGTCATCGCCGCGCTCGCCGCCGATCCCGACATCATGGCGCGCAGCGGCGGCACCTTCATCAACGCCGAACTGGCCGAAGCTTATGGCCTCACCGATGTCGACGGGCGGGTCATCCCCTCGCTCCGCGCCGAGCGCGGCGCGCCGATCTGGATGCCGATAGGAGAGACAGTATGACCGAACGCAGGTTCGACGGCCGCGTCGCGGTGATCACCGGATCGGGTCGCGGGCTCGGCCGCGCCTATGCCGAACTGCTCGCGTCGAAGGGCGCGAAGATCGTCGTTAACGACAATGGCTCGGCGATGGTCGGCGCCGGCAGCGATGCCGGCCCCGCCGAAGAGGTCGTCGCCGCGATCGCCGCGGCGGGCGGCGAGGCGATCGCCTGCACCGAGAGCGTCGCGACCCCCGAGGGCGGCAAGGCGATCGTCGAGGCCGCGCTCGACCATTTCGGCCGGATCGACATCCTGATCCACAATGCCGGCAATGTCCGCTACGGCGCGCTCGACGAGATCAGCTATGAGGATTTCAAGGCGGTGGTCGACGTCCATCTGATGGGCGCCTTCCATGTCGTGCGGCCGGCCTTCCCGGTGATGAAGACGGCGGGCTATGGCCGCGTCGTGCTGACCGGCTCGATCGGCGGGATCTACGGCACCAGCAGCGTCGTCAACTATGGCGTGTCGAAGGCCGGGATGATCGGCCTCAACAACATCGTCGCGATCGAGGGCGCCGATCATGGCGTGAAGTCGAACATCATCCTGCCGGGCGCGGTCACCCGCATGGCGGAAGGGCTCGATATCTCGCAATATCCGCCGATGGGCCCCGATCTGGTCGCGCCGATCGTCGGCTGGCTGGCGCATGAAAGCTGCTCGGTGTCGGGCGAGATGCTGGTGTCGATGGCGGGCCGCGTCGCCCGCGCCTTCATCGCCGAGACCGAAGGCGCCTATCGGCCGAGCTGGACGATCGACGAGGTCGCCGACAATCTCGACGCGATCCGCGACACCGATCGCCAGTGGATCCTGCCGCCGGTGCCGTCGGGCTATGTCGACCATCTGACCCGCAGCTTCGAGATGGCGCGCAACGGCTGAACCAACCGCGTCGGCGATATCCGCCGTCTGAGGGGCTGTGCCGCTGACAGCGGCGCGGCGTCGCTGATAGGCTGTCCCACAGCAATGGCTGAGAGGATGGACGATGGCGGCGGATAAACGACGGGTCGCGGTGGTGACCGGGGCGAGCTCGGGCATCGGCAAGGAAAGCGCGAAATCGCTGGCGGGGCAGGGCTGGGACGTGATCGCGATCGGCCGCGATCCGGGCCGCACCGTCGCGGCCGGCGAGGAAATCCAGGCCGCCGCGCAAGGCGGCACGGTGACGGTGATCCGCGCCGACCTGTCGCGGATGGCCGAGGCGGAGCGGGTGGCCGGCGAAATCGCCGGGCTTACCGATCGGGTCGACGTGCTGATCAACAATGCCGGCGGCATGGCGAAGGATTTCGTCCTGACCGAAGAGGGCTATGAGGAGAATTTCGCGGGCAACCATCTCGGGCCATTCCTGTTGACGAACCGGCTGCTGCCGCTGCTCCGGGCAGCGGCAACCGATGCGCCGAAGGGCGCGGTGCGCATCGTCAACACCTCGTCGGACGCGAGCGAGATGATCCCGGGGCTCAAATGGGACGATCTCCAGCTGTTCGAAAGCTACCGCGCGGGCCATGCCTATTGCCAGGGCAAGCTCGCCAATGTCCTGTTCGCCCGCGGACTGGCGAAGCGGCTCGCCGATGACGGCATCGTCGCGCATGCGCTCCACCCCGGCACGATCGATTCGAACTTCATCAGCCATGCCGACGCGACCACCCAGGCGCATATCCGCGGCCTCGAATCGATGAGCCCCGAACAGGGCGCCGACGCCTTGACCTGGCTCGCGATCGGCGACGAGCCGGGCGAGAGCAGCGGCGGCTATTACCACCAGCGCAAGCGGATGCCGCCCAACCCGATCGCGCTCGACGACGCCTCGGTCGACCGGCTGTGGACCGAGAGCGAGAAGCTGATCGCGAAGACGGTCGCATTGTAGCGCCGGATTCCGGCGGGAGGGCGTCGGGGCCGTCCCGCCGCATCCGGCGTCACGCCCGGACATGGCGGATTTCCGCCGGATATTGGTGCTTCGTTAACCATTTCATGCTAACGATTGCTTCCCGGCACATGACCCCAGAGGGCGGACGGCACTGGGAGTCATTGTGTTCCGGCTTTTCTTCTGCTTACGCGATCAGCATGATTGGCGGCTGGTTCTCCTCGCCGGCCTGATCTGCTTCACCGGGACCGCCGCGGCGGTGCTGCTGCTGCGCCAGGCGCGCGGCACCACCCTCATAGACCGGATACGCTGGATCGTCGCCGCGGGCATCGCCACCGGCTTCGGCATCTGGGCGACCCATTTCGTCGCGATGCTCGGCTATGATCCGGGGATCGTCGTCGGTTATCGGATTGGCCTGACCGTGCTGTCGCTGGCGATCGCGGTGCTGACGACGACGCTGGGTTTTGCCGCGATCTTTCGCCTGCCGGGGCGACCCGGCGTCGCGATCGCGGGCCTGCTGGTCGGCAGCGGCATCGCGCTGATGCACTATACCGGCATGAGCGCGGTCGAATTCCCGGGCGAGTTCGATTGGACCACGTCCTATGTCTTCGCGTCGATCGGCTTTGCGGTAGTGCCGACGACCGTCGCGCTCAGGCTTGCGACCGGTTTTACGGGCACGCGTAGCGCGATCGCCGCCTGCCTGTTGCTGACCCTCGCGATCCTGCTGCTCCATTTCACCGGCATGGCGGCGGTCAGCATCGTGCCCGAAGCGTTCGGCGCCGAAAGCGGGCCGCTGCTGTCGCCGCTCAGCATGGGCATCGCGATCGGTGGCGGTGCGCTGTGCGTGCTCGCGCTGTGCATCGCCGCGGCGCTGATCAGCCGGCAGGCGCGCGCCACGATCCGCGCCAGCGAGCAGGAATTCCGCATCCTGGTGCAGAGCATCAGCGAGACCGCGATCTACATGCTCGACCAGCAGGGCATCGTCGCCAACTGGAACGCGGGCGCGCAGCGCCTGAAGGGCTACGACGCCGGCGAGGCGATCGGGTTGCCGCTGGCGAGCTTCTACACCCCCGAGGACAGGGCCGCCGGGGTGCCCGACCGGGCGCTGGCGACCGCGGGCACCGCCGGCATCTTCACCGGCGAGGGCTGGCGGATACGCAAGGACGGCAGCCGTTTCTGGGCGCATGTGACGATCGAGAAGCTGTTCGACGATCACGGCGCCTTTCGCGGCTTCGCCAAGGTCACCCGCGACATGACCCGTTTCAAGGAGCATCAGGACGCACTCGCGGCTCTCGCCAGCAATCTCGATGCGGCGCTGACCAACATGCATCAGGGGCTGTGCCTGTTCGATGCCGACGAACGGCTGGTGATCTCGAACGACCGGGTCGGGGTGATCTTCGGGATCAGCCATGGCGACTGCCCGCCGGGCACGACCTTCCGCGACGTGCTGCGCCTCGGGCTCGAGGCGCGGGCGAAGGGCGCGGTGGCGGTTGCGATACTCGACGAGGTCCACGCGCGGCACCGCGCCTGCGTGGCGCGGCCCGATGGCGGTACCCTCATCGTCGATTTCACCGAGGATTGCGTCCTGGCGATCTCGCATCGCCCGACCGACGAAGGCGGCTGGGTGATGACGCTCGAGGACATCACCGAGCGACGCCGCGCCGAGGAACGGATCGCGCATATGGCGCTCCATGACGAATTGACCGGGCTGCCCAACCGTCTCCATTTCAACCGGCGGCTCGACGCCGATCTGCAGGCCGCTGTCCGCGGCGGGCTGCGCCTCGGCGTGGTCGCGGTCGATCTCGACCGCTTCCAGGACATCAATGACAATCATGGCCATGCCGCGGGCGACGAGGTGCTCGCATCGCTCGGCCGGCGGATCGGCGAGGCATTGCGCGACGGCGAAATGGTCGCGCGGCTGGGGGGCGACGAGTTCGCAGCCTGCAAGACCTATCGCGATGCCGCCGAACTCGAAGAGTTCGTCGCCCGGGTCGAAGCGTGCATGTCGGCGCCGGTCGTCTTCGAGGACGCCATGCTGGCGCCGGGGGCGAGCATCGGCGTGGCGGTGTTCCCGGCCGATGGCGGCGCACGCGAGCAACTGTTCAACAACGCCGATCTCGCCATGTATCGCGCGAAGGGGACCGTCGGCCAGCAGGTCTGCTATTATCAGCCGGCGATGGACGAGACCGCCCGGATGCGCCGGCAGATTTCGAACGACATGCGCGAGGCGATCGACCGCGACGAATTTAGCCTGGCCTACCAGGTCCAGCGGTCGGTCGGCACCGGCGAGGTCACCGGCTATGAGGCGCTGCTGCGCTGGCAGCACCCGCGCGACGGCTGGATCTCGCCCGCCGACTTCATTCCGGTCGCCGAGGAGAATGGCGAGATATTGAAGATCGGCGAATGGGTGCTGCGCCGCGCCTGTACCGAGGCGGCGGGCTGGAAACAGCCGTGGAAGGTCGCGGTGAACCTGTCGCCGGTGCAGTTGCTGCACGCCGACCTGGTCGGGATGATCACCGGGATCCTGTTCGAAACCGGGCTGTCGCCGCGCCGGCTCGAACTCGAGATCACCGAGACCGCGGTGGTCGGCGACAAGCTGCGCGCGCTCCACACGCTGCGCCAGATCAAGGCGCTCGGGGTATCGATCTCGATCGACGATTTCGGCACGGGCTATTCGTCGCTCGACACGCTCCATTCCTTCCCGTTCGACAAGATCAAGATCGACCGTTCCTTCCTGATCGATTCGAGTGGCAGCGAGCAGGCGCGCGCGATCATCCGCGCGGTGCTGGCGCTCGGCCGCAGCCTGGGGGTGCCGGTGCTCGCCGAGGGGCTCGAAACCGAGGAGCAGCTGCAACTGCTCAGGGCCGAAGGCTGCGACGAAGCACAGGGCTATTATTTCGGTCGTCCGCAGCCGATGGTGGGTGATCAGCCCGAACCGCGACAGGCGATCGCCGTCGCCTGAAAGGTCGGTTCAGTTCCCCGCCATGCGCAGGATCGCGCCGGTGCGGCGATCGACATCGACCCAGATCACCGCGCGGTTGCGGATAAATTTGAGCCGGTAATAATCGTCATGGAGTTCGGGTCCCAGATATTCGGCCCCGCTCATCCGCGGCACCACCCGATTCTCGATATCGCGCAGCGACATGATCCTGCCGTCGCGGGTCAGGTCATAGGCCTGGCGCTGCTCGGAATATTCGGGACTCGCCTGTGCGGCAAACGGTGCGACGACGACCGCGATCGCCATCACCGCTGGCCAAAGGACGAGGCGATATCGTTTCATGCGAACCTGTTGGCGAACCGCGGTTGAATGGGCCTTGAACGGATCGCGATGCGCGGTCGAGGGCGTTCGTCGATCATATGGATATTCGAAATAAAAATCCGCATGATGGTCAAACCCGAAGCTATGCGTGCCAGATGTCATCGAAAAAATTAGTATATGCGATCGCGGTGTCAAATTTGTGAACATTAAATAACTTCGTAATGGGCTGAATGAGATTGGATCTGTTCATCGTTTAGAGGCCTTGGTGGATATCGCCTGCGGTATGATCATGATGATCGCCGTGCATTTGACGCATCTCATCATGAGATCGGTTGCGATGCAGGAGATATGAAATGAAGCGCCGTATCAGGTTTTTTGCCCATCTTCCGATCTACACGATGGCGCTGCTGGGGGCGCAGTCGGCGTGGGCGGCCGACATGTTCAACGTCAAGGACTATGGCGCGCTCGGCAATGGCGTCGCCGATGATCGGGCGGCGATCAATGCGGCGATCACCGCCGCCAATGCCGCGGGGAAAGGCACGGTCTTCTTTCCCGACGGCACATATCGCGTCGACGACAATATCGGGCATATCGTGCCGAAATCGCACGTCACCCTGCTCGGCACGGGCAAGGGGCGGGCGACGATCATGATCGACGACAGCGCCGGAACGGCCGGCGGCGACGGCATCGGCAACAGCTCCGGCGGCACCTTCACCAGCCTGTCCGATTTCGGAATGCGCTCGCTCACCGTCAGCGGCATGCGGGCATCGATCATGGCCCCTGGCGCCCAGCTCGTCCGGATCGGCAATGGCGACAATATCGTCATCGAGGATTGCGAGTTCACCCAGGCGAGGAACTTCGGGATGGTCATCCTGACCTCGAACCATGTCACGGTGCGCGGCAACCGGGTCTATCGCACCAATGGCGACGGTATCGCGGTATGGGACAGCAGTGACGCGCTGATCACCGACAACGACATCGTCAACGCCAATGACGATGCGATTTCGGCCCACAGCGCCGATAATATCGCCGCGCCGGTGCGGTCGGGGATCGTGATCAGCAACAACCGCATCACCGAGAGCCAGGGCATTGCGGTGTTGGGCGCCAAGAATGTGACGATTTCCGGCAATGTCATGCGCCGGATGATGGCTTACGGCGTCTATGTCTCGGTGAGCCCATTGTTCGCGCAGGGCGACACGCCGGTGTTCGGGGTCAAGATCAGCGACAACATCATCTCGGACGTGTTCCTGCGCCAGGAATCGCCGCCCAGGAACCAGGAGAAATATTATATCAAGGTCGCCGGCGGCCCTCGCGTGGCGGGCACCGGCGCGTCGCCGCCGGGAACTCCGGTGTCGGGAACCGGTGCGGTAACGTCGCTCTATGGCGGCGACGGTGTCGGCAATTTTTACCAGAACGGCATATTGACTGGCGGATCGGTGCCGGGCGCCGGGGGCTATTGGGTCGACATCACCAACAACCAGCTGATCCGCACACTCCCCGCGGTCACCGCCTTCGCCAACTGGGGCTATGGGGCCTCGCTGTTCGTCGGCAATAATGGCGGCGGTACCGGCGACTATAGCGGGCCGATCCCCGAATCCGCGCTCAACGTCCGCGGCATCGTGATCGGGCCGTCGCTGCGAAACAGCCGCATTGCCGGGAATATCATCCAGACCAGCGGTCCGTCGGCGATCGATTTCAACAACGGTATCAGCTGGACCAATGGCGATCTCGACGGGCTGATGATCGAAGGCAACAAGTTCGTCGATTATAGCGGCGCCGGGCTGAATTTCGCGATGGGCGGGACCAAGCATCGGATCGTGGTGAAGGGGAACGAGTTCGACGGCGACCCGCGCTTCGCGTCGCCGAACCGCGGGACGAACGGCACCTGGTCGAGCTTTGCGGGGCCGGTGGGCGCCGCTACCGATATTTCGGGGGTGGTCTGGCTCGATAATATGTTCCGCAATGTCGGCGCGCTGTTCACGACGGCGCAGACCGATCATGTCAGCGGCAACATTCTCTACGGCCAGCCGGTCGCCACAGGCAGCTCGACCAGCAACAAGGGGATCGGAACGGTACCGAACGACGGGCCGGACTATGGCTTCGTCATCGAGGACAGCAATCCGGCCAGCGCGACCTATGGCCAGATCGCTTCGCCGCAGCTGATGGCGGCGGCGAGCATGCCGACCACGGGCACCTATGTCGCGGGGCATCTCGTCCGGAACAACGCGCCGGTCGCGGGCAGCAACGGCCTCACCCTGTTGGGATGGAGCCGTCTGACGACGGGGACCGCGCATGTCGCGGGGGTGGACTGGGCGCCGCTCTACACGTTGCAGACGAACTTCAAGCTGCGTGCCGCCACCGATACCAACGGCTATGAAAGCCTGTTCGTCGGAACCGGCGCCGGTGCCGGGGCCGACCTCGTCACCCCCGACAAGACGATGTACGGCTGTTTCGGTTTCCAGAGCTGCGGCGGTGCCGGAACGGGCATGGTTCCCGGCACGGGCGCCAATGGCGAGAACAGCGCGTTCGGATGGTCGGCAGCGTCGAAGCTCACCACCGGTAACTATAACAGCGCGTTCGGCGTCGGCGCGATGCGCAACGAAACCACCGGCGCCAACAATGTCGCGGTCGGCGCCGACGCTATGGGACTGTCGGTCGGCTCCAACTTCTCGACCGCATTGGGGGTCAATACGCTCAAGACGGGGACGGCGACACGATCGATCGCGATCGGTCATTCCACCCTCAACGGTCAGGCGGCGACCAGCGCGACCGATGTGGTCGCGGTCGGTTTCAACGTGCTGCGGGGAAGCGCGGTCGGCACGGTCAGCGACGATGTGCTGGTCGGGAGCCTGATCCTCAAGGGCAATGCGGTGACCTCGGCCTCGTACAATGTCGCGCTCGGATCCAACGTCCTGTCCGGCGAGGCCGTGGTCAGCCCGCAGCATAATACGCTGATCGGCTATAATGTCCTCAATGGCGCCGCCGTCACCAACCCGATCCAGAATGTCGTGATCGGCGACTATGCGATGTCGAACGGCTCGGCTGCCACGCCGAGCTATAACACGCTGGTCGGCTATCGCACCGGCGCGCTGATGTCGGGCCATGGCAACAGCATCTTCGGCTATAATGCCGGAAGCAGCCTGACGACCGGCCTATCGAACCTGATCATGGGCGCCAATGTCGGTTCGACGACGCTGACCACCGGATCGAGCAACATCCTGATCGGCACGTCGAGCGCGGTGGATGCGTCCGCGGCCAACGCGTCGAACCAGGTGAATATCGGCAAGGTGTTCGTCGGATCGACGACCGCGCCGACCATCTCGAGCGGCTTCGGCACGTCGCCGAGCATCGTCACCCCGGCGGGGACCGGATCGTTCAACGTCAATGTCGGCACCGGCGGTACGGCCAGCGCGGGCGTCATCGGCATGCCGGCGAGCCCACTCGGCAATGGCTGGATCTGCCATGGCAACAACAAGACGACGACCTCGTCGACGGTGTTATTCACCAAGCAGACGGCGACGAGCGCCAGCAGCATCACCATCGGCAATTTCAACACGGCCGGCGCGGCTGCGGCCTGGGCTGCCGGCGACATCATCCAGATGTCCTGTCAGGCCAACTGATCGGCGCGGTGCGGGCAGGGTCGGGCGGGATCGTCTGACAGGCCCGAATTGCAGAGGTCCGATGCACGAAGCGGGCGATCCGATGCCGTCGGATCGCCCGCTCTCGTCGTTTCCGGCGCGCGGCTATCGGAACCCCTGGATTGCGTCAGGTCAGGCTCAGCGGCAGGCTCCGCAGCCGCTTGCCGGTCGCGGCGTAGATCGCATTGGCGATCGCCGGGATCACCGGCGGCAAGGCTGGTTCGCCCATGCCGGTCGGCGGGAAAGCGGTGGTGACGAACTCGACGACGATGTCACGGGGCGCCGCGTCGATCCGCAGCAGCGGGAAGTCGTGGAAATTCTCCTGGACCACCGCGCCGTCGACCAGATCGATCTTCTGCCCGGCGAGCGACTGGGCGATGCCCTCGATCACCGATCCCTGCGCCTGGTGGAGCGCGTTCAAAGGGTTGATCACCTGGCTGCCGACGTCGCCGGCGATCCAGATCTTGTCGATCCTGATCGCGCCGCCCTCGCCGACGGTCAGGTCGACGATCTCGGCGAAATAGCCGGCATGGCTGAAATAGAAGCCGAAGCCCCGGCCGCTCTCGCCGTCTTTCCCGCCGCCGCCCTTGGCGCGGCCCTTCCAGCCGGCCATCGCGCAGACCTTGTCGATCACCCCGCGGGCGCGGCCGGTGTGGAACGGGGCGGCATTGCCGGTGACGGGCAGCGCGCGCGGATCGCCGAGGGTGCGGCGGAGCAGTTCGGGCAGGTCGAGCCCGGCGGCCTCGGCGACCTCGTCGAGGAAACCCTGGAACACGAACGCCATCGCGTTCGAGGTCGGCGCGCGCAGCCAGCCGGTCGGCATGTTGGTGGTCATGTACGACACGCCGAGATGGACGTCGGGCACGATCTGCGCCGGGAATTCGGTCGCGGGCATCTCGGCGGCGCGGATCGGCTTGCCGTCGGCGCCGAAGCTGACGAAATGATCCTTGAACGCGACGATCGCGCCCTCGGCATTCAGCCCGGCCGAAAAGGCATGCCAGCCCGCCGGTCGATAATAATCATGCCTGATGTCGTCGGTGCGGGTGTAGAGCAGCTTGACCGGCCGGCCCGGCACCGCCTTCGCGATCTGCGCCGCCTGCGCCATATAGTCGCTCATCAGCCGCCGGCCGAAGCCGCCGCCGATCCGGGGCATGTGGATGGTGATCGCGTCGGGATCGATCGCCAGCATCTGGGCGACCAGCTTGCGGCCGTTGCCGGGCGACTGGCTCGGCGCCCACAGTTCGAGCTTGCCGTCGGCGAAGCGTGCGGTGCAGTTCTGCGGCTCGAGCGTGCAATGGGCGAGGAAGGGATAGCTGTAACGGGCGCTCACCCGCTTCGCGGCGCCCGCCAGCGCCTTGTCGGCATCGCCGATCCGCGCGAGATCGGCCTGCGGCGCCTGGTCGAGCAGTGCCGTAGCGGTCTTTTCATAGGCTTCGGTCGAGTTGTGCTTCTGCGCTTCGTCGGCCCATTTTATGGCGAGCTTCTGGCGTGCCTTCTGCGCGGTCCACCAGCTGTCGGCGACGATCGCCACCGCATCGGCGGGGCCGGTCGGGTTGATGCTGCTGTTGATCTGCACGACCGCGACCACGCCCTTGATCGCCCTGGCGGCGCTATCGTCGAGGGTGGCGACGGTGCCGCCGAACACCGGGCAGATTTCGAGCGCGGCATAAAGCTGGCCGGGCAGGTTGGTATCGATCCCGAACAGGGGCACGCCCTTGACGATCCGCGGCGTATCGACCCCGGGAATCGGCTGGCCGATGATCCGGAAGTCGGCGGGCGCCTTGAGCGCGACCTTGGCGAGGTCGGGCGCCGGCACCGCCGCCGCGTCCTTCGCGAAGGCGGCATAGGGCGCCGAGCGGCCGCTCGGCTTGTGGGTCACGACGCCGCTGCGGGTGGTCAGGCTGGCGGCATCGACGCCCCAGCGCTGTGCGGCGGCGGCGAGCAGCATCTGGCGGGCGCCGGCCCCGACCTGGCGCATCGGCAGCCAGTTGACCGGGGTCGCGCGGCTGCCGCCGGCCGACTGCGGCCCGTAGATCTTGTCGTTGGCCAGCGTCTGTTCGATGCGGACCTGCGCCCAGTCGACGTCGAGTTCGTCAGCGATCAGCATCGGCAGCATCGTCCGGATGCCCTGGCCGATCTCGGGATTCTTCGCGCCGATCGTCACCATATTGTCGGCGCCGATCCGAACGAAGGCGTTGAGGACGTCCGCCCCCGCCGGCGCCCCGGGTTCGGCGGCGAGCACCACCCGCGCGTCGAAGGCGATCGCGGTGCCGCCGACCAGCGAGGCGGCGAGGAAGGAGCGGCGGCTGAGCCGGGCGGGGGCGTTCATGCCGCCTGCTCCACGATTCCAGCGGCCTTTTGAATGGCGGCACGAATCCGCACATAGGTCGAGCAGCGGCAGATATTGCCGCTCATCATCGCGTCGATATCGTCGATGCTCGGCTTCGGCGTCTGCTTGAGCAGCGCGGTCGCCGACATGATCTGTCCCGCCTGGCAATAGCCGCACTGGGGCACGTCGAGCGCGATCCATGCGTCGGCGATCTTCTTGCCGATCGGGGTGGTCGCGACATGCTCGATCGTGGTGATGCTCTTGCCGGCGGCGTCGCCGAGCGGGGTCTGGCAGGCGCGCACCGCCTCGCCGTCGAGATGGACCGTGCAGGCGCCGCACAGGCCCGCGCCGCAACCGAACTTGGTCCCGGGCAGGTTGAGATCCTCGCGCAGGATCCACAGCAGCGGCTTGTCGAGATCGCCGGCGACGATCCGCTTCGACTGATTGACGGTCAGGCTGATGGCCATGCGTTTCCCCGTTCCCTGCGATATCCGACCCTGCGATCCCGAAGGCGCCGGATCGACGTTTACGCCATTCTTGCGCCTTACAGGCTATTTCAAGTCGTCATCTGCCCCCTTGACCCGATCGGGAGTCAGGGGATCAGCTTCTTTGCGTCGATTCGGACACGTTCGGCGCCGACATCGCTGCTGGTCCGCTTGCCCTCGGCGCGTATCTTGGCGACCTCGGCAGCGGTGAAGGCGGCCACCGGCTTGGCCGGCTTCTTCAGCGCGACGACATGGTTGAGCACATCGGCGACATCCTTGTCGGACATCATCCCCATCGATGGCATGAGGCCGCTGATCGGCTGGCCGTCGACGACGATCTTGCCGTACATGCCGGTCAGCACCACCGATATCAGATAGTGGCGCCCCTCGGGGCTCGCCGCGATCGGCCCGATCCGACCGGCGAGCCGCGGGAACTGGCCGGGCAGGCCGGCGCCGTCGGCCTGATGGCACATCGAGCAATGGCTCGCGAAATTCTGCGGACCGGTGGCGGCGCGGGCCGGAGCGGCGAGCAACAGCGGCACGGCGAGGATGGTGGGAGCCGCAAGCCAGTCACGCATTCGCACCGAAGATTCTCCAAGGCTGACGATGATAGAAGAGCCGATCCCCCATCGGCGAAAGCCCGCTATCCGGGGTGGCCGGCCGGTCGATGCCGTCCGTTCGCCCCGAGCAACGAAAAATTTCACTCCGGACGCAACCGGCTCACGAATTTATGCTTTTAATACTGGACAGGCATCAAGCTTTCGTCAACCCAGATTGTCGCGCCGCAACATCGAATTTGGATCAAGTGCGGCTGGCAGGAAGAGGGGGGCGATGCTAGGAGCGCGCGCATGGCTACCGTGATCCAGAACGACAAGCCGCTTCGCCCGGGCGTTTATGCGCGCGGCACCGAGACGGTCGATGCGATCCTCAAGGCTGCGCTCGACGTGCTGCTCGACGAGGGCGCCAACGCCTTCACGATAAGGCGGATCGCCGCCAAATGCGGCATGAAGGTCGGCAATGTCAGCTATCATTTTCCGCGCAAGGAAGTGCTGATCCAGGTACTGCTCGACGATCTTCTCGATTCCTACGGCAAGACGCTCGAACAGAATGTGCGCCAGCCGCGGCTGAGCACCGAGGAGCGGCTGCGCATCGTCATCACCATTTGCCTCGACGATATCTGCACCAAGCGGACCTCGCATCTGTTCACCGAATTATGGGCGCTGGCCAATCACAACGCCTTCGTCGCCGATCGGGTGCGCACCTTCTACCAGCATGTTCATGATGTGATTGGCGAATATGTGACCGAGCTCAACCCGGCGCTGTCGCCCGAGCAGGTCCAGACGGTGTCGATCTTCATCAGTTCGTCGATGGAGGGTTCGACGCCGTTCACCGGTTATGGCAAGCCCTGGGCGCACAGGATGCCCCAATATACCAACATCGCCGCCAAATATCTCGTCGAGCTTGCCAAAACGATCGAGCCGCGCGACATTGACGGTGTAACCAGAACGTAACGCAACCAGAAACCAATAGGCCGCGGTCGCGGCGCCTCCGGGGGGAGATGGTCTGATCGGCTGATGCACGGGCAGTGCATCGGATCGATGGAGGGCCGGGCTTTGGGGCGAAGCGCTTACCGGAACAATTTTGGCCGGAACGATCTGGGCCGAAACGATTCACGCGGTATCGGTGCCGCCGCCATGCCGCGTCTGCGCGGCACCCTCGCCATCGAAGCCCCTTGTCTTGCGATCGCGGCGCTCGGCTGTCTTCAGCCGGCGATCGATCCGGTTTTCCTGACATTGCTCAGCGACCATGACGGGCTGTCCTCCGACTGGCATGGCTGGATCGTCGGCGCGACCCAGGCCGGCGCGGCGCTCGGATCGCTGCTGGTGTGGCGTTGGGGAGCACGGCTGCCGGCGGGCGCGACCTTGGTCGCGGCGGTCGGCGCGCTTCTCGCCTGTCTCGCGACGCTTGCCGCGCCCGATCCGGCGACGCTGATCGCCGCGCGCGGCGCCTTCGGCCTGGCGATGGGGACGATCTACACCAGGGCGATGAGCGAGGCCGCGATCCTGCGGCCGACCGGTGCCTACGCCGCGGTGCTGCTGATCCAGCTGGTGCTCGCGACGCTGATGTCGATGCTGCTGCCGGCGGTTGCCGCCCGGGGCGGGGCGGGGCCGGCGCTCGCGCTGCTCGCCCTGGTTCCCGTGTCGGTGTTCCTGATCGCGCGACGGTCGGCGCGGCGGCCCGGGGCCATCGCCGCGATGGTGTCCGACGCGGAACGGGCGGAGCGGCGGCCGACCCCGCTCGCCGGCTGGGCGATGGCGGCTGCGACCTTCTTCTTCATCTGCGGCACGATGATGGTGTGGAGCTTCTCCGGCGCGCTCGCGGTGGCCGCCGGGTTCAGCGACGAGATCATCGGCACCGGAGTCGCGATCGGATCGGTCGCCGGCGCGCTGACCGCGATGCTGGTGATGCGCGAGCGCCCGGTGGTGCCGCTGCTGCTCACCGGGCTGGTGTCGGCGGTAGCGCTGCTGTCGCCCTTGTTCCTGATCGTCGAGGGGCGCAACGACCTGTTCCTGCTCGCCTTCCTGCTGCTCAACATCGCCTCGACCGCGATGATCGTCCGTTGCTCGGGTCTCGCCACCGCGATCGGCGGCAGCCCGCTGTTCGCGCGACTCGTCGCCGGCACCCATCCGCTCGGCATGATCGCCGGGCCATCGATCGGCTCGTTCGCGGCGATGACCGCGGGCGGGCAGGGGTTGCGCGTCGCGGCGATGTTCGCACTTGCGGCGGGGTGCCTGGCGCTGGTCGTCGCCGCGGTCGATCGGCGGCGGTCGCGGCGCGACGCCTTGCCGACCTTCGTGCTCGCCATGCCTGAGGCGGCGGACGATCGGGTGGAAATCTCCGCGACCGGAGGCCAACCGCTGCCGGCGCCGGCTGATATGATCGCGCTCGAAAGAATCGCTTGACCAATTTTTGACGTCCGTCCAGTCTTCTTATGTTGCAGATGCGATATGAACCGCGCGCCGCCAAGGCGAGCGTTCGATCGCGACCGCAGGTGAAGACAGGGGGATCATACGTCATGCCGACCGTTCGACTTGCGCCTTCGCTTCGGACCGTGCTCGCCCTGATGCTCGCGGCTTCCGCGACCGCGCAGGCGCAGTCTCGGGCCCAGGCGCCCGCGGCTCCGCCAATCGCCGAAGCCGAGCAGGCCGATGTGCTCAAGATCGATCCGCCCCGGCCCGAATGGTTCTATGTCCGCGGCAGTTGGGGCAGCGGCGGCACCCGCATCTTCGACGCGAAGACCGGCAAGATGCGTGGACTGGTCTCGACCAGCCGCGATTCCGACCTCGCGCTCGATCCGGCCAACCGCTATTATTATGTCTCGGAGACGATCTGGTCGAAGGGCAATCGCGGCACCCGCCAGGATCTCGTGTCAATCTACGACACCACCGAGATGAAGCTCCAGTCCGAGATCGCGATGCCGGGCCGGATCCTGATCGGCGGCCTCCTCACCAATTTCATCACCAGCACCGACGGCAAGCTCGGCTTCGTCTATAATTTCAGCCCGGCCTCGTCGGTCAACATGATCGATCTGGTGAAGCGCAAATTCGTGCGCGCGATCGAACTGCCCGGCTGTGCGAGCCTGATCCCCAATCCGGTCGGCTTCTCGGCGCTGTGCTCCGACGGGTCGCTGGCGACCGTCACCGTTGCCAGCGCCAAGCCGCAGATCACCCGGACCGCGCCGTTCTTCTCGGCGACCAACGATCCGATCTTCTCCAACTTCGCCTATGACAAGGCGAAGCAGGAGGCGGTGTTCCTGACCTATACCGGGCTGATCTACACCGCGAAGATCGGCCCGACTCCCGAGGTTTCCAAGCCCTTCTCGATCCAGGAACTGGCCGGGGTCCGCGTCGGCGACAGCAAGCCGCTCGACGTCAACTGGCTGCCCGGCGGCAACCAGCCGATGGCGCTGCACCGGGCATCGGGGCATTTGTTCGTGCTTATGCATGCCGGCGAATATTGGTCGCACAAGGCGGCGGGGACGGAGATCTGGGAGATCGACGTCGCCGCGCACAAGCTGGTGAAGCGCCACCCGCTCGAAAAGCCGGCGCAGAATATCGCGGTGACCCAGGGGCCCGAGCCGATGCTGTTCGTCAATGACGAGGAAGGTACCGGCTTCATTCTCGACACCGCCACCTATGAGCAGAAGTTCAAGATCGAGAAGGCAGGCGGCGGCAATGTCGTCACTGCCGATCCCGCCTGACCGCGATGCTCGTCTCGCTGCTGGCGACCTTGTCCTGGGCGGGGGCGGTCGGGGTCGGCCTGATCTTCCTGTTCGCCGGCGTCGCCAAGCTGCGCCACCGTGCGCTGTTGCCGGGGGTTGTCGCCAATTACCGGCTGCTGCCCGATGCGGCGGTGCTGCCGGTGGCGATCGCGCTGCCGTTCGTCGAAGTCGCCGTCGGCGGCGCACTGATCCTCTTCGCATCGCCGGTCGCGGCGGGCGTCGCGGCGATGATGTTGTGGAGCTTTGCCGCGGCGATGGCGATCAACATCCGGCGCGGCCGAGCCCATATCGATTGCGGCTGCGGCCGGTCGCAGCTTCGCCAGCCGCTCAGCGGGATGCTGGTCGTGCGCAACCTGCTGCTGTCGCTGCTCGTGCTGCCGCGGTTGCTACCAACACTCGATCGCGCGGCGGCCGACCCGTTCACCGCCGCCGCCGGGGGACTGAGCCTCTATTTGCTCTACCTTCTCGCCAACAATATCGGGGCGCTGATCGCCTCGCCCGCCATAGCACCGCGCAGATAGGGGTACCGCCATGCTGACATCGTTGATCATCTCCCAGATTATCTCCTGGATCGTCATCGCCGCGCTGGGCGTGGCGCTGCTGGCGATCGCGCGGCAGGTCGGGGTGCTCCACATGCGGGTTGCCCCCGCCGGCGCGCTGACCACCGCCGGTGGACCCGCGGTCGGCGCCAAGGCCGATGAAATCAAGGCGACCACGCTGGCCGGCAAGACGATCACGATCGGCGGCCATGGCACCCATGGCGTGCTGCGGCTGCTGATGTTCGTGTCGGCGCAATGCCCGCTGTGCAAGGGGCTGATCCCGGTCGCGCGTTCCTTCGCCAAGGACGAGCGGGTCGAACTGATCTTCGTCGGCGACGACGATCCCGCCGAGCAGCGGGCGATGGTCGCGCGCCACGGGCTCGAGGCCTATCCGTTCGTCAACGGGCCCGAGGTCGGCCAGGCGTTCGAGGTCGGCAAGCTGCCTTATGCGATGCTGCTCGATCCCGAGGGCGTGGTGCTCTCCAAGGGGCTGGTCAACAGCCGCGAGCATCTCGAAAGCCTGATCGTCGCCCATGAAATGGGGATGCGGTCGGTCCAGGATTACATCACCAAGCTGAACGCCGAAGCCGCCTGAACGGCGCAGGGAAGGGGCCAGACCATGAAGACTTTCAACGCGGACGCCATCGGCGAAACGCTGCTCCGCAAATTTGCAGGCCGGACGTCGCGGCGCAGCCTGTTGTCGCGGCTCGGGGTGGCGTTGGTCGCCGCGCCCGCCTTCCCGCTGCTGCCGGTCAGCCGCGCCGAGGCGTCGAAGCCCGATCGCTCGCCCGAGGCCAAGACCGCCTTCGCGCGGACCGCGCAGACCAAGGACGACACCAAGTGCAATTACTGGCGCTATTGCGCGATCGACGGGGCGCTGTGCGGCTGCTGCGGCGGCGGCGTGCATAGCTGCCCGGCGGGCGCACAGCCCTCGCCGGTGTCGTGGGTCGGCACCTGCATCAATCCCGACGACGGCAAGGCCTATATGATCGCCTATCGCGATTGCTGCGGCAAACCCTATTGCGGCCAGTGCGAGTGCGACAACACCGATCGCGAGACCCAGCTGTATGTGCCGCAGCTCAACAATAATGTGATCTGGTGCTTCGGTACCGACAGCATGGAATATCATTGCTCGACCGCGGTGATGGTCGGCGCGGTCTGATCGGACGGACGGACCAGGGCAGGGCCGGGCGATGACCGCGTCGATGCGCCGATCGGCAGGGACGCTGCTGGTCATGGGCTTCGCCCTGCTCGCCCTCCAGCGGGTGGGCGCGGCCGCCGAGCGGCCGGTGCTGCCCGCCGCGATCAGCGATGTCGAGCTGGCGCGGTCGGATTATGTCGAACATTGCGCCGGCTGCCACGGCGTGCAGGGCCTGTCGGCGCCGGCGGCGCTGCCCGAGCTTCGCGACCGGGTCGGCTATTTCATGTGCACGCCGCAATCGCGCGCCTATCTGCTCCACCTCCCCAATATCGCCCACAGCCGGATCACCGATAATCAGGAGCTCGCCGACCTGGTCAATTTCATGGTGTTCGGGCTGGGCGGGGCGAGCGTCCCGGCGGGGGCGCAGCCCTTCACCGCCGACGAGGTCGCGCGCGAGCGCGTCCATGCGCTGACATCGGCCTCTCTGGTCGCCGAACGCGCCCGCCATGCCGACGAGGCGATCCGCAAATGCCATGCGCCGGCGTCGCTGCGGCAATTCTATGTGGGGCAGCCGAAAGCGCGTTAGGCTGGTGCCGTCGCCGCCATTGCCCGCAGCGCTTCTTCCGCGCTTCCCGCGCTTTCCCACGCCTGTGCTACGAAGCCGGTCATGTTGGCGACTGCGAAGCTGATCCCATAGAGGTTGCGCTGCGGGGCGACGCCGGGGATCGGGCGCGGATAGCCCGAGGCGTAAAAAATTGGCCCGGATTCGACCCGCCATGTCTCGCGCGGACAATCCCAGTCGAGACCGACCCCCAGCACGGTGTCGAGCGCGCCCGGATAGCAGGGCATCTCGTTCGCCTCGCGCGCGGCGACCAGCAGGGTGCCGGCGCGCCGGGCGCGGTCCGCGGCCTCGGCGAACCGGTCGCGATGCGCGGCGTTGACCGATCCCAGGCTCATATTGACGATGTCCATGCGCTGCTCGACGCACCAGTCGATCGCCGCGACGAGGGCGGCGGCGCTGGTCTTGAGCGCATCGTGGAAGACGCGCACCGCGAAGCAGGCGGCTTCGGGCGCCTTTTCCTGGATCGCCGCCATCACTGCAGTGCCATGGCCGAGCCGGTCGATCGTCGTCTCGTCACCTGCATCCGGACGCCCTTCGCGGTCGATCGCGATCCCACCGGCGACCCCGCGGATATGCGGGTGACCGGGATAGGCGCCGCTGTCGATGACGCCGATACGGACCCCGCGGCCGGTGGCGTTGAGGAGGGAGGCCGACATCGGGGAAACTAGCCGTCGCCCCGGCCCCCGGATCGGGGCTTTGCCCCGTCCGAGGACGGGCATCGTCCGGGGCCGCCCAAGGAAGAGGCGCGACATTTCCGCGGACGAGACATTATCGCGCTTAACTGTTGGCGCGCCATCTTGGGCGGCCCCGGCCTCCGCCGGGGCGACGGATATGGGGAGCCGCTCTCAGCCATGCACGGGCTCCGCCCGCTTTGTCATCGTCGCTCGGCCCTGCTCGATCGTCACGATCGCGTCGGCGAGTTCGGCGAGCGCGGGCTTGTGGGTGATGACGATGATCGTCGATTGCGGGAGCGTCTGGCGCAGACGGGTCGCGATCAGCTGTTCGGTGGCGCCGTCGAGCGCCGAGGTCGGCTCGTCGAGGATCAGCACGCTGGGCCGGCGCAGGAAGGCGCGCGCGAGCGCGATCCGCTGGCGTTCGCCGGCCGACAATTGCAGCCCGCGCTCGCCGGCGCGGGTCGCATAGCCCGCCGGCAGCCGCGTGATCAGCGCGTCGAGCCCGGCGGCGTGCGCGGCGGCCTCGATCTGCGCCTGGTCGGCTTCGGGCATGGCGAAGGCGATGTTGGCGGCGATGCTGTCGTTGAACAGGAAGGGTGACTGGTCGACCAGGATCATGTCGCGCCGCAGTTCGGCCAGGCGCAGCATGCGGATATCGCGGCCGTCGACCAGCACCCGGCCCTGGTCGGGGTCGAAATAGCGGACCATCAGGTCGGCCATCGTCGACTTGCCGACCCCGCTCGGCCCCAGGATCGCGCAGAACATGCCCTGTTCGATCTCGAGGTCGACATCGATCAGCACCGCGTCGCGATCGTGGCGCAGCGACACGCCCTCGAAGCGGATCGTGCCGCCGACCCGGTCGACCGCGACCGCATCGGCGCGGTCGGTCACCTCGGCGGGTGTGTCGAACAGTTCGAAGATCCGGCCGAGCGACACCCGTGCCGAGGTCAGCCCCGAGGTCAGCCCGAGCAACGTCTGGATCGGTCCGAGCAGCCGCATATGATAGGCCATGAAGGCTACCAGCGTGCCGATCGTCATGCCGCCGTCGATGATCATCGATCCGCCGTAGAGCATCACTGCGGCGGTCGCAGCCGCCATGATCGATCCGGGGATCGCGCCGGTCATGAACGAGGCGATCTGCATCCGCAGCATCGATCCGATGAAGCCGTCATTGCGCGCGCGGAAGCGTTCGACCTCATGTTCGCCCGCACCGAGCGAGGTCACCACCCGCATGCCGAGCACGGTGTCGACCAGCAGGCTGCCCATGTCGGCGCCGCGCTCGCGCATCTCGCGGGTCAGCAAGGTGAGCTTGCGCTGATAATGGCTGAAGGTCAGCAGGCAGGCAGGCACCAGCACGACGCTGACCAGGAACAGCCGCCAGTTGAGCCACACCATCATCGCGACGCTGCCGAGGAAGAACAGGACGTTGCTCAGCACCGACAGCAGCGAATCCGCGGTGACCCGCTGGACCTCGCTGACGTCGTTGTTGAGCCGCGACATCAGGTCGCCGAGCCGGAAGCTGGCGTAGAAGCGCGGCGACAGTGTCTGGAGATGACGCAGCAGCGCGACCCGGATGTCGAACAGCATTGCCGCCGACAGCGACACATAGCGATAGCTGGCGAGGATGTTGAGCGCGAAGCCCGCGACCGTCGCCACCACCATCGCGACCGCGACCCAGACCAGCTTGGTCATGTCGTGACGCAGCAGCGCCTCGTCGATCATCAGCTTCGACAGGTAAGGTTGCGCCAGCCCGACCGCGGTCGACACCAGGCTGATCGCCAGCACGAGCACGAGGCCGCCGAGATAGGGCCGCAGATAGGCGCCGAGCCGGCGATAGGTACGCCATTCGGCGATCTCGGCGGAGGCGGGCGGGGCGTTCATGGCCTTAGATCCTCCCCATCTGCGATGGGGAGGATTTCGACGGCGGCGCTCATATCGCCACCAGATCGAAGCCGACGAGGCGGTAGCGGGGTTCGGGCATCGCGCCGAGCCGGTCGGTGCACCAGCGATGGCCGTCGACCAGGGCGGCATGCGCGTCGCGCCACCAGGGGGCATCGCCGCCGGTGGCGTAAAATTGCGCACAGAGCATCAGGTGGCGTCGCATCGCCGCGAGCAGCATCGATTCATAATGGACGAGCAGCGCCTGGGCATCGCCGCCGCGGGCGATCGCGACGATCACCGCCGCGGCGAGGATCGCCTCGCGCACCGCCTGGGCGGTGCCGTCGCCGCAGATCGGATCGAAGCCGATCGCGGCGCTGCCGCAGGCGAGCCAGGCGTCGCCGCGGATCGGGATCTGGAGCCGCGGGCAGGCATCGAAACCGGCATGTGGCGCATCGGTCAAGGCGATGCGCGACGCGAGATGGCGGCTCGCGGTGAGCAGGGCCTCGACGGTGCCGCCGACCGCGATCAGCCAGGCTTGATCGGCGCCGACCGGGATCAGGAACAGCCAGCCGGCAGGCAGCGCCTCGATCCAGCAGCTCACGCGGTCGGCGGGATCGCGCAGCCGCACCGGCACGGTGATCGCCGGACGGCTGCCGAAGCGCCGGAGCTCGCCTTCGGGCAGCGGCGGGGCGCTGTGGATGACGAAATCGGCGGGACCATCGTCATCGCTGCCGGTCTCCTGGCCGATCCGTGCGAGCAGTTCGGTCTCCGAGACGGTGATCGCGCGATGCTCGACCGCGGCGATGTCGCCGCCGGGACCCCAGGCGACCTGGCGATGGGTGACGCGGGGCAGGTCGGCGAGCAGGTCGGGGCGGCCGAACAGGTCGCGGATCAGCGCCAGCGCGGGGTCGCTGAGCAGGATCGCCGGCAGCGGGGCGCGGCCGACCGGATCGACCGTCGCGTCGATCCCGGCGGCGCGCAGCAGGTGGAGGCAGCAGGCGGTGGCGATGCCGCCGCCGCGGATCCGCACGCGGGGCTGTGCCGCCGCGTGGGACCGTGCTTCGCCATGATAGTGGATGGCGTTCACCGCGCGGCCGTCCGGGCACGCGCGGCGTCGCCGCGGCCGCGGTTCACTCGGCGACGATCAGGCCCGCGCCGGTGACGTCGTTGTTCAGATCCCATTTCTTCTCGAACTTGAGCGTCTTGGCGTCATAGGATTCCATGTCGAAGCTGGCGCCATAGATATAGAGCTTCTTGCCGTTGCCCGACATGCCGAAAGAGAAGCGCGTCTTGCAAGAGAACTCGGCCTTGTCGACGACGACGCTCTTGACCATGTCGAAATGCCAGAATTCGCAGCGCTTGTTGCCGAGCGTCCCGTTGGTGACGACGGTGTAGGCGTCCTTGCCGTCGGGGGTGACCTGCAGCCCCGCCATCGACGCCGGCGCCGGGCCGATCGGGGTGAAGGCGAACTGGCGGGTGGCGAGATCGAAGCGGGCGACCCCGAACACCTTGTTGTGGATGTAGGGATCGGCGGCGTTGAACAGCGAGACGTAGCGGCCGGGCTCGCCGATCGAATCGAGGGTGCCGCCGAAGCCGACATTCTCCATGCCGGTGCCCTCGGGCTTGGCCAGGTCCATCCGCTGGACGACCTTGAAGTCGGTGGTGTCGAGCACGACGACCTTGTCGCGGAACTGGTAGAGGAACTTGCCGTCCTCCGACACCATCAGCAGGCTGCGATAGCCGCCGCCGGCCGAATTGGCATTCTCGTCCTCGGGATCGATGTCGACCAGCTTGGCGATCTTCTTTTCCTGAAGGTCGATCACCGCATATTTGGGCTTGCTGATCTGGTAGCGGTCGGCTTCCTTGTCGATCTGCATCAGCACCGTGTAGAAATAGCGGCCGGTCGGGTCGGGCACGCCGCCGTTGAAGCGATAGCGCGTCGTCGCGGTGTTGAGGGTGATCGAATTGAGCACCTTGCGGGTCGCGACGTCGATCACCTCGATCCCGCCATGGGTGATGGTGGTGACGTAGAGCTTCTTCTTGTCGGTCGACAGCCGCATGCTGGTCGGCAGGCCGTCGAGCGGGATCCGCTCGGTGATCGCGCTGCGGGCTTCGTTGAACAGGATCAGCGAATTGGGATAGGCACCCATGAACAAGGTCGATCCCTGCGCGGGGGCAAGGCCGCCGGCCGTGCTGGCGACGGTGGCGGCGAGGAAGGCGAGGAGACCCAGGCGAGGCTTCGTCATGAGGCGGTTTCCGTTCGGAGCGTGGTGCGGACCGGCCGAGCCGGCCCGCGAGCATCGGTCTTTTGCCGGGCCGGGACCCGACGGCAGGATCAGGGGAAGATGATGTCGAGGCTGCGCCAGTCCTTGGTGGCGGTGGCGCAGTTGCTCGCCCAGTCGGGCGAGTTGTTGACATGGTCGGGCACCTGCGCGGGCCAGAAACAGGTCACATAGCAGTCGTAGATGTCGCGCTCGACCGGCTGGCACAGCCCCGCCGTACCGCCGCCCGCATCGACTTCCCAGCCGGGCGAGAAGGACAAAGTGCAGCCCATCGGCACATGCGGGCGCGGGCCCGACGGTGCCTGCTGAAGGGCGACGACGTCATCCTCGGTCGCATCGGGGTTCGCCTCGAGCGCGGCGACGGCTTCGTCCATGGCGGCGACGATCGTCTCGATCCGCCGCGCTTTCTTGTTGATAGGCCGAAGATGTTTCATGCCAGCCCCTTCCGTTCGGCAAATCGTTCGAGAAATTCGGGATTATGCGCGCTGATCGCGCCGTAGATCTTCAGGCAGGTGTCGGTCCACTCGCGGATCCAGTCGCAATAATGAAGGTTTGCATGGCCAGTGTCGCCATAGCGGACGAACGCCTCATGATGGCAACCGCCGGCGCACAGCGGGCGCGCCCAGCAGGTCGAGCATTCATATTTGGATTCGACATGGCCGCGGGTCAGGAAGTCGCTCTGCTTCTCCAGATCGATCCCGGTCGAGATATGGCCGAGCGTATGGGTGTCGGCATCGGTGAAGCGGTGGCAGGGCGAGATGTCGCCGGCCGGACCGACCCCGACCAGGCCGATCCCGGCGCCGCACGGATGCGACTTGTTGACCCCCTGGATCAGCTCGCTGATCGTCTCGCTGACGTTCGAGAAGCCGTGCATCTCGCCGCGCAGCGCATAAGCGAGCCACTCCTTGGCGAGCAGGTGGAACTGGCCGAGCACCGAGTCCATGCCGGCATCGTCGATGGAATAATCATGGGTGCCCTCGCTGGTGACCGGCGCGAAGCCGACCTCCGCGAAGCCGAGATCATCCTTGAGATGGCGGTAGATGCGGATCACGTCGGTGACGCCGTCGGTCAGCGTCACCCGCGCGGTGATCGCGCGGGTCTTGTGGTTGGCGATCAGCGCGCGCAGCCGCGGTTCGATCACCGCATAGCTGCCCTTGCCACTCTTGTAGACGCGGCGCTTGTCCTGCAGCTCGGCCGGGCCGTCCATGCTGACGGTGACGCCGATCGCATTGTCGGAGAGGAAGCTGATGATCTCGGTGGTCAGCAGCGTGGCGTTGGTGGTCAGGCTGAAATCGATCGACCGGCCCTGCTCGGCGACCTGCGCGCGGGCATAGATCACCACTTCGCGCAGCAGCTTGAAGTTCATCAGCGTCTCGCCGCCGAAGAAGGTGATGTGCACCGACTTGCGGCCGCGCGACTGCTCGAGCAGGAAATCGACCGAGGCCTTCGCCGTGTCGATGTCCATATATTTGGGCTTGCCGGCCGGGGTGGCGATCTTGTCGGCGCCGAATTCGTAGCAATAGGTGCACGACAGGTTGCACTGGTTGGTGATGTTGAGCACCAGCGAACTGAGCGGGAAGTCGGCCGGCGGGTTCTCGATCGGTGCAGGCAGCGCCTTGCCGGTGACGAGCACCTTGGCGTTGCGCAGTTCGTCGAACAGCGTCTTGGCCTCTTCGGGGCTATAGCCCCCTATGACCAGCTCCTGGACCAGATCGGTCTGGCCCATTTCGCCGGTGCCGAGCCGGTCGATCAGCCGCCACGAAATCTCGTCGAGCTCGAACACCGCGCCGGCGGGCACCAGATAGATGAAGCGGCGCTCGGCGGACTCGAAGGCGTGAAACTCGCCCAGCCGATATTTATGCGGGATCATCGCGGTCATTGGCCGACCTCCGGCTGGTCCCACCGGAGATAGGTGGGCACGGTGACGACAAGATAGGAGCGACCCGAGAGCGGCTTGCCGAACTTGTCCTTTTCGGTTTTCGACGTGGCGACCACCCAGACCTCGCCATAATTGTTGCGGCCGAAGCGGCGGGCGGGGTTGGGACCGTCCGAAGCCGGCGTGAACAAGGCGGTCGGGCTCAGCGTACCGACGAACTTCTTGTCGTCGTCATTATAGACCGACATGAACTCTTCGATGTTCCAGGTCACGTCCATCGGCCCGATGCGGACATCGTCCGGGGTGTTGGCCTTGCCGTCGGGACCGAATTCATAGCCGATCGCCTCGAACTGGCCGAAGCCCTTCGGATGGGTCGGGCTGCCGAGCCGGGTCAGCGAGGTCTCGGGGGTCACCTTGATGAAATCGGCCTTGTGATAGACCGGGAAGGCGTTTTCGAGCACCGCGCCCTGGATGCCGATATCGTGCGGACCCGAGCTGGCGGTCGGGGCGACGTCGATCGACGCGACCACCTCATGCGCATTGTGCGAGACGATCTTCGTCACCGTCACGCCGGTGCCGAGATCGAGATCGGCGGGAGCGATCGCGGACGGCAGATTGTCGCCATAGATCTTCAGCGCGACATCCTTCGATCCGGCCTTCACCGCATAGGGCATCGCGCTCAGGATCGTCGGCGCGGCCGACGCGCGGGTCAGCTTCACATCGAAGCCGAATTCCTGATATTCGCCCCAGAACCAGCGGCCTTCGGCGGTGCGCTGATCGGGCGCGAACCACATCACCTCGCGCGCCTCGCGGCGCAGATCGTCGGGCTTCGCATCCTTGCCCGCGCCGCCGGCCGAACGGCCGCGCCAGGCATAGCCGGCATAGACCAGCCCCGACCCGCTGCGCTTGAGCGTGCTGCCGTCGGCGAGCGATTCGAGGGTGATGCTGGTCTTGAACTCGTCGTCGGCGCCGCCGCGTTCGACGACCATCTCGCCGACATATTTGCCCTTGCCCGGCATCGCCGCCGACACCAGCCATTTGCCGGCGAGGCGCGGCGCGCGGATGCGCGACTGCCAGGCCGCCCATTCGGCGGTGTGGAGCGGTGCGGTCTTGCTGATATAGTCGAGCGCGAGCTGGCCCTGGGTGACCGGTGGGGCCTCGCGGCCGCCGGGTGCGGCCGCCGGCGCGACGCCGCCGGGCAGGTCGGCGGTTGCCGCCGGACGGCGGAACTGGACGTCGGCCTGCGAATAGAGTGCGACATGGAGATTCTGGAGCAGCTTCCAGTCGGCCTTCGAGCGCCGCCACGACAGGGGCTGGGCGAAGGCATGGCACGCCGCGCAGCCGCCGCGGATCGAGTCATTGGGAATATTGGTCTCGTCGATGATGCGATGCTCGGGCAGGTACATCACCGGCTTCGCCTCCTCGGGGGCGAGACCATGCCAGGTCGCGAGATATTTGACGACCGACTTCGCTTCGGTCGGGGTGATCTCGAGCCCGTTCTGGCGGACCATCCGCTTGATCGCCTGCGACCAGCCCTCGGGCGTGGTGCGGATCCACGAGATGCGCGACAGATTGCCCTTGGCGTCGGGCGTGTGACAGGCGCCGCACTTGGCGATCACCAGATCGTCGGTGACGGGGATACCGGCTTCGGTCTCCTCGAGGCCGGTCTTCTGTTCGCCGACCTGGCTGGCGACGGCTTGCGCGAGAAGGATCGAAGCGGATGCGACGACCGACATTGAAACCCACCGGACAGGAACTCGTATCACCTGCCAACTCCCCAATAATCGTCGAGCCGCGGCTCGCACCCCGTTCACGCCAAAGCTTCGTACAGCGGGCGATCAGGCGCACGCGCGCTCTGATCGACGACTGCCACATCCGCTCCCGATGACTTTTCTGGATTTTGCTAAATTGACGCGACCTACGGGCCGAAAGGGCTGTGGGCCGCTGTGCGGCTCGCCCCGTCCGACACTTGTGATCTTGGACATGCGTCAAGTTTGAATCAAGCCATCATTTTCAGATTTTCATTTTTTTCGCGCAGCGGGGAGGGGGTATATGACGTATTGTCGCATCGCCGTGCTTCGGGCTTTTGCAGTTGCTCAATCGGCGTGCACAAGATCCGCCGGAATGCCCGGATAAGCGGCAAGAACCGGGCCCAGCGCCTCGACCAGCGGCCCGAGCTGCGACTCGTAATGCCGCCATTGATCGATCCCGTCGGCGAAGATCGGCCGGCGGACCTGTTCGGAACTGGCGGTGCGCACCGCGCGGTCGTTCTTGTGGAACTCGAGGCAGGCCTGCTCGAACGGCAGGCCGAGATGGGCGAGCAGTCGGCGAATCTCGGCTTCGGTGTTACCGACCATGTCCTCATAGAACACGCGGTGGACCGCGCCCGGGTCAGCGGCGTCATAGCCGGCCATCAATGCGGTATAATCGCGGTAATAGCGGCCGATGTCGGTCAGGTCGTAGGAGAAGGTCTGCCCGCGCGCGAAATGCTGCTTCCAGCCCGAGAAGCAGCAGGACAGCGGATGGCGTCGGGCATCGACGATCCTGGCGTTCGGCAGGATCAGCCGGATCAGGCCGACATGCTGCCAGTTGTTGGGCATCTTGTCGATGAACAGCGGCCGGTCGGTGCGGCGATGGACGCGGGTGCGCTCGATATATTCCTCGCCCAGCCTCAGCCGGTCGGCAGGGGTCAGCGAGGTTATCATCGTGCGGAAATCGGTGAATTCGCCCTCGTCGACCCGCGATTGCAGGCGGCTGGCGATCATCATCATCTCCGGCAGTTCCATTGTCCCTTCGACCCGGCTGTGGCTCGAGAGGATCTGCTCGACCAGGGTCGAGCCCGATCGCGGCAGGCCGACGATGAAGATCGGATCGGGCGCCGGGCAGCCGCCTTCGCCGCGTTCGGCGATGAAGGCGGCGGTGAAGCAGCGCGCGGTGGCTGCGGCCTCGGCGGAGAAATCGTCGGCATCGTGCCGCACCATCGTCCGGCGCAGGCGGTTGCCCTGGTCATAATGGTCGAAGGACGCGTCATGGTCCTTCGCGTCCTCATGCGCTTTGCCCAGCGAGAAATGGAGGTGGAAGATGTCCTCCTGCCGGTTCGCCGCATCGGGGGCGAGCGATGCAAGTGCCTGTTCCATAGCGGCAATATCGTCGGTACCGAGCCTGACCGTCTTGAGGTTGGCGAGGCTCCACCAGGCTTCGCCCATCGCCGGCTGCAGCGCCACCGCCCGGCGATAGGCGTGGATAGCATCGGCCTGTCGGCCCAGCGTCTTCAGCACATGGCCGAGATTCTGCCAGAGCTGCGGCTGGTCGGGCTGGTCCGTCAGCAGCCTTTCATAGATGGCCCGCGCGCGCTCCTGCTCGCCCAGCCGCACCAGCACCGACGCCTTGATCAGGTCGTGGCCGGGACTTTTCAGCGGCGACGCGCCCAGCGTCTCGGCATGGTCGAGCGCCTCGGGCAGCCGATTCCCCTGGAGCAGCAGGCGGATCAGGAAGTCGCGCGCCAGGTCGAAGCCGGGTGCGCGTTCGACCGCGCGCTCGACCAGCGCCAGCGCCTCGGTCATGTCGCCGCGGCGCCAGGCGATCTCGCCGAGCATCCGCAAGGTCGGCGGATCGTCGGCGAGCCGCAGCAGCCGCGCCTCGAGCATCGCCTCGCTGTCGTCGAGCCGGCCTTCGTTCATCGCCACCGCCGCCTCGAGCAGGTCGCGGTCGCGTGACGAGGCATGCACGCCGGACAGGTCGGCGCGCCACGCGTCCTGGTTGCGGCGGGCCTTACGCAATTCGCTGGCGAGCAGGAACCAGCCGCCGGCCACCGCGGGCTGCTGCTGCGTCAAGTTTTCGAGCGCGGCGATCGCCCGTCTTCCGTCGTCCGATTCACTTGCGGCCTGCGCCAGTTCCCACAGCACGGCGGGGACACGCGGCTGGTGGCGAGCAAGGGCGGAAAGGCGCTGCAGTGCAGCTTTGGGTTTGCCCAGCCGCCGCAGCGCCTGGCAGGCGAGCAGTTCCGCGGGCGGCAGTCCGCGCAGCTGTCCGAGAATGGCCTCGGCCTGGGCCAGCGCCCGATCGGGATGTGAATCGAGCATGGCGGTGGCCTGCGCCAGCGCGGTTTCGACGGCACCCCTTGCCGCGGTGGCGGAGCCGATACCCATAAGCCCTCTTTCTTGTGCGACTGCTCACAAAGCTATGTCGAATATCGGTCCCCGTCGAGGGCGGCCCGTCACAAAAGATAAAAAAACCCGTAATGATACGCTTGACTCCGCCGCCATGGATGGCACTATCCAATCTAGGACGGTCGTTCTGATTGCTGCGTAAGCGAACCGGACCATAAAAATAATCAT
Organism: Rhizorhabdus sp. GW822-FHT03C02; assembly: GCF_058801765.1. Taxonomy (NCBI): domain Bacteria; kingdom Pseudomonadati; phylum Pseudomonadota; class Alphaproteobacteria; order Sphingomonadales; family Rhizorhabdaceae; genus Rhizorhabdus; species Rhizorhabdus sp. GW822-FHT03C02. Next base: position 553,108 of record NZ_JBXANN010000001.1, read on the forward strand.
GTTCAGCCCGCCTTAGCCGGCGGTGACCCTGAAGGACGTGTCCTTCGGGCAGGGGGTTTCGTCTGTCGTCGATCCAGGGAGGACGGCGTGCGGGCGATACGAGCGACGACAATATGACCGACAAGGCATGAGACCCGGCAGCCGGGCGATTTCGCGGGAGAGGACAACGACGCAACGCGCACAAGCGTAAGGGGGTATACCGATGGCCTTTCATCTTCGTTCGCGAGGAGCCCGCAAGATCTGCGCGCTCGGGGCGAGCACATTCCTTACTCCGCTGATTCTCGCCGCACCGGCCTTCGCGCAGACGGCGGCGCCTGCCGCTGCCGCGGACACCGTGGCCACGACCCAGCCCGCCGAAGATTCCGGCCTCGGCGAAATCGTCGTCACCGCGACCCGCAGCGCACAGAGCATCCAGAAGGTGCCGATCTCGATGCAGGCGCTCGACATGACCAAGCTCGAGCAGCGCCAGGTCAAGGGCTTGTCCGACTTCGCCGCGCTGCTGCCGTCGGTGTCGATCGCCGGCATCGGCCCGGGCCGCAGCACCGCCTATTTCCGCGGTATCGTCCCCGCCGGCGGCAACTATGCCTCGGTCGGCTACTATCTCGACGATATCCCGATCACCGGCACCGGCGTTCCCGATATCCATGTCTATGACGTCGAGCGCGTCGAGGCGCTGGCGGGGCCGCAGGGCACGCTGTACGGTGCCGGGTCGCTGGCGGGCACGATCCGCTTCATCAGCAACAAGCCCAAGCTCGACAAGACCGAATTCGGCTATGACCTCGAGGGCAATAAATATGGCGACGGCGATTTCGGCGGCCAGTTCCAGTCTTTCGCCAATATCCCGGTAGGCGAGACGCTCGCGGTCCGCGCCATGGGCTATTACCGGCGCGACGGCGGCTATATCGACAACACCCCGAACAACGGCAAGTTCAACGACGGCAGCTCGTCGACCCTCAATCTCGGCGACAATAATCCGGCGACCTCCTATACGCTCAACAACGCGGCGATCGCCAAGGACGACTATAACACGATCAAGGAATATGGCGGACGCTTCCAGGCGCTGTGGGAACCGTTCGACGACTGGACGGTCACCCCGGAGATTACCGCGCAGCGGCAGATCTCCAATGGCTATTTCGGCTATGATCCCCGGGTCGGCGACCTCGAGGTCCACGACTATGACAAGACCCGTCAGGACGACAAATGGTATCAGGCGGCGCTGAGCGTCCATGGCCATATCGGCGACTGGGATATCGCGTCGGCGACCGGCTATTTCAGCCGCAAGACCAATCTGCGTAACGACTATACCTATTACACCGTCACCTATGACGGTTTTGGCGCGGGCTATGAAAATTATCTGCAGTTCTTCGACAAGAGCGGATGCACCGGATCGGGCGCCACGCTGAAGTGCAGCAAGCTGATCGATCCGACTCAATATTATCACGCGACCCAATATCGCAAGAAGTTCACCCAGGAACTTCGCCTGACTACCCCGAAGGACTGGCCGTTCGACGTTACGCTCGGCGGATTCTACCAGCGGCAGAAGCAGGAGAGCAACACCTACTACGCGATCCACGGCCTCGATCAGATCGCCGGCTACACCATGTCGGGCGGCGGCGACAGCAATCCGGCGGGCTTCGGCATTCCGGTGTCGCAGGGCGGTACGATGATCGTCGGTTCGCCGGCGGTGAAGCAGGACGGCTTCTATATCACCGAGCAGGATCAGCTCTATCATGACGAGGCGATCTTCGCCGAAGGCCATTACAACATCACGCCGAGCCTGAAGCTCACCGGCGGTATCCGCTATTTCTGGACCGATTTCGCGGTCAAGGGCTTCGCCGGCGTCGCCGGTTCGGCGGCGAACACCGTTACCTCGCTCTATGTGCCGACCGGGACCTATGGCTGTCCGCTGCCGCTGCCGGCCAAGCGCCTCCAGTGCCTCAACACCAACTTCGCCGCGGCCGACGAGGTCGGGCGCTACAAGGAAAATGGCGAGACCCACAAGGTCGTGCTCAGCTGGCAGTTCGATCCGTCGAAGAACATCTATGCCAACTATTCGACCGGCTTCCGGCCAGGCGGCTTCAATCGGCCGCTGCGTATCCGTAGCGTCGTCAACGGCGTCGCGGTGTCCAAGGTCGCGACGGTTCCGGCGTATGATTCCGAAAAGCTCACCAATTTCGAAATCGGCGTGAAGACCACCTGGAATAACATCTTCCGTTTCAACGCCTCGATCTATCTCGAGAAGTGGGACAATATCCAGTATAGCGTGGTGGTCGCAGGCGCACAGGGCGCGGGCATCACCGGCAATGCCGGCAAGGCCGAAGTCAAGGGCATCGAATATGATGCCGAACTGAAGCTCGGCAAGGTCACCATCGCGACGACGGGCGCCTATAACGATGCCGCACTCAAGGGGAACTTCTGCAACTTCGCGTTCGATGCGGCGACGTCGTCAATCTCGCAGCTGAAGAGCTGCACCGCCGGTGCGTTCGTCGCCAACGTCAATCCGCCGACCCCGCAGGTCGCCGCCGCCGACGGCACCCGCCTGCCGCGCCAGCCCAAGTTCAAGGGCACGACCTCGATCCGCTACGACACCGAGATGGGCAGCTACAATGCCTATATCCAGGGCGCGGCGCTCTACCAGACCGGCGCCACCCAGGATCTCAACGTTGCGAACAACGCGTTGCTGGGCAACACCAAGGGCTTCGTCAGCTTCGATTTCTCGGCCGGCGTCAAGAAGGACAACTGGAACATCACCCTGTTCCTGCAGAACGCCTTCGACAAGCGCGGCGAGCTGACCAAGAACACCTTCTGCTCGATCGCCTTCTGTTCGGGATCGTCGCGGACCTTCACGATCAAGCCGCAATTCTTCGGCGTGCGCTTCAGCCAGCGTTTCGATTGATCTGACGGTTTGAAACAGGACCGGTCACGTCCGGCGCATGTGCGCGCCGGCCGTGACCGGTTTGGTTTTGCGCTCTCTGCTCTACAGGCCGGTCGCGCTGGTGCAGTTGCTCTTCGGTGGGAAGCGACTGTCGGTGGTCGGCGACTGGAAGTCCTTGCTGCGTGCCGCGAACATCGCGGTGCGCGAGAAATCGGTCGGCAGCGACAGCCATTTGAACGGCACGCTGGTGAAGATCGGCTGATATTTATACGTCACCTGGACGTGGAACAGGATCTCGCCGAGCAGCACCTTGCGGCTGTTGGGCAGGGTTGCGGTGGTCGTGGTGCGCGCGCAGCCGACCAACGGCGTCACGACATAGCTGCCGTCGAAGCGCTGCCACAGCATGCCGTTTTCGACCGTGCCGTCATTGTTGGTGTCGACGCCCTTGATCGCGGTGATCACCACCCGGCCATAATTGCGCAGGTTGAATGGCTTGGCGGTGAGGTCGATCGCGCTGAACAGGTCGTAGATCTGCGCCTCGCTGACCCCGATACTGCCTTCGCCGCTCTGGGCGACGAGGTCGGCGGTCATCGTCGCCAGCCGCTGCACCCGGTTGTTGGCGAACACATAGTTGGTGAACTCGATGCCGGTGAGCACGAAGCCGAGGAACAAGGGCAGCATCAGCGCGAATTCGAGCAGCGCGAGGCCGCTCCTATCGTCAGCCAGCGCGCAAAGGGAACGCCGCATCAACTGCTCGCCTTCTGCACGACCGCCTCGTTGCGCACGACCGTGGTCGCCGACAGCGGGATCGAGGTGGTGAAGCCCATGATCCGCGCGATCGGGGTGAACAATATCCGCTTGGGGAAACGCGCGGTATAGCCGACGACGTCGCCTGGCCCGCCCAGCGTGCTGCCCGAGATCGCGACCGCATCGTCCCACTGGCCGTTCTGGTTGCGGTCGACATAGGGCTCTCCGAGATCGTAGCGGCCATTGCCGTTGGAATCGGTGTAGGTCTCGGGCGAGGCGCTGTTGAAATCCTTGTAGACCGTCGTCGTGATCTGGATCGTCTGGCCGGTGGCGAGCGGGAAGGGGGCCATCGCCTTGGTGATCGCGTCGCGCATGATCTGGGTGCGCTGTGCCTCCCCCGTCTCGAGCGAGGCGGTCGCCTGGCGCGAGGCCTCGACCACCGCGCCGTCGAGCATCATCCGCGCGAACATCATATGGCCGATTTCCATCGATCCGCAGATCAGGAACAGCACCACGGGTGCGACCAGCGCGAATTCGACGATCGTCACGCCGCGAAGGTCGCGGGCCAGGGAAGGGAGGCCCATCCTCATTTGACGAGGTGCAGGTCGACCAGTTCGGTCGCGACCGCGTCGAACGCCTCCTTGAGCGAGGCGGTGTCGGCGGTGCGATAGACATGGCCCGGTGCGCACTGCTCGAACATGCTCAGCGTGGTGCTGTCGACGTCGCTGCTCAGCGCGATGATATAGACCGACGGCGGATTGGCCTCGGCCTGGAGCGAGGCGCAGGTCTTGGCGAAGCGGCGCATCGACTGGGTCAGCAGATTGGCCTTGCTCGCCGAGATCGGCGCATCGTCATAATTGCCGTAGAAGGTCGAGGTGCGGTCGGTATAGCCGTTCTGGGTCGTCCCCAGCGCGGTCTCGCCGTCGGTCATGAACACCAGCGCGCGCTTGGGCTGCTCGTTGGTCGGGTTGGTGCGGGTGAAGACATCGTCGCGCACCAGCAGCCGATAGCCCCATAGCAGCCCGGCATGGTGCAGCGTGCCGTTCGCCGGGTAGATCGCGCCATTGTCGTTGTTGATGACGTCGTAATAGGCGCTCTTCGCCCGGCCATAGGCGACCGGCACCGCTTCTTCGGGGCATTGCCAGTTGGGCGAAGGGCGCAGCGTCTGGTTGGCGCTGCCGCTGTTGGTGCTGCCGCCGGCCGGATTGACGCTATATTCCTGCGCGGCTGCCCACTGCGCGAATTGCGGGATCCGCGCATAGTTGATCTTGAACGGGGTTCCGGTCCGCGTGGTGAAGTTCCACGGATTCGAGGTCGGATCGTAATAGCTGCCGTCGGTGCGGGTGATCACATCGTCCGACGCGTTGGCCGCCCCATTGTTGAGCCCGATATAATATTGGTAGAACCAGCGCCGATAAGGGTTGCTGGCATGGTTATTGTTATAGGCATCGTAGTTGAGCATGTTGTCGTAATAGGTCGCGTCGAGCTTGTAGAGGTTGAAGTTCGGCTCGACGTTGGTCGCGATCGTATAATAGTTGCTCGACGGGGTCGGCATCTGCGCGGTCGCGGTGGTGCCCGCCGCGGTCTTGGGAACCCACATCGGCGGGACGAAATAGGGTGTCACCGGCGGGTGCAGCCCTTCGCCCGGCAAGGTGCGGTCGATGTCCCAGGCGCCGGTCTCATGATAGCTCGCGGTCGCGTTGACGTCCTTGACGGTGTCGTCGGCGAGTACGCAGCCCTTCCATGCCAGATGGTTGGCCGGCCAGCTGCCGCCGCCATAGACGCTGGTATAGCTGTCGTTGAACCCATAGAGCTGGCGCACCGATGACGGTTTCCATGCGGTCAGCAGTTTTCCGACATTGGCGGTGATATCGTACATCACGAACCCCATGCCCAGGTCGCTGCGGGTGCTGCCGCCCTGATAGAGGATGTCGACGAAGCTCTTCGCCGCGTCCTTGAGCGCGGTCATCCGGGTCTTGACCACGCCATATTTGTCGGCGGGCAGGTTGGTCTTCATCGATCCGGTGTTGTCGAGCACCACCATGACCTCGAGCGGGCGCGGCTGGAGCTGTGCCTTGGCGACCGCGGTCACCGGCTGCGACAGGAAACCGAAGACCTTCATGAACGACATCGGGATCGTCGTCGTCGCGGTGACGGTGGTGACGTTGACCCCGTTCACCACCTGGAATTCGGGGTCGAGATCGACGGTCGCGCTGCCCATGAAGCCGGTCGGAAAATTGCCGTTGAAATAGGCCGCCGCCTGGCTCTCGCGCGAATTGGGTTCGGTGCCCGAGATCGAGAAGGCGCGCGCGCCGGCGAGTGCGGCGGCGTCGACCCCGGCCTGGAGCTGGGTCCTGACCATGTAGATGCGGCCGGCGTCGATCCCCGATCCGATCAGCCCGATCGACGGGATCAGTCCCGCCACCATCAGCCACATCGCCGATCCGCGCTGATCCCGCCGCAGCCGTGCGCAGCCGTCGCGCAGCCGCGCGCCGATCGATTGCAGGACGGTGGACAGCGACCGCGACATAGAAAACTCCTCGCCTGCCGCTTAACGGCGAAGGGTTAAGGATGGGTGGATCGCGCCGCAGAGAGGGGCGGCTCGCGCTTGTCTACCGGATAGATGTTCTTAGATTGTCTGGCCCTGCCGCCTCGCCTAGAGCAGGGCGATGACCGATCTTGCGATCCTCTACGAACATCCCGACTGGTTCCGCCCGCTGTTCGCCGAACTCGATCGGCGCGGCGTCGCTTATGCGCCGATCGCCGCCGACGGCCATAGCTTCGATCCCGCCGATCGCGGCGTGCCGGCGCCTTTGGTGTTCAACCGCATCGCGATGTCGAGCTTCCTGCGTGGCGACGAGCATCCGATCGACTATGCCGCCGCGCTGTTCGACCATTGGCGCCGGGGCGGCGCGCGCATCCTCAACGACACGCTGGCGATCGACGCCTCGAAGGCGCGGCAGATGTCGCTGGTCCACGGTCTGGGTCTCGCCACCCCGGCGACGCGGGTGGTGCACCGCGCCGCCGACGTGCCGGCGGCCGCCGAGGGGCTGCGCTTCCCGCTGGTGGTCAAGGCCAATCTCGGCGGATCGGGCGCCGGCATCGCCCGCTATGACGATCGCGAGGCGCTGGCCTATGCGGTGGCCGAGAATCTGCTCCCGCGCAGCATCGACCGGGTGCTTCTGGTCCAGGAATATGTGCCGGTGCGCGGTGGTGCGATCACCCGGGTCGAAACGCTCGCCGGGCGCTATCTCTATGCGATCGAGGTCGATGGCGGCGGCGGCTTCGACCTGTGTCCGGCCGATGCCTGCCTGGTTCAGCCCGGCAAGGCGGCGGTGACGATCCGCAAGGCCGATCCCGCGCCGGACCTGATCGCCGCGGTCGAGGCGATCGCGCAGGCCGCCGGGCTCGATGTCGGCGGCGTCGAATATATGATCGACGACCGCGACGGCACCGCGCGCTTCTACGACATCAACGGCCTGTCGAACTTCGTCGCCAACCCGCTCGACATGCTGGGCTTCGATCCACATGGGCAACTGGTCGACTGGCTGGTCGCGCAGATCGCGGGCGCCCGTGCCGTGGGATCACGGGCATGAGATATGGCTATTGGATGCCGGTGTTCGGCGGCTGGCTGCGCAACGTCGCCGACGAGGCGATGGAGGCGAGCTGGGATTATGCCCGTGACCTCGCGATCCGCGCCGAGCAGATCGGCTACGACCTGACCCTGATCGCCGAGCTCAACCTCAACGACATCAAGGGGGTCGATGCGCCCGCGCTCGATGCCTGGTCGACCGCCGCCGCGATCGCCGCGGTCACCAGGACCCAGGAACTGATGGTCGCGGTCCGGCCGAACTTCCATCAGCCGGCCTTGTTCGCCAAGGCCGCCGCCAATATCGACCGGATATCGGGCGGGCGGCTGTCGCTCAACGTCGTGTCGTCCTGGTGGGCCGACGAGGCCCGTCAATATGGGCTGACCTTCGACCAGCATGACGATCGCTATGCGCGCACCGCCGAGTGGATCGAGGTCGTCGAGGGGTTGTGGCGCGAGGAGCGGTTCAGCTTCGAAGGCAGTTTCTACCGCACCGCGGCCGCGATCTGCTCGCCAAAGCCGGCGACCAAGCCCTTGCTCTATGCTGGCGGCGAGAGCGACACCGCCAAGACGATGATCGCGCGCCAGTGCGATGCCTATGTCATGCATGGCGACCCGGTTTCGGCGATCGCTCCCAAGATCGCCGACATGCGCGCGCGCCGCGAGGCCGCGGGCCGACCGCCGCTCCGCTTCGGCATGGCGGCCTATGCGATCGTCCGCGACAGCGAGGCCGAGGCGCGGCGCGAGCTGGCGCGGATCACCGAGGTCCACGAACTGCCCGCGGGCTATGCCAATTTCGACCAGTGGCTGTCGGGCACCCAGCTCGAGCGCGAGTTCAAGATCCAGGAATATTCGGTGTCGAACCGCGGCCTGCGCCCCAATCTGGTCGGCACCCCCGAGCAGCTGCGCGAGCGAATCGCCGAATATGAGGCGGTGGGCCTCGACCTGCTGCTGCTCCAGATGAGCCCGCAGGCCGAAGAGATGGAGCGCTTCGCCGCCCAGGTGATCGCCGCATGATCGCGATCGAACATGTCGGCAAATCCTACAAGTCGGCCGACCGCGCCGCGCTCGAGGAGGTGAGCCTCACCATCGCCGCCGGCGAGATCTTCGGGATTATCGGCCGGTCGGGCGCGGGCAAGTCGACCCTGATCCGGCTGATCAACGGGCTCGAAAAGCCGAGCCGCGGCCGGGTCGTCGTCGACGGCGAGGATGTCGGCCAGGCATCGGCCGACCGGCTGCGCGCGCTGCGCCGGCGGATCGGCATGATCTTCCAGCAGTTCGGGCTGCTCGGGTCGCGGAGCGTCGCCGACAATATCGCCTTTCCGCTGCGCATCGCCGGGATCGGCCGCGCCGCGCGCGACGCCCGGGTCGCCGAACTGCTCGCGCTGGTCGGGCTGAGCGAGCATGGCCATAAATATCCCGCCCAGCTTTCGGGTGGTCAGAAACAGCGGGTCGGCATCGCCCGCGCGCTCGCCGGCGACGCGAAGATCTTGCTGTGCGACGAGGCGACCAGCGCGCTCGACCCAGAGACCACCCGCGACATCCTCGCGCTGATCGCCCGGCTCAACCGCGAGATCGGGCTGACGGTGGTGCTGATCACCCATGAGATGGATGTGGTGCGCCAGGTCTGCGACCGGGTCGCGGTGTTGCACCAGGGCCGGGTGGTCGAGACCGGGCCAGTCGCCGACATTTTCCTCGCTCCGAAGGCGGCCGAGACCCGGGCGATGCTCGCCGAAAGCTGGGACGGGCTCGAGGCGGCGCGGCTGGCGGGGTTCGACGGCCGGGTGGTCGAGATCGCCTGGACCGGTGCGACCGGCGAGCTGCCCTTCCTTACCGCGATCGGCCGCGCCACCGGCACCGACATCATCCTGCTCGACGGCTATGTCGGCTCGCTCAAGGCGGGTCGCTACGGCCAGTTCACGCTGGGGCTGACCGGCGGCGACGTCGATGGCGCGGTCGCCGAACTGACGCGGATGGGGCTGGTGAAGCCATGATCGATTTTTCGACGATCGACTGGAGCGATATCGGCGCGGCGACGCTCGACACGCTGGCGATGCTCGGCGGCTCGCTGCTGCTGACGATCCTGCTCGGCCTGCCGCTCGGCATCCTGCTGTTCCTGACCTCGCCCGGCCAGCTCTGGGCCAATCGCGCGGTCAGCGGGGTGTTGGCGCTGCTCGTCAACCTGTTGCGCTCGGTGCCATTCATCATCCTGCTGATCGTGATGATCCCGGTGACGGTGGCTTTGGTCGGCACCTCGCTCGGGGTGATCGGCGCGATTCCGCCGCTGGTGGTCGCCGCCGCGCCCTTCTTCGCGCGGCTGGTCGAGACCGCGTTGCGCGAGGTCAGCCGCGACACGATCGAGGCGGTGCAGGCGATGGGCGCGTCGAACCGCGACCTGATCCTGCGCGCGCTGATCCCCGAGGCATTGCCCGGGATCATCGCTGCGACCACGGTGACCGCGGTCGCGCTGGTCTCGTTCACCGCGATGGCCGGGGTGGTCGGGGCAGGGGGCCTGGGCGACCTCGCGATACGTTTCGGCTATCAGCGCTTCCAGACCGATGTCATGATCGTCACGGTCGTGTTGCTGCTGATCCTCGTACAGTTTCTCCAGATGGCGGGTGACCGCCTTGTCCTTCATTTTTCCCGACGTTGAGGTGAAGATGCGTTCGACCGGTCTGATCATCGCCGCGCTGCTCGTGCTCGGCGGCTGCCACAAGGCGGAGGAGCGCTCCGCCACCAGCCTGAGCGTCGCCGCGACCGCGGTGCCCCATGCCGAGATATTGGAGGAGGTGAAGCCGATCCTCGCCAAGCAGGGGGTCGACCTCGATATCCGGGTGTTCAACGACTATGTCCAGCCCGACGTCCAGGTCGCCGAGGGCAAGATCGACGTCAATTATTTCCAGACCAGCTCCTATCTCGACGAGTTCAACAAGGCGCGCGGGACCAAGCTGGTGACCCTCGCCGGAATCCATGTCGAGCCGCTCGGCGGCTATTCGCGCAAGTGGAAGACATTGGCGCAACTGCCGCAGGGGGCGACGATCGCGATCCCCAATGACGGCAGCACCAGCGGCCGCTCGCTGATCCTGCTCGAAAAGGCCGGGCTGATCCGGCTGGCGCCCGGTGCCGGGATCCTCGGCACGCCCAAGGACATCGTCTCCAACCCGCACGGTTATCAGTTCAAGCAGCTTGAGGCCGCCACCCTGCCGCGGGTCGTCGACCAGGTCGACATGGCGATGATCAACACCAACTATGCGCTCGAGGCGAAGCTCGACCCGGCCAAGGACGCGCTGGTGATCGAAGGCAAGGACAGCCCCTATGTCAATTATGTCGTCGGCCCCGAAAGCGCCGCGGCCGACCCCAAGGTCCAGAAACTGATCGCCGCGCTGCGCAGTCCCGAGACCAAGGCGTTCATCGAGACAAAATATAAGGGTGCGGTGATCCCGGCTTTTTGAGCGTAGCCGGGGGGAGGCGCTGTCATGGGCTTCACCGGATCGATCGAGGATCGCCTGCTGATCCGCGAACGCATGGACATCTACGCCGATGCGACCTTTCGCGGCGATGTCGACGCCTATCTCGGCTGCTGGACCAATGACGGGCTGCGGATCTGGGCAGGCACCGAGTGCCGCGGCAAGCCGGCGTTGCGCGCGCAATGGGAGGCGCTGTGGCGCCGGATCGAGCGGATGGCCTTCTTCGCCGAGCCGGGCGCGATCGCGGTCGACGGCGACCATGCGACCGCGCGCTGCTATTGCCGCGAGATCGTGAAGTTCACCGATGGGTCGATCCGCAAGTTTGTCGGCATCTATGACGACGAACTGGTGCGCGCCGATGGCACATGGCTGTTCGCCCGGCGCGACTATACACTATTCCTCGACGAAGGCGCATAATAGGCGATCTCGAAGATGCTGACGCATCCTCGATCGATTTGCTCAAGCGCCGCACGGGCTGATACCAGTGGTTCGGCCGTCAGTCGGGCAGGCCGAGCGCCTTCGCGATATCCCCCCATGCGACCAGTTTGAAATTCTGGGCGCCGGCGCCGTTCTGGCCGTCCTGCGCCACGAACAGCCCGCCCGGATAATCAGGACCGAAATCGCCCAGCACCAGGTCGATGCCGTCGGTCTCCTCGGTCGCGCCGACCTTGCCGGCGGCGACACGGAAGCGGCCGACATAGCGGTCGTCGGCGATGCCGTAGACGCTATAGGCATTGTCGCCCTGGCTCGACACCAGCACATAGCCGCCGCGCGCGCCGATCGGGGCGATCGCGACCCCCTCGGCATCGGCGACCAGCGTCTTGCCGTCGGCCGCGCCGACCTTCGTCGCGGTGACCGGGGCATCGGCGCGGGCGTCGAAGCGCCACAGGCCGACATCCTCCTCGGCGACATAGAGGCGTCCCGTCCGGCTGTCGGCGGCACAGCCTTCGGACTGGGTGGCGAGTTTCATCGTTCGCACGATCCTGCCGTTGGGGGTGGCGCCCGTAACGTCGAGCGCCACCTGGTTGATCGTGCCATCCTTGAGCACCGCAAAGGCATAGAGACCGGTCGCGTCGCGATAGAGGCAGATGCCATAAGCTTCGCCGCTTCCCGCACCGACCGTGCCGAGCGAGATCAGCCTGGCGGTTGTCGTATCGAGGCGGAACAGCGCGAGCTTGGCGTTGGCGACATCGTTGCGGTCGCTCGCGACCACCAGCAGGCCCGGCCGGCCAGCGATCGTCACATCGTCGACCAGGTCGACATTGTTGACGCGACCGGCATCGTGAAAATCGCGGATCCTGCCGTCGAGGCCATAGACATAGAGCCCGGCCTTCTTGTCGGTGCCGACGATCAGGCTCGCGGCGGGATCGGCGCGATTGCGCCAGATCGCGGGATCGTCGGCCGCATCGGCATTGGCGGTGCCGACCGGCTCGGTCTGTCCGCGCGCGGTCAGGGCGACGGCGGCAGCGGAGGCGGCGATGCGTTGCTCGGCGGTCGACTCGCGCGCCGCGCAACCCGGCAGCGTCAGGAGCGCCGCCGAAATGGTCAGCGACACTGCGGTCGCGCGGATGATCGTCATGTGATTCCCCCTGTTGTGGCGCTGCCTTTGGGGTGAACCGATGACAGTTATGTGACGGTTCGGGATGTAACCTTATTGTAAGTTTGGAGTCATCTAACATTCGCGCACGGTCGATACTCGCCCCGGATCGCCGCGATAAGCGGCAGAAAAAGGGGAAAATCGATATGACCAGTCCATCCGCGCGGCGGAATGCCGTGGCGCGTGCCGTCGGCGCGTTGCTTGCGACGACCGCGATGGCGGCCGCCAGTGCGCAGGCCCAGCAACTCGCGCCCGCCGATGCCGGAGCCGACGACGGCGAGATCGTCGTTTCGGGGACCCGCCCGATCGCCGAGTCCGAGGCTGCCGCACTTCAGATCCAGCGCAACTCGGATTCGTTGGTCGCGGTCGCCGCGTCGGATGCGGTCGGTCGTCTGCCCGATCAGAACATCGCCCAGGCCACCAGCCGGCTGCCGGGCGTCAGCGTCGAGCGCGACCAGGGGCAGGCACGCTACATCAACCTGCGCGGCGCGCCCAAGACCTGGACCACCCTGTCGTTCGACGGCATCAACGTGGTGAGCCCCGAAGGCCGCGATGCCCGCTTCGATTCGATTCCGTCGGCGATTGCCGGCCAGATCCTGGTGTCGAAGGCGGTGACCCCCGACATGCCGGGCGAGACCGTTGCCGGCAACGTCAACGTCATCACCCGCTCGGCGTTCGACTACAAAGGCTTCCATATCGCCGGCAAGGGCGGCCTGGGCTTCGCCGAACTCGGCGACCGCAAGGAATATGAGGGCAACCTCATCGTCGCCGACCGCTTCAAGGCGGGCGAGGGTGAGATCGGCGTGCTGCTGTCGGGCAGCTATTACGAACGCAACATGGTCACCGACAATTTCGAGACCGACTATGAACCGGTGATTCCGCAGGACGCCCGCCCCGGCAACGCCACCCGCTTCTGGGCGCATGAGGCCGAAAACAAGCTCTATCGGCTGACCCGCAAGAACTGGTCGGTCTCCGGCCGGCTCGACTGGAAGCCCGACGACGACAACACGATCTCGCTGCGCTCGATCTACACCATCTTCACCGACGACGAGGCGCGCGACAATTATCGCTTCGACCTCGACGATCGTCAGAATGATCAGGTCGCCAACAGCGCCGCCTGCACGATCGCGCCCAATCCGACGCCGACCAATTCGGGCTATGCCGATGTCTGCATCGGCAATACGCCGCAAAAGGGGACGGTCTACGGCATCGACATCCGCCAGCGCTCGACCTTGCGCGCCTTCCGCCAGTCGGTCTTCACCAACACGCTGGCCGGCGATCACAGCTTCGGCGACGGCGCCTGGAAATTGTCGTGGGTGGGCAACTATACCGAATCGAAGGACGACCGCTCGGTGGTCGGCGAGGCGACCTGGGACAGCCCGTCGACCCGCAACCTGCGCCCGACCGTCACCTATGACTTCTCCGATCCGAACCGGTCGAGCCTGACCCTGTTCCGCACGCTCCAGCTCGCCAGCCCGACCCGTTTCCAGGCCGGCGATGCGGTCACCGCGGTCGACAGCTTCACCAAGCCGCTGTCGTCCTTCACCGTGCTCGATGCCGTCGACACCACCAAGGCCTATACCGGCAAGCTGGTGCTGGCCCACAAGGCCGAGATGCTGGGCGGCGAAGCCACCTTCAAGGTCGGGTTGCAGTTCGACCAGCGCACCAAGATCGCCGACGAGAAGAATATCGTCCTGAATACCGCGGCGCAGTTTGCGGCGGTCGGGCTCCCGAGCGATTATAACGCATTCTCGACCGACCAGAAGTTTCTCGGAAAAATTCCGCTGGGGTACAGCTTCCGTTATTTCGACATCGCCAAAATGCGCGCGGCCTCAGATGCCGCCAAGGCGAACTTCGCCTTCGCGTCCATCCCGGGCAATAATTATGATGTGCGTGAACAGGTCTTTGCCGGTTTCGCGATGGGTACGCTGCGTTACGACTGGGGCTCGGTGATCGGCGGCGTGCGTGTCGAACATCTCAAGAACCGAGGCACTGCGGTAGTGAATGCGGGCACCTCGTTGGCGGCACCGGTCACCGCCAAGGCCGAACAGACGCTCGCCTTTCCCAGCCTGCACATCAACTATAATCTCGACGACACCAAGAAGCTACGACTGTCGTTCAACAGCGGCGCGGCGCGCGCGGATTATGACCAGCTTCGCCCGAATTTTCTGGTCAGCGATCTTGGCGAAGGCACCATCTCCGGCGGCAATCCCCAGGTGAAGCCCGAACGTGCGTATGGCCTCGACGGCTATTTCGAATGGTATATGCGCCCGCAGGGCTATCTGATGGTTGGCGTCTTCTACAAGAAGGTGAAGGACGTGCTGTACAACCAGTCGCGCACCTTCAATTCCGATGCGCTCAATTATGGCGGGGTCGATCGCTCGACCTATATCTTCACCGGTATCACCAATGGCGGCGACGGCCGCGTCTTCGGTATGGAGGCGGCGGCCCAGCTGCAGCTCGAGCCCTGGACCGAAAATCTCGGCCTGCCCGAATTCATGGGTGGCTTCGGCATCTCGGCGAACCTGACGCTCAACGACAGCAAGGTCACCAAGCCGCTGTCGGGCGCCATCCCGGCGCGCAAGGTCCGGCTCCCCGGAACCTCGGACTATGTTTATAATATCGGTGCCTATTACGAGAAATATGGCCTGTCGCTGCGCCTGCAATATCAGAACCGCAGCAAGTGGCTCGACACCATCGCCGATACGCTTGTGGATGCCGGCGATACCTATTGGGACTCGGACGACGAACTCGATTTCTCGGCGCGCTATGCGATCACCCGGAATATCGAGGTCTATTTCGATGCGTCGAACCTGCTCAACCATCCGGGCCGCCGCTTCTCCGACCCCTCCGGCCTGCTGACCGCGACCGGTACCCCGACCAAGAGCATCACCAGCCAGACGATCGAATGGGAGCGCTTCGGCCGCCGCTATTCGGGTGGTTTCCGCTTCAACTTCTGATCCTCGCGCACGATGCGCCCCGAACGGGGCGTATCGTGGCGCAGCCAAATCCCCCGGACGGGCGCCGCATCGCGGTCGCCCGTCCTTTTTGTTTGCCCGTCACCTCCGTGAAGGGTGGGGTGGGCTCAGAGGATGAAGTCGGTGGCGTCGACCGTGGCGACGCCGACGAGCCTGATCGCGAAATCGGCCAGGCCGTTGCCGTCGATGTCGCCGCTGACCAGCAGATCGGTCCCGCTCGTCTCGAAGCGGAGTTCGCCGGCATGACCGGTGAAGGCGCTCGCCCCGATAAAGCCGAACTGGCCGTCGAACAGCGCGCCGAGGTCGATCCTGTCCTTCTGCGCATGGCTGAAATCGGTGATGATGTCGGCCTGGCCGAACGCGCTGTCGCCGGCGACGGCGAAGACGAAACGGTCGCCGCTGGCGCCGCCGGTCAGCGTGTCGATACCGGCCCCGCCGACCAATATGTCGATGCCGTTGCCGCCGAGCAGCAGATCGTTGCCATCGCCGCCCGAGAGCGTGTCGTTGCCGGCGCCGCCCGACAGGGTGTTGGCAAGCTGGTCGCCCGACAGCAGGTCGGCAAAGGCCGAGCCGGTGAGATTCTCGAAGCCGGTGACGCTGTCGGTGCCGGCGGCGCCGGTGGCCTGGGCGCCGGATAGCGCGAGCGAGACGGTGACGCCTGCGGTCGCATCCTCATAGGACAGGGTGTCGATCCCCGCGCCGCCGTCGAGCAGGTCGTCGCCCAATCCGCCAAGCACGATATCGTCGCCGCCGGCCGCGCTCAACTGATCGTCGCCCGCGCCGCCCTCGATCCGGTTCGCGCCATTGTCGCCGGCGAGTATGTCGGCAAAGGCCGAGCCGATCAGATTCTCGAAGCCGATCGTGATATCGAAGCCGGCCGAGCCGGTGTTCTGCCCGAAGACATATGGCAGCGACAGGGTGATCCCACCCGACGCGTCGGCATAGCTCAGCGTATCGATGCCTTCGCCGCCATAGAGATTGTCGTCGCCCAGGCCGCCGCTGATGAAGTCGTCGCCAGCCCCGCCGACGATGCTGTTGTTGCCGGCGTCGCCGGTCAGCACGTCCTTATAGTTGGACCCGGTCAGGTTCTCGATCCCCGACAACATGTCATTGCCGCCACCGCCGGTGTTCTGGACGGTGGTGATCGACAGATCGACCTTCACCGCCGCAGTGGCGTCCTCATAGCTGGCGGTGTCGATGCCGGCACCGCCATCGAGGATGTCGCTGCCCGCGCCGCCGACGAGCAAGTCGTTGCCGTCGCCGGCATGGATCGTGTCGTTGCCGTCGCGGCCGTAAAAACGCTCGTCGGCGGCGCTGCCGTTGACGATGTCGCCGAATGCCGATCCTTCGATCCCCTCGATGGCGATGAGTTGGTCCTTGCCGACCCCTTGGACGACCTGCAGGCTGGTGGTGCCGAGAGTGACCCGGATCCCCTGGGTGGCGGTGGCATAGGAGGCGATGTCGATACCGTCGCCGCCGTCGAGGACATTGTTGCCGAGCCCGCCGGCGAGGATGTCGTTACCCCAGCCGCCCGCCAGGAGATTGTCGCCATCGTCGCCGGTCAGCCGGTCGTCGAAGAAGGACCCGATCAGCCGCTCGAAGCCCGACAGCGTGTCGTTGCCGCTACCGCCGGTGTTCTGGAGCGCGGTCGAGGCGAGCGACACGGTGACGCCGAGGCCGGCATCCTCATAGCTGACCGTGTCGATGCCGAGCCCGCCGATCAGGCTGTCGCTGCCCGCGCCGCCGACCAGATAGTCGTCGCCATCGCCGCCATCGAGATTGTCGTTGCCGGCGCCGCCCTTGAGGATGTTGGCGGCGGCGTCGCCGGTCAGCGTGTCGCCGAAGTTCGTGCCGATCAGATTTTCGATCCCGGCCAGCGTGTCGACCCCGCCACCTCCCGTGTTCTGCGCGGCCGCAAGCAGCAGTGACACCCGCACCCCGTTGGTGGCATCGGCATAGGAGGCGGTGTCGTTGCCGTCGCCGCCGATCAGCACGTCATTGCCCGCGCCGCCGGCGATCAGATCGTCGCCGTCGCCACCATCGATGACATTGGCACCGGCATCGCCGGTCAGCCTGTCGGCAAAGGCCGATCCGGTGAGATTCTCGAATCCCGAGACCGTGTCGGTGCCGGCACCGCCGGTTATCTGGGCCGTCGCGATCGCGAGCGATATGGTAATGCCCGCGGCTTCATCGGCATAGGACAGCGTGTCGATTCCGGTGCCGCCATCGAGAATGTCGTTACCGCCACCGCCGAGGATGACGTCGTCGCCACCGGCGCCGTTCAACCGGTCGTTGCCGTTCCGGCCTTCGATCCGGTTCGCGCCGCCGTCGCCGGTCAGCATGTCGGCGAAGCTCGATCCGATCAGATTCTCGAAGCCGGTCAGCCGGTCGCTGCCGGCCGAAACGGTGTTCTGCGATCCGGTCAGCGCCAGCGAGACGGTGACTCCCGCCGACGTGCCGGCATAGCTGACCGTGTCGATGCCGGCACCGCCGTCGAGCAGGTCGTCGCCGAGCCCGCCGACGACGATGTCGTTGCCCGCACCGCCCTTGATGTCATTGTCGCCGGCATCGCCGGTCAGACGGTCGTCGAAGCCCGATCCGACGAGTTTCTCGATCCCCGACAGCGTGTCATTGCCGCCTCCGCCGGTGATCTGGACCGTCGTCACCGCCAGCGACACCGTGACGCCCGCGGTCGCATCCTCATAGCTCGCGGCGTCGATCCCGCTGCCGCCGATCAGCTTGTCGCTGCCCGTGCCACCGATCAGCAGATCGTCGCCGGCACCGCCGTCGAGATTGTCGTTGCCGGCACCGCCCCTGAGAATATTGGCATTGCCGTCACCGGTCAGCGTGTCGCCGAAGCCCGAACCGATCAGATTTTCGAAGCCCGACAATGTGTCCGTGCCGCCGCCGACCGTGGCCTGCGACTGGTCGACCGCGAGCGAGAGCTTCACCCCGCTGATCGCATCGGCATAGGAAGCGGTGTCGTTGCCGTCGCCGCCGACCAGATGGTCGTTGCCGGCCCCGCCGATGATCAAGTCGTCGCCGTCGCCGCCATCGATGACATTGTTGCCGGCATCGCCGCTCAACATGTCGTTGAACGCCGAGCCGGTGAGGTTTTCGATGCCCGATAGCGTGTCGTTGCCACCGCCGCCGGTGATCTGCATCGTCGCGATCGCGAGCGACACGGTTACCCCCGCGGTCGCATCCTCGTAGCTGACGGTGTCGAGGCCGAGCTCGCCGTTGAGCTTGTCGCTGCCCGTGCCGCCGATGAGCGTGTCGTCGCCCTCACCGCCGAAGAGATTGTCGTTGCCGGCGCCGCCGTTCAGGACATTGTTGTATTCGTCACCGGTCAGCGTGTCGCCGAAGCCCGAACCGATCAGATTCTCGAAGCCCGACAGGGTGTCGGTACCGCCGCCGACCGTGGCCTGCGACCGGTCGACCGCGAGCGAGAGCTTCACCCCGCTGACCGCATCGGCATAAGAGGCGGTGTCGTTGCCGTCGCCGCCGATCAGCAGGTCGTCGCCCGCCCCGCCGATGATCAGGTCGTCACCCGTGCCGCCGTCGATGACGTTCGCCCCGGCGTCGCCGCTGAGTATGTCGGCGAACGCCGAGCCGGCGAGATTCTCGATCGTCGACAGCGTGTCGTTGCCGCCGCCACCGGTGGCCTGGACGGTGGTGACCGCCAGCGACACGGTGACCCCCGCGGTCGCATCCTCATAGCTGGCGGTGTCGATCCCACTGCCGCCGACCAGCTTGTCGCTGCCGGCGCCGCCGACCAGCAGGTCGTTTCCGTCGCCGCCGGCGAGATTGTCGTTGCCGTCGCCGCCCTTGAGGATGTTGGCGCCGGCGTCGCCGGTCAGCGTGTCGCCGAACCCCGAACCGATCAGATTCTCGAAGCCGGACAGCGTGTCGGTGTCGCCGCCGCCAGTCGCCTGCGCGCCGGCGATCGTCAGCGAGATCTTCACGCCGCTGACCGCATCGGCATAGGAGGCGGTGTCGTTGCCGGTTCCGCCGGTCAGCAGGTCGTCGCCCGCCCCGCCGAGGATCAGATCGTCGCCTGCGCCGCCGTCGATGACGTTCGTCCCGTCATCGCCGCTGAGCATGTCGTTGAACGCCGAGCCGGTGAGATTCTCGATCTCCGACAGCGTGTCGCTGCCGCCACCGGTATCCTGCGCCGCGGTCAGCGCCAGCGACACCGACACCCCGGCGGTCGCATCCGCATAGGAGGCGGTGTCGATCCCGGCGCCGCCGATCAGCGTGTTGCTGCCCGCGCCGCCGAGCAATAGATCGTTGCCGTCGCCACCGTCGAGATTATCGTTGCCGGCGCCGCTCTTGAGGATGTTGTCGCCGGCATCGCCGGTCAGCGTGTCGCCGAAGTCCGACCCGGTCAGATTCTCGAAGCCCAGGATCGTGTCGATCCCCGCGCCGAGCGTGTTCTGGGCCTTCGTGATACCCAGCGACACTTTTACCCCGCCGGTGGCTGCGGCATAGCTCAGCGTGTCGATCCCCGCGCCGCCGTCGATCCGGTTGTCGCCGCCGTCGCCGGACAAGATGTCGGCAAAGCGCGATCCGATCAGATTTTCAAAGCCGGTCAGTTTGGCGTCTTGGGGCGCGGGCGTGTTCTGCCACGTCAACGCCAGCGAGATGGTGACGCCCACATATGCGCTGGCAAAGCTGACCGTGTCGATGCCGGCGCCGCCATCGAGTATGTCGTGGCCCATCCCGGCGATGATGATGTCGTTACCCTCGCCGCCGAAGATCTCATTATAGTTGTCGTCACCGGTCAGCGTGTCGTCGAAGCCCGATCCGACCAGAAACTCGATCCCGTCCAGCAGATCATTACCGGCCCCGCGGGTATTCTGTACCGTGACCAGGTCCAGCGATACGGTGACCCCGGCCGTCGCCTCGGCATAGCTGGCGGTATCGAAGCCGCCCCCGCCGACCAGCTTGTCGCTGCCTGCGCCGCCCATCAGCACGTCGTTACCGTCGCCGCCGTCGAGAGTGTCGTTTCCTGCACCGCCGCGCAGGATGTTGGCATTGGCGTTGCCGGTCAGCGTGTCGCCGAAGTCCGACCCGATCAGATTCTCGAAGCCCGACAGCGTATCGGTACCGCCGCCGATGGTGGCCTGCGGGGTGGCCACTGCCAGCGAAAGCCTCACGCCGCTGACCGCATCGGCATAAGAGGCGGTATCGTTGCCGTCGCCGCCGATCAGCATGTCGTTGCCGGCGCCGCCGATGATCAGATCGTCGCCCGCGCCGCCGTCGAGCACGTCGTTGCCGGCTCCGCCGGCGAGGATATTGTCCCCGGCGTCACCGCTCAGCAAGTCGCCGAAGGCCGAACCGGTGACGTTCTCGATCGAGATCAGCGCGTCCCAGCCGGCGCCGCCCGTATATTGCGGCTCGGTCAGCGCGAGCGACAGGGTGATGCCGCCGACGGCATCGACATAGCTCACCGTGTCGAGACCGCCGCCGCCGTCCAGGACGTCGTCGCCCGCCGTACTTATCAATATGTCGTTGCCGGCGGTTCCATTGATCGTGCCCATGATCTCGCTCCCGCCATTCTGTCCGGGAGAGCATCTATTGAGAGCAGCCTGTCGGCAAGCGAGATTTGGCGGATTACTGCCCATTATGGACCAATCGCCAAATTGTCACATATCAGTAGCCCGACAAATTCAGACCTGTCGCTCGCCCGTCACCTTCGATGTTCCGAACAGGCCCATCTTCACCTTGCCGCTGATCGTGTCGCCGTCGATCGCCAGATCATATTTGAGGGTGATCGACATCGGCTTGGTAACCTTCATGTCCCATTTCAACCGGTTTCCGTCGACGCTGCCCTCGAAGTCCTGGGTGCCCTGGTCGCTTTCGAGCTGGCCGATCAGCCGGGCGCCGTCGGTCTCGAACACGCCGACCATCGGCTGCGGGCCCATCGGGGTGGCGAGGATCATCTTCCAGCGGCCGTCGATGCCGCTGCCCTGCGGCGCTTCGGCGGCGGCCTCGTCGAGCGCGGCGATGGTGCCGCCCGGCAGGATCGTCGCGCCCGGCGGCACGTCGGCGATGTCGCCATCCGTCGGCGCTTCATCTTCGATGGTGCGCGAACCCGGCGCGAAGCGGCTCGGGTGTTTCGGCGCCTGCGGCTTGCCGTCGATGACGGCGAGCAGTTTCGCCGGGGTCAGCGGCAGATCGACCGGTACCTCGCCGAACGGCGACAGCGCATCGGCGATCGCGTTGACCAGCGTCGGCGGGCCGATGATCGCCCCGCCTTCGCCGACCCCGCGGAAGCCGCCGACCGACTTGGACGGGGTCGAGGCATGGACATATTCGAAGTCGGGAACGTCGAAGATCGTCGGCAGCATATAATCCTTGAAGGTCACCGCCTGCGGATTGCCGCGTGCGTCATAGCTCGCATCCTCGAGCAATACGGTGCCGATCGCCTGGGCGAGGCCGCCGGCGATCTGGCCCTCGACCACCGCCGGGTTGATGATCACCCCGCAATCCTCGCTCGACACCCAGCGTTGGATCTTGACGAAGCCGGTTTCGGCATCGACCTCGACGATGCAGGCATGTGCGGCGCTGGTGAAGGTCATCGGTGGCGGATCATAGCGATATTGTGCTTCCAGCCCGGTCTCGACCCCGGGCGGCAGCCGCGACGGCTCGCCATAGGCGATCTCGGCGATCTCGCGCAGACTCCGGGTCATTTCCTCGGCGCCGGCGACGCGCACCGTCCCGCCCTCGACGCTGATATCGTCGGGATTGGCGTTGAGCAGATGCGCGGCGACCCGCTTGACCTTCTCCGACAGCAGCGCCGCCGCCTTCATCGACGCGCCGCCGCCGATCACGCCCTGGCGGCTGCCGGCGGCACCCGGGCTGAAGCCGCCGCGTGAGCTGTCGCCCTCGAACACGGTGACGTCCTCGTAGCGCACGCCCAGCCCCTCGGCGATGATCTGCGCCATGGTGGTCGCGGTGCCATGGCCCTGCGAATGGGTGCTGAGCATCGCGGTCACCTTGCCGGTCGGCTCGATCCGAAGCTGGGCGAGCTCGCCGGTCATCACCCCGATACTGCCCGCCGATCCGGTCGGCTCGACATAGGCGGCGAAGCCGATGCCGAGATAGCGGCCCTCGGCGCGCGCCGCGGCCTGCTCGGTGCGGAAGGCGGCGACATCGACGAAGGCCAGCAATTTCTCGAGGCAGTCCGCGGGGGTGATGTCCTCGAGCGGGATGCCGAGCCCGGTGACCATCGGCTGGTCGGCGCTGGTCACCAGGTTGCGGCGCCTGATCTCGATCGGGTCGATCCCGATCTGCCGCGCGGCGATGTCGAGGACGGTCTCGCGCGCCAGCGTCTCCATCGCCCAGGGCCCGCGATAGGCGGCAAGCCCGAGCGTGTTGCTGTACCAGCCGCGGCTGACGAAGCTGAAGGCTGGCATCTTGTACGCCGCCCACAGGAACATGTGCACCGCGATATTGGCATCGGCGCCCTGCGGATAGGCGCCGTTGTTGAGGCTGTAGTCGGCGTGCGACGCCAGCAGCCGGCCATCGGCGTCGAACGCCATGCGCAGCCGCATCTCCTGCTCGCGCGCCTGGTTGGCACCGGTCAGATTTTCGAGCCGGTCCTCGATCCATTTGACCGGCCGTCGCAGCAGCATCGCGGCGACGATCGCCGCCATTTCCTCGCGCCAGGGATGGTTCTTGAGCCCGAACGATCCGCCGACATCCTTGGCGATCACCCTGATGCTCATGTCGGGCATGCCGAGCGCGAGTGTCAGATAGCGCGCCACCATGTGCGGGCTCTGGCAGGTGATATGGACCAGCAATTCCTGGTCGCCCTGCATCGACGCGACCACCCCGCGGGTCTCCATCGGCGATTGCGAGATGCGCTGATGGACGATCGTCCGCTCGATCAGATGCGGCGCGCCGTTGAGCAAGGCTTCGAGCGCCTCGTCGCCATCCTCGTCGCCCATCGCCGCGGCGACATTGTCGTCGGTGCCGGGGTGGACCGGCGGCCCGTGACGGGCATCGGCGATCGTGACGACGGCGTCCTCCTCGTCATAATCGATGACGACGAGGCTGGCGGCGTCCTCGGCGAGATAGCGATCCTCGGCGACGATCATCACCACCGGATCGCCGACATAGGCGACCCGGTCGGTGGCGAGCGGGGTGGTGGTCACCTCCATCGGGCCGAGGAAGAAGCTCAGCATAGTCACGTCGAACCGGGTGAGATCGGCCGCGGTCAGCACCGCATGGACCCCCGGCATGTCGCGCGCGACCGACAGGTCGATCGATCGGATGCGCCCGCGGGCGATCGGGCTGCGCGCGAAGGCGACATGGAGCATGCCGGGCAGCACGACATCGTCGACGAAGGTGCCGCGCCCGGTCAGCAGCCGGCCGTCCTCCTTGCGCGGCATGCGCTCGCCGATGAAGCGCGCCGCGCCCGAGCCCTTGCCCAGGGTTTCGGGCGCGTTCATGCCTCTTCTCCGGCGGTTTCGCTGGTAAGCTGGCGGATCGCACGGCGGATGCCCTGATAGCCGGTGCAGCGGCAGATATGTCCCGACATCGCCTTGGTGAGCGTCTCGGCATCGGGTCGGGCGCGGCCTTCGGTCAGCGCGGTTAGCGTCATCGCAACGCCGGGCGTGCAGAAGCCGCACTGCAGGCCATGGCAATCACGTAAGGCTTGCTGCACCGGGTTGAAGCTGCCGTCGGGCGCGGCAAGCCCTTCGATCGTGCGGATCGTGCTGCCGTCGGTCTGCACCGCGAGCATCAGGCAGGATCGCACCGCACGCCCGTCGACGATCACCGTGCAGGCGCCGCACACGCCATGTTCGCAGCCGACATGGACCCCGGTGTAACCGGCGTCGCCGCGCAGATAATCGGCGAGGGTCAGCCGGCTCTCGACCGTCGCGCGGTGGCGGCTGCCGTTGATCTCGACCTCGATCTTATGTTCGCTCATGCCGCCTGCCTCACGCCCAGGGCGTCGCTCAAAGTCCGCGCGAAGATGCGCCTGCCCACCGTCCGCCGATAATCGGCGGTGGCATGATGATCGTCGAACGGCGCGGTGTCGGCGACCGCGAGTTCGGCGATCCGGTCGACGTCGAGCCCGGCGATCGGCTGGCCGACCAGCGCCGCCTCGGCCTGGCGCGCCTTGATCGGGGTCGGGCCCATCCCGAACCAGGCGATCCCGGCGCGGGCGACCTTGCCGCCTGCGACGGTCAGCGCACCGACCAGCCCGACCAGCGCGAAGTCGCCCGGCCGCATCGCCACCTCGCGGAACAGCGGCACCGTGTCGGCGGGCCATGCCGGATAGTCGATCGCAACGACGAGCTCGTCGGGCTCGATCGCGGTCGCATAGGGGCCGAAATAATAATCCTGCGCCGCGACCCGGCGGGTGCCGCGCACCGATTGCAGTTCGATCGTCGCGCCGAGCGCGACCGCGGTCGCCGGCATCTCGGCAGCGGGTTCGCCGAGCGCGACCGATCCGCCGATCGTGCCGCGGTTGCGGGTCTGGTGGTGGCCGACATGGCTGAGCGCGGTGACGAAGATCGGCAGCGCCTCGCCGAGCAGCGGATCGGCGAGCGCGTCGTTCTGGCGGGTGACGGGGCCGATCCGGATGCCGGCGGCGGTGCGCGTCACGCCGCGCAGCGCGTCGATCCGGTTGAGGTCGATCAGGATGAAGGGCTGGCTCATCCGCAGCGCGAGCAGCGGCATCAGCGTCTGGCCGCCGGCGAGCAGGGTGGCGCCGCCACCGGCCTCGGCAAGCAACGCACACGCCTCGTCGATCGTCGTCGGCGCGACATAGTCGAACGGCGCCGCCTTCATCGTTTCGCGCCTTCGGCGAGCCGCGCGAGCAGATCGGCATCGAGTATGAGAGTAGGCGCGGCCGCGCGCCGGCCATATTCGAATCCGGCCGCTGCGACGATCACCACCAGCAGCCCGATCGAGAGACCCGCATAGTCCGATCCGCCGCCGCCCTGGCCGCGGCCGAGCAGGAAGCCGGCGAGGACCGCGACCACCACGGCGAGGATCCACGCCATCGGCAGGCCGCGCGAGGCAGGGGCGGGGGACGACACGCCGATCGTCGGCGTCGCCCCGGTGGGCGTCGTCGCCGCCGGCTTGGCACCCGGTGTGCTCGTCCCGGTCACCACCGCGCCGAACCTGTCGAAGAATTTGGCGGCGAGCTGCTTGGCGGTCGCATCGATGATCGGGCCGCCGAGCTGGGCCAGCCGCCCGCCGACCTGGGCGTCGACCTCATAGGACAGCAGCGTGCCGCCGGCATCGTCGCTCAGCTTCACCGTCGCGCCGCCCTTGGCCGATCCGACCGTGCCGCCCTGGCCCTCGCCGCTGATCGTGTAGCCATTGGGGGCATCGACGTCGGAGAAGCTCACCACCCCGGCGAAGCGCGCGCCGATCGGGCCGATCTTGATCTCGACCGTCGCCCGCAGCCGACCATCGGCCTCCTTTTCGAGCGACTGGCAGCCGGGAATCGACTGGCGCAGCACCTCGGGATCGTTGAGCGCGTCCCATACCTTCCGGCGCGGCGCGGCGATCCGCTGTTCCCCTGTCATTCTCACGGTGCGAGCCTCCCCCTGCCGATGCCGTCTTTGCTCCAGCGATATGATATAGGATGGATCATGGGCAAGCCCCGATCGGACCGCCCCGGCGATTGTCGCCGGGATCTGACGCCCGCGATCGAGCCGATCAGCCCCGATAGCGCAGCGCGTCGACGATCAGGGTGAAGGCCGCCGATGGCTGGCGCCGGCTCGGATAATAGAGATGATAGCCCGCAAAGGGCGGGCACCAGTCCTCGAGAACACGGATCAGACGGCCCTCCGCCAGCATCGGCGCGACATAGTCCTCCAATGTGCTGGCGAGGCCAAGCCCGCTCTCGGCAGCGCGCACGACCATCGCCGCGTCGTTGAACGTCAATTGCCCTTCGACCCGCACCCGCAGTTCGCGGCCATTCTGCTCGAGCTCCCAGGCGTAGAGCCCGCCGAAGCTGCGCAGCCGCAGGTTGATGCAGTCGTGATCGGCGAGATCCTGCGGGGTCAGCGGTCGGGGATGGCGTTCGAAATAGGCGGGCGATCCGACCACCGCCATGCGCAGTTCGGGGCTGATCCGCACCGCGATCATGTCCTTGGCGACCTGCTCGCCCAGCCGGATGCCGGCGTCGAAACGCTCGGCGACGATGTCGGTCAGCCCGCTGTCGATGCTGACCTCGACCTTGATGTCGGGATAGTCGGGCAGCAGCCTTTCGAGCGCCGGCCACAACAGGCTCTCGGCGGCGTGGCGCGAGGTGGTAATCCGGATCGTGCCCGCCGGCTTCTCGCGCAGCTCGCCGATCGACGCCAGTTGCGCGCCGATATCGTCGAGCGCCGGGCGCAGCGTGCCGAGCAGCCGTTCGCCGGCCTCGGTCGGGGCGACGCTACGGGTGGTGCGGGTGAGCAGCCGCACCCCGAGCCGCGCCTCGAGCCGGCGGATCGTATGGCTGAGCGCCGATTGCGAGGTGCCAAGCTTGGCCGCGGCGCGGGTGAAGCTCTGCTCCTCGGCTACGGTCAGGAAGGCGTTCAGGTCGACCAGTTCCTCGCGGCGCATCGATCATCCCCACGATTGAGCGCAACGCGCCAATAGGCGTGCGACGACGGATATATTCATGAATGACAATCATAGGTCCATGCCACTGGCGCTGTCTAATCCCATGAGCATGCATCGGTTATGACGGATGGCTTCCGATCCTTCTGCCCCCGTTGGGCCGCAACAAGGGAAAGACGATGCGATTGTTCGCCAGGATGCTCGGGCTGATGTCGGTCGCGACGGTGGCCGAGGCGCAACTGCCCGAACTGCGCAAGCCCTCGGTCGCGCCCGCCGATATGCACGCGGTCGCGCCGGCGCTCGCCCGCTATACCGACGATGTGCTGTTCGGCGACAATTGGGAGCGGCCGGGTCTCACCAAGCGCGACCGCAGCCTCGTCACGCTCGCCGCGCTGGTCGCCGGCGGCCGGGCCGCGCAATTGCCGGGCCATCTCGGTCGCGCGCTCGACAATGGCGTCAAGCCCGACGAAATCTCCGGCCTCGTCACCCATCTCGCCTTCTACAGCGATTGGCCGAATGCCGTGTCCGCGACCGGTGTCGTGCGCGAGGTCTTCGCCGGCCGCCATATCGACCTCGCCCCGGCCGATGCGGCTGCCCTGCTGCCGATCGATGCGGCGAGCGACGCGAAGCGCAGGGCGGTCGTCGATGCCACGATTGCGCCCTTTGCCCCCGCACTCGCACGCTACACCGATGATGTGCTGTTCGCCGATCTATGGCGACGTCCCGATCTGGTGCCGCGAGACCGTAGCCTGGTGACGATCGCCGCATTGATCGCCATTGGCGACAGCGAACAATTGCCGTTCCACATCGGGCGCGGTCTCGACAATGGCCTGACCCAGGAAGAAATTGCCGAGGCGATCACCCATCTGGCGTTCTATGTTGGCTGGCCGCGGGCGATGGCGGCGGTCCAGGTCAGCCGCAAGCTCATTGCCGAACGCGGACAGGCTGCCGTGGGGCCGGCCGGAAAATCCGGAGCGGTCGGCATGTTCCGTCGCGGCACCGGGCCATCGCGGGCCGGCCCGCCCGAGAATTTCACCGGCAAGGTGCGTGTCGAAACGCCGTTTGCCGGCACCGCTCCCGCGCGGGTCGGCGGAGCGACCGTGACCTTCGACCCGGGCGCTCGTACTGCCTGGCACAGCCATCCGCTCGGTCAGACGCTGGTGGTGACCGCCGGCGTCGGCCGGGTCCAGACCGAAGGCAGCCCGGTCGAGGAGATCCGGACCGGCGATGTCGTCTTCATCCCACCCGGCGTCAAACATTGGCATGGCGCCAGCCCGAAGGCGGCAATGACCCATGTCGCGATCGCGGAGGCGCAGGATGGTGCCTCGGTCATGTGGATGGAGCAGGTCGGTGATGCGGATTATGCCCGTGAACCCACAATTGCGCGGTAGCCGCCCGCGTCATTCATGAATGACATTCATAGGGCCATGCCATCTGCGGATTGTAACCGTCCGGGCGGCCGAACGTTGATCTCGCGCAAAATACGCAATGTCCGGGCCGCTCGGTCCGATCCGAAGGAGCGACCATCATGACGCGCGCCACCGAACTCGAGATGTCGCGGCGAGGACTGCTCGCCGTCGGCGCAGCGGGGGTCGCCATCGCTGCGGTCCCGCCGGTCGAGGCGCAGACGCCCCATCCCGGCGCTATGCCTATGACCGCGACGGTGGCGCTTACCGTCAATGGCACCAGGCGGACGCTCGAGGTCGATACACGGACGACCCTGCTCGATGCATTGCGCGAGCATCTGCGCCTGACGGGTACCAAGAAGGGCTGCGATCATGGTCAATGCGGCGCCTGTACGGTGATCGTCGAGGGCAGGCGCATCAACAGTTGCCTGACCTTGGCGGTGATGCATCAGGGCGATGCGATCACCACGATCGAGGGACTGGGCAAGCCGGGCGATCTCCATCCGATGCAGGCGGCCTTCATCAAGCATGACGGCTTTCAGTGCGGCTATTGCACCCCCGGCCAGATCTGCTCGGCGGTTGCGGTGCTCGACGAGATCAGGGCCGGCATTCCGAGCCACGCGAGCGAAAGCCTGATCGAGAGGCCGCGTGCGACCAATGTCGAGATGCGCGAGCGGATGAGCGGCAATATCTGCCGCTGCGGCGCCTATTCCAACATTGCCGAGGCGATGGCCGAGGTCGCGGCCGAAAGCATGGGGACTCGCGCATGAAACCCTTCACCTATGAGCGGCCGTCGACGCCGGCCGAGGCCGCCGCCAGCGCGCTGCGGATGCCGGGGGCGAAATTCATCGCCGGCGGCACCAACCTGCTCGACCTGATGAAGCTGCAGATCGAAACGCCAGCGCATCTGATCGACGTGGGCGGGCTTGGCTTCGACCGGATCGAGAAAAGCGACGATGGCGGGCTGCGCATCGGTGCGCTGGTTCGCAACACCGATCTCGCGGCCGACGGCCGGGTGCGGCGCGACTATGGTCTGTTGTCGCGCGCGCTGCTCGCTGGGGCTTCGGGTCAGTTGCGCAACAAGGCGACGACCGCGGGGAATCTGCTCCAGCGCACCCGCTGTCCCTATTTCTACGACACCAACCAGGCCTGCAACAAGCGCAAGCCCGGCAGCGGCTGTGCGGCGATCGGCGGCGTCAGCCGGCAATTGGCCGTGATCGGGGTCAGCGATGCCTGCATCGCCACCCATCCGAGCGACATGGCGGTGGCGATGCGCGCGCTCGACGCGGTGGTCGAGACGATCGCCGCCGACGGCACCAACCGTGCGATCCCGATCGCGGACTTTCACCGCCTGCCAGGCGACACCCCCCATATCGAGACCGCGCTGGCGCCCGGCGAACTGATCAGCGCGGTTACCCTGCCCAGGCCGGTCGGCGGTACCCACATCTACCGCAAGGTGCGCGATCGGGCGTCCTATGCCTTCGCTTTGGTCTCGGTCGGCGCGATCGTCCGGCGCGACGGCTCCGGCCGCGTCGCGGTCGGGGGCATCGCCCACAAACCGTGGCGGGTCGAAGCGGCCGAGGCGGCGATGCCGCGCGGCGCCAAGGCGGTCGCCGCCGGGTTGCTGGCCGGGGCAAAGCCGACCCGCGACAATGGATTCAAACTGACGCTGGTCGAGCGCACGCTCGGCGCGGCGATGGCCGAAGCGAGGGGCTGAACGATGAAATTCGAGACTCCCGCCGGTACCAATCCGATCGACCGGATGGCCGTGGTCGGCAAGCCGCTCGACCGTATCGATGGGCCGCTCAAGACCAGCGGCACCGCCGCCTACGCCTATGAGCGCCACGATGTCGTGCCGAACCAAGCCTATGGCTATGTCGTCGGATCGGCCATCGCCAAGGGCCGCATCGCCGCGATGAGGCTCGACGAGGCGCGTGCGGCGCCGGGGGTGATCGGCATCGTCACCGCCGCCGATGCCGGAAAGCTCGGCAAGGGGCAGATGAACACGGCCGAGTTCCTCGGTGGTCCCGACATCCAGCATTATCACCAGGCGATCGCGATCGTGATCGCCGAGAGCTTCGAGCAGGCGCGCGCCGCTGCCCAGCTCGTCCGGGTCGATTATGTCCGGACCAAGGGCAATTTCGACCTGCACGCGTCGAAGGACGCGGCGACCAAGCCCGCCAGGGGCAAGGCCGACACCGCAGTCGGCGATTTCGACGGTGCCTTCGCGAAGGCCGCGGTGAAGCTCGATGCGACCTATACGACCCCCGATCACAGCCACGCGATGATGGAACCCCATGCCTCGATCGCGGCGTGGGAGGGGGAGAAGCTCACCCTCTGGACATCGAACCAGATGATCGAATGGGGTGTCCGCGACATGGCGGCGACGCTCGGCATCCCCAAGGAGAATGTCCGGCTGGTCTCGCCCTATATTGGCGGCGGCTTCGGCGGGAAATTGTTCATCCGCGCCGAGGCGGTGCTCGCAGCACTCGGCGCACGCGCGGTCGGTCGGCCGGTCAAGGTCGCGCTCACCCGGCCGATGATGGCGAACAACACCACCCATCGGCCCGCGACGATCCAGCGCATCCGCATCGGCGCGGCGAAGGACGGTCGGATCACCGCGATCGG
Source organism: Rhizorhabdus sp. GW822-FHT03C02 (assembly GCF_058801765.1). Taxonomy (NCBI): domain Bacteria; kingdom Pseudomonadati; phylum Pseudomonadota; class Alphaproteobacteria; order Sphingomonadales; family Rhizorhabdaceae; genus Rhizorhabdus; species Rhizorhabdus sp. GW822-FHT03C02. The sequence continues at coordinate 583,972 of NZ_JBXANN010000001.1, forward strand.
GCATGAGAGCTGGTCGGGCGACCTCGCCGGCGGCAAGCCCGAAAATGCGGTGCAGCAGACCCGGCTCCTCTATGCCGGTGCCGACCGCATGACCCGGACCCGGCTCGCGGTTCTCGATCTGCCGGAGGGCAACGCGATGCGCGCGCCCGGCGAGGCACCGGGGTTGATGGCGCTCGAGATCGCGATGGACGAGGCCGCCGAGCTGCTGGGCATGGATCCTGTCGCCTTTCGCATCCTCAACGACACCCAGGTCGATCCCGAGGATCCGAAACGTCCCTTCTCGATGCGCCAGCTCGTCAAATGCCTCGAGCAGGGCGCCGACCGGTTCGGCTGGGCCAAACGGGTCGCGAAGCCGGCCTCGGTGCGCGACGGGCGCTGGCTGGTCGGGATGGGGGTCGCCGCGGCGTTCCGCAACAACCAGCTCACCAAATCGGCGGCGCGGGTTCGGCTCGATCGCAGCGGCACCGTCACCGTCGAGACCGATATGACCGACATCGGCACCGGTACCTACACGATCATCGCCCAGACCGCGGCCGAAATGATGGGACTGTCTATCGACGACGTCGTCGTGCGCCTCGGCGACTCGGCCTTTCCGGCTTCGGCGGGTTCGGGCGGGCAATGGGGCGCGAACAACTCGACCGCTGGCGTCTATGCCGCCTGCATCAAGCTGCGCGAGGCGGTCGTCGCGAAGCTCGGCCTCGATCCGGCCGGGGTCGACTTCGTCGGCGGGCGGGTGGTGTCGGGCAGCCGGCGCATCCGCCTCGGCGACGCCGCGCGCGACGGGGAGATCGTCGCCGAGGACTTCATCGAATATGGCGACCTCGACAAGCAATATCAGCAGTCGACCTTCGGTGCGCATTTCGTCGAAACCGCGGTCGATGCCGCGACCGGCGAGATCCGCATCCGCCGGATGCTCGCGGTCTGTGCCGCGGGGCGCATCCTCAATCCCAAATCGGCGCGCAGCCAGGTGATCGGCGCGATGACGATGGGCGTCGGCGCCGCGCTGATGGAGGAACTGGCGGTCGACAGGCGCTTCGGTTTCTTCGTCAACCACGACCTTGCCGGCTACGAAGTGCCGGTTCATGCCGACATTCCGTATCAGGAGGTGGTCTTCCTCGACGAGACCGATCCGATCTCCTCGCCGATGAAGGCCAAGGGGGTCGGCGAACTCGGCCTGTGCGGGGTCGCGGCCGCCGTCGCCAATGCGGTTTACAACGCGACCGGGGTGCGCGTGCGCGATTATCCGGTTACGCTCGACAAATATCTCGATCGCCTGCCCGAGATGGTGTGACGGCAGGCGCTGCCAAGGAGCCGATATGGACCCGAAAACGACAGCCCTCGTCCTGATCGAATATCAGAACGAGTTCGTGAAGCCCGGCGGTGGGCTGCACGACGGGGTGAAGGCGGTGATGGAGAGCAGCGATATGTTCGCCAACAGCCTCGCTCTGGTCGAGGCCGCGCGATCGAAGGGGGCGACGATCATGCATGCGCCGATCGCTTTCGCCGAGGGCTATCCCGAAATCCCGGCCGAGCCTTATGGCATCCTCGCCGGGATCGTCGCCTCGCAATCCTTCCGCAAGGGCAGCTGGGGCGCGGAGATCGTCGAGGAACTGGCGCCGGTCGCGGGCGACATCGTCATTGAGGGCAAGCGCGGGCTCGATTGTTTCGCGAGCACCAACCTCGATTTCATCCTGCGCGCCCGCGGGGTCACCACCGTCGCGATCGCCGGCTTCCTGACCAACTGCTGCGTCGAATCGACGATGCGCTCGGCCTATGAGCGTGGCTATCGGGTGGTGACCCTGACCGACTGCACCGCCACCCTGTCCGAAGAGGAACAGCGGGTCGCGACCGGCAAGGATTTCGCGATGTTCTCGCGGCCGATGACCCACGACGCCTTCCTCGCGGAACTCGGTCAGGCCTGAGCGGCCGGCGTCGGCACCACCAGCCAGGCCGCGGCGGCACCGCCCAGGCCCGCCAAGGCGACCACCCAGCCGAGCGGCCAGGGGGTGCCGTCGGCGAACGCGCCCACCAGCGCCGATCCGGCGATGCCGCTGCCATAATGGATCGCGCCGACCAGCGCCGAGACCGCGCCCGCGCGATCGGGGAAATTCGCCATGGCGCCGGCGATCGAATTGGCGACGATGAAGCCGGTCATCGCCACGAACAGGAACAGCGGAATGGCGAGGCCGGCCAGGCCGCCCCAGCCGGTCGCGGTGGCGATCGCCAGCAGCAGCCCGGCCAGCGCCGCGCCGGCGGTGCCCCATCGCAGCAGCCGGACGCTGCCGATGCGCATCACCAGCCGCGCGTTGATCAGGTTGGTGACCATGATCCCGACGATGCCGACCCCGAACAACAGCCCGTAGAGCTGCGGAGGCACATGATAATAGTCGATATAGGCGAAGGGCGTGCCGGCGATATAGGCGTAGGAGCCGCCATAGAAGAAGCCGCCCGCCGCGGCATAGCCGATCAGCCGGCGCTGGCGGATCAGATCGCCATAGCGCCCGATCGCCCGGGCGAGCGGCTCGGCATTGCGGCGGTCGGCGGGCAGCGTCTCGGGCAGGGTCAGCAGCGCCGCGAGCGTCGCGACGCCGACCCCGACCAGCGTCCAGAAGATTGCGTGCCACGAGCCATGGCCGAGGATCTGGCCGCCGACGATCGGGCCGAGCAGCGGCGCGATCGCCATCACCGTCATCAGCGTCGACATCATCTGCGCGGCGCGCTCGCCGGCATAGAGATCGCGCACCATCGCCCGGGCGAGCACGACGCCGGCACAGGCGCCGACCGCCTGCACCACCCGCCAGCCGATCATTTCCCAGGCGCTGCCCGACAGCGCGCAGCCCGCCGATCCGATCGCGAACAGCAGCAGCCCGACCGCGACCGGCCCGCGCCGGCCATGGCGATCGCCGATCGGTCCCCACAGCAGCTGCCCCAGGCTGAACCCGATCAGATAGCCCGATATCGTCAGCGCCATCGTCCCCGGATCGCTGTGGAAATCGCGCGCCATCGTCGGCAGCGCCGGCAGATAGAGGTCGGTCGAGATCGAGGCGAACCCCATCAGCGCGCTCAGGATCGCCAGCACCCGCAGGCCGTGGCGGGCGGCCTCGGCCTGCACTGCGGGGGCGGCCTCGACGATAGCCGCGCCGGAGGGGACGGTGGCGTCGTCGATCTTGTGCGGCATGAACATCGGCCGGTCATCCTGAAACGGGCAGGGGCGATGCGCCGCTTTCGGCGCATCGCCCCTGCCATTGTTGGTGCGCCTGGGCGGGCTCAGCGGCCGACCGTCGCCAGCAGATGCGCCGGATAGCGCTCGCCCTCGACGCTGATCGCGGCGGCGGCGCGCTCGATCTCGGCAAGATCGTCGGCACCGAGCACGACATCGGCGGCGCCGAGATTCTCCTCGAGCCGGTGCAGCTTGGTGGTGCCCGGGATCGGAACGATCCAGGGCTTCTGCGCGAGCAGCCAGGCGATCGCAATCTGTGCCGGGGTCGACTGCTTGCGCTCGGCGACCCGCTTGAGCAGGTCGACCAGCGCCTGGTTGGCGGCCATCGCCCCCGGGGTGAAGCGCGGCAGGTTGGCGCGGAAATCGTTGCCGGGGATTTTCGTGTCGGCGGTCATCGCGCCGGTCAGGAAGCCCTTGCCGAGCGGGCTATAGGGGACGAAGCCGATCCCCAGTTCCTCGCACGCCTCGAGGATGCCGTTGGTCTCGGGCCCGCGCGTCCACAGCGAATATTCGTTCTGGAGCGCGGCGACCGGCTGCACCGCATGGGCGCGGCGGACGGTCTGGGCGCCGGGCTCGGACAGGCCGAAATGGCGGACCTTGCCTTCGCGGATCAGGTCGCCGACCGCGCCGGCGACATCCTCGATCGGCACGTTCGGATCGACCCGATGCTGGTAGAACAGGTCGATCACGTCGATGCCGAGCCGCTTGAGCGAGGCCTCGGCGACCGCGCGGATATTCGCTGGCCGGCTGTCCAGCCCCTTGTTCTCGCCGGTCGCCTGATCGATCGCGAAGCCGAACTTGGTGGCGATCACCACCTCGTCGCGGATCGGCCGCAGCGCCTCGCCGACGATTTCCTCGTTGGTGAACGGGCCATAGACCTCGGCGGTGTCGAAGAAGGTCACCCCGCGTTCGGCGGCGGCGCGGATCAGGTCGATCGATTCAGAGCGGCCCAGCGCCGAGGCATAGCCGAAGTTCAGACCCATGCAGCCGAAGCCGATCGCCGAGACCTGGAGGCCGCTCTTGCCGAGAGTTCGTTTCTGCATTGCTCATCTCCTGGCGCCATCGGCGCGCTGGTTTCGGATGAGTCTCAGATAGGCCGATCCATTCCCACGGATTAGCCATGCTATATGGCATGGACTTATATTCTAGATTCATGAATTGGGAAACTCAGCGTCGCTGCGAACCCGCCCTCGGGCCGGTTGGCGAACTGCACCGCGCCGCCCTCGCGTTCGGCGAGTGCGCGGACGATCGCGAGGCCGAGGCCGGCGCCGCCGGTCTCGCGGTCGCGCGACGGGTCGATCCGGCCGAACGGCTCGCCGAGCCGGGCGATCGCGCGGGCGGGCACGCCCGGGCCATTGTCGAGCACGGCGATATCGACCCAATTGTTCCGGGCGCCGACCATGATCGCGACATCGCCGCCATGCCGCACGCCATTGTCGACCAGATTGGCGAGCATCCGCCGGAATGCGACCGGATCGGCGCGGATCGTCAGGTCGGGAACGACGCCGCAGCGCACCGCCTCGCCCATCTCGGCCCGCACCGCGACCATCGCCGCGATCTCGACCGGCAGGGCGATCGGTCGCGGCGGTGCCGATGCCCCGGCATCGCGCCGCGCGAAGAGCAGGGTGTCGTCGAGCAGCAGGGTCATCTCGTCGAGGTCGGCGCCGGCGCGTGCCCGCTGGTCGGGATCGTCGATGAACTCGGCGCGCAGCCGCAGCCGGGTCAGATAGGTGCGCATGTCATGGGCAATCCCCGCCAGCGTGCGGCTGCGCTCGCCGATCAGTTCGTTGATCCGCATCTTCATGTCGTTGAACGCCAGCGCCAGTTCGCGCAGTTCGCGCGATCCGCCGACCGCCAGGTCGGGGGTGTCGAGATCGGTCGAGAAGCGCCGGACGCCGGCCGACAGCCGCGCCAGCGGCCGGGTGGTCTGGCGGACCGCCAGCAGCAGGATCGCGATGATGATCAACCCGCTGACCGCGCCGAGGAAGGATCGGTGGCGCAGATAGCCGCGTATCAGCGGCGACGGCCGGCCGTCGACGGCGAGAATGTGGCCGTCGCGCAACGCCACGCTGATCGTCACCGGCGCGAACAGGGTGCGGCCGGGCGAGGCGGGCGTGCCCGCGATGGCGCCGAGCAGCGGCCGACGTCCGGTCACCCGCACGCCATGGCCCGCCAGTGCGACCGCATAACGATGCTCGAGCGCGTCGAGCCCGGCGCGGCGCGAGGGCGGGGCGGCGGGCGGCTGTGCGAGGAGCCGTACCGTGTAGAGCGATCCGTTGAACATCTCGACCAGCGTCGCCCGCCGTGCCGGTGGTGCGGCCTCGATCGTGTCGACCATCGCCGCGAGCTGCGCGGGCTGCGGCAGATTATAGGGCCGCCGCTCGCTGCCGCGACCGGGCAGGGTGGTGGCTGCCCACACCAGCGCCTGGAGCAGCACGAAGCCGCCGAGCAGGATCGTCGCGATCCGGAACGACAAATTGCCGCCGACGGTCATAGCCGGGTCACCGCCGCGCTGAACAGATAACCACCGCCGCGCACCGTCTTGATCAGATCGGCGCCCGATGGATGCTCGGCCAGCTTGCGGCGCAGCCGGCTGAGCTGGACGTCGACCGCGCGGTCGAACGGTCCGCTGCTGCGACCGCGGGTCCAGTCGAGCAACTGGTCGCGGTTGAGCACGCGCTGGGCATGGGTGACGAAGCTCAGCAGCATGTCGAACTCGCCGCCGGTCAGGTCGATCGCGCCGCCATCGGGGTCGGTCAGCGCATGCGCGCCGGCGTCGAGCGTCCAGCCGGCAAAGCCGTAGCGCTCGGCCGGGCTGTCGATCGCGACCCGATGGCGGTCGCGGGTGCGGCGCAGGATCGCGCGGATCCGCGCGAGCAGCTCACGCGGGTTGAACGGCTTGGGCAGATAATCGTCGGCGCCGATCTCGAGCCCGACGATCCGGTCGACGTCATCGCCCTTGGCGGTGACCATCAGCACCGGCACGTCGCCGCGCGCGCGCAGCCGGCGGCATAGCGACAGCCCGTCCTCGCCCGGCAGCATCACGTCGAGGATGGCGAGATCGATCCGCTGGCGTTCGAGCAGCCGGTCGAACTCGCCCGCGGTGCGGCAGCCGGCGGCGTCGAACCCCTCGCGGGCGAGCAGCCCGATCATCAGCGACCGGATTTCGGCATCGTCCTCGACCACCGCGATGAAGCTCTTGTCCATGGGGCCATGATGGACCGGGCCGGCGCGCGCGAAAAGCGGGCAGGGGACGACTGTTACACTTCGTCACCGTTCGTCACCCTGCCGCAGCACCCGGCTTACGCTATGACGGCATATCGAGGGCAGGCGGTCAGGAGCCGCCGGATAGTCAAGGAGCGTATCCATGTCCCTTCACCGTGTTTCCATCGGCCTGATGATCGGATCGATCGTCGTCGCCACGATTGCTGCTGCCCCGGGCCAGGCGCGCACGCGCGGCCATGTGCTCAGCGCTCAGGGTTCGGGCGGGCGGGGCTTCACCCAGTCGCGCTCGATCACGCGCGGTCCCGGCAATGTCAGCGCCAGCCGCGGCCTCCAGACCAATAGCGGCCGCGGCTATACCAGCAGCCGCGGCGCCAGCTGGGCCGACGGCGGCTATTCGGGCGGCCGCACCACCACCCTCAACAACGGCCGCAGCTTCGGCCGCAGCACCACCGCCACCAACAATGGCGACGGCACAGCGAGTTTCACGACCACGCGCACCGGCCTGAACGGCAACGGCAGCAGCGTGAGCGGTACGGTGAGCCGGCCGCCGCAATGAGCTTGTGGCCGCGTCCATGCGACCCTCCGGGCGCGGCCAACCCCTTTTCGGAGACGATCATGACGTTCACCCATTTTCTCGCGGCGGCGCTGGCGATCGGGCTTGCCGTTCCCGGCCAGGCCCAGATGTTCGGCGGTGCCGATCCGCTGTCGACCTTCGACAATGCCGACGCCAACAGGGACGGCGTCGTCAGCCGTTCCGAATATGCCGATGCCCGCAACGCGCGCTTCGCGCAGCTCGACCGCAACCATGACGGGGCGATCGCCAGGGATGATTTCGGCCGGCTCGCCAAATTCCGCCCGCAGGCCGCCGACCGGCTGGCGGAGTTGATCGCCCGCGCCGACACCGATCATGACGGACGGGTCAGCAAGGCCGAATGGACGGCGGCGCCGATGCCGGTCTTCGACCGGATCGACGCCAATGGCGACGGCAAGGTCGACAAGGCCGAACTGGCCAAAGGCCGCGAGATGCTCGCGGCGATGAAGGCCGACAAGAGCGGGGCCGACTGAGATGGGCATGGTCGAACGCGGCCTGCGCGGGCTGTTGCTGTCGGTGGCGGTCGTGCTCGGCCTGACGGCAACCATGGCCGCTGCCGCTGGTCCCGTCTGCGACGCGACCTGGACCGATACGGCGCGCGCAGGGCGCGGCGTGCCGGTGCGGATCCGCATGCCCGACGGCGTGGCCAAGGCGCCGGTGATACTGTTCAGCCATGGCCTCGGTGGATCGATCGACAGCGGCCGCGCCTGGGCCGAGGCCTGGGCGGAGGCCGGGCTGATCGTCGTCAACATCCAGCATCCCGGCAGCGACCGGGCGATCATCATGAGCGGGCATCTGCGCGACGCGATGTCGGCCGAGCAATTGTTCGCGCGGGTCGCCGACGTCCATTTCGTGATCGACCAGCTTGGCCGCCAACGGGCCGAAGGGCAATGCGATCTGTCACGCGCGGACCTGTCGCGGATCGGCATGTCGGGCCATAGCTTCGGTGCCCACACCACCCAGGCGATCGCCGGCCAGCATTATCCGGTGGCGCTCGCCGACAAGGTCGCCGATCCGCGGGTGAAGGCGGCGATCGCGTTCAGCCCGGCGCCGCCGGCGATCGGATCGGTCGAGGCGGCGTTCGGCACCGTCCACATACCGTTCCTGTCGATCACGGGGACCGCCGATACCGTGCCGCTCACCCCCGGGGTCAAGGCCGAGGATCGGGTGAAGCCGTTCGCGGCGCTGCCCCCGGGCGACAAATATCTGCTCGTGCTCGACGGCGCGACCCATATGGCGTTCAATGGCCGGGGCGACCGCGCCTTTGGCGGCACGGCGCTGACCCCGCATATCGAACAGGTGGTCGAAGCCGCGACGATCGCTTTCTGGCGCGCGACCCTGATGGACGATGCCGACGCCAGGCGCCGGCTCGATCGCCATGAATTCGGGCTCGCCGCGGGCGATCGATGGAACAGCCGGTAAGTTATATCCTCGTCGCCCGACACCCGGCCGCGAATCGTCCGTCACAGCCGCATGCGACCGTTCCGCCGTATTTTGCGCGCTTTTCGTCTTTGTCTTTGCGGCTCCGGCGATCCGGCGGCGTCTTTCTCTCGACAGTTGGTTACGAGCGAGGGATGATCGGCAATGGCGCTTATCGGCGGCTGGAAGGTGATGGCGGTGCTGGTGGCGGCGACGACCGCGCTCGCGTTGCCCGACCTGCATCGCCCCGCCCGGGGATCGGAACCCGCCGAAACCGGCGCCGATCTGGGCCGGTCGCCCTTGTCGGTGATGACCTATAATATCGAAGGCCTGCCCTGGCCGGTGCGCTTCGGCCGCGACGCGGCGTTCGATGCGATCGCCGCGGGCCTGCGCGACCTCCGCGATCAGGGGCGGCAGCCGCACGTCGTGCTGCTGCAGGAGGCGTTCGTCGACGATGCCCGCGCGATCGGCGCGGCGGCGGGCTATCGCTATGTCGTCGATGGCCCCGATGCCGCGACGCGGGCGATGGCGCCGGTGCGATCGCCCGATCCCGAACTCGACGCCCGCCGCAGCTTCTGGAAGGGCGAGGCGAGCGGCAAGCTGGTCGGCAGCGGGCTCCAGATCCTGTCCGACTATCCGCTCCGCGACGTGAAGCGCGCGGCGTTCCCGGCGGAGGTCTGTGCGGGGTACGACTGCATCGCCAACAAGGGCATGGTCATGGCAATCGCCGATGTGCCGGTCCCGTCGGCTTCGGCCGCGGCGACGGCGTCGACCCCGATCGCGATCGTCGACGTGCATCTCAATTCGGGACCGGCCTCCGGCGTGTCGCGGCGTCGGGCCTATCTCGCCTTTCGCGACCAGATCGACCTGGTCGCGGCCTTCCTGCGGCGCGAGGCGCCCCGCGACATGCCGGTCCTGCTCGGCGGCGATTTCAACATCGGCCGCTATCCCGAGCGCCGCGCCTATGCCGAGGCCCGGCTCGGCCCCTGGCTGGGTAGCGGCCACCGTAACGCCTTCGGTCAGTGCCTGGTCGCGCCCGACTGCATCGACAATATGTCCGCCGACGCGCATCGCTCGCTGCGCCATGCGAAGGACTGGCAGTTCCTGCGGGCCGGGCCGAACGCCGAACTCCACGCCGAGGCGATCGCGACCCCGTTCGGTCATGACGCCGACGGCCGGATGCTGTCCGACCATATCGGCTATACGGTGTCCTATCGGATGCAGCCGAAGGCGGCCATCGCCCATTCCCGCGCTGACGAGCCCATCGCACTCCTGGATTGAACCAGGCCGGACTGCACTAGAGCATGTCCTGATCAGATTGATCAGGACATGCTCTAAATTGTCTTTGTTTTCCGCATTTTCCGAGCCGTCAGGTGATTCCACCTGACTTGAAAATGCTCTAGCGGCGGATTGGGTACGCCAACCCATCCTCCGAAGGCAATTATCTTTTGCCGGCCCAGCTCTCGGCCGCAATATCGGTCATTACCTCGATCGAAAGCGGCTCCGATCTATCCCGCTTCAACAGGTTGAAGACATCGGAGATCGCTCCGCCCGCGACTAATGGCGGCACCGCGATGGGCTCATCGGGAGGTGGGTTATCGGTCCTCGCCACCTCGTTCAATTGCCGCCGGTGACCGGGATCAGCCCGCCGGTCACCGCGCGCGCCGCCGGGGAGGCGAGGAACAGGATCAGGTCGGCGATCGCCTGCGGCTGGACCCAGGTCGAGGTGTCGGCATCGGGCATGTCGGCGCGGTTGGTCGGGGTGTCGATGATGCTCGGCAGGATCGCATTGACGGTGACGTCCTTGCCCGACAGCTCGCGCGCCAGGCTCTCGGTGAAGCGGTGGACGCCCGCCTTCGATGCGGCATAGGCGCCCATGCCGGTGTCGGCGCTGATCGCAGCCCCCGCGCCGATGTTGATCACCCGCGCATCCTTGGCCGCGATCAGCGCGGGCAGGGCGGCCTTGGTGATCGTCGTCGCGGTGATCACGTTCATCGCATAGAGCCGCTGCCATGTCGCGATGCTGCCGCCCTCGACGGTTTCCCAGGCGAAGCCGCCGGCGATGTTGACCACCACCCGCACCCCGCCGAACGCTTCGGTCACCTGCGCGACGACCCTGGCCGCGGCATCGCCGTCGGTCAGGTCGACCCCGCCCAGGTCGAGAGCACCGTCGAGCGGCTCGGGAGCTTCGGCTGCAAAGTCGACGCGGGCGACCTTGTGGCCCTGCGCGGCGAACGCCGCCGCCACGACGCGACCGAGCGCGCCATAAGCTCCCGTTACGATGATCCCGCCGTCGGCCATGCTGTAACCCCTCATCCCTATGATATGGTGGAGGGGGTAATCGAAGTGCGGGCGGGGCTCAAGGCGTCCGCCGCCAAGCCATCGTCGACGCGATCTTCTCGGCGCTATGAGGCGAGGGCCGCCGCCTGCGCCAGATGCGGCGCCACTCCCGCGGTGCCGACGATCACCCGTTGCAGGATCCGCCGGCCGCACCCCTTGAGCGACCCGCGCCGGTGCTGGAGCGCGATATTGTCCCAGATCACCAGGTCTCCCCGGCGCCAGCGATGCTCGAGCACATACGCGTCGCGGTAGAGATGATCGAAGAGCGCGTGCAGCAGGTCGCGGCTCGCCACCCAGTCCATGCCGGTGATGCGTGCGGTCTGGAGCTCGCTGGTCCACAGGCAGGGCCGCGCATTGTGCGGGTTGATCTGGATCGCCGGCTGTTCGCTGCGCTTGTGCGCGACCGGATCGGGCCGGTCGCAGCAGCGTCCCGCCAGCGTCTCGAACGACGGCGATATCATTTCGACCCGCCGCCCCTCCATCCGGTCGCGCAGCGTCGCCGGCAACGTCGCCCAGCCCTGCTCGGCGCTGGTGAAGAAGGTCGAGGAGGCATCGTCGACCACGTCGATCGCATGCAGCGCCAGCGCGTCGAACGGGGCGTCGGTATAGGCGGCGTCGGCGTGCCAGCTCAGTTCGGTCAGCGCGATCTCGCTGCCGCCCTCGGTCGACAGATAGCCGTCCTCGCCCGGGCGGATCAGGATCGGTCCGGCCAGCGCGCACAATTGCTGTTGCCGCGCCATCGACAGCGTCTGGCCGCGCGCGAGGATCAGCCCGTGCGTCCACAGAAGATCGACGAACTGCCGCTCCTGCGCGGTCGAGAGCGGTGCCGACAGATCATGGTCGATCTCGACCCCGAACGGCGCGAGCGGTCGCCACGACAGACCGATGTCCCCGTTCGCTGGCACCATCCCCTCGATCGTCATGGCGGCTTATCCCTTTGCCGATAGTGGAGGAGGGTGTCGCTTCGGCCATGGCCTGTCAATTCGGCTGGTCTTATTCCGAACGGAGTTGATGCGCCCTCGTCGGTGCACCATGGTCGCATCATGCGCACGATTTCCCAGGACAGTTCGGTCAGACTCTACCATCTCGACGATGGCGAGGGGGGCGCGGCCTCGACGCTGTTATATGGAACCCTTGCCGAGGCGCTCGCGATGGCGGACGCACAGCCCGAGGACGTACAGGCGGGGCTGTTCCTGCAGACCAGCAACGACGTCGTGTCCTATCTCGACTATATCGAGGGCTGAGCATCTGATTCGGTAGCGGCCCATTTGCATGGCATCGCAGGCATGCGGTCACTACGGCACTCTGGCATCAGGATGCGGATATCGAAAATATCCGCCGAACATATGGTATCGATCATACAGACTTTGGACGATCTGGGCTGGCGACCCTATTTCAGCGATCAGCTCTCGGACGATGAAGCGGCCTATTGTCATCCGGTCCGGGTGATGGCGGTCCATCGTGGCAAGATCGCGATCGCGGGCGCCGGATCGGACGCGATGATCCCGCCGCATATTCCCGGCGCCGATGCCGCCGACGATCATCCCACGGTCGGCGACTGGTTGCTGATCGACGAGGCGACGATGCAGCCCGTCCGCGTCCTGGGCCGGGAAAATCTGTTCAAGCGACGCGCCCCGGGCCATGGCCGCAAGGCGCAGCTGATCGCCGCCAATGTCGACACCTTGTTCATCGTCGCCTCGTGCAACCAGGACTTCAGCGTCGCCCGGCTCGAGCGCTATCTGGTGCTGGCGCGCGAGGTCGGGGTGAGGCCGATCGTCGTTCTGACCAAGATCGACCTGACCGATACGCCCGAGTCCTTCGCGGCGGCGGCGCGCGGGCTCGAACCGGGGCTTCGAGTCGAGCTGGTCGACGGTCGCGATCCCGCGAGTGTCGCCGGCTTGGCGTCCTGGTGCGGCAAGGGACAGACGGTTGCCCTGCTCGGATCGTCGGGGGTCGGCAAATCGACCCTCGTCAACACGCTGCGCGGTTCCGACAGCATCGCCACCCAGGCGGTCCGCAAGGGCGACGATACCGGCCGCCACACCACGACCGTGCGCGAGATGCACCGTCTCGCGGGCGGCGGTTGGCTGCTCGATACGCCGGGCATGCGCGAATTGCAGCTGGCCGATGCCGCGACCGGGATAGCCGAGGTTTTCGACGACTTCGTCCTGGCGGCCGAGGATTGCCGCTTCTCCAATTGCGCGCATGGCACCGAACCCGGTTGCGCCGTTCGGGCGGGGATCGCCACAGGCGTGCTGACTCCGGAGCGTTTCGACCGCTGGCGCAAATTGGGAACTGAGGAGACCGCGAACAGCGCCAACCTCGCGAAGTGGCGGGCTCGCGAGCGACGATGACGGCGGCCGCGATCCTGCACGACGAGTGGCGCGGCTTGTCCTGATCAAGCCGGAGGGCGCGTGATGATTGCACCCGCTTGCGGCGCGGGCGGGTGTGGCACGAAACCGACGTCGATCGTGGTTCCGGCGGCGGCATCGCCGATCTCGACGCTGGCGCCCATGCGCGAGGCCGCCGATCGCACGATCGCCAGGCCCAGGCCGCTGCCCTCGGGACCGTCGGTGCCCGCCAGTCTGAAGAAACGGTCGAAGATCTTGTCGCGATAGGCCGGCGAGATGCCGGGACCATCGTCGCTTACGCGCAATATCGTCCGGCCGGGGGCATGGCGCAGCGCGATCGACACCCGGCCGCCGACCCGGTTGTAGCGAATGCCGTTGTCGACGAGATTGGCGATGATCTCGAACACCAGGGTCCGGTGCCCTGCGACGATATGGCTGTCATGCGCGTCGGCCTCGAGATCGAGCTCGACGCCGGCCTCGATCGCCTGGTTGATGAGGCGGCCGATCACCGCGGCGGCGACCTCCCGCAGGTCGACCTCTTCGAGCGGGGCCGACACGCCGGCCTCCTCGGCGCGGGCGAGCGCGAGCAACTGCGTCACCAGCCGTTCGAGGCGGAGGACCGCCTCGAATATCTCGTCGAGCGCCGATGCCGAGCCCCGCCGTGCGAGCGCGACCTGCACTTTCAGGACCGACAGCGGTGTGCGCATCTGGTGCGAGGCGTCGGCGGTGAAGCGGCGCATGCCGCCGGTCGCGGTGTCGAGCTGCGCCAGCAGATGGTTGAACGCGGTGGCGAGCGGTTGCAATTCGGTCGGCAGCGGGGTGGTGTCGAGCGGGGAGAAATCGGGGCGGCTGCGGGCATCGCGGGCTTCGACCGCGCGGCGCAACCGCGCCAGCGGACGCAGGCTCCACCCCAGCGCCGGGCGCAACAGCAGGATCGCGATCCCGACCAGCACGAGCTCGCCGAGCAGGAGGCCGCCCATCAGCCGCATCGTCAGCGCCGAGCGATTGTCGAGCGTCTCGGCGACCTGCACGATGACGGGCTGCGCGACCCGGGGCAGCAGCCGCTTGACCTCGCCGATGCGGATGTCCTGATCCCGATAGCGGGCGAAGCGGAACCGCGGCACGTCGGTGGTCAGGGTCGCGGGATCGGGGGGCGGCAGATCGGCATAGCCGGTCAGCAATTCGCCCCCTACCGCGATGCGATAATAGACATTGTCGCGTTCGCTGTTCTCCAGCATCCCGAACGCGGCCGGCGGCAGGTCCAGCGTCACCTCGCCGCGCTCGACCTGCACGGTTTCGGCGATCGCGCCCAGCGCACCTCCGAGCACGCGGTCGTTGGTCCGGCGGACGACGTCGGCGATCAGGGTCGCCCCGCCGACGCCGATGATCGCCGCCGCGCCGAGCAGCGGCCCGAGCATCGCCGCGAGCAACCTCGTGCGCAGCGCGATCGCGCGCGGTTCAGCCGGCATCGAGCATATAGCCCACGCCGCGGATCGTGCGGATATTGGGCCCGTCGGGCATCAGCTTGCCGCGCAGCCGGGTGATATGGACCTCGATCGCATTGCCGCCGACCGGTTCGTCGAAGCCGAACACCTCGCCGATCAGCAATTCGCGCGGCACGATCTGGCCGGCGCGGGTGGCGAGCACCTCGAGCACCGTCAGTTCGCGGCGCCTGAGATCGAGCAGGCGCCCGGCGACCCCGGCGGTGCCGCTCGACCGGTTGATCGACAGCGTCCCGACGACGATCACCGGGGTCGGATCGCCGCCGCGCCGCCGGCCCAGCGCGCGCACTCGCGCCTCGAGCTCGACCGGCTCGAACGGCTTGCGCAGATAATCGTCGGCGCCCAGGTCGAGTCCGCGCACCCGGTCGTCGAGCGCATCGCGCGCGGTCAGCATCAGCACCGGCACCCGATCGCCCCGGCGGCGCATCTGCTGGAGCACCGCGAAGCCGTCGATATCGGGCAGTCCGACGTCGAGGATCACCAGCGCATAAGGTTCGCTCGCGACCACCGCGAGGGCGTCTTCACCGGTCGCGACATGGTCGACGGCATGGCCGCCCGCCCGCAGCAGCGCGGAAATGCTGCGGGCCAGCGCCGCGTCGTCCTCGATCATCAGGATACGAATGGCGGCACCCGGTCGTGAAAGGTTGATGACAGCTTTGCTTCGTATCGCACCCTTGCATCTTATCCGAACACAGAGACGGAAAGCGAGGAGCGGGATCGATGCGGTGTTTTCGATATTGGACGGGATGGCTGGCGCTGCTGTGCGCACCCTTGCCGGCGCTGGGCGCGGAGCGGCCGGCGGGCTATCCGCGATCCTATGACCAGCTGATCGCCGATGCCCGCAGCGAGCGGCAGGTGCGGATCTACGCCAATGCCGACGCCGCCGAGATGGCGCCGCTGGTGGCGGCGTTCCACCGCCGCTATCCCGGCATCGGCGTCGTCTATTCCGATCTCGGATCGACCGAGATGTATCGCCGCTTCATCGCCGAAACGCGCGGCCGGGCGCCGTCGGCCGACCTGGTCTGGTCGTCGGCGATGGACCTTCAGGTCAAGCTGATCAACGACGGCTATGCCCAGGCCTATGCCAGCCCGGAAAAGCCCGCGCTGCCGGCATCGGCGGTGTGGAAGAATATGGGGTTCGGGGTCACCGCCGAGCCGATCGGCTTCGCCTATAACCGCAAGGCGATCCCCGCCGCCCGGGTGCCGCGCAGCCATGCCGCGCTCGAGGCGCTGCTCCGCACCGACCGCAAGGCGCTGACCGGCCGGGTGACGACCTTCGATCCGGCGCGGTCGAATGTCGGCTATCTCTATCTGTCGGAGGATTACGCGACCACCCGCGACAGCCGGTCGCTGGTCGAGGCGATCGCGGCGACACGGCCGGTGCTCGCGATCACCACCGAACCGATGCTGCGCGGCGTCGCCGAGGGACGCCAGGCGATCGCCTATAATGTCATCGGTTCCTATGCGCTCGAACGGGCGCGGCGCGATCCGCGGATCGGGGTGGTCTTCCCCAGCGACTATACGATCGTCACCTCGCGGATCGCCTTCATCGCCCGCGAGGCGCGGCACCCGGCCGCGGCCAGACTGTTCCTCGACTTCCTGCTGTCTCGCGAAGGCCAGTCGCTGCTCGCGCAGCATAGTCTCTGGCCGGTGCGCGGCGATGTCGGCGCCCGCCGGCTTCCGCCCGAGCAGGCCCGCCCGATCCGGGTCGGGCCACAGCTTCTCGTCAATCTCGACCGCCTCAAGCGCCAGCGTTTCCTGCGCGAGTGGAGCGCGGCGCTCACCCTTGGAGCCCAGCAGCCATGATCTTTCGATGCCGTCGCCCCAGTCTTCATGCTGGTCTGGCGACCCTTGCGCTGATCGCGGCGACGCCCGCGCTGGCCGAAACCCCGGACAATGCCGAACTCGCCGGTCTGGTCCGCGCGCAGGCCGCCGAGATCGCCGCGCTGAAGGCCCGGATCGAGCGGCTGGAGGGGCAGGGCGTCGCGCAGGCCTCATCGGCGCCGCAAATTGCCGAGCGGCAGCAACCCGTACCGCCACCGCTCGTCGTCGCCCCATTCGCGCCGCAGATCGTGCCGCCGGGGCCCGCCGATATCGACGTCGCCCAGGCGCGCGCGGTTGCCGCCAATCCGGCGGGCGTGACCACCGAATGGGGCGCCGGGCTGCCCGTCTTCCGCTCGGCCGACGGCGTCTTCACCTACAAGCCGCGCGGCCGCATCCTCGTCGACGTCAGTTCGACGCTCGGATCGCGCTATGCCGGCCGCAATACCACCACCACCGGCATGCGCGCGCTGCGGCTGGGTCTCGAAGGCGGGGTGGGGCCGCATTTCTTCTACCAGTTCGAAACCGATTTCTCGGAGAACCAGGTCGATATCGTCACCGCCTTCATGGGGTGGCGCAACCGCCTAGGCGGCAAGCTCGATTATGACGTGCGCGTCGGCCATCTGTTCAACGATCGCGGCTTCGAAGGCAGCACCGGATCGGATTCAACGCCGTTCCTCGAACGCACCGCGGTCGCGACCGCGATCATCCCCCAGCGCGGTTTCTACGGCATCGGCATCATGGGCCGCGCCTTCGGACCGAACTGGCATGCCTCGGTCAGCGTCACCGGCGACCGCGTCGACGGTGAACAGGCGACCAACGACAGCCGCACCGCGATGGCGCGCGCCCACTGGAACCCGATCAGGACCGACCGGTCGATGTTGCATGTCGGGCTGTGGGGCTTCGACGAGGCCTTGTCCTCGGCGGCGACCACGCTCACCCGCAACACGGTGATCGGCGGCCGCTTCAACGGCGCGGTGCGGGTGTCGAGCGGGCCGCTGCTCGGCGGCAAGTCGACCACCGGCTATGGCGTCGAACTTGGCGGCTATGTCGGTTCGCTCTGGCTGATGGGCGAGGGCGGGCAGCGCATCGCCCGGCTCGACGGCGGCCGCGGCGATTTCAAGAGCAAGGCGTGGAGCATGTCGGGGGGCCTCTTCCTCACCGGCGAACTGCCGCCCTATAATCCGCGCCTCGGCAGCTTCGGCCAGCCCAAGGTGCTCGACCCGCTGCTCGACGGCGGCTCTGGCGCGATCGAACTGACCGCGCGCTACGAGAATCTCGACTATACCGACCTGCTGCTGGGCGGGGACGGCTGGGCGGCGACGCTTGGCGTGAACTGGTATCTCAACAGCTTCACCCGCATCCAGCTCAACACCATCCAGTGGCATACCGACAACCGCACCGGCGCCTTCACCGGCGGCGACGGCGGCACCACCGTCAGCGCCCGGGTCGGCGTCACCTTCTGACGCATATTTCGATCTTGTCCCCATCCGTCGTTTCAAGGACGCAGCGATGAATCTTGCCCTGCTCGGCTTCCTGATGGTCGCCACTTTCATGACGCTGATCATGACGAAGCGGATGACCCCGCTGGTCGCGCTGATCGTCATTCCCTCGCTGTTCGGCGTGATCGCCGGCCAGGCCGCCGGCCTCGGCGACATGATGATCGACGGGATCAAGAATCTCGCCCCGACCGGGGTGATGCTGCTGTTCGCGATCCTGTTCTTCTCGACGATGACCGACACCGGCCTGTTCGATCCGCTGGCGGGGCGACTGATCCGCATGGTCCATGGCGATCCGCTGCGGATCCTGCTCGGCACGGTGGTGCTGTGCGCGCTGGTCAGCCTCGATGGCGACGGATCGACGACCTATATCATCACCATCGCCGCGTTGCTGCCGCTGTACAAAAGGTTCGAGATGAACCGTCTGTACCTGGTCTGCCTGCTGATGGCGACCAGCGGCATCATGAACCTCACTCCCTGGGGCGGGCCGACCGCGCGCGCGGCCAGCGCGCTGAAGCTCGATCCGGCGACGCTGTTCCTGCCGCTGATACCCGGCATGATCGCCGGCCTGGTCTTCCTGCTCGGGCTCGCGGTCTGGTTCGGCCGCAAGGAACGCCGCCGGCTCGGCCATGTCCGCGCCAACCAGCCGACCGACTTCACCGGCATGGCGGTGTCGCAATATCCCGAGGCGCGCCGGCCCCGCCTGATCTGGTTCAACGGCGCGCTGGTCATCGCCCTGCTGACCCTGCTGGTCTGGGGCGTGCTGCCGCTGTCGGTGCTGATGATGATCGCCTTCGCGATCGCGATGATCGTCAACTATCCCGGCGTCGCCGCGCAGAAGGAACGGATCGCGGCCCATGCCGGCAACGTCCTGTCGGTGGTCTCGCTGATCTTCGCCGCGGGCATCTTCACCGGCATCCTCTCGGGCACCGGCATGGTCGAGGCGATGAGCAAGGAAGTGGTCGGCTTCATCCCGCCGGCGCTCGGGCCTTATATGGCGCCGATCACCGCGCTGCTCAGCCTGCCCTTCACCTTCTTCATCTCGAACGATGCCTTTTATTTCGGGATGCTGCCGATCCTGGCCGAGGCCGGCGCCCATTATGGGGTCGAGCCGATCGCGATCGCGCGGGCATCGCTGATGGGGCAGCCGGTCCATCTGCTCAGCCCGCTGGTGCCGTCGACCTATCTGCTGGTCAGCCTGGCCGGCATCGACCTCGCCGATCATCAGCGCTTCACCCTGCTCCCCGCGGCTTTGGTCTGCCTGGTCATGACGATCGTCGGGATGATCGCGCTAGCCTTTCCCTTCGTCGCCTGAGGGTGAGGGCGAGGATCGAGGCCGCGGCGCTGGGGTCCCGGTCGGGACCGGCCTTGCGCTTCCTGCTCGCGCTGATCGTCGGCGCGATCGGGGGCGCGCTGTTCTGGTGGAGCCATGCGCCGTTGCCCTGGGTGCTCGGCTCGATGGCGGCGACCGCGCTCGCCAGCATCGCCGGCGCGCCGCTGCAGGCCTCGGCGGCCGCGCGGCGGCTGATGTCGGCGGTGATCGGGGTGGTGCTGGGCAGCAGCTTCGCGCCCGGGCTGCTCGGCGAGGTGCAGGCGTGGATCGTCCCGCTCGCGCTGCTGCCGTTCTTCCTCGCCGCAGCCGGGTTGCTCTGTGTGACCTATTTCCGCCGCGTCGCGAAATTCGATCCCGTCACCGCCTATTTCGCGGGCATGCCGGGCGGCATCGCCGAGATGGTGGTGATGGGCGCCGAGCGCGGCGCCGACGAGCGCGCGATCGGCCTGATCCACGCCGCGCGGATCTTCCTGGTCGTCTTCATCCTGCCCTTCCTGATCCGGCTCGACCTTTCGCCGGCGATCCTGCCGCCGGCGGCGCTGACGACGGTATCGGCGGTGTCGGGCACCGCGACCCAATGGACCCTGCTGGCCTGGGCGGTCGGATGCGCGCTGACCGGCCTCGTCCTCGGCCGGGCGCTGCGGCTGCCCGCCTGGCATCTGACGGGGCCGCTCGCGGTGAGCGCGATCGTCCATGTCACCGGCCTCGCCGATTTCCGCATCCCGGCCTGGGTCCTGTCGGCCGCGCAGGTCGGCCTCGGCGCCACGATCGGTTGCCGCTTCGTCGGGCTGACGCTCGCGACGCTGCTGCGGATGCTGGCGCTCGCGGCCGGTTCGACCGCGATCCTGCTGGCGATGACTTTCGCTTGGGCGGCGACGATCGGTGCCGCGACCGGCCTCGATCCGGTGCTGCTGACGCTCGCCTATTCGCCGGGCGGCCTCGCCGAGATGAGCATGGTCGCGCTCAGCCTGGCGCTCGAACCCGGTTTCGTCATCGTCCACCACCTCACCCGGGTGGTGCTGGTGCTGATCGGCGCGCCGTTCGGCTTCCGCCTGATGAAATTCAGATCAGCGTCGTGAGCCCGGTGAGCGGGTCGACGAAACCTTCGTAGATCATCTTGCCGGCGACGTAGAGGATCACCGCGAGGCCGACATAGGCGATCGCGCGATAGCGCTCGATGACGCGGGCGAGCAGGTTGGCGGCGAGGCCCATCAGTGCGACCGACAGCACCAGGCCGATCACCAGGATGCCGGGATGCGCGCGCGCCGCGCCGGCGACCGCCAGCACATTGTCGAGGCTCATGCTGACATCGGCGATCGCGACCGCCCAGGCCGCCTGGGCGAAGCCCTTGGGCGCGGCCTTGCCGGCGACGGCTTCGCCATCCTCGGCGCCGCCGCCGGCGCGCAGTTCGCGCCACATCTTCCAGGCGACCCAGACCAGCAGCAGCCCGCCGGCGAAGACCAGGCCCACCAGCTGCATCAACTGGGTCACCACCAGCGCGAAGGCGATCCGCAAGATCAGCGCGGCGACGACCCCGATCGCGATGACCTTGCGCCGCGACGCGGCCGGCAGTCCGGCGGCGAGCGCACCGACGACGATCGCGTTGTCGGCGGCCAGCATCACGTCGATCAGCACGACCTGGCCGAAGGCGGCCAGCGCGGCGGGTGATCCGAGATCGGAAAAGTCGGCGACGATATGCTGCCAGATGTCGTTCATGGGTCCTCCGAGCGGCGCGAAACCCCGCCCGCCTAGAAGGACAGCCTGTCATGAACCTTTCATGGCGTGGGGCACACCGCAGGATGGACGAGCTTAGCGGCGCTCTATCGTCACATTCCCCAGCATATGGCCATAGGCCGGGCCCTGCAGGAATCCATGCGGAAAGCCCGGCTCGATCGCGCTCGCAGTCGCCAGCCGTGCGACCTGGCCATCGTCGAAGCCTATTGCGAGCGCGCCGAGATTGTCCTCGAGCTGCGCGGCGGTCCGTGCGCCGATCAGTGGCGCCGTCACCGCCGGATTCAAGAGCGTCCACGCCAGCGCGACCTGCGACGGCGTGCAGTCGATCTCGCCCGCGACGGTCTTGACCACCTCGGCGATGTCGATCGTCCGTTCGCTCAGCCGGCCCGACGCTATGTTGACCCCCTTGCGCGTGTCGTTGGGGTTGCCCGCGATCGGCGCGGTCAGATCGGCGCGGCTATATTTGCCCGACAGCGCGCCGCCGGCGAGCGGCGACCAGGGCAGCACGCCCAGTCCCATCGTCGCCGCCATCGGGATCAGGTCGCGCTCGACCGTGCGTTCGGCGAGGCTGTACGGGATCTGCAGCGCGATCAGCGGCGCCCAGCCGCGCAACTCGGCGATCGCCTGCATCCGCGACACCTGCCACGCTGGGGTGTCCGATATCCCGGCATAGACGATCTTGCCGGCGCGCACGAGATCGTCGAACCCGCGCAATATCTCCTCGACCGGGGTGTGGAAGTCCCAGACATGCAGGTAGAGCAGGTCGATATAGTCGGTGCGCAGCCGCTTGAGGCTGTCCTCGACCGCGCGCACCATGTTCCTGCGATGATTGCCGGCGGCGTTCGCGTCGCCCGGGCGCATCGCCAGCGAATATTTGGTCGCGATCACCATCGGCTCGCGTCGCCCTTCGAGCAGCTTGCCTATCAGGCTCTCCGATCCGCCCTTGCCATAGAAATTGGCGGTATCGAGGAAATTGCCGCCGCGATCGATATAAAGGTCGAGCATGCGCGCCGCCTCGTCGTCGTCGCTGCCCCATCCCATGCCGAGCCCGAAGGTCATCGTGCCGAGCGCCAGCGGCGACACCCTGAGCCCCGATCGGCCGAGCAGGCGATAATGGTCGAGCTGGCCGGGCATGGTTCGTCTCCTGGTTGCGGCTTGTCGTTGCGGCGGAGCTTTGCGGCAAAATCGCGGGCTGGCAAATCGGCCGGGGCGACCCGGCGGCGTCCGACGCTTTCACCCGCGCGCCATGCTGTCGGCGGGCGGACCAAATCCGCCGGGGCCACCGATGCATTTGCCCGAACGCGCGCGTCCATGGCATGACGTCGATCAGATCACAGAATGGGGAGAGACCGCGTTATGGACGCGAAATTGCGCGAATTGATCGACCGGCACGAGATCTGGCAGGTGCTGCTGCGCTATTGCCGCGGGCTCGACCGGATGGACAACGAACTCGCGCGCTCCTGCTATTTCGACGACGCGATCGAGGATCATGGCCGCTTCGTCGGCGCGCCCGATCCGTTCATCGCCTGGGCCGATCAGGTCACCTTGATGTACCAGTCGACCCAGCATGCGGTGATGAACCATGTCTGCGACCTGCAGGGCGACGACGCCTATGCCGAGACCTATTATCAGTTCACCGGGGTCGCCGCGACGCCGCCGCACTTCATGTCGACCGGCCGCTATGTCGACCATTTCCAGCGCCGGAACGGCGAGTGGCGGATCGCCAACCGGGTGACGATCGTCGAGGGCACGTTCGATCTGCCCGACGCCGCGATCGCGGCGCAAATGCCGCCGGCCTATGCGCCCGACGAAACCTGTCCCGCGACCCGCGACCGTAACGACGTCAGCTATCACCGCCCGCCGGTACCGCGCCGCCCGCGCGACTGATCTTCCGGACGCGGCCGACCAGGCGTGACAGGCCGAGCCCGATCGCGAGCAGCGCGACCGTGGTGACGATGAAGCCCGTAGCGAAATGCCGCGGGTCGGTGCCCGGCGCCATCTCGCTGCCATGGGCGAAACCGTGCGCGACCGCGAAGGTCGCGACGATCGCGGTCGCGGCGGCGATCGGCGCCTCGATCCGCAGCAGCAGCGCCAGCCCCAGCGCGATCGGCGAAGCGAGGATCAGCGTCTCGGCGATCGCCATCGTGCCGCCGCTCGCGCCATGGACGAAGCCCAGCGCCATGAAACCGACGAATGCGGCCGGGCACACCCACCAGCGGCGCGGAAAGGCGATCCCCGCCCACAACCCGACCATCAGCATCGTCGCGAGATGATCGAGCCCGGTCAACGGGTGGAGCAGCCCGGCGACGAAGCCAAGATCGGCGCCATGGCCGGGATGGGCGAGCGCGGGCGAGGCGGCCAGCGTCAGCGCCGCGAAGGCGGGCAGGAGGGCGACAAGGGGCAGGCGGATGCGGGTCATGCGTGCTTCTCCTTGCGCGGCGGCAGCCCGCCCTTGGCGATGATGAACTCGGCGATGTCGGTGACGCCCTGGCCGGCGCGGACATTGGCGAACACGAACGGCCGGACTCCGCGCATCTTCTTGGCGTCGCGGTCCATCACCTCCAGGCTCGCGCCGACGAACGGCGCCAGGTCGATCTTGTTGATCACCAGCATGTCCGACCGGGTGATGCCCGGGCCGCCCTTGCGCGGGATCTTGTCGCCGGCCGACACGTCGATGACATAGATCGTCAGGTCGGCGAGCTCGGGACTGAAGGTCGCCGCCAGATTGTCGCCGCCGCTTTCGATCAGGATCAGGTCGAGCCCCGGGAAGCTCTTGTGGAGCTGGTGGACGGCAGCGAGGTTGATCGACGCATCTTCGCGGATCGCGGTGTGCGGGCAGCCGCCGGTCTCGACCCCGATGATCCGGTCGGGCGTCAGCGATCCCGCCCGGGTCAGGAATTCGGCGTCCTCGCGGGTGTAGATGTCGTTGGTGATAGCGGCGATGTCGTAATCGTCGCGGAAATATTTGCACAGCGCATCCATCAGCGCGGTCTTGCCCGAACCGACCGGGCCGCCGATGCCGACGCGCAGGGGGGATATGGATGTGCTCATGTCCGGAACAGCCTCGTATATTGGGTTTCGTGCGCCATGCAGGCGAGGTCGGCATAGAGACTGGCGGTCCCCAGCAGATCGAACGGGTCGCCGTCGGGCAAGGCGAGCGCGGCCTCGACCGCGGCGAGGATGGGGCCGCGCAGATGGCGCATCACGATCTGCCCGTCGGTCTGGCCGAGCGGGATCAGCCGCTGCGCCGCCGACACGAGATTGGCGACGACCCCGTGCAGATAGGCGGTGAGCGCGGGCTTGATCGCGATGCCATGGCCGGCGGCGACCGCGGCGACGACGATTACATAGCTCAGATCGGCATCGTCGACTGCGTCGAGCATCGCCAGCGCCGCGACCGGCACCGTCGCGGCGGCGATCCGGCGGAAGGCGGCGCCCTGCGCGGTCGCCTCGACCCGCCGCTCATGGCTGGTGAGCGTCGCGGCGGCGAGCATGGCGAGATCGGCCAGCCGGTCCTGGTCGCGGGTCGTGGCCGCGCGATGGGCATGGACGAACAGCACCAGATCGCTGCGGATCGCGCCATGCGCGACGATGTCGGCGATCCACGCTTCGGTCGAGGCGCGATCGGTCGCATGGCCGGCTTCGACCGCCCATTCGAGCCCGCTCGAATGGGCGAAGGCGCCGATCGGATAGGAAGGCGAGAGCCACGACATCAGGTCGTAGAGCGCGCCCTCAGCCATGGTGGTGATGCGCGTGGTCATGCTCGTCGTCATCGTGATGATGGTGATGGTGGCCATGCTTATGGCCGAGCTGCGGCACCCCGCCATCCTCGGCATAAGCGCCGCCCTCGGGATCGAACGGGGCCATGATCCTGTGGGTGTGGCCGCCGAGCCCCGCGACCATGTCGGCGATGACATGATCCTCACGGATGCGCAGCCGGTCGCCGAGCAGCTGGGTCGGCAGATGGCGGTTGCCGAGATGCCAGGCGATCCGCACCAGCGCCGGCAGGTCGTGGGCATGGATCTCGATCAGCGCCTCGGGCGCGGCCTCGACCCGGACCACCCGGCCATCGTCGAGCGCGAGCCCGTCGCCGTCGCGCAGATGGACGCTGCGCGGCATGTCGAGCAGGATCTCCTCGCTCCGCGTGGTGGTGAACACCATTCGCCGCCGGTTGCGCAGATCATGGTCGATCAGCAGCGTGTCGGCGGCATCTTCGACGCCCTTGGTGATGATGCTGACGATCCTGCGCATAGGCGGCCTCAATAGAGAAAATAGCGTTGGGCGAGCGGCAGTTCGGTCGCCGGCTCGCAGGTCAGCAACTCGCCGTCGGCGCGCACCTCATAGGTCTCGGGATCGACCTCCATATGCGGCAGCGCATTGTTGAGCTTCATCTGCGCCTTGCCGATGCCGCGGGTGCCGATCACCGGTCGCACCATCCGCTGCAGCCCCAGCCGCCCGGCGACGTCGTCCGCGATCGCCGCCTGCGACACGAAGCTGATGCAGGTGGCCGCGATCGCCCGCCCGTACATCCCGAACATCGGCCGGGCATGGACCGGCTGCGGGGTCGGGATGCTGGCATTGGCGTCGCCCATCATCGCGTAGACGATCATCCCGCCCTTGATCACCAGGTCGGTCTTGGCGCCGAAAAAGGCCGGGTTCCAGATCACCAGGTCGGCGAGCTTGCCGACCTCGATCGATCCGACCTCATGGCTCATGCCCTGTGCGATCGCCGGGTTGATCGTATATTTGGCGACATAGCGGCGTGCGCGCAGATTGTCGTTGCGCTCCGGATCGCCGGGCAGGGGGCCGCGCTGGACCTTCATCTTGTGCGCGGTCTGCCAGGTGCGGGTGACGACCTCGCCGACCCGGCCCATCGCCTGGCTGTCCGACGAGATGATCGACAGTGCGCCGATGTCGTGGAGGATGTCCTCGGCGGCGATCGTCTCCTTGCGGATCCGGCTCTCGGCGAAGGCCAGGTCCTCGGGGATCGACGGATCGAGATGATGGCACACCATCAGCATGTCGAGATGCTCGTCGATCGTGTTGACCGTGAACGGCCGGGTCGGGTTGGTCGACGACGGGATGACGTTGGCGAAGCCCGCCAGCCGGATGATGTCGGGGGCATGGCCGCCGCCCGCGCCCTCGGTGTGGAAGGCGTGGATGGTGCGGCCCTTGAACGCGGCGATCGTGTCCTCGACGAAGCCGCTCTCGTTGAGCGTGTCGGTGTGGATCATCACCTGGACGTCATGCGCGTCGGCGACCCCCAGGCAGCAGTCGATCGCCGCCGGGGTGGTGCCCCAGTCCTCGTGCAGCTTGAGCGCGGCGACCCCGGCGCGGACCTGCTCGACCAGTGCGTCGGGGCGGCTGGCATTGCCCTTGCCGGCAAAGGCGATGTTGACCGGCAGTCCTTCGGCTGCCTGCAGCATCCGCGCGATATGCCACGGCCCGGCGGTGCAGGTCGTCGCGTTGGTGCCGGTCGCCGGGCCGGTGCCGCCCCCGACCATCGTCGTGATCCCCGAGGCGACCGCCTCCTCGACCTGCTGCGGGCAGATGAAGTGGATATGCGCGTCGACCCCGCCCGCGGTGACGATCTTGCCCTCGCCGGCGATGATCTCGGTGCCCGGGCCGATGACGATGTCGACCCCCGGCTGGATGTCGGGATTGCCCGCCTTGCCGATCGCGGCGATCCGCCCGCTGCGGATCGCGATGTCGGCCTTGTAGATGCCGCTATGATCGAGGATCAGCGCATTGGTGATCACCGTATCGGCGGCGCCGGCGGCGTTGGTGACCTGGCTCTGCCCCATCCCGTCGCGGATAACCTTGCCGCCGCCGAACTTCACCTCCTCGCCGAGGATCGTGCAATCGCGCTCGACCTCGACGATCAGCGCGGTGTCGCCGAGCCGGACGCGGTCGCCGGTGGTGGGGCCGAACATGTCGGCATAGGCCGAGCGGGCGATGCGGTAGGGCATTATCTATTCCCCTCCCTGCAAGAAAGGGCCTTCTTGTTCCCCTCCCTGAAAGGGAGGGGCAAGGGGTGGGTCTGCGACCAGCCGGGCTCGATGCCCGGATGGTCGCTCTTGCGGAGCGCGCGGAGGCTCGCTGGCGCTCGCCACCCACCCTTCGTCAGGTAAACCATGCCCCCGGCATGGTTTAGGGATTGCCGGGGGCAATCCCGACCTGACGAACCTCCCTTGCAGGGAGGGGAGAAGAAGCCAGGCACCGCTGGCTGCATATCCTGCCGCATCACAACGTCCCCATCACCTTGCCCTGGAACCCGATCACCACCCGGTTCCCGCGAAACGGCACCAGGGCCACCTCGCGCGACTGCCCGGGCTCGAACCGCACCGCGGTCCCCGCCGGAATGTCGAGCCGCTGCCCCTGCGCCGCGGCGCGGTCGAACAACAGCGCGTCGTTGGTCTCGGCGAAATGATAATGGCTGCCGACCTGGATCGGCCGGTCGCCGCTGTTCGCCACGGTCAGCGTGGTGACCGCGAGGCCCTCGTTCAGCACATGCTCGCCGTCGTCGGTCAGGATTTCGCCCGGGATCATCGCGGCCTCATCGGATCGGGTGGTGGACGCTGACCAGCTTGGTCCCGTCGGGAAAGGTCGCCTCGACCTGGACGTCGTGGATCATCTCGGCGATCCCGTCCATCACCTGGTCGCGGCGGATGACGTGCGCGCCGGCCTCCATCAGATCGGCGACGCTGCGTCCGTCGCGCGCGCCCTCGATCACGAAGTCGGAGATCAGCGCGATCACCTCGGGGTGGTTGAGCTTGACGCCGCGATCGAGCCGCCTCTGCGCCACCATCGCCGCCATCGATATCAGCAGCTTGTCCTTTTCGCGGGGGGTCAGGTTCATCTCAGCAACTCCATGTGCGCGGCATCGCCCGGCCGCCGCGCAGGACGGCGAGCACCCGCAGCAGATCGTGGCGCAGCGCGGCGCCGTCGCGCGCCAGCAGCCGGGTGACCAGCATGCCGTTCCAGCAACTCGCCGCCGCCATCCCCGCGGCATCCGCCAGCGCCTCGCGGACCGCGCCGAGCAGCGCCGCCGCCCGGGTCGAGACATGGATCACCACCGCCATCGCCCGTGCGCCCGCGCCGATCGCCGATCGCTGCAGCAGTGCGTCGACCGGCCCGTCGAGCCGCATCGCGTCGGCATAGACCAGCCGCCCGTCGCGCCAGATCCGCCAGCGATCGTCGAGCAGCCCCGACGCCATCGTCTCGCCCATCGCCGCGCGGCCGAACATCACCGCCTCGACCCCCAGGAAATGCGCGTCGTCCGCCATCCGCACCTCCATCGTCCGGCGCAGCCGGGCGCGATCGAACAGGATCGTCTCCTGCGGCAGCCATTCGGCGTCGGCCCCGGCGTCGATCGCGATCCGCGTGTCGAGCGTCGCGGTCTCGCCACCGATCGCGCGATAGATTTTCTCGGCGGCCTGGGTCGTCACCGTCGCCGCGCTGCCCGCCCGCCACGCGATCTGCTGGCTGAGCCGGTCGCCGCCCGCCAGCCCGCCGCTGGTGTTGAGCAGGATCGCGCACGGCGGCTCGGCGCCATGGACGCGCGGCACCCGGAACTTGAGGCAGCCGCCCTGATAGCCCTCGGCGATCGTCGTGCGGCCGTCATGATCGGCAAAACCCAGCCGCAGGTCGCCGCGGCTGCGAATCGTCGCGAGCATGGCTTCGGCGCCGGAAAGCGCGCCGATTATCGGGGCCGACAGCGCCGCGCCATGGCCGTCCATCTCGGGTCCGTTCGCCTGCTTCATCCCCATAATAAGCGCATAGTCGGCCCGCTTGATCAACGCCACGCCGCCCGACGGCGGGTGGGGCGTTTGACGTATTGGCCGTCGACCGCCGGAAAGTGGTTGCGCGGCTGTCCGGCCCCTACGTCAAATGACGCATATCGTGCATTTCTGCCACAAAGCACCCTTTCATCGGCGCTGGCTGACCTGTCGACACACCCATCGACATGGAGCCGGCAGGTGGGCTTTTCACTGGAGATATCGATAATGGCCAAGCGGCTTCACGCAAAAATCCTGATCGGCACCTTGCTGGCGAGCGTCGCGCTGGTGAGCGGCTGCCACAAGAAGGATGCGGGCGCCGCGGCGGCTTCCGGCGACAGCGTCAAGGTCGGCGTACTCCATTCGCTCAGCGGCACGATGGCGATCAGCGAAGTCACCGTGAAGAACAGCACCCAGATGGCGATCGACGAGATCAACGCCGCCGGCGGGGTGATGGGCAAGAAGGTCGACGCGGTGACCGAGGACGGCGCGTCCGATCCCGCGACCTTCGCGCAGAAGGCGTCGAAGCTGATCGACAGCGACGGCGTCGTCACCGTGTTCGGCGGCTGGACCTCGTCGAGCCGCAAGGCGATGCTGCCGGTGTTCGAGAAGACCAAGAACCTGCTCTGGTACCCGGTCCAGTTCGAGGGCAATGAATGCTCGCCCAACATCATGTATTCGGGCGCGCAGCCCAACCAGCAGATCCTGCCCGCCTATGACTGGGGCAAGGAAAAGGGCTTCAGGAAATATTTCCTGGTCGGATCGGACTATGTCTTCCCGCGCACCGCGAACCTGATCCTGAAAAAGCATATCGAAAGCGACAAGCTGACGCTGAGCGGCGAGGAATATCAGCCGATGGGCGGCACCGACTTCTCGGGCGTCGTCGCCAAGATCAAGGCCGCCAAGCCCGACGTCATCTATTCGACCCTCAACGGCGACAGCAACGTCGCCTTCTTCAAGCAGATGGCCGCCGCCGGCCTGAAGTCCGACGTGCTGCCGGTGATGTCGTTCAGCATCGGCGAGCAGGAGGCCAAGTCGATGGGCCCTGCGCTGGTCGAGGGCAGCTATGCCGGCTGGAACTATTTCCAGACCGTCGCCAATCCCGAGAACGCCAAGTTCGTCGCCGCCTACAAGGCCAAGTTCGGCCCCGACGCGGTCGTCACCGATCCGATGGTCCATGGCTATATCGACGTCTATATCTGGAAGGCCGCGGTCGAGAAGGCGCAGAGCTTCGACCCCGCCAAGGTCCGCGCGGCGGCGGTGACCCTCGACGCGATCCCGACCCCGCTCGGCACCGTCAAGTTCGCCGCCAACAACAGCCTCGTCCAGACCGGCTATATTGGCCAGGCCGATCCCAAGGGCCAGTTCAAGATATTGTGGACCTCGAAGGGCACGATCGACCCCAACCCCTATGACGCGCTCGCCTTCCCGGGGAAGACCTGCACGATTTGACGCAACGTGCGTCATCCCGGCGGAGGCCGGGATCTCAGGAGATTGAAGCGCGCCCTTGCCGCCTGAGATCCCGGCCTCCGCCGGGATGACGAGAGGGGGCACCGACCATCGCAACCGGAGCCAGAGGACCGACAGCATGGATTTCGTCTTCCTCACCGGACAGATCTTCAACGGCTTCAGCGTCGCGTCGATCTATATCCTCGCAGCACTCGGTCTCGCGCTCAGCTTCGGGCTGATGCGGGTGATCAACATGGCGCATGGCGAAATCCTGATGGTCGGCAGCTATCTCGCCTATCTCACCATCATCTTCGTGCCGGGCCCGCTCGGCATCCTCGCCGCGATGGCGGTCGCCTTTGTCGGCGCCGGGCTGCTCGGCGGGCTGCTCGAGGTGACCCTGGTCAGCAAACTCACCGCGCGCCCGCTCGACACTCTGCTCGCCACCTGGGGCGTCAGCCTGATCCTCCAGCAGGGCGCGCGCGATCTGTTCGGCGCGACCGGGGTTTCGGTCACCGCCCCGGCCTGGCTCGACGGCGCCTTCGCGCTCGGGCCGATCGAACTGCCGATGGCGCGGCTGTTCATCCTGCTCGTCGCCCTGTGCGTGCTCGGCGGGCTCGCGCTCTTCCTGCGCCTGACCCGGATCGGGCTGCTGGTCCGCGCGGTCAACCAGGACCGCGCCACCGCGGCGGCGATGGGGGTCAACGTTCGGCAGGTCGATGCCTTCATCTTCGCACTCGGCGCCGGCGTCGCCGGGATCGGCGGAGTGGTGCTCGCGCTGCTCGGACCCGTCACACCCAATGTCGGTCAGAGCTATATCGTCACCGCCTTCCTCGTCGTCGTGCTCGGCGGGCTCGGCTCGATGGTCGGCACCACCATCGCCGCGGTGATGATCGGGCTGTTCATGGCGCTGGCGCAGATCTTCGTCGACGTCAGCTTCGCCCAGGTGCTGACCCTGCTGTTCGTCGTCCTCTTCCTCCAGTTCCGGCCGCAGGGCGTCGTCGCGATCCGCTCGCGCGCGCTCGACGCCGAATAGGAAGGCCCGCACATGCGCAACCTCCCGCTCAAGACCATCTCCGGCAACCTCGTCCTGCTGCTCGGCATCGCCGCGCCCTGGCTGCTCTCCTCCTACGACCTCAACCTGCTCGGCCGGTTCCTCGCCTTGTCGCTGACCGCGATGGGGCTGGTGCTGCTGTGGGGCGAGGGCGGGGTGCTCAGCCTGGGGCAGGGGGTGTTCTTCGGGCTCGGCGGCTATGCGCTGGCGATGCACCTCAAGCTGAACGGCCTCGGCAGCGGCGAATTGCCCGATTTCATGATGTGGAGCGGGGTCACCACGCTTCCCTGGTGGTGGGCGATCTTCAAAAGCCCGGTCGCGGCGATCGCCGGGGTCTTCGTGATCCCGGCGGCGATCGGCGCGGGCTTCGCCTGGCTGATGTTCCGCCGTCGGATCGGCGGGGTCTATTTCGCGCTGATCACCCAGGCGCTCGCGCTCGCCTTCGCGACCCTGCTGATCAGCCAGCAGGGCACCACCGGCGGCTTCAACGGCCTGACCGATTATCATGAACTGTTCGGCTTCAATCTCAACGACGAGGGCGTCACCACCGCCATCTACTGGATCACCCTCGCGCTGGTGACCGGCAGCTTCTTCGCGCTGCGCTGGCTGCTCGCCACGCGTTACGGCAAGCTGCTGCGCGCGGCGCGCGACGGATCGAACCGGATGCGCTTCCTCGGCTACGACCCCGCGCCCTACAAGGTCGTCGCCTTCACGATCGCGGCGATGCTCACCGGCGTGTCGGGGGCGATGTTCACCCTCCATGCCGGGGTGGTGTCGCCGACCTTCGTCGGCGTGGTGCCCTCGATCGAGATGGTGATCTGGGTGGCGATCGGCGGACGGACCGTACTGATGGGCGGGATCGTCGGCACGCTGCTGGTCAATTTCGCCAAGGACAAGGTGTCGACCGCTTTGCCCGAACTCTGGCTCTATGCGCTCGGTGCGCTGTTCATCGTCGCGGTGACGATCCTGCCGCGCGGCGTCGCCGGCGAGTTCGGTGCCGACAGCCGCTTCCGCCCGCGCCGCCTCGACGAGATCATCGCCCGCCGCCGCGCGGCGAAGGTGACGCTGTGACTGCGGCCGCCCCCATGCTCCAGATGGAGAATGTCACCGTCGATTTCGACGGCTTCAAGGCGATCGACGATCTCAGCCTGACCATCGCCTCGGGCAGCATGACCGTGGTGATCGGCCCCAACGGCGCCGGCAAGTCGACGATGTGCGACACGATCATCGGCCGGGTCCGCCCGACCGCCGGCCGCATCCTGTTCCACGGCGAGGCTATCCAGCGCGAGCCCGAGCACCGCATCGTCGGCAAGGGCATCTGCCGCAAGTTCCAGACCCCCGGCGTGCTGGTCGGCCTGTCGGTGATCGACAATCTCGCGATCGCGGCGATGACGGACCGGCGCTGGTGGAAGAGCTTCACCAGGGCAGGCGAGGACGAGGCGCGGGCAAAGGCCGAGGATATCCTCGCGCGGGTCGGCCTCGACGATCGTCGCGATGCGCTCGCCGGCAATCTCTCGCATGGCGAGAAGCAATGGCTCGAAATCGGCATGGTCGTCGCCACCGACGCCGAACTGCTGCTGCTCGACGAGCCGACCGCGGGGATGGGGGCCGCCGAGAGCACCCGCACCGCCGAGATCGTCAGGGCGCTGGTCGGCAAGCATGCAGTGCTGGTGATCGATCACGACATCGACTTCGTCGCGCAGTTGAACGGCCATGTCGTCGTCCTCCACCAGGGCCGTCTGCTGCGCGAGGGCACCCTCGACGCGATCCGCCAGGACGAGGAGGTCGCCGCGATCTATCTGGGGAGGGCGAAATGACCGACCTCATCAACCTGCGCAGCGTCAGCGCCGCTTATGGCAAGGGCCAGGTGCTGTGGGACGTCGCGCTCGACATGAAGGCGGGCGAGGCGGCGACCGTGCTGGGACGCAACGGCGTCGGCAAGACCACGCTGATGAAGACGATCATGGGCCAGCTGCCGGTGCTGTCGGGCCATATCTACGTCAATGGCGACGAGGTCACCGCGATGGGGGCGCACCAGCGTGCCCGTGCCGGCATCGGCTTCGTCCCCCAGGGCCGTCACGTTTTCCCGCATCTGACCGTCACCGAAAATCTCGAGGTCGGCCTGTCGGCGCTTTCGCGCAAAGGCTTCACCGGGCCGAAGAAAGTCCCCGACATGGTGTTCGACCTGTTCCCCAAGCTCACCCAGATCGCCGACCGCAAGGCGGGCGTGCTGTCGGGCGGCGAACAGCAGCAACTGGCGATCGGCCGCGCGCTTGCCGGCCAGCCCTCGCTGCTCCTCCTCGACGAGCCGACCGAAGGCATCCAGCCCAACATCGTCCAGCAGATCGAGGATGCGCTGCTGCGCGTGCGCACCGAACTCAATGTCGCTATCCTGATCGTCGAGCAGAATCTCGACTTCGCCTGGTCGTTCGCCGACCGCTATTTCGTCATGCAGCGCGGCCGGATCGTGCGCGGAGGGCGGACCGCGACCGACAGCGCGGCGGATGTCGCGCATCTGGTGCATGTGTGACGTACGCGGGCCTGTCCCAGGGCGGGTGTGGATCAGATTTGGGGCGCGCTGCTGCAGGATCGCAGCCAATAGACCGGATATCCGGCGACTTCCCGCGTTATCGAATATAGATCGCGCCATTCGACATAGGCCGGATGCACCGATCTGATCTCCCGCACGCCGCATTTTGCGAAGGCGAGACGGGTGCGGGCAATATGGAAATATTGGCTGATCACCATCGCCGAACCCCAGCCATGCGCCTTCATGATCGCCGTCGCATTGCGAGCGGTAGCCCAGCTTGTGATGCCGAGCGGGTCGGCGACGATCGCGGCGTCGGGCACGCCCCGCGCTAAGAGATAGCGGCGCATCGCGGCGGCCTCGTCGGTGCCTGC
This sequence comes from Rhizorhabdus sp. GW822-FHT03C02, assembly GCF_058801765.1. Lineage (NCBI taxonomy): Bacteria > Pseudomonadati > Pseudomonadota > Alphaproteobacteria > Sphingomonadales > Rhizorhabdaceae > Rhizorhabdus > Rhizorhabdus sp. GW822-FHT03C02. Next base: position 618,187 of record NZ_JBXANN010000001.1, read on the forward strand.
GGGATCGACGCCGCCGCTCACGATGATCGCCTTGACCAGGTGCGCATTCCACACCCGGATCGCCTCGTCGAGCCGGGCGGCCAGGCGGGGCGATGGTTGGCCTTCGCGAGTGACGCTATTGCCCAGCACGACGGCCACGTCGCTCGGGCGCCGATCGTCCCATAGACCCCGGGCGCAGATCAGGCCGGCTGCCAGCAGGAACGCCCCGATCGACCATGTCAGCCCGCGCCCGGCGAGACGTGCGGCGCGGCCGGCGATAATATTGGCCATGAGCAGCGAGCCCCATGATGTGGACGATCCCGGCTAATCGGTCGGATCGCGGGCGACAAGGGCGTCCGCTTGCATCATATTTGGTTTTCGCGCGCGCCCGATACCGATCGTTCCGCCCGATGGCTGTGAACGACCGGCATCGGGCAATCCCGACTACAGGACGAAGTCGGCGACCTGCAGGCTTTGAACGCCGAGGAGGCTGATCTCGAAGTCGGCGAGGCCGTCGCCGTCGATGTCGCCGCTGACGATGCTGTTGCTGCCGCTCGTCTGGTAGCGGAGTTCGCCGGCATGGCCGGTGAAGCTGCCGCTGCCGATGAAAGCGAAAGTGCCCGAATAGACGGCGCTCAGGTCGATGCGGTCGCGCTCGCTGCTGTGGAAGTCGGTGATCGTATCCCCGAAACCGATCGCGCTGTCGGCCACGGAGGTGAAGATGAAATTATCGTGTCCGGCCCCGCCCATCAGCCGGTCGGCGCCGCCGCCGCCGGTGATCGTGTCGTTGCCGTTGCGGCCATTGATGAAGTTCGCCCCGGCATTGCCGGTGAGATAGTCGCCCGCCGCGGACCCCTCGAGATTTTCGATGCCGGTCAGCGTGTCGAAAGCGCCGCCACCGGTCGATTGACGCTCGGTTATCGCCAGCGATACGCGGACCGAGGTTGCGACGTCGGCGTAGCTGGCGGTGTCGATGCCGTCCCCGCCGATCAATATATCGTTGCCGAGACCGCCCCGCAGCATGTCGTCGCCGGCACCGCCCTCGAGGATGTCGCTGCCGGCGCCGCCCAACAACAGGTCGTTGCCGTCCAGGCCATAGATCCGGTCGTTGCCGGCGCCGCCTTCGATCTGGTTCGCGCCGCCGTTGCCGGTCAGCGAATCGCCAAAATCCGATCCGACGAGATTCTCGACACCGGTTATCGTGTCGCGATCGGCGGTTATGCCGGTCCGCTGCTGGGTGGTGATCTCCAGCGAGACCTTCACCGCGGCGGTTGCGCCGGCGAAGGTCACGGTGTCGATGCCGTCGCCGCCATCGAGCGTGTCGCTGCCGTCGCCGCCGATCAGCGTGTCGTTGCCTTCGCGGCCGAACAGGCTGTCGTTGCCGCTGCCGCCGGTCAGGACGTTGGCCGCGGCATTGCCCAGCAGCAGATCATTGCCGCTGCCGCCGGTCGCATTTTCGATCACCACGTCGTTGGCGATCGTGAAACCGCCGTGGATGCCTTCGGCATAGGAGACCACGCCGCCGCCGGTCGGGCTATAATCGAGCGTCGCGGCGAGCAGGTCGATATGGGCGTCGCGGGTGCCGGCATAGGCGATGGTGTCGGTGCCGCCGCTATCCCAGATCGTCTGAAAATAGGTGCCGGCCGCCTCGGCGTCCGGAAGCGAATAGACGGTGTTTCCGCCATTCTCCCCATGCACGCCATAACGGATCTGGAGTTCGGCGATGTCGAACGCGCTCAGCGAGCCCGACCAGCCATAGCCGATCGTCGCGCGGGTGAAGGGCTGGGCACCGTCCGGATCGGTCGCCCAGCCGTCATTATAGGACATGACGGTGTAGACGCCTTGGTTCAGGTCGAAGATGCCCAGCGAATCGGTGCCGGTCACCCCCAGCATGACGTCCGAACCGCCGCCATTGTCGTGCGGATGAGCGAGGCCATGGGCATGGCCGAATTCGTGGAGGATCACCGCAAAGGAATAGCCGCCCTGTTCGAGGCTCTCGGGCAGGGTGAAGCCGCCGCTGAGCAGGTTGAACACGCCGATACCCTGCGCGTCGCCATAGGCGGCCTCGTCCTGCGGATAGAAATAGGCGCCATAATCCTCGGATTCGGTCGTCAGCAGCCGGAAGGTGGCCTGCTCGACATCGGTGGTGATCTCATAATGGACGCCGAGGATCTTCTCATATTCCTGGAGTGCGGTCATGACGCCGTCGATCTGGAACTGCTGCCAGCCATAGGTCGTCATCGGGGTCACGCCATCATCGGCCAGTTCGCCGAAATTCTCGCCTGCCGGCGCGAAATAGACATAGGCGGTGGGCGTTCCCGCGACGTCGACGAACGGGACATTGTCCGCGGTCCGCCAGTCGATCGAATCGAGCGGATCATAATCCGCCGGATTCAGTTCGGCGACGTCGAGCGTGTAGCCGCCGGTCATCGCCGGATCATAAGCCTCGACCTTGACATAATAGCTGCCGGTATAGTCCGCGAGGAAGTTCAGCCCGGTCTCGTAGTTCAGCGCGTCGGCGATCAGATTGCCGCCCGCGTCATACAGGCTGACGATGCCGAGATTCTCGCCCGGCTCGTCGTCCCAGTCGGCGTCGCTCGAAATGCCGCCGGCATAGGTCAGCGCGTAGACGTTCCCTGCGACCGTATCGATCCGGTAGACGTCGGCATCGCCTGCGGCCTCCAGGAAGCCGAAGGTCGTGCCTTCTTCGATCGCGACGGCGCCGCCGATCGTGCCCGGCACGTCGTTGGCCGCCTTGGCCTCCCAGATGTCGATCGTGTAATTGCCGGTGTCGATCGTCGGATCGCCGCTCGAAATCGCGTCATAGGAGGATGCGTAGAGCAGATAGGTGCCGTCGGCGTCGGGGGTGAAGGTGATGAGCGACGAGCGGCCGAGGCCGCCATCGTCATCTTCGGTGATATAACCGAAATCGGCGTCGAACAGCCCGAGATAGGGGTCCGAGAGGCCATCGACCGCGGTGCCGCGATAGGCGAAGGCATAAGTGTGACCCGCCAGCAGATCGACGGCGATGACATCGGCGCCTTCGTCGTCCGCCAGATAGCCGACGATCCGCGTGTCGGATTCCGACGCGATCGCGCTGGGCGGGGCGGCCGTCAGGCCGCCGCTGGTGTGGAGGTCGCGCGCCAGATGGGCGTTGATCTTGCCGCCGGGCCCGCTCGAGATCAGGCCGTCCGCATCGACCAGAACGAAAGGTGAAGTCATATGGTCCTCCCTGTTGGGTTCCCCCCCCAAAGTTCAGACGATGTCAGCAGATCACGTTTGCGTATTTGTCGCAATAGACATTTGATCCATTTTTTGGCAGATTCTTGCAATGATTTTGATGGCTTCGGCTTATGTCCTGCTCGCGATGGGCACCCCGTTTCGTCCGCTGCCCGCGGATGGGCAGGGGGTCGGTACCGCAAAACGGCCGGCCGAGGAGCCGGGCAAGCAGGCTGACGCCGACGTGGCGCGGCAGCCAGGGACGGAAGATGGGGTGGCCAATCTTCCTTATGCTTTCGGCAAGCGGTTCGATTCGCTCGACGCCTATCTCGCCCATCTCGAGCGCCGCGCCGGCCCGATCGACCTGCCCTGGTGGCGTCAGATATCCCCCGGCATCTACGAGCATATGAAGCGGGGTCGGGGGGGCGATCGCGAAACCGCGACGCGCGCCGAACTGCTCGAGCGATTCGGTTTCGCGCGATAGCCGACCGCGCCGTTGCCGCGGCGGACGGTCGTCCGGCGGCGCGGGAATGTTCGATCGAGGTCGCGCCGGCCTCAGATCCCGGCGTTCTCTGCCCTAATGATAATGCGGCTGATATCGCCCGTCGGCATCGGCAAAGGCCGAGGACGGCAGGGGGTCGATGCTGGTGGCCATCGCCGGCAGGGACCGCTGCCAGACCGCTGGCATGCTGGTCACGGTCACCGCACCGACGCGATGGTGGTCGACATCGGTGATCGCCGCGAAGATGCGGTCGGCGACATGATCGTCGTCATGAACATCCGCCTGAACGTCGACATAGCTGACGCGTACGCAACTGCCGCCGGCCTCGCTCGACAGCGCCTTGGTGAGCCCCTTGTGGCCCGCGCTCTGGCCCGACCAGATTCCGAATTCGCCGATCGGCCGATCGTCGAAACAGGCCCCGGCCGAGACGATATGGCCGGTGTTCCGCGTCTTCATCGCCGGTAGCAGTGCGCGCGACATCATGGCCGCCGCGATCAGCCCGGCACGATAGGCTTCCGCCTGCGCTGCGATCTCTTTCTTCGCCTCCCTGCAGCAGGTGAGCGCGCCGAGATTGACGAGGATGTCGACCGGGCGGCCGGCCAGCCGATCGAGCAGCGCCGACATGCCGAGCGCGGTGGTGAGCGCGGGTTCGAAGACGCTGACGTTGACTGGGATCACCTCCGCGTCCGCATAGCGTAGCTGCCCGACGAGCAGGCTGCCGACCGCACCTTCGCCGCCGGCAACGATGATGGTCTTCCGCGCGATCGACGCCATGCTTCCCCCCCAAGTCCGCTTCTGTAGGGATGACGTCGCTGGGGGGCGGGTACCGTAAAAATACGGATGAAATTAACCAGCCATCGACCGAAAATATCGGGAATATTCGCTTGCCTCCCCGCCTCGATTGCCGAGGAGGGATCCCGGCCCGCTCGCCGGGTCCGATCTCTTCCAGCATGTCCGTTTGTAAACGCACGGTAATTTCTTGTTTCCGCACCGCGCGCCGCCTTGCCGTTCGCTGCCGGCCACCCGACACAGACCCGATCCACCACAGGTTCGGGATGCCCCATGCCGCGATCGCCAGGACCTTTTGAAACATTACGCGCCGATCTGCCCGCCTCGATCGTGGTGGCGCTGGTCGCGCTGCCGCTCTGCCTCGGCGTTGCGCTCGCCTCTGGCGCGCCGCTCTTCTCGGGGCTGATCTCGGGGATCGTCGGTGGCGTCGTCGTCGGACTGCTGTCGAAATCGCCGCTGTCGGTGAGCGGGCCGGCGGCCGGCCTCACCGTGATCGTGCTCGCCGCGATCGAGGGGTTGCCCAGCTATCAGGCCTTCCTGCTCGCGGTGGTGATCGCGGGCGCGATCCAGCTGCTGTTCGGGGTGACCCGCGCCGGCGTGCTCAGCGAGTTCGTGCCCTCGTCGGTGATCACCGGCATGCTCGCCGCGATCGGCCTGATCCTGATCCTCAAGCAGTTCCCGCACGCGATCGGCTATGATGCCGACTATGAGGGCAGCTTCAACTTCTTCCAGCCCGACGGCCGCAACACCTTCTCGACGATCTGGTACGCGCTGAGCGCGCGGGTCGAATTCGGCGCGATCCTGATCGCCCTGGTGTCGCTGGCGTTCCTGTTCTGGTGGGACAAGGCACGGCCCAAGGACGGCCCGCTGCGCTTCGTGCCCGGGCCGCTGGTGGTCGTGCTGATCGGGGTCGGCGGCAATGCTCTGCTGGGGCTGCTGGCGCCTGCTATCCAGATCCAGCCGACCCATCTGGTCAAGGTGCCCGTGGCGGCGAGCGCGGGCGAGTTCCTGTCCTTCTTCAGCTTCCCCGATTTCGCCGCGATCACCAACCCGGTGGTGTGGACCACCGCGCTGACCCTCGCGATCGTCGCCAGCCTCGAATCGCTGCTCAGCGTCAAGGCGGTCGACGAACTCGACCCGCGCCGCCGCACCACCGACAAGAATCGCGAGCTGTTCGCGCAGGGCGGCGGCAACATCGTCGCCGGGCTGATCGGCGGCATCCCGGTGACCTCGGTGATCGTGCGCTCCTCCGCCAATGTCGAGGCGGGGGCCGAAAGCAAGGCGTCGACGATCCTCCACGGGTTGTGGCTGCTGCTCAGCGTCGCGTTGATCCCGGTCGTGCTCAACCAGATCCCGCTCGCGGCGCTCGCCGCGGTGCTGATCGCCACCGGCTACAAGCTCACCAAGCCGCAGCTCTTCGCCCAGCGTTTCCGCCAGGGCTGGTCGCAGTTCATCCCGTTCGTCGCGACGATTGCGGCGATCCTGTTCACCGATCTGCTGATCGGCATCGCGATCGGCATGGCGATCGGCTTCGTCTTCGTCGTCGGGCGCAATTTCCGCCCGGCGCTGACGGTGATCTGCGAGGGCGGCGACTGCCTGATCCGGGCGCGGCGCAACCTCTATTTCATCCACAAATATGAGCTGCAGCGCGCGCTCGCGCAGGTGCCCGACGGCAGCAACGTCCTGATCGACCTGTCGTCGACCGGCTTCGTCGATCTCGACAATGTCGAGATCATCAACGCCTTCATCAAGGGCGCCGCCTTCCGCGCCATCACCGTGTCGCTGCGCGGCGATCTCGCGCGACGGACCGCGGGGCTGATCAACGCCCCGCTCGCCCGGATGGGCTATGCATGAACCCGGGCGAAAGATGAGAAAATCCCTATGAAAGCCTATCGCCAGCTCCTGCTCGCCAACCGTGCCTGGGCGGCCGAGCTCAAGGAGGAGCATCCCGAATTCTTCTCGCAGCAGCTTGCCGGGCAGCAGCCCGAATTTCTGTGGATCGGCTGCTCGGACAGCCGGGTCACCGCCGAACAGATGACGATGACCCCGCCCGGCAGCATGTTCATCCACCGCAACGTCGCCAATCTCGTCCATGAGGACGACCTCAACCTGATGTCGGTCGTCCAATATGCGGTCGAGGTGCTCGGGGTGAAGCATGTCATCATCTGCGGCCATCATGGCTGTGGCGGCATCCAGGCGGCGCTGACCGGCGGCACCAGCGGCGTCGTCGACCGCTGGCTCGAAAATCCGCGTGGGGTGCTGCGCGACCATGCCCACGAGATCGACGCCGCCGGCGACCATGACGCGCGCGTCAACCGGCTGGTCGAGGTCAATGTCCGCGACCAGCTCGTCCGCCTCGCCCGCACTGCGATCGTCCAGGGCGCCTTCGCCGCGGGCCGGCCGCTCCAGCTCCATGGCTGGGTCTATGATCTGCGCGACGGGCTGATCAAGCCGCTGCTCGAGATCGATGCCGAGACCCCGCTCGAGCAATTGGGGGCGCCGGAAAAGGTGCTGTAAGCGGCTCGGGGCTATGTCGTCGCCCCGAACACTCCGTTCCAGTCGGGCGGCGGCGGGGTTTCGGCCAGCGATCGCGCCCGTTCGAGCATGATCTGCGCGGGGCGGTCGGCCGGATCGCGTGCCAGTGCCATGGCGAAGGCCTCGACTGCGCCCGCCCAGTCGCGCGCGGCGAGGCTGGCGCGCCCATTGTCATAGGCGGCGCGGAGTGCGGCGAAGCCGTCGCCGTCGTCATCCTCGGGCAGCCGGACCTCGAAGATCCGGGTCGGCAGCGTCCGGCCGCGCACCGTGATCAGATCGATTTCGCGCAGGCTATGGCCGCCTTCGAGCGCCAGCGCGGTGGTCTCGCAGATCAATATCTCGACGCCATAGCGCTTGGTCAGGTCCTGAAGCCGCGCCGACAGGTTCACGCTGTCGCCGATCACCGTATAGTCCATCCGCTTCGGCGAGCCGATCGTCCCCGAGATCACCGCGCCGCTGGCGATGCCGACGCCCAGGCCCAGCGCCATTCGCCCGTCGTCCGCGCGCCGCCGGTTGATCGCCCGGAGCGCGCGGATCATCCCGATCGCGCTGGCTACCGCATTCGCCGCGTCGCGGCCGGTCGAGATCGGCGCGCCATAGACCGCCATCACCGCGTCGCCGATGAACTTGTCGATCACCCCATCGGCGGCCGCCACCGCCTCGAAGAATTCGGCGAAGACCTCGTTGAGCATGTCGACGGTCGCGCGCGGGGTGAGGGTCTCCGCCATCGCCGTGAAATTGCGGATGTCGGCGAACAGGATGCTGGCGTCGCAGGCAGTCCCGAACATCAGCTCGTCGCCGCGCTCGAGCACCTGTTCGACGACCTTCTGGGTCAGGAAGCGCCGCATCGCGCTCTGCATCCGCTTGCCGACGCTGATGTCGTCGATCAGCAGCAGCAGCCCGGTCGGGGCGTCCTCGCCGAGCAGCGGCACGATCGTGATATTGGCCGAGATCGACGTCCCGTCGAAGATGACCATGTCGACGTCGAGCAGCAGCCGGCTGTCGCCGGTCGCGTCGACCGCATCGATCTCGGCGAGCAGCCAGGGGTTCGAGCCGGCGAGTAAAGCCCGCGCATTGGTGCCCTCGATGCCGTCGGCGGACACCGCGAGGATGCCGCGCGCGGCGTCGTTGACCTTCGCGACCTCGTCGTCACGGCCGAGCGTCACCACCCCGGTCGACATCGATCGCAAGATGCTCTCATTATAGTTGCGCGAGGTGACGACCTCGCTGAACAGCGTCGCATTGTCGAGCGCGATCGCCGCCTGCGCGGCGAATGCCGCCAGCCGCTGCTCGTCATGGCCGCCGAATGGCCGCCCGTCGCGCCGGTTGAGCGCCTGCATCACCCCGAGCCGCCGGCCGTCGCGGGCGAGGATCGGGATCGCCAGCACGCTCCGGGTCCGGAACCCGGTCGTCCTGTCGATCGCCCCGTTGAACCGCGGATCGGCATAGGCGTCGGCGACGTTGACCAGCATGCTGTGGGTGAAGGTGTGGCCGGCGATCCCGGCATCGTCGGGCAGGCGGATCTCGCGCGCCTCGATCCCCTCGGCGACCAGCGACCAGAGTTCGCCGGTGCGAGGATCGTGGAGGAACAGCGAACTGCGTTCGGCATCGAGCATATGGCTGGTCGCCTCGACGATCCGCGCGAGCAGCGCATCGAGCTGCATTTCCGAGGTGATCGCCGCGTTGACGTCGAGCAGCTCGCGCAGATCCTCGTTGAGCTGTTCGGCGCCGACGATCGCCGCCGACGAACGCTCCGCGCCGACCACATAATGCGAGAACAGCAGCATCAGCGTGCCGAGCGGCAGCGCCGAGGGGCCGAGGAAGGCGCCGCCCGGAAACAGCCCCGCCCAGGCGAACACCGCGCTCATCGTGAACAGGAAGAAGATCGAGATTCCGACCAGGAAGGTCAGCGCGCCGTCGCGCCGCGCCAGCGCCGCGCGCAGCACGATGATGACGATGGTGAGCAGGGTCACCCCGCTGATCGCGGGCCAGGCCAGCGCTACCTGCGATGCCGCCAGCGTGCCGCTGGCGATCAGCGCGACGCTGACCGCGACGAAATAGCCGACGAGCGCGAGCCCGATCAGCCGGACGACGCGCGATGGCGATTCGATCGGGTACAGGGTCGATGCATAAGCGAGGAACCCTGCGAGCGCCGATGTCGAGCCGAGATATTGCAGCGCCAGCATCGTGGTGAAGCCGACGCCGGGCAGCGCCACCAGCAGCAGATTATATTGGCCGACGATCGCCGAGGCCGGGACGAGGAACAGCGCGGCCAGCGCCAGATAGAGCGAGGCGCGGTCCTGGCGCCGGAAGAGATAGGACACCAGCCCGTTGATGCTGAGCAGGAACAGCGCGGTCAGGAACAAGATGTCCTGCATCAGCCGCAGCGAGGTCCACCCCTGCATCGGTTCGACCAGCCCCAGGATCGGCCGGTCGCCGAGCCCGGACTCGCGGTGGAGGAAGGCGGCCAGGTCGATCCGCAGCCGCAGCGCCGATCCGTCGGCATCGAACAGGATGTCCTGAGGGCGCAGATCGTAGCGCGTGGTCGCCGCGCTGCTGCCGAGTTGTCCGCGCGATCCCATCGGCCGATCGTCGATGAACACCCGATTGGCCGCATAGGCCGCCGGGACATGGAGGATATAGCGCCCCGGGGCGAGGCCGAGGATCGTCAGCTCGAGCCGGGCGGTTCCCAGCGCCGAAGGGCGACCGCCCGAGGCCGGCTGCCGCTGCAACAGGCCCGGCACATCGGTGAAGGTGGCGTGCGGCTTACCGGCCTCCGGGCGATCGAGCCATGTCAGTCGCCACTGCCCGTCGAGCGCGACCGGCCGGGTCAGTGCCCCCCAGCCGGCGAAGGACAGCACCCCGTGCCGGGCGCTGACGGGATGATCGGCGACGCGGTTGAAGAACAGCGGCGCGCACAGCGCGAGCATGATGCCGAGCACCAGCAGCGACAGCAGCCGCCGGTCGCGAACCCGCGCGCCCGATGCGACCGGAAGGGGGATAGAGGCAACGGGTTTGGCCAAAAGATGCTCCGCGTTGGATATGCCGATGATAGTCTCGTCGCATGACAAGCATAGTCATGGTTGCGCGCGAGCCCGCGCCGCGACCCGTGCCCACTGCAATATTTCGCAATTCGCCCGTAACGATCGCCCGCCATCGCCGCCCGATCGCAATCAGGGAGGCGCGACATGGCCATTGCATCGAACGAGCCGGGAGCGCGTCGCCGGATGGGCTGGCACACGGTCTGGCTGCTGATCGCCGGCCTCGTTCTGCCGTTCGCGACCAGCCCGGCCTCGGCGGCGCTGCTCGCCGGGGTCGAGGCGATGAAGACGTGGAACCTGATCGTTTTCAACAATGCCGTATCGAGTTCGGAGGTCGAGGGGCGCAGCTTCATCGGCGGATCGCTGAGCGGCAATTCGTCCAACTATAATATCGCCGGCACCGCGACCGCCGCCGGCGGCGTCCCCGGCCTGACCGTGGTCGGCGACGTGACCGGAGGCGCCAAGAATCTGAACAATGGCTCGGGCGCCAGCGTCGGCGGCAATGTCGGCACGATGCTCAACCTCAACGGCGGCACCCAGACGCTGAACGTCGGCGGCAGCTCGGTGAACCAGAATCTCAACGGGAGCACCCTCAACGCCAATCTCGGCGAGGACTTCACCGCAACCCTCGTCGCGCAGCGCGACCTGCTCGTCTCGTCGCTGACCAGCCTCAGCGCCAATCTCGCCGCGCTGGCGAGCACCGCGACCGCCACCGCCGCCGCGAACACGCTGAAGATCGACGCCACCGCGGCGCTCAACATCTTCAACATCAGCGCCCAGACGCTGAGCGGGATCGGCCAGATCTCGGTCACCGTCGCCAGCGGATCGACCACGATCATCAACGTGTCGGGCACCGACATCGTCCTCGACGACAATTTCCTCGGGGCCGCGTCCGAACTCGGCCAGAGCGTGATCTGGAATTTCTACGAAGCGCAGACGATCAGCGTCCAGACCGCCTTCTACGGCACGATCCTCGCGCCGACCGCCGCGGTGACCCTCAACAATTTCGTCGAAGGCACGCTGGTCGCCAGCTCGCTGGTCCAGAATGGCGAGGTCCATCTCGGCACCTTCCAGGGCGATCTGTCGTCGGTGACCTCGACCTCGGCCGCGCCCGAACCGGCGACATGGGCGATGCTGGTCATCGGCTTCGGCCTGATCGGCGGCGCCCTGCGCTTCCGCCCATGCCCCCAATGGCAGGGGCGCCATATCTAATTCCCCGATCTTCGGACAGGTCGTGCGCGGCCGGGCGATCGACGGATGGTCTTCAAAATCGCGCTAGCTTGCGCCAACCTCGCGCCGACGGGATTCGAAAACGGGGCGAAAACCGATGAGGACGCGGCTGAGGTCTTGCTTGTGCTTGTGCGTGGGGCTCGCGCTGATGCCGGGCGCGGCGCGGCCGGATCCGTTCGCGCGCGCCCCGCTGGTCGAGCGGGGCGGCTCGCAGGGCGTCACCGAAGCCGATCGCCGTCGCCTCGCCACCGCCGCGGACGCGCTCGCCCCGCAGCGGCCGGGCATCGTCGACGCCTATGTCGTCGTCGCCGCGCTCGACAGCGATCCGGTGTTCGGACGCGAGGCGCGCGAGGCGGCGCGGGTGCTCGCACGGCGCTATGATGCCGGCGGGCGGACGTTGCTGCTTGCCGGCCCCGACGGCCGCGGCATCGATCCGCTGCCGCGCGGCAGCCTCGAAACCCTCGAGACCGCGCTCGGGCGCGTCGCCGGGGTGATGGACCCGCAAGAGGATGTGCTGGTCCTCTACATCACCGCGCATGGCACGCCCGCCGGCATCGCCTATCGCGATCGCGGCGCATTCCTCGCCACGCTGGCGCCGTCCTGGCTCGATTATGTCCTGCGGCATGGGCATATGCGCAACCGGCTGGTGATCATCAGCGCCTGTTTCGCAGGGATCTTCGTGCCGGCTCTGGCCACGGCGGAGGGCGCGGTGATCACCGCGGCGGCGGCGGACCGCACCTCGTTCGGATGCGCCTCCGACAATGACTGGACCTTCTTCGGCGACGCGCTCGTCAACCATGCGCTGCGCCGAAACCAGCCGCTGGCGGCGGCGTTCGGCGAGGCCAGGGGGCTGGTCGGCAGCTGGGAAGCGCGCGGTCGGCTGATTCCCTCCAACCCCCAGATCGCGATCGGTACGCAGGCCGCGTCATGGCTGCGCCCAATCGAGGCGCGGATGCCGAAGGAAGCGAGCGATCCCGTCGGCCGCCCCGCAACCGACGCGATCGACCAGGCAGTCGCCGCGAACCACTGACGGTGACGGAGGTTCAGCCCGCTATCTGCGACGCGACATAGGCCCGCCACCCGCCGAAGTCGGTGATCTCGGGCGCGTCGACCAGCGCGAGCGATTCGCACAGGAAGCCCGAGACCTGCGACCCGTCGTCGAGCCGGACCTTGCCGATCCCGAGCGGGCCGGGAATCTTCGCGACGAACCGCCCGAATGCCGCCGGGTCGAGCGACCAGATCTCGACCGCGATGCTCGGTCCCGCAAAGCCCGGCACCCGGATCAGCCCGGGCTTGGCCGGGACCGTGTCGGGCAGCACGAACAGCCGATAATCGGTGGTGGTGCGCGCCGCCGCCTTGAGCGTCGCACCGAGCGCCAGCAACTCATGGTTGAGCGCCATTCCCGACAGATGAGCGCCGACGACGACCAGGTCGATCGTCTCGCCGGCGGGCGGTGTCGGCAGCGGCGGATAGTCGCGCTCGGTCCGGTCGCATCCAGCGCCGCTGCCGATCGCGCGGTGCAGCGCGTCGGCGATCGGCACCAGCGCATCGTCCTGGAAGCCGCGTCCGGCCAGCGTCACCCCGGCGGGCAGCCCGTCGGCGCGAAAGCCCGCCGGGATCGCGATCCCGCTCATGCCGAGCAGGTTGAAGAAATTGGTATAGGTGCCGAGCCGGCTGTTGAGCCTGATCGGGTCGGCGAGCATCGCGTCGACGTGGTAGATCGTTGGCGCGGTTGGCAGCAGCAGGATATCGGCCTTCGCCCATTCGGTCTCGGCGCGGCGCTTGAGCGCCTCGAGCGCATAGAGGCCGCGGAAGGTGTCGGCGGCGGTCCGCCCGGCGCCGCCCAGCGTGATGATCGCGACGCTGGGGTCGAGCGCGGTGATCGGCAGGTCGAAACCTTCGAACGCGACGAGCCGCTCGGCGACCCAAGGGCCGTCATAGAGCAAGGTCGCGGTTTCGCGGAACGCGGCGAAGTCGATCTCGACGATGTCGCCGAGGGCTGCGGCGGCGGCGATCGCCGCGTCGTAAAGGCGTGCGACCTCGTCATCGCCGAAAAATTCGCGGTCGGCGGGGGCGAGCACGCCGATCCGCAGCCCGGCGGCGGGCAGCGGCAAGGGTGTCGCGCGGCGCGAATAGGGGTCGGCGGGATCGAAGCCCTCGGCGAGCCCGCGGATCGCCGCACCATCGGCGACGTTGAGCGCGAAGATCGTCACGCAGTCGAGGCTGCGGCAGGCGGGGAGCACCCCGCTGGTGCTGAGCAGGCCGGGCGTGGGCTTGATCCCGACCAGATTGTTGAACGCTGCCGGCACCCGGCCCGATCCGGCGGTGTCGGTACCGAGCGCGAAGCTGCACAGGCCGGCGGCGACCGCGACCGCCGATCCCGAACTCGATCCGCCCGAAATATGGTCGGTCGAGAACACCGATCGCGGCGCGCCATAAGGCGATCGGGTGCCGTTGACCCCGGTCGCGAGCTGATCGAGGTTGGTCTTGCCGATGACGATCGCGCCGGCGGCCTTCAGCCGGGCGACCACCGCGGCATCCTCGGCTGGTACATGTTCGAAGGCGGGGCAGGCGGCGGTGGTCGGCAGGCCGCCGACGTCGATATTGTCCTTGACCGCGAACGGGATCCCCCACAGCGGCAACGAGTTGACCTCGGCCGCGCGCGCCAGCAGGTCGCCGATATCGGCGCGGATCCGGTCGATCGGGGAACGAGCGATGAACGCCGCCGGATCGGTGCCATCGATCCGCGCCATCAGCGCGGTGATCAGCTCGAGCGGCGTGAAGCTGCCTGCGCCATAGAGGTCGCGGACCGTGGTGAGGTCGAGGACGGCGGGCAGGCTGGGAACGGCGCGCAATGTCATGTCAGTGGCCCTCGCCGAGCATCGAGATATGCGCGCTCACCACCCGCCAGCCTTCGGGGAAGCGGGCCCAGCACTGGGTCTGCCGCCCGGGCGCGGGGGCGCCGGCCCGCTGGAATTCGGCATTGGCGGTGGCGAAGTCGGTGCCGAAGCTGGTGATCGTCACCCTGAGCAGTTCGCGTTTCGGCGAACCGCCGACCCGCGCCGCGCGGAACGCCTGGATCGCGTCGATGCCGTAGAGATTCTGCCCCGGTCCGATCCGCACCGTGAACTCGGACGGCCAGAACAGCGCATCGAGCGCGTCGAGATCATTGGCCATCAGCGCCGCCTCATAGGCGTCGAACGCGGCGGTCGCCCCGGCCAGTGTCGCGGGGTCGTTGATCATCATGGTTCCACGGTCCTTGCCTGGACGATACCGGTCCGTTCGAGATGCGCCGCCGCCTGCAGCGCCAGATCCTCGCGCCAGGGCCTGGCGATGATCTGCACCCCGATCGGCATCGTGCCATTGTGCACCGGCACGGTGACGATCGGCAGGCCGACGAAGCTCAGCGGCTGGGTGAGCAGGCCGATATTGGCGCGTGCCGGCACATCCTCGCCGTTCACCCGGATCGTCGCCTGGCCGAGCAGCGGCGCCGCGCACGGGGTCGCCGGCGCGATCAGCAGGTCGTGATGGCGAAACGCCTCGGCCAGCCGCTCGCGGAACAGGCTGCGGAAGCGCTGCGCCTGCAGCACCGCATGCGCGGGCAGCAGCAGCCCGGCGAGCAGCCGGTCGCGGGTCGCCGGATCGAAATCGCCGGCGCGATCGCGCAACGCCTCGGCATGGAGGTTGCCGCCCGACGCCGACGTCATCACGAAGGCGGCGGCGCGGGCCTTGTGCGCGTCGGGCAGGGTGACCCGGGCGGTCGCGCCCAGCGCGTCCGCCACTGCCGCTACCGCCGCACGACCCTGCGCATCGGCCATGTCGGCGAACCAGCCGTCGAGGATCGCGGCGCTGCCGGTGAATTCCTCGTCGAGGACATGGCGGGTCGGGTGCGAGGGGCGGGCGGCGCAGGCGGCGTCGCCGGCGTCATGGCCCTGGATCATGTCATAGACCAGAGCCAGGTCGGCGACGCTGCGTGCGAACGGCCCGAGATGGTCGAGCTCATGGACGAAGGGGAAGGTGCCGGTGCGCGGCAGCCGGCCGAAGCTCGGCTTCAGCCCGAAGATGCCGCAGAACGAGGACGGCACCCGGATCGATCCGTTGGTGTCGGTGCCCAGCGCGAAGTCGCACAGCCCCGCCGCCACCGCCGCCGCCGATCCGCCCGACGAGCCGCCGGCGCTGCGGCCGACATCGGCGGGGTTGCGGGTCGGGCCATAATGGGCGTTCTCGGTGGTGAAGCCATAGGCATATTCGTCCATATTCTGGGTGCCGACCAGCACCGCGCCGGCGGCGGTGAGCCGCTGTAGCAGCACGGCGTCGGCGGAGGCCGGCGGGTGCGCGCGGTTGATGATCGACCCGGCGGTGGTCACCCGCCCGGCAACATCGTAATTGTCCTTCACCCCGAACGGCACCCCGGCCAGCGGACCCGGATCGCGGCCCTCGGCGACCAGCGTGTCGACCGCCTGCGCCTCGGCGCGGGCGCGGTCGCCCATGATCTCGGTGAAGGCGTTGAGCCGCGGGTTGAGCCGCTCGATCCGGGTCAGCCGGCTTTCGATCAATGCCAGCGCCGAGCAGCGCCCGGCACGCACCGCCCGCGCGATCGTCGCCGCGCCGGCCAGATCGAGCGGTCTGTCGATCAGCTTCATGGTCGATAGACCGGCGCCGGCTCGACCAGCGGATCGATCGGAGGGTTCATCAGCAGGGCTGCCTGGCCGAGCAATAGGCCGAGGTTGTGCGTGACCCCGGGCAGATGGGCGGGGTCGATCGCCAACCCCGCCATCCGTGCCAGAATCATCACTTCGGTCTGGTCGGGCGCGCTCATTCGGCCGCCTGCGCGATCGCGCCTTCGAACGGTTCGCCTTCGGTTTCCGTAGCCGCGCTTTCCTTCATCGAGCAGAGGAACAGGAAGACCGCGACCAGCAGATAGGCCGCCGCCACCGCCGGAGTCTTCATCACCCCGATCGATTCGGCGTGGATCAGCCCGAAGAAGGTCAGCACCGCGCCGGCAAAAGCGAAATAGGCGGCCTTGTCGAGTTTGCGGTCGATGATGAACACCGTGATCGACCCCAGAATGATCCCGCACAACGTGGCGCCGCTGCCCAGGATCTGGAGCCCGTGATAGAGTACGCCATTGTTGCCGAGCGCATCGAGCCCGACCTTCTCGGCATTGGTGCCGGCCGCGCCCAGCGCATTGTTGATCTGGGTCAGGCCCCAGGACGCGATCGTCGGCACGATCGCCAGCACCACCGCGGGGGCATGTTTGTGCGGGCTTTCCTGGAAGGCCTGCGCACCGATCAGCATGCCGATATAGAGCAGGATCGGCAGCAGCGCGACCGCGGGGATCACCGCCATCATCAGCCCGATCACCCCGAACCAGGTGAGGAACAGCATCAACAGGCCGGTGCCCGCCGAATAGCCGGTGCGGCCGCCCATCGCCTTCCAGCCGGGATGGCCGATATAGACCGCGTTGATGAACGGGTTGCCCATCAGGCAGCCGATCAGGCTGATCACCCCGTCGGCGGTCAGCACCCGGGTGGTCGGGAAATGGTCGCCCGCCGCCTCGGCGCTCTCGACATTGTCCATCGCCTCGACCAGGTCGTAGATGCCGAACGGGATCGCGGTGACCAGGATCACCCCGATATATTTGAAGCCGCCGAAAATCTCGGCGATCGCCGGATGCGGCAGATGGAAGCCGAAATCGGCGAGCGCCCCGGTCACCTTGTCGGGACCGATCCCGCCCAGTTCGAAGCCGAGCAGATGCCCGCCCCAGGCGAGCAGAGATCCGACGAGGATCGCCATCAGTCCGCCGGGGATGCCGCCGGGATAACGGAAATCGCCCAGCCAGCTCGCCAGGATCACCGCCAGGCAGGTGACGCCGATCACCGGGGTCATGAACACCTGCGCGCCGGGGCTCAGCGAGATGAAGGTCAGCGAGATTCCGGCCAGCGACCCGAGCAGCGCCGCGCGCGGGGTGATCCGCCGGATCAGCGGTGCCGCGAACCCGCCGGCCATCAGCACGAAGCTTTGGATGAACACCCAGGTCAGCCCCGCGCTCCACGCCTCGACCGGGTTGCCGCTGGCGATCAGGATCGGCAGCATCACCACGAACACGACGACGAACATATGCGGCACGCTGATCCCCGAGGGCAGCGCGCAGACGTCGGTGCGGCCGGTCTTCTCCGCCAGCCGGCGGGCCAGCCAGGCATAATAGATCGTGCTCAGGCACAACATCAGCCCGACCGCGGGCAGGATGCGGCCGAAGATGATCGGATCGGGCAGCTTCAGCACGAAGCGCAGCAGCCCGGTCAGCACCAGCACGTTCACCAGGATGTTGGTGCCGAAACCGAAAAAGGCGTTCCAGTCGCCGGGTGTCCACCACGGCAGTTTCTGCGGCAATGTCGCCGGGAACGGCCCGGTCTTCGCGGTCACGCTCATGATGCTAGCCCCCTGATCATACAGCTTCCGGTTCCGCCGGTGCGGTGAGCGCGGCGATGACGCCCGTGGAATCGCCAACCCATCCGAAAATGCCGCCCTGTGCGGCGATCATACGCAACGCCACCTCGTGGAATTCGGGGAAATAGGACCCGGTGCAGTCCGACAGGACCAGGCAGTCGATGCCGCGGTCGTTCGCCTCGCGCACCGTCGTGTGGACGCAGACCTCGGTGGTCACCCCGCACACGATCAACTGGGTCAGCCGGTGCTCGGCGATCAGCGCGCCGAGCTCGGTGGCGTAGAAGGCGCCCTTGCCGGGCTTGTCGATCACCGGTTCGCCGTCGATCGGGTAGAGATCGGCGATGATGTCGTGGCCGGGCTCGCCGATCACCAGGATGCGCCCCATCGGCCCGGCGTCGCCGATCGTCATCGCGCCGCGCCCGCGGGTCCGCTTGGTCTCGTGCAGGTCGCTCAGGTCGGGCATATGGCCCTCGCGGGTGTGCATCACCAGCAGCCCGGCGGCGCGCGCCGCGGCGAGCAGCGTCTTGAGCGGGGCGATCGTGCGCTGGAGCTGGGCGATGTCGTTGCCCAGCGCGGCGCCGAAGCCGCCGGGCTCGATGAAATCGCGCTGCATGTCGATGATCAGCAAGGCGGCCTGCTGCGGCCGCAGCTCGAAATCATAAGGCGTGGCGGGAATACCGGGCATCGCTCTACCTCCGATCGCAAAGGGTCCGAAGGCCCGGTCGGGGCCTTCGGGTCGGTCTTCCTCTCCTAGAAGCCGAAGCTGATCCCCGTGCCGAACACGAGGTGGCTGCGATTGTCCGGTCCGCCGACGATCTTCCCGGTGGCGAAATTGGGAACGCCCCCGCTCAGAAGCTGTTTGGCAGCCTGCAGATTGTCGTTGATCAGATAGTAATATTGCGCCGATGCATAGATGCTCGCGCCCGCCGCGCCTTTGATGAAGCTCAGCGGCGTCGACAGTTTGAGCCCGGTCGAAAAGACGCCGAAATTGCCGTCGGGCTTGGCGATCGGATACAGGCCGTTGCTCTTGGCGCCCCAGAAGCCCTTGGGACCGGCGGTGATCCAGGTCGGGGCGGCGAGGGTGAAGCTCTTGCCCTTCCAGGTCGGGATCGCGCCCAGTTCGACGTCGAACGTGCCGCCGGCCTTGCCCATCACCACCGTCGACGATTTGCCGCCGACCGCCCAGAACAGCTTGGCATAGGGATTGATGCTGTAGGGAAGGTCGGGCTTGCCGTCGCGATATTTCAGGCTGAATTCGATGTTGCGCTCGGTCCGGAACGCCTTGGACGGCTGGCCGCTGACGAACTGGACATATTCGACCCCGACATTCAGGTTCTTCGCCAGGTCCTTGTCGATGCCGGCGAAGAAATCGAACTCGTTGAGCGCGGTGACGTTCGCCCCGCCATTATAGCTTTTGAAGTCGGGATTGAGGTCGGTCCAGGTCCCGGCATGAAAGGCGACGCCGCTCGGCGCCACCAGCACAAGTCCTCCGAGCACCTGGACTGTCTCGCCCGCGGTCGTCACCACCAGCCCGCGCGGGGTGACATAGTCGTTCTTGAGCACGACATCGCCGAAACCGTGCAGGGCCCAATCCCCATCCGCGGCTGAAGCGACGCTGCTGCACGCGCCGAGAACCAGCGCCGAAATTCCGTAAATCGTCCGCATGTTGGGTCGCTCCCTATTGGTCAGCGCCCAGACATCCCCTCAGCGAACACACACGCATGATTGCAGATAACGCAATTCTGTATGCGCAATATTAAGATTGCATGCAATATTCGATTCGGCAATGGAATTGTTGCTGAACCGTCATTTTTGCATGCAAATTTCTCCGCGCGCTTGTTCGCCCAGTGCGGTATCAAGGCGCATGGACAAGGAATGGACGTGTTGAACGGGACGACGGTCGACAAGCTTGCCGAGGATCTGGCCGAAGCGATCCTCGCCGGCGAGTTCGCGCCGGGCGCCCGGCTCGACGAGCAACTCCTTGCGCAGCGTTATGCGGTGTCGCGCACCCCGGTGCGCGAGGCGCTGCGCCAGCTGGCGACGACCGGGCTGATCGAGGTGCGGCCGCGGCGCGGCGCGATCGTCGCGCAGGTGACCCCGGCCCAGCTCGAGGAACTGTTCGTGGCGATGGGCGAACTCGAGGCAACCTGCGCCCGGCTGGCGGCGCTGTCGATGGCGCCGACCGAACGGCGCCGGCTCCAGGACCTCCACGACCGGATGCGCGCGCTCGCCGACGCCGATGATGCCGACGCCTTCGCCGACGCCAATCACAATTTCCACACGATGATCTATGCGGGCGCGCATAATGCGGTGCTTGCCGAGATCACCGCCTCGGTCCGCCGCCGGCTCGGCCCGTTCCGCCGGGCCCAGTTCCACCTCGAGGGGCGGCTCCCGCGTTCGCTCGCCGAACATGATGCGGTGGTCTCGGCGATCATCCGCGGCGACGCCGCCGCCGCGCATGCGGCGATGCTCCACCATGTCAATCTCGTCGAGCAGAGCTTCGAGGAACTGAGCGAAGCGCAGTTCGCCAGGGCGCCGGAATCGGCCTGATTATCCGCCTGACTTATAGCTGGCCCAGCGCCTTGGCCGTTCGCCGGTCGGGCGCGATCCATTGCGAGGTCGGATAGATCGGGTCGATCGCGGTCGCAGCGTCGAGCGCCGCCAGATCCTCGGGGGCGAGCGTCACGTCGATCGCGCCGAGATTGTCGTCGAGCTGGTGGCGTTTGGTCGCGCCCAGCAGCACGCTGGTCACCGTTTCGCGGGCGAGCAGCCAGGCGATCGCGATCTGGGCGACGCTTGCCGATCGTGCCGCGGCGATCCCGCGCATCATGTCGAGCAGCGCGAAGCCCTTGTCGCGGTCGAAGCCGAGCATGTCGAAGCTCGAGAAGCGATTGTCGGGCTTCGCCAGATCCTCGCGGGTGTAGCTGCCGCCGAGGAAGCCATAGGCCAGCGGGCTCCACACCGTCGCGCCGATCCGCTGATGCGCCATCATCGGCAGCATGTCGCGTTCGACGTCGCGGCCGAGCAGCGAATAATAGACCTGGCCGTGGGTGAAGGGCGCGAGCCCATTGGCCCGCTGGATCTCGATCGCCGCCGCCGCCTTCCACGCCGACCAGTTGGAAAAGCCGACATGGCGGACCTTGCCCGCGCGCACCACCGCGTCGAACGCCTCGAGCGTTTCCTCGATCGGGGTGAACGGATCCTCGCGGTGCGCGACATAGAGGTCGATCCAGTCGGTGCCGAGCCGCTTGAGGCTCTGGTCGATCGACCAGAGGATGTGCCGCTTCGACAATCCCGCACGCATCGGCGACCGCTCGCCCGATCCGCGATTGCCGACCTTGCTGGTGATCACGACCCGGTCGCGATGCGGCCCGAGCGCTGCGCCGAGCAGCGTCTCGGACTCGCCGTCGGCATAGACGTCGGCGGTGTCGAACAGGGTCACCCCGGCATCGATCGCCCGCCCGACGAGCTGGTCGGCGAGCGCCGCGCCGACCTTGTACACCGATCCGATCGACTGATTGCCCTGGGTGAAGGTCAGCGCCCCGAAACCGAGCCGCGAGACGATCAAGCCGCTGTGGCCGAGCGTGCGATATTGCATGGGGGGGCTCCTTGCTTTCCGCTCGTCGTCCGCACGCGGGGCCGCAGGAACCTCACTTCGTCATCCTGAACTTGTTTCAGGATCCACCGGGTAACAAGGGGCCGTTCCCGAGTGGAAGAGTGGATGCTGAAACAAGTTCAGCATGACGGTGTGGTTATGGCTGCCTGTCAGTACGCAATACCCGCAGTGATGAAGGGGGACTCCTACTCCTTCATCTTCCGCCCGGCTTTGCTCAGCCGGAAATCGGGCGGGAACAGCATGTCGTTGTCCTTGACCGCATTGTTCAGCCCCTTGCCGAACGTCTCTTCGTCGAGGGTCAGTTCCTCGGCGTCGTTGCGGACCAGCGGCAGCATCGATTCCATCCAGGCGGTCATGATGCTGCCCATATATTCGCCCTGCTGCTGCTTCATCACCTCGAAGAAGGTCTTCTGCATGAAGACGACGTCGGTCGGCCGGGTGTTCGAGCAGGCGGTGGCGTATTTCTCGATCTCGGCTTCGAGCTGGTCGCGCGGCACGACCTTGTTGAGGAAATTGCAGTCGTACATTTCCTGCGCGGTGAACGGGCGCCCGGTGAACAGCATCTCCTGGAACTTGCGTACCCCCATCGTCTGCGCCCATTGCCACATCCGCGGACCCCAGCCGACATAGCGGAACGAGGGGTGGCCGAAGAGCGCGTCGTCCGACGAGATCACCAGGTCGGCATCGGCGGCCTGGTAGAAGTGCCAGCCATAGCAATAGCCCTTCACCTCGAGGATCGAGATCTTCTTGAAATCCTGGAGGCTGCGGCAGCCATAGTTGGAATTGGCGTAGAGCTGGGTCAGCGAGGCGAGATAGCGGAAGCTGCCCTTGGGGGGATATTTGACGTCCTCGTCGGCGCCGATCCGGAATTCGTGGAGCAGCGAATGCTCGCCGCCGGTCAGCATCGCCTCCTGCTCGGGCAGGTCGGCGCCGCCGCCCAGATTGTTGCCGACCCCGCGGATCACCAGCACCTTGACGTCGTCGTCGACATTGGCGCGGTGGATCAGGTCCGAATAGCGCAGCCGCGCGGCGATCGTCGGGGCGTTGAGATAGTCGGGGCGGTTGAGAGTGATCGTCGCGATCTTGGTCTTCGGATTCTTCTCGTAGAGGATGATCTCCTCCGCCGAGGGGGCTTCGGTTTCGGCCATGCTGCTCTCCTTCAGACGATCATCTTTGTATCGTTCGATATCAGGCCGCCACAGCCCCGCTTTGTCCCCTCATGCCCCCTGTGATGTCCCTGCCGTCCACGCGGCTTGCGCCCTTCCTTCTGAAGCCTTCTCCCGCGTGCGGGAGAAGGTTTGGATGAGGGTCTTCTTCTTTTCTTCTATTCAATGCCCTCGGGCTGGGTGCGTCAGAAGGAAGTCAAAAGACCCTCATCCAACCTTCTCCCGTGAAGAACGGGAGAAGGCTTAAGAAGAAGAACCTTCCGTTACGCCAGCATGCCCGCGAGCCGGCCGCGGATGATCGCCTCGGCGTCGGCCATAATCCGGTCGATCAGCACCTTGCAGGTCGGGATGTCGTGGATCAGCCCCTGGACCTGGCCCGCCCACACCAGCCCGGCGTCGATGTCGCCGGTTTCCAGCGCGACCTTGCCGCGGGCGCCCGACACCAAAGGCTGGACGTCGGCGAACACCGCGCCCGGCTTGCTCGAGATCGCGACCACCTCGTCGGAGATCGCATTCTTGGCGACGCGGCCGGTATTGTGGAAGGTGCGGAAGATCAGGTTGGTCGCGCGCTCGTCATTGTCGACCAGGAACTGCTTCACCTTGTCGTGGATCGGCGCCTCGACCGTCGCGCAGAAGCGCGTGCCCATGTTGATCCCCTCGGCCCCCAAAGCGAGTGCGGCGGCAAGGCCGCGGCCGTCGCCGAAACCGCCGCTGGCGATCATCGGGATCTTGACCTTGTCGGCGGCCGCCGGGATCAGGATCAGCCCAGGGATATCGTCCTCGCCCGGATGGCCGGCGCATTCGAACCCGTCGATCGAGATCGCGTCGACTCCCATCCGCTCGGCCGACAGCGCGTGGCGGACCGCGGTGCATTTGTGGATCACCTTGACCCCATGCGCCTTGAAATCGTCGACATGTTCCTGCGGCTTGTAGCCGGCGGTCTCGACGATCGTGATGCCGCTGTCGATGATCGCGCGGCGATATTCGGCATAAGGCGGCGGCGTCACCGACGGCAGGATCGTCAGGTTCACCCCGAACGGCTTGTCGGTCAGCGTCCGGCAACGTTCGATCTCGCGGCGCAGATCGTCGGGGGTCGGCTGGGTCAGCGCGGTGATGATGCCCAGGCCGCCCGCATTCGACACCGCCGCGGCCAGTTCGGCGCGGCCCACCCACATCATGCCGCCCTGGACGATCGGATGCTCGATGCCCGCAAGCTCGGTGAAACGTGTGCGCAATGCCATCGTCGACTGCCTTCCTAACCCGTTGGTCTAGTAGTTACTGTCGGGTAGAATGTCCGCTGAGCCTGACTCTGTCAATCTGCCGAGGCTGGTTTGCGCACCGGTCGGGCGATGAATCCCTAGGGTCTGGGTCTAGGCCACCGCCGCCGGCTCGCGCACGTCCAGATCGCGGTTGGTCGCGCGCGCGGCGATCGCATTGGCGGCGAGATAGCCGAACACCATCGCCGGCCCGATCGTCCCGCCGGCGCCCGGATAGTTGAGCCCGAACGGGCTCCCGGTCGCGTTGCCCGCGGCATAGAGGCCGGCGATCGGCCTGTCCTGCCCGTCGAGCACCTGCGCCTTGTGGTCGGCCTTCAGCCCGCCCTTGGTGCCGAGATCGCCGAGCTGGATCGGGATCGCATAATAAGGCGCCTTGCGGATCGGCCCGAGCGCGGGGTTGGGCTTGCAGGTCGGGTCGCCGAAGCTCTTGTCGTAGATCGTGCTGCCGCGGCCATATTCGGGATCCTCACCCTGTTCGGCGTAGCTGTTCATCCGCGCGACGACCTGGTCGAGCTTGGCCGGATCGAGGTCGAGCTTCTTCGCCAAGGCGCCGATCGTGTCGGCCTTGAACACATAATGATCCCACCAGTCGACCGGGATCGACGCGTCGGACATCACCGCGCTCGGCAGGATCCCGCCGGCGGTGAACTTGGCGCGGAACGTCGAATCGAACACCAGCCAGCACGGCGTGTTCGCGCCGGTCCTGATCTGGTCCTCGACCATCGCCACCCCGAACCGGTCATAGCTGCAGCTCTCGTTGACGAAGCGGTCGCCGTTGCGGTTGACGCACACGCTCGCCGGCCGGCCGACGTCGAACACCGCCTGGTGGACCTCCTCGAAATTGGAGGCGCTGGCGCTCGGCAGGATCATCGTCGGTGCCCACCAGCCCTGTCCGGTATGCTCGGTCGCGGCGCCGATCGCCTCGGCGGCGATCAAGGCCTCGCCCGCGTTGGCGCCCTGCGGGGTGCTGGTCCACCAGATCGAGGTCTTCACCGGGTAGAAGCGGTCGCGCAGTGTCTGGCTCCATTCGAACCCGCCCGCGCAGATGATCACCCCGTGCCGCGCCGCGATGTCATATTCGCTGCCGAAATGGCTGACCCGGACTCCGGTCACCTTCTCGTCGGTGGTGATCAGCCGCTCCAGCTTCGTCTCGAGCCTGATCTCGACCCCGCGTTTGCCGAGTTGTTCGAGCAGCGGCCCGATCAGTGCGGTACCCGAGGTGAACCAGCGGTCGCGCTTCGTCAGCTTGCGGGTGCCGCGATCGGTCCAGTAGCGGCCGATCACCCGCGCGAGCATCTTTTGCCAGCCCTTGGCGCGCGCGGCGATCGTGAAGGTCTCCTCGAGATTCATCGCATAGCGGTTGAACAGCTTGAAGCGCGGATATTGCTCGCGGACCAGCGGGAAACGGTCGCCGAGCCGGCGCCCGTCCCACATCGGCAGCACCAGCGACCGGTCGGCCCGCGATCCCGGCAGCTCGGCGAAATAATCGGGCCACGGCATCGAGATGAAATGGATGTCGGTCGCGCCCAGATAGCGCAGCATCTCGGCGCCGCTGTCGACATAGGCTTCGAGCCGTGCGCGATCGACCGGCTCCTGGATCACCGCGTCGAGATAGGTCAGCGTCTCCTCGCGGCTGTCGGTGGTGCCGCCCAGGCCATGGTTGGGGATCCAGGCGACGCCCCCCGAGGTCGCCGAGGTACCGCCATATTTATGCGCCTTCTCGACCACCAGCACGTCGAGACCCAGATCGCGGGCGCGCAGCGCCGCGGTCATGCCCGCCGCACCCGATCCGATCACGATCACGTCATGCGTCTCGGCCATCGCTACCCCCTCGTTCTTCTCGTTGGTGCGCCTTCTTAAACACGCTTCGCGTTCGGCTTTGAAGCGATCGGCCCGAAAGTGACAGCATGTGCAGCTTGCGGCTATTGCCCGTGCAGGCCGGGACAAACCGCGGCGCGACGGCTGTTGCATGCTGGTGCGCAAGGCTGCTTCAACGGCGGCGGAGAGACGCGATGCCTGCCATGGGCCGCGATCGGGGAGAGACCATGTCGGCCTTGCGCCATTTCAGGATCGTCGAGCTGTCCGAACGGGTGGCGGGCGAATATTGCGGCAAGCTGCTGGCCGATTTCGGCGCCGAACTGATCAAGGTCGAACGCCCCGGCACCGGCAGCCCGACCCGCGCGCTCGGCCCCTTTCTCGACGATCTGCCCGGCACCGAACGCAGCGGGCTGTTCGCCTATCTGAACACCAACAAGCGCTCGGTCGCGCTCGACCTGGCGAGCGATGCCGGACGGACCGCGCTCCATGCGCTGCTACGCCACGCCGATGCGGTGATCGACGATCATGCCCCCGGCTGGCTCGAGGCGATCGGTCTCGATCCCGATCGGCTCGCCGCCGACTGGCCGGGGCTGGTGCTAACCTCGGTCACCCCGTTCGGCCGCGCCGCGCCGCCCGACCGCGCGCAGGCCGAGGCGCTGACCGTGATGCATAGCAGCGGCTGGGGCTATCACACCCCGAGCGGCAGCGATCCCGACCGGCCGCCGCTCAAGGGGGCGGGGCGGTTCATGGCCAATTATGAGGCCGGGCTCGATGCCGCGACCTGCACCGTCGCCGCGCTGATCGGTCGCGGGGCGGGCGGCGTCGGCCGCACGATCGACATTTCGGGTCAGGAGGTGATGGCGTCACGGGTCGACTATGTGCTCGGGCAGATGGTCGCCGGCGACATGGACGTCGGCACCAGCCGTACCCAGTTCGATCTTGGCGGTCCGGCCGGAATCTTCCCGTGCCGCGCCGGCTTCGTCTATATCTGGATGTCGGCGCCCGGCCATTGGCAGGCGCTGCGCACGCTGCTCGGCGATCCGGCCTGGATGGCGGCCTTTCCCGACAACTGGCTCGAACGCGGGCTCACCCCCGAAAGGCTCGCGACCTGCCGCGCCGAGATCGGCGCCTGGCTGCTGACCCGGGACAAGGACGAGGCCGCCGAGGCCGCGCAGCGGCTCGGGCTCACCCTCGTTCCGGTCAACGACCCCAGCGACCTGCTGCGCTCGCCGCAATATGTACATCGCGGCTATTTCGCCGAGGTCGATCACCCGGTGCTCGGCAAGGCGCTGTACCCGACCGTGCCCTACAGGCTCAGCCTGACCCCGGCGCGGATCGAACGCGCCGCGCCCTTGCTCGACGCCGATGCGGCGCTCTGCGCGCAGGCGGTGCCGGCATGACCGGCCGGGGCGGCCCGCTCGCCGGGATCAGGGTGCTCGAACTGACCAAGGTCTGGGCGGGGCCTTATGCGGGCAAGCAGCTCGCCTTTCTCGGCGCCGAGGTGATCCGGGTCGAAAGCCTCGGCTCGCTCGATGTCACCCGCAGCTTCGGGGTCGACGATATCGACAAGGCGCCGGGCTTCATGGCGGTCAACCCGCAGAAACTGAGCGTCCAGATCGACATGAAGTCGCCGGCCGGGATCGCGCTGGTCAAGGACCTGATCGCGCGGTGCGACATCGTCATCGAGAATCTGCGCCCCGGCGCGATCGCCCGGCTCGGCCTCGGCTATGATGCGGCGCGGGCGGTCAAACCCGACATCATCTTCGTGTCGATGGGGATGTACGGCAATGACGGTCCGCTCGCTTATCAGACCGGCTATGCGCCGTGCTTCGCGGCGCTCGGCGGGCTGAGCGCGCTGGTCGGCCATGACGGCGAGCCGCCGAAGGGGATGAACATCCGCTTCGCCGATTCGAGCTTCGGCGCCGCCGCGGTCTTCGCCGCACTCGTCGCGCTCGCCCACCGTCAGCGCACCGGCGAGGGCCAGTTCGTCGACGTCTCGGCGGTCGAGACGATGACCAGCCTGATCGGCGACGCCGTGATCGACCATAGCCTCAACCGCCGCATCGCCGGCTGCGACGGCAATCGCCATGCCGACATGGCCCCGCACGGCGTGTGGCGCTGCGCCGGCGACGACTGGATCGCCATCGCGGTGGCCGACGATGCCGGCTGGCAGACGCTGTCGCGCATGATCGAAGGTGCCGGCGACCCGCGCTTCGCGACCTTGGCCGGACGCAAGGCGCACGAAGCCGAACTCGACGCGCTGCTCGCCGGCTGGACCCGCGACCGCGACGCCCGCGCGCTCGCCGCCGACCTCCAGGCCGCCGGCATCGCCGCCGCCAAGAGCGCCAATTCGGTCGACCTGATCGCCGACGACCATCTCTGGGCCCGCGACTTCTACCGGCCTGTCGGCGATGCCGACGGCGAGGTCCGCCCGGTGGTCGGCCCGTCCTGGCGAATGACCGACCCCGCCGCGATCACCGACGGCGCCCCCAGGCTCGGCCAGCACAACGCCTATATCTTCGGCGAGGTGATGGGCCTGTCCGAGGAGGAGCAGACGGTGCTGAGCGAGGCGGGGACGACGCGGTGATCGCTGCTTGATCGAAGGACTCCCCCATGATCATCCTCCACCATCTCGAACGCTCGCGCTCGCAGCGCATCCTGTGGCTGCTCGAGGAACTCGAATTCCCCTATGAGCTGCGCTTCTACCCGCGCCTGTCGACGATGGGCGGGCCGCCCGAGCTGCGCGGGCTCCACCCGCTCGGCAAGTCGCCGATGATCGAGGATGACGGCGTGGTGATCGCCGAATCCGGGGCGATCATCGAGCATCTCGTCGACAAGGCGGGCGGCCGGTTGGGAGCCCCGGCGGATGCCGGGGGCAAGCGCCATTATCGCTATTTCATGCATTATGCCGAGGCGTCGCTGATGGCGGTGCTGGTGACGATGCTGATCCTCGGCCGGACGTCGGAGGAGGCGGGCAGGGGCTATCTGCCGATGATCGGCAACCATCTCGATTTCGTCGAGGCCGAGCTGTCGGGGCGTGCCTGGTTCGCCGGCGACGCCTTCACCGCCGCCGACGTGATGATGAGCTTTCCGCTCGAACTCGCCGCGCATCGCGCCGGCGGCACCGAAGACAGACCGAGGATCGCCGCCTGGCTCGATGCGATCCACAGCCGCCCGGCCTACCGCGCCGCGTTGGCGAAGAGCGGGCCCTATGACTATGCGTGAGGTCGCGGGGTGATGGGCGGGCGAGGGCTCAACCCGCCCGCGGCTTCACCAGCTTCCAGATCCCCTCGACGCTCGCGACCGTCCGCTCGCCGGCCACGATCAGCCCGCGCAGGAAGATGATCTGCGAGGTCCGCCGGATGATCTCGGGCTGGCAGTTGATGAAGTCGCCGACCAGCCCCGCCGACACGAACTGGAGCTGCAACTGCAGCGTCACGCAATTGGCGCCGCCGATCGCCTCGGTCACCGTCGCGCCCAGCGCATCATCGGCGAAGCTCATGATCACCCCGCCATGGACGGTGCCCATATGGCCGTTGGCGTGGCGCTGCTCGGCGATCAGGCCGAAGTTGGCGGCACCCCCCGGACCCTTTCGCCAATAGGGCCCGACCGCGCGGCTGAAGGCCAGGGGCTCGACCGTCTTCCAGCCATCGGCGCGCAGCCATTCGGCATCGATCTTCATGTCATCGGTCACGTCTTGGTCTCCGCGCTTTCGCTCGGCCCCTAGCGCGGAAGAGCGGATTCGCGAAACGTCGGTTCAGCCCGCCCTGACCAGCGCATAGTCGCCGGCATCGTCGACTTCGGCGGTCCACCCTGGATAGACGACGATCGTCGTGAAGGTCTCCTCGATGATCGCCGGCCCGGTCACGGCATGGCCGGGTTTGAGGTCGCTGCCGAGAAAGATGTCGGTCTCGCGAAAACCGTCGCCCAGATTGGCGCGGCGGGTCTTGGCCGGGGCCGGAACCGCGCGTGCCGCGGTCGTCCCCTGGCCGGCGGGCGGCGACGGGGTCTCGACATGCGAGGCGAGCCGCACCCCGGTGATCTCGGGGGTCTCGCCCTCGCGGATATGGGCATATTCGGCCATATGGCGTTCGTTGAACAGGGCGATCGCCCGGGCGCCGATCCCCTCGTCGATGAAGCCCAGTTCGCCGACCGGCCGGTCATTCTGCATGTCGAAGCTCAGCGACCAGTTCTGCCCGCCATAGCGCATATTGACCTGGTAGCGTGCGATCACCTCGTGCGGCGCGAAGCCGGCATCGGTGAAGTAGCGCAGCGCCCGCGCGCCGAGCTCGCCCCACAGCGCCCGGAGTTTCGCGAGGTCGAGCGCATCGGCCGGCGCGACATAGGAGCGTTCCTCGTCGATGCTGGGATTGGCGACGAGCGTGCCGAGCGCCGAGAAGGTCGGCGACGCCTTGGGCACCAGCACCCGCGATATGCCCAGATCCTCGGCCTGGATCGCCGCGAACACCGGGCCGTTGCCGCCATAAGCGAGCATCGCCATGTCGCGCGGATCGATCCCCTTGCCCGCGGTGATCCGCCGCACCCCCTGCGACATGCCGGCATTGACCACCCGCCAGCAGTCATAGGCCGCTTCCTCGGCGCTATAGCCCATCTGCGCGCCGATCGCCGCGAACGCCGGTTCGACCCCGGCCCTGGTCAGCGAGAAGCTGCCGCCGGCGAAATCCGACTCCGCCGAAAGGATGCCGAGCATCACCAACGCATCGGTGATCGTCGGCCGGATGCCGCCGCGGCCATAGCAGATCGGCCCCGGATCGGAGCCCGCCGAGGCCGGCCCGACCTGCAGCACTCCGCCGACGACCTCGCAGATCGATCCGCCGCCCGCGCCCAGCGTCTCGACCTTCACCATCGGCACCCCGACCAGATAGCGATGGTGCATGTTCCACCCCGCCTCGGCGGGGGCGGCGCCGTTCAGCACCACCGATATGTCGTAGGAGGTGCCCCCCATGTCGACGCACAATATGTTCGGATAGCCCTTGGCGACCCCGACATGCGCCGACCCGATCACCCCGCCGGCGGGGCCCGAGGCCAGCACCCGGATCGGCGATCCGGCGATATAGTCGCGGGTCATCACCCCGCCGCTCGCCTGCATCACCATCAGCTGCCTGGGATAGCCCGCCTCGCGCACCCGGCGGACCAGCTTCTCGAGATAGTCGGTCACCCGCGGCGCGACATAGGCGTTGACCACCGTCGTGCTGGTCCGGTCATATTCGGGCGCGCGCGGCAGCACCGCATGCGATTTCGAGATATGGACCCCGGGCATCTCCTCGGCGACGATCTCGGCGACCCGGTTCTCGTGGACCGGGTTCACGAACGAGAACAGGAAGGAGATCGCGACCGACTCAACCCCCTGTTTGGCGAGCCGCTTGCAGACCGCGCGCACTGCCTCCTCGTCGAGCGGCTTGTGGACCTGGCCGTCATGGAGCACCCGCTCGGGCACCGTCAGCCGCCGCCGCCGTGGGGTGATCGGGATCGGCGGTTCGAGCCGCACGTCCCAGATGCTCTCCTTGAAGCCGCGCCGATACTCCATTTCGTCGCGGAAGCCTTCGGTGGTGATCAGCCCGGTCACAGCACCATTCATCTCGATCAGCGTATTGTCGGCGATCGTCGTGCCATGGACCACCGCGTCGCACGCCCCCAGGAAATCGGCGAGCGACAGCCCCTCGATCGCCGCCAGCCTGGCGAGCCCCTCCATCACCCCGATCGAGCGGTCCTCGGGGGTGCTCAGATTCTTGTGGAGGATGATCTCGGCGCCCTTGAGCAGCGCAAAATCGGTAAACGTCCCGCCGATATCGATCCCGACCCGGTAACCCATGCAATTCCGCTCCCCGCCCGATATTCTTCTTCTATCTCGTCCGCTTCAGGCGGGTTCGCTGGCCATCATCGCGCCGCGGCGCGCGGCGGTCGCTTCGACATCGACCGCGAGGTCGTAATCCTCGACGCTGCCGGTGAAGATCACCCCATATTTGTCGCGGGCGCGGCCGATGCTGACGATCTCGTCGAGCACGTCCTCCCTGACCGCCTGCGGATCGCGCTCGATCGCCGGGCCGAAGCCCGCGCCACCGCCATGCTGATAGGCGATAACCCCGCCCGCGGGCAGTTGCGCGCGCGCGGTCAGCCCGACCTTATATTCGTTCGGCGTCCCCACCTCGAACCGGCTCGCATAGGGGCTGGCATCGTCGCCGCCGCAGATGCCGCGCAACGGGTGGTCGGCCGAGACCATCCACGCCATCGCCATCGTCGGCTCGAGCACCTGCTTCTGGTTGAGGCTGCCCGGCTGGCCGCGCCAGCGCCCGGCGCCTTCGGAATCCATCGTCATCTCGCGATTCATGTTGATCACCGCGAACCGGCTCTCGGCATCCTCGGCCTCGGACAGCAGCAGATTGCCCAAGCCCACCGGGCATGATCCCCAGCCGTCGATGCCCTGCACCGCCGACACGTCCATCGACCGCGCGTCGACCCCCTGGTCCATCCACATCTGGCCGTTCTTGAAGCCGATCACCGCATTGGGCATGCCGATCTTGTAGACCTGCGGCGCCGATCGCCCCGGCACCACCTGGGACAGCGCGATGCACACCCCCTCGGTGATCTCGCAGGCCGGATGGAAGGAACCGAGCGCGGCGGGCATGTTGATCGGCGGCTGGGCGATGCAGCCCTCGGGGATGATCATCTCGACCCCGTGGAACAGCCCTTCATTCTTGACGATTCCCGGATCGATCGAGGCGGCGATCTGGGTCATGATATAGCCGCGGCTGTTGGCGAAGGTGTTCCACACCCCGACCAGGTTCGGGCGGTCGTCGGTGCCGGTCAGGTCGACCGTCAACTGGTCGCCCGCGATCGTGCACGCGACATGGACGTGCACGTCCTTGGTCCCCATCGTGTCGGCGTCGATCAGGACGTCGGCCTCATAGGTGCCGTCGGGCCAGCTTGCGACTTCCTCGCGCAGCCGCTTCTCGGTCTGGTCGATATTGTAATTGATCGCCGCGCGGACCGCATCGGTCCCCCATTTGCGGATCACCTCCTGCAGCAGCCGCACCGCGAGCTGGACCCCGCTGATCATCGCCGCGAGGTCGCCCGCGAACGACGGGAAACGGTTGTTGCGCTCGATCAGCTTGATCACGTCGCGGCGCTTCTCGCCGCGATGGACCAGCTTGAGGCAGGGGATCGCCAGCCCCTCGGTGAAGATGTCGGTCGCCTCGAGCGTGAACCCGCCCGGATCCTTGCCGCCGGTGTCGCCCTGGTGCGCCTGCAGCGCCTGGATCAGCACCAGTTCGCCGGCTTCGTCGAACACCGGCGCATAGACATTATAATCGGGCAGGTGGCCGCCGCCATAATCGGGATCGTTGCCCAGGAACACGTCACCGGGCCCCCAGTCATAATCCTCGACCATCTCCAGCCCGTAGCGGACGGTGAGCTGCGACACGAAGGTCAGGTGGGGGGTGCCGATCGACACCGCCGCGAGCCGGCCATGCGAGTCGATCACGCTGGCATTGCGCTCGTTCGACTGGTTGATGATCGGCGACGAGGCAGCGCGGCCGAGATGGGTCGCCGCCTCGAAGCACACCGTCTCCATCGCCCCGCGGATGATCCCGGCGGTGACCGGATCGATATTCGCCGATGTCGGCAACGCCGCGCGCTTCGCCGCCAGCCTCCGGTTCAGTTCGAACGACATCCTATATCCTCGCTTGGGGCCGTCCTCTTCGGGGATGGCTGTCCGATCCTCCGGGGCTAACCCCCGCCCGAAGCCGCCGCAAGCGCATGGCCCGATGCTGCAAGCAGCGACAAAAATGGGTGCATGTGATGGCAGGCGGGGCGGGGCGGATCAGTCAAGAAGGGCTGCGCGCTGGGACATATGCCCGCGACGGCGCCATGTTAGGCGGCGTGGATGACCGAAGCGCCCTTCACCCGCGTCCTCCCGCTCGCCGACCTGCCCGCAGGCGCCAAGCATGTCGTCGAGATCGACGGCAAACCGGTCCTGCTGTGCAACTCGGCGGGCCGGATCTTCGCGGTGTCGAACATCTGCTCGCACGCCGAGGAGAAGCTCGAATGCGGCCGCATGTCGAACGGCTGGATCGCCTGCCCGATCCACGGCGCCCGCTTCGACCTCGCGACCGGCAAGGCCAAGAATCCGCCTGCGAAGAAGCCGATCGCGGTCTATGCGGTGCGCACGGTCGAAGACTGGATCGAGGTCGCGATGTGAAAGAGGGGCGAGGTCTGGACGGAGGCCACGACCCCGCCTGACCTCATTTCTTCGGCAATCCGAAGCGGGCGACGAAGTCGGGCATCGGGATCGCGAATTCCTCCTCGGCGAGGAAGGCGGCGTCGGTCAGTTTCGGTTTCTCCTTGGCCTTGTAGAAGGCGCTGTAGGTCGGCAGCTGCGACGAGCTCGCCTTGTAATAGGTCGATTGGGTGCTGACATGAATCGTCGGCACGGCGGCTGCCATGTCGAAGCGCATCAGCCGCAGCCAGCCGTCGCCGATGCCGACCCCGGCGAGCTTCATGTCGGGCGCCGCAGCGGCGGCTGACTGGTTGCGGTCCTGATAGTCGGCGAGGATCTGGTAGACCTCGTGCCCTGCGTCGTTGCGGTCGGTGCGGTGCGACTGGCCGTGCTGGTGGCCGCTGAGCACCAGGAAGATTTGGTCGTGGCGCGACAGCAATTTGCGCCACAGGTCCTCGGCATTGTTATGCTCGGGATGCACGGCCTTGAAGTCGACCGCGGACACCGGCTTGCGCTCGCCGTCCGGGTTGAGATGGTCGTGGATGGTGATGATCGTCGGCAGGCCGGGATGCGCGCGGATCACGCTTTCCGCCCAGGCGACGATCGTGTCGGCCGGCGCCATCTCCAGGCCGATGTGCAGGAAATGATAGCCGCCGGCGGCGAAGATCTGCGCGCTTTCGACGCCGCCATCCGATGACGCGACATACCAGTCCTTGCCCCTGAAGAACGGCGTGTCGCTGCCGAACACCGACTTCCAGTTGGCGAGGCCGCCATAATGGAGCTGGCCATAGGGGAAGGGGTTGGTGCCGGGGTTGCGCATGTCGGGCGAGGGCGGGAAGCGGCTGTCGCTCCAGTTGGCGTCATAGTCGTGGTTGCCGGCGACGACCGCGAACGGCAGCTTGCCGGCCAGTATCTCGTAACCGCGCCGGGCGATCGGCATTTCCACCGTCAGGGTACGCGGGTCGGGGGCAAGAAAGGTGTCGAGCAACGGATTGGGCACGGTCTTCAGCCCCATCGCCGCGTGCGCGTCGTCCATCTTCTTGGTCGGATGCTGCCAGACGTCGCCGACCGCGGTCGCGAAGACGATGTCGCCGCCCTGCGACGCCGCGTTGCGGGCGATGTAGCTCATCTGGTCGTAGAACATCTCGCGGGCGTCGAACGGAAAGCCGGCCTCGGTCTGGTGGCTATAGTCGAGATAATTCTGGGTGTCGGGGATCACCGCGATGGTGAAGCCCTTATCCCCGGCACTGGCGGCGTTGGCGGCGGTGAGCAGGCTGGCGGTGGCGAGCAGGGCGAGCAGGCGGCGCATGCGGAGGCTTTCGGAAAGAGGGGAGCGCATCAGAATTCGAACTTGGCGCCGGCGCCGAGCACGCGCGGCGTGCCGCTGAGGCGGGCGGTGGCGCTGCTGTCGACATAATAGATCTCGTCGGTCAGGTTGCGGCCATAGGCGAACAGGGTGAGTCCCTGCGCCGCGAGATGCAGGTCGAGCCGCGCGTTGAGCAAGGTATAGGCCGGCACATAGGAGGTATCGACATTGTTGAGGCGCTTGAACTCGCCGCTCTTGCGACGGGCATCGATGGTCGCGGTGACGTCCCAGCCCTTGCCGCTGGCATAATTATAGCTGACCTGCCCGTTGAAGCTGGCCTTGGGCGCGGCGGGAAGCTGGTTGCCGAGGTTGACCGCGACGATGGCGGGATTGCTCGAATCGAAGCTCAATATCTTGCTGCGCAGCAAGGTGAGGCCGCCGTCCACGCTCAGCCGGTGCGGGCCCGAACGGACCAGCGTCGCGCCGAGCGCGACATCGACGCCGTAGAGCCGGGCCTTGGCGACATTGGTGCGGACATTGGCGCTGGTGCTCTGCCCGGCGACGATCGTCGTGGTGTTCGCCTGGAGATTGTCGAAATCATAATAGAAGCCGTCGACATTCAGGAACATGCCGCGATCCGAGAATTTGAACCCGCCTTCATAGGCCCAGACATTCTCCGACTTGAACGGCAGCGCCTCGGGCTTGCTGAAGATCGTCGAGCCGTCGAACCCGCCCGCCTTGTAGCCCTTGCCGATCGAGGCATAGACATTGGTGGTGTCGGTCGGGCGAAAGGCGAGGGTGATCCGGCCCGAGACATTGTCGTCGTCGAAGTCGTTGTCGAAGACCACCGGGACCGCCGGCAGGACGACCGGGACGATCGAGGCGCCATAGGGGTTGGCGTCGGTGGTCGCACCGGCATAGCTGGCATCGTCCCTGGTGTAGCGCAGCCCACCCGACAAAGTGAGGCGCGACGTCAGGTTGATGTCGGCCTGGCCGAACGCCGCCTTGCTGGTGCGCTTCTGGTGATAGTCGCTGACCAGATTGGTCCCGAACACATCGAGCGCGATCAGGTTGGTTCGGAAATCGACCTTGTCATGCAGATAATAGCCGCCGACCACCCATTCGATCAGGCCGCCATTGCGCTCTGACAGCCGCAGTTCGAGCGAGCGCTGGCGAATGCGATCGGTGAAGTCATAGTCGAAATTGCGCTGCGGCGATCCGGTGCCGCCGCCGCCGACATCGCGGTCGCCCGACTGATATCCGGCGACGATATCGAGCTTGAGTGCGTCGTTGAGCTTATGCTGGAACGCGGCGGACGTGCCCCAGACGTCGATCTTCCGCTTTGGATAGCGGTTGCTATAAAATGTGTAGGGATCGTTGTCGGGCTCGACGAAGCCGCCATTATTGACCCCGCCGACCGAATCCGGCTGCTGCGATTCACCGCGGTCGCGGCTGCCGAAGGTCTTCAGGATCAGGCTGGTCTCGGGTGAGAAGGCGATGTCGAGCGTCGCGCGGCCGGCATAGAGGTCGCGGTCGCCGAAATTGTCGCGCGCGCCGGGATCGGGAACCGCGCCGACCTTGGGGAAATAGATTTTGCCGGCCAGGCTGCCCGCGCCCTTGCCGTCCTGGAAACCCCCGCCCTGGTCGACCGTCCCGGCCAGCCGCAGGCCGACGCCGGGCGCGAGCGGTATGCCGATCGCACCTTCGATGCGGGCGCGGTCATAGCTTTCATATTGGCCGGTCACATAGCCGTTGAGCGTGTCGCTCTTGCTGCGCGTGATCAGGTTGACCACGCCCGCGGTGCTGTTGCGCCCGTAGAGCGTGCCTTGCGGGCCCTTCAACACCTCGGCGCGCTCGATGTCGAAGAACGGCATCGCCAGGAAGACGTTCGACGCCTGGTAGATATTGTCGACATGCAGCGCGACCGACGAACTGCCGTTGGGACGATAATCGTCGCTGCCGCCGACGCCGCGGATGCTGATCACCTTGGACGAACTGCCGCCATAGTCGGAGGTGATGCTCACCCCCGAAATCTGTTCGAGCAGGCCTTCGAAATCGGTGACGCCACGCCGTTCGATGCGGTCGCCGCTGATCACGCTGATCGGGGCGGGAATGGCGAGCACGCTGCTTTCATGCTTCTGGGCGGTGACGATGATTTCGGCACCGGAATCGTCGATGGGCGAAGCATTCTCGGCGATGGCGGCGCTGCTCAGGCAAAAGCCCAGGATCGACAGGCTGGTCGAAAGCATGGCGGTAGATTTCATGGAAGACCCCGAGTGCAGAATGAAGACAGGACTGGAGAAGCCCCGGAAAAATGGTCTCCGGAGCGATGCAATTGTCATTTCGACGGCTGAGTTCGGTCCGCTTCGGACTCTAACCTGCGGAAGATGGGCGTTCTGTTCGTGTTGACGCCTGATCATCTCCCGATTACCGAGAAACTATACGGCCATCTAGTTTTTGTGCATGACAGGAAAGTGACAGTTGGTAAAATTTCTGGACGCGTGGCGAGAAATTCCTGCACGGCAGGCTGACGGCGACGCGGACAGCTTCGGCAAGCGCGAGCGCACGCGCCGCCGGTTGCTCGGCTACGCGATGCAATTGTTCGAGGAGCGGGGCTATGCGCCGACGACGATGATCGACATCGCCGCCGCGGCGGGCGTATCGCGCGCGACGGTGTTCAGCCATTTCCCGACCAAGGCGGCGATGCTCGGCGAATTGAGTCGCGAGACCGCCGAGATCTGGGCGGCGCTGCCCGTGCCGGCGGGCGAGACCGGTGCGGAGGCGATCGCCAGATTCATATCCTTCCTGTTTCGCGAGACCGAGAGCGGGGCGCTCGGCACCGCCATCCTGCGCGATTTCGTCGAGACCTATGGCGACGACATGCGCCCCGGCAGCGGCGTGGGCACGCTCCACGCCCATGCCGAGGCGATGATCTTGCGGGCGCAGGCGGAGGGCGACTGGCAGGGCCGCTGGCCGGCCGGCGCGCTCGCGCATCATCTGCTGAGCAGCTTCACCCAGTTCCAGGCGCAGCAGGGGCGCGCGTCGGACGAGGAGGCCGCGCGCGAGTTCCTGGCCTTGATCGGCGGCGGCGTGTTCGCCCGATAGGCTTTCAACCTCCCTGGTCGATCGCGGCGCGGGCCTCGCCGAGCGCGGTCGCGCAGTCGTCGCAGCAGACCTCGACGGTCTTGCCGGCGATCGTCACCTCGACCGCATTGTCGTCGAGCGGATAGTCGCAGGCGGCGCAGGTCTTCTGGGTCATGATCATCTCCCTCGAGCCCGTCGATCGGGCAGGGAGAGAATGGCCCGGCACGATCGTCGCCGCTGTCGAAATCTTCGGCGATTCTCAGCGCAGATGCGCCGATCGCTGGAACTCGGCCGGGGTGCGCCCATAATGCTGCCGGAACGCCGCGCTGAAATGGCTGTGGCTCGAAAAGCCGAGGTCGAGCCCGAGCATCGTCAGGTCGTCATAGTCGCCGAGCAGGTCGAGCGCCCGCGCCAGCCGCAGGCGCAGCTGGTAGCGGTAGAGCGGCACCCCCTCGACCTGCGCGAAGACCTGGGTGAGATAGACCGGCGACACCCCGATCGCGGCGGCGATCTCGCCGAGCGTCCAGCGCCGCGCCGGATCGGTGGCGAGCAGCAGCTTGGTGCGGTCGACCAGCTTCTGCCGGCCATAGCTCGACGCCCGCGCCTGCGAGGTGCGTTCGCCGAGCGACCGGCGGATCAGCGTCAGCCCCAGCGTCTCGGCCTCGAGCGGCTCGATCGCGCCTTGGGTCAGCCCGTGGCGCAGCAGCGCGACCAGCGCCTGCGCGCGCGGATCGATCCCGCGCCGCGGCTGGCGGAACGTCGTGCGCGCGCCGCCGTCGAGCTGGTCCTTCGGGCTCAGTTCGCGCAGATGCTGCTGATCGATCGCGATCGACAGGCAGGCATCGCCGCCGCCGACCGGATGGCTGATCGCATAATCCTGGTCGTCGTTGAAGAAGACCAGCTGGTTGCCCTCGGCGACCGTCTCGACCTGCCCGACATGGCGCACGAACACCCCGCGATAGGGGAAGACCAGATGGGTCGCGCCCGCGCATTCGGCGGGCGAGCGGTGCCGGCACTGGCCGCTGCACCGCACGTCGCTGATCACCAGCGTCGCGCTTTCGAACAGCCGCCGGACGTCCAACGTATCGGGCAGCGCATCAGGCATATCGGGCGCATCGCTCATGGCTCGAACAGCGCCCGCGCCGCGTCGCCCAGCGCCTTCATCGCCAGCAGATAGGGGCCGGGACCATGGCTGATCCGCGCCACCCCTGCCTCGGCGAGCGCCGCGATTGCCGGGCTCGCCGATCCCATCATCACATTGACCGGCAGCGGCTGTGACGCGACGATCGTCGCGATCAGCTGTGGATCGACCAGCCCGGGCACGAACAGCCCGTCGGCGCCGGCATCGGCAAAGGCGCGCGCGCGTTCGATCGCCTGCTCGGCCATCGCCGCGTCATGCTCGCCCGCCGGCGCCTGGAAGAAGACGTCGGTGCGCGCATTGACGAAGAAGCCGGTGGTGCCGGCATCGGCCGCCGCGCGCAGGCTGCCCAGCCGTTCGACCTGCTCGGCGAGCGGGCGCAGCTTGCCGGTCTCGGGGAAGCTGTCCTCGATATTGCAGCCGATCGCGCCGGCGGCGACCGCGCGCGCCGCCGTCTCGCCGACCGCGGCGGCATCGGCGCCATAGCCGCTCTCGAGGTCGAAGCTCAGCGGCAGGTCGCTGGTGGCGACGATTCGCCGCACGATGTCGAGCGCGAGATCGAACGGGAGGTGCTCGCCATCGGCAAAACCCTGCGCGGCGGCGACCGACCAGCTTCCGGTTGCGAGCGCCCGGGCGCCCGCGCCGGCCACCGCCTTGGCGCTCCCTGCGTCCCAGACATTGAACAGCAGCAGCGGCTGCCCCGGAACATGGAGCGCGCGAAAATCGGCTGCCTTTGCGGTCTGGTCGGCCATGGTCATCTCCTAATAGTATCGGCCCGAAAAATCTCTATTCGTCGAACCCGAAGCTCAGGCTCGAAAAGCTCGTCTCGAAATCGGCCGGGCCGCTGGCGGGCTGCGGCCGGGTCCAGATCACGTTGAGCAGCCATCGTCCTCCCGCCGGCATCGCGAACAGCGCCCGGCCGTGCCTGTCGGTCCGGTGCATCTCGATCGGCTCGGCATCATGCGCGAGATCGGTGAGCTTGACGAGCGCCCCCGCCAGCGGTCTGCCATGATAATCGACCCGCACCGGCAGCGTTGCGGCGCGCGGCCGCGCATAGGGACTGCGCTCGGGGACGATCTCGAGCGCCAGCCCGACCGGCCGCGCCGCCATCGCCAGATCCGCCGCCGAGGGCGGACCGACCTGGACCAGCGCCTTGGCATGGCGCCCGTAATTCTCTGCGCCATCGGCATCGGTCCGGTGCTGGCGGGCGCGCAACGCGATCGCCGGGGTCAGCCCCTCGACCGCCAGATAATCGTTGAACCGGGCCGCCGGCAAATGGCTCTCGGCACGATAGTCGGTCTCCAGCGCGACCACATGCAGCCCCGGCCGATCGAGCGCGATCGTCGCGTCGCCGGTGGCGGCCCCCATCGTCAGCCGGTCGCGCAGCTCGGTCCGGCTGCCATCGGCGGCGGTCGCGTCGAACCGCAGGATTCGCGACACCGCGATCGGCGAGCGTTGCCGCTGCGCGCCATGGCCGACCTCGAAGGTCGCGTCCATGCGCCCCGGCGCGGGCCAGGTCCAGCGCGCCGGCTGGATCCAGAAATCATGCGCGGTTGCCGCCGA
The DNA here is from genome assembly GCF_058801765.1 of Rhizorhabdus sp. GW822-FHT03C02. Taxonomy (NCBI): domain Bacteria; kingdom Pseudomonadati; phylum Pseudomonadota; class Alphaproteobacteria; order Sphingomonadales; family Rhizorhabdaceae; genus Rhizorhabdus; species Rhizorhabdus sp. GW822-FHT03C02. The sequence goes on from NZ_JBXANN010000001.1 coordinate 659,136, forward strand.
TGTGGTGCCGAGGACGGCGATCAGGAAGGCGAGGGCGCGCATCATCGGGCCGGCTCGGGCGCCGCGAGGAAGGGGAAGTCACCCCGCGAGCTCGCGCGCTCGTCGCGGTGGACGCCGTCGTCGATCCCGATCGGCCGGCCGGTCGCGAGCAGCGATCGATAGACGTTCACCGCATCATAATCGGGCGCGCGCCCGCCGCAGTCGCCCGCCAGCCCGGTCTCGCCGCCCAGCGCCGCGCGCTCGACCGCGAACAGCTGGGTGCAGACCGCCGACGCGCTGTTCAGCCAGAGCCGGTCGTCGGCGAGCAGGCTCGCCAGCGGCCAGTAGCGCCGCGCCGGCGGCGCGTTGCGATCGATCAGGAAGCCATTGCCGCATTCGCCGTCGAACCCGTCATAATCGGCGACCCCTTGCGCGATCGCCGCGATGAAGGCGCCGCCGGTCGCCGGGGTCGCGCGGTTATACGCCTCCTTGAGCACATCGCTGTCGGCGTTCGACCCGAGCGTCGCGAGCAGCGCGTTGCCGGTCAGCGGCCGGCCGGCGCGGTCGATCTGCCCCTGCGGCCCGACCGTCGCACCCCACAGCGCGAGCATCGGCCCGCCCTTGTTGACGACGTCCAGGTCGACCGACACGATGATGCTGTCGGGGGTCCAGCCCGCCAGGAAATTCGTCGCCGGCCCGCCGTCGATATGCCGCCAGCGATCGAGGATCGTCGCGCTGGTCGCCGCCCCGAATCCCGGACAGCCGGTCGCGTCGCGCCGCACGCCGTCGGCGATCGCCTGTTTGGCGACGTCATAGGCCTGGCGGGTGCCGCGGACATTGTTGAAGAACGGATCGTCGCGCAGGCCCGCGAACACGCGGATCCGGCGATGGCGGCCCCACAGCCCGCCGGTGCCGCTGGCATCGCCGACCGCCCGGTCGACATATCCAACCCGGCAATCGGCCGCGGACGCGCTTTTGAAGCGGCAGACGATATCGATCGTCTGCACCGTCGCCCCGAACCGCGCGCCGCTGTCGATATGGAAGACATAGGCCAGCTTGTCGGAGAAGCTGTGCCCGACGATCGTCATCGCCAGGTCGAGCCGCCGCCCATCGGGATCGATCCAGCCATAGATGTCGCCGATATCGGCGCGCGGATCGGCAATCACCGTCGGCGTGTCGAGATGGTCCGATGCCATCGCGGCATCTCCCCCGATCAGCGACAGCACCGCGATCAGTCTGAGCGACGCCCTCATGCCGCGCTCCACAGCCGCACCGCCTCTTCGGCGATCACCTCGGGCCGCTCCTCGGGCCAGAACAACCTGCTCGTCGCGAGCCGCCTCACCCCGCGCGACCGCGCGAAGCTGCGATCGAGATAATCGGCATTGTCGGGCGCGAAGATGGTGTCCGCCATCCCCCAGACGATCCGGGTCGGCACCGGGCAGCGGCGCAGCGCCGGCGCGATCCCGGCCAGCGCATTGGTCTCCTGCGCGATCGCATGCGCCTCGACCAGCCGCCGGCGGTGCGGGGTCGCGAGCAGCGGCCCGAAATAGGCCTCGATCGCCTCGTCGGTCGGGTTGGCCGGGTCGGCATAGCACATCCCGCCGAAACCGTCGGCGGCGCGGGCGGCATCGCGATTCTCCATCCACGGCACCAGCCATTGCGCGGCATAAAGTCCCTGTTTCGCCAGCGCGATCACCGGCCGCATCGCCGCCGGCGGGCTTTCCCTCGCGGTATCGCCATTGGTCAGGATCAGCGTGCGCACCCGCTCGGGATGGTGGGCGGCCAGCAGCTGCGCGACCGCGCCGCCGCTGTCGCTGGCGACGATATGGACCCGCTCGACCTCGAGCGCGTCGAGCAGCGCGACCAGCATCGCCGCCTGCGCCGCCGCCCCCAGATCCGGGCCTTCGCCGACCTCGGTCAGCCCCAGCCCCATGAAATCGGGGACGATGCAGCGACAGGACGGCGCCAGCAGCTCGACCGCGCCGCGCCACTGGAAACCGTTCAGCGGAAAACCATGCAGGAACAGCGCGGGGTCGCCGTTCCCTGCATCGACATAGGCGATCGACCCGAAGCCGGTGTCGACGAAGCGCCGGCTCCCGCTCCACACCGCCGCCCGGAACCGGTCGTAACTCGGTGCCGCGCCCGCGCGCACCGCCACCGCCGCGGCGACCGATCCCGCCGCCAGCCTCAGAAAATCGCGTCGTTTCATGATGACCGCCCGCTTTGCCTCGAAGACCCGTGCTATCGGGCGGGCGGAGCGATCCCGCTGTCGGAATCTTTAGCGATCGACTTCTCGATCCTCCCCATCGCAGATGGGGAGGGGGACCACCGAAGGTGGTGGAGGGGTTATGCAGAACCTCAACATCCGCGGTGGCTTTGGTGTCGGAAGACCCCTCCACCGCTACGCGGTCCCCCTCCCCAAAGCTGCGCTTCAGGGAGGATCGAAGGGCTACCCCCCGAATTTCGGCTTCGGCAGGCTCGCCAGCGCCGCGCTGCTCGCGACCATGAAACCGATCGTCAGCCACAGGAACGGCGCATAGCTGCCGACCTGGTCGAACACCGCCGAGGCCGCGAGCGGGCCGGTCGAGGTGCCGATCGACAAGGCGGTCAGCAGCCCGCCATACAGCCCGCCGAAGCTCTTCAGCCCGAAATGCTTGGTGGTCAGATAGACGATGACGTCGACCTCGGCGCCCAGTGTCACCCCGATCGTCAGCGCGGCGGCGGCCTGGCCGAGCGGGGTGGTGCCGACCGTCAGCAGCAGCAGGCATCCGATCGCCGGCAGCATGAACACCACCGCGCCGACCAGCGATCCACGCAGCCGGTCGAGCAGCAGCCCGGTGCCGATCCGCCCGGCGATCGACGACAGCCCGATCAGCGAGGCGATGCTCGCCGCCGCCATCTTGTCGGCGCCGCGATCGGTCAGGATCGGGATGAAATGGACCACCAGCGCGATGATCGTGAAGGTGAACAACAGGCTGGCGAGCAGCAGCCGCCAGTAGATCGACGAGCGCAACCCCTCGCCGAGCTCGACCCCGCTCAGCACCCGCCGCGCCTCGATCGGCCCGGCGTTGCGCGGCTTGTCGTGCGCGCCGCGGAAGAAGATCAGGATCACCGGAAAGGCGATCGCCGCCCAGATCGCCCCTTCGATCGCGATCGCCTTCTGCCAGCCATAGGAGGCGATCAGCGCGGTCCCGAGCAGCGGGAACACCGCGATCGCCACCGACGCGCCGCACAGGGTGATCGCGAAGGCGAGGCCGCGCGACGCCTCGAACCGGGTCGCGACCGCGCTCGTCCACACCGTCGCCTGCACCGGCAGCGTCGCCACCGCGAGCAGCCCCCACAGCGCATACCAGTTGAGGCTGGTGCCGGTGGCGGTGCTCAGCGCGGCGAATGCGCCGGTGGTCAGCAGCACCCCGATCAGCCCGAACCGGCGTGGGCCATATTTGTCGACCAGCAGCCCGATCGGGATGCCGAACACCGCCTGGACCATCGTCGACAGCGTCAGCCCGATCGTCACCTGGGTCCGCGACCAGCCGAACGCATCGCTCAGCGGCTGGATGAACGGCCCAAGCCCATAGATATGGATGACGCTGGTCGCATAGCCGAGCGCGGCGGCGATCGGCAGCATATAATGAAGCCGCCACTCGGCGGCGGCGCTGCTCTGGCTCGTCGTCATCGGTCCCCCCGGATTGCCGTCTCGTTGTCGATGAGACGGTGACGCTTATTGCGGCGAAAGAAAAGGCGGTGGGGCCGGGGAGGGCGCACGATATCGCTCGGGCATGATGTGAGCGAACTCTGACCCGTCACCCCGGATTTATTCAGGGGTCCACCGGCCAACAGGCGATGACCCATAGCCTCGTTCATCAGCCTCGAAAGCCATCACCCAGCTTCGCGGTGGACCCCGGAACAGGTCCGGGGTGACGAAGAAAGTCAATGCTGCCCGCCCTCGACCTCCGCGAACGCCAGGCCGTCATCGACAACCCCTGCCACGGCCAGCGCGGCCGCCTCGTCCCCCTGCATCTGGCGATATTCGCGCGGCGCGACCCCGAAGCGCATCTTGAACATCCGGCTGAAATGCGCGCTGCTCTTGAAGCCCGCCATATAGGCGATCTCGCTGATCGAATAATGCTGCATCTTGCCGTCCTGCAGCCAGTCGCGCGAGGTCGCCATCCGCCGTTCCCACACCAGGTTGGAGAAGGACAGGTCGTGCTTCTTCAGGATATGGCACAAATAGCGCAGCGAGATGCCGCAGCGATCGGCGACCATCTTCTGGTTGAGGTCGGGGTTCGAGAAATTCTGGTTGATATAGCGGGTGATGTCCGAGATCCGCTTGTCGGCGATCGACGGCCGCGCCACCGGGTTGCCGAGCACCCGCGCCACCGTCTTGCTGAGCCCGGCGAGCAGCGTCTCGGCCATCTGCTCGGCGATGTCGGGGTCGATGTCGGCATCTTCCTCGAACAGCAACGTGAGCATCCGCTCCATCACCGCGATGTCGCCCTTCGACGCCGGGATCGGCTTGCCGACCTCGGCATTCTCGCCGATCACCGCGTAGAGCTTGTGCGACGGCACCACCAGATGCATCGCGTCGAGTACGCCGCCGTCGTCGGGGGTCAGCTCCATGAAGAACGCCTTCGACGAGCGGGTGATCATGCATTCGTGCGGGTTGACGACATGGCGGGTGCCGGCGTGCGAAACCGCGATCTGCCCGCGCCGGACGAACCAGAACACGGTGACGTTGGTCTTGTCCTTGCGGATATGCGCCCAGGACCGGCGGAAGGTCAGCCCCGACCGCGAGGTGAGCTGGTAGATCGCATATTCGCCGGGGGTGCTCTTCTCGATCCGCATGTCGACGTCGCGGCCCGACAGGCATTCGAGGTCGCCGTCATAATAGTCGCTGTTATGCTCGCCACGGAACTCGAACCGCCGATATTGGTGGTTGGCCGTGGTCATGTCGAAAGCCAGTACCGGCATCTCAAACCCTCCTTAAGCGCTCTGACGGCGGCTGTGACGCGAGGCTAGCATGGGCGAGGTGGCCTGTCATGGTCGCTGAATCATATTCAGCGATGCGGCGGGTCCGGATCGCCCATCCGGCCTTCATGCTCTCATCTTTACAGCAAAACCGCGCCATCGCCTAATCCCGAACGGCGTCGGCACCGCGCTTGCCGCTGATTGAACACCCATTTGATCAGGGCGGCTAAAGCCCGGATTCGGGCGGTTTGTCATGGTACAGCCCGCAACCGGGCGACTATTACCCCACGCCAGAACAACACGTCCGCTGCCCCGGGCAGCGCGACGGACAAATCAGGATCGGGTGGGAGCGGCTTATGGGTGGACAGGCGGAATCGGCAGGGGTGACCGGCGGGGCCGGCGAAGCGCCGGTCGTGCTGGTGACCGGCGCCAGCGCCGGGATCGGCGAGGCGGTGGTGCGCCGCTTCGCCCGCGCCGGCTACCGGATCGTCGCGGTCGCGCGCCGCAAGCCGCTGCTCGACGCGCTCGCCGCCGATCTGGCGGCCGAGGCCGAGGTCGCGACCCTCGCGATCGACGTCGCCGCGCCCGACAGCGCCGACAGGGCGATCGCCTTCGCGATCGAGCGTTTCGGCCGGCTCGACTGCCTCGTCAACAATGCCGGATCGGGCCGCTGGGCGCCGGTCCACGCGACCGACGACGCCGCGATCGACGAGGTGATCGACATCAGCATGAAGGCGCCGTTCCGCTTCGCCCGCGCCGCGCTGGGGGTGATGGGGCCGGGGTCGTCGATCATCAATGTCGGGTCGGTGTTCGGCATGGTCGGCGGGCTCGACGGCGGCATCTATTGCGTGGTCAAGGCCGGGCTGATCGGGCTGACCCAGACGCTCGCCGCGCAATATGGCGCCGCCGGCATCCGCAGCAACCTGGTGGCGCCGGGGGTGATCAAGACCGACATGACCCGCGCCGCCTGGGATGCCGAACCCTTTCAGCGGCTCAACCGCGAAATGACCCCCTCCGACCGCGAGGGCACCACCGACGACGTCGCCAACGCGATCCATTTCCTCGCCTCGCCCGATGCCGGCTATATCAACGGCCAGAGCATCGCGCTCGACGGCGGCTGGGCGACGACCAAATATCTGAGCATCGATGCGCTGCTCGCCGAACGCGTCGCCCCATTGGTGCAGCAGGCGGCGGTGGCCTGAGCGGAAAGGACGGACGATGGCATCGGTAGAAGTCGAAGAGGCCGCGGTCTGCCCGATGGGCGCCGGCACGCTGCTCGCGCAAGGATCGCTCACCGATCCCGAGATCTCGGCGCGGCCCAAGGCCTATTATGACGCGATGCGCGCCGAGGACCCGGTCCATTATGACGAGAAGCTCAAAATGTATCTCGTCTCGCGCTACGAGGATATCCAGACGATCCAGCGCGATCCGATCACCTTCTCGGTCCAGCACGGCTATAGCGAACAATATGCCAAGGGCTTCGCCGCCGAGTTCAAGGAGATATTGATCCGCGACGGCGGCGGCTTCTTCCCCGACGCGATCATGAGCGATCCGCCCTATCACACCCGCATCCGCAAGCTGATGGACCACGCCTTCTCGGCGCACCGGGTCAAGCAGCTCGAACCCGGCATCCGCGACATCATCGTCGACGTGATCGAGGGAATCGCCGACAAGGGCGCGGCCGATGCGGTGAAGGACTTCTCGGTGCCGATCACGATCCGGGTGATCTGCGAGCAGCTCGGCCTCGACAGCTACCAGGCCGACAAGATCCAGAGCTGGTCGCTCGCGGTCACCGCCCAGATCGGGCGGATGCAGAATCGCGAGCAGATGCTCGAAAACGCCCGCGAGATCTGCGAGCTGCAAAACTACCTGATCGCCCAGATCAGGGATCGCGAGACCAACCCCGGCGAGGACATGATCTCCGATCTGGTCCACGCCACCACCGACGATCCCGAAAACCCCAAGCTGACCTTCGCCGAGATCGTCTCGCTGGTCCGCGCGCTGCTGATCGCCGGCAACGAGACCACCGCGACCGCGATGACCAACCTCATGTACATTCTCGCGACCCAGCCCGACGTGCTCGACCTGCTCCAGGCGTCGGCCGACGACGACCGGCTGATGTCGCGCTTCGTCGAGGAACTGCTGCGGATCGAACCGCCGGTGCGCGGCCTGTCGCGGATGACCACCAAGGAGGTCGAACTTGGCGGCAAGCTGCTCCCCAAGGGCGCGCATCTGCTGCTGATGTACGCTTCGGCCAACGACCAGGAGGATGTCTTCGCCTGTCCGCGCCGGTTCGACATGGAACGCAGCAATCTCGGCCGCCACGTCTCGTTCGGCGGCGGCCCGCACCGCTGCATCGGCCTGTCGCTCGCCCGCATGGAAATCCGCGTCGCCGCCCGCGAGGTCGTCCGCCGCCTGACCGACATCAAGCTCGCGATCGCGCCGGAGGATATCCACTATCTCCCCACCGTCGCCACCCATTCGATCGAGCGCCTGCCGGTCACCTTCGGGCGGCGGTGACCTTCTTCTAAAGCCTTCTCCCGCTTGCGGGAGAAGGTTTGGATGAGGGTCTTCTTCTGTTTCCTTCTTCTTCCCGTACATAAGAAGCAGAAGGCAGAAGACCCTCACCCAGCCTCTCCCGCAAGCGGGAGAGGGGTAAGTAACCCAACGGGAGTCTGATTTGACCCAGGAACTGGCGGGCAAGGTCGCCATCATCACCGGCGGTGCCGGCGGCATCGGCCGGGCGACCGTCGAGACCTTCGTCGCCGAGGGCGCGAAGATACTGGTGTCCGACGTCGACGACGCGGCCGGCGCCGCGCTCGCGGCCTCGCTCGGCCCGAACGCGCAGTACCAGCATGCCGACGTCTCGGTCGCCGCCGACATCCAGGCGCTGGTCGACACCGCGGTCGCGCGCTTCGGCGGGCTCGACATCATGGTCAACAATGCCGGCATCTCGGGCGCGCGCTTCGCCCAGTTCCTCGACGACGATCTCGAGGATTTCCACAAGGTGATCGGCATCAACCTCTACGGGGTGATGATCGGCAGCCAGCGCGCCGGACGGTACATGGCCCGGCATGGCGGCGGGGTGATCATCAACAACGCCTCGATCGCCGGAATCATGGCCGGCCAGGCACTGATGAGCTACCGCGCGTCGAAGGCGGCAGTGATCCACCTCACCAAGTCGCTGGCGATCGACCTCGCCAAGCACGGCATCCGCGTCAACTGCCTGGCGCCCGGCCATATCCGCACCCCGATCGCCCAGATGGGGCCCGCCGACATGGCCGACGACGTCGCCGCGCGGGTCGAGCGCGCGCTTCAGCCGGTGTGGGATTCGAACAAGCCCTATAAGCGGCAGGGGATTCCCGAGGATGTCGCGCAGGCGGCTTTGTTCCTCGCGAGCGACCGCGCCGCCCAGATCACCGGCGCGATCCTGCCGGTCGACGGCGGCATCTCGGCCGGCGATCCGGTCAACCATCTCGAGGAACTGCTCGCGACCCAGGCCGCGGTGCTCGCCGAAGGAGACTATGCGAAATGACGGGGCTCAAGGTCATCTTCGTCGAGGACGACGGCACGGTAAGGGCGCTCGACGACCTGACCCCCGGCCAGTCGCTGATGGAGGCCGGCCGCGAACATGATGTCGCCGGCATCCTCGGCGACTGCGGCGGCGCCTGCGCCTGCGCGACCTGCCATGTCTATATCGACCCCGACTGGATCGACCGCGTCGGCCCGCCCGACGATGTCGAGGCCGAGATGCTCGACATGGTCGCCGACGTCCGCAAGGACGACAGCCGTCTCGCCTGCCAGATCCGCCTGCGTGCAGAGCTCGACGGGTTGAGCGTGCGGGTCGCGCCGCTGGGGTGAACACTTTCACATCACTGCGGACATGATCCCATAGGCGCCAACATAACCGTCGCCCCGCACTTGTTGCGGGGTCCATGGCTGGCGCGTCGGGCGTCATGGCTGGAGGAAGTCGAGCACGGTAATGCTGCGTCCGGTCCTCGACGATGGCCTGCGCGGCAACAGCCATGGACCCCGCAACAAGTGCGGGGCGACGATAGGGGGAATAACCCGCCGTAAATTATGGCCCATGGGATCAAGTCCGGGATGACGGATGAGCCTGCCGCTGTCGCCGGGCTGGCGCGCAGTCGGCACCTATGCCAGCATCCGCGCATAGCCAGGGCAGGGGGCCACATGCCGCACATCGACCGACGCCAGCTCACCGCCGCGCTGCTCGCGCTCCCGGCCGCCGCATCGCGCCCCACCCGCGCGCTTGCCGCCGCCGCGCCCGCTTATCCCCCGCTCCCCCAGCCCGACCCCAAGCTCTGGCACATCGACACCGCCCCCACGACCGAAGGCTTCGCCGACGGCCCCGGCGGCAAGCTCTACCACCGCGTCTATGGCAAGCCCGGCCGTACCCCGCTGATCGCGCTCCATGGCGGCCCCGCCGCGGGCGAGCTCTATATGCGGCCTTATGCCGGGCTCGCCGCCGATCGCCAGGTCGTCCTCTACGATCAGGGCGGCTGCGGACAGTCGGCACGGATGGCCGAACTCTCGCGCTACACGCTCGACTATTATGTCGCCGAACTCGATGCGCTGCGCCGCCATCTCGGCTTCGACAAGATCGTCCTGCTCGGCCATAGCTGGGGCGGTATCCTCGCGCCGGCCTATGCCGCGGCCCATCCCGACCATGTCGCTGCCCTCGTCATCGCCGGCTCGGCGCCGCGCTGGGCCGATTTCACCGAAGCGGGCGCCTTGTGGCTCAAGGACATGGGGCCCGCCGCCGAGGCTTTGGTCGCCAAGGCCAATGCCGGCCAGCTCGCCGCCGACGATCCGGCTTACGGCGCCTTCATGCAGGCCTATTATAGCCGCCATCTCTGCCGGCTCGATCCTTGGCCGGCCTTCCTCAACGAGGCCGGCGAGGCGCTCGCGCACAACCCGCTCTACGCCTATCTCAATGGGCCGAGCGAATTCCAGTTCACCGGCGCCTTCGCCGGCCTCGATGTCAGCGCCCAGCTGCGTTCGCTGCGCGTGCCGCTGCTCGCCACTTGCGGCGAATATGACGAAGGCCCGCCCGCGGTCGCCGCGAAGATCGTCGCCCTCGCGCGCCATGCGACGCTCCACGCCTTCTCCGGCCTGTCGCACATGTCGCACATCGAGGACCCCGCCCGGGTGATCGGCGTGACCGGCGCGTTTTTGCAGAACCTATAGCCCTCAACCTTTCCGTTCGTGTCGAGCGTAGTCGAGACATGTTCCGCAACCTCGAGATGGCGTGCAGGGTGTCTCGACTTCGCTCGACACGAACGGGGGTTATGGGGGCAGAGTCGGGACGTTTACCCCTTCACGGATATAATCCACCGGTCGCCGACCTGCTGCAATATATCCAGCGGCACCCGCCCCGACGCCAGCACCGCCTCGTGGAAGTCGGCAATCCGGAACCGCGCCCCCAGCGCCGCCTTCGCCTTCTCGCGAATCCCGGTGAACACCGAATGGCCGATCTTGTAGCTGCACGCCTGCCCCGGGGTCGAACAATAGCGCTCGACCTCGCGCGCCGCGAAACCCGGCGCCTCGCCGTCCTGCTCGACGAAATAGGCGACCGCCTTGTCGCGGCTCCACCCCAGCGTGTGGATGCCGGTGTCGACGACGCAGCGATTGGCGCGGAACAGCTGGAATTTGAGGTAGCCGAGCCGCCCGAGCGGATCGTCGTCATACATCCCCATCTCGTCGGCGAGCTGCTCGGCATAGAGCGCCCAGCCTTCGCCATAGCCCGAAAAGCCGCCGGTCTTGCGGATCATCGGCAGGCCCGCGTTCGACAGCGCCAGCCCGCCCTCCATCTGATGCCCAGGCAGCCCCTCATGATAGACCGTCGTCGCCAGGCAGAAGCGCGGCCATTCGGCGCTGTCGTGCAGGTTGAAATAGACGAGGCCCGGCCGCGATCCGTCGATCGCCGGCGCCTGCGAGAAAGCCGATGCCGCGCCCGCCTCGGTCTGTGGCGGCACCCGTCGCACCTCGAACTGGTAGGACGGCAACCGCTTGAAATAACCGGGCAGCTTCGCCCGGATCGCCGCCAGCCGCTCGTTGCAGTAACCGATCGCCTGCCGCTTGCCGTCGTCGGTGTTCGGATAGAGCTGATCGGCATTCTTGTAGAGCGCCGCCATCCGCTCGCCGACCGTCCCCTTGGTGAAGCCCTGGGCTTTCAACAGCCCGTCGAGCCGCGCGCTTATCATCTTCGCCTGGTCGAGCCCGAAGCGGTGGACCTCGGCCGGGCTCAGCTTCGTCGTCGTCGTGTTGTGGAGCGCGACCTCGTAAAAGGCCGGCCCCTGCGGCCGTGTCGACAGCCCGGCATCGGACGTCGCCTTCGCCCGCATCGCCTTCGCCTGCGCGATCTGCCGGTCGAGCGCCGGCAGCACATGCGCGTTATAGATCGCCGCCGCATCCTTGCCATAGCCGTCGCCCAGCCCCTTGGCGGCGGCGCGCTTCGCGATCGAGCCGACCACCAGCGCCTGGTCGGCGGGGGTGCGCAGCTTGGCCATCTGCGCCAGCGTCAGGTCGAGGATGAAGTCGGGCGGGATCATCCCCAGCCCGGCATCATGCGCCATCCGCCCGGTCTCGGCATCGAGCTGCGCCCCGAACGCGGTCAGTCGCGCCAGATAGGCGTCGGCATCCTCCTTCGTCTCGACCTTGTGCTTGGTGTCGAGGAAATCGGGCACGCTCTGATAGGCGCCGGTGATCTGGCTGACGACATAGGGCGACGGGCCATAGCCGCTGCCGCCGAAATCATAGCCCTGCACCGCCGCCGCGGATTCACGGGTATAGCGCACGACATCATAATCGAGCCGGTCGGCGGCCGAGAGCTTCGCCGTGTCGATCTTCGCCAACCGCGCCAGCTGATCCCCGGTCTGCGCCTTCGCCGCTGCGCGGCCGGCATCCGACGCATCGCTGAGCTTGTAGCGCAGCCCCGCATTCGCCCCCTTGTCGAGCCCGAGCTGGGTCGCGCTCTCGGGTCGCAACTGCAGCCCCTCTTGGAAGAAGGAGTCGAACAGCGCCGCCAGCTCGGGCGAGCGGGCAGGGGCCGCTGCGGTCTGCGCGAACAGCATATCGGGCAGGGCGGCACAGACGGCGCTCGCGGCCGCGGAGGCCAGGAACTGACGACGATCGAGCATGGGGGGACTCCGGGCAAAGCGCTACGATATGGCGATATTCGGCTTCGGCCTAGCCGTTCCGAACGCGCGCTACGGCATTCGCTTATTCGATGTCTTTTCGTCTCCCCAGCGCAGGCTGGGGTCCATGTCTCTCGCCTCTTCGACCCACCCGCACCCCATCTCCACACCCTCGGCCCACGCCGGATCTCACCCGGTCGTGATCCGCACGGTGCAGCCATAGAGCGTCCAGCCGGCATAGGACGACAGCGCTATCTCGGTCTTGCTGGCGCCGGTCTCGAAATTGAGATCATATTTGCCCGAACTCGGATCGATCGTCACGATCTGGACCGGAGAATCCGAGATCCAGTGACCGCTTTTGCTGTTCGGTTCGCTCGCGAAGGTGAATTTGGTCTTCTCGGTGTGCACCGAGGCGAACAGCTTCGGCGGCGAGTCGGTCGAATAGCGCGGCTTCGCGTCGCAGGATAACCGGTGAAGCTTGCCCTTTTGATTGCTCAGCGGCGCGATGGTCAGGAGGATGCCGCCATTGTCGTCCATCGGCCTGACCATCGGCTCGCCCGGGGGGCTCTTGCCCAGCACGACCTGCCCGCTGCGGGCATCGACGTCGACCGCATTGTGAAAGAGGATGAACGCCTCGGCGACCTTCCCGTCGGCGGTCTTGACGCGGTACCACGGGTGGTGGAGCGACAGATTATAGGGAAGGGCGGGGATTTCTTCCGCTTTTGTCGCATAGCTTTCATAAGACGGTGCGGCGATCGCCGTCGACGCCATCAATATGCCCGATGACAACATCCATACCGTATGCTTGACGATATTGCGCATCTTTGCCTCCTCCCCCAAGACGCCATGGAAGAATGACATTGCACGCAAAACGGTGCAAGCGTCTCGCAACGCGGATGTTCGAACCGCAACGTTACGTATCTTGCTTCATCATGTCGTTTCTGGAGATTGGGCGGCGAAGCTTTTTTCGCCGCCATCCCGGATCTGTCCCAAAGACGCCGACTTGCGAGCTATCCCTTCCCTCGCCGCTCCGGGCTTGGCCCGGAATCTCTTTGTCTTTGGCAGGGGGAAGAAGAAGGGAAATCCGGATCACGTCCGGGATGACGGGCTTTGTCAGCGTCCACGGGACGTGTTCCGGTGTCCACCGGGCCACGAGCGCAACGGCCAGCAAGCCGGGCGTTGCCCGCGCAGCGGACCCGGTTCCGTTGGCCGCTACCACCTCGGCGCCGGCAATCTGTGAATCTCGTCGCGCAGATGGAGCGGAGTGCGGCCCCATGCCGGGTCACAGGACGCGCTTGATATCGGTCTGCGAAAAATCGTCGCCCTTGAACAGCAAGGGCTCGCCCGTTGCCTTGGCGAGCGCGTAGGCGAAGCAATCGCCGAAGTTGAGGCCCGCCGCGTGCCGCCCCTTGCCGAACTGCACGAACGCCGCGATGGCGAGCCTGGCTTGATCGTCGTCATGGGGAACGATCACCAGTTCCAGCCTTTCGATCAGCGCCTGCATTTGCTCCAGACCCGCCTGTCCCCGGCGGCCCAGCGCGACCATGCTCGCCTCGACACGGGTCGGCGCGCTGAGCAGGCGGTTGGGGGCCATCCTGATCGCGTTCCGGAACGCGGCCTCCTCCGGCTCGCCTCCCAGGATCGCGATGAGCGCGGAACTGTCGACCACCATCAGAGCGACACATCAGGTGGAATCAGCTGATGGCGCGCAGATCGCGGCCGATCAGGAGGGAAGGCCATGGTCGTCATAGCCCATGATTTCGTCATCGGTTCGCGCGTCCAGCACCGGCAGCGCTTTGAAACGGGCAATGATGTCGTCGATCGCCGCATCGTCCCAAGGCTGCTTGCCGCGCTTGAGCTGCTCGTCACGCAGCCTGAGCCGAAGCGCGCCACGCACCGCCTCGGTCAGGCTTTCTCCGGTCAGGCTCGCGATCTGGCGCGCGAGGCTGTCGGTTTCCGGGTCCTTCAGACTGAGCGCCATCGCCTCATCCCGTATATAAATAGGGCCTTTTTATATATAGTGCTGCTATGGCCGTCGAGGCGAAATCGTCGGGCGGAGGCCCGGCGCGACGTTACCCCGCACGATTGCCCATCGCCTCGCCAAGCCGCACCGCCCGCTCCGGCGCCCAGTCGGGGTTGAAGCTGATCACGTCTCGCCCGAACAGCATCACGATCGTCGATCCGAGCAGGAACCGCCCCATCTCCTCGCCCTTCTTCAGCACGATGTCCTGCCCGGCATAGGTCCATTCGGACGGCTTGCCGGTGCGCTTCGCGTTGACCACCCCGTGCCACACCGTCGCCATGCTGCCGACGATGGTGGCGCCGACCAGCACCATCGCGAACGGCCCATGCTCCGCGGATTCGAACAGGCACACCACCCGCTCGTTGCGCGCGAACAGCCCGGGTACCCCGCGCGCGGTGACCGGATTGACCGAGAACAGCGCCCCCGGGACATGGATCATCCGCACCAGTCGGCCGTCGCACGGCATGTGCAGCCGGTGATAATCGCGCGGCGACAGATAGAGATTGGCGAAGCTGCCATGGCGGAATGGCGCCGCCAGTCCGGCATCGCCGCCGAGCAGATCGGTGGTGGTGAAACGATGCCCCTTGGCCTGGATGATGTGATGGTCGTCGATCGCCCCGAACTGGCTGATCGCGCCGTCGACCGGGCAGAGGAAATCGGCGTCCGCCGGCGGCCGCGCTCCGGCCCTGAGTGGCCGGGTGAAGAAGGCGTTGAAGCTCGTATAGCTGCCGATGTCCGGATCGGCGGCCTCGGCCATGTCGACGCCATAGCGGCCGACGAACCAGCGGATCGCGCGCGTCGTCACCGAACCGGCCTGCGCTTCGGCGAGGCGGCCGGCGAGGGCGGTCAGCGCCTGTTTGGGCAGCGCATATTGCAGAAGGACTTTCAGACGATCGGACAAGGCAAACCTCTCGATGCGCGCCCGCTGTTGCGGCTGCGCTACCGACCGCTCGGAACCGGCCGATGATGGCGGACATCGATAAGCGGAACCCCGCGCGCGTGGGAAACGAAATCTGCGGGGTGCGCCGCGTGCGGCGCCAAAATGCCGCAACGGCAAATGCTTGTTCGTCGATCGGATCGGGGATCGCAGCCATCGCAGGATCGATGCTTTGCAGCACACCCGATCGCCAGGCGTCCATGCTGCTTTTTGCCCATATCCCGCGCCTTGCCACTGGGCTTTGCTTGGCGTAGGCGGGGCCTATTCAGCCTCCCGACCGGTTGACGATGCAGGTTGGTGGCGCTGCCTTCAGTTCCGTGCACTTCAGACGTTGGGATCGCGATGACCGCTTACCTCGATTATCTCGCCGAAATCGAAACCCGAGCCACGCAGGGGCTCGCGCCCAAGCCGATCGACGACGGTGGGCTCATCGACGCCATCATCGTCCTGATCCAGGATGAAGCCAGCGAGCATCGCGCCGGCGCCCTCAAATTCTTCATCTACAACACGCTGCCCGGCACGACGAGCGCGGCGGTCGCCAAGGCGGCCTTCCTCAAGCGGATCATCCTGGGCGACGCGATCGTCCCGGAGATCACCCCCGCCTTCGCGCTCGAACTCCTGTCGCACATGAAGGGCGGCCCTTCGATCGACGTGTTGCTCGACATCACCCTCGGCGACGACCCCGCGCTCGCCGAACAGGCGGGCGAGGTGCTCAAGACCCAGGTCTTCCTCTACGACGCCGACATGGCCCGTCTGCGCGACGCCCATCTGACCGGCAATGCGGTCGCGACCGGCATTCTCGAAAGCTATGCCAGGGCCGAATTCTTCACCAAGCTCCCCGAGGTCGAGGACGAGATCGAGGTCGTCACCTTCATCGCCGGCGAAGGCGATATCTCGACCGACCTCCTGTCGCCCGGCAACCAGGCGCATTCGCGGTCGGACCGCGAGCTGCACGGCCAGTGCATGATCTCGCCCGAGGGCCAGCAGGCGATCGTCGCGCTCAAGGCGCAGCACCCCGGCAAGCGGGTGATGATGATCGCCGAAAAGGGCACGATGGGCGTCGGCTCGTCGCGCATGTCCGGCGTCAACAATGTCGCGCTGTGGACCGGCAAGCAGTCGAGCCCCTATGTGCCCTTCGTCAACTATGCGCCGGTCGTCGCGGGCACCAACGGCATCTCGCCGATCTTCGGGACCACCGTCGACGTGACCGGCGGCATCGGCATCAACCTGAAGAACTGGGTCAAGAAGACCGGCGACGACGGCAAGCCGATCATCAACAATGACGGCAACCCGGTGCTCGAGGAGAAATTCTCGGTCGAAACCGGCACCGTCCTGAAGATCGACGTGAAGAACAAGACGCTGCGCGACGAAAATGGCGCGGAACTGGTCGACGTCGCCGCCGCCTTCACCCCGCAGAAGATGGAGTTCATGAAGGCGGGCAGCTCCTATGCCATCGTCTTCGGCAAGAAGCTCCAGACCTTCGCCGCGCAGACCCTCGGCATCGAACCGACCCCGGTCTATGCTCCGAACAAGGAGATCAGCATCGAGGGCCAGGGCCTGACCGCGGTCGAGAAGATCTTCAACCGCAACGCCGTCGGCGTCACCCCGGGCAAGCTGCTGCACGCTGGATCGGACGTGCGGGTCAAGGTCAACATCGTCGGTTCGCAGGACACCACCGGGCTGATGACCGCGCAGGAGCTCGAGGCGATGGCGGCGACCGTCATCTCGCCGCTGGTCGATGGCGCCTATCAGTCGGGCTGCCACACCGCCTCGGTCTGGGACAAGAAGGCGCAGGCCAACATCCCCAAGCTGATGTCGTTCATGAACAATTTCGGCCTGATCACCGCCCGCGATCCGAAGAATGTCTATCATGCGATGACCGACGTCATCCACAAGGTGCTCAACGACATCACCGTCGACGACTGGGCGATCATCATCGGCGGCGACAGCCACACCCGCATGTCGAAGGGCGTGGCGTTCGGCGCGGACTCGGGCACCGTCGCGCTGGCGCTGGCCACCGGCGAGGCGACCATGCCGATCCCGCAGTCGGTCAAGGTGACCTTCAAGGGCAGCATGCAGCCGCATATGGACTTCCGCGATGTGGTCCACGCCACCCAGGCGCAGATGCTCCAGCAGTGCGGCGACAATGTCTTCCAGGGCCGGATCATCGAAGTCCATCTCGGCACGCTGCTCGCCGACCAGGCCTTCACCTTCACCGACTGGACCGCCGAGATGAAGGCCAAGGCCTCGATCTGCATCTCGCAGGACGAAACGCTGATCGAGTCGCTGGAAATCGCCAAGTCGCGCATCCAGATCATGATCGACAAGGGCATGGACAATGCGGCCGGCACGCTCAAGGGCCTGATCGCCAAGGCCGATAGCCGCATCGCCGAGATCCGGATGGGCGAAAAGCCCGCGCTCACCCCCGATGCCGACGCGAAATATTTCGCCGAGGTCGTCGTCGATCTCGACCTGATCGACGAGCCGATGATCGCCGATCCCGACGTCAACAACGCCGACGTGTCGAAGCGCTACACCCATGACACGATCCGCCCGGTGTCCTATTATGGCGGCACCAAGAAGGTCGATCTCGGCTTCGTCGGATCGTGCATGGTGCACAAGGGCGACATGAAGATCGTCGCGCAGATGCTCCGTAACGTCGAGAAGGTCTCGGGCAAGGTGGAGTTCCAGGCGCCGCTGGTCGTCGCCGCACCGACCTACAACATCATCGACGAGCTCAAGGCCGAGGGCGACTGGGATATCCTCCAGAAATATTCGGGCTTCGAATTCGACGACGAGGCGCCGAAGACCGCGATCCGCACCGAATATGAGAATATCCTCTATCTTGAGCGGCCGGGCTGCAACCTGTGCATGGGCAACCAGGAAAAGGCCGCCAAGGGCGACACCGTCCTCGCCACCTCGACCCGCCTGTTCCAGGGCCGCGTTGTCGAGGACACCCCCGAAAAGAAGGGGGAGTCGCTGCTCGCCTCGACCCCGGTCGTGGTCCTCTCCGCGATCCTCGGCCGCACTCCGAGCGCCGAGGAATATCGCACCGCCGTCGAAGGCGTCGAACTGACCAAGTTCGCGCCGCCGAAGGCCGCGCAGATCGACCCCGCGCTGGTCCCGTTCTGAGCCGCGCGCCGGAAAGCGGGTGGCGCTTTCCGGCGCGGATATCCGGAGCGCGGGGCCGGCGTCTGACGTCATATGACGCGTTCCGGAGCAGACCATCTGATGGCATCGGATGGCCCACTCGAATTTTTGACCTGCCGTGATATGCGTCAGATCGGCCGACGCCACAGTGCGCGCCGTCACTGAGTGACTGAACAGGTGTCGTTGAGGCGCGTGTGGCTGCCCATGTACGGATCGACGACCTTGCTCATGTCGACAGAATAGCGGTCGACGAACCAGCATATGACGCGCGTCGTCACCGAACCGGTCTGCGCTTCGGCAAGGCGGCCGGCGAGGGGCAGTTCCTGATGTTCACGTTGTCGGACTAGGCAAGCTTCAGAAGGATCGCCCGCTGTTGCCTGTGCCACCGCATATATCCGACCGTTCGGGACCCGCCGATTATATCGGCGATAGATAATCGGAACATGGGGCAAGCGAGAAGCGAGATTTGCGTAGCCGGCCGCCACGGTGCGCAGCGTGCGGAAACGGCTGCTTCGCGCCAAAGTGACGCCATACCTTGTCGGCAATGGCCCGTCGCAGCACATCGGAATCGCCAGTTGTGCCGGTCGTGACGCCAACGTTAGCTCTCTCTCGATCAGGGCGGGAATACTCGAGCGTAACCTAACATCTTAGGTGGAATGCACCGATCTCAATTTCAGCGGCTTGGACCGAAATCTCACTTTCGGTCCACCTCGAAGATCGCTAGACTTTTAATGGTTCAGCGTCAGTAACGGCCTTGCCGCACACCAGCCGGCGCCCAATCAATTCTTTTCGGTTTGTCGATTTCAATATTGCGGGGGCACTTTGTTGATAGTTACATCGATTCAGGCTGTGGAAGTAGCGATCGAACGCTTTGAAGAGCGCGGCGACGACGCCCCATCCCTCTCAGATGTTCGCTTAGCAGCGGCGGCCGCCCTCGCCAACCTGCTTGGCGTCTGCGAAAATGCCGAGACAGCCACGCTAGATGCCGTGCTCGAACAACTCCTCCTTGATCCGAAGCCGAATCGAGATGCACTGCTCCTGACGGCGCGAATGCTCGATGTTCCAGACCTGCTGCCGACTGGTAGCAGCGATGGGCTTCAATTCCAGCGCCAATTCGCAGCCTTATTTGAGCGGACGGTGCCAGACCTTGCAAAAGCTTTGGATCTCGGGCGGATCAAGCAAACAATGGACAAGATTCACGCCATAGGCGGTCTTCAAAGTCGCGCAGCCCAATTACTCGAACCGCTGTCGCATAGCGCTTCAGCGCCGTCCGCCTTCACCACTGGAAAACAGTTCGTGTTCAAGGCGCTGAACTCCCCGTTGCTCAAATCCTATCTGCATCCTTATGCATTCGCCGAACGATCCGCGCTCATCCGCGACATTCAGACGTCAATCGAGGAATTGCTTGAGTGTAAGGACGCCACGTTTGCGCTCAAGATAGAGCAATGCGAGCAGAAGTTGACAGAAGCTGAGGGGGCTTTTGAGGGGAACTGTGACCTGTTTACCAAGGCAGGTTTCCGGCCCTATTTGGCTAGCGCGAGAGCGGTCCTCTCTGAAATCCGCGCCCGGTCGGTCGACCGCTTTCGCTGCGCGATCCGCGCGCGGCGTCCTGTTCCCAACGTTATCGAACGGCGCTTTCCGCTCCACGAAGCGAACAGAATCTTCCGGGCAACTATCCCGTTTTTAAATGACGGACCCGGCCTCGCCCTCGACACGGTGGTGACCCTCGTTTCTGACACCGACGCGCTGGTCGTGCAGAATGAGCGAGTAGCAGTTGGTACGGTCGAACCTGGCGAATTCGCAGTTACGCTCGACTTGCTGGTCGGCGATCCAACTCGAGAAGTAAAATTGTTGGTAGAGGTCCAGTGGTCTACTGCCCATTCGCTAACGCGCGAGGCGTGCTCGTTCGAGGCCGTATTGACGGGCCAAAATCCGGATGTGCCATGGGACACGCTTGAAGTTGACGATCCCTACAGCATTGAGGTTGCTCATGGTGACGAGTTCGTTGGGCGGCGGGCGAAGGTGACCGGGCTCGGCGGGGGGCTACGGCGGCCCCGCATGCAGTCCTCATACATTACTGGTCAGAAGAGGGTGGGGAAAACGTCACTCGCATTCGCCGTAAAGGACTATATTCGAGGCATGGAGGGCGGCGGTGACTACGAGTTCATCTATCTTGAATATGGCGAATATGCGCGGAGCGACGCTGGGAAAACGGTGCAGGCGCTCGGGGCGGCGATCGCGCAACGCCTAGCTGCCCATCTGCCTGGAGACCTTCGACCGGGCGCCCTTGATTTTGAAGGGTCGATCGCGCCGCTGAATCAGTTAGCGCAAAGCTTGGAGATGGTCGCTCCGAACAAGAGATTCGTTATCATCTTGGACGAGTTCGATGAGATAAATCCTGAAATGTACCGGTTTGGACCGCTCGCCGAGGCATTTTTCTCTAATCTCCGGACGTTCAGTGCCAAGTTAAATATCGCGTTGATTCTCGTTGGTGGCGAAAATATGCCATTTATCATTAGTGCTCAAGGTGATCAGCTCAACAAATTCGTACCAGAGCAGCTAAGTTATTTTTCACGCTCGTCCGAATGGGAGGATTATGTCGATATAATTCGCTTGAAAGACGCCTCGCCACTCAACTGGTATGAGTCCGCGCTCAATGAGATTTTCCGGATCGCCAACGGTCATCCTTATTACACCAAATTGCTTTGTGCTCGAATTTTTCAGAATGCTGTTAGCGACCGCGATACTGAGGTTACAGTCGAGGAGGTGAGTCGGGCTCTTCGCGGGCTTATTGAGTGGCTCGATATCAATGCGTTCGCACATTTCTGGAAGGACGGCATCGCCGCCGCTGAGCGAAACGAGGCGGAGATTACCGAACTAAAGCGTAAGCGCGTGCTCGTCGCGCTCGGTCAGACTAAAAGGTCTGGCACGAGGCTCACACTTGAAAATGTCGCTGCCAACGTACGGAACCTGTCGATCGCCCCCAGCGAAGTGCCATCTATTCTCACTGATTTCGTGCGCCGAGATATTCTTCGCGAGCGGAATGGGGAATATGGCTTCATTCTTCCCCTATTCGACGAATGGCTAGTTCAGAAGGGGGTAGGTAAACTCATCGCTGACACACTCGGCGATGATATGGCCGAGGCGCTACGCGCAGTGGAGGATGAAGCATTTGTAAGCGCGGCTGAGATCGCGTCCGCAATCGAGGCTTGGCCGCCTTATATGGGACGTCAGCTTGGTGTCGGCGACATTCAAGGCTGGCTTGAGCAGCGCGACAGCTTCCGCGAGCGCCGGTTGCTGTTCAAATTAATCGAACACCTGCGCTTTCTCCGGGAGGAGGAAGTAAGGGAGAAATTGCGGGTCGCGCACAGCATAGTGAAGCAGCATGTCGGTGCATTCACGCCGAAGAATCGATCTGAGCGGCGGTTTGATATCGCGGTGACGTATGTAGATGGCATCGCGAAAAGTGGTGCGAAATATGCCGAGAAGTATGCGGAGGAAAACCTCATTTCCTCTACCTGCGTCGTTGAGCCCGCCGACATTGCGGCCGCGATCGACAGTCTTGCGTTGAAGCGTGGTCACCCGATGAGCGGAATCGTTATCGTTGACGATATCGCCGCGACCGGGACGTCGCTCGCCGGAGATGTTGAAGCGTTTGTGACACGCAACAAAGCATTTTTGGCTGCAAAGAAACTTCCGGTGATCGTGATCACTCTGCTCGCCACAGAGGCTGCGGACCAAGCGGTGCGCGCCGTCATGGAAAAGCTCGAGGATGTCGACATCGATTTCCGCGCGTGCGAGCTAATTCGGGACAGCGCCTTTACCTTTTCTGAACATAGCCCGGTTTGGACTGATGCTGACGAACGCGCGCGAGCAAAGGCGCTCATCAGCGAGATCGGTCGTAGCGTTTGCAAGCCGGCCCCTCTGGGGTTCGGCGATCTCGGTCTGCTGATCGCGTTCACCGACACCGTCCCGAATAATACATTGCCGGTCCTGCACGCTGCGGGCGCAAACTGGCGGGCGCTCCTCCCGCGCCCGAAAAACTAGACTGGGGAGGAACTCCGCTCAGGACATGATGCGGTAGAAGTGTAAGGAGGAGTAACGTCCTCTTAGGCTGTCAAGCACCGGCCAATCGTAGCGACTTCGGGAGCAAGGAAACGGATGAGGTCGAGGCTCGTAGTGTAGGGGCAATAGGCATCGGCAGGGCGTCGAATCTCTAGCGTTAGTCTAGGGTGCGAGTTTGCTAAACACCAAAGTTCCCATACACTCCGAATCGCCACGACCTTCATCCCGGCAGCATCGGCTATACTTTTCCACGCTTTGTCGGCAGTCTAGGCCGTCAGGCCATCGCGATGCGCGAGCGCAAGACAATGTCGATCGCCGAGCGAGAGGCCGGTCTTGGCAGTGACCGCGCGAAGCCGTCCGGCCAGCATCGCCAGCGCCTTGTCGGCGGGGACGATCTCGATCGGTAGGCGATCGAGCATCGCGGCCACCTCATCGACGGGCATCCCGAGGCGGATGAAGTGGCTTACGACCCCGGTATAGTTCATCAAGCTTATTCAAGCGCCAGCTATGACCTCGGTGACCTTGCTGTCACCGGGTTCGCTCAGAAGCAGCGTGAGCAAGGCCGAGGCGTCGAGGACGACTTCGCTCACTCACCGCTTTCCGTATGGCGGTTGGCCAGAAAGGCGTCGACCGACGCTTCTGCTTTGCCAGCCGTAAATTGCTTTGCGATCGCCTGAGCGCGCGAAACGGCTTGCGCTGCGGTGCGAAGGACGACGCCGTCCGCTGTTTCTTCGAGAAACACCGCTCCGCCGTCGAAGAGCCCCAGGTGTTTTCGAATGTCGGCAGGCAGGCTCATCGGGCCCTTTGGCGTGATATTGACCTAGATCGTCGCAATCCGCTCCTTCGACGCTGGGTTCGGAGCGCGAAGATAGCAACGATGGGCTTCATGTATAGGTCTGGCACATTGATGCAATGATGGCGCATTGGCAAAATTGTGCCATCGGAGACGGGTCATCTCGATGCCGGACAAGGTAAAGCGTGCTTGCGATGTGCTCGCGTGCACCGGGCTTGCACGCAGTCCACCGAAACCCTCGCGGTGCAGCATATTCGACTGATCCACATTTCCCCCGCCCCAAAACCACGGAACCGCCCCGATCCCAGCGGGTTCTGCGCCCCATAGGCCGGATGCCGATCGCGGCGGCGGCCCCTCACCGCAATCCAAGGGGATCGTCTTGCCGCAATTGCCCACCCGCCTCGACGCGGGCTCGCCCCATCCGCTCGGCGCCACCTTCGACGGGCTCGGCGTCAATTTCGCGATCTTCTCCGCCAATGCCGAACAGATCGAACTGTGCCTGTTCGACGCGACCGGGCGCAAGGAACTCGCCCGCTACCGCCTGCCCGAATGCACCGACGAGGTCTGGCACGGCTATCTGCCCGATGCGCGGCCGGGCCTGCTCTACGGCTATCGCGCCTACGGCCCCTATGACCCCGAACGCGGCCACCGCTTCAACCCCAACAAGCTGCTGCTCGATCCTTATGCCCGCCGCCTGTCGGGCGAGCTGCAATGGACCGACGCGCTCCACAGCTACCGGCTGCGCTCGCGCAATGTCGATCTGAGCTTCGATCCCCGCGACAGCGCCCGCGCCATGCCCAAGGGCGTCGTCACCCATGATGTGTTCGACTGGTCGCAGGACCGGCGGCCCAAGGTCCCCTGGTCGGACACCGTGATCTACGAGGCGCATGCCAAGGGGCTGACCAAATTGTTCGACGCGGTCGATCCGCCCGAACGCGGCACCTTCGCCGCATTGTCGCATCCCAAGGTGATCGATCATCTGCGCCGGCTCGGCATCACCGCGATCGAACTGATGCCGATCCAGGCCTTCGTCCAGGATCGCTTCCTCCAGGAAAAGGGGCTGCGCAACTATTGGGGCTACAACACGCTCGCCTTCTTCGCGCCCGAACTCGGCTATTGCCACCATGGCAGCCATGACGATCTGCGGCTCGCGGTCCGCCGGCTCCACGCCGCCGGGATCGAGGTGATCCTCGACGTCGTCTACAACCACACCTGCGAGGGCAGCGAGCGCGGCACCACCCTGTCGTGGCGCGGGCTCGACAACGCCACTTATTACCGGCTCGTCCCCGATCATCCGCGCTACTGCCTCAACGACACCGGCACCGGCAACACGCTCAACCTGTCGCGCGCCCGCGTGACCCAGATGGTCGCGGACTCGCTGCGCTACTGGGCGACCTCGTTCGGGATCGACGGCTTCCGTTTCGATCTCGGCCTCACCCTCGGCCGCACCGACACCGGCTTCGATCCCAACGCCGCCTTCTTCCAGGTGCTGCGCCAGGATCCGGTGCTCGGCGCGCTCAAGCTGATCACCGAGCCCTGGGACGTCGGCATGGGCGGTTATCAGCTCGGCAATTTCCCGCCCGGTTTCGCCGAGTGGAACGACAAATATCGCGACACCGTCCGCGGTTACTGGCGCGGCGATCCCGACAAGCGCGGCGATCTCGCCCAGCGGCTGTCGGGATCGGCCGATCTGTTCGATCGGCGCGCGCGCCGGCCCTGGGCCAGCGTCAACTTCCTGTCGAGCCATGACGGCTTCACCCTCGCCGACACCGTCGCCTATGAGGATCGCCACAACGAGGCCAATGGCGAGGACAATCGCGACGGCCACGACAACAATATCTCGCGCAACTGGGGCGCCGAGGGGCCGACCAACGACGCCGGGATCGTCGACGTCCGCGGCCGCGTCCAGCGCTCGATGCTCGTCACTTTGTTCGCCTCGCTCGGCACCCCGATGCTGCTCGCCGGCGACGAATTCGGCCGGACCCAGGGCGGCAACAACAATGCCTATGCCCAGGACAACCCGATCAGCTGGGTCGACTGGTCGCTGCTCGACACGCCCGAGGGCAAGTCGCTCTACGACTTCACCGCCCGGCTGATCGCGCTGCGCCACGAACATCCCGCGCTGCGCCCGCCGGTGTTCCTCTACGGCCAGGATTCGCCGGGGCAGGGGATCAACGACATCGAATGGTTCGACGAGCGCGGCCAGCAATTGACCGAGGCCGATTGGCGCAACCCCGATGGCCGCGCGCTGATGATGCGCCGCGCCACCCGCATCGACGAAAGCCGGGTCGGCGTCATCACCCTGCTGCTCAATGCCTCCGACGATCCGATCTCGTTCATTTCGCCGTCGCCGGGCATCGCCCACACCGTGCTGCTCGACAGCGCCCAGCCCGATCGCCAACCCTTCGAGATCGGCGACGAGTGCGGCGTCGCCCCGCACGGCGCGGTTCTGATCCACTGGACCACCGATTTCGTGCCGCCAGAAGCGGAAGCTTTGCCCGAAGCCTTGGCCGTAGCGGGCGCCGCGGCATGAAGGGCTGGGGCGCCGCGCTGGTCGACCGCGATCGCACCCGCTTCCGGCTGTGGGCGCCCGATCGCGACGCGGTCGCACTGGTGATCGACGGCGCCGGCGAGGTGCCGATGGCCCGACAGGACGATGGCTGGTTCGAGATCGAGCATCCGGTCGGCGCCGGCACCCGCTATCGCTACCGCACCGGCGCCGACAGCCTCGTCCCCGATCCGGCGTCGCGCGCCCAGGCCGGCGGCGTCCATGGCTGGAGCGTCGTCGTCGATCCGCTGGCCTATCGCTGGCGCACCGCCGGCTGGCGCGGCCGGCCCTGGGAAGAGGCGGTGATCCAGGAGGTTCATGTCGGCACCCTCGGCGGCTTCGCCGGGGTCGCGGCGGCGTTGCCCGACATCGCCGCGCTCGGCATCACCGCGATCGAGCTGATGCCGGTCGGTGCGTTCGGCGGCACCCGCAACTGGGGCTATGACGGGGTGCTGCCTTATGCCCCGGCCGAGGCTTATGGCACCCCCGACGATCTCAAGGCGCTGGTCGATCGCGCCCATGAGCTCGGGCTGATGGTGCTGCTCGACGTCGTCTATAATCATTTCGGCCCCGACGGGAATTATCTGGCGGGCTATGCCGCGGGCTTCTTCCACGACCGCGACACCCCCTGGGGCGGCGCGGTCGCGGTCGATCGCGCGCCCGTGCGCCGTTTCTTCATCGACAATGCCCGGATGTGGATCGACGACTATCGTTTCGACGGGCTGCGCTTCGACGCGGTCCATGCGATCGACGATCCGCGCTTCCTCGATGCGATGGCCGCCGAGCTGCGTGCGCTCGCCCCCGCGCGCGATATTCACCTCATCCTCGAGAACGAGCAGAACGACGCCGACCGGCTCGCGCCCGGCCGCTACGACGCCCAGTGGAACGACGATTTCCACAATGTCCTCCACGTGCTGCTCACCGGCGAGACCGCGGCTTATTATGGCGACTTCGCCGATCGCCCCGCCGAACGCCTCGCCCGCTGCCTCGGCGAGGGCTTCATCTACCAGGGCGAGGGCTCGCCCAACCATGACGGCCGCCCGCGCGGCACCCCGAGCGGCCATCTGCCGCCGTCCGCCTTCGTCGCCTTCCTCCAGAACCACGACCAGATCGGCAACCGTGCGCTCGGCGACCGGCTGACCACGCTCGTCGATCCCGACCGGCTGCGCGCGGCGACCGCGCTGCTGCTGCTCGGGCCGCAGATCCCGCTGATCTTCATGGGCGACGAGACCGGCTCGACCGCGCCCTTCCTGTTCTTCACCGATTTCCACGACGAACTCGCCGACATCGTCCGCGAAGGCCGCCGCCGCGAATTCGCCAAATTCCCCGCCTTCGCCGATCCCGATGCCCGCGCCCGCATCCCCGATCCCAACGCGCCCGACACCTTCGCGATGTCCCGCGCGGTCCCCGGCCCCGACGCCACCGCCTGGACCGACCTCTACCGCCACCTGATCGCGCTGCGCCGCGCCCACATCGTCCCGCGGCTGAAGGGCGCGCAGCGGATCGGCGCCGGCGCGATCGGCGAGGCCGCGGTCGTCGCGCGCTGGCGGATGGGCGACGGCGCGGTGCTCGGCGTCGCCCTCAACCTCGGGGAGACTGCCGTTGAGTTCCCGCCGGTCGGCGATCCGCTGTTCGCGCTGGGCGAGCCGGGTGCGCCGGCGAGCTTCGTCGCCTGGATCGAGGCGCGGTCATGACCCCCTGGAGATCCTCCCTACGCAAAGCGTGGGGAGGGGGACCAGCGAAGCTGGTGGAGGGGTCTTCCGACGGCAAAGCCACCGCAAATGTTGAGGTTCTGCACCACCCCTCCACCATCCTACGGATGGTCCCCCTCCCCATCTGCGATGGGGAGGATCCTAACCCTCAAATCCGCGCATCGGCTGAACCATGATCCCCCGCGCGACCTACCGCTTCCAGTTCCACCGCGGCTTCACCTTCGCCGATGCCGAGGCGCTGGTCCCCTATCTCGACGGCCTCGGGATCAGCCATGTCTATGCCTCGCCGGTCACCACCGCGCGGCCGGGGTCGATGCACGGCTATGACGTCGTCGATCCGACCCGGGTCAATCCCGAACTCGGCGGCGAGGACGCGCTGCGCAGCCTCGTCGCCGCGCTGCGCGCCCGCTCCATGGGGCTGATCATCGATATCGTCCCCAACCATATGGGCGTCGGCCCCGACAATGCATGGTGGATGGACGTGCTCGAGAAAGGACAGGCCAGCCCCTGGGCGACGACCTTCGACATCGACTGGCGCCACCCGGTGATGCTGCCGGTGCTCGGCGACGGTTTCGACGCCGCGCTCGCCAACGGCGACATCGCCCTCGATCGCAGCGGCGACCGGCCGATGCTCGTCGCCTATGGCGAGCATCGCTTCCCGCTCCGCGCCGAGGATGAGCAGGACGACGGCGCCGATCTCGCCGCGCTCCACGCCCGCCAGCATTACCAGCTTGCCTGCTGGCGCGATGCCGATGCCGAACTCAACTGGCGCCGTTTCTTCACGATCAACGAACTCGCGGGAGTCCGCGTCGAGGACGAGGCGGTGTTCGAGGCGGTCCACGCGCTGGTCTTCCGCCTCCATGACGAGGGGCTGATCGACGGCGTCCGCGTCGACCATGTCGACGGGCTGACCGACCCCGCCGGCTATGGCCGCCGGCTGCGCGCCCGGCTCGGCGCCGACGCCTGGATCGTCGTCGAGAAGATATTGGGCGCGGGCGAGACGCTGGCCGCCGACTGGGGGATCGACGGCACCAGCGGCTACGACTTCATGGATACGGCGACCGCGATCCTCCACGATTCCGCCGGCGAACGGCCGCTCGCCGATCTCTGGGCGGCGCTGAGCGGCCGCAGCCGGCGCTTCGACGACGAGTTACTGGTCGCGCGCCAGCAGATGCTCGCCGCCGCCTTCGCCGGTCAGCGCGCCGCGGTGGTCGAGGCGTTCGCTGTGCTCGCCGAGTCCGCCGAGTTCGACTGGAGCATCGATGCGATTGGCGCCGCGGTCGATCGCCTGCTCTGGGTGTTCCCGGTCTACCGCACCTATGGCACCGGTGCCTGCGCGCCGCCGTCCGACGCGGCGATCCGCGACCACGTCCGCCGCCGCGCCGGCGATTTCCTCGACGAGGGCCAGCAGGCGATCGCCGACGCGCTGCTCGCCTGGCTGGCGGGGGAGGGGCCCGGCGACCCGGCGCTGGCCGCCGATGCGGTCCGCCGCTTCCAGCAATTGTCCGCGCCGATCGCCGCCAAGGCGGTCGAGGATACCGGCTTCTATCGCTATGGCCGGCTGCTCTCGCGCAACGATGTCGGTTCCGATCCCGATCGCTTCGCCTGGGATATCCCGGCCTTCCACCGCGCGATGGCCGACCGCGCCCGCGACTGGCCGCACGCGATGTTGACCACCGCCACCCATGATCACAAGCGCGGCGAAGACAGCCGCGCCCGGCTCGCGGTGTTGAGCGAGATCCCCGATCTCTGGCGTGCGCAGGTCGACGGCTGGCTCCACATCAACCTGCCCTTGCTCGACGGTATCGATCGCGGCGACGCGTACATGCTGTTTCAGTCGATCGTCGGCGCGGTCCCCGCCGATCTCGACATCGGCGACGGGGCGGCGCTTTCGGCCTTCGCCGAACGGATCGGGGCCTGGGCGGTCAAGGCGCTGCGCGAGGCGCGGCTGCGGTCGTCCTGGGAAGATCCCGACGGCGACTATGAGGCGCGGATGACCGCGCTGATCGACGCGCTGTTCGATCCGGCGCTGTCGTCGATCTTCCTCGCCAGCCTCCGCCAGTTCGTCACCGCCATCGCCCCCGCCGCCCACGCCAACGGCCTCGTCCAGGCCGGCCTGCGCTGTACCGTCCCCGGCGTCCCCGATCTCTATCAGGGCGCCGAAGCCGAGGATCTCAGCCTCGTCGATCCCGACAATCGCCGCCCGGTCGATTTTGCCCTGCGCCGGCATCTGCTCAAAGGCGGCGGCCGCAGCTTCGATGCCGTCAAGCTCGCCCTGATCCGCGACCTGCTCGCCCTGCGCCGCGACCATCCCGCTCTGTTCGCCGACGGTGCCTATGTTCCGGTCGCGGTCGAAGGCCCCCGCGCCGACCATGTCCTCGCTTTCGTCCGCGCCGACGATACCCACCGCCTGCTGTGCGCCTTCGCGCTGCGCCTGGGGGCGATGCTCACCGGCGCGGGCAGGGCGCTTCCAGACCGCGCCTGGTGGGGCGACACGCGGCTGGTCGACGGCGACCGGTCATGGGAGGCGGCGGACCTGTTCGCGGATGGCCCGGTGGCGGTGGATATGCTGGCGGGGTAGTAGGGACTTTGTGACAATCCTCCCCACGCTGCGCGTAGGGAGGATTGGTAAGGAGTGCCTAAGGCCGCACCCGCGGAAAGAAGCACCGTACCATCGTCGCCGCCTCTTCCACCATCGCCATCACCGCGGGCGTTCCATTAGGCTGGACCTCCCAGTTCGGGTCGGTCTCGCCGGCGGTGGGATGAACCGCGAGCCGGGCGACCGCGCGGTTCCACGCGCTCATCGGCTTGTCGCTGGCGCGCGCGAGCGTCGCGACGATCCGGACGCGGACATCCTCGGCGGGCGGCAGCTTGGCCGGGCTGGCGGGGAAACGCGGCGCGACCGCGGCTTGTCCGATGGATTCGATCTGGTGCTGCATGAAATCCCCCGATGGCTCGCGTGATATTCGGGGTAACTCCAGTCTATTCAAAAGGTTCCATGTAGTTTCTACGAAGCGGCCACACATCCGCGGCTCTCGACCGGACCGCCAATTTATGGCAGAAAAGCGCCGATGACCGATCGCGCCATAGCCGTCCTGCCGAGTTCGGATTTCGAGCGGAGCTGGGCCTTCTATCGCTATTTCGACTTCACCCTCGTCGCCCGCGACGATGGCTGGCTGCGCTTGCGCAAAGGCAGCGTCGAACTCGATTTCACCCGGACCGAACGCACCCCCGGCGACGACGGCCTGGTCTCCGACCGGCTGTGCCTGTTCCGGGTCGCCGATGTCGCCGCGTGGCATGCCGGCTTCGCGGGCACCCGGATGCGCTGGAAGGCGCTCGGCGTGCCGTCGCTGACCGCGATAAGCTCGGGCGCCTGGGGCGTCCCCGCCTTCTGCATCACCGACCGCGACGGCAATCTGATCTGGGTCGTACAGGACGCCTGACCGGCGGTCTTACTGCGCGAACTTCCTGAACACGCTCGTCTCCAGCCAGTGCGGCCGTGCCGGCGCATCGGCGACCGCCGCCGCGATCCCCGCGACATAATCGTCGAGCTTGACCGCTTCCTCCTTCAGCACCCCCGGCTGGTCGAGATCGTCCGACGGCGCATGATAGCGGTTGGCGCGCCAGTCATGCTCGATCTGGAACTCGGGGCTGCCCTTGGTGAAGCCGAATTTGAACGCCAGCGCCGGCACCCCCGCCTTGACGAAGCTGTACTGGTCGGTGCGGGTGAAGCTGTTGCGGTCGGGCAGCGGATCGGGAACCAGCGTCAGCCCCTGCTTCGCCGCGACCGCGCGCGCGGCCTCGCCCAGCGTGCTCTCGCCTTCGCCCTGCACCAGCACCGATTTGAGCGGCCACAAGGGCAGCGGCATGTCGAAATTGAGGTCGGCGACGATCGACGGCTTCGGCACCGTCGGCTTGCGCGCATAATAATAGGAACCGAGCAGGCCCTTCTCCTCGGCGGTGACGATGACGAACAATATCGTGCGCTTGGGCTTCGGCCCGGCCTTCAGCCGGGTCGCGATGTCGAGCACGCTCGCCACCCCCGACGCATCGTCCATCGCGCCATTATAGATGCGGTCGCCATTGATCGCCGCACCGACGCCGAGATGGTCGAGATGCGCCGACAGCACGACATGCTCGGCCTTGAGCCTGGGATCGGCGCCTTCGATCTTCGCGACGATATTGGGCGAGGTCAGCGCGGATCGCTTCGCCGCCACCGTCGCCTTCAGCCGCAGCGCCAGCGCGAAGCCCGGCACCGGCTTCGACGCATCGGCCAGCGCCGCCAGCTCGTCGAAGCTGTGCCCCGATCCCGCGAACAGCCGGTCGGCCAGCACCGGGTCGACGCTCGCGGTCAGCAGTCCGTCGGGGGTCTCGCGCAGCGCCGGATCGGCCAGATACATGCCCGGCGCCGGCGCCAGCAGCTTCTGCCGCGCCCAAGGGATCTCGATCTGCTTCGGCGTCGTCAGGCTGATCACCCCGACCGCGCCCGCCGCCTTGAGCAGCTTGGTCCGTTCCGACCGGTTGCTCGCCTTGATCGGTCCGGCAATGTCGGCCGGCCCGCCCGAGATCACCACCGCGATCTTGCCCTTGAGGTCGACCCCGGCGAAATCGTCATGCCCCTGGTCGGGCAGGTGCAGCCCATAACCGATGAACACCAGGGGCGCGTCGACCGCATCTGGCCGCGGCGCGCCGCCCGCGGCGATCAGCATCTCCTCGCCGACCTTGAGCGGGGTCGCGCCGCCATCGGCCGCGACCAGGCTCGCGGTCGATCCCGCGCTGTCGATGACCTGCTGCTCGAACGGCACCGCCTGCAGGAAGCCGCCATTCTCGCCCGCCGGCTTGAGGCCGATCGCCTTGAACCGCCCCACCACATAATCGGCCGCGCGCAGATAGCCGGGCGAGCCGGTCAGCCGCCCCTCATTGGCATCGCTCGCGATCGCCGAGATGTCGGCCCACCACGCCTCCGCCCGCGGCGACAAGGTCTGCGCGGTGGCTGCGGTGGTGGAGAAAAGGGCGGCGGTGGCGAGGAGGGCGTTTTTCATCATTTTCGAAGCTAGACCGCCATTTTTGCGCGGTCGAGTCTCCAATCCGTCGCACCAGCGAAGGCTGGTGCCCATGTCTATCTCAACGAACGGCACCTGATGAGGAAAGAGCCATGGGCACCAGCCTTCGCTGGCGCGACGGTTGGGGGAAACCCTTCCCCCCGCATCCATCCCGCGCCATAGTCGCACCATGGACCTGCCACCCTTCCTCCTCGACCACTGGCTCGCGAAGCACGACTTCGCCGACCCGCCGATCGCCTATAATCTCGCCTCGAGCACCGGCCCGCGCTGGACCCTCGACGCGCTGCTCGCGCTTGGCGGCACCAGTCCCGATCTCGGGTCGCTGACCCTCAGCTACGCGCCGCCCGAGGGCAGCCGCGCATTGCGCGAGGCGGTCGCCGATTTCCACGGGGTCGATCCCGACTGGGTGGTGATCACCACCGGCGCGTCCGAGGCGTTGTCGGTCCTGCTCTGCCTTGCCGAGCGGGCAGGGGGGCATGTGCTGATCCCCGATCCGGCCTATCCCGCTTATGCGGCGATGGCGCAGGCCTGGCGGCTCGGGGTGCGGGAATATGCGCTCGACCGTGCCGACGGCTTCGCCCAGCGCGCCGCCCCGATCCTTGGCCTCACCGATGCCGGCACCGTCGCGACGATCGTCAACACCCCGCACAACCCGTCGGGTTCGGCGATCGACCCCGCAGAATGCGCCCGGCTCGCGGCCGGGCTCGCCGACCGCGGCGTGCCGCTGATCGTCGACGAGGTCTATCACCCGCTCTATTTCGGCGATCCGCTGCCCTCGGCCGCGACGACCGACAATGTGATCGTGATCAGCGACATGTCGAAGGCGCTGTCGCTCCCCGGCCTGCGCATGGGCTGGATCATCGACCGCGACCCCGAGCGCCGCGCACGCATCATCGACGCCCGCTCCTATTTCACCGTCAGCGGCTCGCCCTTGCTCGAGGCGATCGCCGCCCACGCGCTGCGCCACCGCGCCGCGATCCTCGCCCGGCTCGCGAGCGTCGCCACCGCCAATATCGCCGGGCTCGAGGCCCTGATCGCCGGTTCGGGCGGAATGCTCGCCTGGTCGAAACCGCGCGGCGGCACCACCGCCTTCCCCTGGTTCGCCGACGGCCGCGACAGCCGCCCCTTCTGCGAAGCGCTCGCCGCCGCCGGCGTGCTGATCGCCCCCGGCGACTGTTTCGGCCACCTCGCCCATGTCCGGATCGGCTTCGCCCAGCAGGCCGACGGCTTCGCCGTCGCGCTCGAACGGATCGCGGCGCTGCTCGGTGCGGAGGGCGCCTCCAAAATTTGAGCTTTTCTGATTATCGATGTATATGCGCACTAACGCTTATACATCGAGATTTGCCATGAGTACGACCCGCTGGAATATCGCCGTATCGACGGATACCGACCGCGCCGTGCGTATGTTTCTCGCGGCTCAGGGCGGTGGCCGAAAGGGCGACCTCTCGCGTTTCATCGAAGAAGCCGTGCGGACGCACATCTTCGAACGGTCCGCTGAACAGGCAAAGGAGACGATGGCCGATCTTGGTGAAGAGCGGCTCGAGGCATTGGTGCGGGAAGCGGTAGATTGGGCGCATCAGCCCTGATGCGGGTCGTCCTCGACACCAATATCTTCCTCAGCGCACTTATCTCGCCTCATGCGTCGCCGCACCTGATCTATCGGCGCTGGAGGGCAGGCCGTTTCGATCTGGTGACCTCGATCCTGCAACTCGACGAACTCCGCAGGGCCAGCCGTTATCCAAAGCTGAAGGCTATCCTGCAGCCGCATCTTGTTGGCACGATGATCAACAATCTCAGTCGTGCGATCGTGATCGAAGAACTGCCTCCGGTTCAGGATGATGCGATCCATGATCCCAATGATGTGTTCCTGCTGGGGATGGCCGTCGCCGGCGAGGCGGATTATCTCGTTACCGGTGATCAGCGTGCGGGATTACTGGAGCTGGGCAATATCGGCCGCACGCGGATCGTGACGCCCGCGGTCTTTTGTAACGAGACGGTTTAGCCGCCCGGCGTTGCCGCCACCACGATCTTCACCTTCTCCCCCGCCGGCGGCTTGTCCTCTGCCGTCAGCCCGTTGAGCGCGCGGAATAGAGCCGCCGGATGCGCATCGGCGACCCGCGCGGCGATCGACGCGATCGTGTCGCCGGGCTTCACCGGCACCACCCGGATCACCCGCGGCCTGAGCGCCGCCACCTCCTGCGCCGACAGCAGATGGAACGATCCGAACAGCGCCGCGATCGCCGCATCATGATCGGCGCCGCCGGGCGATGCGATGATGAAATGATAGGCATGGCCGCCGCCGGCATCATAGGCCGCAACCGACAGGGTGACGCTGCCGTCGCGGGTCGCGATCGCGACCGGAACGACGATCGCCGGCAGCCCGTTGATCGTCCGCCGCTGCGCTGCTCCGACCTGCGCCTGCGCGTCGCCGACCAGTTGCCGGATCAGCAGCTCGGCATAGCCGTCGATCCCCTCGGGCGGGATCTCGCCGCCGCCGAACTCGCCGCGGATGCCGTCGGGGCCGTCGAGCTGGATCGCGCGCGGGCTGTTGGTCAGGGTGAAGCCGTCGGGCGCCTCGAAGCCGATCCGCATCACCGGATGGGCGAAGCGGCGGCCGATCACGAAGCCCTGTTCGGGGTCGTCGCCATAGAGCAGCCCGTCGACATGCGCGAGATAGGGCGCCTCGCCCTCGGGCAGCGCATGCTCGGCGACCCCGGTCGCGACCGCTTCCTCATGCGCGCGTTCGATCCGGCGTTCGGTCAGCGGATGGCTGCGCGCCCATTCGGGGATGCCGCGCGCCTCGTCGCGCCCCTGACTCGCGACCATGAAATCCTCCTGCCGCTGCAGCGCGCCGAGCATCTCCGACGCCGCATAGGGATCATACCCCGCCGCCTTGAGATAGCGGATGCCCAGATCGTCGGCCTCATATTCCTGCTCGCGCGAATAGCGCAGCGTGAAATATTGCGCGGCCTGGCCGGCGATCTGCGTCAGCCGCTCGGATCCGGTCAGGCTGACCAGGATCACCCCCAGCGTCCGCCACAGCGACCGGCTTTCCTGGCGCTGGCTGTGGCCGCCGGCGATATGGCCGATCTCGTGCCCCAGCACCGACGCGAGTTGCGCCTCGCTGGTGACGATCGCCATCAGCCCGCGGGTGACGTAGATATAGCAGCCCGGCACCGCGAAGGCGTTGACGACGTCGCTGTTGACCAGGGTGAAGGTGCATTGCTGCGGCAGCCCCGCCGCGGTCGCGACCTTCTCGCCGATCGCCGCGACATAGGCCGATTCCTCGCCGGCATAAGCGCCGCCGAACTCGGCGAGCAGGGCAGGGTGCTGCTCGGCCCCGCGCGCCCGATCCTCCTCGCTCACCCGCGGATGATAGTCGGGCGCGGGCTCCTGCCCGCACCCGGCGAGCAGCAGCGCGAGGCTGCAGGTGGCGACGGCGAGGCGGCGGCGGAGGGTCTTTGTCGTCATGCGCTTCAGAATTCCCGACATTCGCCGTCGTTCCGGCGGAGGCCGGAACCGCCCAAGACTGGTCGCGACCGATCCCGACCCGGTGCGCCCAACCCCGTCCTATTTTCCCAGCGTCGCGAGCCAGTTCACCACCAGCGCCTGCAGCATGATCCGCTTGTCCGACCAGCCATGGTCGGTCGCGACATGCGCCACGCCGATCGTCTTGCCGCCGGCACTTTCGACCGCCTTGACCAGCCCGGTCGCGGCGGGGGCGAGCCCGTCGTCACTGGTGAGCATGTAGAGCCGCTTGTCGACCAGCTTCGGCGCCGCCGCGGCGAAGGTCCACGCATCGGCGTGCGCGGCCACCTAGTCGGCCATGCTCGCGCCGGTCACCCCGGCCAGCGCTTCGCGATTGTCGTTCATCATCGCTGTGATCTTCGCCCGGTCCTGCCGCGCCGCCAGCCCGACCGCGCCCATGTCGGCGGCCGAGATCGCGACTGCGCCAAGCAGGCCGGGGTCGTGCGCGAGCGTCTCGACCGTCACCCAGCCGCCCATGCTGTGCCCGCCCAGCGCGATCCGCGCCGGATCGATGCCGAGCGTCTTCGCGTTGGCCGGGTCGCGGATATAGCGCAGCACCGCATCGGCATCCTCGAGATTCTGCGCGAAGCGGAATTGGCCGCCGCTGCCCCACGACCCGCGATAATTGACCGCGACCGCGTTCCAGCCGGCGCGGCGCACCGCCTGCACCAGGTCGAGATTGCGTTCGTTGCCGGGCAGGCCGTGGAAGAAGACGAAGGTCGGGTGCGGCCCGGGGCCCGAGGCGACATAGACCACCCCGTTGATGATGTCCTGGCCGCTCGGCACATGGATCACCGCCATCCGCGCCGGAAACGCGGCGTCGTGCGGCGGATCGCTGATTACCGATGCCGGGACGGGCACGTCCTGCGCCTGCGCTTGCCCCTGGGCCGCGCCGACGGCACCGATCGCCAGGGCCAGCGCGATCGCCAGCCGGCTCGAACGATAGCCCATCCCGGTCTCCCTCATCCGCGGAAATATGCGGCGCGATGATGGGCAAGGCGCTCGGCGCGCGCAAATCATTTCGCCGCCCCCACGGCTTGCGCGCGGACGGCGCTCGACTAAGCTTCGCGCCTCATCCCGTCCCGATCGAAGGAGTTCCGATGCGCGCGAAGACCCTGAAGCTGCGAACCCTCCTGCTGTCCGCCGCTCCGGCTCTTCTTGGCGCCGTCCCCGCGCTCCCCGCCGCCGCCGCTCCGCTCGATCCCGGCACGATCAACAGGATCGTCGACCAGAGCCTCGCCCACAGCCAGGTGATGCAGACCGCCGCCTATCTGACCGACCGGATCGGCGGGCGGATGACCAATTCGCCGGCGATGCGCGAGGCCGAACGCTACACCCAGGCACGCTTCAGCGAGTTCGGCCTGTCGAACGTCCATAAGGAAGGCTTCGACTTCGGCCGCGGCTGGTGGATCGAAAATGCCACTGTGCGGATGGTCGCGCCCCGGCCGCTGATGCTGCGCTCGATCCCGATCGCCTGGACCCCGCCGACCAACGGCGTGCTGAGCGCCCCCGTCATCGTCGCGCCGATGGCCAAGGAACGCGACTTCGCCGAATGGAAGGGCAAGCTTGCCGGCAAGATCGTCCTCGTCACCTTCCCGGCGCCGCCGAAGGACGACGACAAGGATGTGCCGTTCAAGCGGCTGACCAAGGACGACATCGCCAAGCTCAACCAGGTCGAGCATCCCGACTTCGATCCCGATTTCGACAAGGCGCGCTACGAACGCACCACCTTCGCGCGCAAGCTCGACGCCTTCCTCAAGGCCGAGGGCGCGGTCGCCTGGGGCCGCATGGCCTATCGCGACAACGGCCTGGTCCATGGCGAGGGCTATCGCTACCTCGTCGGCGACACCGCCGCATTGCCCGCGGTCGAAATCGCCGCCGAGGATTATCGCCGGCTCGCGCGCCTCGCCAAGACCGGCCCGGTCACCGTCGATATCACCTCGAACGTCCATTATGACGACAGCGACACCAAGGCCTACAACATCCTCGCCGATCTGCCGGGCAGCGATCCCAAGGCCGGCTATGTCATGGCCGGCGCGCATCTCGACAGCTGGGTCGCCGCCGACGGCGCCACCGACAATGGCGCGGGCAGCGCGATCATCATGGAAGCCGCGCGCATCCTGAAAGCGATCGGCGCGACCCCGAAGCGGACGATCCGCTTCGCCTTGTGGGCGGGCGAGGAGCAGGGCATCCACGGATCGGACGCCTATGTCCGCCAGCATCTCGCCACCCGCCCGCGCAACGCCGACGCCGAACGCGCCGCGCTCGGGCCATCGTTCAACAGCCGCACCTATCCGATCACGCCCTTGCCCGGCTATCGCGAGCTCGCCGGCTATTTCAACATCGACAATGGCTCGGGCCGGCTGCGCGGCCTCTATGCCGAGAATAATTTCGCGGCGATCCCGATCCTCAAGGACTGGCTGTCGCCGTTCGAGGGTCTCGACGCCACCGCGGTCGTCGCCGAACGCACCGGCGGCACCGACCATGTCTTCATGCAGACGGTCGGCCTGCCGGGCTTCCAGTTCATCCAGGACCCGCTCGATTACGAAAGCCGCACCCACCACAGCAATCTCGACAGCTATGATCATCTGCGCGCCAAGGATCTCCGCCAGGCCGCGATCATCCTCGCCTCGGTGTTGCTGTCGGCCGCGAATGCCGACAAGCCGATCCCGGCGGCGACCCTGCCGACCCAGCCGGTCGACAATGATCCGTTCCGCTACAAGGACCCGGCGAAGGACTGATCGCGGGGACGAGCGGGTTTAGGGACAGGGCGGCGAGGCATCATAGGCGGCCAGCCATTCGGTTGCCGCCGCCGAACCGCAGCCGAGCGCCGCGACGACCTGCTGGGCTTCCCAGGTCCATGACCCATGGTCCTGGACGCTCAGCCATGTCGCATAATAGATCGCGGCGATGTCGGGGGGCAGCCCGGCCTCGCCGATCTCCCGCGGCATCGCCGGTGCCGCGGGCGCGACGCGGATGTCATATTCGCGCAGCCTGAATCCGTTGGCGTCGGTCACCGTCACCGCATGGTCGCCGGTCGTCAGCCGTGTCGGCGGCAACAGCGCGCTGCACCCGCCGGCGATGCCGGGCGCTTCGCCGATCGCATGGCCGTCGGCGTCCTCCAGCCGCACCGAAAAGGGCGGCACCCCGCCGCGCCACGCGACGAACAGCCGCCGCTCGCCCGCGGCGATGCTGTTGCCGCGCGGCGACAGCGCCAGCAGGCGGAACCGGATCGGATCGTTCGATCGGCCATTGTCATTGTAGCAGGCCGGCGCCGCCGGCGAAAACGCCACCTCGCGGCCGCCGGCGATCACCGGCCGCCGGCCATTGTCCCGCGACGTCTCGAGGATCGCCGCCATCCAGGCGAAGACATTGCCGAACAGCCCCGGCGTCGCCGGCTTCGGCACCACCATGTCGGGGACGTCCTCGCTCTGGTTGGGCGTCTGGCGGCGGATGATGATCACGCTGTTGGTCGCCAGCATGCGGATGACGACGATCGCGTCGGGGCGTTTCAGGAAGATGCGGTCGCCGCCGGCCAGCGCGATCGGGCTGGTCGGGGCCACCGCGCGTCCGTCGCGGATGATCCGTGCCAGCTGCGCGAAGCTCTGGTCCGCGGGATAGAGCTGCTCGACCGCCGCGACGCCGCCGCCTTCGGCATGGCCGGCCGCCGGCAGAGCAGCGAAGATCATCCCCAGCGCCGTTGCGATCAGCCGGGGCCATGCCATGCACCCGATCATTCAGGCCGGCGTGCGGCAATAGCCCGCGGTCTTGCGCGTGCATTGGAAGGTGCCGCGCCCGGCGGGCGAGGGGATGCCCAATTTCGCGATCAGGTCCAGATTGCCCTTGCGCTTGCCCGCCGGATCCTCGGGATGGGTGCCGTAGCCGCAGCCGAAGATCCGCATCCCCTGCGCGGCGCCCAGATCGTGCAGCCCCTGGGTGCCGCCGCAGCTGCGGGCGAGCAGGGCGTTGCCCTCGGTCGTGCCGAGCACCGCCGCCCCTTTGTCGGCCGGCCCTTCGCACTGGCTCGTCAATATCTCGGCGGAGTCGGGCGATTTGCAGACCGTCACCGCCTCGGGCCATTTCAGCATCGCATCGCCATCGTTGCGCTTGCGCGATCCCTCCTCGACCGACGCGACCTGCGCGCAGTGCGCCACGTCGTTCTTCTGGCAGGCCTCGGCGCGGGCGCGCCAGCGTTCCTCCTCGGCGCGGAATTCGTCGAGCTTGCGCTGATAGGCGTCGCGCTGCTTGCGGCTGGTCTCCTCCATCGCGTCCAGATCCTGCTGGTAACGGTCGCGGGCCTGCTGGTTGCGCTCGGCGATGCGGCTGTTGTTCGACTGGATCGCCAGGTTCAGGCTGGCGGTCTGCGACCCCTCGTCCTGCGGCGGCGGCCCGATCGACGCCAGCTTCACCGGCGCCTCGGCGGGGGGCTCGGCGACCGGCGGCGCGGCCTGCGCCGCCATCGCCGCCGCGGGTTTCGCCTTGGTGAGCGGCGCCCGGTCGGGCGCCCGCTCGATCGACAGCCGCTTGATATTCTGGTCGGCCAGCCGGACGAACCGCCCGGTCGGAAACTGCGCCTTATATTCCAGGAAGGCGTCGAGCGTCTTCGCGCTCAGCGCCCCCTGCCAGGTCAGCGCGTCGATCGCGCTGGTGTCGAACTCGCGCCTGGCGTCGGGCTTCTGGGCATAGAGATAGACCGGGGTGCCGGTGATGCTCGAACTGACATAGGGGCGCTGGGTGCCGTTGGTCGCCGCCAGCACGTCGTCGCGCACCGCGCCGCCCAGCATCTGCATCGGCAGGGTCGGCTGGTTCAGCCGGCGCGCCAGCGAGGTCGCGAACGGCGAATTGAGCCCGTTGCCGTCCGACGCGGTCTGGCCGGGGGCGGCGGCATAGATCACCAGATAATCGTCGACCTCCATCCCCGCCAGCCCGCGCGTCGCCGCCCGCGCCCCGCGCTGCCAGCTGCGGGTGAACGGATTGTTGCGGCAGGCATCGAGCACGACGATCCGCATCTGCGCGCCCGCGATCGTCTCCATCAGCCGGTCGAGGTCGATCGCCTCATAGGGCAGGTCGGAATTGCTCTGCAGTTCGGCATCGACCGGGATCAGCCAGTTGCGCCCCGAATCCTCCACCCCATGCCCCGCATAATAGATCGTCGCGATCCGGGCGTCGGCGGCCAGCCGGCGGAAATCGCGCAGCGCCTTTTCGAAATTGGCGCGGGTGACGTCGGTCGCCAGGGTGACCGAATCGAACCCGGCCGCGCGCAAGGAATCGGCGATCAGATGCCCGTCGTTGATCGGGTTTTTCAGCAGCCCGCCATTGATATAATTCGCATTGCCGATGACCAGCGCGACATTGCGCAGCGGCGTCTGCGAAGACGCCGAAGAAAATGCGGTCAAGGCGAGCAGGACCGCCAGCATCGATCGCCACATTGTCGTCATCACCCCCGTGATTCCCCGAATCATGTGCTATATTCTTCGATAGGAGTCGTCAAAATCATTATGTGGCGAAGAACTGATAAAAACAGGGTCCGGAGATCGATTTCAGGATGTGGATATGCCGATGTATAGATCAAGTCGCCCATGCGGCGATGATTCAGGGTGCGGCTCATAAGTGACGATATATATTGCTCCGATGTGGAGCGAGTTTACACGAATATGACATTTCATGCCGGGGCGTGCGAGCCATCCTCCGCGCATCGCCCCGGCGGCGAGCGCCCCCGCACCGCCAAACCCCGTTGGCACCGTCCGCGCCCGGGATTAAGATCGCGCGAACATCAAAGCAGGGGATGACCATGATCAGCTACGCCACGATCGGCTCGAACGATCTCGACAAATCGCTCGCCTTCTATTCGGATCTGCTCGGCAGCCAGGGCGTCACCAAGATGTTCGACCACCCGCGCGGCGGCGCGCTGTTCGGCAAGGGCGGCAAGCCGGTGCTCGGCGTGCTCAAGCCGTTCAACGGCGAGGCGGCGACCGCCGGCAACGGCGCGATGGTCGCGATCGACCTGCCGAGCCGCGACGAGGTCGACGGCTTCTACGCCAAGGCGCTCGAACTCGGCGCCACCTGCGAAGGCGCCCCCGGCGAACGCGGCCCCGGCTTCTACATGGCCTATTTCCGTGATCCCGAAGGCAATAAATTCTGCGCCTGCCGCCTGGGGTAAGACGCGGATAGCCACACCCTCTCGACCCGTCACCCTGAACTTGTTTCAGGGTCCACTCTGCCACTCGGGAACGGCCCCTTGGCGCACGGTGGACCCTGAAACAAGTTCAGGGTGACGGCAGAAGGGAAGGGCAAAACGGACCCGCAGGGTCCGCAAGCGCGACGCGCGCCCGAGCTTATTGCGAGGAAGCCAAGGAGCGCGGAGGCGCTCCGCCCGGCGTCTGAGGGCCCAAACAAAAAACCAACGGAGCCCACCGGGCTCCGCAAGGCCGACCGGCCGCCCGAGCTTATTGCGAGGAAGCCAAGGAGCGCGGATGCGCTCCGCCCGGCGTTTGAGGGCGTCCAAGCAAAGCTTGGACTACAAAGAGTCCAACACGCTGTTCACATGCGCCCTCAATGCCGGATCGCGGGTCGTCTCGAGCATCGCGCTCAACGAGTCGCGCGCCGCGCCCTTGTCGCCGATCAGCAGCTCGAGCCGCGCCTGTTCCCACCAGCCATGGCTGTGGGCGGGGGCGACGGTGGTGATCCGCCGATAGACGGTCAGCGCGCGCTGGTGCCGATCGGCCTGTTCGGCGCGGCTCGCCTGGTTCATCAACAGCCGCACCAGCACCGCCCGGTTCGCCATCGGCGTCAGATGCTCGGCGGCGATCGCCCCCTCGCGGCCCAGCGCCGCCTGCAGCAAGGTCGAAAGCTGGTCGGGCCGCACGAAATCGCCGCGGTTGAACGGATCGATCAGCAGCATCTTGTCGTCGCCGATCCCGACCAGCACATGGCCGGGGGTGTTGAGCGCGTGCGCCGACCAGCCGACCCGCCGCGCCAGCGCGACATAGAGGATCGCCAGCGCCACCGGCAGCCCGCGCCGCCGCTCGATCACGCTGATCAGGTCGGCATTGGCGGGGTCCTCGTAATTGTCGCGGTCGCCGTCGAAGCCATGCTCGCCCGCGATCACCTGCGCCAGCGCCTCGGCCTGTTCGGTCAGGCTATCGGCGGCCGGCGCGATCGCCAGCAGCGCGTCGCTCAGCCCGTCGAGAAACCCCTCATATTCCCCGACATCCGCCCCCGGATGATCGAGCGCCGCAATCTCGACCGCCGCCAGATCGAGCGCGATCTCATCCTCGTCGACCAGCCCCAGATGGGCGATATCCTCTATCATGCTGACGCCGCCGGCGCGGTCCTTCTTGTGGGGGGAGAAGGGCAATGTCGGCTCATCCGGCGCCGATTTCAATCCAAAACCCCTCTCCCGAAAGGGAGAGGGAGGGACCCAAGCCGCAGGCTTGGGAGGGGCGTAGTGCGCTCCATGCCGGGGGCATGGAGAAGGCGCGGAGCCGGCTGCCAAGCAGCCGCGGCAGGCACGCGTTCGTCACACGCAGCGGCCCGACTTTCGCGCCTGAACGCCAACCCCCATCCCTGTTCCACCCCCATTCACATTCCCCAACGTATACCAGTGCATAGCAACCGGCCTGCCGCCTCCCCATATTGGCTGCAGCACCGACCGACCCCGACGCCCGCCACCCGGCCGCGTCCCGGCCGGCCCGATCGCGACAGGCGCCGGACACAGGAGCATGACATGAGCAGCACCATCACCAAATTCATCGCCGTCCTCGCGCTGGGCAGCGCTGTCGTCGCCGCCGTCCCCGCCGAAGCCCGTCCTTATGGCGGTGGCGGCTATGGCGACCGCGGCGGCTATCGCGGCGACCGCGGCGGTGGCTATGGCCGCGGCGGTTATGATCGCGGCTACGATCGTGGCCGGGGCTATTATGGCCGTGGCGGCTACGACCGCGGTTATTATGGGCGCGGCGGCTATGGCGGCGGCTATGGCTATTATGGCCGGCCGGTCTACGGCTATGGTTATGGCTATCCGGCCTATGGCTATGGCGGCTATCCGCGCGGCTATTATGATTATGACCGCGGCGGCGACGCGCTGATCGCGGGGATCGCCGGCCTGGCCATCGGCGCCGCGATCGCATCGAACAACGGCGGCTATTGAGCGGGCAGGGGGGCGCGCAGAGGCGTGCACCCTTCTTCCTTTCTTCGTCACCCCGGACGTGTTCCGGGGTCT
Organism: Rhizorhabdus sp. GW822-FHT03C02; assembly: GCF_058801765.1. NCBI lineage: Bacteria > Pseudomonadati > Pseudomonadota > Alphaproteobacteria > Sphingomonadales > Rhizorhabdaceae > Rhizorhabdus > Rhizorhabdus sp. GW822-FHT03C02. Next base: position 703,277 of record NZ_JBXANN010000001.1, read on the forward strand.
ACCCTGCAACGGGCGATGGCATCGCAAGGGGAGGAGTGGACCCCGGAATAAATCCGGGGTGACGGGTTGGAGAGGGACGCCTCAGCGCCTCACCACTATCGCCGTCCGCCCCGCCCCCAGCGGCTGCGCCCGCATATACAGCGCCACATAGAGCCGTCCCGCCATCAGGTCGTCACGCTCCGGCGCCGCCAGCGTCAGCCGCACCGCGCCCGCCGTCCGTCCCTTCATCACGATCGGCGCCAGCACCGGCCCCGGCCCGCCGTCATGCGCGCGCTGCACCGTCAGCGCGATCACATCCGCCGCCTTCACCCCACGCAGCGCCCCGTCGAGATCGAGCACCCCGGCCACCGGATCATAGACGACCCGCACCGTTCCGGCCCCCACCGCGACCGTCGTCCGCACCACCCCCGGCGCCTTGCCGCCGACCAGCTTCGGGGTGCTGAACGGCGCCCGCCGCACATGCCCGGCCTGCTCCCAGCCATAAGCCAGCCCGAGCAGCCGCGCTTCGGACCAGTCGCCCCCCAGCAGTTCGATCCCGACCGGCAGCCCGCGCGGCGAGAATCCCGCCGGCACCGCGATCGCCGGCAGCCCGGTGGTCGCGCTGAACTGGCAGTTGGCGACGAAGCCGCTGTCGTCGCCACCGATCAGCGGCGGCCGCCGCAGCGTCGTCGGATAGAGCAAGGCGTCGACCTTGCGCTCGGCCATCACCCGCACCACCAGGTCGTGCAGCGCCTTGCGCTTCGCCAGCGCCGCCCGATAGCCCGCCTCGTCGCGCACCGCCGCCGCATCGCGCTGGCGGAAGCGCTCGTCGAGCTCGACATGGTCGAGCCCCCGGCCATAGACCTCGCCCAGCGAGGCCACCGGCGGATGCGGCTCGCCCGCCAGATAGGCAGCGAAGTCGAACTTGAACTCATGGACGATCAGGCTGCTGTCCTTGAGCAGATCGTCCATCCCCGGGATCTCGACCTCCTCGAACAGCACCCCGGCGGCGCGCATCTGCGCGAGCGCGGCGTCGACCACCGCCTGGCCCTCCTTGTCCTCGGGCGCGGTCCCGAACATGCCGCGCAGGATCCCGATCCGCGCGCCCTTCAGCGCATCGGTCTTCAGCGCCGCGGCATAGCCTGCGCCCTTGCCGGGCGCGCCATCATTGACCGTCGCATCGAGCATCGCCGCCAGATCGGCGACCGACCGCGCCAGCGGCCCACCGATATCCTGGGTCGTCGATAGCGGCATGATCCCCCGGCCACTCGACAGGCCCCGGGTCCCGCGCAGGCCCACCAGCGCCTGATAGGCCGAAGGAATCCGGATCGACCCGCAGGTGTCGCTGCCCATCCCTGCCGCCGCGAAGCTCGCCGCCACCGCCGCCCCGGTCCCGCCCGACGATCCCCCCGGCGACCGCGCCGGATCATAGGGGTTGCGGCTATAGCCGGTCAGCGACGACACGGTGGTCATCCCCGCCGCCAGCTCGTGCATCGCGGTCTTGCCGAGGATGATCGCGCCGGCCGCGCGCAGCTTCGCCACCTGCGCGGCATCGGCCGCCGGCTGCAAGGTCGCCAGCGCCAGCGTGCCGCCGCTGGTCGGCATATCGGCGGTGTCGTAATTGTCCTTCACCAGCACCGGCACCCCGTGCAGCGGCCCGCGCGGCCCCTTGGCCTTGCGCTCGCGATCCATCGCATCGGCCTGGGCAAGCGCCGCCGGGTTCAGCGTCACGATGGCGTTCAGCTTTGGCCCCGCCTGATCATAAGCCGCGATCCGCGCCAGATAGGCCTCGACCAGCTGCCGCGACGTCACCCGGCCATCGGCCAGCGCCGCATCGATCTCGCCGATCGACGCCTCGACCACGTCGAACGGGGCAGGGGCCGCGCCCCCGATCGCGACCGCCGCCACCGCCAGCATCGCCACGCGCCCCATTTGCCGCACCCGCCGCATCGCATGTCCCCCTGAAGCCCGACTCCGGTGCTAACACGCCTTCGCCGCAGTGCAACGTAGCGATCCACCCCAACGGTTCGTGTCGCTCCCCCAACCGTTCGCGTCGAGCGAAGTCGAGACGCCCCGCGCAGCCTCACCACGCGCAGCCCCCGAAATTCGCCATTTCTATCGCCACCCTGCTGCGATAGCCTCACCGCGCACCATGGTCTCGGATCCTCCCTGCGCGCAGCGTGGGGAGGGGGACCAGCGAAGCTGGTGGAGGGGTCCTCCGGCCGTGCAGCGAAGACGACGCTTCAACCGGGGGACACAGACATGAAAACCAGAACCGCCATCGCGCTTGGCCTTTTCGCCTCCACCGTCGCCGCGGGGGTAGGTTTCGCCGCCGGCACCACCCAGACCGGGGGCCAGACCGGCCGCGAACCCCAGTTCGAAAACCCCCAGGTCAAGGTCTGGAAATCCTTCATCACCCCCAACACCCCGCTCCCCTTCCACCGCCACGAACATCCCCGCGTCCTGATCGCGCTCCAGGGCGGCACGATGAAGATCCTCGAGAAGACCGGGGAGAGCGAGACCTTCGACTGGCAATCCGGCAAAGCCTATTGGCTCCCCGCCAACGCCCCGGGCACCCAGCACCAGGACGTCAATGTCGGCGCCAAGCCGATCGAGGTCATCGTCGTCGAACTCAGCAAGGAAAGCTGAGCGGGGAGGGACGGGGGATAAGCACCCTTGCCCAATCACCGCCCCCACACGCGTCATCCCGGCGGAGGCCGGGATCTCAGGAGGCAAGGGCGCGCGTTCACCTCCCGAGATTCCGGCCTCCGCCGGAATGACGAACAGGGCAGGGCGCCTACCCCTTTCCCGTCGTCCCAGCGAAGGCTGGGACCCATGTCTCTCACGCCGGGAAATGCCGTCGCAAGCGGAGAGAGCCATGGACCCCTGCCTTCGCAGGGGTGACGACGAGAGGTGCCTATCCGCAACATCTCCTGCTCAAGCACATCTCATAACCCTATAAGATATCCCCGTTCGCCCACTCCGTCGCGTCCGCCTATCCCGTCGCGCCCACCACAAGGACCGACACCGATGGCGAACGACCGCAAGATCAAGCTGGGCTTCATCCTCCACGGCGTCGGCCGCACCTGGGGCGACTGGCGCCATCCCGATCGCGATGTGAACGCCAGCACCAGCTTTGCTTATTACAAGCGCCAGGCCCAGCTCGCCGAGCGCGGCAAATTCGATTTCCTGTTCGTCGCCGACAGCCTGTCGATCAACGCGAAATCGAGCCCCCATTATCTCAACCGCTTCGAACCGATCACCATCCTGTCGGCGCTCGCCGCCGCGACTTCGCATATCGGCCTCGTCGCGACCCTGACCGTCAGCTATTCGGAGCCCTTCAACGTCGCCCGCCAGTTCGCCTCGCTCGACCATATCAGCGACGGCCGCGCCGGCTGGAACGTCGTCACCTCGTGGCTCGGCGACACCGCCGCCAATTTCTCCAAGGCCGAACATCCCGCCCATGACGTCCGCTACCGCATCGCCGCCGAATATCTCGACGTCGTCCAGGGCCTGTGGGACAGCTGGGAGGACGACGCCCATGTCGCCGACAAGGAAAGCGGCGTGTTCGTCGACCCCGACAAGCTCCACCGCCTCGACCATCAGGGCGAGCATTTCCAGGTCCGCGGGCCGCTCAACATCAAGCGCTCGCGCCAGGGCCAGCCGGTGATCTTCCAGGCCGGCGCTTCCGACGACGGCCGCAACTTCGCCGCCAAACGCGCCGACGCGATCTTCGCCGGCGCCCAGACGATCGAGGAGGCGCAGGAATATTACAGGGACGTCAAGGCGCGCGCGAAGGGCTTTGGCCGCGACCCCCAACAGCTTTCGGTGCTCCCCGGCATCGGCCCGGTGATCGGCCTGACTGAGGAGGAGGCCGAGGCGCGCTACCGCGAGCTCGCCGATCTCGGCTCGCTCGAAACCGGCCTCGGCTTCCTCGCCCGCTCGTTCAACGACCATGATTTCAGCCGCTACGATCTCGACGCGCCGTTCCCCGACGTCGCCCATCTCGGCCTCAACTCGAACCAGAGCGCCTCGAACCGCATCCTCGCCGAGGTCCGCGCCGAGGGTCTCACCCTCCGCCAGATCGCCCAGCGCCTCTCGACCCCCCGCAACGCCTTCTCGGGCACCCCCATCCAGGTCGCCGACGAACTCCAGCGCTGGTTCGAAACCGAAGGCGCCGACGGCTTCGTCCTCTTCGAAACCCTCCCCGGCCAGCTCGGCCTGTTCGTCGACCATGTCGTCCCCATCCTCGTGTCCCGCGGCCTCTTCCGCGACGACTATGACGGCGCCACCTTGCGCGACCATCTCGGCCTCCCATTCCCCGAAAACCGCCACACGGTCGCCAGAGGCAACCGCGCCGCGGCCTAGGCCCTTCTTCTGCCTTCTAAACCCTCTCCCATTTGGGGAGAGGGAGGGGCCCGCAGCGAAGCTGCGGGAGGGTGAGGGCACGTTCCTCCTGAAAACCCGTCGCTGCGGCCCCCGGATCGGGGTGCGCCCCGTTCGAGGACAGGCATCGCCCGCAGCCGCCCCAGGCTTGCACGCAACCGCTTCCCCAAACCCGTCATCCCGGCGGAGGCCCTAGGCGATTCACACATCTCGATGCCACGGGCCGTTTTCATCTCGTCATCCCGGACTTGATCCGGGATCCAGACACGCAACGTCTTGAAAAGACACGTGACGTTGAGCACCTTCGGTGCTCTGGATCCTGACTTTCGTCAGGATGACGCCTGATGGGACTGTCCGAAAAATTAGGACATTTCAGCATTTTAACGAAGATGTGTGCATCGCCTAGGGCGGAGGCCGGGATCTCAGTCGGCCAGAACGCCCGGCCAGCCCCACGCCCCACCGAAAACCCGCGCGCGGCCAGCGACCACCCCCCGCATTGAGCCCACCCCCAACCCAGCCTATCCTCCCGCCCATGCGCCCCCACCACCTTCTCGCCCTCGCACTCCTCCTCACCACCACCGCCCCAACGCAAGCCAACCCCATCACCGCCCGCATCTACCCCGCCCCAATCACCCCGCTCACCACCACCGACCTCCCGCCGACAGCGCAGATCATCACCGTCCGCACCACCGACGCGCTCACCCTCCACGGCCTCCTCGTCCCGCCCAGGGCCGACAAGCCGCTCCTCCTCCTCTTCCACGGCAACGGATCGAGCGCTGCCGACGCGCTGCGCTGGTTCGCCCCGCTGATCGAGCAGGGTTACGGCGTCCTCGCCGCCGAATATCGCGGCTACAGCGCCAACCCCGGCGAGCCCGACGAACCCGGCCTCGCCCGCGACGCCGACGCCTTCTTCGCCTTCGCGCAAAGCCAAATCCCGGCTCAGGCGAGCACTCCTATCTGGATCGTCGGCCACAGCCTCGGCGCCGGCGTCGCCTTCGGCCTCTCGCAGCGCCAGCACCTCACGGCGCTGATCACGATCGGCGCCTTCACCCGCCTGCGCGACGCCGCCCCGCGCATGGCGCGCGCCTTCGTCCCCGACGCCTACCGCAACCGCGACGCGGTCCCCGCGCTCGACGAGCCCTGGTTCCTGATCCACGGCACCGCCGACGACATCGTCCCCGCCGCCCAGGGCGAAGCCCTCCACACCGCCGCCGGCGCCGCGCATAAGCCGGGCGCCTCCTTCGTCTTCCTCGGCGCCGACCACCACCCCGACGCTACGCTGCTCGTCCCCGTCTTCGCGGCGATCGGCCGCGATCTGGCGACTGGCACGCTGTCGGCGGAGGGCATTCCGGGGCAGGTGAAGCTGGTGCCGTTCGGGCAGAAGGCGGTGGTGAATCCTTGAGAGTGAAACTCGACCCCTAATCCCGTCACCCTCGCGAAGGCGGAGGTCCATGTCTCTCGCCCCAAAAGCTGCCGTCGAATGCAGCGGGCCAATCCTTCTGCTCCACATCCTCTTAGGATTTCGCCCATCGCTGCCCCGACAATTTTGCGCTGTCGATCCCCGCACACGGAACCGCTAAGGATTGCTCATGCCGGCCATCGACGCCCTTCGCGAAATCATCGACATCACGTCATGGCGGCGCGACGAAGAATTCGGCGTTCACCCTTATGGGTCGAAAGCCAAGCGCACGCTCATCTGTCCGGTCCCGGCGCCGCACCCGTCGTTGATCGCGGACCATCATTATCTCTTCAAGCGCGCGGAGGACTGGAAGGGGCAGCAAATGTGGTCGGAGGCGATCGCCTATCAGCTGGGCTCCGCCTGCGGCGTCGATGTCCCGGCCGCCTTCATCGCTCGCGATGCGGACACTGGCGAGACCGGTGTCCTGATCGAGTTCTTTTACGGCTATCCTGGCGACCAGCGCCCACATCGGCTTCTCCATGGTGCCGACATGCTGCAGGGGGCCGGGCTGATGGATGGCGCTGGCCATCCGCATGTCGTGCTCATCAATGTCGAATATTGTCGTTCGGTCGGCATCACGGATGCGTCCTTGTGGTGGGGCCGCACGCTCATATTCGATGCCCTCATCGGCAACACTGATCGGCACAGTCAGAACTGGGGATTCATGACCCAGATCGAAGAGCCGCTAATGATGGCGCCGGCCTTCGACAATGGCACCAGCCTGGGCTTTCAGATCGCCGACGCCAGGCTTGCGCGCGAGGCCGAGCCCGATCGAATCGAGCGCTTCGTTGGCCATGGTCGCCACAGCTTCGGCTGGTCGACCGAGCAACCGGATCCCGCCGCCCATATCGGCATGTGCCAACGCTTTGCAGAGCGGTTTCCGGAAGCGCGCGAAACCATGCGCGGGCTGCTCGACTTCGACGTCGAAGCGCTGGAGATCGCCCTCGACGCATGCACCCGTCTGGAGGTGGCCCCGATATTCACCGATCTTCGGGCTCGTTTTGTGCTATCCTTGATCTCACATCGTCGTGATCGGTTGATGGAATTGTTCGGTGGTTGAAACGAAGCGATGGATAGAGGCGGTTTGCGAACCGCGCCGCCTGCTGCTTGCCTGGCAGTCCGCGGACCTGCGTCCGGAATCGCGCTATCGTTGGGCTGTGGGTGTGGTCGAACCGCAAGGCGCCGACCTGAGCTTTCGCTATTTCGAGCAAGGCGACGAATTCAGCGCACACAACCAGGGCAAGTCTTATAGCGAACTGAAGCAACTCGGCTATGCCGGCTATCCGGCCTTCGATCAGAGCAAGGATCATCATGTCGCTGGTGTCAAAGCCGCACTGATGCGCCGCTTGCCGCCGCGCAATCGCTCGGATTTTGGCGAATATACCGAGCGTTTCCTGCTGCCGCCTTCTTCACAGCTGTCAGATCTGGCTTTGCTCGGGCGGACCGAAGCGACCTTGCCGAGCGACGGTTTCTCGTTGATCGACCCGCTCTACAGCGATGTTGCGCGCTGCGACCTGTTTCTCGAAGTTGCCGGCTTCAGGCACTACAGCCAGAAAGTCGAACTTACCGAAGGGATGGAGGTCGAGATCGTCGCGGATCCCGCCAACCCGTATGATTCCAAAGCCATCGATTTTCGCGTGGCTGGGCAGAAGTTCGGAAGCGTAAACCGTCTGCAGGCCGAGGCGTTTGGCGGCTGGTTGCGAACAGCGACGGTCGAAGCCTGGCTGGAGCGCTTGAACGGTTCCACCGAGCGGCCGCGCGCGTTTGTGTTCGTGCGTGTGTCGCCCAAGTCATCGAGGATGGCTGCGTAGCGACGCGGGTCCTGCGCTCGATGAGCCCCACCTCCTGATCCATTACACCCCAACTTCGCGCCCTGGTGAAGGCTGGGGTTATGTGAATCGCTTTTCTCCGCAATCGCCTGCAGCAAAGGGGGCGGCTAACTACGGCCGCCGATTGGGCGGGGCCCCCGATTCAATCGCGGTACTTCTTGAATTTCTTCAGCATTGACGTCGATGCCGTTAAATAGCTCCGATAGGGTCAAATTGAGCGCAACCGCGATCCGCGCTACCGTTACCAGTCCAACGTTGTTCGCTCCTCGCTCAAGCTTGCCATAGGCTGCCCTGTCTAGGTTCGCTCGAGCGGCGAATGCTTCTTGCGAAAAGCCTTGCGCGCGGCGGAGCTCCCGAATTCGAGCCCCTAAAGCACTTTGAAATGACAGCGTAGACATACGGTAAGTTTCGTCAAACTTCGCAATTTGGTCCACGGTATATATATCCCCGGTATATTGACAGTTATTATGATTGCGGGTATCGTAAGGGGATTGGTTGACCATGGCAGTGAGCGTCGGCGCGAACCGAAGTGGTCGGCTCGCGGCTTGGAAGGGTGGGAAATGAACTCCTATAGTTTTGCGGCGATACGCGGCATTCAGGCGGGCCGGGCCTTCTATGTGGCAATGGTTCCGCTAAAGACGCTCGAGCGGCTTTTTCGATACGACGAAGAGGAATTGCCGGCGGAGCTGCGTGCTCAGCGTGACCTTAACAAAGGCCGAATTCCCGCGATTGCACGCTATATCGTTGAGAACCAGTCAGAATATGTGCTTTCAGCGCTTTCTGCGACCATTGAGGGGGCATTCGCGTTCGAGGCCATTCCTGGGCAGCGCTCGATTGGAACGCTGGCGATCGACATGTCCGCCACTATGCTCATCAATGATGGGCAGCACCGTCGAGCAGCGATCATCGAGGCAATCCGCGCACGCCCGACGCTGGGCGATGAGACGATCGCCGTAACGCTCTTCCCCGACGAGGGGCTCAATCGATCTCAGCAGATGTTCGTCGACCTGAACCAGCACGGCGTGAAGCCGGCTCGCTCGCTGCGGCTTTTCTATGACGATCGGGATGTTGACGCACGTCTGAGTCGGGCAGTAGCGAACGCCATTCCGCTGTTTCGCGATCTGACAGACTTCACGCGGTCAAACCTCTCTACCGGATCGCGCAAGCTGTTTGCGTTCAGCAACCTTCATACCGCGGTCACGACGCTTGTGAACGAGGCTTCTTTACCAGCGACGGCCGAGGAACCCGGATCCGCTGTCGAATTTTGGAATGCCGTCATCGACAATATGCCCGACTGGTCGGCGGCGGGAAGACGTGAGGTAGCGCCGTCCGAGCTGCGGCGCGACACGATTCACGCGCATGGCATCGCGCTAGAGGCGATCGCCGTGGCTGGCGCGCGTATGATCAACGACAGTCCCTCCGGGTGGCGGATGTCACTTAACGCGCTGCGGCGCGTCGATTGGTCGCGCGCCAACGCCGCTGTCTGGGAGGGGCGAGCTCTGTCGAATGGCCGCATCAACAGGTCGCGCACCAGCGTGCTCTTAACGGCCGAGCTGATTTCACGTTTCGTCGCGCCGGAAGTCGGTGACGCCGGACGCGCTTCGCGCTAAGATTCAAAATCGGTTGGTGGATATTATGGCAAAAGTTTCATTGGATGGCGGAATTGACCGCCTAAGGCGTATTCATGACGAGGTCCGCGAGATATATCTGTCGGACGGCAGGCCGTGGGTTGTCGGATATTCCGGCGGTAAGGATTCCACGACCGCGCTCCAGCTGATCTGGACCGCGATTGCCGCGCTGCCCCGGGAGCAGCGGACCAAGCAGATTTACGTCATCAGTTCCGATACGTTAGTAGAGACCCCGGTAGTCTCGCACTACATTGATGTCTCACTCGCACGGATCGCAAAGGCTGCCATCGAGCAGGACATGCCGATCGTGACGCACAAGGTTGTTCCGGAAGTCGATAAAAGCTTCTGGGTGAACATGATCGGCCGCGGCTATCCGGCGCCGTCCCGGCGGTTCCGCTGGTGCACCGAACGTCTCAAGATCGAACCGGCTAATGACTTCATCCGCAGTCGTGTCGCGGAGTTCGGTGAGGTCGTGATGGTACTTGGTGTGCGCCGGCAGGAATCGGCAACGCGCGCCCAGGTGATGTCGCTACACAAGATCGAGGGATCGCGCCTGTCACGGCATTCCTCGCTGCTCAACGCCTATGTCTATCCGCCGATTGCCGAATTTTCAACCGACGATGTCTGGACTTACCTGTTGCAGAACCAGTCTCCTTGGGGAAACGATAATCGCGACCTGGTGGCCATGTATCGAAACGCCGCTTCGGGTGAGTGCCCGCTCGTGGTGGACACATCGACTCCGTCCTGCGGCAACTCGCGCTTCGGCTGTTGGGTCTGCACCGTGGTTGAGCGTGACAAGGCGATGGAGGCGATGATCGATTCCGGTGAGGAGTGGCTGACCCCGCTGCTCGACTATCGCGACAAGCTCGCCGCGACGCAGGAGCCATCGGCCAAGCTCAAATATCGCGACTATCGCCGCCGTACCGGGAAGGTGTCTTTCATCGGCGACACCGACCGCGTGATGCCCGGGCCCTATACCATGGATTTTCGTCGCGAGCTGCTCCGCGGACTACTGGAGACCCAGCGGCAGGTGGCTGAGGAGGCGCCCGCCGGCGAGGCACCGATCTTGATCCATCCGGCCGAGCTCCATGAGATCCGCCGGTTGTGGCGCATCGAAAATGGTGACTGGTCTGACTCGGTGCCCCGGATCGTTCGCGAGACGCTCGGTAAGGACGCGGGCTTCGTCGAGCCCAATTGGGTTTTCGAGGACGCGGTCGCGTTCACAGCGGACGATGGCGAACTGCTCAACTCGATCTGCGCAGAAAACGACGTTCCCACGGAGTTGGTGATGCGCCTGCTGGATATCGAGCGCGCATCGCACGGTCTCAAGCGGCGCCACGCAGTGCACACCCGGATCGAGGAAGCCTTCAAGCTGGAGTGGCGCGATCTCGACCTTCTGGTCGCCGAGCGCCGCCGGAACCTCGGCACGCTCGACCATCCCGCGGATAACGATACGGACATTGATCTGCTCATCGATGAGTTGGAACTGCCCTTTGATGGCGAGGAGGAACCGAAATGATCCTTCGCACCATCGAGATTGAAAACTTCGGTCTCTACGCCGGTCATCAGGTCCTGGACCTGGTTCCACGTAAGCAGCTGGGGAGGGAGACCCCGGTGATTTTATTTGGCGGGCGCAACGGCGCTGGCAAGACGACGCTGCTCGAAGCCGTGCGTTTGGCACTCTATGGGCGGCGCGCCCTCGGGCACCGCGTCGGTCAGACCGAATATGAGAACCACTTGCGTTCGCGGATGCACATGGGAGCTGGCGGGAACATCGCCGGATCCACGTCGGTCGGACTCGAGTTCGATTACGCCGAAGGCGGCATCGTCCAGCGCTACCGTGTCGTCCGCCGGTGGACAGCTAAGGGCGCGAAGGCCATCGAGACGCTGATTCTCGAGAAGGACGGTCGGCCGGTCGAGAGCGTTCCGCGCGAAGAGTGGCACCACTTCCTTCAAGAGCTGATCCCGCCGGGCGTCTCGCAACTCTTCTTTTTCGACGGAGAGAAAATAGCGGAAATCGCCAACGACGACGTCGATGACGGCCTTGCTGAGGCTGTCCGCGGCCTGCTCGGTATCGAGCTGGTCGGTCGTCTGCGGACCGACCTCGGGCTTTTCATGGCTCGCCGCGGTAAGCGCGAGGACGCGGCGACGGCGACTAAGCTCGAAGCCATTGTAAGGGAGGAGGCGCAGCTCGGCGAGCGGATCGCCGATCTTCAGGAACTCGTCGCTGAACTGACGTCGCGGCGATCGGGCCACGCCCGTCTTGCCGCGAATGTAAAGCAGAGGTTTACCGCCGAAGGCGGAGACGCTGCCAACCAGCGCGCCACGCTCGAGGCGTCGGCAAGCGAGTTGAAGCATCAGCTCGCGCGGCGCGAGAGCGAATTACGCGATCTCGCCGGCGGTCTTCTCCCTTTCGCGATGGCGCCGAAGCTCATCGCGAGGGCTTCGGAAGAACTGTCCCGTTCTCGCGGTGGTACCGGAGCGGAAGCCGCGGCTCTTCGTGAACGGCTGCGGGCATGGCGTGGTACCGGCAACCCGCCGCGATCTGTGCCTTGGAAGGATAACCACTGGCGCGATCTGGAGGCCTTCCTCTCGGCCGACGCGATCGCGCCGATCGACCAGACCGAAGGCCCGATGGATCGGATCGAGGCGGGCGAGCGCAAAGCGCTGCTCTCTCAGCTCCGTGAGGTCCGTGAGACGACCGTCGCGAAGTCAGCGCTGGTCGCATCCGAACTCGATCGGCTTACCGGGCGGTTGCGCGAAGTAGAAGCCAACTTGGTCCGTGCATCCGGCCACGCTGCCGGCGTGATCCTTGATGAGTTAACGCTTGCCGAGCAGCAGGTCGGTGCGATCGAAGCCGAGCTTCGCGCCCGCGCCGAAGAACTGAAGGGCTTGGAATATCGGCGCGCCAGTTTGAAGCGTGAACGCGAGCGCCTGCTAAAGACCCAGGCGGACGCCGAAGCGGCCGAGGGTAGTGCAGCTATGGCGGGACGTATTGGTCAGGCGCTGCAGCAATATGAGGAGCGCCTCCTCGAAACCAAATTGTCTCGGCTCCAGTCGGAGTTTGTACGCTGTTTCAACCATCTAGCCCGTAAAGAAGGATTTGTCGCCGACGTACGGATCGACAACGCGACGTTCGGGACTACGTTGATCGATCGCGACGGAAATGAGATCTCCAAGTCCGCGCTATCGGCAGGCGAAAAGCAGGTCTACGCGATTGCGATGCTGTGGGCTCTCGCCCGTACCAGCGGTCGGGCGCTGCCCATGATTATCGATACGCCACTTGCACGGCTGGACTCGGTGCATAGGACGGCACTGGTCGAGCGCTATTTTCCGGAGGCCAGCCACCAGGTGATCGTGCTCTCGACCGATACCGAGGTTGACGACGGACTGCTCAAGAAGCTGATGCCCGCCGTCAGTCACACTTACCGGCTCGATTACGATCCCGAACGGCGCTCGACCACGGCGGTGCCCGGCTACTTCGACGATGAGGAGGCCGCCGATGCGATTTACCAAGCTTAGAATCTCGGCGGATGCGTCGAGCCGCTTACGGTCTTTGCGGCAGCGGACAGGGCTGACGCCGAACCTGCTCTGCCGCATGGCCATCATGCTGTCGCTTGAGGAAGGGCCGGTGGGGCCTGGAACGCTCACCGACGAGGGCACCCAGGAATTCAACGCCTATACGTTGACGGGCGACTATCACAGCTTGATCGCCGCTATGCTCCGCTTGGTCGAAGAAGGTGACGAGGGCACCAGTCTGTCCGAAGAGGAGCAGGTCGCCCGTCTTCGCGCTCACATCCACCGCGGCGTTGCCACCCTTGCCGTCCGAGCTAAGGGGCCGGCTGACATCGCCCGGTTGGCGCTGGCTGCATGATCGCGTCGGTGCGCGATCCGATTTATCTTGACCACAACGCGACGACGCCGACGGATCGCCGCGTCGTCGACGCTATGTTACCCTTCTTCACGGAGGTCTTCGGTAACGCGTCCAGCGTCGAGCACATCCATGGCAATCGCGCGCAGGTTGCGGTGACGAAGGCGCGTGCACAGGTCGCCGCGCATCTGGGGGCGCGTGAGAACGACATCGTCTTCACCGGAAGCTGCACCGAGGCGAGTAACATTGCGATTCTCGGCGCGGCGCGCGCTCGGCCGGACCGGCGTCACCTGATCACTTCCGCGATTGAGCATCCCGCTGTCTTGGAGCCGTTCCGTCAACTCGAACGTGAGGGCTTCGAGCTGACGATACTACCGGTGGACGAGGATGCCCGCGTTGATCCTGCTGCGCTTGAGCAGGCAATGAGAGATGACACGGGACTGGTCTCGATTATGGCCGCGAACAACGAAGTCGGTACGATACAGCCATTGGCCATGCTCGGCGAGATTGCCGAGAAGCATGGCGCACTGTTCCATACGGATCTTGCCCAGCTGCTCGCTCACCAAAAGATCGATGTCCAGGCCGCTCATATCCACCTCGCCAGCGTTTCTGGTCATAAGGCCTACGGCCCAAAGGGCATCGGCGCGCTTTATGCTCGCTCACGCTCACCTCGTGCTAGGATAGAGCCGACGATATTTGGGGGCGGTCAGGAACGCGGACTGCGCTCCGGTACACTTGCTGTACCGCTGATCGTGGGGTTGGGTGAGGCACTTGAGCTGGCTGGCCGCGAGGCGCATCGCGAATCCGTCCGATTGAGGGCGATGTGTACGGCATTCTCCAACAAGGTTATTGCGGGGCTAGATGGCGTTTCCGTTAATGGACATCCGACAGAACGAATTCCAGGCAATATTTCCTTATCTATCACGGGCGTCGAGCCCCTAGCGCTGATGCATCGTCTAAATGCAGTTGCGAGCTTTTCGGCCTCTAGCGCTTGCGCGACCGACAAGATCGAGACCAGTCATGTTCTGCTAGCCATGTTTGGAGACTGCTCTCGGGCGCGTCAGGCGTTTCGCGTGTCGCCCGGTCGTTTTACCAGCGAAGAAGAACTTGCCGGCTTCTCCGAGATTCTGATTGATGCGGTTGGTGAATTGCGGCGGTTTGCAGCATAGCCTCATAGAAGTGCCCCGGCAGTTACCCGCCGAGGCATCGTTTTATCAGTTTTGAGCACTTATTCCGCTGCGTTGAGCGACGCGTTCATCAGAATATTTTCTGCCTTCTCGAATAGGCCTTCGTATACCGACCGCTGCTTACCCACTGTCGCAGGGCTTTTGCCGAGTTTCTCATACTCTTCGATAAGTCGGCCTACGAGGTCAGGACCAGACTGATGGAAGAACTCTTCGGGCAGCTGTCGCCATTGCACTTTGCCATCGCTGAAATCGAGCAGCGCGCGGTGCGCGGCAAGCAGCGGAAAGAGTAGTCCCTTATCGACACGATACTTCGATTCCGTGCCCGTTAGCGGCAACGTAATCGGCCGTGCTTCGATACCCCGGCGGCGACCAGCCTTCGATCCCTTGCCGTTCACCTCAAGATTGTACACCTCGTAGGCGGGTTCGAAGTTCGCGTAGACGTGGTCGTGGAGCCGTAGAATGTCTTCTAGCACGGGTTCCAGCAAGCGATAGCCCGGCGCCATCTCATCACTGAGCAGCCGCTTGTCCCCGCTACCCTTGCTCGAAAAAGCTGCTGTCGGCTGGCCACGGCGGCGGTTCTCGCGGTTGCTGTAGCTAGGATGGAAGAGCGTCATGAGGCTGATCAGGTCGAGGACCGACCAAGGGGCGGATGCATTCTCCTCCCAGCCGATCTTACCCCGGAAAGGCCCACCGGTGCGATCTATGTGCTTCTTCAACCAGTCGAACCCGCCGCGAAAATCGTTAAGCGACCATTCCTTAACCTGCACACTACGGTTGCGGCCTTGCACTAGCTTCGCGACGCGGTCGTGCTCATTTAGACCGACCACCACGTCCACATTGAACCGGGCGAGGTTGAGACTTTCGGTCAGCAAAGCGTCTTTGGTGTCAGCCGCCTCTTTTCGTACCTTCGCGATAACTGCGTTAGACGTAGCACCATCAGCGATGCCGTGAATGCTATCATCTGTCAGGCTAATCTCGAGCATACCACGCTCGGGGTCGAATTTCACCCGATCCGCCAACAGGAAGCCACCACGGTTGGCGAGCCAAAAATCTTGCGGTTCGTCACGAAGCGTTTGTTCGATGTCTTTGGCCACCTTGCTGCTGAGGCACGATTCGTCGTGGCTTCGCGGATTTACCTTGTCCGGGATCAACTCGGCCGGCCAATGCTGAGCGGTGGGGCTAATCCGGTAGACGTCATACTCGCCCAGGCCGTCTTTGACGGTGATACGACGGAGATCATCTTTGGAGTGGGGAAAACGCAGTGTGGTCGGTGCAAAGACCGTCGTTTTAGACTCGCTCATGGCGCAGCCATCCTTTCATACGCGGGTGTAGACAACCCGGCTTGTTTCTCGTCCTGTCACCGGTCCTTTAAAGCCGCGCCGGGGCGCGTGCTGGAGTCCATCCGATGAAGGCCTATTAAGCATCGTGGCCACGGTAAAATTGTCAATCGATTAAAAATTTCGGCAGAAATTTTTATATATAATTGAATTTTATGAATAATTTAAAAAAATCTATGATGTGATGTTAAATAATCGAGCCGAATCGGCCTCCACGCGCTGCGCTAGTACATATTCTGCGTTAGTTGCGCAGTGAGTGACCGGCTTAGGCGTAATCATGAGCCGATGCTGCCTAGCCAGTGGAGCAGACGGCTGATCACGGCTGCGCCGTCTTGCCCCTTCCATAACGCGCGGAAGGACGCACCCCAGCGGTTAACGAAGTCGACGAAGGAGACGTGCTTAACGATTTCAGCCCCTGCCTGTTTGAGCGCGCCTTCAACTAAGGTCTTGCGAGCATCGTCAAGCTGCCCAAGCCGCCTTTTGGCTTCGAGTACTGCGCTTTGAAGCATTGCTCGCGCCCCATTTCGCTGCATCTCGACTGCATTCACAATTGCTTGATCGGCATTGAATCCTGGCGCTTGTGCGGCGTCCTCGGCGGCGCTCGTGGCGGTCACGAGAATGTTCACGGCAGCGTTCTCCATGATTGCCGTCGTTTCGCGCAGCCCCTCAACAACCGCCCGACCAGCGTGTAGCCGTTCGAGCAATTCGGCGCGTCCCGCGGGACCGAGCCGTGCGGTATCAAGCTTGCGCAGCAGCGGGTCGTGCTGCGCGTAGACATTGAATTGCTCGACGAGGTCGCTCAGTAACTCGCCAGTCCGCTCGGGCAGCGGCAGCGTGTCTGGGTTAGCGCTGGTGCGTGCTCGGATATCGGCGTCGTTCAATCGACGCAATGTGTTACCATGAGACCATATGATGTGGCCGCTCGCCGCGGCCGGATCGTTGCCGAGTGACGCCGCAAACTGGTCCAGTGACTGCCTAACATGGGCCGCGCGGTTATTCGTCGCGGGCGCCGTCTGCTGGAGGTTTGTGCACTTGACGCGAAGTATTTGGTGCAGATCACGCAGGACGGTGCTGATCATCCGCGTCTGATCTGGGTTGAGCAGCGCGATCGGCTCAGTGCCTGTGGCCTGGAATTCGGGCCCGACTGGTGTGGCCATAGGCAAGGCATTTGGATCGAAGGCCATCAACTCGTAGACCGCCGAGGCTGCCGCAACATTATGAAGGTCATGCTCCTGAGCCGTTTTTTCGCCAATGAAGTCCAGTTCGCCGCGGAGCTTTCGCAGATAGCTGGCGATCGCGTCTTCGCTTGGCCAGTTCTCGGGATGATCGAACTGCACCGGATCGAACAGCGCGCGCGCTAGGATTCGCGAGTCGGCATCATCGTCGAGCATGACAAGCATCTGGTCACGCAGCTCCTGTCGTGCCTCGGATGATTCCCAAAGTGTCTTCAGCGCGGGATTGATGGCCTGAACGTCGATTTTCTCGAACAGCTTCATTTCGGATCGCGGCATGCCATTCTCAAAAGAGCTGCGGTCGAGCGCCTCGCCTTTGCGTGAGAAAAACCAGAGCCCGTCGTTTGAAAGGAACCAGAGAGGCTGCCAGCCATTGCTGGCCCGCTCGGGAAAGAAAGGCCTTACATAGTCGAAAAACTGGCGGGCAATCAGTTTGGAATGGAGTAAATCGCTTACGAGGCTTCCGCGCTGGGCGAGATCGATCGCAGCAATTACGCATACTGGCTTAAAAAAGCGCGCGGCAGGCGCTCGGCTGCGGCGGATTGACCGGATCAAAGCGTTCCAGTCCTTGCGTTGCTGAACCACGTTAGCTCCCGCTCAAATGGATATTTCAGCCAATGATCAGCTGCGCGGTCTGCCGATAGGCGGTAGACCTAGCGCGGTTTCGACTGCGCGCCGGATATCCGAGCGCCCGGCGCCCGAGGCATTGTGAAATTGAATAGCCGAAAAGTCGATGTTGCCGGCAGCGGACAAACGCATGGTGAAGGCCGCGACGCTGATATCGCGGGCTTCGAGCATCGGTCTCGCGAGTCTGCGCAAGATATCAAGTAGGGCTTGGACACCAACCGTCTTGGTGATGAACGATCCCGTCGACGCTTTCGACCAGAACACCGCTTCACACGCGATCAGATAGTTCAGCGCGATCGCGTAGATGACGGCATCCTTCTGTTGCAGATAAAGGTCTCGCAACGGCGAGCGATCCGCGCGCAAACCGACTATCGCCGAGCGCGGTTTACGTCGATCCTTGAGCAGGCTGGCAGTATCGGACTTGGGGTTGGTCGTAAATAACCGCATGATTCCTTCGACGATAACTGCGGTCGACACCTTCCATCGCCCGGCTCCGACGATCTTCTGCAGGGCCTCGTCACGCACCGGTGCGATGATGATACGGCCGTTCAAAGGAGACTTATCGTCGACCGCCAGGCGCCTGGTAAAATAAACAGCGAGCTTGTCAGGACTCCAATAGGACTCATCCTCCTCCTCGATATTATAACCGAACATCTCATAGGTCAGACTCTTGTCGACCGGCTTTTGGTTCGAGTTGATCGTCGCGAATAGCTGTGCCTGATACGGCCGCGGCAGGTCAAGGAACACGGCGCAGATGAGTTGCATGTCGAGTCGTCGCGGCATAGCTTCGACGAACGAGAACAGGCGATGCTGTCCGTCAATTACCGACACCAGCTTGCGCGCGCTGGGAATGATGAGAATATGACAGCCGTCCTCGCGCTCCTCGACGCGCCACAACTCCTCTGCCAGGGTCACTGGCTTGTCCTCGCTTTCCTCATCGGGATCGCCGACCTCCTCGATAAGCCCGGTATCCTTGGCTTGGTTAGCGGCGACGATGATCGAATTCGGGAAGGCTGCATCCTCGCGATCTATATAAGCGGCGATCGGCTTCAGCCGCTTGGGGTCGCGCAGTCTCTGGGTGCCATGGAGCCGGTAGCTCTGTTCCTCTTCAGACCAGGTTGCGCTCAGCGCATCGCTATATGCTACCTCGATTAACACCCGCGCGGGAAGCGTTGTGATATAATAGGTGCCAAGCGGCTGATCGACCCTGAGCGCTTTCGCCTCAATCGGAAAAATCATATCGAGTCCTCAGTGGTTGAGACCGGCGAGATCGGTCTCGCCGGAGAGCGTGGCGTCCAGAGCCTTACCGCCGACGGCGGCATCGGGCGACTGCCGATATGAAGCCGAAAGGCCATTGGCTGCGCACCAAATCCACAAGCTGACGCAGCTCAGGACGACACCAAGCGCTATGCCGAAGCCGTCTGGAATGTCGCGATCGGTGGTCGGAAACAGGAGCAGCAGGAAAATCAGCGCGGTGCTGACGGCAGCTCCGCGATGCGCCTTGATTTCATCCTCGAACACCATCTGTAGCGATGTTGCCCCAATGATAGCCGGGAAAAAGCTCGCGACAGCAATGCGCAGTGGTCTCAGTAATTCGGGCTCAGGCGTGCCAAGTAGCAATGCTTTGACTAGGTTGTAGATTTCGAACCAGACACCGAGACCACCGAACACGACCACGCCAATCCAGAATGCCATCTGAAATGGCGCATGCTTGAACCCCTCACGGGCTCGGCGATGGAGTTCGCGCAGGAGGTCACCAATTGGTCTTACGTTGTCCAATGACATCCTCCCCAGATCTTCGATTGTCGCCGATTGTGTTGCACTCGGCACAAAATCGGACAGTTAGGCAACATGAATTAGATTGGACGGCTCTATTTTGCAGAAAAAGAGCCGCTGCAAAGCGATGTGAGTGGTCGACGGGCGCCGTCGGCTTGTCGAAACATTTTGTAAACGGATTTACTTAGAATATATTAATAAATCTGTAGTTTGATGTGGAAGTTTATCACGGAAATCATGAAATCCGAGAAGTAATTAATAAATAATTTTATTCATGACATCTGGAATGGCATCGCAAGTATGGTATTAAGTTTTCGCAAAAGATATTTCTTAGCCGGAGGCGGGTGTCGTTGATTTTTCATTATAGAATTAAATAATTTATAAGGTTATTAGCTACAGAAGGGGTTTGGCTTAGGTGGAAGGGCTGGTCTTGTTGATGTCCTCCGCTCACTCCCCCTCAAACCCCCGCAAATCCCGCTCCAACCCCACCTCCAGCTTCGCCTTCGTGCTCCCGGCCGCAAACGCCGCGCAGGCCGGGCTGTCGATCGCCGCGCACGCCGCCACCTTCGCGCCTCCGGGGCGGTCGGTCCAGATGCTCGCGCCCTCGACGAACGCATAATGCAGTCCGCTGCGCGCCATCGCCTTGAGTTCGGGATAGGTCAGGCCCTGTTCGGTCACCGCGCGCTGATATTCGTTGGTCATGTCCGATCGCGACACGCCTTCGTCGTCGGTCGACAGCACCACCGGCACCCCCGCCGCGCGGTATAGCGCCAGCGGGTGCGCCTTGCCCTTCACGCCCAGGATCACGGCATTGCTGGTCAGGTTGATCTCCACCGCGATCCGCTTCGCGGCCATCCGCTTGAGCAGGGCAGGGGCGTCGGCCTCATAGGCGATGTCCACGCCGTGCCCGATCCGGTTCGCGCCGGCGATGTCGACCGCCTGCTCGATATGCGATTGCAGGTCGCGCGGCGGCACCATCCCCAGGCTCAGCTCGCCGGCGTGCAGCGAGAGCTTCACTTTGGGGTGGAGTTTGTGCAGATGCTCGAACATCTTCATGTGCAGCGCATAATCGCGCACCGGCACCGGCTCATGCTCGGGCGCGACGATGTTGACCCCGACGAAGCGCGGATCGGCCTCGGCCAGCGCCATCCCCATCGCCAGCGCCGCATAGACCAGCACCGGATTCTGGTTGCGCAACGCCGATACCTGGTACCGCACCGTCACGCCGCATCCCGGGCCGGGCTTCGCGCTCTTGCACCCGTTGATCGCTGCCGCCTCGGCCTCATAGCCGTCGAAATCGGCACGCCCCTTCGCCACCGCCTTGGGCAGCAGGTCGGCGAGGATCGCATCGAGCTTCGCGAAGTCGGTGCCGTCGCCGCCTTCCTTGGTGATGGTCGGGGCGATCTCGCGGATCGCGCCGGGCAGGGTGATCAGCTCGACATAGGACACATGGTCGTACGACGCCTGCTCCAGGGTCGCCGCGATCGTCTTGCCGTTATGCCCGCGCATCGGCCCGAAACTGTCGAAGCTGAAGAAGAAGCGGTCGTAACCGGGCAGCACCGGATCGCCGACCCCCTGCTCGAACCCGCGGGTCGAAAGCTGGTCGATCACCCGGCTGTACCGCGGATAGGTCGCGGTGCTCGCCAGCCCCTCCACCGGCACCCGGTCCTTGGCGTCGCACGGCGGCGCGACCAGCCGGTTGCTGTTGGTGTCGACGCAGATCTTGTCCTCGGCCGCCCACGCGATCCAGTCCTCGGCATAGATCGCGCCGCCCATATGATTGTGCAGGTCGCCGCCCTTCGGCATCGCCTGCAGAAACATGCGCAGCTTCGCGCCGTCGCCCTTGATCGCCTCCATCCGCGCGGCGGTGCGGGCCTCGGGGGAGAGCGCCGACGTCGGCGCCCTGGCATAAACCGGCGCGGCGATCATAGCCGCCGCGACCATCAACATTCCCCGAACCCGCATCGTCATTCCCCCGATCGCAACCGTCTTCTTCTTACCCTCTCCCCTTGTGGGAGAGGGCAGGGAGAGGGGCTTCCTCTTCCTTTTCTGCTCCATTCACCGAACGCAGCAAAAGAACGAAGACCCTCATCCAACCTTCTCCCGCAGGCGGGAGAAGGTTCAAGATTCCATCGAAACTGGCCCATGTTCTTCGCAGGTGCAACATCGAAACCCTTGAAACCTCCGCGACGATGCCGCAGCAGTGCGCGATGACCAGCAGCACCCCTAGCAACGCGGGCGACAGCCCGGGCGATCCGTCCTTCGTCGTGGCCCTCGCCGCCAGCATGGGCATCGATCTCCCCGCCTCGATCATCGACGGCGTCGCCGCCAATGTCGCCTTGCTGCGCGAGCATGCCGCGCGATTCGAGGATTTCGTGCCGCCCGCCGATGGGGATGCAGCATGAGGGTGCAGCACGCTGCCATGCCCGTCGCCCCGGCGGAGGCCGGGGCCGCCCAAGTTTGTGTGAAAACGCTGTCGCAAGAGCCGTGTGCGGCCCCGGCCTCCGCCGGGGCGACGAGATATGGCACTTTCGTCACCCCGGACCTGTTCCGGGGGCCACCGTGCAGCAAGCGATGGCAGCGCGGGAGGATGAGTGGACCCCGGAACAAGCCCGGGGTGAAGGCGGGCGCCGCCGCATGACCACGCCGTCCACCCCCAACACCGCCGCCGCCATCGCCGCCGCGGTCCGCGCCGGCACCCGCACCGCGCGGTCCTTCGCCGAGGCCGCGATCGCCGATATCCGCGCCCGCGACGGCGCCTATCTCGCGGTCACCCGCCTGCTCGCCGATCGCGCGCTGGCGGAGGCCGATGCCGTCGACGCGATCGTCGCCGCCGGTGGCGATCCCGGGCCGCTCGCCGGCGTCCCCTATGGCGTGAAGGATCTGTTCGACGTCGCCGGCCTGCCCACCACCGCCGGCGCGGCGATGCTCGCCGATGCGGCGCCCGCCGCCGCCGATGCTGCGGCGGTGCAGGCGTTCGGCCGCGCCGGCGCGGTGCTGGTCGCGACCCTCAACATGGACGAGTATGCTTATGGCTTCGCGACGATCAACGCGCACCATGGCACCACCCGCAACCCGCATGACTTACGCCGCCTCGCCGGCGGATCGTCGGGCGGATCGGCGGCGGCGGTCGCGGCGGGGATGCTGCCGCTGACCCTGGGATCGGACACCAACGGATCGATCCGCGTCCCCGCCTCGCTCACCGGCCTCCACGGGCTGAAGCCCAGCCATGGCGGCCTGCCGATGGCCGGGGTCTTCCCGTTCGTCGACAGCTTCGACGATATCGGGCCGTTCGCGGCGACGGTTCAGGATCTGCGCCTCGCATGGGAGGCGCTCGGCGGGGTCGCCGGGCCGGTGCCGGAGGTGATCCGGGTCGCCCGGCTCGGCGGCTGGTTTCGCGCCGATGCCGCGCCCGAACTGCTCGCCGGGCTCGATGCGGTGGCGGCGTTCCTTGGCGGCGACGATCTGGTCGAACTGCCCGAGGTCGCGACCGCACGCTCGGCCGCCTTCGTGATGACCGCGGCGGAAGGCGGCGCGCTCCACCTTGCCGAGCTGCGCCGCCGCCCGCTCGCCTTCGATCCCGCCACCCGCGACCGCCTGATCGCCGGCACCTTGCTCCCCGCGAGCACCTATTTGAGCGCGCTCGCGTTCCGCCGCTGGTTCGCCGCCCAGGCCGCCGCGTTATTCGCCCGCTACGACGTCCTCCTCGCCCCCGCCGCGCCGTGCGAGGCGCCGCTGATCGACGACCCGACGATCACCATCGCCGGCCAGCGCGTCCCCGCCCGCGCCCATCTCGGCATCTTCGCCCAGCCGTTGAGCTTCATCGGCCTGCCGGTGATCGCGGTCCCGCTGAAGCGCGACGGGCTGCCGCTGGGGGTGCAACTGGTCGGCAAGCCGGGGGGCGAGGCGACCCTGTTCGCGGTGGCCGAGCGCCTCGAAGCCGCGGGGCTTACACAGGGGCGGGTGGTCGGTGCGGAGCCGGTGCCGGCCTGAACCCCACTCGTCGCCCCGGCGGAGGCCGGGGCCGCGCACGGCTCCTGCGAGTCCCGTTCCGCGCTATCTTGCGCGGCCCCGGCCTCCGCCGGGGCGACGAGTGGGGAATTCTCAAAATTCGAGTCAGGCCGTGGCGAAAATGGTGTCGGCCGACGACCCGGCGCGCAGCGTACTTAATGTACGTGAGCACCGGAAGCGTCGGGCGGCGCCATTTGCAGCCCGGCCTGACCGAATTTTCCGCCGCACTGCGGTAAGTAAGCAAACACTTACTATTGCACCCGCCCGAATCCCTGCCATACATGTGTCCGGACCACCCGCGCAGACGGGGCGGCCGCGCAGGGGGAGGCGCGAACGGGGCGAGAGCGAGAAGGGGGATCTCCATGCCGATGCCGGAACTGCTGAACGGGCCCGATCCCGATGCCGGGCGTCCTGCCTCGCGGCTCGACCGGATGTTCGCGCTGACCGAGCGCGGCACCAACACCCGGACCGAAATCCTCGCCGGCGTCACCACCTTCCTCACCATGGCCTATATCATCCTGGTCAACCCGGCGATCCTCGGCCAGGCCGGCATGCCGGTCGCGGCGGTCGCAGCGGCGACCTGTTTCGCCGCGGCGTTCGCCTCGATCCTGATGGGCTTCGTCGCCAATGTCCCGCTCGCGCTCGCGCCGGGCATGGGGCTCAACGCCTATTTCAGCTTCACTGTGGTCCAGGGGATGGGCGTGCCCTGGCCGATCGCGCTCGGCGCGGTGTTCATTTCGGGCGTGGTGTTCCTGCTGCTGACGCTGGGCGGCATCCGCCAGATGATCGTCGCGGCGATCCCCGCGCATCTCTTCGCCGCGGTCGCCGGCGGCATCGGCCTGTTCATCGGCTTCATCGGCCTGCGCAACGCCGGCATCGTCGTCTCGAACCCGGCGACCTCGGTCGCGCTCGGCGACCTCCACCAAAGCGGCCCGATCCTCGCGATCGTCGGCCTGGTGATCATCGCCGTGCTCAGCATCTGGAATGTCCGCGGCGCGATGCTGATCGGCATCGTCGTCACCACCGCGCTCGGCTGGCTGTTCGGCGCGGTCAGCTTCACGCCGCAGCCTTATGATCTGGCCACACTCGGCCAGACCGCCTTCGCGCTCGACATCGGCGGGGTGCTCGGGCTCACCGGGCACGGCCTCGGCCTGCTCGAGATCCTGTTCGTGTTCCTGTTCGTCGACCTGTTCGACAATATCGGGACCCTCGTCGCGGTCACCAAGCGCGCCGGGCTGATGACCCCCGACGGCAAGATCCCGAAGCTCAACCGCATATTGTTCGCCGATGCCACCGCGACCATCGTCGGGTCGATGGCGGGCACCAGCACCGTCACCTCCTATGTCGAAAGCGCCGCCGGCGTGCAGGCGGGCGGGCGCACCGGCCTCACCGCGGTCGTCACCGGCCTGCTGTTCCTGCTGGCGATGTTCGCCGCGCCCTATGCCCAGCTCATCCCGCTCGCCGCGACCGCGCCCGCGCTGATCCTGGTCGGCGGGCTGATGATGGCGCCGTTGGTCGAGGTGCCGTGGGACGAACCCGAACTTGCGATCCCCGCCTTCCTCACCCTCGCGCTGATCCCGCTCACCTTCTCGATCGCCAACGGCCTCGCCTTCGGCATCACCGCCCACGCCGCGCTCAAGATATTGCGCGGCAAGGCGGTCAAGGGCGACTGGCTGCTGTTCGTCCTCGCGGCTTTGTTCGTGGTGCGCTTCGTCTATCTGGCGGGGGGTTAGATGCGGATCGCGTTTAAGTCATCCGTCATCCCGGCGGAGGCCGGGATCTCAGTAGGCCAGCGCGCGCCCTTGCCTCCCGAGATCCCGGAACAAGTCCGGGATGACGGTCGTGGTTCACGGACCCTTCCATGCTGAACACATATAAGTCCCTGCGCGGCATGGTCACCGCGCCGCATCACCTCGCCGCCCAGGCCGGTCTGTCGATCCTCCAGGACGGCGGCACCGCCGCCGAGGCGGCGGTCGCGGTCGCCGCCACCCTCGCGGTCGTCTATCCGCACATGAACTCGATCGGCGGCGACAGCTTCTGGCTGGTTGCCGAGCCGCACGGGATCGTTCGCGCCGTCTCCGCCTGCGGCGGCGCCGCGGCGAAGGCCGATCTGTCGCTCTATGCCGGGCTGCCGGCGGTTCCCTGGCGCGGGCCGCTCGCCGCCAACACCGTCGCCGGCACCATCTCGGGCTGGGAGGCGATGCTCGCCGGGGTCGCCGATCCGCTGCCGCTCGACCGCATCCTGCGCGACGCGATCCACCACGCCGAACATGGCGTCGCGATCACCGCCGGCGGCGCCGAGCTCGCCGCCGCCAAGGACGCCGAGCTGCGCGACGTGGCGGGCTATGCCGCCATCTTCCGCCCGGACGGCGCGCCTTTGGTCGAGGGGCAGATTCTCAAACAGCCCGCGCTGGGCCAGACCCTGCGCCTGCTCGCGGCGAGCGGCCTCGCCGATTTCTACACCGGCGGTGTCGGCGCAATGATCGCCGCAGATCTCGCCGCCGCCGGCAGCCCGGTTTCGGGCATCGATCTCGCCGCGCACGCCGTCACCCATCCGGTCCCGCTCGCGGTGTCGATCCGGGGCGCGAAGCTCTGGAACATGACCCCGCCGACGCAAGGGGCCGCGTCGCTGCTGATCCTCGCGCTGTTCGACCGGCTGAAGTCGGAAGCGCCGGACTCGTTCGATCACGTCCATGGGCTCGTCGAGGCGACCAAGCAGGCCTTCCTGTGGCGCGACGCGCATGTCGGCGATCCCGCCTATATGACCGCCGATCCCCAGGCGCTGCTCGACGATGCCGCTGTGCTCGACGCGATGGCGGCGCGGATCGATCCGGCGAAGGCGCTGCCCTGGCCGCAGCCGGCCTCGGCGGGCGACACCGTCTGGTTCGGGGTGGTCGATGGCGAGGGCCGCGCGGTCAGCGCGATCCAGTCGACCTATTTCGAATTCGGATCGGGCATCACTTTGCCGCAGACCGGGATCGTCTGGCAGAACCGCGGCGCCAGTTTCCGCCTCGCCGCCGATGGCTGGAACGCGTTGCGTCCTGGCCGCAAGCCGTTCCACACCCTCAACCCGGCGATGGCGCATTTCGACGACGGCCGCTTGATGGCCTATGGCACGATGGGCGGGGAGGGGCAGCCGCAGAGCCAGGCGGCTGTGTTCACCCGCTATGCCCGGTTCGGCGTGCCGCTCCAGGCCGCGGTCACCGCCCCGCGCTGGCTGCTCGGCAAGACCTGGGGCGAGGAGAGCGTCACCCTCAAGCTCGAGGACCGCTTCGATCCCGCGCTTGTCGACGCGTTGCGCGCGGCCGGCCATGATGTCGAGCTGCTCGCCGCCTTCACCTCGACGATGGGCCATGCCGGCGCGCTCGTCCGCCACCCGAACGGCCTGATCGAGGGCGCGACGGACCCCCGCAGCGACGGCGCGGTGGCCGGATGGTAGAGGCCAAAGACTCTGGTGGCGGAGCCCGTGCGGTCGCGCGCTGCGACGAACTGGGGGTCGCGCCGTACAGCGACACGCCCGACGGCCTGTTCCGCGCCTTCCTCACCCCCGCCCACGCTGCCGCGCTCGGCCGTCTGGCCGACTGGATGGGGGAGGCCGGCATGACGGTCCGCCTCGACCCCGCCGCCAACCTGATCGGCCGCTACGAAGGTGCCGAGCCCGATGCGCCCGCCTTGTTGATCGGCTCGCACATCGACAGCGTCCGCGACGCCGGCCGCTATGACGGCCCGCTCGGCATCATGCTCGGCATCGAGGCGGTCGCCGCCCTGGCGGGCAGGCGCTTCCCCTTCGCGATCGAGGTGGTGGCGTTCGGCGACGAGGAAGGCTCGCGCTTTCCGGCGTCGATGCTGTGCAGCCGGGCGCTGGCGGGGACGCTGGAGCCTTCTGCGCTCGACGTGTCCGATCGCGACGATATCTCGTTGCTCGATGCCCGTTCGTCTTTCCCAACCCGTCATGCTGAACTTGTTTCAGCATCCACCGTGCCACGCGGGGCCGCCCGAGCCGATGAGTTGACCCTGAAACAAGTTCAGGGTGACGGCGGGTTTTTGGCGGCGGCGCACGCCCCCGCCATCGCCTTCCTCGAACCCCATATCGAACAGGGCCCCGTCCTCGAATCCGAAGGCCTCGCGCTCGGCGTCGTCTCGGGGATCGCCGCCCAGCTCCGCTTCCAGGTCCGCATCACCGGCAAGGCGGGCCATGCCGGCACCAACGCGATGCACCTGCGCCGCGACGCGCTCGCCGGTGCCGCCGAAGCGGTGCTGATCGTCGAGCGGATCGCCAACGAGATCGGCGGCGACCTCGTCGCCACCGTCGGCCGGATGACCGTCGCCCCCGGCGCGGTCAACGTCGTCCCGGGCCAGGTCGATTTCTCGGTCGATGTCCGTTCTGGAAACGAAACGATCCGCAACGACGCCGCATCGCGAATATATGCGGAATTCCGCACTTCGGCCGAAAAGCGCGGTCTCGGCTTCGCCTGCGAACAGGTCCAGGATCTGTCCGCATCGCCCTGCGACCCCGCGCTGACTGCGTTGCTCGAAGCCGCGCTCGCCGATGCCGGCCACGCGCCGCGCACCCTCGTCAGCGGCGCCGGTCACGATACGATGGTGATGGCGTCGCTCTGCCCGACCGCGATGCTGTTCATCCGCTGCGAAGGCGGCGTCAGCCACAACCCGGCCGAGGCGGTCACCGCCGCCGATGCCGACGCCGCGCTCCGGGTGATGCTCGGCTTCATCGAAAAACTGGGAGAGAAACTCCGTGTCTGATCCGACGCCCGACCTGTTTGGCGAGATCGATCCGCCGCAGCGGCTGCTGATGGGCCCGGGCCCGATCAACGCCCATCCGCGCGTCCTGCGCGCGATGTCGGCCGATCTGCTCGGCCAGTTCGATCCCGAATTCACCGCCTATATGAACCAGGTGATGGCGCTCTACCGCCAGGTCTTCCAGACGCAGAATCGCTGGACCTTCCTGATCGACGGCACCGCCCGCGCCGGGATCGAGGCCGGGCTGGTCTCGCTGGTCGAACCGGGCGCCACCGTCCTCATCGTCCGCTCGGGCCGCTTCGGCCTGCTGCTGTCGGAAATCGTCGAGCGCGCCGGCGGTACCATCGTCGGGGTCGACGCCGACTGGGGCGAGGTCGTGCCGATGGCCGCGATCGCCGATGCGGTCGCCCGCCAAAAGCCCGCGGTCGTCGCCTGCGTCCATGGCGACACCTCGACCACCATGGCCCAGCCGCTCGACGGCCTCGGCGAGATCTGCCGCGCCCACGGCGCGCTCTCCTATGTCGACGCCACCGCCACCCTCGGCGGCATGGCGGTCGAGACCGACAAATGGGGCGCCGACATCGTCACCGGCGGCCTGCAGAAATGCATGGGCGGCCCGTCGGGATCGTCGCCGATCACCATCTCCGATCGCGCCGCCGACTTCATCTTCTCGCGCCGCCACACCGAGAAAGGCATCGCCCGCGACGACCTGGCGCAGGGCGGCGCGGCGCGGATCGCGTCCAACTATTTCGACCTCGCGATGGTGATGGATTACTGGTCGGAAAAGCGGCTGAATCATCATACCGAGGCGACGACGATGCTCTACGGCGCCCGCGAATGCGCCCGGGTCGTGCTCGGCGAAGGGCTCGACGCCCGCTTCGCCCGCCACGCCGCCGCCGGCCGCGCGGTGGTCGCCGGGCTGCGCGGCATGGGCCTCACCGTCTATGGCGACGACACCTACCGGATGGCCAACGTCACCGGGGTCTATATCCCCGACGGCGTCGACGGCGAACGCGTCCGCACCCGGATGCGCGAGGATTTCGAGATCGAGATCGGCACCGCCTTCGGCCCCTTGCAGGGCAAGATCTGGCGGATCGGCGCGATGGGCTACAATGCGATGAAGCATAAGGTGCTGATCACCCTGGGCGCGCTCGAGGCGGTGCTGCGCGCCGAGGGCTTCGCGGTCAAATCGGGCGCCGGCGTCGACGCCGCGCTGGCGAGCTACGCCGCATGACCCTCCCGCGCGACCTTGTCGGCTATGGCGCCAACCCGCCCGACCCGCGCTGGCCGGGCGGCGCGCGGATCGCGGTGCAGTTCGTGATCAACTATGAGGAGGGCGCCGAGAATTCGGTGCTCAACGGCGATCCGGGATCGGAGGCGTTTCTGTCCGAAATGGTCGGCGCGGCCAGCCATGTCGGCGAGCGCGCGATGGCGATGGAGAGCCTCTACGAATATGGCAGCCGCGCCGGTTTCTGGCGGCTCCACCGGCTGTTCACGTCGCGCAGCGCGCCGGTCACCGTCTTCGGCGTCGCCAGGGCGCTCGAGACCAATCCGGAGGCGGTCGCGGCGATGCAGGCGGCCGGCTGGGAGATCGCGAGCCACGGCCTCAAATGGATCGACTATCAGAAACAGCCCGAGGTGGTCGAACGCGCCCATGTCGCCGAGGCGATCGCCTTGCACGAGAAGGTCACCGGCGAGCGTCCGCTCGGCTGGTACCAGGGCCGCACCAGCCCCAACACCGCGCGGATCGTCGCCGAGGAGGGGGGCTTTCTCTACGACGCCGACAGCTATGCCGACGACCTGCCTTATTATGACCGCCGCCACGGCCGCGCGCAGTTGATCGTGCCCTACACGCTCGACGTCAACGACATGAAGATCGTCGCCTTGAACGGCTTCACCGAGGGCGAGCAGTTCTTCCGCCATATGCGCGATACCTTCGACGCACTTTACGCAGAAGGTGGCCGGATGATGTCGATCGGCCTCCACGGCCGCATCGCCGGCAAGCCCGGCCGCGCCGCCGCGGTCGCGCGCTTCCTCGACCATGTCCAAGCGCATTCGGATGTGTGGGTCGCCCGGCGCATCGACATCGCCCGCCACTGGCTCGAGGTGCATCCGGCATGACTAAACTATCCTTAGCCCCAGGCGTCATCCCGGCGGAGGCCGGGATCTCGGGAGGCTCGCGAGCGCCCTTGCCGCATGAGATCCCGGCCTCCGCCGGGATGACGATTTGGGTAAAGCGTCTTTTCCCGCATCCTCGTCATGCTGAACTTGTTTCAGCATCCACCGTGCCACGCGGGGCCGCCCGAGCCGATGAGTGGACCCTGAAACAAGTTCAGGGTGACGGTCGCTTGGGTGGGGAGCCCACCGCATGATCGTCAACGACCCCCAGGTCATCTCCGAGGTCACCGCCGCCTTCCACGCCTATGAGGCCGCGCTGATGGCCGACGACATCCCCGCCATGGACGCTTTGTTCCACGAGGCCGAGACCACCATCCGCTACGGCGTCGGCGAGGTGCTCTACGGGATCGAGGCGATCCGGGAGTTCCGCAAGGGCCGTGGCGGTTCGCCGCAGCGCAGGCTCGGCCGGGTCGCGATCGCCAGCTACGGCCCCGACTTCGCCACCGCCAACGCCGAATTCTTCCGCGAGGGTTCCGACCGGCGCGGGCGGCAGAGCCAGAGCTGGGTGCGCTTTGCCGACGGCTGGAAGGTCGTCTCGGCGCATGTCTCGCTCGAGGGAAGCACGTCATGAGCATCCAGCAGATCAACGCGCTGCCGCCGGCCGATTTCGTCGCGAAATTCGGCTTCCTGTTCGAACATTCGCCGTGGATCGTCGAGGCCGCCGAGGCGCGCCGGCCGTTCGCCAGCCTCGCCGCGATGGAGGCGGCGATGGCGGCGGTGATCGAGCAGGCCGGCGAGGAGGCCCAGATCGCGCTGCTGCGCGCCCATCCCGAGCTCGCCGGCAAGGCGGTGCTCGACAAGACCCTCACCGAGGCCTCGACCGCCGAACAGGCGTCGGCCGGGCTCGACCGGTTGACCCCCGACGAATATGCGACCTTCCACGCGCTGAACGACGCCTATCGCGCCAAATTCGCTTTCCCGTTCATCATCTGCGTGCGGCTGACCGACAAGGCCGGCATCCTCGCGGCGATGCGCGCGCGCACCGCGAACGACGTCGCGACCGAGATCGCGGCCGCGCGTGCGGAAATCGCCAAGATCGTCCACCTTCGGCTCGAGGATGCGCTCGCATGACCGGTCTCGCCGCTCTCAACGACCGGGTCCGCGCCGACCTCGCCGCGATCGGCTTCGGCGCCGCCACCTGGGTCCGGCCGCGCGACGGCATCTATGACGTCGTCATTGTCGGCGGCGGCCAGTCGGGGCTCGGCGCGGCGTTCGGGCTGTTGCGCGAGCGCGTGTCGAACATCCTCGTGATCGACGAGAATCCCGCCGGCTTCGAGGGCCCGTGGGAGACCTATGCGCGGATGGTCACGCTGCGCACCCCCAAGCACATCACCTCGATCGACCTCGGCGTCCCCTCGCTCACCTTCCGCAGCTGGTGGGAGGCGCAGCATGGCGCCGAGGGCTGGGACGCGCTCGACAAGATCCCGCGCGGCGCGTGGATGGCCTATCTGCGCTGGTACCGCGCGATCCTTGCGCTGCCGGTCCGCAACGACACGAAGCTGACCCTGGTCGAGCCGCTTGGCGACGGAACGTTCCGGCTCCAGCTCGACGGGCCGGACGCAGCACCGATCGTCGCGCGCAAGGTCGTGCTCGCCACCGGCATCCAGGGTGGCGGCGAATGGCACACCCCCGATTTCGTGAAAGTGCTGCCGCGCGAGCGCTACGCCCATACCTCGGAGGCGGTCGATTATGCCGCGCTCGCCGGCAAGCGGATCGGCATTCTCGGCGCCGGCGCCTCGTCGTTCGACAATGCCCAGCATGCGCTCGGGCTCGGGGTCGCCGAGGCGCATGTCTTCGTGCGGCGCAAGGCGCTGCCGACGATCAACCCGATCCGCTTCATGGAACAGTCGGGGCTGATCGGCCGCTTCACCGCGCTCGACGATCCCGCCAAATATCGGGTGATGGCGAGCTTTTTCGACCGCAACCAGCCGCCGACCAACGACACCTTCGCGCGGGCCTGCGCCTGGCCGGGCTTCCATCTCCATCTCGGCGCGCCCTGGCTGTCGGTGCGCGAGACCGCCGACGGGGTCGAGGTCGAGACCCCGCAAGGGCGGCATGTCTTCGATTTCCTCGTATTGTCGACCGGGCTCGTCACCGATCCCAAGCTGCGGCCTGAACTCGCGCTGGTCGCCGAAGACGTCGCGCGCTGGGGCGATCTATATGCCGCGCCGGCCGATCTCGCCAATCCGGTGATCGACGATCATCCCTATCTCGGGCCGGGCTTCCAGCTGCTGGGCAAGGATGAAGCCGGCACCGCGAAGCTCCATGGGCTGTTCGCGTTCAACTATTCGGGGCTGATCAGCCTCGGCCTGTCGGCATCCGCGCTTTCCGGCCTGAAATATGCTATCCCCAAGCTGGTCGAGGGCGTCGCCAACCAGCTGTTCACCGACGACGAGGACGCGGCGTTGCGCGACTATCTCGATTATGCGGAGCCCGAATTCGAGGGGCAGTGGCCGCGCAAGGAGCAGGCGCGATGAGCGGCGGTCTTTCGACCCATGTCCTCGACACCACCCATGGCCGCCCGGCCGCGGGCGTGGCGATATCGCTGTTCGCGGGCACGACCCCGCTGTTCGAGGGCGTGACCAACGCCGATGGCCGCGTGCCCGGCATGCTCGGCGATCATGTGCTCGCGGTCGGCCCTTATCGGCTGGTGTTCGCGGTCGCCGATTATTTCCGCGCGCAGGGGGTGGTGCTGCCCGAGCCGCCGTTCCTCGACCGGGTGACGATCGACTTCGCGGTGTCCGACGCGGGCGCGCATCATCATGTGCCGCTGCTGGTCTCGCCGTTCGGCTATTCGACCTACCGGGGGAGCTGAGCATGGGCGTGCGCTTTCTCCTCGACGGCGAGGTCCATGATCTGGATGGCATCGACCCGACGATGACCGCGCTCGACCTGCTGCGCTACCGGCTGCGGCGGACCGGCACCAAGGAGGGCTGCGCCGAGGGCGATTGCGGCGCGTGTACGGTGCTGGTGGGGGAGTTAATGACCGTCGCCCCGGCGGAGGCCGGGGCCGCCCAAGATGGCGCGGAAACGCTGCCGCAAGAGCCGGGGGCGGCCCCGGCCTCCGCCGGGGCGACGTCCCTGGTCTGGCGCGCGGTCAACGCCTGCATCACCTTCGTTCCCATGCTCGACGGCCGCGCGCTGCGCACCGTCGAGAGCCTTGGCGGCAAGCATCCGGTCCAGTGCGAGATGGTCGCGCGGCACGGCTCGCAATGCGGTTTCTGCACGCCGGGCTTCGTGATGTCGCTCTACGGCCGCAGCATCGGTGCGGCGGGGACCGCGGGGACGCCGGTCGCCGACGTCATCGCCGGCAATCTGTGCCGCTGCACCGGTTATGGCCCGATCCTCGCCGCCGGCGAGGCGGTGCCGCTGGCGCCGGTCGACGACCGCGAGACCGCCACCGCGCTCGCGTTGCTGCGGACCGGTGAGATGCTCGCGCTGAGCCATGCCGATCCGCTGTCGGGGACGCCCCGCCGCTGGTTCGCGCCGAAGAGCACCGACCAGCTTGCCGGCCTGCTGCTCGATCATCCCGATGCCCGGATCGTCGCGGGCGCGACCGATGTCGGGCTGTGGGTGACCAAGCAGCATCGTCAGATCGACACGATCATCTGGCTCGGCGACGTCGCCGATCTCGCGACCCTCGACGAGGATGAGGCCGGCCTGACGATCGGCGCGGGCTTGCGCTATGTCGACGCGCACCCGGCGCTGACCCGGCTCCATCCCGATCTCGGCGAGCTGGTCCGGCGGATCGGCGCGCTCCAGGTGCGCAGCGCGGGGACGGTCGGCGGCAATATCGCCAATGGCTCGCCGATCGGCGACATGCCGCCGGCGCTGATCGCGCTCGGCGCGAGCGTGGTCCTGCGCAAGGGCGACGCCCGGCGCGAGCTGCCGCTCGAGGCCTATTTCATCCGCTATGGCGTCCAGGATCGCACCCCCGGCGAGTTCGTCGAGGCGATCCGGGTACCGCGCCCCGATCCGGCGACGATCGTCCGGATCGTCAAGCTCTCGAAGCGCTTCGACAGCGACATCTCGGCGGTCTGCGGCGCCTTTGCGATCACCGTGCGCGACGGCGTCGTCGCAGATGCGCGCATCGCCTTCGGCGGCATGGCCGGAACCCCGCAGCGTGCGGCCAGGGCCGAAGCGGCGCTGAGCGGCGCGGCGTGGAGCGAAGCGAGCGTCGAGGCCGCGGCCGTGGCGCTCGGTGAGGATTATACCCCACTGACCGACGTGCGCGGCTCGTCGGATTATCGCCTCAAGGCCGCCGCCAATCTGTTGCGCCGGTTGTGGATCGAACAGGCTGGCGACGAGCCGGTCAGCGTGCTCGAGCTGGCGCATGGCTGAGGGCGATCCGATCCGCCGCCGCGCGGTCCGCGCGAGCCTGCCGCACGACAGCGCCGAGGCGCATGTCGCGGGCGCCGCGCGCTATTGCGACGATGGCGGCGAGCCCGGCGACATGCTCCACTTGGCCTTCGGCAAGAGCAGCGAGGCGCATGCCGACATTCTGGGCATGGACTTGTCGGCGGTGCGCGCGGCGCCGGGCGTGGTCGCGGTGTTCACCGCCGACGACATCCCCGGCGACAACAATGTCGCGCCGGTGTTCGGCGACGACCGGCTGCTGGCGCGGGACGAGGTGGTGTTCCTCGGCCAGTCGATCTTCCTGGTCGCGGCGACCAGCGCCAAGGCGGCACGGATGGCGGCGAAGCTCGGCAAGGTCGACTATGCGCCCAAGGCCCATGTCGTGACGATCGCCGAGGCACGGGCGATCGACAATCTGATCGAGGCGACCCAGGTGATGGCGCGCGGCGATGCCGCCGTCGCGCTCGAAGCCGCGCCGCACCGGATCCAAGGCCGGCTCGAAATGGGCGGGCAGGATCATTTCTATCTCGAGGGGCAGATCGCGGTCGCGACCCCGGGCGAGCCCGGCCAGGTCCATATCCTGTCGTCGACCCAGCATCCGAGCGAAATCCAGCATCTGGTCGCGCATATGCTCCATGTCGGATCGGCCGATGTCACCGTCGAGATCCGGCGGATGGGCGGGGCGTTCGGCGGCAAGGAGACCCAGGCGTCGCTGTTCGCCGCCGCCGCCGCGCTGGTCGCGGTCAAGACCGGCCGCCCCGCCAAGTTCCGCGCCGACCGCGACGACGATATGGAGATGACCGGCAAGCGCCACGACTTCGGGGTCGGCTACGATGTCGGCTTCGACGATCGCGGGCGGATCGCCGGGGTGGCGTTTGATCTCGCCTCGCGCTGCGGGGCGACGATGGATCTGAGCTCGGCGATCAACGATCGCGCGATGTTCCACGCCGACAATTGCTATTATTACCCGGCGGTCGAGATCACCTCCTACCGCTATCGCACCAACACCGTGTCGAACACCGCGTTTCGCGGCTTCGGCGGGCCGCAGGGGATGATCGTCGCCGAACGGATGATGGACGATATCGCGGCGCATCTCGGGCTCGATCCGCTCGATGTCCGCCGCGCCAATCTCTATGGCGGGCCCGGCCGCGACGTCACCCCGTTCCACATGACGGTCGAGGACAATGTCGCGCCCGAGATCATCGAGACGCTGGCGGAGTCGGCGGGCTATGCCGCGCGGCGCGAAGCGGTCACCGCCTGGAACGCCAGCCATCGGGTGCTGAAGAAGGGGCTGTCGCTGACCCCGGTCAAGTTCGGGATCAGCTTCACCACCACCCATCTCAACCAGGCCGGCGCGCTGATCCACGTCTATGCCGACGGATCGATCCTGCTCAACCATGGCGGGACCGAGATGGGGCAGGGGCTGATGATCAAGGTGGCGCAGGTCGTCGCCGATGTCTTCGCGGTGCCGGTCGAGACGATCCGCATCTCCTCGGCGCGGACCGACAAGGTGCCGAACACCTCGGCGACCGCGGCGTCGTCGGGCACCGATCTCAACGGCATGGCGGCCTTCAATGCCGCGATGACGATCCGCGGCCGGCTTGCCGAACTCGCCGCGACGAAGTTCGGCGGCGAGGCCGACGCGGTGCGCTTCACCCCCGAGGGGGTCCATGCCGGCGGCGAGACCGTCGATTTCGCGACGCTCGCACGGATGGGGCATCTCGCGCGGGTGTCGCTGTCGTCGACCGGCTTCTACGCGACCCCCAAGATCGCCTATGATCGCGCCACCCATAGCGGGCGGCCGTTCCTCTATTTCGCTTATGGCGCGGCGCTGAGCGAGGTCGTGATCGACAGCCTGACCGGCGAGCATAAGGTGCTGGCGGTCGACATCCTCCACGATGTCGGCCGGTCGCTGAATCCGGCGATCGACCTCGGCCAGATCGAGGGCGGCTTCATCCAGGGGATGGGCTGGCTCACCACCGAGGAACTGGTGTTCGACGCCAGGGGACGGCTGCTGACCCATGCGCCGTCGACCTACAAAATCCCGACCGCGAGCGATCGGCCGCGTCATATGGACGTGCGGCTGTGGGAGCCGGGGCGCAATGTCGAGGCGACGATCCACCGCTCGAAGGCGGTCGGCGAGCCGCCGTTCATGCTCGCCAATTCGGTGTTCTGCGCGCTGACCGAGGCGGTGAGCGCGGTGGTGCCGGACAGGGGCCTCGCGCGGCTCGACGCGCCGGCGACGCCCGAGCGGATCCTGGCGGCGATCGACGAGCTCAGGGCACGGCCTCCCAAGGACAAAGCGGCCCGTGGATGACTGGGCGCAAGCCGCGAAGGCTGCGATCGGTTCGGGTGAGCCTGCCGCGATGGTCAGCGTGCTCGCGACCGAAGGCTCGGCGCCGCGCGGGCCGGGCACGCGCATGCTGGTGACCGGTGGCGCGATCGGCGGAACGATCGGTGGCGGTGCGCTCGAACATCAGGCGATCGCGCAGGCGCGGGCTTTGCTCGATCTGCCGGTGGGGGCGTGGCGGGTGCAGGATTATCCGCTCGGGCCGCTGCTCGGCCAATGCTGCGGTGGCCGGGTACGGTTGCTGATCGAACATCTCGACCCGGCGACAATCGACTGGATCGGCGCGGAGGGCGTGCTCGAGACGCGCTTTGCCGAGGATCGCCTCGTCCGCTCGGTTCTCGGCGAACGCGAGCCGGTGGCGACGCTGCCCGCGCGTGGTGCCAGGCCCGCGGCCGGCGACCGGATCGTCGAGCGGCTCGGCGGCGAGACGCTGCCGGTGCTGCTGTTCGGCGCCGGCCATGTCGGACGCGCGGTGGCGCGCGCGGTCGAGGGTCTGCCGGTCAATCTCGCCTGGTTCGATACCCGCGCCGAGACCGCCGACGTGCCCGGGGTGACGGTGATCGGCGACGACGGCGTCGAGGATTGCTTGAGCGAGGTCGCGTCGTCCGAGGCGGTGGTGCTGATCATGACCCATGACCATGGGCTCGATTATCGGCTGACCTGCGCGGCGCTGCGATCGCCGGCGCGGTTCGTCGGGCTGATCGGGTCGGGGACCAAGCGCGCGCGGTTCCTGTCGAAGCTGGCACGCGACGGGATCGATCCCGCGCGGCTGACCTGTCCGGTCGGGGTGTCCGGGATCGAAGGCAAGGAGCCGGCGGTGATTGCGATTTCGGTAGCGGCGCAGTTGATGCAGATGCGCTCTTCTTCACCCCTCCCCTTCAGGGGAGGGGCCGGGGGTGGGGAAGTGCTGGAAGGTGCTCGCTACGCTCGCCCCCACCCCAACCCCTCCCCTGAAGGGGAGGGGCTTTGACGATGGAAGCGTTCCGCGCTGAAATCCTTAGCGTTCCCGACGATCCGTCGACGGGCGCCCCGATCGTTCACCACCCCGACGGTCTGCTCGTCGTCGAGGATGGTATCGTCGTCGCAGTCGGTTCCCATGCTGATCTGGCCGGCAAGTTCGCCGCCCCGATCACCCATTTCCCCGGCAAGACGATCGTCCCCGGCTTCGTCGACGCGCATGTCCATTATCCGCAGACCGAGCGGATCGCGGCGCATGGGGCGCAATTGCTCGACTGGCTCGACCGGCACATCTTCCCGGCCGAGACCGCCTTTGCCGATCGCGCGCATGCCGACACCATCGCGGGCTTCTTTCTCGACGAACTGCTGCGCAACGGCACCACCAGCGCACTGGTCTATGCGACCGTCCATCCGGAATCGGTCGATGCGCTGTTCGAGGCGGCGCTGGCGCGCGACATGCGGATCGTGTCGGGCAAGGTGCTGATGGACCGCAACGCCCCCGACGGCCTGCGCGACACCGTCGACACCGGACGCGCCGACAGTGAGGCGCTGATCGCCAAATGGCGGGGCAGGGGACGGTTGCGTTATGCGGTGACCCCGCGCTTCGCGCTGACCTCGTCCGACGCTCAGCTGGCGAGCGCGGGCGATCTGGTCGCGGCGCATCCGGACGTGATGATGCACACCCATCTCGCCGAAAATCTGGGCGAGGTCGCGGCGGTCGCCGAACGCTTCACCGAGGCGAAGGATTATCTCGACGTCTATGACCGGTTCGGGCTGGTCGGCAGCCGGTCGATCTTCGCGCATTGCATCCAGATGGACGATGACGCCTTCGGGCGGATGGCGGCGAAAGGCGCGCATGCCGCCTTCTGCCCGACCTCGAACCTGTTTCTGGGGTCGGGGCTGTTCGATCTCGAAAAGGCGGCGGCGCATGGCGTCGGGATCGGGATCGGCACCGATGTCGGGGCGGGCACCAGCTTCTCGATCCTCCACACGCTCGGCGAGGCCTACAAGGTCTGCCAGATGCGTGGGGTCAGCCTCGATCCGTTCCGCGCGCTCCATCTCGCGACCGTCGGCGGCGCGCGGGCGCTCGGCATTGCCGACCGGGTCGGGGCGCTCGCGGTGGGGCAGGAGGCCGACTTCGCGGTGCTCGATCCGCGCGCGACGCCCTTGCTCGCGCGCCGCACCGCGGGCGCCTCGCTCCACGACCGGCTGTTTGCGCTGCAGATATTGGGGGATGACCGCGCGATCGCCTTCACCTATCTCGCGGGCAAGCTCGCGCACCAACGGGACATGCCATGACTCTCAATCTCGACGCCTTCGTCTCCGGCCTGCCCAAGGCCGAGCTCCACCTCCATATCGAAGGCAGCCTCGAGCCCGAGCAGATGTTCGCGCTGGCGAAGCGCAACAAGGTCGAAATCCCGTTCAAGTCGGTCGAGGAGGTGCGCGGCGCCTATCAATTCTCGAACCTCCAGGATTTTCTCGACATCTATTATGCCGGTGCCGACGTGCTGCGCACCGAAGAGGATTTCCGCGACCTCGCGACCGCCTATTTCGACCGTGCCGCCGCCGACAATGTCGTCCATGCCGAGATATTCTTCGATCCGCAGACCCACACCGATCGCGGCATCCCGTTCCAGGTCGCCGCCGACGGGCTGCTTGCGGGGATGGTCGAGGCCGAGGCGAAACATGGGCTGAGTTCGAAGCTGATCCTCTGCTTCCTGCGCCATCTCGACGAGGAGGCGGCGTTCGCGACGCTCAAGGCCGCCGAGCCGTGGCTCGACCGGATCGCCGGCGTCGGGCTCGACAGTTCGGAACAGGGGCATCCGCCATCGAAATTCGCGCGGGTGTTCGCGCGCGCCGGCGAGATGGGGCTGCTCAGGGTCGCGCATGCCGGCGAGGAGGGGCCGCCGGCCTATGTCCATGAGGCGCTCGACCTGCTCCACATCGACCGGCTCGACCATGGCAATCGCTCGCTCGAGGATGCCGCGTTGACCGCCAGACTGGCGCGCAGCGGCATGACGCTGACGGTCTGCCCGCTCTCCAACCTCAAGCTGTGCGTGGTCGACGATATCGCGGCGCACCCGATCGAGCACATGCTGCGCCAGGGGCTGCGCGCGACGATCAACTCGGACGATCCCGCTTATTTCGGCGGCTATGTGAACGACAATTACCGTGCGCTGATCCCGGCCGGCCGGCTCGACGCGCGCGACTTCGCGACGCTGGCGCGCAACAGCTTCCTCGGCTCGTTCCTGTCCGACGAGGCAGTCGCCGCGCATCTGGCGAAACTCGACGAATATATCGCGTCGCAGCCGGCTTGATCGGCGGACAGTGAGCCCGCATAAGGCGCGCTTCCCCGATTCCGGAGACCGTTGATGCCGACCCTGACGCCTGTCGAGCAGGCCGAGTTCCTGACCGCCGTCCATTATATCGCCGCGCGGGTGAAGGAAGGCGATTGGCAGCCGAGCTTCATCATCGGCGTCGGTCGCGGCGGGCTCGCCCCGGCGGTCTATCTGAGCCACGCCTCGGGTCTGCCGATGCTCTCGGTCGACTATTCGTCGAACGTCCCCGACTTCGCCGCCGAGCTTCTGGTCAAGCTGGCCGGGCGGACGATGGGCGGCGAGCGGCTGCTGTTCGTCGACGACATCAACGATTCGGGAACGACTATCGCCCATCTGCGCCGCGAACTCGCCGCCGCCGGCGCGGTCGCCGACAATATCCGTTTCGCGGTGCTGATCGACAATATCGTCTCGGCGCAGCGGGTCGACTATCGCTTCCGCACGATCGATCGATCGCAGAACAAGGACTGGTTCGTCTTCCCGTGGGAAGCGGTCGCCCCGGTCGACACGGTGATCGAGGATTCGGCGATCGTTCCGGAACGGCTGGCGTAAAGCCCGTTCTCCATGCTTCTTCTTCGTCATGCTGAACTTGTTTCAGCATCCACCGTGCGACGAGGGAGCGTTCCGAGAATAAGGGTAGATGCTGAAACAAGTTCAGCATGACGGCGAGGGGAGGGTGACGGTTTCGGCTCAGCCTCGGCCTCAGCCTTCCACCCAAGCCTGCAGCAGTTCGACCGAATGGTCGAGCCGCGCAGCGCGCCATGCGGCGCTTTTCAGGTCGACGCCGAGCAGGGCCGACAGCGAATAGCTGTTCGACAGATGGAAGCGGCTGAGCGCGGTGATCGTGACATAGAGCTGGACCGGATCGATCCCTGGCCTGAACACGCCTTGCGCCTCGCCGGCGGCGATGATCGTCGACAATGTCGCCTTCAACCGGTCGGCAGCCTCGGGCACCGTGCGTGACTGGCGGACGAAGCGGCCCTGCATCATATTTTCGGCGCGCAGCAGACCTTCGAAATGCGGGTGGCGCTCGAAATAGGTGAAGGTGAAGCGCAGCAACTGCTCGACGCAGCCGAGCGGATCGGCGAGGTCGAAGCGGAGCGCGGCTTCCTTGGTGCGCAGATCGTCATAGGCGGCCTCGATCACCGCGAGGTAGAGCGCCTGCTTGCTGCCGAAATGATGGTAGAGCAGCCGGATATTGCATTTCGCCAGAGCGGCGATGCGCTCGGTCCGGGCGCCCGAGAAGCCGTGCGCGCCGAACTCCCGGGTCGCCGACCGCAGGATTGCCGCGCGGGTGCGGTCGGCGTCGCGCTTGCGCGGTGCCACAGGCCGGTTTTCCGCGATTTTTGCAATAGTATTTATGGCCGTCACCCCGCTCAGCCACTGTTTCACGAACCAACCTTCGCGCCTGGATCGTCATAAGGCAACAGGATAAGTAAGAAATCGATTACTTATTGTTGCAGCGCAGTAAAGTCATGTTACGCTGCTGCGAAGCCGTGAGCGGGGCGGACGAAAAGCCGCAGATATCGAGGGAAATCCTATGGCTGAAATTTTTCCGCGGCGGCGTTCGCGCCGTTTTCCGGCGGCGCGTTTCGCGCTTGGATTCGCTTTGATCTCGGCGTCGGCCTCGGCGGGCTTTGCCCAGCCGGCGGCGCAGGCGGTCTCGGCGACGGTCGTGCGCGCGATTCCGATCCATATGGTGATCGTCACCGCGTTCGAGATCGGCGAGGATACCGGCGACCGCGCCGGCGAGTTCCAGGCCTGGGCCAGCGTCATGCCGCAAAAGCTGCCCTTTCCCGAAGGGTTTCGCGACCTGCGCTACGACCCAAGGCGGCAGCTGCTGCTGCTCCACACCGGCATAGGCACCAACCGCGCCGCCGCTTCGACGATGGCGCTCGGGCTCGATCCGCGGTTCGACCTGTCGAAGGCCTATTGGATGGTGGCGGCGATCGCGGGGGTCAATCCGAACGAAGCCTCGATCGGGTCGGCGGCCTGGATCGGCAATGTCATCGACAGCGATTATGGCTATGCGATCGATCCGCGCGAGGCGCCGAAGGGCTGGACCACCGGCCAGTTCGCCCGCGACCGTCAGGCACCCTATCAGATGCCGCGCCCCGACGAGAAAGGCTATAATCTGTTTCCGTTGAACCTGGGACTGCGTGACTGGGCGTACCGGTTGACCGCCGACATGACGCTGCCCGATCCGCCGGCGCTTGCGCAGATGCGGATGACCTATACCGGTTTTCCCAAGGCGATGGAGCCGCCCAAGGTCATCACCGGCGACGAGATCACCGGCCAGAGCTTCTGGCATGGCGCGTTGCTCACCGACCATTATGCGAAATGGGCGAAATATTGGGCAGGCGACGACGCGCGTTTCGTGATGACCGCGATGGAGGACAGCGGCGTCATCGGTGCGGTCAAGATGCTCGGCAAGGCGGGCAAGGCCGATCCGAACCGGGTGTTGGTGCTGCGGACCGGCAGCAATTATTCGATGCCGTCGCCGGCATCCGGGCTCGACGCGGCCGGGAGCCTCTTGTCGGAGCATAAGGGCTATTCGGGCCTGCAGGCCTCGCTCGATGCCGCCTTCCAGGTCGGAAGTCGGGTCGTCGACGAGATCAGCGCGCATTGGGATCGCTATGCCGAGGCGGTTCCGGGAACGGCGAGGTAGCGAACGGCTTGACCGGTTCGCGGCACGCGGCCGGCGATCATTCGCGATTTTCGTGCGGTTCGACCGCGATGTCCTCTTGCGGGATGGGCGGCCGTTTCGTTTGACGGCCTGGCCGTAGCGGCGATACGTCGGGACGATGACTGAGTGGCAATTCTGGATCGATCGCGGCGGCACCTTCACCGACGTGGTCGCGGTGGATCCGTTGGGGAAACTCCACAGCGCCAAGCTTCTCTCCGAGAATCCCGAACATTATGACGACGCGGCGGTCGCGGCGATCCGCGGGCTGACCGGGGTCGGCGACGGCGAACTGCCGCCGGCCGATATCCGCATCGGCACGACGATCGCGACAAACGCGCTGCTCGAGCGCAAGGGCGAACCGGTGCTGCTGGCGATCACCCGCGGCTTCGGCGATGCGCTGACGATCGGCTATCAGGACCGGCCCGATATCTTCGCGACCGCGATCCGGCGGCGGCCGCCGGTCCATGCCCGGGTGGTCGAGATCGACGAGCGGGTGACCGCCGATGGCGAGGTGCTGCAGCCGATCGATCTCGCCGCAGCGCGCGCCGGATTGGCCGCAGCCTTCGACGCCGGGTTGCGTGCGATCGCGATCGTGCTGATGCACGGCTATCGCCACGTTGCGCATGAAGAGGCGCTCGCCGAACTCGCCGCCGAAATCGGTTTCACCCAGATTTCGGTCAGCCACCGGGTCGGGGCGCTGATCAAGCTGGTCGGGCGCGGCGATACCAGTGTGGTCGATGCCTATCTGTCGCCGGTGCTCGGCCGCTATGTCGACGGGTTGCGTCGCGCGCTCGGCGACGGGCAGGCCCCCTTGTTCATGCAGTCGAACGGCGGGCTGATCGACGGGCGGCTGTTCGCGGGCAAGGATGCGATCCTGTCGGGGCCGGCCGGAGGCATTGTCGGCATGGCCCGCACCGCCGAGGAGGCCGGGTTCGACGCAGTAATCGGCTTCGACATGGGCGGCACCTCGACCGACGTCTCGCTCTATGCCGGGCGGTTCGAGCGCGACAATGAGACGATCGTCGCCGGCGCGCGCATCCGCGCGCCGATGATGCGGATCCACACCGTTGCCGCCGGCGGCGGATCGATCTGCCGGTTCGATGACGGCCGCTTCGTGGTCGGGCCGCAATCGGCGGGCGCGGTGCCGGGGCCGGCCTGCTACCGGCGCGGCGGGCCACTGACGGTCACCGACTGCAACGTCATGCTCGGCAAGGTCCGGCCCGACTATTTTCCGCACCTGTTCGGCCCCGGCGGCGACCAGCCGATCGATGTCGCCGCGGTCGAGGCGCGCTTCGCCGAGCTGGGCGGCGGGCTCGGGGCGCGCAAGGCGGCCGAGGGGATGATCGCGGTCGCGGTCGCCAGCATGGCCAATGCGATCAAGGCGATTTCGGTGGCACGCGGCCACGATGTTGCCCGCTTCACTTTGGCCTGCTTCGGCGGCGCCGGCGGCCAGCATGCCTGTCTGGTCGCCGATGAACTGGGCATGGAGCGGGTGATGATCCATCCGCTGGCGGGGGTGCTGTCGGCCTATGGCATGGGGCTCGCCGATCGCCGGGTGCTGCGCGAGCGGACATTGGGGCTGAATCTCTCCGATCAGGCGATGCCGGCGCTGGAGCAAGCGCTTGCTGCGCTCTCGGGCGAGGCCGAGACGGCGCTGCGGTCGCAGCATATCGGCGATGCGCATGTGCGGTGCGAGGCGCAGGTCCATCTGCGCTATGCCGGCACCGACAGCCTCGTCGAGGTCGCAGCGGCCGACCTGCCGACGATGCGCGCGGCGTTCGAGACGGCGCACCAATTGCGGTTCGGCTTCATCGGCGAGGCCGGGCTGGTCGCCGAGATGATCCGGGTCGAGGCGATCGCCG
Source organism: Rhizorhabdus sp. GW822-FHT03C02 (assembly GCF_058801765.1). Taxonomy (NCBI): domain Bacteria; kingdom Pseudomonadati; phylum Pseudomonadota; class Alphaproteobacteria; order Sphingomonadales; family Rhizorhabdaceae; genus Rhizorhabdus; species Rhizorhabdus sp. GW822-FHT03C02. Next base: position 748,082 of record NZ_JBXANN010000001.1, read on the forward strand.
GCGATGCTGCGCAGCATATCGTCGTGGCGCGGGGCAGCGGCGAGGGCATGCCGGTCGCAACCGTCGAGACCTTCATGGCCGGTGCGCCACGCGCGACGCCGATCTTCGACCGCGCGACGATCGGCGAGGGCTGGCAGGTCGAGGGGCCGGCGCTGATCACCGATCCGGTCTCGACCACCGTCGTCGAGCCGGGCTGGCGGGCCGCGGTCGATCGGGTCGGCAATCTGATCCTCGACCGCACGCTGCCGCGCGCACGGGCCGTCGCCGAAGCCGGCGTCGTCGATCCGGTGCGGCTCGAGATCTTCGCCGGGCTGTTCATGGCGATCGCCGAAGAGATGGGGGCGGCGCTGCGGCACAGTGCCTCGTCGGTCAATATCCGCGAGCGGCTCGATTTCTCATGCGCGCTGTTCGACGGCGCGGGGAACCTCATCGCCAATGCCCCGCATATCCCGGTCCATCTCGGATCGATGGGCGAGAGCATCCGCACCGTCATCGCGCGCCGTTCCATCGCCACCGACGGGCGCGGGATGAAGCCCGGCGACGTCTATGCGCTCAACGCGCCCTATGACGGTGGCACCCATCTGCCCGACGTCACCGTGATCATGCCGGTGTTCGCAGACGACGGCGATGCGGCGCCAGCCTGGTTCGTCGCCGCGCGCGGCCATCATGCCGATATCGGCGGGATCAGCCCCGGATCGATGCCGCCCGACAGTGTCAGCGTCGAGCAGGAAGGGGTGATCCTCGACAATCTGCTGCTGGTCGATGCCGGCCATTTCCGCGAGATCGAAACCCGCGCGCTGCTCGGTTCGGGGCGCTGGCCGTCGCGCAATCCCGACCAGAATATTGCCGACCTCACCGCGCAGATTGCCGCCTGCGCGCGCGGCGCCGCCGAACTGCGGCGGATCGCCGGCGACTATGGCCGCGGCGTCGTCGACGCCTATATGGGCCATGTCCAGGACCATGCCGAAGTCGCGGTGCGCCGGCTGATCGGGACGCTGCACGGCGGCGATTTCGCTTATGCGATGGACGATGGCGCGACGATCCGGGTGGCGGTGTCGGTCGACACGCAGGCCTGCACCGCCCGGATCGATTTCGCGGGCACCAGCGCGCAGCATCCCGGCAATTTCAACGCGCCGCTGTCGGTGGTGCGCGCGGCGATACTCTATGTGCTGCGCGCGCTGATCGACGAGCAGGTGCCGCTCAACGACGGCTTCCTGCGCCCGATCGAGATCGTCGTCCCCGAAGGATCGATGCTGCATCCGCGCTTTCCCGCGGCGGTGGTCGCGGGCAATGTCGAGACCAGCCAGGTGATCACCGATGCGCTGTTCGGCGCGCTCGGGGCGATGGCGGGGGCGCAGGGGACGATGAACAACTTCACCTTCGGCAACGACCGCCACCAATATTATGAGACGATCGCCGGTGGATCGGGGGCGGGACCGGGTTTCGACGGCACCGCGGTGATCCAGACCCATATGACCAACAGCCGGCTGACCGATCCCGAGATCCTCGAAACCCGCTTCCCGGTGCTGGTCGAGCAATTCGCGATCCGGCGCGGGTCGGGCGGTGCCGGCGCGCATCGCGGCGGCGACGGCGCGACCCGGCGCATCCGCTTCCGCGAGCCGATGCATGCGGGGATATTGTCGAACCGCCGGGTGGTGCCGCCGTTCGGGCTGGCGGGCGGCGCCGACGGCGCGCCGGGCGTCAACCGGCTCGAGCGGGTGGACGGAACGGTCGAGGTCTTGCCCGCGACCGCCGCGGTCGAGATGGCGGCGGGGGATGTGTTCGTGATCGAGACGCCGGGTGGCGGTGGTTATGGGGTGGAGGAGGCGCCGTCATCCCGGCCCCCGGATCGGGGCTGCGCCCCGTCCGAAGACAGGCATTGCCCGGGATCTCAGGCGTCAGGGACGGAGCATGAGGCGGGTGTGGTGGCATACGACCGAGATCCCGGCCTCCGCCGGGATGACGCAGAGTACCGCTGATGCTGGTCCTCGCCGGCATCGTGGTGATCGTCGCGGGTTTTCTGCTGCGCTTCAATCCGCTGGTGGTGGTGATCGTCTCGGCGATCGTCACCGGGCTCGCGGCCGGGCTCGATCCGGTCGCGATCCTTTCGGCGTTCGGCAAGGCGTATAACGACAACCGCTATGTGACGATCATCTACATCGTGCTGCCGGTGATCGGCCTGCTCGAACGGCACGGCCTGCAGGAACGCGCGCGCAGCCTGATCGCGGGGATGCGCGGGGCGACGGCGGGGCGGTTGCTGATCGCCTATCTGCTGTTCCGGCAACTGACCTCGGCGCTGGGGCTGACCTCGATCGCGGGACCGGCGCAGACGGTGCGGCCGCTGGTCGCGCCGATGGCCGATGCCGCCGCCGATGTGCAGCGCGGTGCGCCCGATCCCGAGGATGAGAGCGCCAAGGCGATGGCGGCGGCGACCGACAATATCGGGCTGTTCTTCGGCGAGGATATCTTCATCGCGATCGGATCGATCCTGCTGATGAAGGGAGTGCTCGAAGGCTATGGCATCGAGATCGAGCCCTTCCATCTGTCGATGTGGGCGATCCCGACCGCGATCGCCGCCTTCCTGATCCACGGCGCCCGGTTGCTGTTGTTCGATCGCCGGTTGAAGCGGCGATGATCGGTCTCGGTTTCATCTACGCGGTCGCCGGCGCGATGTTCGCCGCGTTCGCGGTGTTGGCGGCACGCGACCGGCGTTACGCCAATGCCGCCTTCTGGGGCCTGATCGCGCTCAGCTTCTTCGCCGGCGACCTTCTGGGTAATCTCGGCAATGGCGTGCTGGTGCTCGCTTTGGTGTCGATCGCCGGATCGGGGCGAATGCGACGGGGGCGGGGCGCGGGCGATAGCGATGCAGCCGCGCGCCAGGTCGAGAGCGATCGCCGCGGCAACCGGCTGTTCCTGCCGGCGTTGATCGTGCCGGTGGTGGCGCTGATCGGCACGCTCGCCTTCAAGCAATTTCCCGGCATCGTCGAACCCAAGCAGGTGACCCTGGTCTCGCTGGCGCTCGGCGTGCTGATCGCGCTGGCGGCCTGCTATGCCTGGCTGCGGCCGGGCGTCGCGGCGCCGTTCGCCGAGGGCGGGCGGCTGATGGACAGCGTCGGCTGGGCGGCGGTGCTGCCGCAGATGCTGGCGAGCCTGGGCGCGGTGTTCGCGCTCGCCGGGGTCGGCGACGTCGTCGGCGGGCTTGCCGGGCAGGCGATCCCGCAGGACAGCCTGATCGGCGCGGTGATCGCCTATGGGCTGGGCATGGCGCTGTTCACGATGGTGATGGGCAATGCCTTCGCGGCCTTCCCGGTGATGGCGGCGGCGATCGGCATCCCGCTGCTCGTCCGGCATTTCCATGGCGATCCGGCAATCGTCGCGGCGATCGGCATGCTGGCCGGCTTCTGCGGGACGCTGATGACGCCGATGGCGGCCAACTTCAACATCGTCCCGGCGGCGCTGCTCGACCTCAAGGACCGTTACGGCGTGATCCGTGCGCAGATCCCGACGGCTCTGCCGCTGCTGGCCGTCAACATCGCACTCCTTTATTGGCTGGCTTTCCGATGACCCGTCTCGATCCCGATATCGCCGCACGCTTCATGACGATGACCGCGGGCCATCTCACCCGCGAATATCCCAATAAGTTGGACCATGTGATGACCGGGGCTGGGGACGTGCAATCGCCGTCGCAGCTCCACCCGATCTTTTACGGGAGTTTCGACTGGCATAGCTGCGTCCATGGCTGGTGGCAGGTGCTGCGGCTGGCGCGGCTCTATCCGACGCTGCCCGCGGCGGCGCGGATCCGCGAACTCGCCGATGCGATGCTGACCGAGGAGAAGGCCGCCGGCGAACTCGCCTATCTCGAACGGCCGGCATCGGCTTCGTTCGAGCGGCCTTATGGCTGGGCCTGGCTGATGGCGCTGCATCACGAGCTGACGCTGCACGACGGGCAGCCCTGGGCGGCGCGGATCGAACCGATGGCGCGGCTGTTCGCCAACAGCTTTCGCGCTTATCTGCCGCGGCTGACCTACCCGATCCGGGTCGGCGCCCATTATAACAGCAGCTTCGCGCTGGTGCTCGCGCATGACTGGGCGGTCTTCCATGACGAGCCGCTGGCTGCGTCGATCGCCGAGCGTGCCGGCCACTGGTTTGGCGAGGACCGTGGTTGCCAGGCCTGGGAGCCCGGCGGCGACGAATTCCTGTCGTCGGCGCTGACCGAGGCGCTGCTGATGAGCCGGGTGTTGCCGCGACCCGCGTTTCGCGACTGGTTCGCGGGTTTTCTGCCGCATGTCGCCGAACGGCGGCCCGCGACGCTGTTCACCCCCGCCTTCGTGTCCGACCGCGACGACGGCAAGATCGCGCATCTCGACGGGCTCAACCTCAGCCGCGCCTGGTGCTGGCGGGGGATCGCCAAAAGGCTGGGCGGCGAGCATCCGCTGGCGGCGCTGATGCACGCCACTGCCGACGAGCATCTCCACGCCGCGATGCCGCATCTCGGCGACACCTATATGGGCGAACATTGGCTGGCGAGCTTCGCGCTGCTCGCGCTCGAAGCCTGATCGCGATGGCCTACAGATTTCACTATCGTTGCAGTTCGACTGTCGGCAGCGCATAGGCGGACGATGCTCAGTGACCATATCCTCTTCATCGACGGCGAAGCGATCGTCGTCGACAAGCCGGCGGGACTGCCGGTCGATCCGCCGCGTGACGGCAGCGTCAGCGTGGAGAACCATCTCCAGTCGCTGACCTACGGCTTCAAGCGCTGGCCGCACCCGGTCCACCGGCTCGACCGCGACACCTCGGGCTGTCTGCTGCTGTCGCGCAACCCGAAGGCGCATGCCCGTTTCGGCCAGGCGTTCGAGGCCGGGACCGTCGAGAAACTCTATTATGCGGTGCTGGCGGGTATTCCCGAGGCCAAGGAGGGTGTCGTCGATCTGGCGCTCGCCAAGGTATCGAGCAAGGCGCGCGGCTGGCGGATGGTCGGCGATCCCAAGGGCAAGCCTGCGCAGACCGCCTGGCGGGTGATCGCCGAGGAAAATGGCCGGGCGCTGGTCGAGTTCAAGCCGAAGACCGGCCGCACCCACCAGATCAGGGTCCATGCCGCCAGCGGGATCGGGGTGCCGATATATGGGGATACGGTCTATGGCAGCGGCGGGCAGGGGGCGTTGCTCCATGCCGCGTCGCTGAGCCTGCCGCGCGACGGCAAGCCGCCGATCGAGGCCAAGGCACCGCTGCCCGCGCGTTTCATCGCGCTGGGCTTCGTCGATCCCTATGTACCGCCGAAGGGCAGGGCCTATATCGACCCGCTGCCGTCGGACGAGGCCATTTAATCGGAGACCTTGCCGCGCAGGCTCTTGACGTTCGAGCGCTTGGCCTTGCCGTCCATCCGGCGGGCCTTGGCGGCTTTGCTCGGTTTGGTCGGGCGGCGTTTCTTCGGGACGATCGTCGCCTCGCGGATCAGGTCGATCAGCCGTTCGCGGACCTCCTGCCGGTTGAGCAGCTGCGAGCGGGCGCCTTCGCTGCGCAGCACGAGGATGCCGTCGCGGGTCAGCCGCGATCCCGCGAGCACCGCCAGCCGGTTCTTGACCGCGTCGGGCAGGCTGGGCGAATTGCCGACGTCGAAGCGCAGCAGCACCGCGCTGTCGGTGGTGTTGACATGCTGCCCGCCCGGACCGCCGGCGCGGGTGAAGCTTTCCTCGATCTCGCTGTCGTCGATCGAGATGGAACGGGTGACGGGGATGGCGACCATGTCGGGCTATTAGCCTGTGCGATGGACGAAAGCAGCAGTTTCGATCGACGATGCACGAAGCGGGTTGAAGCCGCGGGCGGGCAGGGCCAGATCGGGCGATCGAATATCGAAGGACCGGCCATGTATGATTTCGCGGTGAAGGCCGATGCGGCCAAGGAAGAGCTCTACAAGGATCTGCTGTCGGCGATCGGCGCGATCACCGCCGACGAGACCGATCCGATCGCCAACATGGCCAATGCCGCGGCGTTGATCTGGGATTTTCTGCCCGACCTCAACTGGGCGGGCTTCTACCGGGTCGTCGGCGACCAGCTTGTGCTCGGACCGTTCCAGGGCAAGGCGGCGTGCATCCGGATCGATTTCGGCAAGGGGGTGTGCGGCACCGCCGCGGCAACCCGCGAGGTCCAGTGCATCGAGGACGTCCACGCCTTTCCCGGCCATATCGCCTGCGATGCCGCCTCGGCCTCCGAACTGGTGGTGCCGATCGAGCAGCAGGGCCGGCTGATCGGGGTGCTCGACCTCGACAGCCCGGTGGTAGGGCGGTTCGATGCGGTCGACGTGCAGGGGTGTAGTGCGCTGATGGCGGTGCTGGGGCCGAGAATATCGGGATGAGCGGACGGGCGCGGACGCGCGCGCCCTCCCATAACCGTCATGCCAGTCTGCGCTGATAGGCGTCATGCCTCGCGGCTCGACCCCAAGCTCGTCATTCCGGCGGAGGCCGGAATCTCAGGCGTCAGGGACGGAGCATGAGGCGGGTGTGGTGGCATACGACCGAGATCCCGGCCTCCGCCGGGATGACGAACTAACGTAACGCTTATGAGCCTGCGCCGGCATGACGGTTGTGGAAAGACAGAAAGGTAGGCGCTACTTCCGCGGTTCGCCGGCCGCGAAGGTGATCAGGCTCTCGCCGCCGTTCGCGCCGAGCGCGGCGACGCCGAAGAAATTGTCGTCGATGTTGATGTTCTTGAGCACCAGTTCGCCGCCCTGGACGTCGCGATGGTCGGTCCAGTCGATGCCGTCGGCGCGGCGCCAGTAGATGCGATAGCCGGTGGCGCCGGGAACCGCCGACCATCTGACGGTGGTGTCGTCGCTGAGCGCGCCCTTGATCGTCGCGGTCGCGGGGGCGGCCGGCGCATCGGCGAGCGCGCGGGCGGCGGCGACGTTGAGGTTGGTGACCTTGGCGAGATAGGGGAAGTCGACCCCATCGATCGTGTCGCCATAGGCGCGGCCATTCTCGGTGCGCAGATCCTGATGCTGGCGGTCGTAATTCTCGGTCGCCTCCGAGATGCGGACCGCGGGATAGCCCGCGTCGAGCAACGGGCTATGGTCGCCGCCGCGCTGGAAGCGGTCGGGGCGGCGGATCGCGAGCACCTCGAGTCCCGCCTTCGCACTGGCGCCGATCCGGTCCACATATTTGGCGAGCGCGCGCGACGGGCCGTCATCCTCGCCGCCGATGCCGCGGCGATTCTTGCTCTCGTCGGGGCCTTCCGACGAGCGGATGCCCTCGCTGAACACGCGTACCCGATTGTCGATATGCTCGCCGCCGATGCCATGGCTGTTGCCGACGATGTCGTTGTTGAGCTGGGCGGTCACCTGCCAGCCGCGCGCCTTGGCGGTCCGGGCGAGCAACTGCCCGCCGAACAGCCCCTGCTCCTCGCCCGAGAGGACTGCGAATATGATCGTGGCGTCGTGCTTCTGTTTGCTCAGGAGCCGCGCGGCCTCGATCACCAGCGCGACCCCCGAGCCGTCGTCGTTCGCGCCCGGTGCGTCGGCGGTGGCGTTCATCACGTCGGTGACGCGGCTGTCGATATGCGCCGACAGGATCACCACCCGGTTGGGATCGCCGGTGCCCTTGAGCACGCCGAGCATATTGACGATCTCGACCCCGTCGGGGGCGCGGGCGCCGGTGAAGCGCTCGGCGACCTTCTCGACGGTCAGGCAGCCGCCGCAATCCTTGCCGATCGCCGCGAACCGATCGGCGGCCCAGGCGCGGGCGGCGCCGATGCCGCGTTTGGGATCGGTCGGCGACGACAAGGTGTGGCGGGTACCGAAGCTCACCAGCTTCGCGATCGTCGCGTGGAGTTCGTCGGGGCTGGCGCCGGCCGGCGGGGCGGCGGACAGGCTGGTCGAAGCAAGCAGCAGGGCGAGCGGGGCGGCGAGACGGATCATGATGTTCCTCAACTCAGGCGATCGAGCGCTTCGTCACTCAACGATCCGGGGATGATCATCAAGGGGCAGGGAAGCTGGCCGGCCTCGGCACCGGCGAAATGGGTGACGAGCTTGCCCGGCGATCCGCCGGCGGCGGCGCCGAGCACCAGCGCCGCGACATTGGGGCGCTCGGCGAGCAGTGCCTTGACGATCGCGACTCCGTCGCCCTGTTTGACCGTGATCGACGGGCGCATGCCGGTTTCGTCGATCAGTTCACCGGCGGCCTGCGCGACCATCGCCTCGGCGCGCAGCCGGGCTTCCTCCTCCATAGCCTGCTGGACGGCGCCCCACTGGACGAATTCGGGGGGCGGGACGAGCGCGAGGATCTCGACCGCGCCGCCGGTCTTGGCGGCGCGGCGCGCGGCGAAGCGCAGGGCGATTCTCGCCTCGTCGCTGTCGTCGACTACAACCAAATAGGTACGCACCGTCATCCATCTTCCCCCGTTTCCGGTGAGGGTGCGCCAGCTACGGCCTTTGTGCAAGCCTAAGCCCTTGACCTCCGGGTGGCGAGCGGGAAAGACAGGCGCTCCTTAAGACAGACGCCTTGCCGAAGGGGCCGCCTCGATGCCGATCGAACTGAAAATGCCTGCTCTCTCCCCGACGATGGAGGAGGGCACGCTGGCCAAATGGCTGGTGAAGGAAGGCGATATGGTCAAGTCGGGCGACCTGCTCGCCGAGATCGAAACCGACAAGGCCACGATGGAATTCGAAGCCGTCGACGAGGGCAAGGTCGCCAAGATCGTCGTGCCCGAAGGCACCGGTGGAGTGAAGGTCGGTGCGGTGATCGCGCTGATCGAAGGCGAGGACGAAGCGCCCGCCGCCAAGCCCGCCCCCGCCAAGGCCGACGCACCCAAGGTCGAGACCGCGAAGGTCGAGGCACCGGCGGCCGAGCCCAAGAAGGAGGCCGAGGTCGCCAAGCCGGCGCCGACTCCGGCCCCTGCGGCCGAGACCGGCGACCGGGTCAAGGCGAGCCCGCTCGCGCGCCGTCTCGCCGCCGCCGACGGCGTCGATCTGGCGAGCGTCAGCGGTTCCGGTCCGAACGGCCGGATCGTGAAGGCCGACCTCGAAGGCGCCGCAAAGGGCGCCGCGCCTGCAGCCGCGCCGGCTGCGGCCGCCCCTACCGCTGCTCCGGCAGCCGCGCCTGCGCCCGCCAAGCCCGCTGCGGCTGCGGCCAAGCCAGCGCCGGCGGCCCCCGCCGGTCCTACCGAGATTCCGTCGGAGACGGTCAAGCTGTCGAGCATGCGCAAGGTGATCGCGCGCCGCCTGACCGAGTCGATGCAGCAGAGCCCGCACATCTATCTGACGGTCGATATCCAGCTCGACGCGCTGCTCAAGCTGCGTGGCGAACTCAACAAGTCGCTCGAGAGCCGCGGCGTGAAGCTGTCGGTCAACGACCTGCTGATCAAGGCGCTCGCGGTAGCGCTGATGGAAGTGCCCGACTGCAACGTCTCGTTCGCCGGCGACACGCTGATCAAGTACAAGCGCGCCGACATCTCGGTCGCGGTCGCGATCCCGGGCGGGCTGATCACCCCGATCGTCACCAGCGCCGACACCAAGAGCATGTCGGCGATCGCGACCGAAGCCAAGGACCTCGCCAAGCGCGCCAAGGAAGGAAAGCTGCAGCCGCAGGAATATATGGGCGGCACCGCCTCGATCTCGAACATGGGCATGTTCGGGATCAAGCACTTCACCGCGGTGATCAACCCGCCCCAGGCGATGATCATGGCGGTCGGTTCGGGCGAGCAGCGGCCTTATATCGTGGGTGGCGAACTGGGCGTCGCGACGATCATGTCGGCGACCGGCAGCTTCGACCATCGCGCGATCGACGGCGCGGTCGGCGCGCAGCTGATGGCGGCGTTCAAGCGACTGGTCGAGAACCCGATGGGGCTGCTGGCTTGAGCCAGCCGCCTTCACTCTTCATCCCTCTCCCTTTTGGGGAGAGGGAGGGGCCCGCCGCGCAGCGGTGGGAGGGTGAGGGCACGGCCTATCCATCGGAGAACATCGGTGACGCGTTCCGATAGAAATATCTTTAAAGAAGCGGATCGAGCCATGATGTCGGCACCTGTTATACAACCGTGCCCTCACCCTCCCAAGCCTGCGGCTTGGGCCCCTCCCTCTCCCCTGCAGGGAGAGGGGTCAGGAGTCGCAGCATGACCACCGACGAACTTCCGCCTGTCGATCAGCCGGCGGTGCGCGTGATCGCGATGCCGGCGGATACCAATCCCTATGGCGACATCTTCGGCGGCTGGCTGATGAGCCTGATGGACTCGGCGGCCGGATCGATCGCCGCGCGCCATTCGAAGGGGCGTGCGGTGACGATCGCGGTCGACGGGATGACCTTCCTGCGCCCGGTCGTGGTCGGCGATGAGGTGTCGGTCTATGCGACGCTCAAGTCGGTCGGCCGCACCTCGATGACGATCGCGGTCGAGGCGTGGCGGCGGACCCGGCATGACGATGTCAGCTACCGCGTGACCCGCGCCGATTTCACCTTCGTGGCGCTCGGCGACGATCGCCAGCCGCGCAAGGTGCCGCCGATGCCGGCGTCCGTTTCCTAACATCCCCTTCTACCGCGACAGGATATCCGCATGGCCGACAATTTCGATCTCATCATCCTCGGCTCGGGCCCGGGCGGCTATGTCGCCGCGATCCGCGCGTCGCAGCTGGGGCTCAAGACCGCGATCATCGAGCGCGAGAGCCTGGGCGGGATCTGCCTCAACTGGGGCTGCATCCCGACCAAGGCGCTGCTGCGCTCGTCCGAAATCTATCATTATATGCAGCACGCCGCCGATTACGGCCTGTCGGCGGGGGCCCCGAGTTTCGACCTCGGCAAGGTGGTGCAGCGTTCGCGCGGGGTCGCCAAGCAGCTCAACATGGGCGTCACCGGCCTCATGAAGAAGCACAAGATCACCGTCTATTTCGGTGACGGCACGCTGACCGGCAAGGGCAAGCTGTCGGTGACCAAGGACGGCAAGACCACCGAGCTGACCGCCAAGGACGTCATCGTTGCCACCGGCGCCCGCGCCCGCGACCTGCCGTTCGCCAAGGCCGACGGCAAGCGGATCTGGACCTACCGCCATGCGATGGTGCCGGCCGAGATGCCGACCGATCTGCTGGTGATCGGATCGGGCGCGATCGGCGTCGAATTCGCGAGCTTCTACAACGACATGGGTTCCAAGGTGACGATCGTCGAGATGCTCGACCGGATCCTGCCGGTCGAGGATGCCGAGGTCAGCGCGTTCATGACCAAGTCGCTGACCAAGCAGGGGATGACGATCCGCCCGTTGACCGGCGTCCAGAAGATCGACGCGACCGCGACCGGGATCAAGGCCGAGATCAAGGACAAGGACGGCAAGGTCACCACCGAGGATTACAGCCATGTGATCGTCGCGGTCGGGATCGTGCCGAACACCGAGAATATCGGGCTCGAGGCGGTCGGGGTGAAGACCGAACGCGGCCATATCCTGATCGACGGCAATTGCCGGACCAATGTCGAGGGGATCTGGGCAATCGGCGACGTCGCCGGCGCGCCCTGGCTGGCGCACAAGGCGATGCACGAGGCGGTGATCGCGGTCGAGGCGATCGCCGGCGGCCATCCGCACGCGATGGACGTCCGCAACATCCCGGGCTGCACCTATTGCCACCCGCAGATCGCCAGCGTCGGGCTGACCGAGGCCAAGGCGATCGAAGCCGGCTACAAGGTCAAGGTCGGCCGCTTCCCGTTCATCGGCAACGGCAAGGCGATCGCGCTGGGCGAGGTCGAGGGTTTCGTGAAGACGGTGTTCGACGAGGCGACCGGCGAACTGCTCGGCGCGCATATGGTCGGTGCCGAGGTCACCGAGCTGATCCAGGGCTATACGATCGGCAAGACGCTCGAGACCACCGAGGCCGAACTGATCGGCACCGTCTTCCCGCATCCGACGATCAGCGAGACGATGCACGAAGCCGTGCTTTCGGCTTATGGGCGGCCGCTCCACATCTGATCGGCTGCAGGTGACGGCGGGCTGAAGATCAGCCGGCCGTCACCTGCGGCGAGACATAGTCGGCGTCGTGGGCGAAGGGCAGCGCGGTGCCCTTGTCGAGCGCGTCGAGGATCGCGGCGAAGTCGGTCTCGCAGCGGAAGCCGAGCCGGGCTTCGATATGGCCGGCGTCATAGACCCGGCCGAGGCTCGTCGGCAGCGACCAGCCCTTGCTGGCATAGATTTCGGCGGCCCGCGGGAAATGCCGGGCGATCACCGTCGGCGCGTCCTGTTTGAGCGCCGGCGCATCGGCGGGCGCGAACGGGGGCGGCGCCGAAACGATGAAGATGTCGTGGCCGATCGCGGGTGCCCGGTCGAGCGCGATGACATGGGCACGGGCGGCGTCCGCGACGGTCAGGCGGCGGTGGAGGAATTCGTTGGCCTTCATATTCTCGCCCGACAGACCGCGATCGCTGTCGTCCTCTTCGGGAAAGAAGCGCGCGGTGCGCAGCACGACCGCGTTCAGGCCATGGTCGGTGCTGTAGAGGCGGCACAGCCCCTCGGCGGCGAGCTTGGTGACGCCGTAGATGTTGCGCGGGACCGGCGGGCCGGATCGTTCGGTCAGCCAGATCGCGCGGTCGCCGGCCTCGTCGCGGATCGCCTGGCTGATCATCAGCGAGGTGGTCGAGGTGAAGACGAAGCGATCATGGCGCGCGGCCGCGGCGGCCTCGAGCAGGTTCAGCGTGCCGGTGATATTGACGTCGACGAACGCCTGCGCGGGGTAACGGACGATATCAGGCTTGTGGAGCGCGGCGCCGTGGATCACCGCCTCGATGCCGTGCCGGGCGAAGATGGCGTCGATCAACGCGCGGTCGGCGACGCTGCCCAGAAACCGGGTGCAGGGGCCGGGGGCGGTGTCGAGCCCGATCGCGTCATGGCCGGCCGCGGCCAGCATGGGGGCGAGATGGCGGCCGAGCCAGCCCGACGATCCTGTCAGCAAGATGCGCATGGGCATCGGTTAGCGCAGGATCGCCGCGGCCGGAAGGCGGGGAGCGCGAACCGCTCCCCGCGAGGGTTAGCGGCAGACGCGGACGCGGTGGTGGTGGCGCCATTCCATCCAGCAATGGCGGTGATGGCGGCCATTGCCATACCAGCCGCGACGGTCGTCTTGCCAGCGGCGATCGTCGTTCCAGCGATGGTCGCCGCGGCGATGGTCGTCATAGCGGCTGTCATGCCAGTCGCGGGCCTGGGCGGGCGCCGACGCACCGATGGCCGCGACGGCGATCCCGACGGCGGCGAACATATGGGTGAGCTTCATATCATCATCCTCTTTCCGCCCGGGGGGATCGGGCAGAATCAGAGGTAGCGTGTCGGCGACGAATCCGGCCTGAACGCGGTTGTAATCTGACGTACAGCTTGCGGCCGCTTACTCGGCGTCGCCTTCCTCGACCGGCTGCACCGCCATCGCCGGCAGCGGGCGCAGGCTGCGGTTGAGTGCGAAGCCCTGCGAGGCGAGCAGCGCGGGCATGTCGTCGGGGCGGCCGCTGGCGCGGATCGCGAGCGCGGTGAAGCCGGCATTGAGCAGGGCGGTGATGTCGCGGTTGCGCTGCCAGCTCGACGGCGCGCCGAGCACGATCGCGATCAGCCGCTGGCCGCCGCGCACCGCCGAGGCGGCGAGGGTGAAGCCGCTGTCGACGGTGAAGCCGGTCTTGATCCCGTCGAGGCCGACGAACTGGCCGAGCAGCTTGTTGTGGTTGGCGATGCGCTGGCGCCCGTAGCTGAAGCTCTGCTCGCTGAAATAGCCATATTTGTCGCGGTGGTTGCGCAGCAGCGCCGCCGACAGGATCGCGAGATCGTTGGCTGAGGTGAAATGCGCCGGATCGGGCAGGCCGCTGGCGTTGGAAAACACGGTCTGGCGCATGCCGAGCGACCGCGCCTTGGCGGTCATCAGCCGGGCGAAATTGGTCTCGGTGCCGCCGATCTTCTCGGCGAGCGCGACCGCGATGTCGTTGGCCGACTTGACCGCGACCACGCCGATCGCGTCGGCGACGCTGATCGACTGGCCGGGGGCGAGGCCGAGCTTGGAAGGCTTCTGCGACGCCGCATGGCGCGAGACGATGACCCGGTCGGTGAGCTGGATGCGGCCGGCGTCGAGCGCGTCGAACACCAGATAGAGCGTCATCACCTTGGTGATCGACGCCGGATAGCGGATCGCGCTGCCCTGTTCCTGGTACAGGATCTCGCCGGTGTCGGCGTTCATCAGCACCGCCGAGAAGCGCGGCGGCCCGAGCGGGCTGACCGCGAAGGCGGGCGAGGGCGCGATGACGAGCGCGGGTGCCAGTGCCAGGCCGATCGCGGCGGCGAGGCGGGTGATGCTGCGGGGCAAATCGACGCGCACGCTATATGGCATTTTCGCCATATCCAGTCCCCTTTGTTATCGACCAGATAGGCTTGATTCTGAAGGAAAATTCCGATGCCTGCAATCGACCGCACCGGTGCCCGGGTGCGGTTCGACTCATTTTAGGCACGGTCGACCTTGTCGGCGTAGATCAGGCGGCCGGGCCCGAGCCGATCCATCACATAGGACAGGTTGCTTGCGCCGAAGGCGAAGCAGCCTTCCGAGCGGCCGAGCTTGCCATGCTGGGCGATCATGTCCTTTTCGGCGTACCAGGCACCGTGGATGACGACCGCGCGGGCGCGGGCATTGCTGTTGGTCGGGTCGAGCCCGTCGATCCGGCGCGAACGGCCATGATTGCCGAAATATTCCTCGGCGGTGACATAGGCGCCGTCCGACGAGGCGGCCGACCCCATCGCGTTGGAGAAGCGCTGGAGCATGCCGGTGTGCGCGGGATCCGATCCGCGGCCATGGGCCACGAGCAGGCTTTCGACCCTGCCCGAGGCGACGTCGAGCAGATGGAAGCGCGGCTTGGCCGAGACGTCGTCGAAATCGCAGATGCCGATCACGTCGCGGCATTTGATGCGGCCGATGTTGCGGCTCATCGCCGCCAGCGCCCGGGTCCGCACTTCGGGGCGTAGGCCGCTCTGGCCGATCGGAGCGGCAAAAGCCTTGCCTCCGGTCAGCAGGGCTGCCCCGCCGATGAAACCCGCACCCAGCAACCCGCGCCGGCTAACCGGCGTGTCGATCAGTTCGTTCACTCTGTGCCCAACCCGCTCATACGCTAACAATGCGAGTAATTTAGGCTAAAGAGTTAACGATTTCGACCTGCTAGTGGACGTTTGTTCCGCCCGATATGGCGGTTTGACCGCAAATGGGGCACATCTCGTCGTGAAGAGGGTTAATCACCCTTAATTCCATCTCCGCAATATTATCCCGCCACCGGCGTGGCAGCGGGATGATCGGATCAGTGGATGGCCGCGCGGGGCGCGCCGCCGGCCATCGCCATCTGCATCGGGGTGCCGAGCCGCTGCGACAGCTTGGCATCGCGGCCATAAGGGTCGTCGAGGAAGCGGACGCCGCCATCCTCGGCCACCGCGGTGAAGTAGACGATGTAGACCGGCATGCTCTGCTGGAGCTGGAGGACCTTGGTCTTGTGCGGATCCTGGAGCGCCGTATCGAGTTCGCTGCCGCCATAGAGGGTCGCGGCGAGCTCGGCGATGTTCTGGACGCGGATGCAGCCATGGCTGAGCGCGCGCATGTCCTTGCCGAACGCCGCCTTGTTGGGGGTGTCGTGGAGATAGATGGCGTGCGGGTTGGGCATGTCGATCTTGATCCGGCCGAGCGCGTTGGTCGGCCCGGGCGCCTGTACGACGCGATAACCGCCGGCGATCTTGGTCGCCTTGAAGCCCTTGTTCTGCCAGCGGCCCTCCTTGAGCACGCTCGGCGGCAGCGTCCAGCTCGGATTGGCGACCACCGATTGCGCCTGGAGCGCGAGCTGCGGGGTCGGGGTCTTAGGGGCGCCGACGACGACGACGTAGTTCGCCTCCTCGCGATCGCCGTCCATCACCGACAGACGGTATGAGGGGACGTTGACATAGATATAGCGGTCACCGAGATCGCGCGGCATCCAGCGCCAGCGCTCGAGATTGGTGCGCAGCCGCTCGCGGTCGGCGCCGCTGGCATCGGCATAAGCGGCCTTGAGCGCGCGATACTGGTCGTTGCTCGGCAGGAGTGCCTCGAGCCACGTGTCGACCGCATTGCGATCGAGCGCCTGGGTCAGGCCGGTCTCGATCGTGTTGGGATCAGCGGGGGCGGGCAGGTACCAGTCGAACGCCGCCTTGTCGTCGATCCGACCGTCGGCATAGTCGTGCGCGAGCCGGCGGGCGCTGGCGTCGGCGACGGCATCGAGCACGGGGCCCTTCTGATCGGCATCGATCGCGGCGCGGAGCGCGCCGACCTGATAGTCGGCGGGGTTGAGGCCTTCCTCGGCCGAGGCCTCGACGACCTTGAGCAGCGCCTTGGCGTTGGATTTCGACCAGCGCGCCTCGGGCTGGGGTGCCGTCGCCGCGGCGACCGGGGCCGGCGTGGCGGCGTCCTGCGCGAGCGCGGGGGCATTGCCGCGGAGCAGGGCGGCGACCGCGAGGATCGGCAGCGCGGCGCTCCAGCGCAGCGCCGATCGGCGGAGCGTCGGAGGAGCGGCGAGTCCGGACGGACGAAAGAGCGGATGGGGTACGATACTCGAACATGGCGGACCTCCCTGGTGGTCACGCCATGAAACGGAGATGAAGCCAAACCGATCCGGCCCAGCATAGAAATATAGCAGGGTTGCCTGATGGAACCTTTTTCCGAATGGGTCAATGGAAAATATGCCGGCGCCGCAACTTTCGGGATCGCATGGCGGGGCAACGGGTTAGAAGCGGCCAGGGCGCGCAGCTTGCGCGCCGCGCAAAAGGATGACGATGGCCACCGAGACCGGAGAATATGGCGGCAAGCTCGTCCTCTATGCGGCGCTGGGCGCCAATCTGGGGATCGCGGTGGCGAAGTTCGTCGCCGCGGCATTCACCGGATCGTCGGCGATGCTCACCGAGGGTTTTCATTCGGTGGTCGACAGCCTCAACCAGTTGCTGCTGCTCTACGGGCAGAAGCGCTCGGCTAGGCCCCCCGACACCCTGCACCCGCTCGGTTACGGACGCGAGCTCTATTTCTGGAGCTTCGTCGTCGCGATTCTGATCTTCGCGACCGGCGCCGGGCTGTCGATCTACGAGGGCGTGCTCCACATCATCGATCCCGAGCCGGTGCGATCGGTGTGGGTCAATTATCTGGTGCTCGGCATCTCGCTGCTGCTCGAGGGGACGAGCTGGTGGATCGCGGTGCGCGAGTTCGGCGATGCCAAGGGCGAGCAGGGTTGGTGGCAGGCGGTGCGGCGGTCGAAGGATCCGTCGAGCTTCATCGTGCTGTTCGAGGATTCGGCGGCGATGTTCGGCCTGGTCGTCGCCGGGATCGGCATTTCGGCGAGCGTCGTCACCGGCGACGCGCGCTATGACGGCGTCGCCTCGATCGTCATCGGGCTCGCGCTGGCGACGGTGGCGATCCTTCTCGCGCGCGAATCGAAGGATCTGCTGATCGGCGAGCCGGCCGATCCGGTGATGGTCGCCGCGGTCCGCGCCGCGATCGACCGGCGGCCCGAGGTCTCGGGGGTCAACGAGATCACCACCGTCCATATCGGCCCCGACAATATCTTCCTCGGTCTCTCGGTCGATTTCGTCGACACGGTGCCGGTCGGCCGGGTCGAGGCGATGATCAGCGAGGCCGAAACCGAATTGCGCGCGCGCTGGCCGTCGATCCGCGCGATCTACATCAAGCCCCAGGCGAAGCCCGGGCCGGATTCGGACTCGGTGCCGGCGGCCAACCCCTGAGCGGATCGGCCGTCAGAAGGGGCCGTGCGGATAGACCCGGGTGTCGATGATCGACTGGAGTTCGGCGATGCGGCGGTCATAGGCCGCGGACAGGCAGGCATAGCCGGCGCCGCAGGCGTGGCGTGTCGCGAGCCAGGCCGCCTGCCGGTCGCGGATCGCGTCGCGCGATCCCATCGGCACCAGCTGCAGGTCGAGCGCATAGAGCGTCGCCAGCCGGACGTCGCGGTCGTTGAGTGCGCAATAGCGGCACACGGCCTTCTCGTCGGGGCTGGCGGCGCGGGTGCAGTCGAAGCTCGCGGCGTGCGCCGGCAGGGCGATGGCGGCGAGGGCGGCGAAGAGGAGCGGGCGGGGCATCACGGCAGAACCGCCCATATCGGGCGGCGTTCCATGCGCTGGGTGGCGCAGCATCGCGGTTGACCTCGTGCGACTCCTCGCATATAGGCGCGCCCTGCTCCGGGGTGGTTCGTCCGCCGTGGAGCGAGCTTGAACATTGCTGATGCGAGGGAAGGCCCGGGAGGTCGTGATGACCGCCGGGGCTTTTGTGCATTTTCGTTCGTCCGCTTTCAGCGGAATCGGACAGAACGCAATTCGGGCATCGGTAAAGTAACTCTCTTAGAGGTGAAGGGCTTCATGCCAACGATCAATCAGCTGATCCGCAAGGGTCGGGAGCCGCAGAAGACCAAGTCGAAGGTCCCTGCGATGGAAAAGAACCCCCAGAAGCGCGGCGTCTGCACGCGCGTCTACACGACGACGCCGAAGAAGCCGAACTCGGCGCTTCGCAAGGTTGCCAAGGTCCGCCTGACCAACTCGCGCGAAGTCATCAGCTACATCCCGGGCGAAGGCCATAACCTGCAGGAGCACTCGGTGGTGCTCATCCGCGGCGGCCGTGTGCGCGACCTTCCCGGCGTGCGCTACCATGTTCTGCGCGGCGTGCTCGACACCCAGGGTGTCAAGGACCGCAAGCAGAGCCGTTCGAAGTACGGCGCGAAGCGTCCGAAGTAAGGATAGAAGCAAATGGCACGTCGTCGTCGCCCCGAGAAGCGCGAAATTCTCCCCGATCCGAAGTTCGGAGATGTCATTCTCTCGAAGTTCATGAACTCCGTCATGCTCGACGGCAAGAAGTCCACTGCCGAAGGCATCGTCTATGGTGCCCTGGAAACCGTCGAAGCCCGCGCCAAGCGCGAGCCGATCGGCGTGTTCCATGACGCGCTGAACAATGTGAAGCCGGGCATCGAGGTCCGCAGCCGCCGCGTCGGCGGTGCGACCTATCAGGTCCCCGTCGAGGTCCGTCCGGACCGTTCGCAGGCGCTGGCGATCCGCTGGCTGATCTCGGCCGCGCGTGCGCGTTCAGAGACCACCATGTCGGCACGTCTGTCGGGCGAACTGCTCGATGCGGCGAACAACCGCGGCAACGCGGTGAAGAAGCGCGAGGACACGCACCGCATGGCGGAAGCGAACCGCGCCTTCTCGCACTACCGCTGGTAAAAATCCTTCCCATATAGTCGGGAGCGGGCCTCGGCCCGTTCCCGACATCGGAGTTTCAAGATCATGGCCCGCAGCCACCCGCTCGCGCAGTATCGCAACATCGGCATCATGGCGCACATCGACGCCGGCAAGACGACGACGACCGAGCGCATCCTTTATTATACCGGCAAGTCCTACAAGATCGGCGAGGTCCATGAGGGCACCGCCACGATGGACTGGATGGAGCAGGAGCAGGAGCGCGGCATCACGATCACGTCGGCCGCGACGACCTGTTTCTGGAACGATCACCGCATCAACATCATCGACACCCCCGGGCACGTCGACTTCACGATCGAAGTCGAGCGTTCGCTGCGCGTGCTCGACGGCGCGGTTGCGTGCTTCGACGGCGTTGCCGGCGTGGAGCCGCAGTCGGAGACGGTGTGGCGCCAGGCGGAAAAGTACAAGGTTCCGCGGATGTGCTTCGTCAACAAGCTCGACCGCACCGGCGCGAGCTTCGAGCGTTGCGTCGACATGATCAAGGACCGCCTTGGCGCGCGTCCGGCCGTCCTCTATCTGCCGATCGGCATCGAAGGCGGCTTCAAGGGGCTCGTCGACCTGGTCGAGAACCGCGCGATCATCTGGCTCGAGGAGTCGCTGGGCGCGAAGTTCGAATATCAGGACATTCCCGCCGACCTGGCCGACGCTGCCGCGACCGCTCGTTCCGAGCTGATCGAAATGGCGGTCGAGCAGGACGACGACGTCATGGAAGCCTATCTCGAAGGCAATGAGCCCGACGTCGCGACGCTGAAGGCGCTGATCCGCAAGGGTACGCTGAACTTCTCGTTCGTCCCCGTCCTGTGCGGCTCGGCGTTCAAGAACAAGGGCGTGCAGCCGCTGCTCGACGGCGTCGTCGACTATCTGCCTTCGCCGCTCGACATTCCGCCGGTCGAAGGCCTGAAGCTCGACGGGGAAACCCCCGACAGCCGTCCGGCCGCGGACGATGCGCCGATGTCGGCGCTCGCCTTCAAGATCATGAACGATCCGTTCGTCGGCACGCTGACCTTCGCCCGCATCTATTCGGGCAAGCTGGACTCGGCCACCACCGTGCTCAACTCGGTGAAGGACAAGAAGGAAAAGGTTGGCCGCATGCTGCTGATGCATGCGAACAGCCGCGAGGACATCCAGGAAGCCTATGCCGGCGACATCGTCGCTCTGGCGGGCCTTAAGGATACCACGACCGGCGACACGCTCTGCTCGCAGGCCGCGCCGATCATCCTCGAACGCATGGAATTCCCGGAGCCGGTGATCGAGCTGTCGGTCGAACCCAAGACCAAGGCCGACCAGGAGAAGATGGGCGTCGCGCTCAATCGTCTCGCCCGCGAGGATCCGTCGTTCCGCGTGTCTTCGGACAACGAGAGCGGCCAGACCATCATCAAGGGCATGGGCGAGCTTCACCTCGAGATCCTGGTCGACCGCATGAAGCGCGAGTTCAAGGTCGAGGCGAACATCGGTGCGCCGCAGGTGGCGTATCGCGAGTCGATCAAGCGCAAGGTCGACGTCGACTATACCCACAAGAAGCAGTCGGGCGGCTCGGGCCAGTTCGGCCGCATCAAGTTCTCGGTCGAACCCGGCGAGCGCGGCCAGGGCGTCATCTTCAAGGATGAGGTCAAGGGCGGCAATATTCCGAAGGAATATATCCCGTCGGTCGAGAAGGGCATCCGTGAAATCGCGGCCTCGGGCTCGCTGATCGGCTTCCCGATCATCGACTTCACCGCGACGCTCTATGACGGCGCCTACCATGACGTCGACTCGTCGGCGCTGGCGTTCGAGATCACCGGTCGCGGCGGCATGCGTGAAGCCGCCCAGAAGGCCGGCATCACGATCCTCGAGCCGGTCATGAAGGTCGAGGTCGTGACCCCGGAAGATTATCTGGGCGACGTCATCGGCGACATGAACAGCCGTCGTGGCCAGATCCAGGGCACCGACAGCCGGGGCAACGCCCAGGTCGTCGAGGCGATGGTTCCACTGGCGAACATGTTCGGCTATGTGAACCAGCTCCGCTCGTTCACCCAGGGCCGGGCGCAGTACACGATGCAGTTCTCGCATTATGACGAAGTGCCGGCGAATGTGGCCGAAGAGGTCAAGGCAAAGCTGGCGTAATCCAAATTTGTTGGTTATGGGCGCGTCCGCATCGGGCGGCGCGTCCCGAAATTGATTCGAGAAGAAGGTAGAGAAAATGGCGAAAGCTAAGTTCGAGCGGAACAAGCCGCACTGCAATATCGGCACCATCGGCCACGTCGACCACGGCAAGACCTCGCTCACGGCAGCGATCACCAAGGTTCTCGCCGAGACCGGCGGCGCGACCTTCGTCGACTATGCGAACATCGACAAGGCTCCGGAAGAGCGCGAGCGCGGCATCACCATCTCGACCGCGCACGTCGAGTATGAGACGCTTGCCCGTCACTATGCGCACGTCGATTGCCCGGGCCACGCCGACTATGTGAAGAACATGATCACCGGTGCGGCGCAGATGGACGGCGGCATCCTCGTCGTCTCGGCGACCGATGGCCCGATGCCGCAGACCCGCGAGCACATCCTGCTTGCCCGCCAGGTCGGCGTGCCGCAGCTCGTCGTGTTCATGAACAAGGTCGACCTGGTCGACGACGCCGAGATCCTCGAGCTCGTCGAGCTCGAAATCCGCGAGCTGCTGTCGTCCTACGATTTCGACGGCGACAACATCCCCGTCATCCAGGGTTCGGCCGTGTGCGCGCTGAACGGCACCAAGCCCGAGATCGGCCATGACGCCGTGCTCAAGCTGATGGAAGCCGTCGACACGTTCATCCCGCAGCCGGAGCGTCCGCTCGACAAGCCGTTCCTGATGCCGATCGAAGACGTGTTCTCGATCTCGGGCCGTGGTACCGTCGTCACGGGCCGCGTCGAGACCGGCATGATCAAGGTCGGTGAGGAAGTCGAGATCGTCGGCCTCAAGGACACCGCCAAGACCACGGTGACCGGCGTCGAAATGTTCCGCAAGCTGCTCGACTCGGGCCAGGCCGGCGACAACATCGGTGCGCTCATCCGCGGCATCAAGCGCGAGGAAGTCGAGCGCGGCCAGGTTCTCTGCAAGCCGGGCTCGATCAAGCCGCACACCGACTTCTCGTCGGAAGTCTATGTCCTGTCGAAGGAAGAGGGTGGCCGTCACACGCCGTTCTTCGCGAACTATCGTCCGCAGTTCTACTTCCGCACGACCGACGTGACCGGCACCGTCGAGCTGCCCGAGGGCACCGAGATGGTCATGCCCGGCGACAACGTGAAGCTCGGCGTCAAGCTCATCGCCCCGATCGCCATGGAAGAGGGCCTGCGCTTCTCGATCCGTGAAGGTGGCCGCACCGTCGGCGCCGGGGTTGTCAGCTCGATCTCGAAGTAATATAGGGCTGCACCGCCCGATTCCCCAGGGAGTCGGGCGGTGCGCTTTTTAATGACTATTTTTGCCTCGCGATGAGGTGAAGGCGGCCGAAACGGTCGCCTTATCTTTCGCAGGCACGGCTCTTTCGCATCGGTAGGGACCATGGAAACGCAGAATATCCGTATTCGTCTGAAGGCTTTCGATCACCGCGTGCTCGATCAGGCCACTGGCGACATCGCCGACACCGCCCGCCGCACCGGCGCGCTCATCCGTGGCCCGATCCCGTTGCCCACGCGCATCGAAAAGTTCACCGTGAACCGCGGCCCGCACATCGACAAGAAGTCGCGCGAGCAGTTCGAGGTGCGCACCTACAAGCGCCTCCTGGACATCGTCCAGCCCACCCCGCAGACCGTCGACGCGCTGATGAAGCTCGACCTCGCGGCAGGTGTTGATGTTGAGATCAAACTGGCTTAAGAGGCCGGCACTGCACGGGGGCGAATCGCTCCCGCGCTAGTCGTTTCGGTTTCTCCCGTCCGGTTGGTCCGGCGGGATCGATCTCCGGACGACGGAATAGACAGGGATACCGACCAGCTCCGCTGGTGCCCGAGTCCCCGCCATTCGCAGCAATGCGGAAAACCGAGCCCGGGCGGGGGCTGTATTTTAATTGGGCTGGAAGCTTCGGCGAGTGCCGGAGCTTTTTTCGTTGGCACGCTCGCCGCTAACGCGAGCCTCTGTTTGGAAGGAACGGATCATGCGCACTGGCGTGATCGCTAAGAAGATGGGGATGACCCGCCTGTTCCAGGATGATGGCCGGCACGTGCCGGTTACCGTTCTGGTGCTTGAGAATGTCCAGGTCGTGGCGCGCCGCGAACAGGATCGTGACGGCTATGTCGCGGTCCAGCTCGGCGCCGGCTCGGCCAAGGCAAAGAATGTCGCGAAGCCGCAGCGCGGCCACTTCGGCAAGGCCGAAGTCGAGCCCAAGGCTTTCGTCGCCGAATTCCGCGTGTCGGAAGATGGCCTGCTCGACGTCGGTGCGGAAATCACCGCCGACCATTATGTCGCGGGCCAGTATGTCGACATCCAGGGCAGCACCCAGGGCAAGGGCTTCCAGGGCGGCATGAAGCGTTGGGGCTTCGGCGGTCTGCGCGCGACCCACGGCGTTTCGGTCTCGCACCGTTCGCTCGGTTCGACCGGTCAGCGCCAGGATCCGGGCAAGGTCTTCAAGAACAAGAAGATGGCCGGCCACATGGGCGCCGCCAACCGCACGCAGCAGAACCTCGAGATCGTCCAGACCGATGCCGAGCGCGGCATCCTGTACGTCAAGGGTTCGGTTCCGGGCTCGAAGGGTGGCTGGCTGCTGGTCAAGGATTCGGTGAAGATCGCGCGTCCGGCCGATGCGCCTTATCCCGCCGGCATCCGTGCCGCGGCCAACAGCAATGTTTCCGAAGTGGCCGAGGCTCCGGCCGATGTCGCTCCCGAAGCGACCGATGGCCAGGAGGGCTGATCATGAAGATTAAGGTTCAGACCCTCGACGCGGCAGCCGCCGGCGACCTGGAGCTCAACGACGAGGTCTTCGGCCTCGAGCCCCGCGCCGACATTCTGCATCGTGTCGTCACCTGGCAGCTCGAAAAGCGCCGCGGCACCGCCCGCGCCGCCCGTGAGCGCTCGGACGTCGCCCGCACCGGCAAGAAGTTCGGTCGCCAGAAGGGCGGCGGTACCGCCCGTCACGGCGATCGCCGCGCTCCCGTCTTCATCGGCGGTGGTAAGGCTCATGGTCCGCGCGTTCGCGACTTCAACCCGTCGCTGAACAAGAAGGTTCGTGCGCTCGGCCTGAAGATGGCGCTGTCGTCGAAGGCCAAGGATGGCAAGCTGGTCGTTCTCGACACGCTGACCGTCTCCGAAGCCAAAACCAAGGCTCTGCTCGCGCAGATCGGCAAGCTCGGCTTCGGCAACACCACGCTCGTGATCGACGGCGACATGGTCGACACCGGTTTCGCGCTGGCGTCTTCGAACATCCCGAAGCTCAACGTGATGCCCGCCGTCGGTGCCAATGTGTACGACATTCTGAAGCATGAAACGCTGGTGCTGACGCGCGCCGCGGTCGAGAAGCTGGAGGCGCGCTTCAATGGCTAAGACTCAGCAAGCTGTGGTGGACAACCGCCACTATGACGTGGTGCTGCGGCCCCACATCACCGAGAAGACGACTTTGCTCTCCGAGCACAACGCCGTGGTGTTCCAGGTTGCGGGCGATGCCAGCAAGCCGGAAATCAAGGCGGCCGTCGAAGCGCTGTTCAACGTTACCGTCAAGGGCGTGAACACGATCGTCGTGAAGGGCAAGACCAAGCGCTGGAAGGGCACGCCCTACAAGCGTTCGGACGTCAAGAAGGCGATTGTGACGCTGGCCGAAGGCCAGTCGATCGACGTCACCACCGGTATTTGAGGCTCGGGGCATCATGGCACTCAAGCATTATAATCCGACGAGCCCGGCCCGCCGCGGCCTGATCCTCGTCGACAAGTCGAGCCTCTGGAAGGGCAAGCCCGTCAAGGCGCTCACCGAAGGCAAGCACAAGTCGGGCGGCCGCAACAACATGGGCCACGCGACTGCGCGCGGCATCGCGGGCGGCCACAAGCAGAAGTATCGCATCGTCGACTTCAAGCGCCGCAAGTGGGACCAGCCCGCGACCGTCGAACGTCTGGAATATGATCCCAACCGTTCGGCGTTCATCGCCCTCGTCAACTACGAGGACGGCGAGCAGTCGTACATCATCGCGCCGCAGCGTCTTGCGATCGGCGACGTCATCGTCGCCGCCAAGAAGACCGACACCAAGCCGGGCAACGCGATGGAAATCGGCCAGGCGCCGGTCGGCACCATCGTCCACAATGTGGAGATGAAGCCGGGCAAGGGCGGTCAGATCGCCCGCGCGGCCGGCACTTATGTGCAGGTCGTCGGTCGCGACAAGGGCATGGTGATGGTTCGCCTGAACTCGGGCGAGCAGCGCTACATCCGCGCGGACTGCATGTGCACGGTCGGTGCGGTGTCGAACCCCGACAACGCCAACCAGAACCTGGCGAAGGCCGGCCGCAACCGTTGGCTGGGCAAGCGCCCGCTGACCCGCGGCGTCGCCAAGAACCCGGTCGACCATCCGCACGGCGGTGGTGAAGGCCGGACCTCGGGCGGCCGTCATCCGGTCACGCCTTGGGGCAAGCCGACCAAGGGTGCGCGTACGCGCTCCAACAAGTCGACCGACAAGTTCATCATCCGTTCGCGCCACGCGAAGAAGAAGAGGTAATCATGGCCCGTTCCGTCTGGAAAGGTCCGTTCGTCGATCTCCACCTTCTGCGGAAGGCGGAAGGCGCACAGGACAGTGGCGCGCGCGCTCCGATCAAGACCTGGTCGCGTCGCTCCACCATTCTCCCGCAGTTCGTTGGACTGACGTTCAACGTCTATAACGGCCGCAAGTTCGTGCCGGTGGCGGTCAACGAGGACATGGTCGGTCACAAGCTGGGTGAGTTCGCGCCGACGCGCTTCTTCCCCGGCCACGCCGCCGACAAGAAGGGTAAGCGCTGATGTCGAAGCCTGCAGCTCCGCGCCGCGTCGGTGAGAAGGAGGCCCTTGCGGTCGCCACCACCCTCCGCGGCAGCCCGTACAAGCTCAATCTGGTCGCGGGTCTCATCCGCGGCAAGAAGGCCGGCGACGCGCTGAACATCCTGTCGTTCTCGAAGAAGGGCTTCGCCCTCGACGTGCGCAAGGTGCTCGCTTCGGCGATCGCCAATGCCGAGAACAACCACAACCTCGACGTCGACGCGCTCGTCGTGAAGGAAGCTTCGGTCGGCAAGTCGATCGTCATGAAGCGCTTCGCCACCCGCGGCCGCGGCAAGTCGACCCGCATCATCAAGCCGTTCGCGCGTCTCCGTGTCGTCGTGCGCGAGCAGCAGGAAGAGGCTGAATAATATGGGTCAGAAGTCCAACCCGATCGGCATGCGGTTGCAGATCAACCGCACCTGGGACAGCCGCTGGTACGCCGACGGCGCCGATTATGGTCGTCTGCTGCTCGAGGATCTGCGGATCCGCAAGCACATCATGAAGGCGATCCCGCAGGCCGCGATCTCGAAGGTCGTGATCGAGCGTCCGGCCAAGCTGTGCCGTATCTCGATCTATGCCGCCCGTCCGGGCGTCATCATCGGCAAGAAGGGCGCCGACATCGAAAAGCTCCGCCGCGCGCTGGGCAAGATGACGTCGTCGGAAGTGAGCCTCAACATCGTCGAGATCCGCAAGCCGGAAATCGATTCGAAGCTCGTCGCCCAGGGCGTCGCCGACCAGCTCGAGCGTCGTATCGCCTTCCGCCGCGCGATGAAGCGCGCGGTCCAGTCGGCGCTGCGTCTGGGTGCGGAAGGCATCCGGATCACCTGCGCCGGCCGTCTCGGCGGCGCGGAGATCGCGCGCACCGAATGGTATCGTGAGGGCCGCGTGCCGCTGCACACCCTGCGCGCCAATGTCGACTATGCCGAAGCCGAAGCCCACACCGCCTACGGTGTGTGCGGCATCAAGGTCTGGATCTTCAAGGGTGAGATCCTCGGCCATGACCCGCTCGCTCAGGATCGGCTCATGATGGAAGCTCAGACGTCGGGGGTCCGGCCGGCGCGATAAGGGGTTTCCCCTTATCAGCGTCGCCTGATCGACCGGACAATCGGTGTCAGAAGGCGATAGAAAATGCTGCAACCAAAGCGCACTAAATTCCGCAAGGCCCACAAGGGCCGCATCCATGGCAACGCGCCCGGCGGCGCGACGCTGAACCATGGCGCATTCGGTCTCAAGGCTCTCGAGCCGGACCGGATCACCGCCCGCCAGATCGAAGCGGCTCGCCGCGCGATCACGCGTCACATCAAGCGCCAGGGGCGTTTGTGGATCCGCATCTTCCCGGACGTGCCGGTCTCGTCGAAGCCCGCCGAAGTCCGCATGGGCTCGGGTAAGGGTTCGCCGGAATTCTGGGCAGCCCGCGTGAAGCCAGGCCGTATCCTGTTCGAGCTGGACGGTGTCCCCGGTCCGCTCGCTCGCGTCGCCTTCGAGCGCGCGATGGAGAAGCTGCCGATCAAGACCAAGGTCGTCGCCCGCTTCGGCGAGTCCGTGTACGAGGAAGAGTAAGAGATGGCGAAGATTGCTGAACTCACCGGCCAGACCGATGACCAGCTCGCAGCCTCGCTGACGGAGCTGAAGCGCGAGCAGTTCAACCTGCGCTTCCAGGCGGCCACCAGCCAGCTGGAGAAGCCGAGCCGCGTGCGCGAAGTTCGCCGCACGATCGCTCAGATCAAGACCGTGCAGACGCAGCGTTCCGCTGCGGCTGCCAAGTAAGGAGAGCCCAGCCATGCCGAAGCGCGTGCTGACCGGAACGGTGGTCTCCGACAAGACCGACAAGACCGTGGTCGTTAAAGTGGAGCGTCGTGTGAAGCACGCGCTCTACGGCAAGATCATCAAGCGGTCGAAGAAGTATCACGCCCACGACGAGACCAACGAGTTTCGCGAGGGTGAGACGGTGCGCATCGAAGAGACCGCGCCGATTTCGAAGCTCAAGTCGTGGAAGGTGATCGAGCGGGTTGATACCCACGCGACGCCATCCCACGCCTGATAGACGGAAGGGTCTGAACAATGATCCAGATGCAGACGAACCTCGACGTCGCTGACAACAGCGGTGCCAAGAGGGTGCAGTGCATCAAGGTGCTGGGCGGTTCCAAGCGCCGTTTCGCGACCGTGGGCGACGTTATCGTCGTCTCGATCAAGGAAGCGGCGCCGCGCGGCAAAGTGAAGAAGGGTGACGTGCATCGTGCGGTCATCGTGCGTACCGCCAAGGACATCCATCGTCCCGACGGTTCGACGATCCGCTTCGACGGCAACGCCGCGGTTCTGATCAACAAGAACTCGGGCGAGCCGATCGGCACGCGCATTTTCGGTCCGGTGGTTCGCGAGCTTCGCGCCAAGAACCACATGAAGATCATCTCGCTTGCGCCTGAGGTGCTGTAATGAGCGCTCTTAAGATCAAGAAGGGCGACAAGGTCGTCGTCCTGTCCGGCAAGGACAAGGGCAAGACCGGCGAAGTCGTCAAGTCCTTCCCCAAGGACTCGAAGGTCGTCGTGTCGGGCGTGAACGTCGCGACCCGTCACAAGAAGCCGACCCAGCTCAATCCGCAGGGTGGCCTGGAGCGCATCGAAGCGCCGATGCATGTCTCGAAGGTCGCGATCGCGACCGCCGACGGCAAGCCGACGCGCGTTCGCTTCGAGATCCAGGACGGCAAGAAGGTCCGCGTGGCCGTCAAGACCGGGGAGACGATCAATGGCTGATGCCGCTTACACGCCTCGCTTCCGCGCGCTCTATGACGAGACGATCGTCAAGGCGATGACCGAGAAGTTCGGCTACAAGAACGTCATGGAAGTGCCGAAGATCACCAAGATCGTCCTGAACATGGGCGTTGGTGAGGCTACCCAGGACAAGAAGAAGGTCGAGCAGGCTGCGGCCGAGATGACCCTGATCGCCGGCCAGAAGGCCGTGGTCACCAAGGCGAAGAAGTCGATCGCGCAGTTCAAGCTGCGCGAGGGCATGCCGATCGGCGCGAAGGTCACCCTCCGCCGCGAGCGCATGTACGAGTTCCTCGACCGCTTCGTCACGATCGCGCTGCCGCGCGTCCGCGACTTCAGGGGTCTCAATCCCAAGTCGTTCGATGGTCGCGGCAACTATGCGACCGGCCTCAAGGAGCAGCTGATCTTCCCGGAGATCAGCTATGACAAGGTCGATCAGATGCGCGGCATGGACGTTATCATCGCCACCACGGCGAAGACCGATGATGAGGCGCGCGAGCTGCTTCGCCTCTTCGGCTTCCCCTTCCCGGTGGAAAATCAGGATCAGAAGCAGGCCGCGTAAGCGGTCTGCTTGAGAAAGGAAGAACTTAAGTCATGGCGAAACTGAGTTCGATCAATAAGAACGAAAAGCGCAAGAAGCTGGTCAAGGCTTATGCGGGCAAGTACGCGCGGCTCAAGGCCGTCGCGAACGACAAGAGCAACGATGAGACCGAGCGTCTGATCGCACGTCTCAAGATGGCGGAACTGCCGCGCAATGCGAACCCGACCCGGGTCCGCAACCGCTGCGAGCTGACCGGCCGTCCCCGCGCTTATTACCGCAAGTTCCGGCTGTGCCGTATTCAGCTGCGCGATCTGGCCAACAAGGGCCTGATCCCCGGCGTTACGAAGTCGAGCTGGTAAGGAAATCAAGAAATGGCTCTGACCGATCCCCTGGGTGATTTGCTCACCCGCATCCGCAACGGGCAGCGTGCCCGCAAGGACAGCGTGGTTTCCCCCGCGTCCAAGCTGCGCGCCCGCGTTCTCGACGTGCTCCAGCGCGAAGGCTATATCCGTGGTTACAGCGAGGAAGAACTCGCTGGTCACAGTGGCCTGCGCATCGAGCTGAAATATTTCGAGGGCCAGCCGGCGATCCAGCATGTCGCCCGCGTCTCGAAGCCTGGCCGCCGCGTCTATTCGGGCTCGAAAGAGCTTCCGCGTGTTCGCAACGGCCTGGGTATCACCATTGTCTCGACGCCCAAGGGTGTTCTGTCCGACGCGGAAGCGCGCGAGCAGAATGTCGGCGGCGAGGTTCTCGCGGAGGTCTTCTGATGAGCCGCATTGGCAAGAAGCCGGTTCCCGTTCCGGCAGGCGTCACCGCCGCGATCGAAGGCAAGACGCTTTCGGTCAAGGGCCCCAAGGGCACGCTGACCATGGGTCTGGCCGATGAGGTCACCTATGCCGTCGAAGACGCTGCGATTTCGGTCCAGCCGTCGAACGCCACGAAGCGCGCACGCTCCTTCTGGGGCATGCAGCGGACGCTGGTGCAGAACCTGATCACCGGCGTGACCGAGGGCTTCACCAAGACCCTCCAGATCACCGGCGTCGGTTACCGCGCCAATGTGCAGGGTACGAATCTGAAGCTGCAGCTCGGCTACAGCCACGACGTCGATTTTGCGATCCCCGAGGGGATCACGATCGCGACGCCGGATCAGACGACGATCCACATCACGGGCATCGACAAGCAGCAGGTCGGCCAGATCGCCGCCGAAATTCGCCGTTGGCGCAAGCCCGAGCCCTATAAGGGCAAGGGTATCAAGTACAAGGGTGAGTTCATCTTCCGCAAGGAAGGGAAGAAGAAGTAACATGGCAAAGCTCTCTCTCTTCGAACGCCGCCGTCAGCGCGTCCGCACCGCACTTCGTGCGAAGGGCAATCTGCGTCCGCGTCTTTCGATCCATCGTTCGGGCCGGCACATCTATGCGCAGGTCATCGACGACGAGGCCGGCCGTACCGTGGCTGCGGCTTCTTCGCTCGACAAGGACCTGAAGGGCACGACCGGCGCGACCGCGGATGCGGCCGCGACCGTCGGCAAGCGGGTCGCCGAGCGCGCCGTTGCGGCGGGCGTCACCAAGGTGGTGTTCGATCGCGGTGGCTTCCTTTTCCATGGTCGCGTCAAGGCGCTGGCCGATGCGGCCCGCGAAGGCGGATTGGAGTTTTAAATGGCTGACGAAACCGACATCCAGGCTGGTGCTGAACCCACCGTTGCAGCCGGTTCCGCGCCCGAGGGCGAGCGTTCGGGCCGTGGCCCGCGCGGTGGCCGTGGCCGTGGCCCCGGCGGCGGTGACAACCGTGGCCGCGGTGGTCGTGACGGCAATCGCCGCCGCGACGACCGCAAGAAGGACGAGCCCGCCGGCGAAGAGCTGATCGAGAAGCTGGTCCACATCAACCGCGTCTCGAAGACGGTCAAGGGCGGCAAGCGCTTCGGCTTTGCGGCACTGGTCGTCGTCGGCGACGGCAAGGGCCGTACCGGCTTCGGTCATGGCAAGGCGCGCGAAGTGCCGGAAGCCATCTCGAAGGCGACCGCGGCCGCCAAGAAGGCGATGATCCGCGTTCCGCTCAAGGAAGGCCGCACGCTGCATCACGACGGCAACGGTCATTTCGGCGCAGGCCGGGTGACCCTGCGTACCGCGCCTGCCGGTACGGGCATCATCGCGGGTGGCCCGATGCGCGCCATCTTCGAGAGCCTGGGCGTGCATGACGTGGTGACCAAGTCGGTCGGCACCTCGAACCCCTACAACATGATCCGTGCGACCTTCGAGGCGCTCACGGATCAGACTTCGCCGAAGTCGGTCGCTCAGCGCCGCGGCAAGAAGATCGCCGACCTGCTGGGTCGTGGCGGTGCTTCTGCCGAGGTCGCCGATGCCGAAGCGGCGGCGATCACGGAGTAATCACGATGGCGACCATCAAGATCACCCAGATCGGTTCGCCGATCCGCCGTACCCCGAATCAGCGCGCGACGCTGATCGGGCTCGGCCTCAACAAGATGCATCGTACCAGCGAACTTCAGGACACCCCTGAAGTCCGCGGCATGATCAAGAAGGTCCATCACATGGTGAAGGTCGTCGAGGAGGCGTAAGCCGATCCGGTCCCGGCGATAAAACGCCGGGGCGATCCTTCAGCATATGATGCTTCCGGTCACGATCTCGATACGAGCTCGTGAGGGATGACAAACTTCGGAAGGCGCGCTACAGGCGCGCCTTCTTCCATTCAGCGCGAACATAGCGAAAGCGAGTGCACGACCATGAAACTGAACGAACTCCGCGACAATGATGGCGCCCGCAAGGGCCGGATGCGCGTCGGACGCGGCATCGGCTCCGGCAAGGGCAAGACCGCGGGTCGCGGCCAGAAGGGCCAGACCAGCCGCTCGGGCGTCTCGATCAACGGCTTCGAGGGCGGTCAGATGCCGCTCCACATGCGGATCCCGAAGCGCGGCTTTAACAATATCTTCGCCAAGGATTATGCCGAGGTGAACCTGGGCGCGATCCAGAAGCTGATCGATGCCGGCAAGCTCGATGCCGCGGGCCTGATCGATCATGCCGTGCTGAAGGCGGCGGGCGTCGCCCGTGGCGGCAAGGACGGCGTGCGCGTTCTGGGCAAGGGCGAACTGACCGCGAAGCTGTCGTTCAAGGTTGCGGGCATTTCGGCCGGCGCCAAGGCCGCGATCGAAAAGGCCGGTGGTTCGGTCGACGTGATCGAGGTCATCGATCCGGCCGACAAGCACAAGGCCAAGCATCGCGTCGTCCAGAAGGCGAAGGCCGCCGACAAGGAAGCGAAGAAGGCCGCGGCGAAAGCCTGAGCCTTTCCGTCGCTCCAGGGCGATCGCACTTGGCCGCTTTCGGGCTGACAAGCGCGAAGCACTCACTATATGAAGCGGCGGGGCGGGCTGGAAACAGCTTCTCCGCCGTTTCTTTTTTCGGGGTCCAGAACAATCATGGCATCCGCAGCCGAACAGATGGCCGCCAATATCAGCCTGTCGCAATTCGCGAAGGCGACCGAGCTCAAGAAGCGCCTGTGGTTCACGCTGGGCGCGCTGATCGTCTTCCGCCTGCTCAGCCATGTCCCGCTGCCCGGCCTCGATCCGCGCGCGCTTCAGACCCTGTTCGACACGACCAAGGGCGGCGTGCTCGACTTCTTCAACACCTTCTCGGGCGGCGCGCTGACCCGGATGTCGCTGATCGCGCTGGGGGTGATGCCCTATATCACCGCCTCGATCGTGATCCAGCTCGCGACCTCGCTGTCGCCGACGCTCGCCGCGATCAAGAAGGACGGTGAAAGCGGCCGCAAGAAGCTCAACCAGTATACCCGCTACGGCACGGTGCTGCTGACGACGATCCAGGGCTATTTCATCGCGGTCGGCCTCGAAAGCTGGGGCGCGAGCTCGGGCGTCGAGGCGGTCATCGTCGATCCCTATCTCTTCCGGGTCACCACCGTGATCTCGCTGGTCGGCGGCACGATGTTCCTGATGTGGCTGGGTGAGCAGATCACCAGCCGCGGCATCGGCAACGGTGTCTCGCTGATCATCATGGCGGGCATCGTCTCGCAGCTGCCGACCGCGCTCGCCAATGTGTTCGAGGGCGGCCGCACGGGTTCGATGTCGCCGGTGCTGATCATCGGCGTGATGATCCTGGTGGTTGGGCTGATCGCCGGCATCGTGTTCATGGAGCGCGCCCAGCGCCGCGTGCTGATCCAATATCCCAAGCGCCAGACCGCGCGGGGGATGATGCAGGGCGACAAGAGCTTCCTGCCGCTCAAGATCAACACCGCCAACGTGATCCCGCCGATCTTCGCCTCGTCGCTGTTGCTGATGCCGCTGACGATCAGCCAGTTCGCCGGCAAGCGCGTGTCGGGGGAGAGCGCCTGGGGCGATTTCATCATCACGATGAACCAGTATCTGCAGCACGGAACGCCGCTCTACATGGCGCTCTACGCCGCCGGCATCATCTTCTTCTGCTTCTTCTACACCGCGGTGGTGTTCAATCCGGAAGAGACGGCGGACAATCTGAAGCGTTATGGCGGCTTCATCCCGGGTATCCGGCCAGGCAAGAATACCGAGACCTATCTCGATTATGTGCTGACCCGGATCACCGTGCTCGGCGCCGCCTATCTGACCTTCATCTGCCTGGTGCCCGAATATCTGGTCGCGAAGGCAGGCATCCCATTCTACCTTGGTGGGACTAGCCTTCTGATCGTGGTCAACGTAACCATCGACACGGTAACGCAAATCCAGAGCCATCTGCTGGCGCATCAATATGGCGACCTGATCAAGAAGGCTAAACTCAAGGGGGGAACGCGAAGGTGATATTTGGGATGGTCGCGCGAGGCGCGTGCTGATGAACATCATATTGCTGGGGCCGCCCGGGGCCGGAAAAGGCACCCAGGCGTCCAAGCTCGTGGCCGATCGCGGCATGGTGCAACTGTCCACCGGCGACATGCTGCGGGCGGCGGTCGCCGCTGGTACGCCGATCGGTCTTCAAGCGAAGGCAGTGATGGACGCGGGCGAACTGGTGTCGGACGAGATCGTGTCGGGGCTGATCGGCGAGAAGCTCGATTCGATGGGACCCGATGAAGGCGCGATCTTCGACGGCTATCCGCGCACCGAAGCCCAGGCGCGTTCGCTCGACGAAATTCTCGCGACCCGCAATCGCACGCTCGACGACGTCATCGAGCTCGAGGTCAACGAGGATGCGCTGGTAGAGCGGATCACGGGCCGCTTTTCCTGTGCGAAGTGCGGCACCAATTATCACGATCTCTACAAGCTGCCGAAGGTCGCCGAGACCTGCGACGTGTGCGGCTCGCATGAGTTCAAGCGCCGTCCCGACGACAATGAGGCGACGGTGCGGACCCGCATGGCCGAATATCGCGCCAAGACTGCGCCGATCCTGCCGCTCTACGAGGCGCGCGGCATCGTCAAGCGGGTCGACGGCATGGCCGACATGGACGAGGTTTCGAAAGCGATTGCCGCCATTCTCGACGCCTGATTCCAGAAACATGATGATTGTGAAGAGGCCGGTTCCCGCGAGGGGGCCGGCCTT
Source organism: Rhizorhabdus sp. GW822-FHT03C02 (assembly GCF_058801765.1). Taxonomy (NCBI): domain Bacteria; kingdom Pseudomonadati; phylum Pseudomonadota; class Alphaproteobacteria; order Sphingomonadales; family Rhizorhabdaceae; genus Rhizorhabdus; species Rhizorhabdus sp. GW822-FHT03C02. Next base: position 783,090 of record NZ_JBXANN010000001.1, read on the forward strand.
TTTCGTGGTTGCCGCCCCGCGATGCGCCGACGTCACCGGGATACTGGTGCCGGCTGCCAAATTGTAACATAGTTGGCACCGGCCACGTTTCGTGCTTGCTTTGGCCCAAGGCGAGGATCGGAGAAATGGACCAGCGGCCGGAATGGCCAAGGCAGCAGCACCAACGCGTGCGCCGGCGACGGCGCCGCCGGTCTCGCCGCGCGGTGCGCGAAGCGGGCGCCTGGCTGACCCTGTTCATCGCGATGGCGCGCAAGGTCTATCACTGGAGCATGCTGATCGCGCTGATCGCGTTCATCCTGGCGGTGGGCTTCGCTTTTCCGATGTTCGCCTGATCGGCTAGTACGCGATCTCGAAGATGCTGACGCATCCTCGATCGATATGCTCAAGCGCCGCACGGGCTGATACCCAATCCCGATGAGGCAAGCTCACCGGGATTGGGTATAAGTCCGGACGAGGCTTCCGGGCAGTTCGGGTGGTGAAGACCGGTTTCGCTACACTTGTCCAATATTTGACGCGCTACTGGCTGACGCCGGCCGATGCAAATTGTCTTGCCGCCGACATGATTTCGGAGGATGCATTCGACCGCAGGTCGAGTCCGCGGGGCGCGGGTGAGTCCTGGAGAAAATCTTAGCGGGGGATGCGCCGATGGCCGTTTCAGATCATGTCGACTTGTCGGGTTTTGTGGCCGGTGTTGCGAAGCGCAATCCGGGGCAGCCTGAGTTCGTTCAGGCGGTGACGGAGGTCGCCGAGGATATTTTCGACTTCATCGCCGACAAGGAGCAATATCACAAATATCAGATCCTGCGCCGGATCGCCGAGCCCGACCGGGTGATCTCGTTCCGCGTCTGCTGGGAGGACGATCAGGGCAATATCCGCGTCCAGCGCGGGTGGCGCGTCCAGAACAACAATTCGATCGGGCCGTACAAGGGCGGTATCCGTTTCCACCCGTCGGTGACCGAGAGCGTGCTCAAATTCCTCGCCTTCGAACAGACCTTCAAGAATGCGCTGACCGGGCTGCCGATGGGCGGCGGCAAGGGCGGGTCGAACTTCAACCCGAAGGGCAAGAGCAACAACGAGGTGATGCGCTTCTGCCAGAGCTTCATGAACGAGCTCTATCGCCATATCGGCGCGGACGTCGACGTGCCCGCGGGCGATATCGGCGTCGGCGGGCGCGAGATCGGTTATATGTTCGGCCAGTATAAAAGGCTGACCAACGAGTTCACCGGAGTGCTCACCGGAAAGGGCCTCGAATATGGCGGCTCGCTGATCCGCACCGAGGCGACCGGCTATGGCGCGGTCTATTTCCTGCTCGAAATGCTCAAGACCAAGGGCAAGGACCTGGTCGGTCTCAACGCGGTGATCTCGGGTTCGGGCAATGTCGCCACCCACGCCGCCGAGAAGATCAACCAGCTCGGCGGCAAGGTGCTGACGCTGTCGGATTCGGAGGGCTTCATCTACGATCCGGAGGGCATCAGCCAGGAGAAGGTCAACTGGGTCAAGGAGCTCAAGAACAAGCGCCGCGGCCGCATCTCCGAATATGTGAAGGAGTTCACCGGCGCCGAGTTCCATGGCGGCGGTGCGCGGCCCTGGTCGGTGCCGTGCGATGTCGCGCTGCCCTGCGCGACCCAGAACGAGCTCGACGCGACCGAGGCCGAACTGCTCGTCAAGAATGGCTGCTTCGCGGTGTCGGAAGGCGCCAACATGCCGACCACGCTCGAAGGCACCCATGTCTTCAAGAAGGCGAAGATCCTGTTCGCGCCGGGCAAGGCCGCCAATGCCGGCGGCGTCGCGGTGTCGGGCCTCGAGATGAGCCAGAATTCGGCGCGCATCTCGTGGAAGGAAGAGGAGCTTCAGCGGCTGCTCGTCGACATCATGCAGGGCATCCACAAGAGCTGCGTCGAATATGGCGGCAGCGCCGGCAGCGACCATATCGACTATGTCCGCGGCGCCAACATCGCCGGCTTCAAGAAGGTCGCCGACGCGATGCTGGCCTACGGCGTCGTCTGATCGTCCGACGGGTCGAAAAGGGAAGGGGCGCCGGAGCGATCCGGCGCCCTTTTCTTTGCCGGGCGGCGATCGGAGGCCCTCCGGCAAAGCGATGCTTCACCCGCACGCAGCCTCTCTGCTTTGACAATGGCGCGCGACCGATTAGAGGCTCGCGGCATGTCCACGAAACCCCGCACCCTCTACGAGAAGATCTGGGACGCGCATGTCGTCGAGCGCCGCGACGACGGCACCTGCCTGATCTATATCGATCGCCACCTGGTCCACGAAGTCACGAGCCCGCAGGCGTTCGAAGGGCTTCGCGTCGCCGGTCGCACGGTGCGCCGGCCCGACCTGACCCTGGCGGTGCCCGACCATAATATCCCGACCACCGCGCGGGTCGCGGCCGACGGCAGCCGCTTGCCGATCGCCGACCTGGAGTCGGCGCAGCAGCTTGCCGCGCTCGAGCGCAACGCGCCCGAATTCGGGATCACCTATATCGACGCGATCGCCCCCGAACAGGGCATCGTCCATGTCGTCGGCCCCGAGCAGGGCTTTTCGCTGCCCGGCACGACGATCGTGTGCGGCGACAGCCACACCTCGTCGCATGGCGGGGTCGGTGCGCTCGCCTTCGGCATCGGCACATCCGAGGTCGAGCATGTGCTGGCGACCCAGACGCTGCTGCTGACCCCGTCGAAGACGATGGAAATCCGGGTCGACGGTGCGCTGGCGCCCGGCGTCGGCCCCAAGGATGTCGTGCTGGCGATCATCGGCCGGATCGGCGCCGCCGGCGGCACCGGCTATGTCATCGAATATACCGGCAATGTGTTTCGCGAGATGTCGGTCGAAGGCCGGCTGACGGTCTGCAACATGTCGATCGAGGGCGGTGCGCGCGCCGGGCTGGTCGCGCCCGACGAAACCACCTTCGCCTATCTCAAGGGACGGCCGATGGCGCCGCAAGGCGACGCCTGGGACAAGGCGGTCGCCTGGTGGAAGACGCTGCCGACCGATGCCGGCGCCCGCTACGACAAGGTCGTCGTCATCGACGCCGCCGAGATCGCGCCGTGCCTGACCTGGGGCACCAGTCCGGAGGACGTCGTGCCGATCACCGGTGTGGTGCCCGACCCGGCGAGCTTCGCCGATCCGTCGAAGCAGGTCGCCGCGCAGAAGTCGCTCGATTATATGGGGCTGACCCCGGGTACCCGGATGCAGGATGTCGCGATCGAGAATGTCTTCATCGGCAGCTGCACCAACAGCCGGATCGAGGATCTGCGCGCGGCGGCGTCGATCGCGAAGGGCCGCAAGGTCGCGGCCAACGTCAAGCAGGCGCTGATCGTGCCGGGCTCGGGCCTGGTCAAGCGCCAGGCGGAGGCGGAAGGGCTCGACCGCATCTTCCTCGACGCCGGCTTCGAATGGCGCGAGCCGGGCTGTTCGGCCTGCCTGGCGATGAACCCCGACAAGGTCCCCGCCGGCGAGCGCTGCGCCTCGACCTCGAACCGCAATTTCGTCGGCCGGCAAGGACCGGGATCGCGCACCCATCTGCTGTCGCCGGCGATGGCGGCGGCGGCGGCGGTGACCGGCCATCTGACCGATGTGCGCGAGCTGATGCCCGAAGCCGTGCCCGAATTTGGGGGAGCCGAGTGATGGAACCGATCAACGAAGTCGAGGGGCGCGCCTATCCGCTGGGCCTGAAGAATATTGACACCGACGTCATCATCCCGGCGCATTACCTCAAGACGATCACCCGCAACGGGCTGGGGAAGGGCGCGTTCGAGACGATCCGCGCGCAGCCCGGCAATGTGTTCGACGATCCCGAATATGTCGGGGCGCCGATCATCATCGCCGGCGACAATTTCGGCTGCGGGTCGAGCCGCGAACATGCTGCCTGGGCGCTCGCCGACATGGGGGTGACCGCAGTGATCGCGCCGAGCTTCTCGGACATCTTCTCGGGCAACGCCTTCAAGAACGGGATCGTGACGGTGGTGCTGCCGCAGGCGGCGATCGACCGGTTGCTCGAAGTGGCGAAGACCGATCCGATCATGATCGACCTCGATCATCAAAGCGTGTCGACGCCGTTCCAGGATCGATTCAGCTTCGAGATCGATCCGTTCCGCAAGCAATGCCTGATCGAGGGGCTCGACGAGGTCGGGCTGACGATGGCCCGCGGCGATGCGATCGGCGCCTATGAAGTGAAAATGGCCGCCGAGCGGCCGTGGCTTTAGGGCCTGAACCTTGGCGGTGCCGTTGCGCAAGCACCGGCGCGCGCCTATCTACATGACGATAATCCGGGATTGGGGTGAGCATGACGACTTTCGATGATCGCGAAAAGGCCTTTGAGAACCAGTACGCCCATGATCAGGAGATGGCGTTCCGCATCACCGCCCGCCGCAACCGGCTGGTCGGTCAGTGGGCGGCCGCGCTGATGGGGCTGACCGTCGAAGAGACCGACAGCTATTCCAAGTCGGTGGTGCAGGCCGATTTCGAGGAAGCCGGCGATGAGGACGTCATCCGCAAGCTGCTGGGCGACATCACCTCGGCGGGCGTCGAGATCGACGAGCCGCGCATCCGCGCCGCGCTCGAGGCCAAGACGATCGAAGCCCGTCGCCAGTTGATGGAAGGCCTCTGATCCATGGCGATGGAAGCGGGCGAGATCGAGGCGATGATCAAGGCGGCATTGCCCGACGCGGTCGTCGAGATCACCGATCTTGCCGGTGACGGCGATCATTATGCGGCGCGCGTGGTCAGCGAGGCATTTCGCGGCCTGCCGCGGGTACGCCAGCACCAGCGCGTCTACGAAGCTTTGGGTGGACGGATGGGGGGCGTACTCCACGCACTCCAGTTGACCACGTCGGTACCCGATTGAGGAGCATGTTCGATGAGTGATGATGTCCAGGCGCGCATTGCCAGCGCGGTCAATGCGGCCGACGTGCTGCTGTTCATGAAGGGCACGCCGCTCTTCCCGCAGTGCGGCTTTTCGAGCCGCGCGATCGCGATCCTCGACCGCCTCGGCGTCGAATATGCGACGATCGACGTGCTGCAGGATCAGGGCATTCGCCAGGGCATCAAGGAATTTTCGGACTGGCCGACGATTCCGCAGCTCTATGTGAAGGGCGAATTCGTCGGCGGATCGGACATCATGATGGAGATGTACGAGGCCGGCGAGCTTGAAGACCTGCTCCAGGAAAAAGGCCTGATCGCCGCGAACTGATGCCCGGCCAGGGCCCTTGCCTGCGAAGGGCCCTGGTTCGGATGCGATGCGGCCCTTCACAATGTCCCCTTCCGATGCCACATGGGCCGCAATGAGCGAGCAGATCACCGGCGTGGCCCAGATGCAGCATCCGCTGGTGCATCGCCTGCTCGCGCCCAATCCTTCCCCCTTCACCTATAGCGGCACCCAGACCTATCTGGTCGGCAGCCATGACGTTGCGGTGATCGACCCCGGTCCGGACCTGCCCGATCATGTCGACGCGATCGTCCGTGCGGTCGGCGGGCGTCCGGTTCGCGCGATCGTCTGCACCCATACCCACCGCGACCACAGCCCCGCCGCGGTCGCGCTCAAGGAGCGGACCGGCGCACCGATCATCGGTTGTGCGCCGTTGATCCTCGACGATCTGGGGCCGCGCGCCGATGCCGGTTTCGATCCGAGCTACGCCCCCGACGAGGTGCTGCGCCATGGCGACCGGCTGGCCGGCGATGGCTGGACGATCGAGGCGGTGCACACCCCCGGCCACACGTCCAATCATCTCTGCTATGCGCTGCCCGAGGCGGGGGCGCTGTTCACCGGCGATCATGTGATGGGCTGGTCGACCAGCGTGGTGGTGCCGCCCGACGGCAACATGACCGACTATATGCGCAGCCTCGAAATGCTGATCGAGCGCGACCAGGATCTGGTCTACCATCCGGCGCATGGCGAGCGGATCGACCGGCCGCAGCGTTTCGTGCGCGGCATGGCCGGGCATCGCCGGCAGCGCGAGGGACAGATATTGCGCCTGCTGGAAAAGCAGGTGGCGCGGATACCCGACATGGTCGCGAGCATGTATGTCGGGGTCGATCCGCGCCTCCATTTCGCCGCGGGCCTGTCGGTGCTCGCGCATCTCATCGATTTGCAGACCCGGGGGCTCGTACGCGAGACCGGCGAGTTATGGAGTCTGGCCGCCTGACGGCGCCAGCGGGGAGACGATTTCCATGAACGCCATTGTCGACAATCTGAGCGGGCTCGACCTGCGCGCCGAGATCGACCGGCTGCGCAAGGAGCGCAACGCGGTGATCCTGGCCCATTATTACCAGACGCCCGACATCCAGGACCTGGCCGATTTCGTCGGCGACAGCCTGGACCTGTCGCGCAAGGCGGCGGCGACCGACGCCGACGTCATCGCCTTTTGCGGGGTGCGCTTCATGGCCGAGGTGGCCAAGATATTGAGCCCCGAAAAGACCGTGATCCTGCCCGACATGGATGCCGGATGCAGTCTGGAGGACAGTTGTCCGCCCGAGCAATTCGCGCGGTTCCGCGCCGCGCATCCCGACCATCTGGCGCTGACCTACATCAACTGTTCGGCGGCGGTGAAGGCGCATAGCGACATCATCGTCACCTCGTCCTCGGCCGAGACGATCCTGTCGCAGATCCCGATGGACCAGAAGATCATTTTCGCGCCCGATCGCCATCTCGGCGGCTATTTCGCCCGCAAGACCGGCCGCGACATGCTGCTGTGGGAAGGATCGTGCATCGTCCACGAGGCGTTCAGCGAGACCGAACTGCTCAAGCTCAAGGCGCAATATCCGGGCGCGCCCGTGGCGGCGCACCCCGAATGCCCGGTCCATATCCTCGACCATGCCGACTATGTCGGGTCGACCCGCGGCATCCTCGATTATGTGCTGAACGATGACAGCGAGCTGTTCATCGTCGCGACCGAGCCGCACATCATCCACCAGATGGAGAAGGCGGCGCCGCACAAGCGCTTCATCGGCGCACCGGGTGCCGACGGCAACTGCAACTGCAATATGTGCCCCTATATGGCGCTCAACACGATGGAGAAGCTCTACCTCTCGCTGCGCGACCTGACGCCGCAGATCGAGGTCGACGAGCCCACCCGGATCGCCGCCAAGCGCTCGCTCGACCGGATGCTCGAGATGACCGGCGGCCTGTCGGGCCCCGATGTCGGACGGCCCAAACTCTAACATCAAACCGTCATGGCGGTGAAGGACCGGGGGCGTACCCGGTTCCGAACGCCTTCTGCCGCGTTTCTCACGAAGGATGGCTGAGATGCCCTTCACCTTGCCCGATTTCGATCTCGACGCCTATGTCCGCGCCACCCTGGCCGAGGATCTGGGGGAGGGGGGCGACATCACCTCCGCTGCGGTGATTCCCGCCGATGCGATGTTCGAAGGGGTGATGGCCAGCCGCGACGCGATCAGCGTCGCCGGGCTCGCCATCGCCGAAGCCTTTTTCCGTGCGCTCGATCCCGATGTCGAGATCGTCATGCCGGTCGAGGACGGGGCGCGGGTTGCCAAGGGCAGCGTGCTGATGACGCTGAAGGGCAAGGCGCGGGCGATGCTGACCGCCGAGCGCTCGGCGCTCAACACCGTCCAGCACCTGTCGGGGATCGCCACGCTCGCCAGCCACTATGTCGATGCGATGCGCGGGACCAGGGCGGTGCTGCTCGACACCCGCAAGACGATTCCCGGCCTGCGCCGGCTCGAAAAATATGCGACCCGGATGGGCGGGGCGACCAACCACCGCATGGGGCTGTGGGATGCGGCGATGATCAAGGACAATCATGTCGCGGTCGCCGGCGGCATATCCGAGGCGGTCGGCCGGGCGGTCGCGGCCGGGATCGCCAATATCATCGTCGAGGTCGACCGGATCGACCAGATCGAGCCCGCGCTCGCCGCGGGGGCGACCCATTTGCTGCTCGACAATATGGACCCGCCGACGCTGCGCGGTGCGGTGACCCTGGTCGGCGGCCGGGTGCCGACCGAGGCCTCGGGCGGGGTCCGGCTCGACACGATCAAGGCGATCGCAGAGACTGGGGTCACTTATGTCTCGGTAGGGCGGTTGACCCAGTCGGCGCCGGCGGTCGATATCGGGCTCGATTTCCGGGCGATTTGATATTGAGCCTGATTCAGCTTCGCTGAGGCGCCGCAGCGGTTCAGCTTTGCTGAACCAGACTCGAGCCGCGGCGCTCGCGAGGCGGCGGGGAAGCGCCTACACTCCGCTTATGCGACTCCATATCGCCCTGCTGGCGCTGGCCGCCATCGCCGCCCCCGCGCTGGCCCAGCGCGGTACCCCGGCCTGCGTCGCGCCTGCGGACCTGCCCAGGCCGATGCTCGAGGGGCCGACCCGCGAGGAGCCGCGGCGGCTGGTGCCGATCGGCGGCTATACGCTCGCGCTGAGCTGGTCGCCGCAATATTGCTGGACGCGAATGACGAGCCCGAAGGACCGGGTCCAGTGCAGCGGCGAGATGCGGCGTTTCGGCTTCGTGCTCCATGGGCTGTGGCCCGACGGCAAGGGGCGCGACCATCCGCAATATTGCACGGCGACGCGGCTGGTGCCCGACAGGGTGATCCGCGCCAATCTGTGCGTGTCGCCTTCGGTGCAGCTGATCCAGCATGAATGGGAAAAGCACGGCACCTGCATGAGCCGCAGCGCCGAGCAATATTTCCAGAAGAGTGCGGCGATGTTCCGCGCGCTGGCCTTTCCCGACATGGACGCGCTGCGCGGCCGGCGGCTGACCGCGGGCGGCTTCCAGGCGGCATTTGCTGCTGCCAACAGCGGTATGGGGGCCGAGGAGATCGGGTTGGGGGTCGACCGCCAGGGTTGGCTCGAGGAGGTCAGGATCTGCCTCGACACCGGTTTCAGGCGCCGCAGCTGTCCGGTGGACGGCGCGGTCCGGCCGGGGAGTCCGATCAGGATTCGCTGACGTCTTCTGCGGCTTCGGCGGGGCGGCCCTTGAACCCTTGCGCGATCACATACCATTCGGACGAATCCTTGCGGCTCGCCGGCGGCTTGGCATGTTTGACGGTGGTGAAGAGCCGCTTCATCTCGGCGACCAGTTCATGATCGGCGCCGCCCGCGAACACCTTCGCCAAAAACGAACCCCCGGGGCGGAGCACTTCGCTGGCGAACAGCAGCGCCGCCTCGACCAGCGCCATAGTGCGCAAATGGTCGGTCTGGGTGTGACCGACGGTATTGGCGGCCATATCCGACAGGACGACGTCGGCGAGCCCGCCGAGCGCCTCGGTCAACACCGCGGGGGCGGTCTCTTCGAGGAAATCCATCTCGAAGATGGTCGCGCCTTCGATCGGATCGGTCGGCAGCAGATCGATGCCGACCACGACCGCCTTGGGACAGACCCGGCGCACGACCTGGGTCCAGCCGCCCGGGGTGATGCCGAGATCGAGCACCCGGGTCGCGCCCTTGAGGATGTGGAAGCGCTCGTCGAGCTCGATCAGCTTGTAGGCAGCGCGCGATCGATAGCCTTCGGCCTTGGCCTTGCGGACATAGGGATCGTTGAGCTGGCGTTCGAGCCAGCGTATCGACTGGGCGCTGCGGCCCTTGGCGGTCTTGACCCGCTGACGTCCGCCCGATCCACCACGACTCATGATTTGCCCCGTTCGCGCGCCATCAGCGATCGCAATATGCCTTCGCGAATGCCGCGATCGGCGACGCCTAGCCGGTCGGCGGGCCAGATGTCGAGAATCGCGTCGAGGATCGCGCAGCCGGCGACGACCAGATCGGCGCGCTCATGACCGATACAGGCGAGCTTGGCGCGCTCGGCGACGTTCATCCCCGACAATTTGCTCGAGATGTTGCGCATCGATTCGGCGGGCACGATCAGCCCGTCGACCGCGCGCCGGTCATAGCTCGGCAGGTCGAGATGGACGCTGGCGAGGGTGGTGACGGTGCCGCTGGTGCCGAGCAGCCGGCCGGCGGGAACCCCCTGCGCCTTCAGCTTCGCGCCGAAATTCGCGAAGCTTTCGGCGACGCGGCCGCGCATCCGCGCATAGCTCTGCATCAGCGTCGCGGCATCCTCGCCCTCATGCGGTTCGCTCTCGGTGAGCGAGACGACGCCCCAGGGCGCGCTGTACCAGTCGAGCACGCGCGGCTGGCCCTGTTCGAAGTCGATCAGCACCAGTTCGGTCGATCCGCCGCCGATGTCGAAGATCAGCGCCTTGCCCTCGCCGGGTTCGAGCAACGCGTGGCAGCCGAGCACGGCGAGGCGGGCCTCGGTCTCGGCGGTGATGATCTCGAGCGCGATGCCGGTCTCGCGATAGACGCGCTGGACGAATTCGCGGCCGTTGGTGGCGCGGCGGCAGGCCTCGGTCGCGACCGAGCGCACCAGCGCGACATGGCGCCGGCGCAGCTTGTCGGCGCAGACCGACAGCGCGCTGACCGCGCGGTCCATCGCCGCGTCGGACAGCTTGCCGGTGGCGGCGAGGCCCTCGCCGAGGCGGACGATTCGCGAAAAGGCGTCGACCACCACGAAACCGTCGTCGGACGGGCGGGCGATCAGCAGCCGGCAATTGTTGGTGCCGAGATCGAGGGCGGCATAACTGTGCCGGGGGCCGCCTGGATGCGGCGACGGGTGCGCGCGGCCCCGTGAACGTTCGGGGCGCGGCGGGGCCGGGTTAGGCCGGTGCGCCATGGACAAAACTCTTCTCAATCGCCGCGCGACACGTGGTTGCGCGCGGAACTTGATAAAGAGAGTAGTGGCTGCATCGTTCGGCCGCAAGAGTAGCGGCGGAAGGTTCGATATGGGCGTTGACAGCGTCGGCCGAGCTGCCTATTTGCCCCCGCACCGCTGATGCCCTGTCGTCTAAAGGTAAGACTACGGACTCTGACTCCGTTAATTGAGGTTCGAATCCTCACGGGGCATCCAACTCTCCCATCATCGAAGCGAAGCGCGGGCGAACGCCGCCTTGCGCTGGTTGTCGGCCCTGATCTGCGCGCCGATCAGCGCAGCGCGACGCCGAGGCGGCGCGCGGCCTCGGCCGGCGGGGTGCCGTTCAACGGCAGACGATCGGCGGTGCGTCCGAGCAGCCGGACCATGGTCTGGCCGAGGCGACCGAGGCCCCGGCCGGACAGTTCGGGCAGATCGCGCACGGGGGCGGGCGTCATATCGACCGCCGCGCGCACGAGCAGCCGCTGGAGTGGCCGTAGCGGCGCCGGCAATATGGCGGCGGTTTCCATGATATCGAGAAATTCGGTCAGGATCGGCGATCCGCCCAGCTTCGGCGCGGTCGCGGCGAGCAGCGCCTGCCAGTCGCCCCAGGACGCGGGGGCGCCGGTCGCGCCGTAGAGACGGGCGGCGGCGCGGGCTTCGCTGAAGGCGCGCGATTTCATGGCATCGTCGAGCGGGGTCACGAAGCGGTGATAGGCTTCGACGAAGCCGAAGGTCGCGGTCGCCTGAACCCAGTCGAGCAGGCGCGGATCATTGGCGCGATAGGCCAGCCCGTCCGCGGTCTCGCCGCGAACCTGGCCGTGCATCCGAACGACCCTGGCGATCATCTCCTCGGCGGCGCGGCGCGGGCCATAGACGGTCATCATCGCGGCGAAGCCGGTCCGCCGCAGGCGCAGCCCGGGATCGCGCCGAAAGCTGCTATGATCCCACACCCCCGCCCGGACCGATGGCTCGGCCAGTTCGAGGATGACCGCGGCGACCCCGCCGACGAACAGCGCGACCGGGTTCCTGAACAGGCGCCATGACAGCGAATCGGGCGCGGTGAGGGCGGGCTCGCCCGCCGGTTCGGCAAAGTCGATGTCGAGCCCGGGCGGCGGCCGCATCATCGTCGTCATCGCGCTCCACATGATTCCCTCCGATACCGGGCGAGCATGAGGCCGACCGTCGTCGATCGCCCGCGAGCCCGCGCCTGTCTTCAACGCTCGGGGGCGGGCGGCGTTGCGCTCCGCGCCGCGGCCGAGGGCGTGTAAGGATTTGTTTGACAGTTTCGTGAAGTTTGACGTGATCGTGTCCGCCAACGGCGTTAGGCTGGGGCGCCAGCGCCGATCGATGCGGCGCGGCGAGACGATATGGAGAGTTGCATGTTCCTGACGCTGGCAATGACGATGAGCGCGATCGTGGCCCAGCCCCCCAAACCGACGGTCATGCCGGCGCAGAAGGCGAGCGCGACGATCTTCGGCGTCGGCAATGCGAGCTGTCAGACCGCGTTCGGATCCGATCGCCGCACCGAGGCCCAGATCTGGGTTCTCGGCTTCTGGTCGGGCATGAATTTCGGCCTGGCCCAGGCGGTCGGCCGCCCCGGCGATGCCGAAAATCTGATCGGCAAGGTCGAGGCGATCTGCGAGGCCAACCCGTCGCAGGTGCTGATGGCGGCGACGCTCGAGGCGCGGCAGGCCGATCGCTGATCGTGAGACCGGCCCTGGACATTTCGTCGTCTCGACCGACGCGCCATGGAGGCGCAAAAGATCGCACCATGCCGGAACCCATGTTCGCCCCTGCTTCGTTGGATGAGCATGGCTGAAGCCCGATATCGCAGGCCGTCGGCACCGATGGCGCCGATCTGGTCGTGGCGCGGCGACGATTGCGCCGTGGCCGATCATGTCGCGCGGCATGTGCCGCTCGATCGTGCGTCGTTCCTCGCGGTTGCCGGCGGATCGACCCCGAAGCCGATCCTCGACCGGTTGCGCGACTACAGGCTGCCCTGGCACCGCGCGACGATCGTCCCTACCGACGAGCGGCTGGTCGCGCCGACCCATTGGGCCAGCAATTACGGCATGCTGTCGCGTGCGCTCGACCGGACGCCGGCCTGGATCTCGCCGCTCGACGAAATCGCGCTCCCCGAGCGTTTCGATCTGGTCTGGCTGGGGATGGCCGAGGACGGCAAGATCGCCTCCCTGTTCTCAACCGCCGATGTCGAGCGTCGTCCCACCCAGCCGGCAGCCGATCCCAAGCTTGTCCGGACGCGTCCGGCCGACAGCTCGGGCCATGTCGCGGTCGACCGCCTGAGCCTGAGCCTCGATGCGATCGCCGATGCGGGCGAGATCATCTTGGTGATCCGCGGGCATCGCAAGCGCCTGCTCGCCGAACGCGCCGCCGCGGGTGAGGTCGACATCCCGCTCACCCATCTTTTTGCGGCAGCGCGCAGCCCGGTCCGCATTTTCTGGTCGGCTTGTTGAGACGAAATTTCTATGAGGCACATCCCGACCGATCAGAGGATGTCCGATGCCGCTTCACGATTTTGCCGCCTTCGCGTCGCGGACGCTCGACGATGCCACGATCCCCGAACTGCCGTGCCATTATCGCGGCAAGGTCCGCGACAATTATGATCTGGCCGATGGGCGCCGGCTGATCATCGCTTCCGACCGGCTGAGCGCGTTCGATCGCATCCTGTGCGCGATCCCGTTCAAGGGGCAGGTGCTCACCCAGACCGCGCGTTTCTGGTTCGAGCAGACCGCCGATATCTGCGCCAACCATGTGATCGACTATCCCGATGCCAATGTCCTGCTGTGCCGGCGCCTCGACATATTGCCGGTCGAGATCGTCGTGCGCGGCTATCTGGCCGGGACCACCGGTACCTCGATCCTGACGCTCTACAAGGCGGGCGAGCGCACGATGTACGGGATGACCCTGCCTGACGGGATGCGCGACAATCAGCGGCTGGCGACGCCGATCATCACCCCGACCAGCAAGGAATTTGACGGCGGCCATGACGAGCCGCTGACCCCGGCCGAGATCCTCGACCGCAAGCTGCTGACGTCGGCGCAGTGGGACGAGCTGAGCGCGACCGCGCTCGCGCTGTTCGCGCGGGGACAGACGCTGGCGGAGGAGCGCGGTCTGATCCTCGCCGACACCAAATATGAGTTCGGGGTCGACCCGGAGGGGCGGATCGTTCTCGCCGACGAGATCCACACCCCCGACAGCAGCCGCTACTGGAAGCAGGCGAGCTACGACGCGCGGTTCGAGGCCGGCGAGCGTCCCGACAGCTTCGACAAGGATTTCGTCCGGTCGTGGGTGGCGGCGCGCTGCGACCCGTACAAGGATCCGATCCCCGAAATCCCCCAGGATCTGATCCTGGGCACCGCCGCCGTCTATGCGGAGGCGTTCGAGACGATCACCGGACGGGGCTTCGAGCCCGATCTCGAGGGCGCCACGCCGCTGGAGCGGATTCGCGGTCGGCTGCAGCCCTTCTTCGCGGCCGGTTGAGAGACGCCGGCGGCGGCTATCCGCCGGTGCCGAAGCGGATATTCTTGCTGGCCCCGGTGCAGGCAATGTCGCCCTGTGGCCGGTAGCTCGTCTGGTAGAGCACCTTCTTCGCCACCGACACGCCGGCATCGCGGAACACGAACGGCGGATAGGCGACGATCGTGCGCTGGCGGGTGGTGTGTCCGTCGGCGAGGATATCGAATTCGGTCTTCACCCAGCCTTCGAAGCCCCAGCGCATCGCCTCCAGCGGAAAATCGCTGGAGGAGCTGTTGCTCTTGCGCATGACGGGCTGCGCATCGAGCAGCGCGCATTGCTGCGCCGACAGGCCGGTGCGCGCATAGCTGGCGCGCGCTGCGGCGGTTTCCCCGGCCGCGGCCTGAATCGTGGCAAGCCGGACGAGGGCGCCGATCTTTTCGGGCGATTGATCGGTCAACCGGGAATCCCCGACAATCTGCTCGAGCAACGCCCGCGCGTCGGCAGGCGGAGAGCGGGTCGGCGTCGCTTCGGCGATCAGCAGGTTCAGCGTGGCCGCAAGGCGCGCATCCTGCCGCACCTCCGGTCGCGCGGCGAGTTCGCGCAACGCCCGTTTCTGCTCGCGCGCGTCGCGCAGCTTCCACGGGCTGTTCGCATTCGCGAGTGCGATTTCGATGGCGATGCGGACGGGCAGCGGCGCGCCGGCGCGTATCGCGATGTCGCGCGCCTGGACCAGCCAGCCCTGGCGTTCGAGATCGGATGCGAGCGGGCTGCCGGCCAGTTCGAGCAGCACCGGTATCGCGGCGGTCGTCGCGCCGGTGGCGGATCGGCGCGCGAGTTCGGTCTTCAACGGGCCGAACCTGGCCGCGTCGGAACCCTGGATATCGCTGGGCGGGGCGTGGATCGCCTCCAGCCAGGCGGAGAGGTCGCGGCTCAACTGTCCCGCGGCGGTCGGGCGATCCGCGGCGGTCGAGCAACGCAGTTCGACGCGGGTGACGGCACGGAACAGTTCGGGGATGGCCGCAGCCGATTCGGGCGTCCATGATCAGGAGCGGACGACGCGCGCGAATTCCGCGGCGCCGGCGCCCAGTCGCGAACTGTAGATCGGCTGCGCATAGCCGACCGATCCATCCGCACGGATGCTGAATTCCACCACGGCGACATCGTCGGGCCGCAGATGGGCCGGCCCCTCGCAATCGGGCGGTCCCATATGGACCGCAGTCGCGAAGGGCGCCTTTTCCCACCGCCCCGCGCCGGTATAGGCGAGATATTTGCGGGCGGCTTCGTCGTCGCCGTTGAGCAATGCCGCGAGCGCCATGTCGGAACGGGTGATGATTTCCGACAGGCCGACCCTGAGGTCGAGACCGCCTTGCTCGGCGATCGCCTTCTTCAGTTCGGCATAGGCTTCGGCGGCACGGCCGCGATTGAGCAGGGCGCGGGCGTGCAGCGAGCGCAGCTCGGCCAGGAGCGGCTTGGTGGCGGTCTTGTTCCGGGCGACGATGGCGAGTGCGGCATCGGCATAGCCGATCGCGGCGTCACCTTCGTCGAACATGGTGACGCGTGCCTGCAGCACCAGAAGTTCGACGCGCGCGGAATCATTGTCGACGAGCGGCTGGGCCAACGCCAGTTCGGCGTTCGCGCGGGCATATTCGAGGTTGGCGGCCGCCATGCGCGCCAGAGCGATATGCGCCAGAAAGCGATCCCCATGATAGGTATCGATCGCTTCGGGCACGAGCTTCAGACCGTCGCGTAGCGACGTCTCGGCCTCGTCCTGTCGATCGAGTTCCGCCAGCGCCAGGCCCTTCCGGATCTTGACGGTGCCCAGCACCGCCGGATTGCGCAGGACCGAGGGGCGCGTCTCGAGCCCGGAAAAAATCGTCAGGGCCTCGTCGAAGCGGCCTGCCTCGCGGGCGACGGTCGCGGCATCGAAGGCGGCTTGCGCGCTCATCTGCGCAGGGGGCGGGGCAGGGGTGGGAACGGGCGGGGCATCGGTCGCAAGCATTGCCGCAAGCAGATAAAAGATCATCGACGGCATCTCCCGCTGTTGGCCGCTGCTTTTGGTCCCGCTTTTGGCCCTGCTGCCGGCATGTTTACAGGCTCGACTTTTCGATCGGCAAGGCTGGTACGAAGAGTTTTGCGTTCGAAATGGATCAAGCTTAGCAAGGCGGCGATGACAGTCTTGCGTATCATCCCGATCTTGTTCGCGCTCCTCCTGATCGGCGCGGCGCCGCCCGAACCGTCGCTGCGCGACGGCGCCGGCGCGGTCCGCGCGTTGCCGAAGCCGGCGGTGGTGTTGTTCTGGGCGATCTGGTGCGCGCCGTGCCGCGCCGAACTGCGCGACATCGATGCACTGCGCAAGGCGGCGACGCCGCTGCCGGTCGTCGTGGTCGCCGTCGATGCGAGCCCGCGCAGCAAGGCGTTGCTGGGCGGTCTGGCCGACGACGCCGTGCGTTTCCCGGCAAGTGCGTCGGTCGATGTGCTGGCGCTGGCGCCTGAGGCGGGCGGGGCGCTGCCGACGGCGGTGGCATTCGACAGGGCGGGGCGGCGGTGCGCCTACCAGCGTGGTGGCGTGACCCCGGCCGACCTTGCGCGCTGGCGTGCCGACTGTTCGAGATAGTCGAACAAAGCGATCGACTTTATTCAGCTACAATTGCGACCCGCCAGACCCCATATCCGGTCCAGAGGCCGCCGCCGGAACGATCCCGCCCCGACCTCCTGACGAAGGGAGCAAGGTCATGGCATTCCAGCAGTTCGATATCGTCCCGTCGCTCGCTCCGGCCGCGCAGCGTGCCGAAGCGCCCGCCAGCCACATGACGGCGCGTCCTGCCCCGGCTGCCCGGCGCCCCAAGACGCCCGCGAAGCCCCGTTTCTCCGTCGGCCGGATCGCCAGCGTGGCAATGGCCGCGGCCGGTATCGGCATCATCGGCTATACGGTCACGGTGGCGGTGGAGTCGCTGGCGCTCGGGGTGATGGCCGCCGACTTCGCCTTTCTCGCGGTCGCCGCCGCCTGGACCGCGGTTTCGGGCCGCTGAGCCAAGGATAGCGTAGCGGTGGCCGGGCCGCGCCGCTAAGACCGGGCGGTCATGACTCTCAACCGTTTCGGTTTCCGCACCTTCCTGATCGTCGCCATCGTCGCGCTCGCGCTCGGCCTCTTCGAATGGGGCCGGCGTTATCCCGAGGACATGCCCTGGGGGCGGATGGCGCTGGCCGACCGGGTCGGCCCGTTCACCAGCTTCAAGCTCGACCGGCTGCGCGACGATTTCCCCGCCTGCCGCGCGCTGCTCGACGATGCCGGGTTGCGCTACGAGGTGCTGCCGGTGATCAAGGGCGGCTTCTATTGCGGCTATGCCGACGGCGTACGGTTGCAGAACAAGGGCATCGCCGGCTTCTCGCCGCCCGCGACCACCAGCTGTGTGGTCACCGCGGCCCTGTTCCTGTGGCAGAAGCAGGTGATCGATCCCGCCGCGCAACGCCATTTCGGGGTGAAGGTGGCGCGGATCGACACGTTCGGCAGCTATAATTGCCGCGGTATCCGCGGCGGCCGCGAGGGGCGCTGGAGCGAACACGCCACCGCCAACGCGATCGACATCGCCGGCTTCCGGCTCGCCGACGGGCGGCGGATCACGGTGGCCGGCGACTGGAAGAGCGACGGCGCGAAGGGCGCCTTCCTCCATGAGGTTCGCGATGGCGCCTGCGATATTTTCTCGACGACATTGTCGCCCGATTACAACGATCTCCACCGCGATCACCTGCATCTCGATCGGGGCCGCCGAGGCGCCTGGACATATTGCCGCTGACCCAACCGGCGTCTCGTGCGTTGGCAGGCGGTGGAGGATGCGGCGATGGCCTATGATCTGTGGTACTGGACCGGCATTCCCGGGCGCGGCGAGTTCGTGCGCCAGGCGCTCGAAGCGGGCGGGATCGCCTATCGCGATTGCGCGCGCGAGCAGGGCGACGCGGCGATGATGGCCGACATGAAGACGCGCGTGCCCGAGCCGTTCGCGCCGCCCTATCTGGTCGCGGGCGAACGGGTGATCGCACAGACCGCGAACATCCTCGACTGGCTCGGCCGCCACCATGGGCTTGCGCCGAAGGAAGAGGTGGGACGGCTGGCGGCGCTGCAATATCAGCTGACGATCGCCGACATGGTGGTCGAGGCGCATGACGCGCACCACCCGATCGGCTCGGGGCTTTATTATGAGGAGCAGAAGCCAGAGGCCGCGCGGCGCGCCGAGGATTTTCGCGACGATCGCATGCCCAAATATCTGGGCTATTTCGAGCGTGCGCTCGGCCGGCACGACTGGCTGGTCGGCGATCGCTGGAGCTATGCCGACCTGTCGCTGTTCCATTTGTTCGACGGCCTGCGCCATGCCTTTCCGAAGCGGATGAAGCATGTCGAGGCCGATGTGCCGCGGCTGGTCGCGCATCATCTGCGGGTGGCCGGACTGCCCGAATTCGCCGACTATCTGGTGAGCGACCGGCGGCTGCCCTATGGCGACGGGCTGTTCCGCTATTATGCCGAGCTCGACGCGGCCTAAAGCATGTCCTGATCAGATTGATCAGAACATGCTCTAAATTGTCTTTGTTTTCCGTATTTTCCGAGCCGTCAGGTGTTCCACCTGACTTGAAAATACTCTAATTCGGTCCGCTACTGCCTTCGCCGCGATATTTGAGCTCGAGATAGCGGCCCTGGGTGGCGAGCTTGTCGAGGTCGCCCGAGGCGACCTGCGCGCTCAGCCGCTGGAGTTCGTCGTCGACCACCCGCAGGCCGTCGAGCAGCTGCTTGTCGGGCGAGGTGCCGTTGCGCGACTCGCGGCGCATCGTCTCGGGAACGCGCTTATAGCCGTCGATCAGCTCGGGCAGTTCCTCGGCCATCAGCTTGCGGAACTCATAGGCCGCGGGCTCCTGCGGATCGAGCCGGGCGAGCTGGGGGGCGATCGTCTCGAGCTTGATCCCGATCTCGTCGGCGAGCCGCTGCGCGGGGGCAGGCAGCGCCGGGCGCTGCGCCTCGAGCCAGCGCTCGGTCTTGCCGGGCAGCGCGGGCAGGTCGCTGCGGGCGATCTGCTCGGTGGTCGGCTCCGACGGGCGCGGCCACATCAGCATCACCCCCCAGAAGACGACCGCCATGCCGATCAGCATCAGCAGGAAGCCCCAGACCCCGATCGGCGTGATGCTGCCGGCGATCCCGGTCGCCAGCATCACCGCGAGCAGGCCCATGATCGCGATCTTGAGCCGGCGAAAGAAGCCCGCGACCCGGCGGCGATGCGCCTTGACCGCGGCCGGCGAGGTCTGCGAACGAACCCGCTGGAGCAGGTCGTCGGCGCGCTGCATCGTCTGGCGGCTGTCGATCATCGGGCGTGGTTCCTCAGCCTTCGAGCGCGCGGAAGGGTTCGGAATTGCCCTGGGCCGCGCCTTCCGCCCGGGCGATATAGCCGCGCGACTTCTCGACCTCGTTGCTGAGCGTGCCGACCGTCTGCTTCATCGACGACAGCGCCTCGAGCTTGAACTTGTCGATCGAATCCATCGTATCGTAGATATTCTGGAAGGCGCGCTGGAGCGTCTCGACCGGGATCGTCGATGAGGCCGCCTGCTTGTGAATTTCGGCGGTCTGGTTCTTGAGCATCGAACCGGTCGATTCGATCATGTTCGCGGTCGTCGTGTTGAGCGCGGTGATCTGTTCGAGCACCAGCTTCTGGTTGGTGAGCGCCTGGGCGACGGTCACCGCGGTGCGCAGCGCGCCGACCGTCGTCGTCGAGGCACGATCGACCCCCTTCACCAGTTCGACATTGTTCTTCTTGACCAGATCGAGCGCGAGATAGCCCTGCACCGTCACCGCCATCTGGGTGAGCAGATCGGTGCTGCGCTGGCGGACGTAGAAGAGCGCGGTCTCGCGGATCGTCTTCGCCTTGCCGGGATCGCTGCTGTCGAGCTCGAGCGCCTTGTTCTCGAGCCGCTCGTCGAGCAGCTTCGACATGAAGATCATCTGTTCGAGCCGGCCCATTGCCGCCCACAGATTCTGCCGCTCGACGTCGATTGCGGCATTGTCCTTGATCAGTTCGTCCTTGCCCGAGGCGAGGCTGCGCAGGATCGACGAGATGTGGCTCTGCGCCGACTTGTAGCTGTCGAAATAGTCGCGCATCTTGTTGCCGAACGGGAGGATCCCGAACAGTTTCTTGCGGGCGAAGAGGTCGCCCTTGCTGCCCGGATCGAGATCCTCGATCGTACGGCGCAGCTCGGCGAGGTCGGCGCCGACCCCGGTATCGGCGTCGATCGCCCGCACCGGCCGGTCGAGGAAGCGGTTCGACTGGCCAGCGGCCTCGCGGATCTCGCGCATGCCCATATTGCTGATGCTGTCGACGCGCTTGCCGAATTCGGGCGAATTGACGTCCTGCGCGACCAGATCGTCGATGAACTGATCGACCTTCGCCTCGGAATCGGTCTTCTGCTCCTCGCGCAGCGGGACGAGGCCTGACGCCTTTTCGGGCGCGATCACCTTCACGGGAGCCGGCGCCGTCAGCACCAGGTCGGGCTCCTCGGTGGTGGTGGTCGTGCTGGCCATGGTCGTCCCGTCTCCTGCGTCGCTTGTGCGTCGGGCGAAGATGGCCGCAAGTGCGACAATATTCAAGCGAGAGCCGTATTATGAACGCAATACGCCTATCTGCCATCGGCGGATTTCTGGGAGCGTTACCATGTTACAAAGCGTAATTGCATAAAATGCAATCGTTCAGTCGCATAACACATTCGCCGAATCATGCCTCGGACTGCAGAAGCAACGGGCCTTTCAGGCATCCTCTCCTAATAACTTTCGGCCGGTCCCAAGGGATCGGCCTTTTTTTTGGCCAAAGATCGCCGCTGGCCGAGCCCGGTCCGACCGGTTTCGATAGGATGCGACTCACGCCGGACTTGTTGCGACGCGCCATTTCAGCTAAGGGCGCGCCACATTTCCCGCATTCAGGATTTACAGAACCATGAGCCTCCGCAACGTGGCCATCATTGCGCACGTCGATCACGGCAAGACCACCCTGGTGGATCAGCTCTTCCGTCAGTCGGGCACTTTTCGCGACAATCAGCGCATCGAAGAGCGCGCGATGGATTCGAACGACCTCGAAAAGGAACGTGGCATCACGATCCTGGCCAAGTGCACGTCGATCGAATGGGACGATCACAAGGGTGAGAAGACCCGGATCAACATCGTCGACACCCCCGGCCACGCCGACTTCGGCGGTGAAGTCGAGCGCATCCTGTCGATGGTCGACGGGGTGATCCTGCTGGTCGACTCGTCCGAAGGCGCGATGCCGCAGACCAAGTTCGTGACCGGCAAGGCGCTGGCGCTCGGCCTGCGTCCGATCGTGGTCGTCAACAAGATCGACCGTCCCGACGAGCGCACCCAGGAAGTGCTCGACGAGGTGTTCGACCTGTTCGTCAGCCTCGAGGCGACCGACGAGCAGCTCGATTTCCCGGTGCTGTTCGCTTCGGGCCGCAACGGCTATGCCAGCGACGATCCCCAGGCGCGTTCGGGCACGCTCGAGCCGCTGTTCCAGAAGATCGTCGACCATGTGCCGGCGCCGTCGGCCGATCCCGATGGTCCGTTCAAGTTCCTGGTGACGCTGCTCGACCGCGACAATTTCCTCGGCCGCATCCTGACCGGCCTGGTCTTTTCAGGTTCGGTCAAGACCAACATGCCGATCCACGCGCTCGATCCCGAAGGCAAGATCGTCGAGACCGGTCGCGCGTCGAAGATCATGGCGTTCCGCGGTCTCGAGCGGGTTCCGGTCGAAGAGGCCAATGCCGGCGACATCATCTCGATCGCCGGCCTGACCGTCGCGACCGTCGCCAACACCATCGCCGACCCGAGCGTCAGCGAGCCGCTGCACGCGCAGCCGATCGATCCGCCGACGCTGTCGATGCGCTTCGCCGTCAACGACAGCCCGATGGCGGGCCGCGAGGGCAGCAAGGTCACCAGCCGGATGATCCGCGACCGCCTGTTCCGCGAAGCCGAGAGCAATGTCGCGATCAAGGTCACCGAGAGCGCCGACAAGGACAGCTATGAGGTCGCCGGGCGCGGCGAGCTTCAGCTCGGCGTGCTGATCGAGACGATGCGCCGCGAAGGCTTCGAACTTGGCATCTCGCGTCCGCGGGTGCTGTTCCGCGAGGACGAGAATGGTGGCAAGACCGAGCCGTTCGAGACCGTCGTGATCGACGTCGACGACGAATATTCGGGTACGGTCGTCGACAAGATGGCGCAGCGCAAGGCCGAACTGACCGACATGCGTCCGTCGGGCGGCGGCAAGACCCGCATCACCTTCTCGGCGCCGTCGCGTGGCCTGATCGGCTATCATGGCGAGTTCCTGTCGGACACCCGCGGCACCGGCATCATGAACCGGCTGTTCGAGAAATATGCCCCGCACAAGGGCAATATCGAGGGCCGCAAGAATGGCGTGCTGATCTCGAACGGCGCCGGCGAAGCCAACAGCTACGCGCTCGGCCCGCTCGAAGAGCGCGGCATCCTGTTCGTCGGCCATGGCGAGACCCTCTATGAGGGCATGGTCGTCGGTGAGAACGCCAAGACGGATGACCTCGAGGTCAATCCGATGAAGGCGAAGCAGCTCACCAACTTCCGCGCCTCGGGCGGCAAGGACGACGCGATCCGCCTGACCCCGCCGAAGAAGATGACGCTCGAGCAGGCGATCGCCTATATCGACGACGACGAGATGGTCGAAGTCACGCCGAAGTCGATCCGGCTGCGCAAGCGCCACCTCGACCCGCACGAGCGCAAGCGCGCGAGCCGGGCCAAGGCTGCCGCCTGATCGATTTGGTCGAAGCTGGACCAAGTTCAGCGCGACGCCGATTTCGGGACAAGATAGACTCCCCTCGGATCATATCCGGGGGGAGTTTTTCTATGGACTATATGCTGATGCCGCTACGTCGCTATGCCGACTTCGGCGGGCGCTCGCAGCGCAAGGAATACTGGATGTTCGTTCTCTTCCAGTTCCTGATTTTCTTCGTACTCGGCCTGTTTCTGAGTGTGATCGATGTCGGCAGGGGCATGGGCGGCGGCGCTGTCCTCGGCCTTGTGTTCATCCTGCTCGGGCTCGCGATGATCATTCCATCGATCGCCGTGCAGGTAAGACGTTTCCATGATCAGGATCGATCGGGCTGGATGCTGCTTCTGGCTTTCATCCCGGTGGTGGGGGGCCTGGTCGTGCTCGTTTTCATGTGTCTCGACGGCACGCCCGGTGACAATCGTTTCGGTCCGGACCCCAAGGGGCGGGGCAGCGAAAGGCTGGTCGAGGTTTTTCAATGATTGCGGGGTGACGCGGGCGCGGTGGCGCGGCAATATGCGGGATGACCTCACGCCTTGATGTGATGGCCGGCGTCGCGCTGGCCATGTTCGCCGCTTCGCTTTCCACCCCCGCCAGCGCCGTCGAGAACACGCTGCCGCAGCCCTTGCCGGTCGAGCGCAGCCTGCCGCCGGCGCGCGACATTCCCTATCCGGGGACGATCAGGCTGACGGTCGATGCCACCGACACCGCGCGCGGCATCTTCATGGTGCGCGAGACGATCCCGGTCGCCCAGGCCGGCCGGTTGACCTTGCTCTATCCGCAATGGCTGCCGGGCAACCATGCCCCGCGCGGACCGATCGACGATGTCGTCGGGATCGCGATCAGCGCCAATGGCAAGGCGGTGGCGTGGAAGCGCGATCCGGTCGATGTCTATGCGCTCCATGTCGAGGTGCCCGAGGGCGCGAAGGCGATCGACCTCGCCTTTTCCTATGTGTCGCCGACCAAGACCGACCAGGGGCGGGTGGTGATGACCCGCGAGATGCTGAGCCTGCAGTGGAACCTGACCGCCTTCTATCCGGCGGGCTATTATACGCGGAACATCATGATCGAGCCGACAGCGATCCTGCCCGAGGGCTGGCGCTATGCGGCGGCGCTCGATCCGAAGATGCCGGGGGCGCTCGGCACGGTCGCGTTCAAGCCGATCGATTTCGAGGATCTGGTCGACAGCCCGATGATCGCCGGACGCTATTTCCGGGACGTCCGGCTGTCGCCCAAGGTGCGGCTCAACATCGTCGCCGACCGGCCCGAGGAACTCGAGGCGAGCGAGCCGCAGATCGCGGCGCATCGCCGGCTGGTCGAACAGGCGGTCAGGCTGTTCGGCGCCGAACATTATGACCGCTACGAATTCCTGCTGTCGATCAGCGATCGGATGGGCGGGATCGGCCTCGAACATCACCGGTCGAGCGAGGACGGCGTGTCGCCGGGCTATTTCGCCAAATGGGACGACCAGCCGGGATCGCGCAACCTGCTGCCGCATGAATATAGCCATAGCTGGGACGGCAAATTTCGCCGCGGCGCCGATAGCTGGACCCCCGATTATTCGGTGCCGATGCGCAACTCGCTGCTGTGGGTCTATGAGGGGCAGACCCAATATTGGGGCTATGTGCTCCAGGCGCGGTCAGGGCTGGCGTCGGCAAGCGACATAATGGGCGCCTATGCGATGATCGCCGCGACCTACGAGAATCGCCGCGGCCGCGACTGGCGGCCGCTGATCGACACCACCAACGACCCGATCATGGCGGGGCGGCGACCCAATCCCTGGATCAGCTATCAGCGGTCCGAGGATTATTACAGCGAAGGCCTGCTGGTCTGGCTCGACACCGACATGAAGATCCGCGAACTGACCGGCGGCAAGCGTTCGCTCGACGATTTCGCGCGCGCCTTCTTCGGGATGCGCGACGGCGACTGGGGTGTGCTGACCTACCGTTTCGAGGATGTCGTCGCGACCCTCGGCCAGGTCGCGCCGTTCGACTGGGCGGGCTTCCTCCATGCCCGGGTCGACGAGGTCCGCAAGGACGCACCGATGGACTGGATCGCCAAGGGCGGCTTCCGGCTGGCCTATACCAGCGAGCCGACCGGTTACTGGAAGAGCGAGGAACGGCGCCGCAAGGTCACCGATCTCAGCTATTCGCTCGGCGTCGTCATCGACAAGGACAAGGCGCTGACCCAGGTGATGTGGGACAGTCCGGCGTTCGAAGCGGGGCTGACCGTCGGCACGACGATCGTCGCGCTCGACGGCGAGGCGTTCGAGCCGGCGCGGCTGGTCGACCGGATCGACGATGCCGCGAAGACGAAGAAGCCGATCGAACTGCTGGTCAAGCGCGGCGACGAATATCGCACCGTGTCGATCCGCTACGACCGAGGCAATCTCTATCCGCGGCTCGAACGGGTCGGAAAGGGGCCGGGCTGGCTCGACGCGCTGCTGGCGGCGAAATAGCGGCCGAAGGATATGGCCGGCAGCGGCGCCGACCGCACTGACCCGCCTCCCAAGCCCCGCCCTCGAAAGGGCGGGGAGGTTTCGGTTATTTCGCGAGTTCGGCGTCGATCGCCCCGGTGATGATCGCATCGTCGGGGGTGATGTCGGGCGCGAAGCGGCCGGCGATCGTGCCGTCCTTGGCGATCAGGAATTTCTCGAAATTCCAGAAGACGTCGTTCGGCTGGTCCTGCTTGATGCCATAGCCTTCGAGCCGCTTCTTGAAGTCCTCGTTCTTCAGCGTCGCGGTCGGATAGCTGGTGGTCAGCTCGCGATAGAGCGGGTGCTGGTCCTCGCCCTTGACCGAGAGCTTCGAGAACATCGGGAAGTCGACGCCGAAATTGGTCGTGCAGAAATCGGCGATTTCCGCGTCGGTGCCGGGCTCCTGCGCGCCGAAATTATTGGCCGGGAAGCCGAGCACGACGACGCCCTTGTCCTTGTAATCGGCATAGAGCTTCTCGAGCGCTTCATATTGCGGGGTCAGCCCGCATTTCGACGCGACATTGACCAGCAGCAGGACCTTGCCGGCATAATCGCCGAGGCTGGCGTCCTCGCCCTTGATCGTCTGCAGCGGAATGTCCTGGATGGCGGTGGCCATATGCTCTCCTTGGAATGTGATGCGCGGCGACCATAAGGAGGCTTTGTGACGCTTCACAAGCATTAGAACGACGGGCGATCGATACGGATCGCCGATCGTTCCAATTTTCCGCTGTTTGCCGCATCTTCCGAGTCGCAGGATGACGCCATCCTGCTTGAACATGCTCTATCCACATTGACGTGGGAGGCGGAACGGCGGCAAAGCGACGCGATGAAGAAGCTGACCGGCCAGGATCGTTCGATCACCACCACATGGCGCCCCGCGACCCAGGCGGTCCGCGGCGGCACCGCCCGTTCCGAATGGGGCGAAACCAGCGAGGCGATCTTCCTCACCTCGGGCTATGCCTATGATTGTGCGGGCGATGCCGCCGCGCGCTTCGCGGGCGAGCAGAAGGGGATGACCTATTCGCGCCTCCAGAATCCCACGGTGGAGATGCTCGAGGAGCGAATCGCGCTGATGGAAGGCGCCGAGGCGGCGCGCTGCATGGCGACCGGCATGGCGGCGATGACCGCGGCTTTGCTCTGCCAGCTCCAGATGGGCGACCATATCGTCGCCGGCCGCGCCGCGTTCGGATCGTGCCGCTGGCTGACCGACACGCTGCTGCCGCGCTTCGGGATCGAGGCGACGATCGTCGACGGCACCGATGGCGATCAGTGGAAGGCGGCGATCCGCGAGAACACCAAGCTGTTCTTTTTCGAGACCCCCGCCAACCCGACCCTCGAGATCGTCGATCTCGAGGCGGTGTGCCGGATCGCGAAGGATGCGGGGCTGCTCAGCATCGTCGACAACGCCTTCGCTACGCCGCTGCTGCAGCGGCCGATGGACTATGGCGCCGATATCGTCGCCTATTCGGCGACCAAGATGATGGACGGGCAGGGGCGCGTGCTCGCGGGCGCGGTGTGCGGCACCGACGAGTTCATCAACAAGACGCTGCTGTCGTTCACCCGCAACACCGGCCCGACCCTGTCGGCGTTCAACGCCTGGGTGGTGCTCAAGGGGCTCGAGACGCTCGACCTGCGGATCCGCCGCCAGAGCGAGAATGCGCTCAAGGTCGCCGAATTTCTCGAGAGCCGGGTCGCGCGCACCCTCTATCCGTTCCTGCCGAGCCATCCCCAGTATGAACTGGCGAAGAAGCAGATGGCGGCGGGCGGCACCATCGTCGCGCTCTATCTCGACGGCGGTCGTACCCAGGCGCACGGCCTGCTCGACGCGCTCGAGCTCATCGACATCTCGAACAATATCGGCGACTCGCGGTCGCTGATGACCCATCCCTGCTCGACCACCCATGCGGGCCTGACTGCCGAGGTCCGCGCCGAGATGGGGGTCGAGGAGGGCATGCTGCGGCTGAACGTCGGGCTCGAGGATCCGCTCGACGTGATCGACGATCTCGATCGCGCGCTCAGAGCGGTCGGCCTCTGATGGATGGGCCCGCCGCCAGCATGCGCGCGCTGTTTCCCTACAGCGCCCGCACGCGCGGCGTGATCGTCCGGGTGTCGGTGTCGTTCATGCCCGACCAGTCCGAGCCGGCGCGCGATCGCTGGTTCTGGACCTATCATATCCGGATCGAGAATGACGGGCCGATGGCGATCCAGCTGCTGACCCGCCACTGGCTGATCACCGACGGGCGCGGCGCCCGGCACGAGGTGCGCGGCGACGGCGTGATCGGCGAACAGCCGATGATCGAGCCGGGCCAGCATTACGACTATGTATCGGGCTGCCCGCTCCAGACCCAGAGCGGGTCGATGGAAGGCAGCTATCGCATGACCTCGGAGGATGGGCAGAGCTTCAACGTGGCGATTCCGCGTTTCGCTCTGATCGCGCCGACGGTCACGCATTGAGGCGAACGACATGAAGCGGACCCATCTTCCCCTGAACGGCCTGCGGGTGCTCGATGCCGCCGCGCGCAACCTGTCCTTCACCCGCGCCGCCGACGAGCTGGCGGTGACCCCGGCCGCGGTCGGGCAGCAGATCCGCGCGCTCGAGGATACGCTCGGCGTGGTGCTGTTCCGCCGCACCGCCAAGGGGCTCGAACTGACCCCCGAGGGCGAAGCGGGGCTCGAGGCGTTGCGTGCCGGCTTCCTCCAGTTCGAGGAGGCGGTTCGCGCGATGCAGGCCGGCCAGTCGTCGAAGACGCTGACGATCGCGGCACCACGCGATTTCACCGCCAAATGGCTGGCGCCGCGGCTGGCCGATTATGGCCGGACCGATCCCGACCTGCGCTTCGTGCTATTGTCGTCGGACGAGGGGCTCGATTTCACCCAGGCCAATCTCGACCTCGCCATCTGCTATGCCGAGGGGCCGGGCGAGCATGAGGGAATCAAGCTCGCCGATGGGATGATCGTCACCGTCGGGCTGGCGCATGGCGCCCCGATCGGCTGGCGCGGGGCCGGCGAGGATGCCGATGCCGCGCTGCTGGTCGCCGATGCGGGGCTGGCGATCGACGCGGCGGCGGCGGGGTTCGGCACCGCGCATGTGCCGGCGCTGCTGGTCGAGCGCGATATCGCCGAAGGCCGGGTCCGCACCCATGGCGATCCGCAGCCGTCGCCAAAAAGCTATTGGCTGGTCGCACCGACGCCACAATGGCGTCAGAAGAAGGTCAAGGCGCTGGTCGCCACGTTGACCGCCTGATTCCGCCCGAAAGGTTGTTCGCTTGCGTATCCTGATCGTCCTCGCCGCTTCGTCCCTGCTCGCCGGCTGCGTGAGCACCGCGACATCGATCGTCACCGCGCCGGTGCGGGTGGTGAGCAAGGGCGTCGACTGGGCAACCACCAGCCAGGACGAGGCCGATCGCAACCGCGGGCGCGAGATGCGCAAGCAGGAAGAGCGCGATCGCAAAGCCGCGAAAAAGGCCGAGAAGGAACGCCGCAAGGCTGAACGGCGCGATTGATCCGGACGGCCGGGCCTCGGCGATGCTGACGACGATCGGTGCGATCCTGCCGATCTTCGCGCTGATCGGCGCGGGGTTCGCGATGCGGCGGATCGGCATATTCGGCGCCGCGACCCAGGCCGAACTGTCGCGCTTCGTGACCAAGCTCGCCTTGCCGGTGCTGATGTTCCGGATCCTGGCCGAGGCGCATCCCGCCGAGATCTGGCAGCCGGGCTTCATCGCCGCATCGGGGGCGAGCTGCGTGCTGGTGTTCGCGCTGACGGTCTTCGTCCGCCGCCGCTTCGTCGCCGCGCCCGATGCGGTGGTCGACGGGCTTGCCGCGGGCTATTCGAACACCGCCTTCATCGGCATTCCGCTCTGCCTCGCGCTGCTCGGCCCCGCGAGCCTGCTGCCGACATCGATCGCCTCGATCCTGACGATCTCCTTGCTGTTCGCCGGATCGATCCTGACGATCGAGGTCGCGCTGCAGCCGCACGCCAGGCTGCCGGTGCTGATCGGTCGCGCCGCGGCGTCGGCGATCCGCAACCCGCTGGTGTTCGCGCCGGCGATCGGCGCCTTGTTCGCGATCGGCCATGTCGACCTGCCGGGACCGATCGCGCGATTCATCGAACTGCTCGGTGGTGCGGCGAGCCCCTGCGCGCTGGTCGCACTCGGCCTGTTCGTGGGCGAGAGGCGGCCGCCTGTGCCGTTGGGCGGGGTCACGCTGCTGGTCGCGCTCAAGCTGGTCGCGCAGCCGCTGATCGCCTGGACGATCGCCTATCTGATCTGGCCGCTGCCGCCGCTCTGGGCCAAGGCGGCGGTGCTGCTGGCGGCGCTGCCGACCGGAACCGGCCCGTTCATGCTCGCCGAACTCTACACCCGCGAAGCCGATGTCACCGCCCGGACGATCCTGGTGTCGACGATGGTCTCGATCGTGACGATCACCCTGTTGATGGCGGTTTTGTAGAAGCTGCTATAAATTTCGATGGCCGCCGGTCGCGGCTGGGCGGTCACCGTTCGATCCGGGTCACCGAGGACGCCATCCGCATCAGCGACGGAACATGGCGCAGCAGGCCGATCAGCGGGCCCGACAGGCCGGGAATCTCGCCGGCGCGGCGCAGCAGCGAGGCGACCTTGACCGGCCTGGCGACCCGCCGGGCAAAACCCTGTTGCCAGGCGACCGCCGCTGCGGGGCCGTCATGGAGGAAACAGTTGGTCGCCCGGAAGGCGCTCGCCAGCGCGATCGCGATGCCGTCGCCCGCGAGGCTGGCGATCACCGCGGCCTGGTCACCGAGCCGGAACAGCCCGGGCATCCCGACCTCCTCGCGCCAGCCATAGGGAACGCGCGCCACGCTCGACCAGGCACCGACCGCGCGCGCCGATCCGAAGCGCTCGCCGAGCAGCGGCGCATCGGCGGCGAGGTCCGCGATCAGCCGCTCGGGCGAGCCGGCCGCCTTCATCCGCGATTGCGCGACCGACAGGCAGAGATTGGCGCTGCCATCCTCCTGGAGCAGCAGACCGGCATAGCCATGGTCGAACAGGTGGAGCTCGATCATGCCGTCCAGCGCGCGGGTGAGCGCCGGCGACGGATCGAGCCTTACCCTGAGGCCGAGCGCGGGATCGGCATCCTGCGCCTCGGCGGGGCGGGCGGCGCCGCGGACGTCATGTTTGCCGGTGGCGAGGAACAGCGCCTCGCCGCCGATCGCATGGTCGTCGCTCAGATGGAGGCACAGATTGTCGGGATCGACCCGGCGGATGGTCAGACCGCGCTCGACACAGGCCCCTTCGGCGACGGCCTGTTCGATCAGCACCCGGTCGAGTGTGGTCCGCGACAGCCCCATCGCGGCGAAGGGGAGGTCGGTTTCGGCGACATGGCCGCCGGCCACCAGCCGGACGCGCCGGATCGGCCGGGCGCCGAGCAGCGCCGGGTCGATCCGCAGCCGGCGGAGCATCATGATCGCATCGGCGGCGAGGAAGCCGCCGCAGACCACGTCGTGCGGCACCCGGCTGCGTTCGATCAGCACCGGCATCGCGCCGCCATGCGCGAGCAGGATCGCCGCGGCGGCGCCCGCCGGGCCTCCGCCCGCGATCAGTGCCGGCGCGCGACGCATAGCCTGAAAGGAAAGCGGCGGGCGATTTCGACCGCCCCGGAATCGAGCCCGGCGGCTGCGACCATCGCCCGCCATTCGGCGGGGCGGAAACTGCGCGCTATCGACAATTGCCCATCCTCGCGGACGATCCGGTGCCAGCCCATCAGCCGGGCGAGGACGGGAAAACCGAGATAGGCGACGATGTGCCGGTGCAGGTCGTTGACGAACCAGCCGATCCGCGCCTGCCGTTCCATGTCGCGCAGGAAAGCGATGCGTTCGGCATCGTCCATATGATGGGTGACGAGGCTGCTGACGATCAGGTCGTGGCCGTCGGCATGGTCGCGATAGTCGCCGGTGACGTAGCGGATGTTCATCCCCGCTGGGGTCTTGGCCCGTGCCACCCCGGCGCTGCGCGGATTGAGGTCGACCCCGGTCAGATCGGCGTCGATCCCGCGCCGCTGCGCCCAGCGGGCGATCGTCCGCAGCATGTCGCCATCGCCGAAGCCGACGTCGAGCAGCGAGAAGCGGCGCCGGTCGCCGACCGCCTTGGCGAGAAAGGCGAGGGTGGGGCGGGGCGCCATCGTCCACCAGTTGACCCGGGCGAGGTCGGTGAGGATGCGTGCGTAGGTCGTCGGGTCGAGATCGGCGGCATCCATCTGCTCGTCCTGCTCGGCACGGCGGGCGAGCGAGCGCATCACAGCAGCCGGAAGTCGAAGCCCTCGGCGGCGAGGCCGGGGCCGAAGGCGAGCGCGATGCCGTCGCCGATGCTGTCGAGCGCCAGCGTGCCCGCCAGCATCGCCGCGAGCACGAACATCAAGGTCGACGAGGACATGTTGCCGAACCGCCGCAGCACGTCGCGTGAGGCGGCGAGCGCGCCCTGCGGCAGCGCCAGCCCATGTTCGACCGCATCGAGGATCGAACGGCCGCCGGCATGGACCGCCCAGGCGGCGATTGTTTCTGGTTCGCGGCCGTTGAGCAGGCGGGCGCGGAAATCGGGTTCGGCAAGCGCCTGGCCGATGCGGCCCGGGACCTCGCCCGACAGGACCATCTCGAAACCGGTGTCGCCGACCGTCCAGCGGATCAGTTCGTCGCTGTCCGGCAGGGTCGCGGCGAAGAAGCGGTCGAGCGCGATCCCACCCGGCTCGGCGGTTATCAGCGCCGCGGCGGCGCCGTCGGCGAACTGGAGCATGGCGAGCAGCCGCTCGACCTCCTCGCTGTCCTGAAGATGGAGCGAGCACAGCTCGACCGTCACCACCAATATCCGTGCGGCCGGGTCGGAGCGGGCGATATGGTGCGCGACCCTGAGGGCCGCGACCGCGGCGTAGCAGCCCATGAAGCCGACCAGCGTGCGTTCGACCCCGCCGTCGAGCCCGAGTTCGCGGGCGATGATCTGGTCGATGCCGGGGGCGACGAAGCCGGTGCAACTCGCGACCACGAGATGGGTGATGCCGTCGACCGCAACCTGATCGGCGAGCCGGGCGATCGCCGCCAGCGCAAGCGCGGGCGCCTGTTCGGCATAGACATCCATTCGCGCCGCGGTGCCGGGCATGCCGGCACCATAGAAGCCGCCGGGTTCTACCGGCGATCCCCCGTCCACGCCGGGCGGCAGCACCGAAAAGCGCCGCTCGATCCCCGATCGCATCGCCATCCGCCGGAACAGCCGAGCGCTGTGTTGGTCGGCGATGCGATCGCCGGCCCAGGCGATGAAGGCCTGGTGGACGTCATGGTCCGGCGCGGCGGTGCCGATCGCGTGGATATGGGCGGTCATCGCAGCGTCGGGGCCTTTTCGTTGCTGTTTCCGATGTACCGGATCGGGGACGGGAGGTGCAACGCGCGAAACCGCAGGCCGGATTCCCGACCCGACCGCCGATTTCAGGCGTCGATCACCTCTTCGTCGACGGTGGCGGCATTGGCCTGAATGAAGGCGAAACGATGCTCGGGATTCTTGCCCATCAGCCGGTCGACCAGGTCGCGCACCCCGGCGCGCTCCTCATATTCCTGGGGCAGGGTGATGCGCAGCAGGGTACGGGTCTTGGGGTCCATCGTGGTTTCGCGCAGCTGCATCGGGTTCATCTCGCCGAGGCCCTTGAAGCGCGCGACTTCGACCTTCTTGCCCTTGAACGCACCCTTTTCGATCGCCGCGCGGTCGGCGTCGTCCATCGCGTAGAGGCTCTTGGTGCCGGCGGTGAGCCGGTAGAGCGGGGGTTGCGCCAGATAGAGGTGCCCGCGCCGGACGATGTCGGGCATTTCCTGGAAGAAGAAGGTCATCAGCAGGGTGGCGATATGCGCGCCGTCGACATCGGCGTCGGTCATGATCACGACCCGGTCGTAGCGCAATATATCGGCGTTGCACTTGTCGCGGCTGCCGCAGCCCAGCGCCTGGATCAGATCGGATATTTCCTGGTTGGCCAGGATCTTCGCGCTGTTGGCCGACGCGACGTTGAGGATCTTGCCGCGGATCGGCAGCACCGCCTGGGTCTTGCGGTCGCGCGCCTGCTTGGCCGATCCGCCGGCGCTGTCGCCTTCGACGATGAACAATTCGGTGCCGGCGGGGTCGTCGTTCGAACAGTCGGTCAGCTTGCCAGGCAGGCGCAGCTTGCGACCCGAGGTCGCGGTCTTGCGCTTGACGTCGCGCTCGGCCTTGCGCCGCAGCCGCTCGTCCATCTTGTCGAGGACGAAGGCGAGCAGTGCCTTGCCGCGCTCGACATTGTCGGCGAGGAAATGGTCGAAATGGTCGCGGACCGCGGCCTCGACCAGCCGCGCGGCATCGGGCGAGGTCAGCCGGTCCTTGGTCTGGCTCTGGAACTGCGGGTCGCGGATGAACACCGACAGCATCTGTTCCGAACCGACGACGATATCGTCGGCGGTGATGTCCTTGGCGCGCTTTTGGCCGACCAGGTCGGCGAAACCGCGAATGCCCTTGACCAGCGCGGCGCGCAGGCCGGTCTCATGGGTGCCGCCATCGGGGGTCGGGATGGTGTTGCAATAATAGCTGTACGATCCTTCGGACCAGAGCGGCCAGGCGACCGCCCATTCGACCGAACCCTGGCCTTCGGCGAACGCCTGCTTGCCGGCGAAGAAGCCGGTGGTCGCGCATTCGCGCTGGCCGATCTGTTCGGCGAGATGGTCCGAAAGCCCGCCGGGGAACTGGAACACCGCCTCGGCGGGGGTGTCGTCGCCGATCAGCGACGGATCGCAGCGCCAGCGTATCTCGACCCCGGCATAGAGATAGGCCTTCGAGCGGGCGAGCCGCATCAGCCGCGCCGGCTTGAACTTCGCCTGGTCGCCGAAAATCTCGGTATCCGGGGTGAAGGCGACGCTGGTGCCGCGGCGGTTGGGGGCGGCGCCGATATTCTGCAGGCCGCTGGTCGGGTGGCCGCGCGAGAAGGTCTGACGGAACAGCTCGCGGTTGCGCGCGACCTCGATCACGGTGTCGGACGACAGCGCGTTGACCACCGACACACCGACGCCGTGCAGGCCGCCCGAGGTCGCATAAGCCTTGTCGCTGAACTTGCCGCCCGAATGGAGCGTGGTCAGGATCACCTCAAGCGCCGACTTGCCCGGATATTTGGGGTGCGGATCGACCGGGATGCCGCGGCCATTGTCGATGATCGTCAGTCGGTTGCCTGGCGCCAGCGACACTTCGATCCGGTTGGCGTGGCCCGCGACCGCCTCGTCCATCGCGTTGTCGAGCACCTCGGCGGCGAGATGGTGAAAGGCGCGTTCGTCGGTGCCGCCGATATACATGCCGGGGCGGCGACGGACGGGTTCGAGCCCTTCGAGCACCTCGATCGAGGAGGCGTCGTAATTGCCGGAACTGGTGGATGGAGCGGAAGCGAATAGATCGTCGTTCGACATGCGGCCGACTATAGAGCGAGCCCGCGTTCGCGCAATGTTTTCGCCGCTGTGGTCGACCTAGGCGGGCTGGAGCGACTTTCCCGTCGGTCGTCAGCGCGAAAGTCGACGCATTTCCTGTTCGGCCTTCTTGTTGGCCGCTTCGCGCTCGGCGGCAAGGTCGGCGGCATGTTTGACCAGCGTGACCGGCGCCCGCTGTTCCTTCGCGATCGCGCGGGTCCAGGGGTTCATGCTGACGCAGCGGCCCGAATAATCGCCGCACTGGCGGACCTCGCCGGTCGCGCTGTCGACCACGACGATGATATGTTCGTCGTCGGCGGTCGTGGCTGCCCCCTTGTCCTGCGGTGCGGAGGAATTGCCGCCGCTACCGTTGTCGGGTTCGTCGATCCGCTGCTGCTGCCAGAGTTCGCCGGCGCTGAACACACCGATGCCGATGTAGCGGCCATGTTTGCCTGCGGGCGCCGCGCTGTCATTCTCGGCGGCTTCAGTGATCTTCTTGCAGCCCGCCAGGCCAAGAATGGCGACGACTATCGCCGCGTGCGCCCAGAGTCTCATCCGCCCCCCTAAATGTCGCGATCGGAGGGTAGAAGGAAATCGGCGAAATTGTCGAGCCGTGATCAGCCGCAGGTGACGGCGACGACGATGCCCATATCATCGAGCTTCAGGTTGAGCCGATCGGTGCGGAAATCCATCGTCACCGCCTGGCCGGGCTTGATCAGCCGGACGGTCTCGGCATCGGCGGCGACCCGGGCCTGGTCGACGATATCGGTGCCGCGCTTGCCGACGAACGGCTTGGCCTCGTCGGCATTGCACGCACCGCCGGCGCCCTCGGACGGCGGGGGCAGGGCCTGCCCACGCTCGCCGAGCGGCCCCTTGTCGGCGTAGCCGGAAGAAACCGGCGCCGCCTTCTCGCCCATGCAGCCGGTGGCCGCCACGGCCAGCAGCGGCAACGCGATCAGGGCGAGACGGCGCATCACGGCCTTAGCGGACCCGCGGTCCGCCAAAGGGCAGCGGCGGCGGCGGACGGCGATCGCGGCGCGGAAGCTGGGCCTGATAGGCGACCGAGCAATGGTCGAGGCAATAAGGGAAGCCCGGATTGATCGGCTGGCCGCAGAAATGGAAATCGGGCTCGCCGGGATGGCCGAGCGGCCATTTGCAGATGCGGTCGTTCAGCTCGAGCAGGCTGGTCTTGCCGGCCATGTCGGCCGACGGCTTGGCCGGAACCAGCCGGCGCGGCGGTGCCGGGGTCGCGGGCGCAGTCTGCTCGCCGGGGGTCTGGCGCTGGAAACCGCCGGGGCCGATCGAGCGGACCATCTGCTGCGGGGCGGGCGCAGGCGTCGGCGTTGCCGGGGCGGCGACCGGCGCGGGCGCGGCGCGCTCGGGCGCCGGCGCAGGGCGTGGGGCGGCTGCGACCGGAGCCGGGGCCGGACGTTCGGGGGGCGGCGCCGCAGGCGCTGCCGTGGTCGCGGGCGACGCTGCGGGAGCTTCGCCGGCCTTGACCGGAGATGGACGTGCTTCGAGGCCGAGGCGGTGCGCCTTGCCGATCACGGCGTTGCGGCTCACCCCGCCAAGCTCGTCGGCGATCTGGCTCGCGGTCATGCCCTGACCCCAGAGCCGCTTGAGCTGATCGATCCGTTCGTCCGTCCAGGCCATCTATAGTCCTCAGTCTCCGCCCGCACTTGCAGGCCGGCCAGCGAGCCGATAGGCGATTAGCCCATGAGCAGCCAGCCCCAAAAATATCCTTTCCCCGAGCCAGGCGTGCCGGTGATCCCGTTCATCAACTGGGGGGGAATGCGCGCCCTATATATCAAGGAGGTGCGGCGTTTCTTCAAGGTGCAACTGCAGACTATCTGGGCACCGGCGATCACGACGCTGCTTTATCTGGTGATTTTCACGGTCGCGCTGGGGCGTGGCGGCAAGCTGGTGATGGGCTATCCGTTCGCGACCTTCATCGCGCCGGGGCTGATCATCATGGGGATGATGCAGAATGCCTTCGCCAACGCGAGCTTCTCGCTGCTCGCCGGCAAGATGCAGGGCACGATCATCGACTATCTGATGCCGCCGCTGTCGACCGGGGAAGTGATGGTCGCGTTGATCGGCGCCTCGGTCACCCGCGCGGTGATGGTCGGCTGCGCGCTGTGGGCGGTGATGATGTTCTGGCCCGGGGTCGACGTGCTTCCCCGGCATCTGTGGGCGGTCGCCTGGTTCGGGCTGATGGGCGCGGCGCTGCTGTCCTTCCTCGGCCTGCTGACCTCGATCTGGGCCGACAAGTTCGACCATGCGTCGGCGGTGACCAATTTCGTGGTAACGCCGATGTCGCTGCTGTCGGGCACCTTCTATTCGGTCGACAATCTCCACGCCGGCTTCCAGGCGGTCAGCCACGCCAACCCGTTCTTCTATGCGATCTCGGGATTCCGCTACGGCTTTCTCGGCCTTGCCGACTCGCCGATCCTGATCGGGTCGGTGGTGTTGCTCGGGCTGAACGTCGCGCTCGGCTGGCTGTGCTATGCGCTGCTGGCGAAAGGCTGGAAGATCAAGAGCTGACGCTCGGACGTCCTTTGCCGTCATGCCGAACTTGTTTCAGCATTCACCGCGCCAAGCGGGGCCGCCCGAGCGGATGAGTGGACCCTGAGACAGGTTCAGGGTGACGGACGAAAGGAGGCCGGTGCGGACGCTTCCCCGTCTTATGTGACAGTCGTTCGCAACAGGCCGTTGACGCCGTGCACGGCGCTTATCTATATGCGCGCTCCGACAGGCGGCCGGGATGGCCGCCTTTTTGCGTTTTCGGAGCATTTTCGCACGTTCAACTGAGGAATAAGGGAGTTTTTGCCATGACCATCACCCCGCTCATGCCGGTTTATCCGCGGTGCGGCGTGCGTCCGGTGCGAGGCGAAGGCTGCTATCTGATCGGCGAACAGGGCGAACGCTATCTCGATTTCGCGAGCGGCATCGCGGTCAACATGCTCGGGCACGGCCATCCGGTGCTGGTCGACACGATCAGCCGGCAGGCGGCGACGCTGATGCATGTCTCCAACCTCTACGGCAGCCCGCAGGGCGAGGCCTTCGCGCAGAAGCTGGTCGACGCCAGCTTCGCCGACACCGTCTTCTTCACCAATTCGGGCGCCGAGGCGGTCGAATGCGCGATCAAGACCGCGCGCCGCTACCATTATGTCAACGGTCAGCCGCACCGGACCAAGATCGTCAGCTTCGCCAACGCTTTTCACGGGCGGACGCTGGGCGCGATCTCGGCGACCAACCAGCCGAAGATGCGCGAGGGATTCGAGCCGCTGCTGCCGGGGTTCGAGGTCGTGGCGTTCAACGATCTCGACGCCGCGCTCGCCGCGGTCGACGACAACACCGCCGGCTTCCTGGTCGAACCGGTCCAGGGCGAGGGCGGCATGACCCCGTCGACCCAGGCCTTTCTCAAGGGCCTGCGCAACGCGTGCGACGAGAAGGGGATGCTGCTGATCCTCGACGAGGTCCAGTGTGGCTATTGCCGTACCGGGCGGTTCTTCGCGCATGAACATTATGGGATCACCCCCGACATCATGGCGGTGGCCAAGGGCATCGGCGGCGGCTTCCCGCTCGGCGCGTGCATGGCGACCGAGGAGGCGGCCAGGGGCATGGTCGGCGGCACCCACGGGTCGACCTATGGCGGCAACCCGCTGGCGATGGCGGTTGGCGAGGCGATCTTCGACTTCGCGGTCAACGACGCCTTCCTCGAAAATGTCCGGACGATGGGCGACCGGCTGCGCCAGAGCCTCGAGCAGATGATCCCCAATCACGATCATCTGTTCGACCATGTCCGCGGGCTTGGCCTGATGCTCGGCATCAAGCTCAAGGAGCCGGCCGAGGCGCGCGCCTTCGTCGCGCATCTGCGCGACAATCATGGCCTGCTGACGGTATCGGCGGCCGAGAATGTCGTGCGCATCCTGCCGCCGCTGGTGATCGACGACAGCCATATCGCCGAATGCATCGAGCGGCTGTCGGCCGGGGCGCGGAGTTACGAGGCCGCCGCATGATCCGGCATTTCCTCGATCTCGCCGATGCGGGCAGCGCCGCGCTCGGCCGGATGCTCGACGATGCCGTCGCGCGCAAGGCCGCGCGCGCCGGATGGCCCAAGGGCACCCCCGATGCCGATGCGCCGCTCGCGGGCTACACTTTGGCGATGATCTTCGAGAAGAACTCGACGCGCACCCGCGTCTCGTTCGACATGGCGATGCGCCAGCTCGGCGGCACCACGATCGTGATGGACGCCGGGTCGATGCAGATCGGCCGCGGCGAGACCGTCGCCGATACCGCGCGGGTGCTCAGCCGTTATGTCGACGCGATCATGATCCGCACCGACGATCATCAGAAGATCGTCGACCTCGCGGCGCATGCCAGCGTGCCGGTGATCAACGGGCTGACCGATCTGAGCCATCCCTGCCAGATCGTCGCCGACCTCCAGACCGTCATCGAGCGGCGCGGATCGGTCGCCGGAACCAAATGGGTCTGGCTGGGCGACGGCAACAACGTCCTCCACTCGATCGTCGAGGCGGCCAGCCTGCTCGATTTCGACGTCGTCGCGAGCTGCCCCGAGGGTTACGATCCCGACCCCGATTTCGTCGGGGCGGCGGTCAATCGCGGCGGCCGTTTCCGGATCGAGCGCGATCCGGCGGTGGCGGTGGCGGGGGCCGACATCGTCGTCACCGACACCTGGATTTCGATGGGACAGGCCCATGCCGAGGCCAAGCTCGCGGCGATGATGCCCTATCAGGTGACCGAGCAGCTGATGGCCGCGGCTGCGCCGGGCGCGACCTTCCTTCACTGCCTGCCCGCACATCGCGGCGAGGAGGTCGTCGACGCGGTGATCGACGGGCCGCAATCGGCGATCTGGGACGAGGCCGAGAACCGCCTCCATGCCCAGAAGTCGGTGCTGCTGTGGTGCCTCGGCCGACTCTGATCCGCCCTTGAAAAAGCACCTCGTCGTCCTGACTTGGGTCCGGCATCCCGACAGCTAATCGTGAAGGGAAACCCCGGCCAGGATCGGGGCGACGAAGGGTTTTGAAGACGTGGCCATCGAACAGCTTCCTCCCGCCGATCTCGATATCGCGCTGGGTTTCACCATTCCGGCGCGCCATGCGCGCGGCCGCGTGGTCCGGCTCGGGCCGGCGCTCGACACGATCCTGTCGGCGCATGGCTATCCGCCGCTGATCGAGAAGCTGCTGGCCGAGGCGATCACGCTCGCGGCGCTGCTCGGCTCGACCCTCAAGCAGGCCGAAGGGCAACTGACCCTCCAGGCACAGGCCGACGGGGGCGCGGTCGACCTGCTCGTCGCCGACTACAAGAATGGCGAGATGCGCGGCTATGTCCGCCACGATCCAACCCGGCTCGCCGAGATCCCGGTCGATCCTTCGCTGTTCGCGCTGTTCGGCAAGGGCTATCTGGCGATCACCTTCGATCTGGCGGTGGTCGGCGAGCGCTATCAGGGGATCGTGCCGCTCGATGGCGGCTCGCTCGCCGAAGCGGCGGAAAGCTATTTCCAGCAGTCCGAGCAATTGCCGAGCCTCGTCCGGCTGGGCTTCGCCCGCCTGCCCGATGGACGCCGGATTTCGGGCGGATTGCTGATCCAGCATCTGCCAGAGGGCGAGGAAGGACGCGAGCGGCTGCACACCCGGCTCGACCACCCCGAATGGGATCATGTCGCTGCATTGTCGGCGACCGTGGCGCCGGCCGAGCTGACCGACCCCGGACTCCCGCTGACCCAGCTGCTGTGGCGGCTGTTCAACGAGGAGGACGAGGTGCGGACAATCACGCCGGTGGCGCTGTCGCGCGGTTGCCGCTGCGATCCGGACCGTATCCGCTCGGTGATCGCGCGCTTTCCGGCCGAGGAGCGCGCCGAGATGGCCGACGAACAGGGCGAGATTCATGTCGATTGTGAATTTTGTGCAACCCGATTCTCGATCGCAATCGATAGCATCGCGGCGTGACGTGTCGTTCGTCACATCCATATTAGCCGAATCGCTCCATTAATCATGTCCTGTCGACCGTTGGTCGAACGAGGATTGGGAATATCGGTCGGTGCGCACAGAGGAGCGCGGACCGGGCAACAGGAGGCAAGACGGTAATGCGGAAAGGCGTGTGGCAGTTATGTGCGGTAATCCTGGCGTGCGTCGCCGGCCCGGCGCTGGCCCAGCCCGCACCGGAATCGCTCCACCTCGCGGCGCTCGAACAGGTCGAGCCGGGCATGTGGGAGATCAGCGGCACCGATACCGCGCCCAAATCCTTCTGCCTGTTCGATCGCGAGCGCCTGCTGCAGATCGCGCATGAAGGCCCGTCCTGCAGCCGCTTCGTGATCACCAACGATCCCCGGATGGCGACCGTCAGCTATAGCTGCCGCGGTGCCGGATCGGGCCAGACCACGATTCGCGCCGACCGCGCCGGCGTGGTGAAGATCCGCACCCAGGGCATATTGCGCAACGAGCCGTTCGACTATTCGGTCGAGGCGCGGCGGGTGGGCGCGTGCAGCGTCGCCGCGAATGCCGGAGGCGGGCGCTGATCGCTCTCGCGCAGGCCGATGAATATCGGCCGACGATCTGGTTAACGTTTTGTTTAGGACTCGGTGTGTAGAGAGACAGCGTGCCTTCCCCTTTGGGCACGCTTTCCTCCCAAGCAGGCTTAACAGCCTACTGGGCCGCCTCTCCCAGCGAGAGGCGGCCCGTTTTTTTGCCCGCACCCGATCGCGCGGACAAAGAAAAAGGCCGCCCGGATCGCTCCGGACGGCCTTTTTGCGATTCGGCGAAGGAGCTTACGCTTCTTCCGAAGCCTCTTCGGCGTCCGAGACGATCTCGCCGGGCTCGGCGTTGGGATCGTAATCCTCGGTGAAACCCGCTTCGTCGCGCTCGAACATCGACGCCATGACGTCGACGCCCTGCGACTGAAGCTCGGCTTCTTCCGGCGAACGGGCGACGTTGATCACGACCGTGCGGACAACCTCGGCGTGAAGGACGACCTTCACTTCGTGGATGCCGATCGACTTGATCGGACGGGCGAGCGTGATCGCCGACTTGGCGACCTTGATGCCGTCCTCGGCGAGCGCTTCGGAAACGTCACGGGCCGAAACCGAACCATAAAGCTGGCCGGTGTTCGACGCCTGGCGAATCAGCACCACCGTCTTGTCGGTGAGCCCCGAAGCTTCGACTTCGGCGTTGGCGCGGCGGTTGGCGTTGTCGGCCTCGATATTGGCGCGGTTCGCCTCGAAGACCTTCTTGTTGGCTTCGTTGGCGCGGAGCGCCTTCTTGCGCGGCAGCAGATAGTTGCGTGCGAAGCCGGCCTTGACGGAGACGACGTCGCCGATCTGACCAAGCTTTTCAACGCGTTCGAGCAGGATCACGTCCATGTTGGCGGTCCCCCTTTCTTACTTGACGATGTAGGGAAGCAGCCCGATGTGACGGGCGCGCTTGATCGCCTTGGCGAGTTCGCGCTGCTTCTTGGCGGACACCGCAGTGATGCGGCTCGGAACGATCTTGCCACGCTCGGACACGAAGCCCTGCAGCAGACGGACGTCCTTGAAATCGATCGCGGGAGCGTCCTTCGCGGAGAAGGGGCAGCTCTTGCGGCGGCGGAAAAATGCGCGTGCCATTGTCTATATCTCCTTACGCCGCGTCGCGGTCTTCACGGCGGGGGCGGTCGCCCCGATCACCGCGGTCGCCCCGATCACCGCGGTCACCACCACGGCCACCACGATCGCCACGGCCTTCACGTTCGCCACGGCGCATCATCGCGGACGGGCCCTCTTCGAGCGCATCGACGCGGATGGTCATGTAACGGATCACGTCTTCGTTGATCGCGGTCTGGCGCTCGAGCTCGGCGACGACACCCGCGGGGGCATCGATCTGGAGCATCACATAATGCGCCTTGCGGTTCTTCGCGATGCGATAGGCGAGGCCGCGCAGGCCCCAGGTCTCGGTCTTGACGACCTTGCCATTGCCTTCCTCGACGATCTTGGTGGCGGCTTCCGCCAGCGCGTCGACCTGAGCCTGGGCCAGGTCCTGACGCGCGAGAAACACATGCTCGTAAAGAGCCATGTCGCGTCTTCCTTGTTGTTACCGATCGCTGACGCCGCCCCGTGCGGACGCCCCTCCGGCTTTCTTCCATAAAAATCGGGGGCGGAGAGACGTGCTCTCCACCCCGATCCGGCGCCCTATGACCGATCGGCGTGCGAAACGCAAGCGGAACGCGGGGCTGGCGCCGGCCGTTGAAGCGCGTATCACCACATTTTGGGGGCATGATGCGCATATTCGATCGGCAGGCGGTAATCTACATCATGGCGGCGGCGGTGACGGGAGGCGTGGCTGTCACGCCGGTCGCGGCCGCGACTCCGCGCCAGACGCTCGCCGACGCCGCCTTCGTCGCGCGGACCAAGAGCAGCGCGCTCGCTCAGATCGATCAGGCGCATGGCGCTGCCGAGGCGATGATCGCAAAGAATCCGCGCGACCGCGATGCGCTGCTGGTGGCCGCGATGGCCACCGGCTACCGTGCCAAGCTCACCAAGAACCGCGGCGAGGCATTGGCCGCGCGCAAGCAGTTCGAGGCGCTCGCGGCATCGGACCCGCGCGATCCCGAGGCGATCGCGGCGGTCGGAACATGGCATCTCGATTCGGTCGCGCAACTGGGCGGGATGGTCGCTGGCATGGTGCTGGGTGC
Source organism: Rhizorhabdus sp. GW822-FHT03C02 (assembly GCF_058801765.1). Classification (NCBI taxonomy): domain Bacteria; kingdom Pseudomonadati; phylum Pseudomonadota; class Alphaproteobacteria; order Sphingomonadales; family Rhizorhabdaceae; genus Rhizorhabdus; species Rhizorhabdus sp. GW822-FHT03C02. The sequence continues at coordinate 826,620 of NZ_JBXANN010000001.1, forward strand.
GAAAAAGGCGACGGGGCTTGCCGCGCTCGACCGCGCGGTCTCGCTCGGCGGCGACCGGGCGATGTTCGCCGGGCTGGCCGCGCTGCTGCGGCTGTCGCTCGATCCGGCCGACCCGCGGGCGCGCGGGCTCGCCGAGGCGGCGGCGAAGGGCAGCATGCCGACCCCGCTCGACCGGCAGATGCAGCGGAGCGCCGAGGCGATCCTGGTGCCGCTCCGCGCCGGCAACGAGGATCAGGTCCAGGCGCTCGCCAAGCTGCTGCTGCCCTTCGGTCGTCTCAAGGATTAGCCGGGGCGGCGATTCGATAGAGGATGCCGTTGGCGCCCTGCCAGACGGGTATGAAACCTGGATCGTGCAGCCCTTCGGCCGGGGGCATTCCGATCAGCCAGACATAGTCGAACGCGGCGCGCGGGAGCAGCGGGGCGATATCGGACAGCTGATGGTCGCCGGGTGACCGGCAGCGCGGTGGCGACAATATCTGACTGGGATCGAGCGCGAACCCCGCGGCGGGCGGATAGGCGACGCTGAGCAGGCGGCCGCCCTTCATCGGCCATTGGCCGTTGACGAAGGCGTCGCGGCGCACGATCACCATGCTGCCGAGATGGTCGAGCCGATCCTGTCGCCAGACGTCGAAGCAGGGGCTTCTGGCCAGCGCGAACACCCGCGCGCCGATCGGCAGATGATCGAGCGCCACCAACTGCACGCGATAGTCGCGATCGAGCCGGCGGTAATGATCGGTATGCGCAGCGATGCGGGCAACGAAGAGGGCGAGGCCGGCGGCCGCGATGACGGGCAGCCAGCGGCGATCGAGATCGGGCCGGAGCGCGAGCAGGAACATCGCCAGCGCATAGGGGATGATCCGCATATCGGCATAATGGCCGTCGAATATCGTGCCCGGCATCAGTGCGAACAGGATCAGCATCAGCAGTCCGGCGAGACCGAGGCGCGGTTCGATTCGCATCCCGAAGCCGCCGGCACCGAGTGCGACCAGGGCCCAGAGCAGCCGTGCGCCGATGACGTCGAAGGTTTCGGACCCATCGCGCAGCACCGCCCACAGATAATGCGGCTTGTTGTGCCAGTCGGCGAAGCTCGCCGGATCGCCCTGCACCGTGACGATCGACCACCAGGCGAGGATCAGCAGCGGCGGCGCCAGCGGCCATGTCGCGACCGTCGCCGCGATCGCCGCGGTCGTCCAGCCTTTGCCCCGCCGCCTCGCCTCGACCGCCTCGATCGCCCAGATCGCGATGCCCAGCAGCAGCCAGCCCATGCTGTGGGCGATGAAGGTCGCCAGGCCGATCGGCACGAACAGCATGCCGCGCCGGCGCCAGCCCTGCAGGCGTATCCACAGGCCGGTCGCGGCGAACATCATCGCGATCGCCAGCACATAGTTGAGAAAGCCGAACTGGAACGGGAAGCCATAGGCCAGCGGCAGCGCGAAGAAGGCGGTCGGCGGAATCCGGCCGTGGACCTGCCGGGCGACGAAGAACATGCCGGCGATGGTCGCGGGCGGGATCGCGAGCACCACGATCTTCGTCGCCAGTTCGACGCCCAGCCAGGGGGCGAGTGGCCGGACCAGCAGGTCGCCCCCGAGATTGCCGACCAGCACCCAGCGAAAGGCGAAATAGCGGTGGAGCCAAAGCGAGCTGCCGATCGCCTGCTCGACCCGGAAACGGCCCATATGGCCGGGCAGATCGGTCAGCGGCGGAATCGCCGGGAGCAGCAGCGGCGCCATCGCCAGCAGGCACAGCGCCAGCAGCAGCGGCCGGCGATCCCACCAGCCGCGCGGACGTTCGCCGCGATCGTCGAAAGCCTCCCCCATCATCGCCGATCCTGGGCGGACGGCCCGGGCAAGGCAAGCCGCATTGCCGGTCCATGGCCGCGCTGCTAGCCATGGCGATCCGCGATCGACGATCGGTGGAGGGGTTGCAACCGCGCGGCGCCTTACCTAGGGGGCGGCGCGAGATTTTGGAGAGGAACCCGATGCGCGCATTCATCTTTCCGGGGCAGGGCAGCCAGGCGGTCGGCATGGGCAAGGCGCTGGCCGATGCCAGCGCGGTCGCGCGCGAGGTGTTCCAGGAAGTCGACGATGCGCTGGGACAGAATCTGTTCCGGCTGATGGTCGAAGGACCTGCCGACGAGCTGCAGCTCACCGAGAATGCCCAGCCGGCGATCATGGCCAACGCGATCGCGACACTCAGGGTGCTGCTGAAGGAAGGCGGGTTCAGCCTGGCCGACAAGGCCGACTATGTCGCCGGGCACAGCCTGGGCGAATATAGCGCGCTGTGCGCGGCCGGGGCGATCGACCTGTCGACCACCGCGCGGCTGCTCAAGCTGCGCGGCCAGGCGATGCAGGCGGCGGTGCCGGTCGGGGTCGGTGCGATGGCGGTGTTTCTCGGCCTCGATTTCGAAGGCGCGAAAGCCGTCGCCGACGAAGCCGCACAGGGCGAGGTCTGCCAGGCCGCCAACGACAACAGCAATCGCCAGGTCGTGGTGTCTGGGCACAAGGGTGCGGTCGAGCGCGCGATCGAGATCGCCAAGGCCAAGGGCGCGCGCCGCGCACTGCTGCTGCCGGTGTCGGCGCCGTTCCACTGTTCGCTGATGCAGCCCGCGGCCGATGCGATGGCCGAGGCACTCGCCAAGGCGTCGGTGCAGAGCCCGCTGGTCCCGGTCTACGCCAATGTCATCGCCGGCCCGGTGGTCGATCCTTCGGAGATCGTCCGGCTGCTGGTCGAACAGGTCACCGGCACCGTCCGCTGGCGCGAGAGCGTCGCGGCGATGGCCGATGCCGGGGTCGAGCAGTTCGTCGAATATGGCGGCAAGGTCGTCGGGCCGATGGTCAAGGACATCACCGACAAGGCGAGCGCGACCAGCCTGGTCGCGATGGCCGACATCGAAGCCTTTGCGGCAACCCTGTAATCATTCCCCGGGAGAATAATATGTTCGATCTGTCAGGGCTGACCGCGCTGGTCACCGGCGCCTCGGGCGGCATCGGTTCGGCGATCGCCAGGGGCCTCGTCCAGCAGGGCGCGAAGGTCGCGCTGTCGGGCACCCGCGAAGAAGCGCTCCAGGCGGTCCAGGCCGAGATCGGCGGCGAGACCGTCATCGTGCCGTGCAATCTCGGCGATCCGCAGGCGGTCGACGGGCTGGTCCCGGCGGCGGTCGCGGCGCTGGGCGGCAAGCTCGACATCCTCGTCAACAATGCCGGGATCACCCGCGACAATCTGATCATGCGGATGAAGGACGAGGAATGGGATCAGGTGATCTCGGTCAACCTCGCCGCGGCATTCCGCCTGATCCGCGCGGCGTCGAAGCCGATGATGAAGGCGCGCTTCGGCCGGGTCGTCACGATCACCTCGGTCGTCGGCACCACCGGGAATCCCGGCCAGGCCAATTATGCGGCGTCGAAGGCAGGGCTGGTCGGCATGTCCAAGGCGCTGGCCCAGGAACTGGCGAGCCGCAACATCACCGTCAACTGCGTCGCCCCGGGTTTCATCCATTCGGCGATGACCGACGTGCTGCCCGATGCGCAGAAAGAGGCGCTGCTCGGCAAGATTCCGGCAGGAAAGCTGGGCGAGGGCGGTGACATCGCCGCCGCGGTCGTCTATCTGGCCAGCCGCGAAGCCGCCTATGTGACCGGGCAGACCCTGCACGTGAACGGCGGCATGGCGATGATCTAGGATCGGCAGCCATTTGTCCCAGGCGGGGCTGCAAATGGCGCTGCTCTTCGCTTCCGGTGCTCACGTGCATGAAGTACGCTGCGCTCCGGGTCTCGATCATCACCATTTTCGCCACCGCCTGAGCCAAATGGCTGCCGATCCTGCCTCCATGCAGAATCGTCAGCCAATATTCGTCGACCTGTCTCGGCAGGCTGTTATCAAACCACTCTTGCAAGCTTAACCGCCCCTCGTTAGGGCAGCGGAAAGAACCTTAAGGAAGGCAATTCACATGAGCGAGACCGCCGAGCGCGTTAAGAAGATCGTCGTCGAGCATCTGGGCGTCGAGGCCGAGAAGGTCACCGAAGAAGCGAGCTTCATCGACGATCTCGGTGCCGACAGCCTCGACATCGTCGAGCTGGTCATGGCGTTCGAAGAAGAATTCGGCGTCGAAATCCCCGACGACGCGGCCGAGAAGATCGCCACCGTCAAGGATGCGATCAGCTATATCGAAGCCAACAAGGGCTGATCAGGACCGCTCTGACCGGCCGGGCCTTGAACGGCGTGGCGACAGGGCCGATTTACCAGAGCGGCTCCCCGACCCCGGGCAATCTCAGGGGCGGGGGGCCGTTTTGTCGTTCGGACGATAAGAACAACAGGAGAATGCCATGCGTCGCGTGGTCGTAACCGGATTGGGTCTCGTGACGCCGCTCGGCGCCGACGTCGAGACCGCCTGGGCCAATATCCTCGCCGGCAAGTCGGGTGCGGGAAAGATCACCCGCTTCGACACGACCGAGCAGGTCTGCAAGATCGCATGCGAGGTGAAGCCGGCCGATCATCCTTATGGATTCGATCCCAACAAGCGGGTCGATCACAAGGTCCAGCGCCAGGTCGATCCGTTCATCATCTACGGGATCGATGCCGCCGGCCAGGCGCTCGAGGATGCCGGGCTGACCGACATGACCGAGGAAGAAAGCTATCGCGCCGGCCTGTCGATCGGATCGGGCATCGGCGGGCTTCCCGGGATCGCCAGCGAATCGATCGTGTGCGAGACCAAGGGGCCGCGGCGGGTGTCGCCGCATTTCGTCCATGGCCGCCTGATCAATCTCATTTCGGGGCAGGTCTCGATCAAATACGGCCTGCGCGGGCCCAACCATGCGGTCGTCACCGCCTGCTCGACCGGCGCGCACGCGATCGGCGATGCCGCGCGGATGATCGCGATGGACGATGCCGACGTGATGCTCGCAGGCGGCGCCGAGGGCGCGATCTGCCCGCTCGGCATCGCCGGCTTCGCCCAGGCGCGCGCGCTGTCGACCGATTTCAACGACGAACCCGAGCGGGCGTCGCGGCCCTATGACAAGGCGCGCGACGGCTTCGTGATGGGCGAAGGCGCGGGCGTGGTCGTGCTCGAGGAATATGAGCATGCCAAGGCGCGCGGCGCGAAGATCTATGCCGAGGTGATCGGCTATGGCCTGTCGGGCGATGCCTATCATGTGACCGCGCCGCATCCGGAAGGATCGGGCGCGTTCCGGTCGATGGCGATGGCGCTCAAGAAGTCGGGCCTCAAGCCTGAGGACATCGATTATATCAACGCCCATGGCACCTCGACCCCGCTCGGCGACGAACTCGAGGCTGGGGCGGTGCGCCGACTGTTCGGCGACGCGCTCAAGACGGTGTCGATGAGCTCGACCAAGTCGGCGATCGGCCATCTTCTGGGCGGCGCCGGTGCAGTCGAATCGATCTTCTGCATCCTGGCGATCCGCGACCAGATCGTTCCGCCGACGCTGAACCTCGAAAATCCGAGCGACGGCCTTGAGGATTTCGATCTGGTTCCGCTCAAGGCGAAGAAGCGCAAGGTCAAGGCGGTGCTGAACAACTCGTTCGGCTTCGGCGGCACCAATGCCAGCCTGATCATGCGGGCGGTCGAAGATTAATCGACGCCACCAGGTCCGGAGACCGTCCATGATACGCCGCATCCTGCTGATCATCGTCCTGCTGGGCCTGGTCGGCGGCGGCGCGGCGCTGTGGATGTCGCGGGCCTGGTGGGGCGAGGGCCCCTCGAAGCAGCAGGTCAGCGTCACCGTCGCCAAGGGCGGTACGCTGGCGTCGGCGGCGCGCGCGCTCGAAAAGGCGGGCGCGATCCGCTCGACCACCAATTTCCTGCGCTTCGCCCGCCGCTTCGGCTCCGACGAGCCGATCCGCGCGGGCGAGTTCGAGATTCCGGCGGGCGCCAGCGGCGCGCAGATTCTCGACATCCTCCAGCACGGCAAGCCGGTCCAGCATCTGGTGACGATCCCCGAGGGGATGCCGTCGATCCTGGTCCAAGAGCGGCTGAACGCCGAGGCCGACCTGACTGGGAAGATCGACGTCCCCGCCGAGGGATCGGTGCTGCCCGACAGCTACAGCTTCGAAAAGGGCGAGCCGCGGGCGGCGGTGCTGGCGCGGATGCAGGCGGCGATGCGGACCGCACTGGCCGAGGCCTGGGCGGCGCGCAAGCCGACCACGGTCGCGCGGACCCCGCGCGAGGCGCTGATCCTCGCGGCGATCGTCGAGAAGGAAACCGCGCTGCCCGCGGAGCGGCGAATGGTCGCGGCGGTCTATTCGAACCGGGTTCGCCAGGGGATGAAGCTGCAGGCCGATCCGACGGTGATCTACCCGATCACCAAGGGCAAGCCGCTGGGCCGCCGGATCAAGCGGTCCGAACTCAACGCCGTCAACGGCTACAACACTTATGCTTCGCCGGGGCTGCCCGAGGGGCCGATCGCCAATCCCAGCCGCGCCTCGATCGAGGCGGTGCTCGATCCCGACAAGAGCCAGGCGCTCTATTTCGTCGCCAACGGCCAGGGCGGCCATGTGTTCGCGAACACGCTCGCCGAGCATAATGCCAATGTGCAGCGCTTCTATGCGCTGCGCCGCGCCCGCGGCGAGATGTGATCAGCCTATCCAGCCGCGCCTGATCGCGAGGCTTGCGAACCAGATCTGGACGATGCCGATCAGGCAGATGAAGGCCGGGAACGGGATGGCCTGCGCCGGGCCGACCAGTTCGAGAACGCGGCCACCGGTGAAGGTCCAGCCGAACTGGGCGACGACCCCGATCAGCGAGACGATATAGACCGGCCGCGCCAGCGCCTTCCTGAGCAACAGCAGGATCGATCCGATCACGCCGCTGATCGTGGCGATCCCGTAGATCGCCCAGACGAGGGTCGGCATGCCTGCAAAGGCTTCACGCTGGGCGGGCGGCAGCGCGGCGAGTTCGGCGGGGCCCATGCTGACCTGGCTGTAGAAGGCGAAGATGCCGGCCAGGCCCCAGAGCAGCAGCAGCGTCGCTATGGCCCAATAATAGCCGGGAAGTTTCTGCTCGTTCATCGGTGATGCTCCTGATGTTCGAGGTGACGACGGGCGGCGCGGCGCTTTTCCGACATGCCGCTACAAAAATCACATGATCCAGCCGGCGGCCTTGGCGCAGCAGGCGAGGCCGATCTGGGCGATGCTGATCAGCGCGATGACCGCGGGGAAGATCGCGGTAGCGGGCCCCATCCGGCGGTGCGCCTTGAAGCCGATGAACACCCAGCCGAACTGGATGACGATCCCCACCAGCGACAGGATCGAGACCGGCAGCGCCAGCGCGCTGTGCAGGAGCAGCAGAACGGCGCCTGCGAGGCCCGCGAGAACCGCGACGACATAGGCCGCCTTCGCGAAGCCCGGCATGCCGGTCCAGGCGTCGCGCTGCGCCTCGGGGAGCTTCGCCAGCTTCTCGGGGGTGACGCTCAATTGGCTGAAGCAGGCGCCGCAGCCGATCAGGTTCCACAGGACCAGAATGCCCGCTGCGATCCAAAACCAGGTCGGTACCATCATCCTTCTCCCCCAAAAGGCGGGAGAAGGATGATGGCAATCGCGTGCTTTGGCAAATCTGGCGGTTTATACCCAATCCCGGTGAGCTTGAATCATCGGGATTGGGTATCAGCCCGTGCGGCGCGTGAGCATATCGATCGAGGATGCGTCAGCATCTTCGAGATCGCGTATTACAGCCGAAGCCCTTCGGTCTCCTCGAGACCCAGCGCCAGGTTGAGGTTCTGGACCGCGGCACCGCCGGCGCCCTTGCCGAGATTGTCGAGTGCGGCGATCAGCCGGGCCTGGCCGGCCTGCTCGTCGCTGTAGACGAACAGGTCGAGTCGGTCGGTGCCTGCGGCCTGCTCGATCGTCAGATAGGCCGGATTCTCGCGGGCGACGGTGACCAGCCGGCTGCCCTCATAGGCTTCGCCGAGCAGGTCGCGGATCGCGGCGCCGGTCGGGCGCTTGCCGATCAGATGAAGGTGCAGCGGCACCTCGACCAGCATGCCGCGATAGGTGCGCGCGACCGAGGGGAAGAAGATCGGCGGATGGGCGAGCCCGGCGCGCTCCTTCATCTCGGGCACATGTTTGTGCCCGAGGTTGAGCGCATAGGCGCGAAAGGCGGTGTCGGTGGCGTCGGGGTTCGCCGGATCCTCGAACGCGGCGATCATCGATTTGCCGCCGCCCGAATAGCCCGAGACCGCGTTGACCGACAACGGTGTGTCCGCCGGCAGCAGTCCGGCGCGCACCAGCGGTCGGACCAGCGCGAGGAAGCCGGTCGGATAGCATCCCGGGTTCGAGATGCGCGTCGCCTGGCCCAACGCCTGCCGGCCATCGGGTTCGAGCTCGGCGAAACCATAAGCCCAGTCGGAGGCGGTGCGGTGCGCGGTGGACGCATCGATCACCCGGACGCCGGGATTGCGGATCAGGCTCACCGCTTCGCGCGCGGCGTCGTCGGGCAGGCACAGGATCACCGCATCGGCATCGTTGAGGGCCTCCGCGCGCGCCGCCGGATCCTTGCGGCGTTCGTCGGCGATCGCGAGCAGCTCGATGTCGCCACGATGCGCGAGCCGCTCGCGGATTTCGAGGCCGGTGGTGCCGGCAGCACCGTCGATGAAGACCTTGACGGTCATGGTTGCAATCTCCGCCGGCCCAGGATCGGCCGGTCATGATGGGGGGCAAGGCGGGCCACGACATCGGCCAAAGGTTCGACGACCACCGCCATCCAGTGCGCATTGGCATGGATCAGCCGGTCTTCGTCGACCATCAGCCCGACATGGCCGGGGAAATGGACGATGTCGCCGCGTCGGAGGCGGGCCTCCTCGGGCAGTGCTTCGCCCACCTGTTCGCGCTGCTGGTCGGTATCGCGGGCGATGTCGACCCCGGTCGCCGCGAGCGCGACCTGGACGAGCCCCGAGCAGTCGATCCCGCCGGCACCGCGGCCGCCCCACAGATAGGGGGCGCCCAGCAGCGCTTCGGCGACCGCGACCGGATCGGCGTCGACGGTGCCGATGTCGGCCAGATGCCGCATATGGATATGGCCGGTATCGGTGCGCAGGAAGGCGCCGTCGACGTCACCCTGCACCAGCGCGCCGAACGGCAACACCGCGCGCGCCGCGCTCTTGATCGATGCTTCCGCGAACAGCAACGCCTCGCGCGCGCGGACACGGTGGGTCGGGTTCAGTGGGCAGCCGAGCGACGAAGCCTCGACATAGCCGGTATAGTGGTCATGTTCGGAATAGCCCCACGCCCAGCCCGCGCTCAGGTCGAGCACCGCGAAACATTCGCCGGCGAGAAGCTGCGACACCGCCTCGGATGCGGCGTCGGGTGCGCTGCGGATCATCGCCGAGGGGAGGGTGCAGCCGCGGTGCATCGGCGCGGCGTAATGCGGAGCGAACAACTTCCCCGCCAGCGCGATATCGGCGATGTCGCGCCGATAGGCGTTTACCCGCCCATCGAGGACCGCGGTAGGGCCACCGAGATGGAAAGTGACGGGCGCGTGCGCCTCGTCCGCGACCTGTTCAGCCGTGTTCCTTGGTGAAATCGATGGACTTTCTGAACGCATCCAGGAAATCGGCCCCCTGATCGGTTTTTGCGACGAAGATGTTGCGGCGATCATTATCGTCGCGCTCGCGGCGCAAATAGCCGAGCGTGCCCAGGGTATTCAAGGCGCGCGTGATGACCGGCTTGGAAACATTGAGCTGATGGGCGAGCCCACGCACCGTATGCGGTCCTGGCGTGATGTAGGTAATCAGCATCAACGCCATTTGCCGGTTGGTGAGATCGGGCTGCCCGGACCGAACATAGGATACCAATGCTCGCATCCACTGGGGCAAACCATTGTCTAACATTGGTGGGGGCCTTTTCCTTCTCCGGGGAGTCGCGATAGCCCTTCGAAAACACGCGTCGCCGCAATTCGTTTCATGTCCGCGACATATTTCGTGCCGGATGTGCGACGAAATTCGGAAAATCGCGATCAACGGGCCGGAAAGCGCCGCTTGAGAAGTTCGTGGATCGCGCGCAACCCCAGCGCGTCGCCGCCCTTGGGGCGCCCCGGCTTGGCCGACGGGCGCCAGGCAAAGGTGTCGAGATGCGCCCAGGGTGTGCCCGTGGGCACGAATCGCTGTAGGAACAAGGCGGCGGTCGTGGCCCCCGCGAAGCCGCCTTCGCCGGCATTGTTGACGTCGGCCACGGTCGACTTGAGCATATCGTCATAATCGGCCCACAGCGGCAGCCGCCACAGCGGGTCGGCGACCGCAGAGGCCGCTTCGGCGATGTCGCGCGCCAGATCCTCGTCATTGACGAACAGGCCGGGCAGATCGGGGCCGAGCGCGACGCGGGCGGCGCCGGTGAGTGTCGCGAAATCGACGATCAGCACCGGCGCGTCCTCGCCTGCGCGGGTCAGCGCATCGCCGAGGATCAGTCGGCCTTCGGCGTCGGTATTGCCGATCTCGACCGACAGCCCCTTGCGGCTCTTCAATATGTCGCCGGGCCGGAAGGCATCGGCCGAGACCGCATTCTCGACCGCGGGGATCAGCAGATGGAGCCGGACCGGCAGCCGGGCGCGCATCACCAGGCCGGCGAGCGCCAGCGCATGCGCGGCCCCGCCCATATCCTTCTTCATCGCCAGCATGCCCGAGGGCGGCTTGATGTCGAGCCCGCCGCTGTCGAAGCAGACCCCTTTGCCGACGATCGCGACGCGCGGGTTTTTCGGGTCACCCCATATGAGCTCGATCAGTCGCGGGCTCCGCTCGCGGGTGGCGGCGCGGCCGACCGCGGCGATCATCGGATAGCCCTGGTCGAGCTCGTCGCCGCGGGTGACCTTGACGCTGGCGCCATGCGCCTTGGCGACCGGCTCGACCGCCGCGGCAAGTTCGGCGGGGCCAAGGTCGCCGGCGGGGGTGTCGACGAGGTCGCGAACCAGCGCGACCGCCTCGGCTATGGCGACGCTCTCGTCGATCGAGGCGGCCTCACCGGTCAGCAGGATCCGGGCCGGAATGGGATCGGGCTTGGACAGGTAGCGGTCGAAGCGATGATGGGCGAGCAGCCAGCCGAGCGTCGCCGCGCCCGGCTGTTCGCCTTCGATGCGATATGTCCCTTCGGGCAGCCTGGCGGCGATGCCGGCAAGATCCCACGGTCCCGGGGTCTTCGCCTTGCCGAACACCGCGGACCAGTCGTCGCCGCCCTTGCCGGGCAGGATCAGCAACTCGCCGGGCTTCGCCTTGAAACGGCCGGCGGTCGCGAGCGTGCGGACCTGCGCTGGCTGCGCGGCGAGCCAGGCATCGAACCCGTCGGCGGCAAGCGGGGTCAGGCTGTGAGCCGCCTGTCCGCGGTCGGCTTTCAGCAGCGCAGCGAAATCGGTCATCGTCTTGGGGCGCTCCACGCAAAGGGGATCGGGTCGGCAGGAATGCAATCAGGGGTTTCGCCGCTGTCAGCCTCTCTGCGCAACGAATATCTGCGAGACGCCCTTGAGATCGCCGATCGACAGATCCTCCCTGACTTCGAGCAGGCGGCAGCCATGGTCGCCCAGCAGCCGGAATATGTCCGGCTGGGGGACGGCGTTCATCTCCATCTGCGGGGCGTGCGAAGCGAGATAGTCGGGCACCGAAAAGCCGTAACCGGCGAGGAATGTCGGGATCTGGAAGATCGCGACCCCGCCCGGCGCGAGGCTGGCGAGAAGCCGCCCCAATATGTGGAGCGCGACCGGAGGCGGGTTGTGCTGGAGGACCAGAAAACTGACGACGAGATCGAACTGTCCGACGCCGTCGAGCTCGGCAATCCGGCGCAGATGGCGGAATTCGACATTGCCGGCGCCGATTGCCGCCGCCCGGGCGGTCGCGTGCGACAGATGCGGGGCCGAGATGTCGAGACCGGTCACCGACCGGAACTGTCGGGCCAGCGCCAAGGTGATGCGTCCGACGCCGCAGCCGAAATCGAGGACGTTTCCGATGCCGGCGACGTCGACATCGCCCCGCTTCAGGCTGGCGAGGATCCGCAGGACGTCGCCTTGTCCCAGTGTGTAAAATTCGTCGAGATGGCGGTCGATGCTGGCCGATGCATATTTCGCGTGGGTCAGCACCGACCAATGCGCCTCGGTTTCGCCAAAGCGCGACCAGGCAGCCTGGATGCGGTCGAACATCGCGTCGAGATCTTCCGCGGAGCAAGCCACGTCGATGGCGGGCTTGTCGGCGTGGAAATAGAGGCCGGGCAGCGGGACCAGCGCCTTTCTGCGCGCTTCGTCGCTGCGCAGAAAGGCGCCGAGCAGCGCGCTGCGATCGGGAGCACCGAGCGCGGCTGCGACCACATCCTCATTTTCCGGATCGCGATCCAGCACCAGCCGATAGGCAGATATGACGTCGCCCCGCGATACCGGCACCGGTGGTACCCTCTGCTGATCAAAGCATCATCGGCGGTACGGGCCGGAAGGCCCACCGCCATGCCGAGCTTAGCCGATCGCCGTCGCCTTGCAAGGCGCGTCGGCGTTCAGCGGGGGGCGGACGCTAGGCGACGGGCACCCCGAACAGGTCATGGTCGTCGGCATCCTCGATCTCGACCCGGACGATATCGCCCGGTGCAAGGCCCTGGGTGTCGCGCAGATGGACCTCGCCGTCGATTTCCGGTGCGTCGGTCTTCGAGCGACCGGTGGCGCCGCCCTCATCATCGACGACGTCGATGATGATATCGAGGGTCCGGCCGATCTTGGCCTGGAGCTTGGCGGCAGAGATCGCGGCGGTCCGCTCCATGATCCGGGTGTAGCGCTCTTCCTTGACTTCCTCGGGCACCGCGCCGGGCAGGTCGTTGGCGGCGGCACCGGCAACCGGTTCGAAGCGGAAGGCGCCGACCCGGTCGAGCTGGGCCTCGTCGAGCCAGTCGAGCAGATATTGGAAATCCTCCTCGGTCTCGCCGGGAAAGCCGACGACGAACGAGGAGCGCACCGCGATGTCGGGGCAGATCTCGCGCCAGCCGCGCAGCCGTTCGAGCACCTTGGCTTCGTTCGCCGGGCGCTTCATCGCCTTGAGCACGCGCGGCGCGGCGTGCTGGAAGGGAATGTCGAGATAGGGAAGGATCAGCCCCTCCGCCATCAGCGGGATGACTTGGTCGACATGCGGATAGGGGTAGACATAATGGAGCCGGGTCCACGCCCCGAGCCGGCCCAGTTCGCGGGCGAGATCGGTCATGTGCGCGCGGACTTCGGTCGGCGCATTGTTCTTCGGCTTCCACGGCCAGCTCTTGTGGCGCAGGTCGAGGCCGTAGGCCGAGGTGTCCTGGCTGATCACCAGCAACTCCTTCGTCCCTGCGGCGATCAGCTTTTCGGCCTCGCGCAGGATCGCATCGGGACGCCGGCTGACCAGGTCGCCGCGGATCGACGGGATGATGCAGAAGCTGCAGCGATGATTGCAGCCCTCGGATATCTTCAGATAGGAATAATGGCGCGGGGTAAGCTTGAGCCCGGCGTCGGGCACAAGGTCGAGATAGGGCGACGGTTCGACCGGCGCCGCCTCGTGGACCGCGCCGACGACTTCCTCATATTGATGCGCGCCGGTGATCGCGAGGACGTTGGGGAAGCGGGCGCGGATCCGTTCGGCCTCGTCGCCCATGCAGCCGGTGACGATGACGCGGCCGTTCTCGGCGATCGCCTCGCCGATCGCGTCGAGGCTTTCTTCCTTGGCACTGTCGAGGAAGCCGCAGGTGTTGACCAGCACGATGTCGGCACCGGCATAGTCGGGCGACAGGCCATAGCCATCGGCGCGCAGCTTGGTCAGAATCCGTTCGCTGTCGACCAGATTCTTGGGACAGCCGAGCGAGACCATGCCGACTTTCGGCGGGGAGGGGAGTTCAATTGCCATGAGCGCCGCGCACATAAGCGCTTTCGAGGCAAATTACGAGGGGTCAGCGCAAACGGGTGCGACATACCCTGCACAGGGCACCGGATAGGGCCGGTGCACTATGCCTCGGCGAGCCTTCGGAGACCGTCTTCGCACAGTTCACGGACCATGCCGGCATCGAGCCGGGCAAGCGCCGCCGGCGAATAGCGCGTGGCGAGATGTCGTGCGATCCTGAAGCCCAGCAGATAGCCGATCCGCGCGGGTTCGGCGCCCTCATAGCCGGCCCCGAAAAAGCGCTCGGCATCCTTGTCCTTTTCTGAGTCCATCTTCTCGAGCAGCGCCGCGGCGGCGCGGCGGATCGCTTCCGGAGTGGCGGCAGCCAGCGGCTTGTCGCTGAGCAATATGTCGAGCGGGCTTGCCTTGGGATTCAGAAATTGGCTGACCCAGGTCGCGGTGCCTTCGAGCCAGAGCGAGAAGAACAAGGGCGGCCGCGCGTCGAGGCTCATCTGCGGATTCACCTGGCCCTGGTAGAGATGATAGCTCTCATGATCGAGCAACACCGCCAGATCGGCATCGGCGCCATGATATTGGACGATTCCGTCGAGACCGATGAACAGTGGCAGCCGCCCCTTCGACGGCTGGAGATGCGCGTCGAAATCGCCGAGCGACAGCATCAGGTAGACGGGGGCGGTGGCGCGGTCGAAGTCGGGGAAAGCCTTTTCGAAATGGCCTTCATGGGTGGCATAGGCATCGGGGAAGCGCCGGTGCAGTCGGCGCACATCGGCCGCGATCCTGTCGAAATCGGGAAGCCAGGCGTCGATCCGCTCGCGCTTGGTCACGATTCCCGCCGATTTGTAGAGCCTGGCTTCGGGTTCGAAATAGCCGTGGCGCAGCGTGTCGATCCGGTCGCCGGTCGCGGCGCGGTCATAGACCGGCCAGAATTCGAGCAGCTTGTCGATCGGGCCACCAGCGCCGGCGATCTGTGCATGGCCGGCAAGGCTGGTGGCGGCGAGCGGCGCGATGGCGAGCAGGCCGAGCAGGTCGCGGCGATGCAGGGAGGGCGAACCGCGCATCAGCTTCGCGAGGGCAGGTAGCTCAGCGGATTGACGGGCTTGCGGCCGTTGCGGATCTCGAAATGGAGCTGGGGTTCGCCGGTATAGGGGCTCGCGCCGCTCTTCGCGATCGTCTGCCCACGCACGACCTTCTGGCCGCGGGTGACGGTGATGCTGTCGGCATAGCCATAGGCGCTGATCCAGCCGTCGCCATGGCGCAGCAGGATCAGCGTGCCATAGGCTGGAATGTCCTGTCCGACATAGGCGACCACGCCATCGGCGGCCGCGGTGACCGCGCTGCCACGCGCGGTGCCGATATTGACCCCGTCATTCTGCTGTCCGCCCGAATAGCGCCCGAAGCCGCGCAGGATCGGGCCCTTGACCGGCCAGTCGAACCGGCCGGCGAACTGGCTCGGTTCGGCGACGGTCGTCGTCGGCGGCACCGGTTTCGGGGTGGGGGTCGGGGGAGTCGGTTTGGCGCGGACGGCGAGCGCCGGCTCGGACCCGGTGATCAGATCCTCGATGTCGAGGCGGAAGGCGGCGGCGCGTTCGTCGCCCGACATATGCGCGACCTCGACCTTGCTCGGCAGGATCAGCCGCTGCCCCTCGCGCAGGATATAGGGTTCTTCCAGTTCGTTGAGCTGGGCGATCCGCGACCATTCGACGCCATAAGCGCGCGAGATCGCGATGCCGGTCTCGCCCTTGCCGACCTTGTGATAGCGTCCGCCGGGGATCTTGAGCTTCTGGCCGACGATGATCTTGAACGGCGACGGGATCGCGTTGACCCGCGCGATCGCCTCGGAGGCGGCGCCGGTGGCGTCGGAAATCCGCCGCAGCGAATCCCCGGGTTTCACGACGTAGGTCGAATCGGGAACTTCGATCGCGGCGGCCTTGGCGGTCCTGACCTGCCAGGCGGGCGGCGGCGATTTCGGGGTGTCCTCCGAAACGGGGGGCGGGGGAGGCGCGGTGTCGGCCGGGGGTGGGACGGGCTGTGCGACCGGCGGCGCAGCCGGCACGGGCCGGCCCGCGCGTTGCGACGGGATGCAGGCGGTGGTCGCCAGCAGGGCGGTCAGGGCCAGGCAGCCACGGCGATACGAAAACGAAGCCATGCCGTGACTGTTAGGCAGTCTTGCCGGCATGCGCCACCCCGAAGGCGCGGCGATCCGGCGGCGACGCTGGACAGCGGGGTGCCGAATCGACACTATCCGGCCGATGTCACGGTGCCGTCGGGGGGCGCCATCGAGGGTTGGGGCGTGGGCAACAGGGCACGGCGCGGAACATCGGCCGCCGAGGATGTTCTCGGTTCGCCGCTCCATATCCTCGGCGGCACGCTGATCTTCGTCAGCGCGGTCTTCGTCGCCTCGACGATCGGCTATGTCCGGGCCGGATGGTCGCTCAGCGACGCGACCTATATGGTGACACTCACGATATTCTCGGTCGGCTATGGCGAAGTCCATCCGATCGATACGCCCTTCCTGCGCGGCCTGACGATGGCGACGATGCTGCTGGGCTGTACCGGCATGATCGTGTTGACCGGCGCGCTGGTGCAGGTGTTTACCGTTTTCGAGCTTCGCAGATTATTGGGGGCGGACCGCGTGCAGACTCAGATCGACAAGCTCGACCATCATGTGATCGTCTGCGGTTTCGGGCGGATCGGCGTCCAGCTCGCCAAGGAATTGCAGGCGGCGAACAAGGGCTTCGTCATCCTCGAACGCAGCCATGACAAGATCGCCGAGGCCGAGGCGCTCGGTTTCCTGTGCCATGTCGGCGACGCGACCGAGGAAAGCGCCTTGCGCGCGGTCGGCATCGATCGGGCGCTGACCCTGGCGACGGTGCTGCCCGACGACGCGGCCAATGTCTTCATCACGCTGTCGGCGCGCAGCCTCAATCCGAAGCTCGAGATCATCGCGCGCGGCGAGGCGCCGACCACCGAGAGCAAGCTGATCCACGCCGGCGCCGACAAGGTGGTGCTGCCGACCCATATCGGGGCCGAGCGCATCGCCGAGATGATCCTCTATCCGGGCACGGCGCGCTTCGTCGGGGAGTCGCCCGAAATGCGCGACATGAAGCGCGGGCTGCACGAATTCGGCCTCGAACTCGAAGCGGTGACGGTCGCGCCGAAGAGCGCGATGGCGGGGGAGACGGTCGGCGAGGCCGAGCGGCGCGGCCGCGGCGCGTTCTTCGTCGTCCAGATCGATCGATCGGCGGGGGCGACGATCCTCCATCCGGGCGACGAGGTGAAGATCGAGGCGGGCGACAATGTCGTGCTGGTCGTACGCGGCAACCGCGTCGCGGCGGGGGCGATCTTCTCGGCACCGGCGGCGCCGATCTCGGTCGGGCGGATGCGCCGCTGATCGCAAAAAAAAGGCCCTTCGAGCCGGTCGAAGGGCCTTTGCAAATGGAAGGACGCGTGGCCGCTCAGTTGAGGCGGCGGGCCTCGACCCGGCGGTTTGTCGGCGCGGTCGGGTGGGCGGCATCGGCGAGCTTGTCATAGCCGAAGCCGTTGACCTCGAGCCGGCTCTTGTCGACCCCGAGTTCCTCGAGCAGTTCGGCGACCGCCTCGGCCCGGCCCTGCGACAGCTTCACATTATAGTCGCGGTCGCCGACCTGGTTGGTGTGGCCGTCGATCGCGAAGCGGGTGTTGGCCAGCGTGGGGGTCTTGAGCGCCTGCGCGAAGACGCGGATATTCGCGGTCGCCTGAGCGGTCAGCTCGGTCGAGGCGTTCTCGAAGCTGATCAGCAGATCCTTCTTCTTCACGACCGGCGCCATCGCATAGCTCTTGCCCGGCGCGGCGGGGGCGCCGGCAGTGCCGGTTCCCTTGCGGGTGGCGGTCTTCACATCCTGCGGGGTGCCGAACTCGGCGGGCTTGATGCTGAAGCCGCGGGTCTTGCCGACCCGCGCCTTGCCGCCCGAGCCCTGGACGGTTTCGGGATCGCTGCTGGTCGCATCGGGCTGTTCGTCGCCGGCGAAGGATTTCTGGATATCCTCGACGCTATATTGCGCCGTCGGCTGCTGTGCCGAGACCGACGCCGCGATAAGCCCGAAGCAAAGCATCGGTGCCAGGATCAAAGGACGCATTCCACCCTCCTGTTGTCGGGGCCTGTTGTATCGTGGCGGATCACAGAATCGCCGCCCGCGAAAATCTGCCTGAGACTTAGTCGTGCGAATGATGCCGCGATGTGCGCTCCGTCACAAGCGGCCTGATCTTTTCGGCCGGATATCGCGATTGCACCGCATATCTTTCCCCGCGCGCGAAAATCGCCTAGGGGCTCGGCCATGTCACAGGACCGGAATATGGAAGGCCGCCGCGCGATCGTGCTGCTGTCGGGCGGACTCGATTCGATGGTGTCGGGCGGTATCGCCCGCGAACAGGGCTTTGCGCTTGCCGCCCTCACCATCGACTATAACCAGCGGCATCGGATCGAGCTCGAGGCCGCCGCCCGGGTCGCGGCGATGCTGGGGGTCGATCGCCATGTCACGCTGCCGCTCAATCTGCGCGCGTTCGGCGGGTCGGCGCTGACCGACGATATCGATGTGCCCAAGGAGGGCCTCGAGGGCGGTATCCCGATCACCTATGTGCCGGCGCGCAACACCATCTTCCTGTCGCTGGCGCTGGGTTTCGCCGAGGCGACCGGGGCGAGCGACATCTTCCTGGGGGTGAACGCGCTCGATTATTCGGGCTATCCCGATTGCCGTCCCGAATTCATCCAGGCGTTTCAGGATCTTGCCGATCTGGCGACCCGCGCGGGGGTCGAGGGGCGTCGCTTCACGATCCATGCGCCGCTCCAGCATATGACCAAGGCCGATATCGCCGCCGAGGCCGCACGGCTCGGGCTCGATGCCGGGGCGAGCTGGTCCTGCTACGATCCGACCCCGCAGGGCGAGCATTGCGGGCTGTGCGAAAGCTGCCGGCTGCGGTCGAAGGGGTTCATCGAGGCCGGGCTGCCCGATCCGACGATCTACGCCCGGACGGCGTGATGGGCAGCTATGCGGTCAAGGAGATCTTCCTGACGCTGCAGGGCGAGGGGATCCAGGTCGGTCGCCGCGCGGTGTTCATGCGCTTTGCCGGCTGCAATCTGTGGACCGGGCGCGAGCAGGATCGGGCGCATGCGGTCTGCCAGTTCTGCGACACCGATTTCGTCGGCATGGATGGCGACAATGGCGGGCGCTATCCCGATGCCGCCGGCCTTGCTGCGCAAGCGGCCGAGATCTGGGGCGAACCTGACGGCCGCTTCATCGTGATGACCGGCGGCGAGCCGCTGCTCCAGGTCGACGATGCGCTGGTCGCGGCGCTCAAGGCCGAAGGTTTCGAGATTGCGGTCGAGACCAACGGCACCCAGCCGGCGCCCGACGGGATCGACTGGATCTGCGTCAGTCCCAAGGCGGGGGCGGAGGTGGTGCTGCGGCGGGGCAACGAGCTCAAGCTGGTCTGGCCGCAACCCGCGATCGACCCGGCGGCGCTCGAAAGCTGGGATTTCGATCATTTCCTGCTGCAGCCGATGGACGGCCCCGATTTCGCGCGTACCCAGGCGACGGCGATCGACTATGTGCTCGGCCATCCGAAATGGCGGCTGTCGACCCAGACCCACAAGGTGGTCGGGATCCGATAGGGGCTGCCGGACGGCACGGGCCATCCGGCAGGACATTCGTTCAGCTCGGCTGTCCGGTCGAGGCGGCGGCCGAATAGGTCGGCAACGCGCAGGTCGCCTTCAGTTCGTTCTTCTTGGTCCAGCAGGCATCGGTCAGCGAGGGAACGGTCAGCGCCGGGAAGTAGCGCTGGCGGAACATCATGTCGCCGGTCGGGGTCAGGCTGTTGCGGAACTCCTGCATCCGCGCGACGGCGAGATCGGCAAGGCCGCCGCGGCCGAGCTTGCGGGCATCGCGGCCGATCGCGCTCGCGGTCTCGCAGAAGCCGAGCTGGGCGTGCATCGTCGAAAAGCCGTTATAGGTCCTGGTGGTATATTGGTCGAACGCCTTGGTGCCCGCGCCCTTGCCGGCGGTCCGCAAGAAATAGGCGTTCAGGGTCTTGTAGGCGGCGTTCAGCTCGACCGCATTCTTCGCGATCAGATCGTTATAATTGGGGACCGTGAGCAACATCTTCGAGAACTGGCACTGGAGCGCCGCGACGTTGAGCCCCGCGCGCATGTTCCACAGCAGATGCGCCTTGAGCTCGGCCGGGGTCGCCTTGGGCAACGGCATGCCGATGCCCGGCTCGTCGCCCTTGACCGGCGCGCCGGCGAAATTGGGCATCGCCCAGAACAGATAGGCGGACGCCGGGCTGGCCGATCCGGCCATCGCCGCGATCGCCGCCGCTGCGCCGAGCAGCTTCATGGGACGCTTCATAATGTTGCTCTCCTGAACCCGCTTCATTGTGCGTTGGCGGCATTGTCGCCGACATTGGCGGCGGCGTCGCCGATATTCGCCGAACCCGCGGCGTCGAGCGTGGCGCTGTCGACGGTGGTCATGTCGTTCATCGATCCGTCCATCGCATTCATCTCGACGACGTTGGTGTCGGCCGAGGCGTCCTTCTTGCCGCAGGCCGAAAGCGTCGCGGCGGCGCCGAGCAGGATCGCCCCGAGCGCCAGGTTCTTCGTGAAGGTGGCGGTCATATGATGCTCCCTGAAAATCGTCTTGTTCGATGTGCTTCGCGCCGAATCATATCCTGCGCGACTCGGCCACTCAAGAGTCCGAGTGAACATCCGTATCGACGGGGCAGCGCGATGGGCCGATCGCCAGCGCATCGAGCATTTCCGGGAAATGGCGGGCAAGCGCGGCGTCGAGCAGGGCGATGTCGGCCGGGGCGCCGAGCCGGGCCAGGCTGGTCACCCCGAAATCGCCGAGGCCGCACGGCACGATGCCCGAAAAATGCGTCAGATCGGGATCGACGTTGATCGAAAATCCGTGAAAACTCACCCAGCGCCGCACCCGCACGCCGATCGCGCCGACCTTGGCCTCGGTCAGGCCATGGCCGGTCCATATGCCGACCCGGCCAGGCTCGCGGCGCGCCGCGACGCCGAGATCGGCGAGCGTGGCGATCAGCCAGGCCTCGAGCGAGCAGATGAAATGGCGGATGTCGCGGCCGCGCTTTTCGAGGTCGAGCAGGACATAGCCCACCCGCTGGCCGGGCCCATGATAGGTGTAGCGTCCGCCGCGTCCGGTCGCGAACACCGGAAAGCGTTCGGGGGTCAGGAGTTCATCCTGCGAGGCGCTGGTGCCGGCGGTGTACAGCGGCGGATGTTCGAGCAGCCACACCAGTTCGCGCGCTTCGCCGGCGCGGATCGCGGCGGCGCGCGCCTCCATCTCGGCCAGCGTCTCGGCATAGGGGGAAAGACCGGGCGTCACCCGCCATTCGATATCGGCATCCATGGCGTGCATGTGTTCCCGATCGGCGGCGCGATCAAGCGTTAGCGCATTCTTCGCTCGAGGCCGTTCGAAGCCGGGTTCGTGTCGGGCCGCGATTGCGCAAGGGCGGGCGGACGCGATAGGGCTGTCGGACGGACAACAGGAAGGGTCATCGAATGGGGAGCTTTTCCCTCGGTACGACATGGGAAGAGATGACGGCCTTCATCCGCCGCGAAGGCGCGCTGCTGCTGCCGATCGCGATGGCGACCTTCGCCGTCGGCACGATCATCGTGAAGTTCGCGCTCGGCGGGGCGGCCAGCGCGCCGGGCATGCTGCCCACCTCGGCATCGGGTCTGGTGCTGCTGGTCCCGGCCTTGCTGATCTTCGTGCTCGGCAATCTCGCGATCAGCCTGGTGGTGCTGGTGCCGGGCATCAGCGTCGGCGAGGCGCTGCGGCGCGCGGCAGCGCGCATGCTGACCGCGGTGCTGGCCGGGATCGTCGTGGGTTTCGTCGCGACGCTCGCTTCGATCATATTGATGGTGCCGCTCGCCATCATGCTGAAGGTCGCCGGGGCCAACTCGCAGATCGGCATCGCCGCGGCGGTGATGGGAGTCTTCATGGTGCTGATCAGCGCGCCGATGCTGCTGGCGCCGCCGGTGATCGCGACCGAACCGGTCGGACCGATCGACGCGGTCAAGCGGGTGGTGGCGCTCGCGCGCCATAATTTCGGGCGGTTGCTCGCGACCTTCGCGATCGTGATGCTGTTGTCGGTGATGGTGAACGGCATCGCCGGACTGGTGCTGGGATCGGTCGTACGGCTGCTCGCGCTGACGCTGGGCAATGCCGACCTGTTCCAGCTGTTCGCCGACCTGATCCTCGCCGCGATCGGTGCGGTGATCTCGATGGGCGCCGGCGTCTATGTCGCGCTGGCCTACCGCCGAATCACCGGCTGAAGCATCGGAACATGTGGGGCGGCGGTCGCCGGCAGCAGGCCGGCGACCCGCGGATCGGCGAAGGTCTCGACCGCGCGCTCGTACGGCACGAAGCCGTGCCGGCGGTAGAAGGACAGTGCGCCGGGATGATCGAGCGTGCAGGTGTGGACCCACATCCGCTCGACACCCTTGCGCCATCCCAGCGCGAGCGCCTGCATCATCAGCCAGTTGCCGTTACCCTTGCCGGCGAGTTCGGGAATGAAGCCGAAAAAGCCGATCTCGCACTGGCCGGCCTGGCGGAAGTCGAGCTCGAGCAGGCCGACCTCGATGCCGCGGGCGTCGGCGACCGCATAGACCTCCACCAGCGGATCCTGGATGATCGCGGCGAGCTCATCCTCGGCCATCACCAGCCGCGAGAACCACAGCCAGGGCTCGCCGACCCGGCGGAACAGCGTGCGATAGGCCGCGACCGCCGGCATCTTCCAGCGCACCAGCCGGAACGGACTGGGCGGCTGCATCGCCGGACGCGGGCGCTCGGCCATCTCGAGCGAGGTGACGATGGTCGCGATCTGCTCGGCGGCGACCGGGGTCAGCGGCATGCGATGATGTCCCCGTTCCCCCTGTCTCGAGCCTTCACCCCCCTGATGCTCACTCCCACGTCGCCACCGGCGGCAGGCTCATCAGGATCGCGTCGATATTGCCGCCGGTCTTGAGCCCGAACAGCGTGCCGCGGTCGTAGACGAGGTTGAATTCGACATATCGGCCGCGATAGGCGAGCAGCCGCCGGCGGTCCTCTTCGCTGACCGCCATTCCCATCCGGGCGCGGACGAGCTTCGGGAAGATGTCGAGAAACGCGTCGCCGACATCGCGGGTCAGCGCGAAATGGGCGTCGAAGCCGGCGTCGTCGACGCATTCGAGATGGTCGTAGAAGATGCCGCCGACCCCGCGATGGATCTTGCGATGCGGCAGGTAGAAATAATCGTCGGCCCACTGGCTGTAGCGCGGATAATAGTCCGGGCCATGGGCGTCGCAGGCGGCCTTCAACCGCGCGTGAAAGGCCGCCGTATCCTCTTCATAGGGGGTCGAGGGGTTGAGGTCGGCGCCGCCGCCGAACCAGCGTTTGGTGGTGGCGAGGAAGCGGGTGTTCATATGGACCGCGGGGACGTGCGGGTTGGCCATGTGCGCGACCAGGCTGATCCCGGTGGCGAAGAAGCCGGGCGCTTCGGCGCCCGCGCCATGGATGGTGCCGGCGAAATCGGGGTTGAAGTCGCCGCCGACGGTCGACACGTTGACCCCGGCCTTTTCGAAGACCTCGCCCTTGATGGTGCCGCGCACGCCGCCGCCGCCGCCGCCCTCGGGATCGTCCTCGCGATTCCAGCGGGTGAAGGCGAAGCGCGCATCGCTGCCCGCCTCGCGTTCGATCGCCTCGAATTCCGCGCAGATCCGGTCACGCAGCGATTCGAACCAGCTTCGCGCGGCCTGCTGCTGCGGATCCAGGGTCAGGGTCATTCGGGCCATCCTCCGGTCTGCCTCATTGCTTCGGCGATCGCGATGCCAGCCGACACCGCGACATTCAAGGACCGGAAGCCCGCGCGCATGGGAATCCGTATCCGCAGATCGGCGACGTCGTGAACATGCGCCGGGACGCCGGCGCCTTCCGACCCGAACAGCAAGATGTCGTCGGGCGCGAAGCGCGCTTCGGCGAGCGTCAGCTCGGCGCTGGTCGAAAGCAATATGATCCGGCCGCTCCGCGCCGCCATGAAGCCGTCCCAGTCGGCGTGGCGGACGACCTCGGCGGCTTGGGCATAGTCCATGCCGGCGCGCCGCAGAGACCGGTCGGAGAAGGGAAAGCCGCAGGGTTCGACGATGTCGACGGGGGCGCCGAAGCAGGCGGCGAGCCGCAGGATGGTGCCGACATTGCCGGCGATATCGGGTTGGTGAAGGGCGATGCGCATGGCGCCACCGATATGCGAATGTGTCGCAATGCGGCAATATCAGGAAAAGGGATTGGCAAAGCCCTCAAAGCAACGCTATCAGCGCGCCAGCCGCCGGGGATATAAGGCGGTCGTGTGGGATTCAGGGGCTATAGGCAAACGCCAATATTCTTGGGTTTCGCGCGGCATCGTGGCAGCGCAGAGGTTCTGGAATGGCGACGCTCGAAACTACTGAATCACATGGCGAAATCGGTGAGGACGGCGTCCGTCGCCGCGACTTCATCAACATCGCCGCGGTCAGCTTCGCCGGTGTCGGCGCCGCGACCGTGCTTCTGCCGCTCATCAATCAGATGAATCCGTCGGCCGACGTGCTCGCGCTCGCCTCGATCGAGGTCGATCTTTCCGCGATCGCCGAAGGCCAGGCGATCAAGACGATCTTCCGCAAGCAGCCGCTGTTCGTGCGCCATCTGACGGCCGCCGAGATCGCGGCGGCGGACAAGGTCGACGCCGCCTCGCTGCGCGATCCCCAGACGCTCGAGCAGCGTACCGCCGCCGGCAAGAAGCAGTGGCTGATCACGATGGGCGTCTGCACCCATCTCGGCTGCGTGCCGCTGGGCGCGGGCGAGGGCGAGGTCCGCGGCGAATTCGGCGGCTATTTCTGCCCGTGCCACGGATCGTCCTACGACACCGCGGCCCGCATCCGCAAAGGCCCGGCGCCGAAGAATCTCGAAGTGCCGAAATACGCCTTCAAATCCGATACCGTCGTCCAAGTCGGCTGAGGTAGACAGACATGAGCTTCCCCTGGGCAAAACATTATCAGCCGAAGCAGCCACTGATGAAGTGGCTGGACGAAAAGCTGCCGCTTCCGCGTCTGGTCTACAACGCGGTCGGCGCCGGTTATCCGGTTCCGCGCAATCTCAACTATTTCTGGAACTTCGGCGTGCTTTCGGGCGCGGCGCTGGGCATCCAGATCATCACCGGCATCATCCTGGCGATGCATTATGCCGCCAACGGGCTGGTCGCCTTCGACAGCGTCGAGCATATCATGCGCGACGTGAACTCGGGCTGGATGCTGCGCTACGCACATTCGAACGGTGCGAGCTTCTTCTTCATCGTGGTCTATCTCCACATCTTCCGCGGCCTTTACTACGGATCGTACAAGGCCCCGCGCGAGATGGTGTGGCTGCTCGGCCTCGTCATCTTCCTGCTGATGATGGCGACCGCGTTCATGGGCTATGTGCTTCCCTGGGGGCAGATGAGCTTCTGGGGCGCCAAGGTGATCACCGGCCTGTTCGGTGCGCTTCCGGTGGTCGGCACCCCGATCCAGACCTGGCTGCTCGGCGGCTTCGCTCCCGATAACGCCGCGCTCAACCGCTTCTTCTCGCTCCATTATCTGCTGCCGTTCGTGATTGCGGGCGTCATCGTCCTGCACATCTGGGCGCTGCACATCCCGGGTTCGAACAACCCGACCGGGGTCGATGTGAAGGGGCCGCAGGATACGGTGCCGTTCCATCCCTACTACACCGCCAAGGATGGCTTCGGGCTGGGCGTCTTCCTGGTCGTCTACACGCTGGTGCTGTTCTTCGCGCCGAACTATCTGGGCCATCCGGACAATTATATCCCGGCGAACCCGCTTTCGACGCCGGCGCACATCGTGCCCGAATGGTATTTCTGGCCGTTCTACGCGATCCTGCGCGCCTTCACCTTCAACGTGTTCGGCGTTCCGGCCAAGCTGTTGGGCGTGATCGCGATGTTCGGTTCGATCATCCTGCTGTTCTTCCTGCCCTGGCTCGACAAGTCGCCGGTGCGCTCGGGCAATTATCGCCCGCTGTTCAAGAAGTTCTTCTGGCTGCTCGTGATCGACGTGCTGATCCTCGGCTATTGCGGTGGCGCCCCGGCGGCCGAGCCCTATGTGATGATCTCGCAGCTCGCGGCGGCCTATTATTTCGCCCACTTCCTGATCATCCTGCCGATCGTGTCGAAGATGGAGCGTCCGCTCCCGCTGCCGAACTCGATCACCGAGTCTGTCCTGGGCCATGATGCGCCCGCGGCGTCCGCGGCTTAAGGGGAAAGAAAGACAATGGTTCGTCCCATCGCATTCCTCGCGGGCCTCGGTTTTGCCGGCATCCTGCTCTACTCGCTGCTCATGGGCGCCATCGCCTATATCAGCGAGCCGCCGGCGGCGACCGTCGAGCACGAGTTCCACCTCGCGCCGAAGGAGCTCGAACTCGCTTCGGACGGTCCACTCGGCAAGTTCGACCGCCAGCAGCTCCAGCGCGGCTTCCAGGTGTTCAAGGAAGTCTGCTCGGCCTGCCATTCGCTCCACCAGGTCGCTTTCCGCGACCTGACCGAGATCGGTTTCTCCGAAGCCGAGGTGAAGGCGATCGCCAAGGGCTGGGCGACCGAGACCCCGTCGATCAACCCGGAGACCGGTGAACCCGCGACCCGCAAGTCGACCCCGGCCGACAAGATCCCGAGCCCCTATGCGAACGAAGTCGCCGCACGCGCCGCGAACAACAACGCGCTGCCGCCCGACCTTTCGCTGATGACCAAGGCGCGTCATGAGGGCCCGGCCTATATCCATTCGCTGCTGACCGGTTATCAGGCGCAGCCGGCCAAGCTTCTCCAGGAGTTCCCGGATGCCAAGACCCCGGGGAGCCTTCACTACAACCCCTATTTCGCGAACCTGAACATCGCGATGCCGCCGCCGCTGGTGGCGGAGGGCCAGGTGTCCTATACGGATGGCACCAAGCCGACCGTCGACCAGATGGCGAAGGACGTCGCCGCGTTCCTGGTGTGGACCGCCGAGCCCAAGCTGGAAAATCGTCACCGGACCGGCGTCGCCGTGGTGATCTTCCTGCTGATCGCGACCACGCTGGCGTGGTTCTCCTATCGCAACATCTGGGCGGGCGTTAAGCACTGATCCGGATCGCGCAGACGAAGCGAAAGGGCCGCCCGGCATTGTCGGGCGGCCTTTTTGTTGCCCTGGCGTTGGCGCTGCCGACGGCACCGGCTGCCGGTGTCGCCGCGCCGGTGGCGGCACTTTCGCCCGCGAGCCGCGCGGTGATCGTCGAGCGGCTCGAACGGCGGCTCGACCGGATCGCGCAGCGGCCCGGCGGCGTCCGGGTCGGGATCGCCGCGCTCCATCTCGAAAGCGGCGCCGCGCTGGCGGTCAATGGCGACGAGGCCTTTCCGATGGCGAGCGCCTTCAAGCTCGCGGTTGCCGCGACCTATCTTCACGGGGTCGAGCAGGGGCGTTTCACCCTCGACCAGATGATCGCGGTCGACGACCGGATGCGGGTGCAGTCGGGTGGGATCAGCACATCGCTGCCTTATCCGGGCGTCAGCCTGTCGGCGGCGAACATGCTCGACCTGATGATCACCCGCAGCGACAACACCGCCGCCGACATCATGACGCAAATGGTCGGCGGGCCTACCGCGGTCACCGCCTGGCTGCGCGGTGCCGGGATCGACGGACAGCGGGTCGACCGCGACGTCGCCGGGCTGATCCTCGATTACAAGAAGCAGCCGGTCGATCCGGGCTCGACCGTCGCCGAGACGCTGGCGCGCTTCCTGTCGCTGCGCGACGACAATCCCGACGAGCCGTCGAGCCCGCTGAACCCCGACTTCATCGCCGATCCGCGCGACAGCTCGACGCCGCAGGCGATGCTGACGCTGATGGCGAAACTCTATCAGGGCAAATTGCTCGATCCCGCCCATACCCGCTTCCTGATCGACACGATGGAACATACGATCACCGGAGCCCACCGGATCAAGGCGATGCTGCCGCCGCGGACGGTCTTCGCGCACAAGACCGGGACGCTGGTCGGCATCTGCGTCGATGTCGGGGTGCTGACGCTGCCGGGTGGCGGCCATGTCGCGCTGGCGGTGTTCGTCAAGGGTAGCCCCGAAGGCGAGGCGGCCGAGCACATCATCGCCGAGGTCGGGCGTACGCTGTATGACGGTTTCGCGCCGCTCGATTGAAGGCCGGATCGATGGATAAAAGCCCGATCCAAGGCGTTCAGCGATGATGGACGACAGCCCGATTTGCGAACAGACCGATTGGAAGCTGCCCTGGCACGGGGGCTGCCGCTGCGGCGAGGTGCGGGTCGCGATCAATGCTCCGCCGCTGCTGACTGCGGCGTGTCACTGCACCGGCTGCCAGACGATGTCGGCGAGCGCCTTTTCGCTGAGCGTCGCCGTCCCGCGCGACGGGTTCGAGGTGCGGCGCGGCGAGGCGGTGATCGGCGGCCTGCACGGTGCCACTCGCCATTATTTCTGCCCGCATTGCCTGAGCTGGATGTTCACCAGCCCCGAGGGGCTCGACGCGATCGTCAATGTGCGCGCCTCGATCCTCGACGATCATGGCTGGTTCGTGCCGTTCGTCGAATTCTGGACGCGCGAGAAATATGCCTGGGCCCAGACGGTCGCGGTGCACAGTTTCGAGACGGTTCCGGCACCGGAGGAATTTCCGGCGCTGCTCCAGCAGTTCGCGGCGCGGGGAATCTGCTTTCCGGGCTGATCCGGCCGATCCTGTCGGTTATTTGAACGTCCAGCGCTGACCCTGGGTTGGGATGATGAAGTCGATCCCCAGATCATTGCCGACGGCCAGCTGCCGGGTGATCACATCGCGCGGATCGGGGCCGCCGAGTGCCGGCTTGATGTGGCTGACGATCAGCTTGAGCCCCTTGAGCGATCCCTTGCCGCCCGCCGCGTTTTCGAGCTTGCGGAGTTCGCCGAGCAGCAGGGCAGGGGTGAGATGCCCGAACAGCAGCTTTTCGGGGCGCTCGCTCGGATAGGAGACCTCGATGATGATCGCCTTGAGCCGGTGCGCGGCGACCAGCGGGCCGGCGGCCTGCCAGAGTTCGGCGAGGCGGGGATGACCCTCGACCGCATCGGCGCCGGTATCGCCCAGGCACAGGATCGCGTCGCCGCCATCGCCGATCATGAAGGCGGTCGATTCGATCCCGCCATGCGCGAGCGGATAGGCGGTGACGTCCATCGCGGTGCCGGTGATCGGCTGGGCGCGTCCGGGCGCCAGATCGACCAGCTTGTACTTGCCCAGCCGCGGCGGCTCGCCGCGATCGGTGAAATTGGCCCAGGCGGTGCCGTTGAAATAGCTGCCGAGCAGCGCCTCGGAGACCGAGGGCAGCGCGTAGACGCTCTTGGCGCTGTCGTCGGGCGAGGCGATCAGCATCCCCGCGACATGGTCTAGATGCGGATGGCTGATCAGATAGCCGGGGATATCGTCGTGGAGGATCGTTTCGAGCGGCCCCTTGAGGCTGCCCTTGCGGCGCGCGACCTCGATGCCGTTCACCAGGCTGCCGGCGTCGCACATCACCGCCTTGCGCTGGCCCTGCGGGGCGATCATCCATGCGGTGAGGTTGCCGTCGTCGACCCCGCCGCGCACACCGATCGCGGTGACATCGAAGCCGGCGGCGGCCAGCGGCGAAGCGGCGATCGCGGCGGCGAGCAGCGCCAGCGTCCTGCCGATCATGGTCAGGCGAGTCATGATCAGGCTGGGCGCCGCGGCTGGATGTTGGTGGTCTTCATCGTCATCACCGGCTCGCCATGCTGGTTGAACACCGCCAGCCGATAGTCGACGAAGCCGATGTCGGGTTTCGAGCGCGGCGCGCTCTTGCCGAGCACCTCGGCCTCGACGCTCAGCACGTCGCCCGGATAGACCGGCTTGAGCCAGCGCAGTTCGTCGACGCCGGTGCCGGCGAGCGAGAAATGGCCGTCCTCGGTCCAGTTGTCGGTGAGCATCCGCATCGTCATCGCGCAGGTGTGCCAGCCGCTCGCCGCGAGACGGTCGAAGATCGGGCTGGCCGCGGCGGCGGCGTCGTCGAGGTGGAACGGCTGGGGATCATATTTCCCGGCGAAGGCGATCACCTCGTCGCGATCGACGGTGTAGGCGCCGAAACGCTCGATCCGGCCGATCTCATAATCCTCGAACCAGCGCATCGCCGCCCCCGATCAGACGTTGAAGCGGAACAGCATGATGTCGCCGTCATGGACGACATATTCCTTGCCTTCGGACCGCAGCTTGCCGGCCTCGCGCGCGGCGGCTTCGCCGCCCAGCGTGACATAATCCTGATAGGCCATCGTCTCGGCACGGATGAAGCCGCGCTCGAAATCGGTGTGGATGACGCCGGCGGCATTGGGGGCCTTGGCGCCCTTGTAGACGGTCCAGGCGCGGGCTTCCTTGGGGCCCACGGTGAAGAAGGTCAGCAGGCCGAGCAACTCGTAGCCGGCGCGGATGACGCGGGCGAGCCCGGTCTCCTTGAGGCCCAGGTCGGACAGGAATTCGGCGCGATCGGCGGGCTCGAGGGTGACGATCTCGGCCTCGATCGCCGCCGAGACGACGACGGCCTTGGCGCCTTCGGCCTTGGCCTTTTCGAATACCCGCGCCGACAGTTCGTTGCCGTCGGCGGCCGACCCCTCGTCGACATTGCAGACATAGAGGACGGGCTTGGCGGTGAGCAGCTGCGCCTGGGCGAAGATTCGCGCCTCGTCCTCGTCGGTCGGCTTGGTGAGGCGGGCGGGCTGGCCCTCGCGCAACAGCGCGAGCGCCTGGCCGAGCACCGCGGCGGCGGCCTTGGCCTCCTTGTCGCCCTGCGCGGCCTTCTTCTGGAAGGCGGGGACGCGCTTCTCGAGGCTTTCGAGATCAGCGAGCATCAGTTCGGTCTCGACGGTCTCGGCGTCGGCGATCGGATCGATCTTGCCCTCGACATGGGTGATGTCGCCATCCACGAAGCAGCGCAGGACATGGACGATCGCATCGACCTCGCGGATATTGGCGAGGAACTGGTTGCCCAGGCCTTCACCCTTCGAAGCGCCGCGCACCAGCCCGGCGATGTCGACGAAAGCGAGCTGGGTCTCGATGATCTTGGCCGATCCGCCGATCTTGGCGATCTCGTACAGGCGCGGATCGGGGACCGCGACCTGGCCGACATTGGGTTCGATCGTGCAGAAGGGATAATTGGCCGCCTGCGCCGCCGCCGTCTCGGTCAGCGCGTTGAAGAGGGTGGACTTGCCGACATTCGGAAGCCCAACGATGCCGCAGCGAAAACCCATGCTTGTCCGTGCCTTCAGATAGAATGTGGCAGATAGGATGTGACGGCGGATGCGATCCGCCGTCGATATGGCGCGCGCGATAGCGGCTCGGGGCCGAAAATACCAGTGCGGTGCGGGCGGCACGCGCCCGCCCGGCGTCAGGACGGATTATAGCGCGTCAGGAAAGCGTCGAGCCGGTCGAGCCAGTCCTGCAGATTGGCGCTGCTGGTAAAGCCGTGACCCTCGTCCGGATGGCCGTAAAATTCATAGGCCTTGCCGGCGGCTTTCAGCGCATTGGCATAGGATAGCGACTGGCTGTAGGGAACGGTCTGGTCGGCATCGCCGTGCATCAGCAGGATCGGAACCCTGAGCGTCGCGACCGAATAAAGCGGTGAAACGCTTTTCGTGTCGAAATTTTCGGTTCCGAGGACCTTCTTGCGCCAATCCTTGCGATAGCGACGGCTGATACCGAAACTGATCTGATATTTGAGCTGCTTGCCCAGATCGCTGACCCCGGCATAGCTGGCGGCACAGCGATAGCGTTCGGGGTTGCGGTTCGCGCCCCACAGGGCGGCATAACCGCCATAGGAGGCTCCGATCAGGCAGACCCGCTTGGGATCGATGATGCCTTCCCGGGCCAGCCAATCCATGCCGTCGTCGAGATCGTCCTGCATCTTGCGGCCCCATTGGCCTTCGCCCTGCGCATAGAAATCGCGACCATAGCCCCCCGAGCCGCGGAAATTGGGCTGCAGTACCGCATAGCCGCGATTGGCCAGAAACTGGACCTCGGGATCATAGTCGCCATTGTCGCGAACGCTGTAAGGCCCGCCATGGGGCAGGATGATCAGCGGAAGCCCCTTGGGATCCCGCCCGGCGGGGAGCGTCAGATAGGCGGGAATGTCGAGGCCGTCGCGGGCCTTGTAGCTGACGTAGCGGCTGGCCACGAGGTCGGCGCGGGCAAGTCCGGGGTTGCTCTTGGCCATGAGCTTCATCACGCCCAGCGCGGGCCGATAGACATAGAATGCGCCGGGATTATCCGAAGCCCCGGTCCATATGATCATCGCCTGGTCGTCGTCGCTGCGCGAGACGATCCAGTTTTCGTTATGCTTGACGGCGTTATCGATGTTGGCCTGTACCGATTTCATCTTGGGATCGAACCAGACGATGCGGTCGCGTTCTTCGGTGTACCAGACGGCCTGCAATCCGTTGCCGTCGGCCGTGGTCGTGAAATCGGTGATATCGTTGGTGTCGCTCTTGAACACCGGTTCGCCCAGCGACTTGGTCACGAAATTATAGCGGTAAAGCGCGTAGCGTCCGGTGGCCTTGTTGTTGAGCACATAGCCTTCGTCCGAATCGCGGGTGAAGCGCATGATGTCGAGCGCGGCGTCTTCATCGTCCCATTTGACCTTGGGCATGCGGCGAAACGGTTCGTCGGCCTTGCGCCGATAGATCATCGACAGACCCTGCTGGTCGCTGCCGAGGCCCGCCCTGACGATTCCGTCCTCGTCGGCCACCCATTCCCAGACGTCCGATCGCGCGGCGACGTCGAGGTGCATCTTGCCGGTGGCAAGATCGACCCGGCTGACCGAAGGCCAGTCGTAGATCGATTTCTGGACGGCCAGCAATATCCACTCGCCGGTAGGGTCGACATAAAGGACGTCGTCGCCGTCGAGACCTTCGGATTTCAAGCCGATGAAACGAAAACTCGAAGTGGTCAGGTCGAAGGCGTAGAGGCGGGTCGCATAAGCGGTGTCGTCATCCCAGGGAACGGTCTTGCCGACGCTGATCAGCACACGGTTGTTGCCGGCCCAGCGATAGGAGACCAGGTCCTGGCGCGGAGCGGTGTCGAACAGGCGCATCTTCTCGCCGTTGAAGCTGTGGATTCCGAACACCTCCTTGCCATCGACGGTGAAGCGGGCGAGCACGCGCTGCCCGTCGGGTGACAGCAATGGTTGCCGCATAAACGGCTGAGCGGCGAGGTCGGATGTCGGAATGCGCTGCGGAGGCCGTGACACCGACGCGTCGACAACCTCGGCGCGCGCCGGCGAAAAAGCCGGGCCGATCGCGACGGACAGCGAGGCGAGCACGCAAGCCGCGCGCCTGATAGCCATATGATATTCCCCTGAAACCCCGGGGCTTTTTGGCCGAGGGGCTATGATCGGGGCAAGCGCAAAAGATGGCCGCAGGCGGGGATTGATCCGTTATGGAGTATATCCGTGCACAGGCATCAGGCGCGTTCGATCGCCAAGATGATGACCTGGAGCATGTCCCGATCGGATTGATCAGGACATGCTCTAGATTGTCTTTGTTTTCCGTATTTTCCGAGCCGTCAGGTGATCGACCTGACTTGAAAACACTCTAAGCCAGGAGCGTGCACGGGCCGGCCATGACGATGCGATCCGCCCGTCGTGTGGCGCGCGCGATAGCGGCTTGGGGCAGAAATACCGGTGCGGTGCGGGCCGGGCGGGCCCGCACTGCATCAGGACGGATTGTAGCGCGTCAGGAACGCGTCGAGCCGGTCGAGCCAGTCCTGGAAATTGGCGCCGGTCGTGAAGCCATGGCCTTCGTCGGCATGGCTGTAGAATTCATAGGTCTTGCCCGCGGCCTTCAGCGCATCGGCATAGGATTTCGACTGTTTATACGGCACCGTCTGGTCGGCATCGCCGTGCATCAGCAGCACCGGAACCTTGAGCGACGCGACCGCGTAGAGCGGAGAAACGCTCTTCGTGTCGAAATTTTCGGAGCCGAGCACCGTCTGGCGCCAATCCTTGCGATAGCGGCGGTTGATCCGGAAGCTGATCTGATATTTGAGCTGCTTGCCGAGATCGCTCACCCCCGCATAGCTTGCGGCGCACCGATAGCGTTCGGGGTTGCGGTTCGCACCCCACAGCGCCGCATAGCCGCCATAGGATGATCCGATCAGGCAGACCCGTTTCGGGTCGATGATTCCGTCATGGGCCAGCCAGTCCATCCCATCGTCGAGATCGTCCTGCATCTTGCGGCCCCATTGGCCTTCGCCCTTCGCGTAGAAATCGCGGCCATAGCCACCCGATCCGCGAAAATTGGGCTGGAGCACCGCATAGCCGCGGTTCGCGAGGAACTGGACGTCGGCGTCATAGTCGGCATTGTCGCGGACGTCATAGGGGCCGCCATGCGGCATGATGATCAGCGGCAGTCCCTTGGGCGTGCGGCCGACCGGCAGGGTCAGATAGGCCGGGATGTCCAGCCCGTCGCGTGCCTTGTATTTCACGTAGCGGGCGGCGGCGAGATCCTTGCGCGCGAGCTTGTCGTTCATCTTCGTGATGCGAACCATCGTGCCATCTTCGGGGCGATGGACATAGAGCGAACCGGGGTCGTCGGAGGCACCGGTCCAGACCAGCATTACCTTGTCGTCGCGGCTGCGCGAGACGATCCAGTTCTCGTTCTGCTTCACCGCGGCGTCGAGTTCGGCCTGTACCGTCTTCATCTTCTCGTCGAACCAGACGATGCGATCGCGATCATCGGTATACCAGACCGCCTGCAGGACATCGCCGTCGAACGAGGTCTGAAAATCGGTGATGTCGTTGGTATCGCTCTTGAAGACCGGTTCACCGAGCGTCTTGGTGGCATAATTATATTTATAGAGCGCGTAGCGGCCGGTCGCCTTGTTGTTCAGCACATAGCCCTCGTCCGATCCGCGCGTGAAGCGGACGATGTCGAGCGCGGCATCCTCGTCGTCCCACTTGACCTTTGGGAGGCGGCGGAAAGGGTCGGTGGCGGCCCGGCGATAGACCATCGACCAGCCCTTATCGTCCTGGCCGACGCCGGCGCGCACGACGCCGTCATGGTCGGCATACCATTCCCATACCCCGGTGCGGCTGCCGACGACCTGCTTGATCTTGTTGGTGGCCAGTTCGACGCGACTGACCGTCGGCCAGTCGTAGATCGTCGGCTGGAAGGACAGCAGGATCCATTCGCCCGATGGGTCGACGTAGAGGATATCGTCGCCCTCGAGGCCCTCGGTCTTGGAACCGATGAAGCGAAATTCCGATGTCGCAAGTTCGTAGCAACCTAGCCGGGTGGCATAGGCGTCGTCGTCGTACCAGGGCACCGTCTCGCCCAGGCTGATCAGAATCCGGCCGTTGCCGGCCCAGCGGTAGGATACCAGATCCTTTTTGGGCGGCAGGTTGAACAGGCGGAGCTTGTCGCCGGCAAGGCTGTGGACACCCAGCATCTCCTTGCCGTCGATGTTGAAGCGCGCAAGCACGCGGGTGCCGTCGGGCGACAGTTTCGGGTTGCTCACCAGCGGTGGCCGCGCAAGTTCCGCCGTTGGAATATGGCGTGGGACCGACGCCGCTGCCGGCGCTGTCTGTTGAGCCTGGGCTGGCGATGATCCCGATCCGATCGCCGCAGACAAAATCAAGAGCGCGCACCCTGCGAGCCTGCCGACCATCGATATGCTCCCCCGAGAATATCGACGGTTCTTGGCCGAACCGTTTCGATCGGGGCAAGCCGAAAAATGCCAGAAGGGCGGCTAATCCTCCAATCCGGATCAAGTTGTCCGATCGGGAAATGAGGGTCAGGCGCGTTCGATCGCCAGGGTGACGATAGCGGCGAACAGGGTGAACAGGCCCGCCATGAAGATGCGGTCGGCCCATAGATCGAGCCGGTCGGTTTCGCCCGCGCGCCTGAAGGCGAGATAGGACAACAGGCAGCTGAGGCTCAGGCAGATCGCGGCGACCCAGGCGATCTCGTCGGCGATGCTGTGGCGCGCGATCTGCGAGACGTTCAGTCCGGCGATGATCAGCAGCGCGATCCCGAGCAGGTTCGACGCGGCATTGAGGATGTGCGGCTGTTTGTGCATGCGTGCGCGTCAACGAACAAGGCCGCCGACCCGAGGGGCGGCGGCCTTTCCGGTCCGATCAGTCGAAGATGCGGCCCCAGGCGCGCTTGGCGCGGTTCTTCCAGTGGCCGCGATGATAGGCGTCCGATGCCAGCAGCGGGACGACCGAACCGGCTTCGGCGAACACCATCTGCTCGATGCCGGTGTTGACCTTGCCCCACGAGGCGGCCTCCTGCAGCGTCGACGAGGAGCAGGCGCCGTCGCGGACGTCGGCGACGGTGATCTGCACCGCATATTTGTGGACCTGGACATCGTCATGGCCGAGGATCTCGGCGCAGACGACGGTGTCCTGGATGAAGTTCTTCGGCACGCCGCCGCCGATCATCAGCAGACCGGTGGTGCCGGCCTTGATCTTGATGTCGGTCAGCTCGCGGAAATCGGCGATCGCGTCGAGCACCATGTAAGGACGGCCCGCCTTCATGTTATCGACCTGGTGCTTGACCAGCCCGAAGCCCGCCGAGCTGTCGACGAAGGCCGGGCAGAAGATCGGCACGTCATGCTCATAGGCGAGCTTGACGAGGCTGTTCTCCTTCTTGCCATGCTCGACCAGATACTTCCCCATCTCGCGGATGAAGGCGCGGCTCGAATAAGGCCGCGGCTCGAGCGCGTTGGCGATCGCGTAGATCGTGTGGTCGCAATCCTGGAGCTGCTCTTCGTCGATATAGGTGTCGTAGATCCGGTCGATCAGCAGCGAGCGCAGCGTGTCGTCATCGGGCACTTCGAGCGCCTGATAATGTTTGTGGCCAAGGCCTTCGAAGAAATCCATGTCGACGATCGAGGCGCCGGTGGCGACGATGCCGTCGACCATGCCCGAGCGGACCAGTTCGGCATAGGCGTCCATGCAGCCGCCGGCCGAGGTCGACCCGGCGATCACCAGGAAGATGGTGCAGTCGGGATCCTCGAGCATCTGGTTGTAGATGCCGGTCGCGCGGGCGAGGTCGCGGCTGGTGAAGCTCATCTTGCCCATCGCGTCGATGATCGGGCGCGCATCGAAGCTGGTGATGTCGATATGTTCGACCACCGTCGAAAGCAGTTCCGCCTTGCGCGTGTCGTTGATGGCTTCGGTCATATGTCTTCCTTTGAAAAAGCGACGTCGCGCCGGCGCAGGCCGGGGTCCATGTCTTTCTCAACGCGCGATGTCGTCGCGTGGATGACAGACATGGACCCCGGCCTTCGTCGGGACGACGATGTTCTGTGGTGCAGCTCTTACAGCTTGATGACGTTCGACGGTAGCGCCTGCGGCGTTTCGTCGGCCACGTACAGCGTCGCCATCGGCTCGTCGTCGACGATCACCCGCTCGCCGGCGGTGAAGCCGTTGAAGCCGGTGCGCATCGCGCAGCCATAGGCGCCGAGCATGCCGATCTCGATATAGTCGCCGGGCTGGGTGTCGGCGGGCAGCATGAACGGCCCCGCCATCCGGTCCATATCGTCGCAGGTCGGGCCGTAGAAGCTGAACGCCATGTCGCGGGCATGCGAGTCCGGCTCGCGCTGGAGCGCGACCGGGAAACGCCAGCCGACATGCGCGGCATCGAACAGCGCGCCATAGGCGCCGTCGTTGATGTACAGCTCGTCACCGCGGCGACGCTCGACCCGGACCAGCAGGCTGGCATATTCGGCCGACAGCGCACGGCCGGGTTCGCACCACAGCTCGGACGAATAGGACACCGGCAGGCTTTCGAACGCCTGGTGGATCGCGCCGAAATAGGCTTCGAGCGCGGGCGGCTCCATGCCGGGGTAGACCGACGGGAAACCGCCGCCGACATCGACGACGTCGACGGTCACCGCCGACGCGACGATCGCCGCGCGGACCTTCTCCATCGCCTGGACATAGGCCGAGGGCGACATCGCCTGGCTGCCGACATGGAAGCAGATGCCGAGCGCGTCGGCGACCTGGCGGGTGCGCTGGAGCAGTTCCTTGGCTTCGCTCAGTTCGACGCCGAACTTCGACGCGAGGCTGAGCTTCGACATTTCCGACGAGACGCGCAACCGCACGCACAGCGTCAGATCGGTCGCGCCTTCGGTCGCGGCGACGATCTTCTCGAGTTCCTCGATCGAATCGAGCGAGAAGGTGCGCACGCCATAGTCGAAATAGGCCTGGGCGATCGCTTCCGCGGCCTTGACCGGGTGCATGAAGCACAGGGTCGCGTCGGGCAGCATGTCGCCGACCAGGCGCACCTCCGCGATCGACGCGACGTCGAACTGGGTGATGCCATTATCCCACAGGATCTGGATCAGATCGGGCGACGGGTTCGCCTTCACGGCGTACATCGACCGGCCCTGGAACTTCTCGACGAAGAACCGGGCCGCCCGCGCAGCGGCGTGCGGACGAAGCAACGTCACCGGCTGGGCCGGGCGTAGCTCTGCGATAGCGGCTCCATGCGAGGAACCGTTACGGGGCGAAGCTAGCCCCAGCGCGCTATGATGCTTGTGCAACTCAAGGGACCTCCGGGGTAGTGTGGGCAAGAAAGCTGCCTTGCGGTGGAAGTCCCATGGGGCAGCGAGGGGCGGCATATATTGGCTGTTTTCACCCATGTAAAGTTGCAATCATCGCCTCGTCCCGGATGGTGAACGGCTGGGGGGAATCCGCGGCCGAAAATGGGCCGAAACGCCGGATTCCAGGGGTGAATTTTTCGATGAGTCCGATCGGCCCGCTGATGCGTTTCGCCGCCATTCAGCCTTTGCGGGCGATAAAAATTGCGAGCCGCCGGTCATGAGCGGCGTTCAGGGCGACGAAGGGGATTCGGATGCGCAGTTGGGTTGCTTATGCGGGGTTGTCGTTGTTGGCCGGCTGTGCGGCCAAGCCCCCGGTCCGGGTGCCCGCGCCACCGCCGCCGGTGCCGGCCGCGCCCAAGCCGTCGCGCCCGGCGCCGCCCGGCGGCGCGCCCAATGGCGTTTCGGTTCCGCCCTCCGACGGCCAGGGCGGCTATGTCACGATCAATTCGGGCATCGGCGATGCCGAGGCTGTCTGGCATCTGCGGTCCGCGCTCAACGTTGCGGCATTGGCATGCGATCGCACCGGCAAGGCCGGTTATGTGACGCGCTACAACCTGCTGCTCGCGCGACAGAAGTTGCAATTCGCCGCGGCTTACAAGGCCGAGAGCGCGCGGTTCGGGCGCAGCGCCTTCGATGGCCATATCACCCAGGTCTATAATTTCTTCGCGCAGCCGCCGGCGCAGGCGGGCTTCTGCAATGCCGCCGCCGGCGTGGGCGCCGAGGCGCTGGAGGTCGCGCCCGAAGCTTTCAAGACCTATGCGCTGACCGCGATGCCGCGGCTCCAGCAGCCGTTCCTCGATTTCTATCGCAACTATGAGCGCTACCGCGTCGAGCTCGCCGCCTGGGAGGATGGCGAGCGGCGGTCGGCACCGGCGGCGCCGGTCTCGGCGGCCAACGCGGCGGTGGCGCGGGTCGCGGGCGAGCCGGTCAGCGTCCAGTTCGGCGCCTATTCGGACCAGAAGGCGGCGCAGTCGGCCTGGGAGAAGATATCGAAGCGGCTCGCGGCCGATGTCGATGGTTTCACCGCGCGTTTCGAGCCGGTTCCGGGAAAGACCCTGGTGCGGTTGCTGATCGGGCCGGTGCCCAGCCGGACCAAGGCGATCTCGATCTGTGCGACCGCGTCGGCGGCGGGGTTCGATTGCCTGCCGATCGCCCGATGAGGGAACCGCCGGGCGGGGCCGTCGTTCGGCGGATATGATCATGCCCGACAAAGAGCGGCCAGGCGAGACCTCCGCCACGACGAAACGGACCCCCGAGCCCAGCTTCGGTCCCGACGAGGAGGGCGAACTGCCGCTTGCGCCCGACGCGATCGGCGGCAACGAGTCGGCCTGGGTGCATCAGAACCCCCGCAGGAGCGACCGACATGGCGAGCGCATCGCCTGATCCGCATCCCGACTCGCCGCCGGCCGGGCCTGAAACATCGCCCGACCGGATTCCGGTGGCGCCCGATCGCGACGGCGACGATATCGGGCCGCCGGGTGTGTGATCGGCGCGATCAGCGGCGCTCCAGCGTGTCGCGGACGCGGTTGAGCGTGTCCGGGAATATCGCGCGCAGATCACCGCCCAGCGAATGCCCGATATGGCCGAGCATCGGATTGGCGCGGAATCGCGGCGAGGCGCTCGCGACCGCAATCGCGACGACGCATGTGCCGGCCGCGAATTTGAGCGCGGATTTCGGTGCGGCCATCGATGCTCCCCAATACAGGCTTTGCGCCGACAAAGAATTTCCGGGCAGCTAAGCGCGTTTTCCCTAATCGGCGGTAAAGGCCGGGCCGTTGCCAAGCCGGGCGTTCGATCCCTATCTGCTGGGCAACCTATTAGCAGATTCGATTCTTCGGAGAACATCCCCGCATGAGCGCCACCCATTCGACCCGCATGCTGATCCTCGGTTCGGGCCCGGCCGGCCTGTCCGCCGCCATTTATGGCGCGCGCGCCGGCCTGTCGCCGATCGTCGTCCAGGGGCTCCAGCCGGGCGGGCAGCTGACGATCACCACCGATGTCGAAAATTATCCCGGCTTCCGCGACGTCATCCAGGGCCCCTGGCTGATGGAGCAGATGACCGCGCAGGCCGAGCATGTCGGCACCACGATGATCTGGGACACGATCGTCGACATCGACCTGTCCGAGCGGCCGTTCCGCCTGCGCGGCGATGGCGGCGCACTCTATGTCTGCGACACGCTGGTGATCGCGACCGGGGCGCAGGCCAAATGGCTGGGCGCGCCCGGCGAGACCGAACTGGGCGGCAAGGGCGTTTCGGCCTGCGCGACCTGCGACGGCTTCTTCTATCGCGGCAAGAAGGTCGCGGTGATCGGCGGCGGCAACACCGCGGTCGAGGAGGCGCTCTACCTGACCAATCACAGCCATGACGTGACCCTGATCCATCGCCGCGATTCGCTGCGCGCCGAGAAGATCCTGCAGGAGCGGCTGTTCAAGCACCCCAACGTCAAGGTGATCTGGAACAAGGCGGTCGACCGCTTCGTCGCCGGCGAGGGCACCGCCGGCCTGGTGGCGATCGACCTGAAGGACACGGTGACCGGCGAGAGTTCCTCGATCGAGGTCGACGGCGGCTTCGTCGCGATCGGCCATCATCCGTCGACCGAGCTGTTCCGCGACAAGCTCGCGCTCGACGAGGACGGCTATCTGATCGTCGAGAAGGGCGGCACCAGGACCAGCGTGCCGGGGGTGTTCGCGTGCGGCGACGTCGCCGACAAGATCTATCGCCAGGCGGTCACGGCCGCGGGCACCGGCTGCATGGCCGCGCTCGATGCAGAGCGCTTCCTGGCCGAATCGGACTTCGAGGTCGCCGCCTGATTGCTGGAGGTCGGCTGGCGGCTGCTAGCCGACCTTGGCTTCTGCGAAGCGGGTGAGTGCGCCGAAGGTTTCGAGCATCTCGCCGTCGACCTCGTCATCGTCGATCACGATGTGAAGCCGGTCCTCGAGTTCGGTCAGCAGGCCGGCGACCGCCATCGAATCGAGTTCGGGCAACGATCCGAACAGCGCGGTGTCGTCGTCGAAGGCCGCGACCCGATCGGCATCGAGTCCGAGTACGTCGGCAAGCACGGCACGTATGATCGTTTCGGTCGCGCTGGGATTGGTAGTCGCCACGGATGATTCCCGCTATCTCTCAAATGGCGCCTCGCCTAGACCCATCGCGCGGGTACGACAAGAATTAGCGCGGAAGAGCGATGCTGCACCCTATCGACCTCCTATCCCCCGATCCGGTGCCCAGGCCGCTCGACCATCTTGCGCTGACAGGCGCGCGCGATGCCGCGGCGCTGGTCGACAAGACCGGGACGTTGACCCATGCCGATCTCGACGCCGCGACCGGCGCGATCGCCGCCGGATTGCGCGCGCGCGGGCTGGTGGATGGCGACCGGGTGGCGAGCTGGCTGCCCAAGAACCGGCTCGCATGCCTGCTCCCGCTCGCCGCCGCGCGCGCCGGGCTGGTGCATGTGCCGATCAATCCGGTGCTCAAACATGCGCAGGTCGCGCATATCCTCGCCGATAGCGGCGCGGTCTTGCTGGTGACGGGCAGGGGGCGCGCCGCCACGCTCGAACCCGGCGACCGGCCCGCCGACTGCGTGCTGCTGGTCGAGGAGGACGAGGGCGACACCCTGTTCGATACGGCGCCGCCGCTCGCGCCGTCGTCGGTCGATCCCGGCAAACTCGCCGCCATCCTCTATACGTCGGGTTCGACCGGGCGGCCCAAGGGGGTGATGCTCAGCCATGCCAATCTCTGGCTCGGTGCGGTCGCGGTCGCGCATTATCTGCGGCTGGGGCCCGACGACCGAACCTTGTGCGTGCTGCCGCTCAGCTTCGACTATGGGCAGAATCAATTGCTGTCGACCTGGGCGGCGGGGGGCTGCGTCCATCCGCTCGACTATCTGACCGCGCGCGACGTCGTCCGCGCCGTCGGGCGGCTCGGCATCACCACGTTGGCGGGGGTGCCGCCGCTGTGGATCCAGCTTGCCGAGATCGAATGGCCGCCCGAAGCGGCGGCGTCGTTGCGGCGGCTCACCAACACCGGCGGGCGGATGAGCGTGCCGCTGGTGCGGCGGCTGCGCGCCTTGTTCCCGGCGGCGGACCTCTATTCGATGTACGGGCTGACCGAGGCGTTCCGGTCAACCTATCTCGATCCCGCGCTGGTCGACGCCCATCCCGATTCGATCGGCACCGCGATTCCCTTTGCCGAGATATTGGTGGTGCGCCCCGACGGCAGCCTTGCCGACCCGTTCGAGCCCGGGGAGCTGGTCCATGCCGGGCCGCTGGTGGCGCAGGGCTATTGGCAAGATCCCGATCGCACCGCGCAGCGCTTCCGCCCGGCGCCGACGCCGTCGTGTTTCGGGGGGACGGCGGTCTGGTCGGGCGACACCGTGACCCGCGACGATGCCGGGCTCATCCGCTTCGTCGGGCGCGACGACGAGATGATCAAATCGTCCGGCAACCGGATCAGCCCGACCGAAATCGAGGAGGCGGCGATCGCCAGCGGGGCCGCCGCCGAGGCGGTCGCGATCGGCATTCCCGACGAGCGGCTGGGCCAGGCGATCCTGCTGATCGGCCGACCGGTCGGC
This sequence comes from Rhizorhabdus sp. GW822-FHT03C02, assembly GCF_058801765.1. Classification (NCBI taxonomy): domain Bacteria; kingdom Pseudomonadati; phylum Pseudomonadota; class Alphaproteobacteria; order Sphingomonadales; family Rhizorhabdaceae; genus Rhizorhabdus; species Rhizorhabdus sp. GW822-FHT03C02. The sequence goes on from NZ_JBXANN010000001.1 coordinate 869,690, forward strand.
GACGAGGCCGAGCAGCGGCTGCTCGATCATTTCAAGCGCAACCTGCCGAGCTTCATGCAGCCGGCGCGGCTGGTGTGGCGCGATGCGCTGCCGCGCAACGCCAACGGCAAGCTCGACCGGGCGGCGCTGCGCAAGGATGCCCTGTCATGAAGCCTATGGGGCCGATTCCGGCCGATTATCGTGGCGAAGCGGGGCGATTGCTGATCGGCGGCCGCACCGCCGAGGCGCTGGTCGAGCGTGCGGGCGACACGCCGCTGTTCGTCTATGACGCGCAGATCGTGCGCGCGCGGATCGCGCGGTTTCGCGCGGCGTTCGGCGATGTCGCGCTCCATTATGCGATCAAGGCCAATCCGCACGCGCCGCTGGTCGCGCGGATCGCGACGATGGTCGACGGGATCGACGTCGCCTCGGCGGGCGAGGCGCGGATCGCGATCGAGGCAGGGATGGCGCCCGATCGCATCTCCTTCGCGGGCCCCGGCAAGCGCGATGACGAATTGCGCGCGGCGATCGGCGCCGGGGTTACTCTCAATCTCGAATCCGAAGGCGAGGCGCGCCGTGCGATCGCGATCGCGCGCGATCTCGGCGTGCGGCCACGGCTCGCGGTGCGGGTCAATCCCGATTTCGACCTCAAGGGGTCGGGGATGAAGATGGGCGGCGGCGCCAAGCCGTTCGGGATCGACGCCGACCGGGTCGCGCCGCTGATCGCCGGGCTGGCTGAAGAGGGCGTCGATTATCGCGGCCTGCACATCTTCGCCGGGTCGCAGGCGCTGGGCGCCGCGGCGATCGCCGAGGCGCAGGCATCGGCGCTGGCGCTGGCGGCGCGGATCAGCAACGACGCCGGCATCGCCCCGCCGCTCGTCAATCTCGGCGGCGGCTTCGGCATTCCCTATTTCGCCGGCGACGTCGCGGTCGATGTCGAGGCGGTCGGGGCTGCGCTGGCGGGTGAACTGGCGCGCCGCGATCCGATTCTGGCGACGACCGAATTCGCGATCGAACTGGGCCGCTGGCTGGTGGGGGAGGCCGGGGTCTATCTGACCCGGATCGTCGATCGTAAGGCGAGCCATGGCGAGACCTTCCTGATCGTCGATGGCGGTTTGCACCACCAGCTCGCCGCCAGCGGCAATTTCGGCACCGTGGTGCGGCGCAATTATCCGGTCGCGATCGCCGATCGTTTCGGCGCCGATGCCGACGAGGAGGTCAATCTGGTCGGTTGCCTATGTACCCCGCTCGACCGGCTGGGCGACCGGATCGGACTGCCTTATGCCGATGTCGGCGACCTTGTGGCCATCTTCCTCGCGGGCGCCTATGGGGCGAGCGCAAGTCCGCAATCGTTTCTCGGTCATCCGCCTGTTAAGGAATTAACCATAGACGGCGACGAATTCCTGTGATTCCTAGTGTACTGAGCTAAGAGGATCGGTTTTCGGCCGTGATCGTTGGGTTGAGCATGTTTTAGCCATGTTATGGCTCTAGCGATGGGTCGTCGGAGGGTATGATGGCGTTGAGTGGGGCATTTGTCAGAGGCCGTCTGGGGATGGCGGTGGTCGCGCTCGCGCTGCCGGGTGTCGTCGCGGCTGCCGAATCCCCGAAGGAGTTGCCGCCGGCGCCGTTCGTCGCGCCGACCACGGTGGTCGGCGAGGATTATGCGATCGGTCCGCTCGACCAGCTGACGATCTTCATCTGGCGCAATCCCGAACTCGGGGCGTCGGTACAGGTGCGTCCCGACGGTCGCATCACCCTGCCGTTGATCACCGACATGGTCGCGGTCGGCAAGACCCCGACCATCCTCGCCGAGGATATCCGCAAGGCGTTGTCGACGTATATCAGCGATCCGATCGTTTCGGTGATCGTCAACAGTTTCTCGGGCACCTTCTCGCAGCAGATCCGCATCGTCGGTGCGAACGAGCGCCCGGCGTCGGTGCCCTATCGTGCCGAGATGACGCTGCTCGATGCGATGATCGCGGTCGGCGGGCTCGGCCAATATGCGTCGGGCAACCGTGCCAAGCTGATCCGGCACGATCCGAAGACCGGCAAGCAGGAGGAGTTCAAGCTGCGGCTCGACAGCCTGCTCAAGCATGGCGACATCAAGGCAAATGTGAAATTGCAGCCGGGCGACGTGATCATCATTCCCGAAAGCGCTTTCTGATCCGACCGACAAGCCATTGGGGGCAGGGCTAAAAGTTCAATGGAAGCGATATATACCGAGATCAGGATCGCGCTGTTCGCCATCTGGCGGCTGCGCTGGCTCGCGCTTGCCGCGGCCTGGGGCGTGTGCCTCATCGGCTGGGTGATGGTGATGCGCATTCCCGCGCAGTTCGAAAGCGGGGCGCGTATTTCCGTGCAGGTGCAGTCGGTGCTCGCCGGGCAGGTCGGCGTCGATGCGTCGGACCGCCAGCGCGACGTCGAGCGGGTACGCCAGTCGCTGACCTCGACCGAGGTGCTCAAGCGGGTCGTGCAGAATGTGTCGAACGGCGAGCGTCCGCTGACCGCGGCCGAGGCGCAGTCGCTGATCGGCGCGTTGCGCGGCGGCATCACGATCAGCGCCAACGGCGACGATCTGCTCGAGATCAAGACCCGCATCGGGTTGCCCGGGGTGCCCAACCGCGAGGCCGCCTTCATCGCCCGCAGCGTCACCCAGCAGCTGATCGACATCTTCGTTCAGGAAAATCTGCTCGGCAGCCAGAATGAAAGCACCCAGGCGCTGGCTTTCCTCGACGCCGAACTGGCGCGCCGTTCCAAGCAACTCGCCGATGCCGACCGCAAGCGCGCCGAAATCTCGCAGCGGACGATGGGCGCCTTGCCCGGGGTCGGCACGCTCGACCAGCGCATGGAGCAGGCGCAGAGCGAACTACAGACCGTCAACAGCAGCCTGATGCAGGCGCAGAGCGCGCTCGCGGCGATGAGCGGTCAGATGGCAGCGACCCCGGCGCAGATCCCGGTCGCGGGCGGCAACGGCATTTCGGGGCCCGAGCAGCGCCTGGCGGTGCTCGAGGGGCAATTGGCCGATGCGCGCGCGCGCGGCTGGACCGATGCCCATCCCGACGTGATCGCGATCAAGACGCAGATCGCATCGGTGCGGGCCGATGCGGCGCGCGGGGGAGGGCGCAGCTCGATGCCGATGGCGCCCAATCCGGTCTATGTGTCGTTGCGGTCGATGCAGGTCGAGCGGCAGAGCAACGTCGCGATGCTGTCGGCGCGCAAGGCGCAGCTCGAGGGCAACATCGCGATGATCAACCAGCGCGAGGCGACCGCGCCCGAGGAAGAGTTGAGTCAGGGCCAGATCGACCGCGACTATGACGTGCTCAAGCAGCAATATAACAAGCTGCTGACCGATCGCGAGCAGGCCAAGCTGCGCGCCGACGCCACCAAGAAGAGCGACGGTACGACCTTCCGGGTGATCGACAAGCCGTCGCTGCCGCTGCGGCCGGCGGCGCCCAACCGCCCGCTGCTGCTGACCGCGGTGCTGCTGGCCGGCATCGGCATCGGCGCGGGCGTGGCGTTCGCCAAGAGCCAGCTGTCGAACAGCTACACCACCACCCAGCAACTCGCCAAGGCGAGCGGCCTGCCGGTGCTGGGGGCGATTTCGGAAATCGTCACCGCCGACAGCCGCCAGGTCCGGCGCAAGAACAATGTCATATTCTCGTCGGCTGCGGCGGGATTACCCGCGATTTTCGGCCTGCTGTTGCTGGTCGAATTCGTTAAACGTATCGTGATAAGCTGACATCATGGATGAGAAGGACGGCAAGAAGGGCAGGCGTCGCGGTTCGCTGATCGAGCGGGCGGGGTCGGTCTATGATTTCGAGGCCATCCTGCGCGCCCGCGTGATGGTTCCCGGAACCGGCACCGGCGACGGGCCGGTGATCGATGCCTCGGTGATGCCGAGTTTCTCGGTCGAACCGATCATCGAGAATATGGCGCCGCCGCTCGACCTGGCGCCGCCGGCGGCCGAACCGCCCGCGGTGCTCGCCGGCGGGGCCGGCAAGCCGCCGGTGGTCACCCATGCCGCGCCGACCGCGCCGCAGGAGCCCGCGGCGCTGCCCTCGCCCGAGATCGTCTACAAGACCGCGAAGGTCGATCGCGCGGCGCTGATCGAGCAGGGCTTCATCATGCCCGACGCCGCGATCACCGCGCTCGCCGAGGAGTTCCGGATCGTCAAGCGCACGTTGCTGCTCAACGCGATCGGCCCGACCGCGCTGCCCAAGGGGCGGCGGATCCTGGTCTGTTCGGCGCTGGCGAACGAGGGCAAGACCTTCTGTGCGGTCAACCTCGCGCTGTCGATGGCGAACGAGCGCGATATCGAGGTGCTGCTGGTCGATGGCGACTTCGCCAAGCCGACGGTGCTGTCGACGCTGGGCATCGAGGGCCCGGTCGGGCTGATGGACGCGCTCAACGACACCTCGATCGACGTCGAGACGCTGATCATCAAGACCGATATCGGCTCGCTCGCAGTGCTGCCATCGGGCAAATATACCAATGAGGCGACCGAGCTGATCGCCGCCGACCGGACCCGCGAGATCCTCGACCGGCTTGCCGCCAAGCCCAACCGCATCGTGCTGTTCGACAGCCCGCCGGCGCTGGCGGCCAGCCCGGCCTCGGTGCTCGCTTATCATGTCGGCCAGGTGTTGCTCGTGGTGCGGGCCGACCGGACCGGCGAGGCGGAGCTGCGCGACGCAGCGCTGCTGCTCGGCGGCTGCGAAGAAATCCAGTTGTTGTTGAACGGCGTGCGCTTCACCCCGAATGCGCGGCGGTTCGGCAGCTATTATGGATATGAAGCGCCGCGATGAGCAGGGCGCGAGCGCTGGCGATCGGCATCCTCGGCCTGGCCGGGGTGTGCGGCGGCGCTCCGGCGTCGGCCGCGCCGAACGAGCGGCCGAAGATCCTGCCTTATCTCGATATCGAACAGGTCTCGGAAGCGCAGATCAGCGGCGGCGGCAGCGGGGTCGACGATTTCGTCACCTATACCGAGATCACCGCCGGCGTCACGGCCGACGCCAACACCCGGCGGATCAAGGCGACGGTCAACTATGCCTATACGCGGCGGGTGTCCGAGGCCGGCAGGACGATCAACGACAGTTCGCACAATGGGCTTGCCCGCGTGCAGATCGCGCTGGTCGAGGATCTGCTGTCGCTCGAGGGCGGGGCGATCGCGACTTATAGCCGGGTCAATCCCGGCGGTTCGGCGGCGATCGGCAATATCGCGACCGCGAACAACCTGACCCAGGTGTTCAGCTATTATGCGTCGCCCAGCCTCAACCGGAAGATCGGCGATCTCAACGTCGCGGCCAATTATCGCTATGGCTATACGACGACCAAGAACAACAGCCGGAGCCTGACCCCGGGCGCGGGGTTCAACGAATTCGAGAACAGCACCGGCCATCAGGCGACCACCAGCGTGGGGATGAAGGACGGCGATCTGCCGTTCAACTGGACGATCACCAGCCAATATATCTACGAGCGCGCCAGCCAACTCGACCAGCATTATCGTGCCTATAGCTCGACCGCCGAGATCGTCGTGCCGATCGCCGAGACGGTCGCCTTCGTCGGCAGCGGCGGTTACGAGAATATCCGCACCACCCAGCAGCCGCTGCTGGTCGATGCCGCCGACGTGCCGATCCTCGACAGCAACGGGCGGACACAGGGCGATCCCAATGCGCCGCGCACGCTCACTTATGACACGAACGGGCTGATCGCCGATGGCGGGTTGATCTGGGAGCCGACCCGACGCGCGCGTTTCGAACTGCGTGGCGGCTGGCGGTACGACAGCGTGACTTTCAGCGGCCTGGCTGAGGTCAAGCCCGACGCACAGACCTCGCTGACCCTGATCGCCTTCGATCGCATCGACAGTTTCGGGCGCGGCCTGTCGCAGGGGCTTGCGGCCACCCCGGTCAATTTCCAGACCGGCAACCAGGGCAATGACAGCGCCTATCAGGACTGCGTGTTCGGCAAGACCCCCGATCAGCGCGCGTCCTGTCTGGGCGGCTCGCTCGGCTCGGCGGCGGCCGCCAATTATCGCAACCGTGGGCTCACCTTCGTCTATTCGCACCAGATGCGCGGGTCGACGATCAGGCTGACCGGCGGCTATCAGCACCGCACCTATATCGACGATCCGCTGTCGCCGCTGTCGCTCGACGGCATCGTCGATCAGTCGGTGTTCGTGCAGGCGGGCTATTCGCGACTTTTGTCGCGGAATTCCGGGGTGGACTTTTCTTTGACCGGCAATCTGTTTATGAACGGACAGCCTGGGCAGCCTGATGTTTCGTCGATCAATCTCGACGGCAACTACTACAGGACGTTCGGCAGGGGCCTTCGCGCCCAGGCCACGGTCGGTCTGGAAGCCTCGAAGCAGGATGGAACAACTGCCGATGTTTCAGGGCGTGCAAGGCTGGGCGTACGATATGATTTCTGAGGCGTGCCGATACCCGGTGGTTCTGGCGGTGGTTCTGGGGGGAACCTGTGGTAGACCATGATCCATATGGCCTGACGGACAGGCCGTTCCAGCTCACGCCCGATCCGCGCTTCTATTTCGACAGCGCGACGCATCGTAAGGCCATGACCTATCTGGGTTATGGTCTCGCGCAGGGCGAGGGCTTCATCGTCGTCACCGGCGAGGTCGGCACCGGCAAGACCATGCTGGTCGGCCGGCTGATGGGGTCGATCGACCGATCGCGGCTGACCGCGGTCAACCTCGTTTCGACCCAGCTCGAGGGCGAGGACATTCTGCGGATCGTCGCGCTGTCGCTCGGCATCCAGTCCGACGCTGTCGCCAAGGGGCAGCTGCTCGCCCGGATCGAACGCTTTCTTCACGAGCAGGCGCGGGGCGGCAAGCGGACCCTGCTGATCGTCGACGAGGCGCAGAATCTGCCGATGTCGGCACTCGAAGAGTTGCGGATGCTGTCGAACTTCCAGTTCGGCGGTCAGGCGCTGCTGCAGATATTCCTGCTCGGCCAGCCCGAATTTCGCGAGGCACTCGCCCAGCCGCGGTTCGAACAGCTTCGCCAGCGGGTGATCGCGACCCACCACCTCACCGCGATGGCGGTCGAGGAGGCCGGGCCCTATATCATGCACCGGCTCGCCTGCGCGGGCTGGAAGGGGGCGCCGCGCTTCAGCCAGGACGCTTTCGTCTCGTTCCACCGGCTGTCGGGCGGTATTCCGCGCCGGCTCAACATGCTGGCGGCGCGGGTCCTGTTGCAGGGCGCGATCGAGGGGCTGGTCGACATCGACGCCGAGGTGGTCGACGACGTCGCCGCCGACCTCGCGAGCGAGAGCATCATGCCCGCCGATCCGGCGGCGCTGATCAAGCCGGTCAGCCCGTTGTCGCCCGAACCGTCGCCGGCGGCGCCTTATGCCGCCGAACCGGCCGCGCCGGCGCCTTATGTTCCCGAGCCGCCGCAACCGGCGGTCCAGCAGCAGCCCTTCTATGCGCCGCCGCCGGCTTATGAACCGCCGGTCTATGCGCCGCCTCCGGCCCCGGCGCCTGTTGTCGCTCCGGCACCGGTGAGCCAGCCGGCTTATGTGCCGCCGGCGCCGCAGCCGCAGGCTCCGCCGGTGATCGTGCCGCCGCCCGAACCGGCCGCCTACGCGCCGCCCCCTTACAGCCCGCCGCCGCCGGCGCCCGAGGTGCCGCAGCCGGAAATCTTCTCGGCGATGCCGAGCGATGTGCCGGCACCGTCGATCGCGCAGCCGCCGCGCTACGATGGCGATGTGCCGCCCGAAGCGGTCGCTACGCCGACCGTGCCGTCGATCCCCGCGATCCGCCCGCAACTGCGCGCGGTCGAAAATGTCGTGTGGCCCGAGCCCGAAGCCGAGCCAGCCCCCGCACCGCAGCCGATCCCGGCACCGGTGGCCGAGCCCGCACCACCACCGATCGCGGCGGCACCGGTTCCCGCGGCGGTGCCTGAAGCCGCTGTCGACGCCGCGCAGCGCAATGCCGAACTCGAAGCGCGACTGGCGGAGCAGGAAAAGCTGCTGCGGCGGACGCTGGCGCTCCTGGTCGAACTGGTCGAGAATACCGATCCGCCGGCCGGCGATGCCGGGGACGGCAAGGCCAAGGATGGCGGCAGCCAGAACGTGGCGTAGCCCAGGTGGTTTTGAACGGCCTTTCCGTCGATATCGAGGATTGGTTTCAGGTCGGCGCCTTCGAGAACACGATCGCGCGCGATGACTGGGACAGCCTGCTCCCCCGGGTCGAGCGCAACACCGATGCGGTGATCGCGCTGTTCGATCGCGCCGGGGCCAAGGGCACCTTCTTCACGCTCGGCTGGGTCGCCGCGCGCTATCCCGCGCTGATCCGGCGGATCGTCGACGCCGGCCATGAACTGGCGAGCCATGGCTGGGACCATGGCCGGGTGTTCCTGATGACGCCGGACCAGTTTCGCGCCGACCTGCGCCGCGCGCGGCAGGTGCTCGAGGATGCCGGCGGGGTGAAGGTCACCGGCTACCGGGCGCCGAGCTTCTCGATCGACAAGCGCACCCCCTGGGCGCACGAAATTCTCGCCGAGGAAGGTTATGCTTATTCGTCGAGCGTCGCCCCCGTCGTCCACGATCATTATGGCTGGCCCGAAGCGCCCCGCTTCGTGTTCCGTCCGGTCGCGGGCAGCGCGATGATCGAATTGCCGGTGACCACCGCGCGGCTGGGATCGCGCATTCTCGCGGCGGGCGGGGGCGGCTTCTTCCGGTTGCTGCCTTATGCCTTTTCGCGCTGGGCGATCCGGCAGGTCAATCGCGAGCAGCGCCCGGCGATCTTCTATTTCCATCCATGGGAGATCGATCCCGATCAGCCGCGGGTGAAGCAGGCGCCGGTCAAGTCGAAGCTTCGGCATTATAGCCGGCTCGGCGCGATGGAGGGCAAGCTCGAGCGGGCGATCCGCGAATTCGCCTGGGGGCGGGTCGACCAGGTGGCGGCGCTGCAGGCGGCGACGCTTGGCTGACCGACCGGTGACGATCGTCCGCGCCATCGACCTCGCAGATCCGGTGCAGGTGGGCGCGATCGACGATTATGTCGCGCGCCACCCGCAGGGCAGCGCTTTCCACCGCCCCGCCTGGGTGAGTGCGGTCGCGCGCGGTTGCGGTCAGGTCGCGCATTATCTGGTCGCGCAGCGCGACGGCGCGATCGTCGGGCTGCTGCCGCTGACCGACATCCATTCGCCTTTGTTCGGGCGCGCCTTGGTATCATCGGGGTTCGCGGTCGGGGGCGGGCCGATCGCCGACGATCAGGACCTGGTCGATGCGCTTGCCGAAGCCGGCTGGAACCTCGCGACCCGGCTCAGTTGCCCCTCGTTCGAATTGCGCGGTGGATCGGTGCCGACCGTCGCCGGCTGGCATGTCGAACAGGGGATCTATGCGGGCTTTTCGCGCCCGCTCGCCGCCGATGACGAGGCCGAACTGCTCGCGATTCCGCGCAAGCAGCGCGCCGAGGTTCGCAAGGCGCTGGGTTTCGCGCTCGAGGTCCGGACCGGTGCGGCCGAGCGTGACCGCGCCGACCATTATGCGATCTATGCCGAAAGCGTCCGCAATCTCGGCACCCCGGTTTTTCCGCGGTCGCTGTTCGCGTCGGTGCTCGATGCCTTCGGAGCGGACGCCGACATATTGACCGTGTCGCACGAAGGACGGCCGCTGGCGAGCGTGCTCAGCCTTTACCACAAGGGTGTCGTCATGCCTTATTGGGGCGGGGGGACGATGGATGCGCGCAGCTGGCGGGCCAACGACATGATGTATTATGCGCTGATGCGTCACGCGCGTGAGCGCGGCGCCACCGCGTTCGACTTCGGCCGCTCGAAATTCGGCACCGGGGCTTTCTCGTTCAAGAAGAATTGGGGGTTCGAACCGGTGCCGCTCGCTTATGCGGTTCGCACCGCCGACGGGCAGGAACCGCGCCAGATCAATCCGATGAGCCCGCGCTATCGGCTGCAGGTATCGCTCTGGTCGAAATTGCCGCTCGGTATCGCCAACCGGATCGGTCCCTGGATCGCCAGGGGGCTCGGCTGATGGGCGAGATCATCTTCCTCGCGCATCGCATTCCCTATCCGCCCGATCGCGGCGATCGTATCCGCAGCTTCCACATATTGCGGCATCTGTCGCAGATCGCACCGGTCCATCTGATCGGCTTCGTCGACGATGTCGACGACAAGCGGGTTGCCAAGCGCCTGCTGCCGATGCTCGCTTCGCTCCATGTCGCGGTACGCCGCAAGCCGATGTGGCTGGCGGCGCTGCAGGCGCTGTTCACCGGCAAGCCGGTATCGGTCACCGCCTTCGGATCGAACAAGGTCGCAGCGATGGTCGAGCGGCTGATCGACGAGCGGCCGATCGACGCGATCTTCGTCTATTCGGGCCAGATGGCGCAGTTCGTTCCGGAGGATATGGGCGGGCGGCGGCTGGTGATGGATTTCGTCGATGTCGATTCGGCGAAGTTCGCCGATTATGGCAGGGCCGGCGGGTTCGGGCCGATGCACTGGGTCCACCGGCGCGAGGCGCGGTTGCTGGGCGATTTCGAGGATCGGGTTGCGCGCATTGCGGACATGAGTCTGCTGGTCAGCGATCCGGAGGCCGAGGTGCTGCGCAGGCGCACCGGGCTGGGGCGCGACCGGATCCGCGCGCTCGACAACGGGATCGACACGGCCTTCTTCGACCCCGAGCGGTTCAAGCATGTGCCCGCCGAGGATCCGCTGATCGTCTTCACCGGGCAGATGGATTATCGCCCCAATGTCGAGGCGGTCGAGCATTTCGCACGACGGACCTTTCCGGCGATCCGCGCCAAGCATCCCAATGCGATGTTCGCGATCGTCGGGCGCAATCCGACGCCGTCGGTCAAGGCGCTCGCCAAGGTGAAGAATGTCATGGTGACCGGCGAGGTCGCCGATGTCCGCCCATGGATCGCCGCCGCCGATGTGGTGGTGGCGCCGCTCGACATCGCGCGGGGCATCCAGAACAAGGTGCTCGAGGCGATGGCGATGGCGCGGCCGGTGGTCGCGTCGCCCGCCGCCTTCGAGGGGATCGACGCGACCCCCGACGAGCATCTGCTGGTGGCGACCGGCTATGACATGGCCAATGCGGTCAGCGGCCTGCTGATGGACCGGCCGCGCGCCGACCGGATCGGCCAGGCCGCGCGGCAGAGGATGGTTGCGCGCTACAGCTGGGAAGCGCAATTGGCGGCGCTCGACGACATGATGGGGGTCATCCAGGACTGATATGTGCGGCATTGCGGGGATCTATCACCTCCAGGCGGCCAAGCCCGTTGACGAGGCCCGCGTTCGCGCGATGACCGATGCGATCGCGCATCGCGGCCCCGACGGCGCCAATGTCTGGACCGCGCCCGGGGTCGGCCTCGGCCATCGGCGGCTGGCGATCATCGACATCGCCGGCGGCGTCCAGCCGATGGCGAGCGCCGACGGCAAGGCGATGCTGAGCTACAATGGCGAAGTCTATAATTTCCAGGAGATCCGCGCCGAGATGACGGCGGCGGGCCATGACTTCGCGACCCATAGCGATACCGAGGTCATCGTCGAGGCGTGGCGCAAATGGGGGCCCGACAGCCTGTCGCGGCTGAACGGCATGTTCGCCTTCGCGATCCACGACGCCGATCGCGGCTGCCTGTTCCTCGCCCGCGACCGGCTGGGGGTGAAGCCGCTATATTATGCCGAGCTGTCCGATGGCGGGGTCATCTTCGGTTCCGAGTTGAAGGCGCTGCTCGCGCATCCGCTGCTGCGCCGCACCCCCGATTTCACCGCGGTCGACGATTATCTGGGGCTCGGCTACGTCCCCGACGACGCCTGCATTCTCGCCGGGGTGAAGAAGCTGCCGGCTGGCCATTATCTGCTGCTGCGGCGCGGCCAGCCGATGCCGCAGCCGGTGCAGTGGTGGGACCTGAGCTATGCCGACCGCGCGCGCGGATCGGCCAAGGCGCTCGAGGAGGAATTGGTCGACAAGATGCGCGCGGCGGTGACCGCGCGGATGATCGCCGACGTTCCGCTCGGCGCCTTCCTGTCGGGTGGCGTCGACAGCTCGGCGGTGGTCGCGCTGATGGCCGAGGCGAGCCGCGGCGCGGTCCGCACCTGCTCGATCGGCTTCGACCATCCCGACTATGACGAGACCCGTTACGCCGCCGAGGTCGCCGGTCGCTTCGCGACCGACCATCGCACCCGCATCGTCTCGGCCGACGATTATGGCCTGATCGACACGCTGGTCCATGCGTTCGACGAACCCTTCGCCGATGCCTCGGCGCTGCCGACCTACCGGGTGTCCGAGCTCGCACGCGAGACGGTGACGGTGGCGCTGTCGGGCGATGGCGCCGACGAGGCCTTTGCCGGCTATCGGCGGCTGACCTTCTTCAACGCCGAGGAGCGGGTGCGTGGCATGCTGCCTGCCAGCGTGCGTTCGGGGCTGTTCGGGACGCTCGGCCGGATCTATCCGAAGGCCGACTGGGCGCCGCAGATGTTCCGCGCCAAATCGACCTTCCAGGCGCTCGGCAAGTCGGGCGAGGAAGCCTATGCCGAGGCGATCGGGGTCACCTCGATGGCGATGCGCCACCGGCTCTATTCGGACGGCGCCCGCCGCGCATTGCAGGGGCACCGCGCCGAGGACCGCTATGTGAAGACGATGCGCGCGGCCCCCGCGCGCGACGGGCTCGACCGCGCCCAATATGCCGACATGAAGATCTATCTGCCCGGCGACATCCTGACCAAGGTCGATCGTACCAGCATGGCGGTCAGCCTCGAGGCGCGCGAGCCGTTGCTCGACTATCGGCTGATCGAATTCGGCGCCCGGCTGCCGGTGTCGCTCCGGGTCAAGGGTTCGACCGGCAAATGGCTGATGAAGCAGGCGATGCGCCGCTACCTTCCCGACGACATATTGTTCCGGAAGAAGATGGGGTTCGTCACCCCGATCGGCGCCTGGTTCCGGGGGCCGCTCGCCGAGGAGGCGCGGCGGATCGCGCATGGATCGGCGCTGGCGGAGACCGGCTGGTTCGATGCGGGCGCGATCGCGGCGGTGGTCGCCGACCATCAGAGCGGCCTGTCCGACCATGGCCGGCTGCTGTGGCAGTTGATGATGCTCGATCGGTCGCTCGGGCACCTCTTCGGTGTCGGGCGCTAGCCCGCTGAACCGGACCACTCCGGCGCGATCGGTGTCGTGCTAATCCGTTTGACTTCGGCAAATATTCGCGAGCACAACAGTGCATCGGTCGTGGCGGCCGGGCGGCCGCGATGTCTCGCGTGGTCCGTTCTCCGCGTATGGCCGAACATGATAATCGGCCCGGCGCGCGACCGGGCGGAGCAGGAGCAGGACCAACATCAGGGGGGTAGCCTGCGTGCCCAATACTATGCCTGCGCCGATGAGCCGTCGCGCGCTCTTCTCGATGATCGGGAAGACCGCCGGCATGGCCGCCATGTACCAAGCGATGAGTTCGCTCGCTTACGCCGCCGAATCGACCTACAAGGGACCGATCGGATTGAAGGGGGCGCCGAAGGGGGCTTCGGTTCTCATCCTCGGCGCCGGGCTGGCGGGCATGGTCGCCGCCTATGAGCTCGGCAAGGCCGGCTACAAGGTCCAGATCCTCGAATATCAGAACCGGTCGGGTGGCCGGAACTGGTCGCTCTATGGCGGCGACGTCTACACCGAGCTTGGCGGGTTCCGGCAGAATATCGGCTTCGACAAGGGGCTCTATCTCAACCCCGGCCCCTGGCGGATTCCACACCACCACAAGGGCATTCTCCATTATTGCCAGTTGCTCGGCGTCCAGCTCGAGCCGTTCATCCAGCTGAACTATGCCGCCTATGTCCATTCGACCAAGGCGTTCGGCGGCAAGCCGCAGCGTTACCGGACGATCGAGGCCGATTTCGACGGCTATGTCGCCGAACTGCTCGCCAAGAGCGTCCAGCAGGACAAGCTCGACCGGCCGGTGACCAAGGAGGATCGCGAGGTCCTGCTGCAGGCGCTGCGCCAGTGGGGGGCGCTCGACAAGGATTATGGCTATGTCAAAAGCCTCGAAGCGAGCGATCGGCGCGGCTTCGACCATCCCCCCGGCGGCGGCCTCGACGCGGTGCCAACCCCGACCGATCCGATCGGCCTCGAGGACCTCATAAGGTCGCGGCTGTGGCGCGCGATCGGCGCGTCGAAGGCCTATGACGTCCAGCAGACGATGTTCCAGCCGGTCGGCGGCATGGGGATGATCGGCAAGGCCTTCGGCAAGCAGCTCGGCGACATCATCCGCTACAATGCCAAGGTGACCGAAATCCGGCAGGACGGAAGCGGGGTCACCGCCTCGTTCGTCGATACCGTCAAGGGTGGTCCGGTCCAGACGGTGCAGGCCGACTGGTGCGTCTGCACGATCCCGGCGTCGGTGCTCAGCCAGATCCCGATCAACGTCGGCGCGCCGATGAAGGCGGCGATCGACGCGCTGCCCTACGCGGCCTCGGTCAAGGTCGGCCTCCAGATGAAGCGCCGCTTCTGGGAGGAGGATGAAGGGATTTACGGCGGGATCAGCTACACCGACCAGCCCAACAGCCTGATCAGCTATCCGAGCACCGACTTCTTCAAGCCGGGCAAGGGGGTGCTGCTCGGCGCCTATACGTTCGGTGCCACCGCGACCGAGTTCACCGCGATGGCGCCCGAGGAGCGGATCGCCAAGGCGGTCGAATATGGCGCGAACATCCACCCGCAATATCGCGCCGAATATGAAACCGGCGCGACCGTCGCCTGGCACCGGGTGCCGTGGACGCTCGGCTGCGCGGGGGCGTGGACCGAGAAGACCCGCGCCGCCCATTATGAGGATATCTGCGCGATCGACGGCCGCATCGTGCTGGCCGGCGAGCATGTTTCGATGATCCCGGCCTGGCAGGAAGGCGCGGTTCTCTCGTCGCTCGACGCGATCGGGCGGCTCCACAAACGCATCGTGCAGGGGTGATGGCGATGAACAGGACTTTGATGCGCGCGCTGGGCGGAGCGGCGGCGATCGGCACGTTCGCGCTGCTGGCCAATGCCGCCTCCGCGCAGTTCGCCAGCGGCTATCGCTACCAGAGCGGACAGGACCTCTACACCCATATCTGCCAGGGCTGTCACATGCCCGACGGCAAGGGCGCGGTCGGCGCGGGCATGTATCCGGCGCTCGCCGGCAACAAGAAGCTGCAGGCGCCGCTCTATCCGGTGCTCGTCATGCTCAAGGGGCAGAAGGCGATGCCGGCCTTCTCCGACCTGACCGACGCGCAGATCGTCGAGGTGACCAACTATATCCGCACCAACCTGGGCAACAGCTTCACCGGATCGGTCACCGCCGAACAGGTCAAGGCGCTGCGATCGCAGGCGGTGCGCCAGGATGCAGTACGGCCGGGCTGAGGCCCGTCCGGTTTCGCGTCAATCCTTTTTGGTCAGCGTAAGGAAATAGTCGAGCGACAGATTGTCGCTGACCACGAAGCCGCGTGCGGGCGAGAAGCTCAGTCCCTTGCGGTCGAGCGGCGTCAGGCCAGCGGCGGTGCAATGCGCCTCGAGTTCGTCGGGCGTCAGGAATTTCCGCCAGTCGTGCATCCCCTTGGGGACCATGCCCAGCCCTTCGCCGATCGAGATCAGCGCGAGCCGGGAGAGGAGGGTGCGGTTCGGGGTCGACAGGATCATCAGCCCGCCGGGCGCGAGCACCGCCGCGAGCGCCGCGACGAACGCCGCCGGATCGGTGACATGTTCGACCACCTCCATCGAGGTGACGAGGTCGAAGCGTTCGTCGGCGAGCGCCGCGACGTCGCCCGCGCGATAGTCGATGGTCAGGCCCTGCGCGGCGGCATGGGCCTGCGCGACCGCGATGCTTTCGGGGGCGGCATCGACCCCGGTGACGCGCGCGCCGAGCCGGGCCAGCGGCTCGGTGAGCAGCCCGGCGCCGCAGCCGACGTCGATCGCGCGTCTGCCGGCGAGCGGCTTCAGCGTCGCCGGGTCGCCATGCCAATGCGCGTCGATCTGCGCGCGGATATAGGAAAGCCGCGGTGGATTGAGCTTGTGGAGCATCGCCGACGAGCCTTTGGGATCCCACCATTCGGCGGCGATCCGGCCGAAGCGGGCGGCCTCTTGCGGGTCGATCGTTCCCGTCTGTGCTGTGCTTGCGTTCATGTCGGCCGCTCTCTATCAGGGCCGCGCCCTTGGACCCAAGGGCTTTTCGATCCCTTTGGCAGATGGTTGGCAATGGCGCGCATAGTGATGAAATTCGGCGGTACCTCGATGGCGGGGATCGAACGAATTCGCAACGTGGCCAACCGCGTCAAGCATGAGGTCGAACTGGGCAATGAGGTCGCGGTCGTCGTCTCGGCGATGTCGGGCGAGACCGACCGGCTCGTCAATTTCTGTCGCGAGGCCTCGCCGCTCTACGATCCGCGCGAATATGACGTGGTCGTCGCCTCGGGCGAGCAGGTGACCAGCGGTTTGCTGGCGATCACCCTCCAGGCGATGGGGGTGAAGGCGCGCAGCTGGCTCGGCTGGCAATTGCCGATCCGCACCTCGGACGCGCATGCCTCGGCACGGATCCAGACGATCGACACCGATGCGATCGGCAAGGCGATGGCTGCCGGCGAGGTGGCGGTGATCCCGGGTTTCCAGGGGCTGACCGAGGATGCCCGCGTCACCACGCTGGGCCGCGGTGGATCGGATACGTCGGCGGTCGCGGTGGCGGCGGCGATGAAGGCCGATCGCTGCGACATCTATACCGACGTCGACGGTGTCTATACCACCGATCCCCGTATCGTTCCCAAAGCGCGCAAGCTTGCCAAGGTGACCTATGAGGAGATGCTCGAACTGGCTTCGGTCGGCGCGAAGGTGCTCCAGACCCGTTCGGTGGGGCTCGCGATGAAGGAGAAGGTCCGTATCCAGGTCCTGTCCTCGTTCGACGCCCCGACCGACAACCCCACGCCCGGCACGATGATCGTCGGCGAAGAAGAACTCGAAGGAAGTGCCATGGAAAGCCAGCTGATCACGGGCATCGCCTATGACAAGAACGAGACCAAGGTCACGCTCACCGCGGTTCCCGATCGTCCCGGCGCGGTCGCGTCGATCTTCGCGCCGCTCGCCGACGAGAATATCAACGTCGACATGATCGTGCAGAACGTCGCGCACGACACCGGCTCGACCGACGTCACCTTCACCGTGCCGAGCGCCGAACTCGCCCGCAGCCTCGACGTGCTCGAGCGCTCGCGCGAGACGATCGGCTATACCAAGCTCGTCCATGACGCCAATGTCGCCAAGATCTCGGTGGTCGGGGTGGGCATGCGCAGCCATGCCGGCGTCGCCGCCAAGATGTTCCAGGCGCTCGCCGATCGCGGCATCAACGTGCTTGCGATCACCACCTCGGAGATCAAGGTCTCGGTGCTGATCCACGAGGATTATACCGAACTCGCGGTGCGCGTCCTCCACACCGCCTACGGCCTCGACGCCGAGGACGCGGCTTGAGCCGCGGCGGCGATCGCTTGACCGCGCTGATGGCGCGGGGGGCGGCCTTTTTCGGCAGCGAATATGCGATCCTGGCCGGGGCGATGAGCTGGGTCAGCGAGCGCAACCTGGTCGCGGCGATGTCGAACGCCGGCGGCTTCGGGGTGATCGCCTGCGGGGCGATGACCCCCGCTTTGCTCGATGCCGAGATCGCCGGCACCAAGGCGCTGACCACGCGCCCGTTCGGGGTCAATCTGATCACGATGCATCCCGACCTGATGGCGCTGATCGATGTCTGCACCAGCCATGGCGTCGGTCATGTCGTGCTCGCCGGTGGCCTTCCGCCGGGCGGCGCGATCGAGAAGATCAAGGCCGGCGGCGCCAAGGTGATCTGCTTCGCGCCCGCGCTGGCACTGGCGAAAAAGCTGATCCGCTCGGGCGTCGATGCGCTGGTGATCGAGGGAATGGAGGCCGGCGGCCATATCGGTCCGGTTTCGACCTCGGTGCTCGCGCAGGAAATGCTCCCCACGATCGCCGAGCAGCTGCCGGTGTTCGTCGCCGGGGGTATCGGTCGTGGCGAGGCGATCGCCGGCTATCTCGAAATGGGCGCCGCCGGCGTCCAGCTCGGCACGCGTTTCGCGATCGCCGCCGAATCGATCGCCCATCCCAATTTCAAGAAAGCCTTCATCCGCGCCTCGGCGCGCGATGCGGTGGCCAGCGTCCAGATCGATCCGCGGCTGCCGGTGATCCCGGTGCGCGCGCTCAAGAACGCATCGAGTGAGCTGTTCACGGCCAAGCAGCGCGAAGTCGCTCAGCAGCTCGACGAGGGCAAGATCGAAATGCTCGAGGCGCAGCTCCAGATCGAGCATTATTGGGCCGGTGCGCTGCGCCGCGCGGTGATCGACGGCGACGTCGAACATGGTTCGGTGATGGCGGGCCAGTCGGTCGGAATGGTGACCAAGGAAGAGCCGATCGCCGACATCATCGCGACGCTGCTGGCCGAGGCGGCGAGCGCGCTGGACAATCGCGGCCACTGATCGGGCATCGCCTATCTTTTCTTGATGCCGCCGAAACATTCGCGGCATTGGAAAGCTGTCGCGCTTTCTGATAGCGCGCGCTTATGGCTCCTGCGACCGCGACCTCCGCTGCACGCGAAATCCTTACCCGCCTTCACGATGTGATGGCGTCGCGCTCGGCTGCGCAGACCAAGCTCAACCAGGTCGTCCAGATCATCGGCGAGGCGCTCAACACCGAGGTCTGCTCGATCTACCTGCTGCGCGACGGCGTGCTCGAACTGTTCGCGACCCGCGGCCTCAAGCAGGAGGCGGTCCACGTCACCAAGATGGCGCTGGGCGAGGGGCTGGTCGGCACGATCGCCGAGGATGTCGAGACGCTCAACCTCGACGAGGCCACCAGCCACCCCGATTTCGCCTATAAGCCCGAAACCGGCGAGGAGCTGTTCCACAGTTTCGCCGGCGTCCCGATCGTGCGCCGCCATCAGGCGGTCGGGGTGGTCGCGGTCCAGCATCGCGACCAGCGCAAGTTCGACGAAGTCGAGATCGAGGCGCTGCAGACTGTCGCGATGGTGCTCGCCGAGCTGATCGCCGGCGCCGGGCTGATCGACGAGGGCACCAGCGGACCGGGCGGGCGGCGTGAGACCGGCCCGGCGCGGCTGACCGGGCTCAAGCTGGTCGAGGGCATGGGGCGCGGCCGCGCGGTCTATCATCAGCCGCGGATCGAGATCGAACATACCGTCGCCGAGGACACCGAGGCCGAGCGCCACCGCGTCATCTCCGCCTTCGCCAAGATGCGCGACCAGATCGAGCGGATGACCCGCGAGGTCGATTTCGGCGTCGCCGGCGAGCATCAGGACGTCCTCGAGATGTACAAGATGTTCGCCTATGACGAGGGCTGGATCCGTCGCATCAACGAGGCGATCGACAGCGGTCTGACCGCCGAGGCGGCGATCGAGCGCGTCCAGCAGCGGACCCGGATGCGGATGCGCGAGATCGCCGACCCGTTGCTCGCCGACCGGATGCACGATCTCGAGGATCTGTCGAACCGGCTGCTGCGGATCGTCTCGGGCCAGCTCGGCACCGCCGCCCAGCTCGGGCTGCGCCAGGATTCGATCCTGGTCGCCCGCAATCTCGGCCCCGCCGAACTGCTCGAATATGACCGGCGCCGGCTCAAGGGCGTGCTGCTCGAGGAGGGATCGCTCACCGCGCATGTCACGATCGTCGCCCGTGCGATGGGCATTCCGGTGCTCGGCCGGGTCAAGGGCGTGCGGATGGCGGTCAACGAGGGCGACTGGCTGCTGCTCGACGGGACCCAGGGCTCGGTGGTCGCACGACCGACCACGACGATGGACGAGGCGTTCGACGCCGGGCTGGTCATCGGCCAGAAGCGCCGCGCCGAGTTCGCGGCGATGCGCGACCTGCCGGCCGAGACCAAGGACGGCGTCCGCATCGAGTTGATGGTCAACGCCGGGCTGCGCGACGACATGGCCGCGCTCGACGTCACCGGCGCCGACGGCATCGGCCTGTTCCGCACCGAATTCCAGTTCCTCGTTTCGGCGACGCTGCCGCAGCGCGAGCGCCAGCAGCGGCTGTACAAGGAAGTGCTCGATGCCGCGGGCGACCGGCCGGTGGTGTTCCGCACGGTCGACATCGGCGGCGACAAGGCGTTGCCCTATATGAACAGCGGCGATGCCGAGCCCGAGGAGAATCCGGCGCTCGGCTGGCGCGCGATCCGGCTCGCGCTCGATCGCGACGCGCTGATGAAGGTGCAGGCGCGCGCGCTGATCGAGGCCGCCGCGGGACGCACCCTCAACGTGATGTTCCCGATGGTCTCCGAACCCTGGGAATATGAGCAGGCGGTCGCCCTGTTCGAGGCGCAGCGCAAATGGGTCCATGAGCGCGGGCGCATGCCGCCGGCGGCGATCCGCTACGGGACGATGCTCGAGGTGCCGGCGCTGGCCGAGACCCTCGACATGCTGCTGCCGCGGCTCGATTTCCTTTCGATCGGCACCAACGATCTCACCCAGTTCCTGTTTGCCGCCGACCGCGCCAATCCGCGGCTGGCCGAACGCTATGACTGGCTGAGCCCGGCGATCCTGCGCTTCCTGCAGCGGGTCGTGCGCCAATCGACCGACGCCGGCGTGCCGGTCGGGGTGTGCGGCGAGATGGGGGGCAGGACGCTCGAGGCGATGGCGCTGATCGGGCTCGGCATCGGCCGCCTCTCGATCACCCCGGCCGCGATCGGTCCGGTCAAGGCGATGATCCGATCGCTCGATGCCGGCGCGCTGCGCGGGGCGATGGCCGACATGCTGCGGCGCCCGGCGCGAACCCTGCGGCCGGACCTCGAAAAATGGGCGGATGAGCGGTCGGTTGCGACCTGATGATCGGAAAACGGCGGAATCCGAGGAAAAAAGGTCCAAAGCGGCTGCGAATTTTGCATTAGCCTATTTGACAGCCTAGGCTCGGACCATCACAGCCCGCCATGACGGCGCAAGGGAGATCGCTCGATGACGGATAGCGGAAAGGACCAGGGTCTTTTCCCGAGAGGCGTGGGTGAGCAGCTGGCCGAGGCGCGCGTCGCGCAGAAACTCGAGCTGGCCGACATCGCCGAACGCACGCGCATTCCCGAGCGCCATCTGCGCGCGATCGAGCAGGGCAACCATGAAGGTCTGCCCGCAATCCCCTATTCGGCGGGCTTCGTCAAAAGCTATGCCAACATGCTCGGCCTCGACGGTCAGGCGATGTCGACCGCCTTTCGCAGCGAGGTCGGCGAGCAGCGGCGCGAGGCGTTCCAGCCCGAGGCCTATGAGCCGGCCGACCCCTCGCGGGTGCCGTCGAAGCTGCTGGCGATGGTCGCGCTCGGCGTCGCGCTGCTGCTCGGCATGGGCTATCTGCTGCTGCGCTTCGAGGGCGACAGCACCGACCTCGCCAAGCTCGCCGCCGATACGCCCGAGGAGATCCACCGCGCGCCGGTTCCGGTGAGGCCCAACGCGATCGCGCCGGTGGCACCCGCGCAGCCGGCGGTTCCGGCCGGGGTGATCGCGGTCAATGCCGCCGAGGATGTCTGGGTCAAGATTTCCGAACGCGACGGGCCGAACCTGCTGATGGGGGTGATGAAGGCCGGCGAGCGGTTCGAGATTCCCGAGACCGCGGTCGATCCGATTCTGCGGACCGGGCGTCCGCAGGTGATCAAGGTGACGCTGGGCGAAACCGCACTGCCGCCGATCGGCGAACCCGACCGGCTGGTCCGTGCCTATAGCCTCAAGCGCGATGCGCTGGTGGCGATCGCGACCGGCAAGCCCGTCGAGCCGGCAGCGGTCGTCGGGGCGGCGACGGGCGCGGTTGCGACCCCGGCACCGGCCGTGCCGGCGCGTCCGCTGGGGCGCCGCCGACCGGCGGTTGATGCCGCTCCTGCACCGGTCGATCCGAACGGGGCGGGGCCGGCCGGGGGTCAGTCTTGATCCCGTCCGCTTCTCCACGGCATATTCATACCCCTCCCCACGGTCCTAGGAAGTCCAGCATGAAGAAGGCGATCATCGCCCTCCTGTTCCTGTCCACCGCCGGCGCGGCGATCGCGGCCGAGCCGCCGATGCCGATCGACGGTCGGGTCGGCAAGCTCGAGAAGGAGATGCGCGCGGTCCAGCGCAAGGTCTTCCCGGGCGGCACCCAGCAATATCTCGAACCCGAGATCAAGCCCGAGGCGGCGCCCGCCGCACCGGTCGGCGCGCCGGCCGACAGCCCGGTCGCCGATCTGTCGCGCCGTGTCGATGCGCTCGAAAAGGCGCTCGCGCAGATGACCGGCCAAGTCGAGCAGAACAGCTATAATCTGCGCAAGCTCGAGGATCAGTTCGCCAAGATGAAGGGCGATGCCGAATTCCGGCTCAACGCGCTCGAGGGTAAGGGGCCGGCGCCGGCCGCGGGCACCGGTGCCAATGTTCCGTTCGTCTCGCCGCCGCCGCCCAAGGTGGCAACTGCCGCGCCCGCCGCGACGGTGCCGGCGACCACCGCCGCCGCGGCTCCGGCGGCGCCGGGCACCGGCGACCCCGGCTATGACGCCTATATGATCGGTTATAATCTGTGGGTGGACAAGAAATATCCCGAGGCGGTCGCCGCGCTCAAGGCGATGTACGCCAAATATCCCAAGCATAAATATGCGAGCTATGCGCGCAACCTTGCCGGCCGCGCCTATCTCGACAATGGCCTGTACAATGACGCGATCCGCGAATTCTTCGAGAATACGAAGAATGAGGCGGGCGAGCGCGCGCCGCACAGCTATGTCTACATGGCGCAGGCGCTGATGAAGCGGAAGCCGCCGCTCCCCGACAAGGCCTGCCAGGCCTATGAGGTGCTCGAGGCCAAATATCCCGACAAGGTCACCGGTGGGCTCGCCGAACTGGTGACCAAGGGAAAGGCCGATGCCAAGTGCCAGTAGGGCAGGGCTGATCGCGCCGCCGGTCGATCCGGCGGCGGTCGCACGATTCGGGGCCGACCTCGCGCGTCTCGATCCCGGTTTGGCGGTCGGCCGGTTCGGTATCGCGGTTTCGGGCGGTCCCGACAGCATGGCGCTGCTCATGCTGGCCGCCGCACATAGGCCCGGCCGGGTCGAGGCGGCGACGGTCGACCATGGGCTGCGTTCGACGGCCGCCGGCGAGGCGGCGATGGTGGCCGCTTTCTGTGCGATGCTCGGGGTCCCGCACGCGATCCTGAAGGTGCGGGTCGAACCCGGCGCCAGCGTCCAGGCGGCGGCGCGGCGCGCCCGTTACGCGGCGCTCGGCAAATGGGCGCGGGGCAGGGCGATCGACGCATTGCTGACCGCGCATCATGCCGACGACCAGGCCGAGACGCTGATGATGCGGCTCGCGCGGGGGGCGGGCACCGCCGGGCTCGCGGGCATCCGCGATCGCCGCGATCTGGGCGGGCTGTGGCTGCTGCGTCCGCTGCTCGGCTGGCGCCGCGCCGAACTGGCGGCGATCGTTCGCGACGTCGCCACCGTCGACGATCCTTCCAATGCCGATCCGCATCATGATCGCACCCATGTCCGCGCACTGCTGGCGGCCAATCCGCGGATCGATCCGTTGCGGCTGGCGGCCAGCGCCGCACATCTGGCGGAGAGCGAAACGGCACTCGACTGGGTCGCCGACGAGGCGATCCGGTCGCGCTGCGCGGTCCGGGACGACGGGGCGTGGACCGCCGATCTCGAAGGGCTTCCCCGCGCGATCCGCTGGCGGACGCTGGCGAAACTGGTCGCAACGGCCGATTCGCCGGCGGACGGCTCGACGGTCGATCATGCGCTCGAACGGCTCGACCGCGGCGAAATCGCCAGCATCGGCCGCCTGAAAATCACGCCTGGGCGCAGTTTCCTGTTGGAACGGGCAACCGGGCGTCGCTGAATCGTTCAGCATTCCGCAACCGCGCATTGTCATTGATACGCCAATGCCTATCTTGGTGCCCGAAAGGCGGACCCGCGCATGAGTGACAATAAAGAGCCCCAGCAGCCCAATCCCTGGATGAAGAGCCTCGCCATATGGATGGGCATCCTTCTCGCGCTGGTGCTGTTCGTTTCGATGTTCGAAAGCTCGTCGCGCAGCGCGGGCGGTGATTCGATCGCCTATTCCGAATTCCTGGCCCGCGTGAACGAGGGCACCGTCCGCGAAGTCGATATCGGCGACGGGATGGTCACCGGTAAATATACCAACGGCACGAGCTTCAGCGCCAACGCGCCGAGCGATCCGATGCTGATCCAGCGCCTGTCGGACAAGAATGTCACCTTCCGCGCCAAGCCGGAGGAGCAGACCAGCTTCTGGATGATCATGCTCTACCAGTCGCTGCCGTTCCTGCTGATCCTCGGCATCGCCTTCTTCGTGATGCGCCAGATGCAGAAGAACGCCGGTTCGGGCGCGATGGGCTTCGGCAAGAGCCGGGCGAAGATGCTCACCGAGAAGCATGGCCGCGTCACCTTCGACGACGTCGCCGGCATCGACGAGGCCCGCGAGGAACTGCAGGAGATCGTCGATTTCCTCAAGGATCCGACCAAGTTCGCCCGGCTGGGCGGCAAGATCCCCAAGGGCGCGCTGCTGGTCGGCTCGCCGGGTACCGGCAAGACCCTGCTCGCCCGTGCGATCGCCGGTGAGGCCAATGTGCCCTTCTTCACGATCTCGGGCTCGGATTTCGTCGAGATGTTCGTCGGCGTCGGCGCCAGCCGTGTCCGCGACATGTTCGAACAGGCGAAGAAGAATGCGCCGTGCATCGTCTTCATCGACGAAATCGACGCGGTCGGCCGCCATCGCGGCGCTGGTCTCGGCAACGGCAATGACGAGCGCGAGCAGACCCTCAACCAGCTGCTGGTCGAGATGGACGGGTTCGAGGCGAATGAGGGCATCATCATCGTCGCCGCGACCAACCGCCCCGACGTGCTCGATCCCGCGCTGCTGCGTCCGGGCCGCTTCGACCGCCAGGTCGTCGTCCCGCGCCCCGACATTGAGGGCCGCGAGAAGATCCTCGCCGTGCATATGAAGAAGGTGCCGCTGGCCCCCGACGTCAATGCCCGCACGATCGCGCGCGGCACCCCGGGCTTCTCGGGCGCCGATCTCGCCAACCTCGTCAACGAGGCCGCGCTGCTGGCCGCCCGTAAGGGCAAGCGGCTGGTCGCGATGCGCGAGTTCGAGGAGGCCAAGGACAAGGTCATGATGGGCGCCGAGCGCAAATCGATGGTCATGACCGAGGACGAGAAGAAGGCGACCGCCTATCATGAGGCCGGCCATGCGCTCGTCTCGCTTCATGTCCCGGGCTGCGATCCGCTCCACAAGGTTACGATCATTCCGCGCGGCCGTGCGCTGGGCGTGACCTGGAACCTGCCCGAGCGCGACCGCTATTCGATGACGATGAAGCAGATGAAGGCGCGGCTCGCGCTGTGCTTCGGCGGCCGTATCGCCGAGCAGATCATCTATGGTGCCGACGAGCTCAACACCGGCGCGTCCAACGACATCCAGCAGGCCACCGACATGGCCCGTTCGATGGTGATGGAATATGGCATGTCCGAAAAGCTCGGCTGGCTGCGCTATCGCGACAATCAGGATGAGGTGTTCCTCGGCCATTCGGTGTCGCGCAACCAGAGCGTCTCCGAGGAGACAGCGCGCCTGATCGACCAGGAGGTTCGCCGTCTCGTCGAGGAAGGCGAGCATGTCGCCCGCACCGTGCTCACCGAGAATCTCGACGAGCTTCATCGCCTCGGCACCGCGCTGCTCGAATATGAGACGCTGTCGGGCGAGGAGGCCAAAAGGGTGATCAAGGGCGAGGATATCGGCCGCGACGACGGCGCTTCGCGCCAGCCGATCGCGCTCGGCACCGGTGGCTCGTCGATCCCCAAGAGCAAGCGCCCGGGTGGCTCGGGCGGAAGCTGGGGGGACGCCCAGCCTGCCTGACGACCGGTTCGATCGAAACCGACGGGGCCGCGCCGACGCAGGTTGGCGCGGCCCTTTCCTTGTGGAGAGCCCTTCATGCTGCTGATCGTCGGAACGGTCCGCCTGCCGCCGGAAAATCTCGCTGAGGCGCGTCCGGCGATGGCGGCGATGGTCATGGCCAGCCGCGCCGAGCCGGGCTGCGTCGAATATGGCTATGCCGAGGATCTGTTCGATCCGGGGCTGATCCACGTCACGGAACGATGGGTCGACCGTGCGGCGCTCGACGCCCATTTCGCGGCCCCGCATATCGCGGCCTGGCGCGCGGCATGGCCCACACTGGGCATCGGCGATCGCAATCTCGTCCTGTACGAGGTGGGAGAGCCGGGCGCGATATAAGGCGCAGTGGCGCATCGGGCGGCGCACGGCTAAAGGGCCTTCATGCTTCGCCTGACCGAACTCAAGCTCCCGCTCGATCATCCTCCCGAAGCGATCCCGGCCGCGATCGTCGCGAAGCTCGGGATCGACCGCGGCGAGCTGGTCGATTTCAGCATAGCCCGCCGCGCCAACGACGCGCGCCGCAAGTCGGCGATCCTGCTGGTCTATTCGGTCGATGTCGTGCTGCGGGACGAGGCGGCGATCTTGGCGCGCTTCGCCGGCGACAAGGATGTGAAGCCTACCCCCGACACCGAATATCGCTTCGTCGCCCGTGCCCCGGCGGGGGCATCGCGGCCGGTGGTGATCGGGGCGGGGCCCTGCGGCCTGTTCGCCGGTCTGATCCTCGCGCAGATGGGGTTTCGCCCGATCATCGTCGATCGCGGCAAGGTGGTGCGCGAACGGACCAAGGACACTTGGGGGCTGTGGCGCAAATCGGTGCTCGACCCCGAATCGAACGTCCAGTTCGGCGAGGGCGGGGCGGGGACCTTTTCGGACGGCAAGCTCTACAGCCAGATCAAGGATCCGCGCTTCCTCGGCCGCAAGGTGCTGACCGAGTTCGTCAAGGCGGGCGCGCCCGCAGACATATTGACCGAGGCGCATCCGCATATCGGCACCTTCCGGCTGGTAACGATGGTCGAAAGCATGCGCCGGACGATCGAGGGGCTGGGCGGGGAGTATCGCTGGCAAAGCCGGGTCGAGGATCTCGACATCGAGACCGGGGCCGACGGCAGCCGGCGGGTGAGGGGGCTGCGCCTCCAGACCGGCGAGCATATCGTCGCCGACCATGTCGTGCTCGCGGTCGGGCATAGCGCGCGCGACACCTTCCACATGCTCCATGAGCGCGGCGTCCAGATCGAAGCCAAGCCCTTCTCGATCGGGGTGCGGATCGAGCATCCGCAATCCTGGATCGACCGGGCGCGGTTCGGAACCTGCGCGGGGCATCCCGATCTCGGCGCCGCCGCCTACAGCCTGTCGCACCATTGCGGCAATGGCCGCACCGTCTACAGCTTCTGCATGTGCCCGGGCGGGCGGGTGGTGGCGGCGACCTCCGAAGCGGGGCGGGTCGTCACCAACGGCATGAGCCAATATTCGCGGGCCGAGTTCAACGCCAATTCGGGGCTCGTCGTCGGGATCGATCCCGCGCGCGACTATCCCGATCACCCGCTCGCCGGCATCGCCCTCCAGCGCCATTGGGAATCGCTCGCCTTCGTCGCCGGCGGCTCGACCTATGCCGCGCCGGGCCAGAAGGTCGGCGATTTCCTCGCCGGCCGCCCCTCGACCGAGCTGGGCGAGGTCAAGCCCTCCTACCAGCCGGGGGTGCATCTCACCGACCTGTCGGCCTGCCTGCCCGATTTCGTGATCGAGGCGTTCCGCGAGGCGCTGCCCGCCTTCGGCCGGCAGATCCCGCTCTACGATCATCCCGACGCGATCATGACCGGGGTCGAGACGCGCACCTCGTCGCCGATCCGCATCGGCCGTGGCCGCGACTTTCAGAGCCTAAACACATCGGGGCTCTACCCGTCTGGCGAAGGCGCCGGCTATGCCGGCGGCATCCTGTCGGCGGCGATCGACGGCATCAAGGTCGCCGAGGCGGTGGCGACGAGCATGACGGCGGGCGGGTGACCGCCGGCGCGGCGCGGACGGCCGGCGGCGGGCTGTCGCTGCTGCAGGCCTGCTGGCTGTTCGGCGCGCTGATCGCGGTGAAGCTGATCGCGACCGATATCGGGCTGTCCGACGGCCTGGCGATCCCGAAATATGGGGTGATGGTCGGCCGGGATTTCGCCAATCTGTGGGTCGGCGGCAAGATGGCATGGTCCGGCCAGCTCGCGCATCTCTACGACGTGCCCGCCTATAACGAGATCATGCGCGGCTATTTCCCGACCCAGCTCCGGCACAATTATGCCTATCCGCCGCATACGCTCGCATTTGGCGCTCTGCTGGCGCTGCTGCCCTATGCGGCGGCGCTCGCCGTCTGGCTGGTCGGCACCGGGGCGCTGTTCGTGGCGGCCGCGCGCCATGTCCTGCCGCGCGATATGCCGCTGCTCGCCAGGGGGATGCTGCTGGTCACGCCGGCGGCGATCGTCAATATCTGGACCGGGCAATATGGCTTCCTGACCGGCGCGCTCTGGCTGTCGGCCTTCGCGGCGATCGACCGATCGCAGGCGCGCAGCGGGATCGCCGCCGGCCTTGCGACGGTGAAGCCGCATCTGGGCCTGTTGCTGCCGGCGATATTGATCGGCCGGCGGCGGCTTGCCGCGATCGGCACGGCGATCGCGGTGATCGTGGCGCTTGTCGTTGCCAGCGGGCTGCTGTTCGGGTTCGATCTGTGGCGCGATTATCTGCTCAAGGTTCCGGCGACCCAGGCGGCGATCCTCGCCTCGCCGGAACCGCAATTCTATTTCAAGCTGATGCCGACCACCGCGGTGGCGCTGCGGAGCCTGCCGCCGATGCTGGCGATCGTCGGGCAGGTGGCGACCGCGCTGATCGCACTCGTCCTGCTGTGGCGGGCGCGGGGGCTGCCGGCGACCGATCTCGCCTTCGTCGCGGCGACGGCGACCCTGCTCATACTGCCCTATGCGTTCGATTACGACATGACCGTCGCCAATCTCGGCTTCGGGATCGTGCTGCTCACCGGCTGGAACGGGCTCGCCCTATGGGAAAAGGCGGCGCTCGCTCTGGCCTATGTCCTGCCGAGCCTGTCGATCGCTGCCGACCCGCTGGGCCTGCCGCTCGGCCCGCCGATCCTGCTGGCGGCCCTGGTCGTGCAGGTCCGCCGGCTGGTGGCGATGAACGCGGAAGCCGCGGGCGCCTGATCAGCCGGCGATACCGAGATGCTCTTTGAACGCGTCGACGACATCGGCATAGAGCTGCTTCTTGAACGGGACGATCAGGTCGACCAGTTCGCCGGCATCGACCCATTTATAGGCGCGGAATTCGGGTTCGGCGGTGTCGAGGTTGATGTCGGCATCGGTGCCGAGGAAGCGCGCGACGAACCAGTGCTGGCTCTGGCCGCGATATTTGCCGCCCCAGACCTTCTTCAGCAGATCGTCGGGAAGCTCGTAGAGCAATTCCTTCGGGGCCTTGCCGAGGATCGTCACCAGCCGCGGTGGGATGCCGGTCTCTTCCTCGAGTTCGCGTAGGGCCCCGGCCTCGGGTGCCTCGCCCTTGTTCAGGCCGCCCTGCGGCATCTGCCAGGCGTCGACCGCATTGTCGATGCGCTGGGCGACGAACACCTGGTTGCGGTCGTTGAGCAGCATGACCGCAGCGGCGGGGCGGTAGGGGAGCTTCTCTCTCATGGTCGGTAATCCTCGATCATCTGGCGGAGCAGCCCCAGGCATGAGCGCAGGTCCTGCTCCGAGGAAGGAATGGCTTTGCGCAGGGTGAGCCAGCCATGGATATTGCCCTTGGCCTCGCGATAGATGGTCGGCACCCCGGCGGCGATGCAGGAAGCGGCGTGCGCGCGGCCCTGGTCGAGCAAGGGGTCGAGCGAAGCGGTGACGATCAGCGTCGGCGGCATGCCCTGCAGGGATTTCGTCCCCGGCGAAGCGCGCCAATGGGTGAAATCGGGCGCATATTGCTCGTTGAACCACAGAAGATTCTCGATCGTCAGCATATGGCCCTGGCCGAAGCGATCGGTCGACGGATAGCGCTTGCGCAGATCGGCGGCGGGATAGATCGGCCAGGTCGCGATCACCGGCAGCGCCGTCGGCGCGTCGCGCAGCGCCATTGCCGTCACGATCGCCAGATTGCCGCCGGCGCTGTCGCCGGCGAGGACCAGCGAATCGAATCGGCGGCCGAACAGGTCGGGCTGGGCGGCCGCCCAGCGGGTGGCCGCCTCGCAGTCGTCGGGTGCGGCGGGCCATCCCTGCTCGGGGGCGAGCCGATAGTCGATCGACAGCAGCGGCAAGTCGAGTGCGGTGGCGATGTCGACGCACGCCGCGTCGTGGGTGTCGAGGTTGCCGAGCACGAAGCCGCCGCCATGGTAGAAGACCAGCAGCGGGCCCGGGCCTTCGCGGGTTGCGCGCGGATCGTAGAAGCGCGCGCCGATCGTGCGGCCATCGGCCTCGATTGCAAGGTCGCGCCGCAGCGCGATCGGCCCGGCCGCGACATCGGCGGCCTCGGCCATCGCCTGGAACATCGCGCGGGCGGTCGACGCGTCGACCTCATGGGTGCGCGGACCCGGGCTGCCATTGACCCAGTCGAGGAAAGCCCTGACGTCGGGACGGATATAGTCTTCGCTCATGACGTTTCCTTCCGCGAAGGCGACCGGATAGGCAAGCCGCAACGCGTCTGGCGTTCGGCGGCCGAACGCCTAGAAGTATGAATCCGCTTCAAGGATGTGTCATGTCGCTCCGTCTCATCGCTGCCATTCTTCTCACCCTGCCGGTCGCCGCTGCCGCACAGACCGCCGCGCCATCGGCCGCCAAGCCGGCGGCCCGTCCCGCACCGGTGCAACTGACGCCGCAGCCGCGCCGTGCCGCGCTCAGCCCTGAGGGACGCGCGATCGCCTCGAAAATCTACGCGACCCCCGATCCGCGCTATGCGCAGTTGAGCAACGACATCGCCAATCTCAGGACCCAGCGGGCGATGTTGATCGCGACCCAGCCGATCGATCTCGACAAGCTCGAGGAGATGCTGCGCCGCGAGGAGGCGGTTCAGGCGGAGATGCGCACTCGGGTCAACGACCGGCTGATGACGCTGTTGCGGGCGCTGCCGCCGGCCGATCTGGCGCCGATGCTCCAGAGCATCAACCAGCCGCGCACCGCGGCGCCAGCCCCCATACAGCAGCCCGCGCATTGATCAGCCGATGAGTTCGATCGTCTGGTTTCGTCAGGATCTGCGGCTCGGCGATCAGGCCGCGGTGGCTGCGGCGACGCATGAGGGCCCGTGGACCGGGGTCTATGTCCTCGACGACGAGGCCGCCGGCGACTGGCGGATCGGTGGCGCGCAACGCTGGTGGCTGCACCATAGTCTCGCCGCGCTGGGGGAGGCGATCCGCGCCCGCGGCGGGCGGCTGGTGCTGCGGCGGGGCGATGTAGTCGAACAGCTGCGCGACGTCGCGAAGAGCCTGGGCGCCGACCGGATCCACGCGATCCGCCATTATGAGCCCTGGTGGCAGGCGGCCGAAGACGCGCTGGCGGCGAAGATCGACCTGCGCCTCTACGAAGGCGGGTGCCTCGCGCCGCCCGAAGGCGTGCTGACCGGCGCGCATGGCCGCTACCGGATCTTCACCCCCTATTGGCGCGCGCTCAGGGCGCAGATGCCGCCGGCGACGCCGCACCGCACCCCGGTCGACTTCACCACGCCGCACGCGGCGATCGCGAGCGACGATCTCGCCGACTGGGCCCTGCTTCCGGTCAAGCCGGACTGGGCGAAGGGCTTCGCGGTCTGGACCCCGGGCGAGGAGGGCGCGCGCGAAGCGCTCGCCGATTTCCTGCCGAAGATCGAGGATTATGATGTCGACCGCAATCTGCCCGCGGTCGACGGCACGTCGCGCCTTTCGCCCCATCTGCATTTCGGCGAGATCTCGCCGGCTTTGGTCTGGCACCGGGCAGCGAAGCAGGCGCGGGGCAAGGCCGAACCCTGGCTGCGCGAGGTGGCCTGGCGCGACTATGCCGCGAATGTGATCGACATCCTGCCCCGTTATGGCGATCGCAACGGCCGCGAGGCCTATGACCATTTCAACTGGCGGAGCGGTGCCGCCGCCGATCGCGACTTCGCGGCGTGGACCCGGGGCCGCACCGGCTATCCGATCGTCGATGCCGGGATGCGCGAGTTGTGGGCGACCGGCGTCGTCCATAACCGGGTGCGGATGATCGTTGCCTCCTTCCTGATCAAGCATCTGCTGATCGACTGGCGTCGCGGCGCGCGCTGGTTCTGGGACACGCTGGTCGACGCCGATTATGGCAATAACAGCGTCAACTGGCAGTGGGTGGCGGGAACGGGGATCGATTCCAACCCGTTCGGCCGGATCATGGCGCCGCTGGTCCAGTCACGGAAGTTCGATGCCGGTGACTATATCCGGCAGTGGGTGCCCGAACTGGCCGAGATCGAAGGCGACGCGGTCCACGACCCGCATGAGGCGGGTTGCGCGCCCGCGGCCTATCCCGAACCGCTGATCGGCCACCGCGCGGCGCGCGAGCGCGCGCTGGCGGCATCTAAGCGCTGAAGCGAGCCGGCGCGATGGGCGCCGGCTGGACGGCGGGTGCGGCTTGAAGCGACAAATTTCGGTCGGCGGTGCCGACGGCGCAACAAAGCATCTTTGCCCACCGTATTGAGCGTTATAGAGGCAGTTGGAAGGCTGTCGGGGGCGACGGGTCTGGGGACGAAATTTGATGAATGCGCAGCCGCCGGTTCGTGGACGTCATCTGATCAAGGCCGATCGCAATTTCGCCACCGGCACCGGCTGGATGGCGCGGCTGCTGAGCCCGGGGTTTCAGCGGCTGATCGACACGATCGACCAGGGCCTGGTCGAAGGGGCGATCGAGGCGACCTTGCCCGATGGGTCGTTCCGGGTGCTCGGCAATCCGCACAACGGCCCGGTCGCGATCGTCGAATTGAAGAACTGGCGGCCGCTGGTGCGGCTGGTCACCACCGGATCGGTCGGCTGGTACCGCAGCTGGGCCGAGGGTGAGTGGACCAGCCCCGATCCGGTGCCGATCTTCGACCTGTTCATGCGCAACCGCCATCCGCTGGGCGAACTGGGGCGCGCGCAGGGGCCGCTGCGCTTCTTCAACCTGCTCTGGCATGCGGTGCGCCGCAACAGCCGCGCCAATTCGCGCAAGAACATCGCCTTCCATTATGATCTGGGCAATGATTTCTACGAGACCTGGCTCGACCGGACGATGAGCTATTCCTCGGCCCTGTTCGAGGAGCCG
The DNA here is from genome assembly GCF_058801765.1 of Rhizorhabdus sp. GW822-FHT03C02. Taxonomy (NCBI): domain Bacteria; kingdom Pseudomonadati; phylum Pseudomonadota; class Alphaproteobacteria; order Sphingomonadales; family Rhizorhabdaceae; genus Rhizorhabdus; species Rhizorhabdus sp. GW822-FHT03C02. The sequence continues at coordinate 902,807 of NZ_JBXANN010000001.1, forward strand.
ATCGCGCGCGGGGAAGCGCTCGAGGCCGCGCAGCACCGCAAGATCACCGCCTTGCTCGACCGGCTCGATCTGGCGCCGGGCTCGCGCCTGCTCGAGATCGGCTGCGGCTGGGGTGGGCTCGCCGAGGTCGCCGCCGCCGAATATGGCGCCGACGTCACCGGTATCACCCTCTCGGTCGAACAAAAGGCCTGGGCCGACGATCGCATCGCCAAGGCGGGCCTGTCGGGCAAGGCCCGTTTCGAGATCTGCGACTATCGCGACGTGCCCGGCCAATATGACGCGGTCGCCAGCGTCGAGATGGTCGAGGCGGTCGGCGAGAAATATTGGCCGGTCTATATGGAGTCGATCGCCCGGGCGCTGAAGCCCGGCGGCAAGGCGGCGATCCAGTATATCGAGATCGACGACGCGGTGTTCGAAAGCTACCGGACCGACGCCGATTTCATCCAGACCTATATCTTCCCCGGCGGGATGCTGATCTCCGAAAGCCGCTTCAGGGCGGCGGCGGAGAAAGCGGGCCTACGGTGGGAGAGCCGCAAGGGGTTCGGCCTCCATTATTCCGAGACGCTGCGGCGCTGGCGCGAGAATTTCGACGCATCGATCGAGCGCGGCGAATTGCCGCCGGGGTTCGACCCCGAGTTCGTCAAGCTGTGGCGCTTCTACCTGATGTATTGCGAAGGCGGCTTCGCGGGCGGCGGCATCGATGTCGCCCAGGTTACGCTGGTGAAAGCCTGACATCGAACCTGGATCAGGCTGGCCTGATCAGGCGGGTACGCGCACCCGCTGGCCGGTTTCATAATCGGTGCCGATCAGCCCCATGATCGTGTCGGCGACCGCTGCGGCGGGCTTGAGCGTTGCCGGATCCTCGCCGGGAAAAGCCTTTTCGCGCATCTTGGTCGCGGTGGCGCCGGGATCGAGGATGGTGACGCGGATGCCGCTGATGTTGGCGACCTCCTTGGCATAGGCGGTCAGCAGCGATTCGAGCGCGCCCTTCGACGCCCCATAGGCCCCCCAATAGGGCTTGGGGGCGGGGCCCGCCGACGAGGTGACGCCGATCAGGTCGGCGCGCGCCGCCTTGCGGAGCATCGGGTCGAACGCCGCGATCATCTGCTGCTGGGCGAGCACGTTGAGGGTCAGCACCGACGCGAATTCCTTGGCATCGATGACATGGACCGGGGCGAGCGTGCCCAGCATCGCCGCGTTCAGCACCAAAATGTCGAGCGCCTCCCAGCGGCCGGAAATTGCCTCGGCCAGTCGGGCGATGCTGTCATTTTCGGCGAGGTCCATCGGTGCGATCGTCGCGGTGCCACCGGCGGCGTGGATCCGTTCCTCGACCTCCTCGAGTCCGCCCGAGGTACGTGCGGTCAGGATCACATGCGCACCGGCACGCCCGAGTGCTTCCGCGGTGGCGGCGCCGATGCCGCGCGAGGCACCAGTGACGAGCGCGAGCTTGCCGGAGAGAATCTTGGTCATGGCGATTCCGTGAAAAAGGTCAGGCGACGACGCGTTCGCCGTGCAGCGCGAGCTGGTCCATCGGCGTCATCTCTTCATGGTCGGTCAGATGGGTCGGATAGTCGCCGGTGAAGCAGGCGTCGCAATAATTGGGCGTCTTGGCGTCGCGCCCCGGTTCGCCGAGCGCGCGGTAGAGCCCCTCGATCGAGATGAAGGCGAGGCTGTCGGCACCGATATAGGACGCCATCTCGGCGACGTTCATCTGTGCGGCGAGCAGCTTGGCGCGCTCGGGGGTATCGACCCCGTAGAAGCAGCTGTGCCGGGTCGGCGGCGAGGCGATCCGGAGATGAACCTCGCGCGCGCCGGCTTCGCGCAGCATCGACAATATCTTCACGCTGGTGGTGCCGCGGACGATCGAATCGTCGATCAGCACAACCCTTTTGCCTTCGATCAGCGCGCGATTGGCGTTGTGCTTCAGCTTGACCCCGAGATGGCGGACCTGGTCGCCGGGCTGGATGAACGTGCGGCCGACATAATGCGACCGGATGATCCCCAGTTCGAACGGGATGCCCGATTGCTGCGCATAGCCGATCGCGGCGGGTGTACCCGAATCGGGCACGGGCACCACCAGATCTGCCTCGACGCCATTTTCGAGCGCGAGCTCGGCGCCGATCCGCTTGCGCACCGAATAGACCGACGAACCGTCGACGATCGAATCGGGGCGCGAGAAATAGACATGTTCGAAGATGCAGGGCCGCGCGCGCACATCGGCGAACGGCCGGATCGATCGCAGGCCGCTTTCGGACACGATCACCAGTTCGCCGGGATCGATCTGGCGGATGAAGGTGCCGCCGATCACGTCGAGCGCGACCGTTTCCGACGCGAAGACATAGGCGTCGCCGACCCGGCCGAGCACGAGCGGGCGGATGCCCAGCGGATCGCGGCAGGCGATCATGCCTTCGGGGGTCATGCAGATCAGCGAATAGGCGCCCTCGACCTGCTTGAGCGCATCGATGAAACGGTCGAGCAGGGTGCGATATTTCGACATCGCGACGAGATGGATGATCGTTTCGGTATCGCTGGTCGACTGGAAGATCGAGCCGAGCCGGACGAGGTCGCGCTTGAGCTTCATCGCGTTCGAGATGTTGCCGTTATGCGCGATCGCGAAGCCGCCCGAGCTCAGCTCGGCGAACAGGGGCTGGACGTTGCGCAACGCGGTCTCACCGCTGGTCGAATAGCGGACATGTCCGCAGGCGACTTGCCCAGGCAGGCCGCGAATCACGTCGTCGCGGTCGAAATTGCCCGCGACATGACCCATGGCGCGGTGGGTGTGGAAATTGTGACCGTCCCAGCTGGTGATGCCGGCAGCTTCCTGCCCGCGATGCTGGAGCGCATGGAGACCCAGGGCGACCATCGCGGATGCGGTGTCTGCCCCCCAGATTCCAAAGATACCGCACTCTTCGCGCAGTTTATCGTCATCAAATGGATGCGTGGTGAGCATCGCCAATCCTATCCGGGGGCCGATGGGGCGCATATAGTGGCACCACCCGGCTTTGTCGCCCTTTTGTCACAACATTTATTGGGTTGTCGGCGGAGGCGCTTTGGCGCAAGCGCTCGGGGTCATGGATCAGGATATCGAACGGGGCAGCGCGCTCACCCCCAAATTCGACGCGAACGGACTGCTGACCGGGATCGTGACCGATCATGCGACCGGCGAACTGCTGATGGTCGCCTTTCTCAATCGCGAGGCGCTCGACCTCACCATTGCCACCGGCGAAGCGACCTTTTTCTCGCGGTCGCGCGGGCGGTTGTGGAAGAAGGGCGAGAGCAGCGGCCATGTCATGAAGGTGGTCGAGCTTCGCATCGACTGCGACCAGGATGCCCTGTGGATGCGCTGCGAGCCGGCGGGCCCCGCCTGCCACACCGGCGAACGCAGCTGCTTCTATCGGCGAATCGAATCGGGGGAGGGTGGGCCGACCCTGGCGCCGGTCGACGCTTCGCATTGATTCATCCGATATGGTGCAAATCGGCGTACCGTAACTTCCCGATATTCACTGCGACCGCGCTGATTCAGATGGCTTTTTGCAATCGATGCCAATCGGGCTTTGCTGAATCATGAAGTAAAGTTGCGTCTGGCGACAATAACTTAACCGTCTTTTTTCGTTTCTGCGGCGCGCGCTATGTGCCACATTGCGGTCATGGGGAACGACGGCACGCAGATTCGTTTGCGGGGGCGACTTATCGATGCGCTCTATACGGAGGCCATGGTGCTGGCCGACGAAGCGCGCGCATATTTCGAACATCACAGCAAGGCCGACCGCGAAAGGCTCGACAGCTTCGCGCGGGTGATCTTCTCGTGCGAGTCGCTCAAGGTGACGACGCGGCTGATGCATGTCCTGTCCTGGCTGCTGGTCCAGCGCGCGATCGAATATGGCCAGATCGACGAAGAGGGCGCGCGCAATTCGCAGGAGCGAATCGGCGTCGCCGCCGACAGCGACATGCCCAGCCTCGCGCTGCTGCCCGACGGGGCGATCGCGCTGATCGAGTCGAGTCGTGATCTCTATGCCCGGGTATGCCGGCTCGAGGCCGCCGATACGCCTGCGCCCGCCGCCGCCAGTCCGGCGCTCGGCCTGCTGAACCGGCTCGAACGCGCTTTCTAGAGTGGGTGCGCAGATTATCCTCCGGTCAGGCGTGACGCCGATGACGAAGCGCGGTTCATGAGCGGCGACAAGAGCGCGGTCTCGAGCATTTCCGATCTCGCCCGGCTGGCGGGCGTTTCGGCGTCGACGGTGTCGCGGGCGCTGGCCGGCAGCAAGATGATCAGCCTGGGTACGCGCACCAAGATCAACGATCTGGCCCGCGAACATGGCTTCCAGCTCAATCAGATGGCGCGCAATCTGCGCCTCAAGCGGTCTCAGTCGATCGGGGTGGTGCTGCCGCTGGGGCATGCGGTCGACCAGAATGTGTCGGACCCCTTCTTCATCACCATGCTCGGCTATCTCGCCGACGAGATCACCCGCCGCGGCTATGACGTGCTGCTGAGCCGGGTGGTGCCGACCGATCAGAACTGGCTGCAGACGCTGGTCAGTTCGGGGCGAATCGATGGCGTCGTCGTGATCGGCCAGTCGGATCAAAGCGCGGCGCTCGACCGTGTTGCCGAGACATTCGCGTCGATCGTGGTGTGGGGCGAACGCGCCGAGGGGCAGGTCCATTGCTCGATCGGCACCGACAATGTCGCGGGCGGCGCCATCGCGACCCGGCATCTGCTCGCTTCCGGCCGGCGGCGCATCCTGTTCGCGGGCGTGATCAACGCCCCCGAGGTTTCCGCCCGTTACCGCGGCTATGTCGAGGCGCATGCGCTGGCGGGGGTGAGGCCGGCCGGGGTGATCGATGCGCCGTTCATGGCCGATGCGGCGTTCGACGCCGTCGCCGACTGGCTTGCCGCCAACGAGGCGCCCGACGCCATATTGTGCGCGTCGGACAGCATCGCGATGTGCGCGATCCGGGCGCTCGCCGCCCGTGGCCTGTCTGTGCCGGGCGACGTTGCGGTGGTCGGCTATGACGATGTCGCGCTGGCGGCGCAGGTGACCCCGCCGCTCACCACGGTTCGCCAGGATCTGAAGCAGGGTGCCGAAAAGCTGGTCGATCATCTGTTCCGCCGACTGGCCGGTGAACTGACCGAGTCGGTGGTGATGGTCCCGGAACTGGTCGTGCGCGCCTCCGCGCCCTGATTGTCGGAAGCTCTCATCGGAAGCTGAAGACGATCGCGGCGGTGATGGCCAGCAATCCGAGCCCCTGCAACCGGTAATTCTGCCACCATGGCCGTGCCGCCAGGGCCAGGCTATCGGCTTGCCAGGTCGCGTGTGTCCACATCAGCGGGACATGCGCCGAGCCGGCGGCGGGACGGGCGAGGCTGACGGCGACGATCGTACCGCCCGACAGCAACAGCAGGATCGGCGCGACATAGAGGAAATGGAGATCGATCGCGCCGATCAGCGGCCCGGCCGCGAACAAGGCCGCGCCGCCGGCAAGGCCGACGATCGCCGCCGCCTTCGCGGCGGTCGCGCTCGCCCTGCGCCAGAACAGGCCGGCCAGGACGATCGCGACGATCGGCGGCACCGCGAAGGCGAGCACCGACTGGAGATATTGCCAGAGCGACGGGAAGCGGGCGATCTGCGGCGCCCAGCTCGCGGCGATCGCCATGAACGCCAGCGTCGCGGTCCGGCCGATCCGGGTGAGCGCCGCCGGGCCGAGCCGGGGCAGGCGGGGATGGACGAAATCCATGGTGAACAGGGTTGCGGCGGCGTTGAAGGTGGCCGCGAGCGACGACATCGCCGCGGCGAGGAAACCCGCCAGCACGATGCCGAGCACCCCGTGCGGCAGCAGGCCGAACAACAAGGTCGGATAGACGAGCTCGCTCGATCGGATCCCCGGATAGAGGATCAGCGCGGCGGTGCCCGGCAGCACCATCAGATAGAGCACCGGCAGCTTGAGGAGGCCGGCGAACAGGCAGCCCCAGCGGCCATGCTCGATGCTGCGCGCCGACAGCACCCGCTGCACCACCAACTGGTTGGTGCACCAGAAATAGAAACCCAGGATCGGCACCCCGATCAGCATGCCGAGCCAGGGCAGACTGGGGTCGTCGAGCGGCCTGATCAGGCTGAGATGCGACGCGGGCACACCGTGCATCAGCGCGTCCCAGCCGCCGACCCCGGCGATCGCGGTGGTGGCGATCAGCGCCGATCCGGCGAGCAGCACCACCGCCTGGAGCACTTCGGTGTGCAGCACCGCCCGCATCCCGCCGGCCACCGCATAGGCGCCGGCGACGATCGTCAGGCCGAAGCTGATCGTCCAGAGCGGCAGGCCGGGATAGAGAGACTGGAACAGGGCGCCGCCGGCATAGAGCGTTCCCGCCGCATCGACCGCGAGGTTGAGGAACAGCGTCATCAGCGCGAACCAACTGCGCAGGCCCCGGCTGTAACGCCGCTCGAGAAATTCCGGGACGGTATAGACCCCGCTGGTCAGGACCGCCGGCAGCATGAACAGGGTGAAGCCGACCAGCACCACCGCCGCCCACCATTCATAGTCGAACACCGATATGCCGGTCAGATAGGCCGATCCGGCGAGGCCGACGAGCGTCACCGACGAGATGTTCGAGGCGAGCATCGAGAGGCCGACGATTGCCCAGTTCGATCCGCGTGAGGCGAGGAAATATTCGCCGGGCGACCGGATGCGCCGCGACGCGCGCCAGGCGAGCAAGGCGACCGCGAGCGCATAGAGCCCGATCACCGCAAAATCGACGCTGTCCGGCCGGTCCATTGTCCCGCCTCTCCCTTGGCGGAAGCCTAGCGCGATCGGGCTGCGAGCCCAAGCGGTCCGCCGCATCCAGCATTCATGCAATCGATTTTCCTGGGGGCGATCGCTTTCTTCGCATTCGATCGCGCCTTAGGCTCGCGTCCAACAGGGAGATCGGGTGTGAAAGTAGCGAAGCGCGGCGTAGCGGCTCTTCTGGCGATCGGCGCGGCACCGGCCGTCGCGCAGCAGGCACCATCGTCCGATCCGGCGGCCCCAGCGATCGTCCCCCGCCAGCAGGCCGACAGCCAGGTGCTCGTCGTCACCGCGCTCGCCCGCAGCCAGAACCGGCTCGACACCAGCGTCTCGATCAGCACGTTGAGTGCCGCCCAGATCTCTGGGCTCTCGACGCGCTCGACCGCCGAAATCTTTCGCAACCTGCCCGGGGTACGCGCCGAAAGCTCGGGCGGCGAGGGCAATGCCAATATCGCGGTGCGCGGGCTCCCGCTGGCCTCGGGCGGCGCCAAATATCTGTCGCTGCAGGAAGATGGGCTGCCGATCTTTCCGTTCGGGGACATCACCTTCGCCACCGCCGACAGTTTCATGCGCGCCGATTTCAATATCCAGCGAATCGAAGGGGTTCGCGGTGGTTCCTCATCGACTTTCGTGTCGGATGCACCGGGTGGCGTGATCAATCTCCTGTCGAAGACCGGCGACAAGGCGGGCGGCGCGATCCAGTTTTCGGCCGGGTTGGATTATGAGGAATATCGCACCGATTTCGATTATGGGACGCCGCTGCCCGGCGACTGGACCTTCCATGTCGGCGGCTTCTACCGCCAGGGCGAGGGGCCGCGAAAGGCCGGCTACGATGCCAATAAGGGCGGTCAGATCAAGGCGAACATCACCAAAAGTTTTTCGAATGGATTCATAAGATTATACGGTAAATATCTGAATGATAGGACAATTCCTTATCTGCCGGTGCCGGTGCGCGTCACCGGCAGCAACAGCGATCCGCATTATTCGAGCCTCACCGGCTTCTCGGTCGGCGACGGCAGTTTCGCCTCGTCGAGCCTGCGCCGCAACCTGACCCTCGACGGCAACAACCAGCCGGTCAGCGACGATATCCGCGACGGCATGCATCCGCTGGTCAAGCAGGTCGGGCTCGAGGCGAGGTTCGAGCCCGGCGATGGCTGGACGATCAACGAGCGCTTCCGCTTTGCCGATATTTCGGGCCGCTTCGTCGGGCTGTTTCCGGCGGCGGTCGACAATGCCTCGACGATCGCGACCGCGATCGGCGGCGCCGGGGCGACGTTGAGCTATGCGACCGGGCCGCTCGCCGGCACCGCGATCGCCAATCCGGCGGCGCTCGCCGGCAATGGCCAGCTTGCCGAGATCACCGTCTTCGACACCCGGCTCAACAACCTCAACAACATCACCAACGACCTGCGGGTGATCCGCGACACGAAGGTCGGCGGCGGCAAGCTGACGGTGACGGGCGGGCTGTTCCTGACCCGCCAGACGATCGATACCGACTGGTTGTGGACCAGCCTGTTGTCGGAAGTGCGCGGCGACGGCTCCGCCGCGCTGATCGACGTGCGCAATGCCGCCGGGCAATTGCAGACCGAGAAGGGCGTCTATGGCTATGGCGCGCGCTATTTCGGCAATTGCTGCCGGCGCAGTTATGACGTCGATTATAGCATCGCCGCGCCGTTCGCGGCGATCAGCTTCCTGAGAAATGGCTGGACGCTGGCGGGCAGCATGCGCTGGGACAATGGCCGTGCGCGCGGCAAGCTTCAGGGCGCCGAACTCGGCACCGGCGCCGGGATCGCCGCGATCGACGTCAATGGCGACGGGGTGATCTCGGCGCCCGAGCAGATGACCGCGGTGCTGCCGGCGACCACCGTGCCGGTCCATTACAACTTCGACTATCTGTCCTGGTCGGTCGGACTCAATTATCGGATGGCGCCCGAATGGTCGCTGTTCGCGCGCTACAGCAAGGGCGGCCGCGCCAATGCCGACCGCATATTGTTTGGTCCGGCGCTGCGCACCAGCGACGGCGGGCTGACCGACGACAGCGCCGCGGTCGACTTCGTCCGCCAGACCGATCTCGGCTTCAAATTTCGGCGGCGCGGAATCGGTCTCTACGGCACCTTCTTCTACAGCACCGCGTCCGAGCAGAATTTCGAGGCGACCAGCCTGCGGTTCCTCGACCGCCAATATCGGGCCTATGGCGTCGAACTCGAGGGCAATTACCAGATCGGCGGGTTCAGTACGACCGCCGGGGTCACCTGGACCGACGCCGAGATCCTCAAGGACGCGATCACCCCGGCCAACAAGGGCAACCGTCCCCGCCGCCAGGCGCGTTTCATCTATCAGATGACCCCGCAATATCAGCATGGCTGGTTCACGATCGGCGCCAATCTGGTCGGCACCACCAGCAGCTATGCGCAGGACAATAATCTGTTGAAGCTGCCGGGCTACCGGACGGTCAACGCCTTCGTCTCGCTCCAGCCGATCGATCGGCTGACGGTCTCGATCAATGCCAACAACCTGTTCGACGTGAGGGGCTTCACCGAGGCGGAGGAGGGGGCGATCCCGGCCAACGGCATCGTCCGTGCGCGATCGATCAACGGGCGGACGATCGGCGCGTCGGTGAAACTCGCTATCTGAAGCCGATCAGTCGGCACGGCGCCAGGTCGCGACGCGCCACAGATAATAGCCGGCCATCGCGGCGATCATGATCGTCGAACCGACCGAGATCAGCGCCTCCATCGTCCCGAAGCGGGTGCCGAGGATCCAGCCCGCGAGTGCCAGCATCGCCGTCCAGCCGAGCGTGCCGATCGACGACCAGATCAGGAAGGGCAGGAAGCGCATCCGCACCAGCCCGGCGGGGACCGAGATCAGCGACCGCATCGACGGCAGCATCCGGCCGATGCCGACGAACAGCCCGCCGCGCCGCGCGAACCAGCGTTCGCAGCGCTCGATGTCGCGCCAGTCCATCGTCAGCCAGCGGCCATGGCGGTCGATCAGCGGCCTGAGCCGGTCGAGGCCGAGCGCGCGGGCGAACAGATACCAGGCGATATTGCCGAGCATCGCGCCGGCCGTGCCCGCGAGGATCGCGATCCCGAGCGACATTTTCCCGGCCGCCGCGGCAAAGCCGGTCAGCGACATGATCAGCTCCGACGGGATCGGCGGAAACACCGTCTCGGCGAACATCAGCACGAACACCGCCAGATAGCCGCCTTGCCCGATCGCGTCCCTGACCCACTCGGTCATGGCGCGGCCCGGTCAGCTAAAGGCTTTCGCCTTCGCCTCGATCGCGTCCCAGATCAGTGCCGGGGTATCGGTGCCGTTGAAATTGTCGATCGCGACGATCCCGGTCGGCGAGGTGACGTTGATCTCGGTCAGATGCCCGGCGATCACGTCGATGCCGACGAACAGCAGCCCGCGCGCGGCGAGGTCGGGGCCGAGCGCATCGCAGATCTCGATCTCGCGGGCGCTGAGCCCGGTCGCGTCGGCGCGCCCGCCCGCGGCGAGGTTCGACCGTATCTCGCCTTCCTTGGGCAGGCGGTTGATCGCGCCGGCGACCTTGCCGTCGATCAGCACGATCCGCTTGTCGCCTTTCGACACGTCGGGGAGGAAGGCCTGGACCATGAACGGCTCGCGCCACACCTGGCCGAACAATTCGGTGAGCGCGGCCAGATTGGCGTCCTTGCGCCCGACATGGAACACCGCCGATCCGGCATTGCCGTAGAGCGGTTTGACCACCACCTCGCCATGTTCCTCATGGAAGGCGCGGGCATCCTCGAGCCGGCGGGTGATCATCGTCGGCGGCATGAAGCGCGCATAGTCGAGCACGAACAGCTTCTCGGGGGCGTTGCGCACCGAGGCCGGGTCGTTGACCACCAGCGTGCGGTCCTGGATCCGCTCGAGCAGATGGGTCGCGGTGATATAGGCGAGGTCGAACGGCGGATCCTGGCGCATCAGCACGACGTCGATATCGTCGGCAAGGTCGATGACCCGGGTCTCGCCGGCCTCGAAATGGTCGCCCTTGACCCGCTGCAGCTTCGTGATCGGCCGCGCCGGCGCGGTCAGCTTCCCGTCACGATAGCAGAGGTCGCCGGCGGCATAATGCCACAGGCTGTGTCCGCGCTGGAGTGCGCTCAGCATCACCGCGAAGGTCGAATCGCCCCCGATATTGATGGTTTCGAGCGGATCCATCTGGACCGCGACGTTCAGCGACATGGGGTTCTTCTCCGAGGCTACGGCGCCTAACTAGGGATGGAGCCGGGCAATGTCACTCTCGGCCGAACCGCTGGACGACTTCGATCTCGCCGACGATCGCATCGTTGAAAGCCGGCAGGTCCTCGGCAGGAATCCAATATTCGAGATGCGCCCGTCCGCCCGCCTCCTGCACGGCATAGCCATCGAGGAAATTCTTCCGGACCGCGAACCGGGTGACATAGCCGGATCCGCTCGACGGCACGTTCCAGTCACGCGCGATCTTCACGGCATAATCCTCGGTCAGCACCGGATAGAAGATCGGTTGGTCGGGCAGGCGAGGGGGAAAGGCGCGCATCTGCGCTTCCTCGATGAGCTTGAGCTCTTCGGGGCCGATCGGGCGCCATAGGATCACGGTTTCGGTCATATTGCCTGTGTAACGAGCGATGCCGTCGCAGCCTAGTCGTCTCCATGCCAGACGTTGACGAGGTGAACCGGCAGCCGCCACGGCCGCACCAGCATCACGTCGATGCGGATTTCGGTCGCGTCCTGCCCGAAGCGGGCGACGAGACTGCTGGCCGCCGCGACCACCCGGCGCAGCCGATGCTCGTCGATCGCCATCGCAAGGTCGCGCGCGGTGCCGCGGGTCTTGACCTCGACGAAGGCGAGAACCCGCCCGCGCCGCGCGATCAGGTCGATCTCGCCCTGGCGGGTGCGCATCCGCCGGCCGACGATCCGCCAGCCGTGCAGGCGCAGCCACCAGGCGGCGATGTCCTCGCCGATCCGGCCGCGTCGCTCGGCCGCGCGCCGGGTCAAGGCGCCTCTTTGAGCGCCATCGCCCGCGTGTAGAGATCGCGTCGGTTGAGCCCGGTCGCCTTGGCGACCTCGCTCGCGGCCTTGCCGACCGGCAAACGGGTCAGCGCCTCGCGCAGCAGCATGTCGGCATCCGCCTCGGTCGCGGGCGGGGCCTCGCCGGGCGGGCCGACGATGATGACGATCTCGCCCTTGGGACCGCTTTCGGCATAGCGCTCGGCCAGTTCCAGGAGCGAGGCGGTGACGGTCTCCTCGAAGGTCTTGCTGATCTCGCGCGCCACCGCGGCCTCGCGGTCGCCCAGCCCGGCGGCGAGCGCGGCGAGGGTCGCGCCGAGCCGGGGCCCCGATTCGTACATGATCAGGGTTGCGCGGATATCGGCGATCTCGGCGATCGCGTCGGCGCGCGCCTTCTCCTTCGAGGGCAGGAAACCGAGGAAGAAGAAGCGGTCGGTGGGCAGCCCGGCGAGGGTGAGCGCGGCGATCGCCGCGCAAGGGCCCGGGATGGTGGTGACCGCGATGCCGGCGGCGCGGGCGTCGCGGACCAGCTTGTAGCCGGGGTCGGAGATCAGCGGCGTCCCCGCATCGGACACCAGCGCCACCGCGCCCGACGCCATGCGGGCGATCAGTTCGGGGCGGACATGGTCGCCGCTGTGATCGTGATAGGGAGTCATGCGGCGCTTGACGCCGATCCGGTTGAGCAGCTTGGCGGTGACCCTACTGTCCTCGACCGCGATCGTTTCGGCGCGCGACAGGATCGATGTGGCGCGCGGCGACAGGTCACCCAAGTTGCCGATTGGCGTGGCGACGATATACAGGCCCGGGGGGAGGGGCGCGTCGTCGGTCGGCGTGTCGGTCTGTTCAACGATCATAAGGATGCTCCATGACAGAGGCTTCCCTGCGCAAGCAACCGCGGGCTTCAATATTTCGTGTCGGTGCGATCCTGGGATCGATGCTGCTGGCGAGTTGCGCGGGCGTGGTGCCGAAGGGCAAGCCCGGGGTGGTCGCGCCGCCCAAACAGGAAGAGGCGCCGATCCCCGAGGTGCTGCCGCCCGACCAGCGCCACCGGATCGCGTTGCTGGTGCCGCTGACCGGCCCGAACGCCGCGGTCGGCCAGTCGATCGCCAACGCGGCATCGATGGCGCTCAACGACACCGGCAACAAGACCGTGCGCATGACCAGCTACGACACCGCCACCGGCGCCGCGGCGGCGGCGGCGCGGGCGCTGGCCGAGGGCAACCGGCTGTTCCTGGGGCCGCTGCTCGGCGAGGATGCGACCGCGGTCGCGCCCGCCGCGCGGGCGGCGCAGGTGCCGGTGATCTCCTTTTCGAACGATGCCGGGGTCGCCGGCAACGGCGTCTTCCTGATGGGTTTCTCGCCGAGCCAGTCGATCGACCGGGTGGTGCGGTTCGCCAAATCGAAGGGCATGAACAAGTTCGCCGCGCTGGTGCCGACCGGCGCCTATGGCCGCAGCGCCTCGACCAGCATGATCAAGGCGGTCGAAGGCGCCGGCGGCAATCTGGTCGCGATGAAAAGCTATGAGCGCAACGCCAAGTCGATGGGGACCGCGGTCGCCCAGCTCGGCAAGGACCAGGATTATGACGGCGTGCTGATCGCCGACAATGGCCGGGTCGCCGCCCAGGTGGTGCCGCTGATCCGCAAGAGCTCGAGCCCGCAGGCGCGGGTGTTGGGGACCGAGCTGTGGTCGGCCGAGCCCGCGCTGCTGACCTCGCCGATCCTCGGCGGCGCCTGGTATGCCAGCGTCTCGGACACGCGCTACCGCCAGCTCGCCCAGGCCTATCGCCGCCAATATGGCAAGGCGCCGTTTCGACTCGCCAGCCTCGGTTATGATTCGATGCTGCTGGTGGTGAAGATCGCCGGCGGCTGGAAGGTCGGCGACAAATTCCCGATCGCCAAGCTGCGCGACGAGGGCGGCTTCGTCGGCGTCGACGGCGCCTTCCGCTTCGCGCCGAGCGGTGTGGCTGAAAGGTCGCTCGAGGTGCGCGAACTGAGCCCGGCCGGCGCGAAGACGGTCGCGGTCGCGCCCGCCGGCTTCAAGGACTGACGGTTATACGCGATCTCGAAGATGCTGACGCATCCTCGATCGATAGGCTCAAGCGCCGCACGGGCTGATACCCAGTCCCGATGAGCAAAGCTCACCGGGATTGGCTATTAAACCGCGACGATCTCGGCGAGGATCGCGTTCAGCAGGAGCATGCCGGCCTCGGTGACGCGTAGCCGGCGGCCCTCGCGGGCGACCAGCCCGTGTGTGACAAGACGGTCGACCGCGGCGTCATCGATCAGCTCGTCGACCGGCACCCCGCTGCGTGCCGCGACATGGTCGAGGTCGATCCCGGCGTCGAGCCGCAGCCCCATCAGCAGGGCCTCCTGCGCGCGCTCGGCGGGCGCAAGCCTGTCCTCGCTCTGCAGGCCCTGACCATTGGCGGCGACTCGGGCGATCCAATTTTCGGGCTTCTTGTGCCGCACCGTCGCAAAACCGCCGCGGCGGCCATGCGCGCCGGGACCGATCCCGGCATAGTCGCCATAGCGCCAATAAGTGAGGTTGTGGCGGCTCTCGGCGCCCGGACGGGCATGGTTCGAGACCTCATAGGCGGGCAGGCCGGCCTCGGCCATCTGTGCGCGGGTCGCCTCGAACAGCGACGCCGCCTCGTCGGGATCGAGCGTCGGCAACTCGCCCTTGGCCTGGCGCGTCGCGAACTGGGTGCCGGGCTCGATCGTCAATTGATAGAGCGAGAGATGCTCGGTGCCGAAGCCGAGCGCGCGCGCCAGTTCGGCCTCCCAGGCGGCGGCGCTCTGGCCGGGGCGGGCATAGATCAGGTCGAAGCTGACGCGGTCGAAGGCGCGCTGGGCGGTGTCGAGCCCGGCGAGCCCCTCGGCGGTGTCGTGCGCGCGGCCGAGCCAGTCGAGCACCTGGTCGTCGAGCGCCTGCAGCCCGAGCGAGACGCGGTTCACGCCGGCGCGGGCGATATCGCCGAAGCGCGCCGCTTCGACCGATCCCGGATTGGCCTCCAGCGTGATCTCGATGTCGGGATCGACCGACCAGTGCCCGGCGGCGGCGTCGATCAGCGCGGCGACCGTCGCCGGCGGCATCAGCGACGGGGTGCCGCCGCCGAAGAAGATCGAGGTCAGCCGCCGGCCCGGCAGCAGCCGCGCCTCATGCGCGAGGTCGGCGAGCAGCGCCGTCCGCCATGCATCCTGGTCGACGCTGTCGCGGACATGGCTGTTGAAGTCGCAATAGGGGCATTTGGAGACGCAGAACGGCCAGTGGACATAGAGCGCCAGCGGTTCGGCCACGACGGAGTTGCCGCTCAAAACACCGCCGCGACGAGCTTCGCGAAGGCGTCGGCGCGGTGGCTCATCGCATGCTTGGCCTGCGGGTCCATCTCGCCGAAGCTGATGGCGTGGCCCAGCGGCTGGAACATCGCATCATAGCCGAAGCCGTTGTCTCCGCGCGGTGGCCAGACGAGGATGCCGTCGACCCGGCCTTCGAAAGTCTCGATATGGCCGTCGGGCCAGCAGAGCGACAGCGCGCAGACGAAATGCGCGTCGCGGCCGGCCTCGGGGCCCTGTTCGACGAGCCGGTCATGGACCCGGCGCATCCCCTCGGCGAAGTCGCGGCGTCCGTCCTCGAGCTCGGCCCAGCGCGCCGAGAAGATGCCGGGCTCGCCGCCCAATGCCTCGACGCACAGCCCGCTATCGTCCGACAGCGCCGGCAGCCCGGTCAGGTCGGCCGAGAAGCGCGCCTTGAGCTCGGCATTGGCGGCGAAGCTGGTGCCGGTCTCCTCGGGTTCGGGCACGTCGAGCGCGGCCGCCGAGATCGTCTCGATCCCGTACGGCGCCAGAAGTTCGGCGATCTCCCGCAGCTTGCCCTTGTTGTGGCTCGCCAGCACCAGCTTGCCCGGGGCGAGCTTGCGATGCGGGATATCGCCGACGCTCACCGGCCGGTCGCCTTGCGCTGGGCGGCGAACACTTCGCCGCAGCCGATCCGGGCGAGGCGGAGCAGGCGCAGCAGCGCTTCCTCGTCATAGGTCGCGCCCTCGGCGGTGGCCTGCGCCTCGGCGATATTGCCATTGTCGAGCAGCACGAAATTGGCGTCGGCATGCGCGTTCGAATCCTCGATATAATCGAGGTCGAGCACCGGCGTGCCCTCGTAGATGCCGCAGGAGATCGCCGCGACCTGCGCGGTGATCGGATCCTCGGCGATCGCGCCCGAGGCGAGCAGCTTGTCGACCGCGAGCCTGAGCGCGACCCAGCCACCCGAGATCGACGCGGTGCGGGTGCCGCCATCGGCCTGGATGACGTCGCAGTCGATCACGATCTGGCGTTCGCCGAGCTTGGTCATGTCGACCACCGCGCGCAGCGAGCGGCCAATCAGCCGCTGGATTTCCTGGGTGCGGCCCGACTGCTTGCCCTTGGCGGCCTCGCGGCTGCCGCGGGTGTGGGTCGCGCGCGGCAGCATGCCATATTCGGCGGTGACCCAGCCCTGGCCGCGGCCGCGCAGGAACGGCGGAACCTTTTCCTCGACCGAGGCGGTGACCAGCACCTTGGTGTCACCGAAAGCGATCAGCACCGATCCTTCGGCATGGACCGTGAAACCGGTCTCGATGGTGATCGGGCGCATCTGATCGGGGGTGCGGCCTGAAGGGCGCATGAAATTCTCCTAAGGTGACTCGGGGGCGCGTCTAGGCCGCAAACGCCCGAGCGTCCAGCTTGAGGGGAAGGCCAACTGTCCCTACATGTCGTGGAGAATGTCCGATCTTCCGATCTCCCAGCTTTCGAGCCGTGCGCGCGACGTCTTCCGGGTCGTGGTGGAAAGCTATCTCGGATCGGGCGCCCCGGTCAGTTCGCGGACGATCTCGCGGCTGGCGGGGCTGAGCCTGTCGCCCGCCTCGATCCGCAACGTCATGCAGGATCTCGAGGAACTCGGGCTGCTCGAGGCGCCGCACACCTCGGCGGGCCGCATGCCGACCCAGAGCGGTCTGCGGCTGTTCGTCGACGGCATGATGCAGACCGCGGCCCCCTCGGCCGAGGAACGCGCCGCGATCCAGGCGCGCGCCTCGCAGGGCGGCCCGGTCGAAGAGAAGCTGGCGGCGACCAGCGCGGTGCTGTCGGGCCTGTCGGCCTGCGCCGGAATCGTGCTGGTGCCGCGCAACGAACCGACCCTGCGCCAGCTCAGCTTCGTGCCGATATCGCCGCAGCAGGCAGTGGTGGTGATGGTCGGCGGCGACGGCAGCGTCGAGAACCGGGTGGTCGACATTCCGCCCGGTATCCCGTCGTCGGCGTTGGTCGAGGCCGGCAATTTCATTTCCGAGCGGCTGTCGGGCCTGACGCTCAGCGAGGCGCGGGCGCGGGTCGAGAACGAACTGAGTCACGAACGTGCCGCGCTCGACGCCGCCGCGGCGACCCTGGTCGATCGGGGGCTGGCGGTCTGGTCGCACGACAGCAGCCTGCGGCCGGTGCTGATCGTGCGCGGCCAGGCCAATCTCATCGACCAGGCCGCCGCCGCCGATCTCGAACGGGTCCGCCAGCTGCTCGACGAGATCGAGGGCAAGGAAGAGATCGCCCGGGTGCTCGACAGCGCGCGGGCGGGGCAGGGGATGAAGATCTTCATCGGCGCCGAGAACAAGCTGTTCTCGCTGTCGGGATCGTCGGTGATCGCCGCACCCTATCATGGCGCCGACGGCCGGATCGTCGGTGTGGTCGGGGTGATCGGCCCGACCCGCCTGAACTATGCGCGGATCGTGCCGATGGTCGATTTCACCGCGCAGACGCTCACCCGGATGATGATGTAGGGGAAGCGCGGCCGGTCGGTATGCGTCGAACCGGAATCAATGCGCGTTCTGCTGGCCGCTCTTGGTGACGAGGATCATCACCAGTTCCTCGCTCAGCGATTCCTCGAACTGGACCCCGAAGCGATTGCCCTCGACCCAGCGGACGATGCCCGGAACCTCGAGATGCTGGCGCTCGACGACGAGCTTGCAGCCGACCGGCGGCGGCGGCGAGGCGCTGAGCATCGCACCGCCGCGCGACACGTCGAGCAGCACCACGCCGGATTCGCCATGGACCGAATAGATGTTTGCGGCGAGCATGATCCGATGGCGGCCAAAGCGCCGCGCCTCGAGTTCCGCCTCCGCTATATTGTCGAGCACTGCCATAGAGGTCGCCCACCCCCGAGTCGTGAATCGTTGCGATCGAGCAACTATCCCGCTTTATCGCTAATTTTTGCTTAAACCGGCTGGCTAATGATCTTTCACCCAAAGCCGTTGCGCGATTTTTGTAACCTAGCGCCTGCTGCGTTCGTATAAGTGGCAATGACCGACGCGACCGATCAGCAGCATGGCGGCGATGCCACACCGCCACACGGTGGCGATCTCGTCCGGCGCCATCGGCTGTCGACGCGGATCTGGCACTGGATCAACGCGTTCACCGTCTTCGTCATGCTGATGAGCGGGCTGATGATCTTCAACGCCCATCCGCGGCTCTACTGGGGCCAATATGGCGCCAATTTCGACCGGCCCTGGCTGCAGATCGGCGCGACCGGCGGCGGCGACGGGTTGCTGATCGTCGGCAAGACGACCTTCTTCACCACCGGCCTGCTCGGCAGCTGGAAGGATGCGGCCGGGGTCGAGCAGCATCGCGCCTTTCCCTGGTGGGCGACGATCCCGTCGAGCTACAGCCTTGCCGACGCCCGGCTCTGGCATCTCGCCTTCGCCTGGGTGCTGGTGATCGGCGGGCTGGTCTATTGGCTGCTGAGCTTCGCCAATCGCCATGTCCAGCGCGACCTGTTGCCGAAGCGCGATGAACTCCACCCGCGCCATATCTGGCAAGACATATGCGCTCATGTCCGACTGCGCTTCCCGACCGGGATCGCCGCGATCCGCTATAACATCCTCCAGAAGCTAGCCTATCTGTCGGTGCTGTTCGGACTGCTACCGCTCGTCGTGCTGACGGGACTGACGATGTCGCCTGGCGTCAACGCCGCCTGGCCCTGGCTGCTCGACCTGTTCGGCGGTCGGCAGTCGGCGCGGTCGATCCATTTCCTGTGCGCCACGGGGATCGCGCTGTTCATCCTCGTCCATTTGCTGATGGTGGTGCTCGCCGGACCGTATAACGAGATCAGGTCGATGATCACCGGGCGCTACCGTCTGCCGAAGGAGCGCAACCGATGATCTCCAGACGCGGCCTGATAGGATCGATCGGGGCGGCGACCGGCGGATTGCTGCTGGCGGGCTGCAACAAGATCAACGCAAATCCGGCGGTGCGCGGCGTGCTCGAAAGCGCCGAGGGGCTGACGATGCGCGCGCAGCGGCTGATCGGCGATCGTTCGGCGCTGGCGCGCGAATATGGCGCGGCGGACATGTCGCCGATATTTCGCGCCAACGGCACCCGCCAGCCGGTCGGCGAGGCCTATGCCGCGCAGGCCGCCACGGGCTTCGCCGACTGGCGGCTCGGCATCGACGGGATGGTCGCGCGGCCATTGTCGCTGTCGCTGGCGCAGATCCGGGCGATGCCGAGGCGCACCCAGATCACCCGTCACGACTGCGTCGAGGGGTGGAGCGCGATCGGCAAATGGACCGGCGTCCCGCTCAAGCTGCTGCTCGACGCGGCGGCGCTCAGCACCGGCGCCCGCTACCTGATCTTCCACTGCGCCGACCGTTACGGCCAAGCCGATTATTATGAGAGCATCGACCTGATCGATGCCTTTCACCCGCAGACGATCCTCGCCTGGGCGATGAACGATGCGGTGCTGCCGGTTGCCAACGGCGCGCCGCTGCGGCTGCGCGTCGAGCGTCAGCTTGGCTACAAGCATGCCAAATATGTCCAGCGGATCGAGGCGGTTGCGAGTCTCTCCTCGCAAGGCCTGGGAAAAGGCGGTTATTGGGAGGATTACCACGACTATGCGTGGTATGCGGGGATTTAGGCTTTAGGCTGACAAAGCATCGGCAAGGCTGGCAGCAGGATCGCCCGGTGCGACAATGCGGGACCGATGAGCCGGTTGCGGTCGCCCTCGACGATCAGCGATCCGCCGATCCGGCCGAGCCCGACATAGCTGACCCCGGGCAGGCGATCGAGCCAGGGCTTGGCGGGTTCGCTTCCGATCGGCACCACCACCATCGGCCCGAAGCGCGCCGGCGCGGCGGTGAGCAGGGTCAGGACGACGATCACGACGATGCCCTGGAGCACCAGCGTGCGCCATCCGAACCTCGCCCCAGCGGCGGCCTGACCCGTCTCGTCCATCGGCCGGGTCTAGCCGATCATCGTTAACGGCCGGTCACCGGTTCGGCGACGGGGGCGGCGACCTCGGCGGCGCGGCGCGCGCGCCGGCCGTCGATCAGGCTGAACAGGCCGACGCCGCCGATCACCAGCACCGTGCCTGCCGCCTCGGGCAGGCCGAACGGTTCGCCGAGCAGCAGGATCGCCAGCAGGATCGTCACCACCGGGCTCAAGGTCGAGATGATCGCGGTGCCCTGTGCGCCGATCCGGGCGGTGCCCGCCGACATCATGAAGCTCGGGACGATCGTCGCGAACACCGCCAGCGCGACAATCTTGCTCCACGCTGCGGCAGGCAAGGCGAGGTCGGCCACCTGCCGGGTCAGCGCGAACTGTGCGATGACGACCATCCCGGCGGCGCTCATCGCGATCGCGGTGAACAGCACGGGGCCGCAGCGCAGGATCATCTCGCGCGCGAACAGCTGGTAAAGCGCGAAGCTGACCGCCGCCGCCATCACCAGGCCGGCGCCGGTCAGCATCGCCGGGGTGAGCCGCGCGGGATCGCCCGCGAACATGATCGCCAGCCCGGCATAAGCGAGCCCGGCCCCGGCCAGGGCATGGGCGCGCATGGGATGGCCGAGCAGCAGCCGGCCGAACAGGATCACCAGAAAGGGGTAGGTGAACAGGATCAGCCGCTCGGTCTGCGCCTCGAGCGTCTGCAGCCCTTCGAAATCGAGCCACGACGACACCCAATAGCCGAGCATGCCGACCAGCGAGGCGAGCAGGATGGTGCGCGCATCGGGGCGGTCCGCCGCCGGCGTGCGCCGCCATGCGCGGACCCCGACCGCGGCGAAGACCGGCACCGACAGCAGCATGCGCAGCGCGAGCAGGCTGGTCGCATCGATATGATAGACATAGATCAGCTTGATCAGGATGCCCTTGGTCGCGAACAGCATCGCGCCGATCGCCGACAGGCCGAAGCCGACCAGCCGCCGCCGGGCGGCGTCGGGGTGTGACGAAGACATGGAAAATCCTTTTCCTCGGCGGGGTGGCCGGAGGGGGCGATAGTCTTGAAATTAACCGTCGCCCCGGCCGCCCAAGGCTTGAGCACAGCCTGTCATCTTGCGCGGCCCCGGCCTCCGCCGGGGCGACGGATAGTCTCTCCCGGCCTCAGCCGACCGCGCGATTGTCGAGCGGGGTCTTGCCGCGCTTGACCGCCATCTTGTTGAGCGCGTTTACATAGGCCCGCGCGCTGGCGACCATCGTGTCGTGATGCGCGCCGCGGCCGCGGGTGGTGCGGCCATTTTCGGACAGCAGCACCGAAACCTCGGCCTGCGCGTCGGTGCCGCCGGTGACGGCATGGACCTCGTAGCGCTCCATGATCGAGCTTTCGTGCGGCACGATCATCCGGATCGCATTGAACAGCGCGTCGACCGGGCCGTTGCCGCGCGAGGTCACCGTCTTGTCCTCGCCATCGACCTCGAGGGTCAGGATCGCGCGCTGCGGGCCGTTCGATCCGCAATAGATCTCGACCTCCTTGACCTGGATCGAGTCGTGACCGCGCAGCACCTCGTCGTCGACCAGCGCGACGATATCCTCGTCGTAGATCGCCTTCTTGGCGTCGGCGAGTTCCTTGAAGCGGCTGAACGCGTCCTGGAAGGCATTGTCGCCCAGCACATAGCCCAGTTCCTCGAGCTTCTGGCGGAAGGCGGCGCGGCCCGAATGCTTGCCCATCACCAGGCTCGACTGGTTGAGGCCGACGCTCTCGGGCGTCATGATCTCATAGGTCGAGCTGTCCTTGATCATCCCGTCCTGGTGGATGCCGCTTTCATGCGCGAAGGCGTTGGCGCCGACGATCGCCTTGTTGGGCTGGACCTGGAAGCCGGTGATGCCCGACACCAGCCGGCTGGCGCGGGTGATCTCGGTGGTGACGATGTTGGTGCGCACCGGCATCACGTCGTGGCGGACCTTGAGCGCCATCACGATCTCTTCGACCGCGGCGTTGCCGGCGCGTTCGCCGATGCCGTTGATCGTCGATTCGACCTGGCGGGCGCCGCTCATCACCGCCGCCAGCGTGTTGGCGACGCCCAGGCCCAAATCATTGTGGCAATGGGTCGAGAAGATCGCCTGATCCGCATTGGCCACCCGGTTCATCATGTCGCGGAACAGCGCGCCATAGGTCTCGGGGGTGGCATAGCCGACAGTGTCGGGCAGATTGATCGTGCGTGCGCCGGCGGCGATCGCGGTCTCGATCGCGCGGGCCAGGAAGTCGGGCTCGGTGCGGGTCGCGTCCTCGGCCGACCATTCGACGTCGGGGCACAGGTTGCGCGCCAGACGCACGCTGCGGTCGATCGCCTCGATCACCTCCTCGGGGCTCTTGTTGAGCTTGACCCGCATATGCAGCGGCGAGGTGGCGATGAAGGTATGGATGCGTGGGTGGACGGCATGGCGCACCGCTTCCCAGGCGCGTTCGATATCGGCATTGGCGGCGCGGGCCAGCGAGGCGACGGTCGCGCTCTTGCACTGGCGGGCGACCTCGGTCACCGCCTCGAAATCGCCGGGCGAGGCGATCGCGAAGCCTGCCTCGATGATGTCGACGCCCATCGCTTCCAGCTGGGCTGCGACCTGCAGCTTTTCCTCGAGGTTCATCGAACAGCCGGGAGACTGCTCGCCGTCGCGCAAGGTGGTATCGAAAATCAAGATCGTATCGGTCACGGAACCTGCTCCTGTGCAGGGTTGTCATTCTGGGTGGCTTTTACCCCTTAGACGCCGTGGCTTGCCGGGCCGGCTTCGACCCCAAGCGAAAACGCGCGCCTAAGGGCGCGTAAGTCGAAGCAGGAGAAGGGCGCGATACTGCGTCATCGGGGGCGCTGATACATCGAAGCGCCCCGCCAGTCCATAGCGATTGATCATTGCGCGATATCGGCAATGGCTGGTCTGAAATTGCCGGTTCAATGCGACCTGAACAGCCGGTCGACCCGTCCACCCGGGGCCACCCATATCACCGCGACGATCAGCACGCAGAACAGGCTCGCATAAGGCAGCAGGAAGGCGAGCAGCATGCCGAGCGTATAAAGTATGATCGACGCCACCACCTTATGTTGCTGGAGATGGTGCTCGCTGCTGGCATCGGTGGCCGCGGCATGCACCAGCGCCTCACGCTCGAGCCAGGGATAGACGAGCGCGGGGGCGAGCAGCGATGCCAGATAGGCGGCGGTCGGGATCGGCGCGGTCGGATGATCGCCCCACCAGGCGGTGCCCAGCGGGATCAGCGACAGGAAGAACAGCCAGACCATGTTCGCCCAGCGCAGTCCGTTGGTCGACGCGCAGGCGCGGTCGAGCAGCTGATGATGATTCATCCAGTAGATCGCGACCTGGAGGAAGCTGAGCGCATAGGCGACGAACACCGGCCACAATTTGGCGAGTGCGGCCAGCGTCGGCTGCTGGGGCGGCTGCAGTTCGAGCACCATGATCGTGATGATGATCGCGATCACGCCGTCGGAGAAGGCCTCGATCCGGCCGGTTTCGGAGGGCTTGGCGGGGGGCTGGTCCATCGCCCGACCATGGCGGCGGCCCGCTACGCTGTAAATGCCGGCGAAGCTTCAGCTTTGTTTAGCTTTTGCGCCGTAGCGATCGGCCGACAGCTCCGGAGATCGCCATGTTGCAGCTCATCTATATCAGCTCGGTCCGGCCGGGCCTCGTCGCTTCCGACATCGACGACATTCTCGCGGTGTCGCGCCGCCGCAACGGCGTCGACCGGGTGACGGGCCTGCTCGTCCATGACGGCCGCCGTTTCCTCCAGGCACTCGAGGGCGAAGCCGCTCTGGTCGAGGCGGCCTATGCGCGGATCCGCGCCGATGGCCGCCACCGCGCGATCGTCACCCTGTCGCAGCGTGAGGTGGCGGCGCGCGAGTTCGGCAACTGGGCGATGGCGGCGCATCAGGCCGGCGCGGGCACCGGCAAGGCGTCGCTCGCCGAGGCGGTCGACCGGCTCGTCGCCGACATCCCCGACGCCAACACCCGCGAACTGTTTCGCGGCTTCGCCCGGATCGAACGGAAGGCGGCCTGATCGGCGCTTGCCTGCATCCCTACCTGCACTAGCGAGGGCGCATTCTCTTCTTCGTCGCCCCGCACTTGTTGCGGGGGCCATGGCTATCGCCGCGCAGGTCGACCGCCGAGGATCAAGGCAGCCATCGCTGTGCCTTCGTCAAGCTATATCGCCCGACGCAGCAGCCATGGACCCCGCAACAAGTGCGGGGCGACGGGTTAGGTTAACGCGTACGGGTCTTGCCCCGGGCGGCGTGGATCAGGCCGGCTTCTGGAACGCCACGCTGATCTCGAGCGGTACCTCGTCGGGTACCATCGGGATGCCATAGCTGATCCCGAAATCGCTGCGCTTGACCACCGTCTTGGCCTCGAAGCCGACATTGAGGCTGGTCTTCTTGATCATCGGGTTGGTGAAGCTGCCCGCGCCGATGAAATGCGCGTCGAGCGTCACCGGCTTGGTCACGCCCTTGATCGTCAGATTGCCGCTGATCGTTGCCTTGGTGCCGCGGACCTTGACCGTCGTCGAGCGGAAGGTCGCGGTCGGGAATTTCGCGGCGTCGAAGAAATCTGCGCCTTTGAGATGCTCGTCGAGCTTGGCGTTGGTGGTGGTGATCCGGGCGATCGGGATGTCGATCGCGACCTTGGCGGCGCCGGGATTCTTCGGATCGAGGATCAGGCTGCCGGTCGGATCGCCGAAGATGCCGCGATAGAGGCTGAAGCCCATATGGTTGACCGTGAAGGTCACCTGGGTGTGCGCCGGATCGACCTCATAGGTGCCGGCGGTGACGCGGGCCGGATCGGGTGCGCCCGGCGGCGTGGTCGGCATCTGTGCCATTGCGGGGGAGGTGGCAGCGGGGAGGGCGGCCGACCCGATCGCAAGGGCGGTCCACAACAAGGCGGTGCGCGTCATTCATCGTCTCCTCGGTTATCGGCGCCAGGCTAGTCGGCGCCGCTCCACAAGGCAAAGACGTTCGAAGGATGCGCGATCCGACAATGCGGGCCCGGCCGATCGAAAGACCGGCCGGGCCGCGGCATGTTCTTAGTTCTTGGCCTTGTCGACCAGCTTGTTCTTGCCAATCCAGGGCATCATCGCGCGCAGCTCGGCGCCGACCTTCTCGATCGGATGTTCGGCGGCGAGCTTGCGCGACGCCTTGAGCTCGGGCTGGCCGGCGCGGTTGTCGAGGATGAAGCGCTTCACGAAGCGGCCTTCCTGGATGTCCGCGAGCACGCGCTTCATCTCGGCCTTGGTTTCGGCGGTGATGACGCGCGGGCCGGTATGGATGTCGCCATATTCGGCGGTGTTCGAGATCGAATAGCGCATGTTGGCGATGCCGCCCTCATACATCAGGTCGACGATCAGCTTCACTTCGTGGAGGCACTCGAAATAGGCCATTTCCGGCGCGTAGCCGGCTTCGGTCAGCGTCTCGAAGCCCGCCTGGATCAGGTGGGTCAGGCCGCCGCACAGCACCGCCTGCTCGCCGAACAGATCGGTCTCGCACTCTTCCTTGAAGGTGGTCTCGATCACGCCCGAACGGCCGCCGCCGACCGCCGAGGCATAGGACAGCGCGATGTCATGCGCGTTGCCCGACGCGTCCTGGGCGATCGCGATCAGGCAGGGCACGCCGCCGCCGCGCTGATATTCCGAACGCACGGTGTGGCCCGGGCCCTTCGGCGCGATCATGAACACGTCGATGTCGGCCTTGGGCTCGATCAGGCCGAAATGGACGTTGAGGCCGTGCGCGAAGGCGAGCGCGGTGCCCGGCTTGATGTGCGGGGCGATGTCCTGCTCGTAGATCGCGGCCTGATGCTCGTCGGGCGCCAGGATCATGATGATGTCGGCCCAGGCGGCCGCCTCGGCATTGCTCAGCACCTTGAAGCCGGCCTCTTCGACCTTCTTGGCGGTGGCCGAACCGGGGCGAAGCGCGATCGCGACCTCGGTGACGCCCGAATCCCGCAGATTCTGGGCATGGGCATGGCCCTGGCTGCCATAGCCGACGATGGCGACCTTCTTGGTCTTGATGAGGCCGATATCGGCATCACGATCATAATAGACGCGCATTTCTTGCTTCCCTTTGGGCCGGCACGACCTGTCGATTGCGCAGGCGGCCGCGTGGTTGAAATATGGTGAGGGCCCCCTAGCGGGCACATGCCCGCGCGTCGACCCTTTCATGCCTGTTTTACAGGGCTTCCTTGCCCCGAACGATCGCGGCGACGCCGGTGCGGGCGACCTCGACCAGCCCGACCTCGCGCATCAGTTCGAGGAATTTGTCGATCTTCTCGGGACCGCCGGTCACCTCGAAGATGAAGCTCGAGATCGTCGAGTCGACCACGCGCGCGCGATAGACCTCGGCGAGGCGCAGCGCCTCGATCCGGTGGTCGCCGGTGCCGGCGACCTTGACCAGCGCCAGCTCGCGCTCGACATGCGGGCCGACCACCGACAGGTCGGTGACCGAGTGGACCGGCACCATCCGGTCGAGCTGGGCGACGACCTGTTCGATCACGCTCGGCGTGCCGGTGGTGACGATCGTGATCCGGCTGATCTTCTCGTCCTGGGTGACGTCGGCGACGGTCAGGCTCTCGATATTATAGCCGCGGGCCGAAAACAGGCCGGCGATCCGCGCGAGGATGCCCGATTCATTATCGACCGTGATCGAAAGCGTATGCCGTTCAGTGGCTTCCTGCTTGATATGCATATCGTATCTCTGAATCCGTAAAGAGCGGGGTGGGCGGCAGCGACGATCCTGCGGCGATCAGACGAGCGCCTTGGCCTCGTCGTCCATCTCGCCCACGACCTCGTCGGCTTCGAGGATCATGTCGGTGTGCGCGGCGCCCGACGGGATCATCGGGAAGCAGTTGGCGAGCTTCGCCACCCGGCAGTCGACCATCACCGGACCGTCATGCGCGAGCATCGCGGCGATGCCGTCGTCGAGCTCGTCGACCTTCTCGATCCGCAGCCCCTTCCAGCCATAGGCCTCGGCCAACTTCACGAAATCTGGCAAGGAGTCGCTGTAAGATTCTGAATAGCGGCCATTATAGGTCAGATCCTGCCACTGGCGCACCATCCCCATATATTCATTGTTGAGGATGAAGACCTTGACCGGCAGCCGGTACTGGGTGGCGGTGCCGAGCTCCTGGATGTTCATCTGGATCGAGGCTTCGCCGGCGATGTCGATCACCAGCGCGTTCGGATTGCCGAGCTGCGCGCCGATCGCGGCGGGCAGGCCATATCCCATCGTGCCGAGCCCGCCCGAGGTCAGCCATTTGTTCGGGCCTTCGAAGGTGAAATGCTGGGCCGCCCACATCTGGTGCTGTCCGACCTCGGTGCTGATGATCGGCTTCTTGTGGTGGGTCGCGTCCCACAGCCGCTTGATCGCGTGCTGGGGCATGATCTCCTTGGTCGACGCCGGATATTTGAGGCTCTTTTTGGCGCGCCA
Organism: Rhizorhabdus sp. GW822-FHT03C02; assembly: GCF_058801765.1. Classification (NCBI taxonomy): domain Bacteria; kingdom Pseudomonadati; phylum Pseudomonadota; class Alphaproteobacteria; order Sphingomonadales; family Rhizorhabdaceae; genus Rhizorhabdus; species Rhizorhabdus sp. GW822-FHT03C02. The sequence continues at coordinate 930,292 of NZ_JBXANN010000001.1, forward strand.
TTCGTCGATGCGCTGATACCAGCCCTTCAGGTTGGCGGGCTGGTGGGCGCGCGCCTTCCACAGCTTGACCATGTCCTCCATCGCCCGGCCGACATCGCCGACGATCCCGACATCGGCGCGCACGATCTTGTTGATCGACGAGCGGTCGATATCGATGTGGATCTTCTTCGAATGCGGGCTGAACGCGTCGAGGCGCCCGGTCACCCGGTCGTCGAAGCGCGCGCCGAGGCAGACGATCAGGTCGGCCTGGTTCATCGCATAATTGGCTTCATAGGTGCCGTGCATGCCGAGCATGCCGAGCCATTGCGGCGACGAGGCGGGGAAGGCGCCCAGGCCCATCAGCGTCGACGTCACCGGCGCGCCGCTGATCCGCGCGAGTTCGCGCAGGATCTGGCTGGCCATCGGTCCCGAATTGATGATGCCGCCGCCGGTGTAGAGGATCGGCCGCTCGGCCGCCGCCAGCATCTCGACCGCGGTCTCGATCAGGGCGGTGTCCGCCCTGACCTGCGGGCGATAGCCCTTGTGCGGCATCTCGTGCGTGGTCGGCCGGCGATAGCTGGCGGTGGCGACCTGGACATCCTTGGGCAGGTCGATCACCACCGGCCCCGGACGGCCCGAGGTGGCGATATGGAACGCCTCATGGATGATGTCGCCGAGCTTCGCCGGGTCCTTCACCAGATAATTATGCTTGGTGCAGTGGCGGGTGATGCCGACCGTGTCGCATTCCTGGAAGGCGTCGGTGCCGATCAGTGGGGTGCCGACCTGGCCGGTGATCACCACCATCGGGATCGAATCCATCAGCGCGTCGGCGATGCCGGTGACCGCATTGGTGGCGCCCGGTCCCGAGGTGACCAGCACCACGCCGGGCTTGCCGGTCGAGCGCGCATAGCCCTCGGCGGCATGCGCCGCGCCGCCTTCCTGGCGGACGAGGATGTGGCGGATCCGCTTCTGCTTGAACAGCGCGTCGTAGATCGGAAGGACGGCGCCGCCCGGATAGCCGAACACGACCTCGACACCCAGGTCGTTCAGCGCCTGGATCAAGATTTCGGCCCCTGACATTTCGGCGGTCATCGATTCATTCCTGCAAAAACTGGTCGGTGAATAAGAAGGGCGTGCCCTAAAGGTAACAAACTACCCTGTCAACGCCTCATGGTGCAATATTATTGCTAATTCATTGATGGAATCATCGTCTAATTGCGTTTCGATCCGTCGCCAGGCGGCAGGCAGCTGGTGGCGGAACCAGGTATATTGTCTCTTGGCATATTGCCGGGTTGCCGCCTTGGCGCGCTCGGCCATCATAGCATGATCGATCCGCCCCTCGCACCACGCGATGATCTCCGGCACGCCGATCGCGCGCATCGCCGGCAAATCGGGGTCGAGCCCGCGGTCGAGCAGCGCCCGCGCCTCGTCGACGCCGCCGCCGACGATCATCAGGTCGAAGCGCATGTCGCATCGCGCGCGCAGCCAGTCGCGCGGCGGCAGCAGGATCGCCGGCACGACCGTGACGTCGTCTGCGATTCCTCCGCTAAGCTGTTGTTGCCATTGATGAATAGGGGTGGAGGTCGCGCGCACGACCTCGAGCGCGCGGGCGATCCGCGTGCTATCCTGGGGATGGAGCCGGGCATGGGCCGGCGGGTCCTCGATCGCGAGCGCGGCATAGGCCCGGTCGGTCGGAAGCGCGCGCACCGCCGCGCGGATCGTCGGATCGATGTCGGGGACCGGGGCGATGCCGTTGAGCAGGGTGCGCAGATAGAGGCCGGTGCCCCCGACCAGGATCGGCAGCCGATTCGCCGCATGCGCCCCGGCGATCGCCGCGCGCGCGTCCGCGGCCCAATCGGCGGCCGAGCAGGGCATGGCGGCATCGCGATAGCCGAACAGCCGGTGGGGCGCGCGTGCCGTTTCGGCGTCGTCGGGGCGTGCGGACAGGATGCGCAGATCGGCATAGACCTGGCTCGCATCGGCGTTGATCACCACGCCGCCGGCGATTTCGGCGAGCCTGACCGCCAGTGCGGACTTGCCGCTGGCGGTCGGCCCCGCAATAAGCGCGACCTTGGGTTTGGCCGGGGAGGCAATATTGTTCATCGCGACGCTGATAGCATCGGAAACACTGGCCGAGGGCGATATTTCGGATGCCTCAGACCGGATCGCCGCGACCGGTGCCTTCCCGCTCGCGCCGGCCTGGATCGAACCTGGCATCGCCTGCGATATCGGTTTCAGCGGCGATCGCGCGACGGTGCGCGCCGCGCTCGAGGGGCGCTGGCCGGGTGTCGACGTCATCGTCCAGGATGTCGGGGGACGCCGGCGCAAGCTGCTGATCGCCGACATGGATTCGACGATGATCACGATCGAGTGCATCGACGAACTTGCCGATTATGCCGGCATCAAGCCGCAGGTCGCCGAGGTGACCGAGCGGGCGATGCGCGGCGAGCTCGACTTCGAGGGCGCGCTCGACGCCCGGGTCGCCTTGCTCAAGGGGCTCGATGCGGCGATGATCGACCGCTGCCATGCCGAACGGGTGGTGATCATGGGCGGCGCCAAGCCGCTGGTGCGGACCATGCGCGCGCAGGGCGCCGACTGCTATCTGGTCTCGGGCGGCTTCACCGTCTTCGCCGATCGTGTCGCCGAGGAGATCGGCTTCACCCGCGCACTGTCGAACCGGCTCGATATCGCGGGTGGGCGGCTGCTCGGCACCGTGTCGCGGCCGATCATCGGCGCGCAGGCCAAGCGCGAGACGCTGCTGGCCGAGGCGAAGCTCCACGGCCTCGACCCGTCCGATGCGCTGGCGGTCGGCGACGGCGCCAACGATATTCCGATGATCGAGGCGGCGGGGCTGGGAGTCGCCTATCACGCCAAGCCGAAGACCGCGGCGGCGGCGGCGGCGCGGATCGACCATTGCGATCTCACCGCGCTGCTCTACGCGCAAGGTTATAAGCGATCGGAATGGGTGAGCTAAAGTGATTTGAAGCTGGATGGAAACATCCGGCGGCTCGGAATTCACAGGAAACGAAGAATCCTGGGGAGCGTCAGTCGCGCTCCGACACGGGGCTGCTCATGTCCGAGAGGATGGCGGCGAGCGCGAAGGCGACCGCCGCTTCGCCGCCGTCGAACGCCAGCAACACGCCGTCCGAGCGATGTCCCGCGATATGCGCCGCGATCTCGCCGGCCTCGGGATGGCGAAGCGCGACCGGGGTGCCGATCGCCGGAGGATCGATCAGGTCGAGTCGCGCGCCGCTGCCCGAAATGTCGCACAGCGCCGCCTGGCGGGCCGCGCCGTCGATGATGATCAGGCACGGACGCCGGCGACGCCAGGGGCTGGCCATGGCGGCGGCACGATCGAAAAAAGGGTGGGCGGACATGGACGCTCGAACTGGGAAGGACTGATGGCGTTGTCCTAGCCCGCAAAGCGCCAATAATGGGTTAAGGCGCGACCGGGAAGCAGCCGGTGCCGGTCGCCTTGACCGAATCGCACGCTGAATTGGCTGCCGCGCGGGTGCCGAACGGCCCGGCCTGGAGGCGGGTCATCGCGCCGACCGGGACATAATAAGGCGTCAGGGCCTTGAGGCCCGCCGATCCCGAAATCTTCGCCCATGCCGATTGCGCGGCCCCCGGGGTGCCGAACGCGCCGAGCTGGATCCGGAACTGTCCGCCAGCGCTGGGGGCGACCGGCGGCTTGGTCGCGGGCTTGGGCGGCGTCGCCTGCGCGACGGCGGGCTTGGGCGGAGGCGCGACGGCCGCCGCCGACGGCGCGGGCTTGATCGGCGCGGTCACGACGGGGGCAGGGGGCTGCGACGCCGGTATCGCCACCTGGCCGATCGGTGCGGGGCCGGGGGCACGTGATGCCGCGGCCGGCGCCGGAGGCGGCGTTGCCGACGAGCGCAGGGTCAGCGGCGATCCGGCGCCGGCGTCGGCGCTCTTGAGCCGGTCGCTGCGTTCCATTTCGCGGGCGATCGCGAGGCCGGCCTGTTTCTGCGGTTCGGGAACCAGCGAGTCCATCTGGGCGAGGCTGGTGCTGGCGGCGCCGATTCCCGCCGCCTTGGCGCGGGTCATGAAGGCGTAGGCGCGGGTCCAGTCCTTGGGCAGCGAATCGCCGTTGAAATAGGCGGTTCCAACGACATATTGCGCGCGCGGCTCACCATGGTCGGCGGCCTTTTTGAGCCATTGCATCGCCTCGTCGCGCTTGCCGTTCTGGAACAGCGCGAGGCCCAGCGTGGCCTGCGCCTGTTCGTGATCGGAGGCCGCGGCCTTGCGATACCAGTCCATCGCCTGATTCTGGTCGGCGGGGACGCCGCGGCCGAGCTTATATGCCTGGCCGAGGTTGAACTGGGCATCGGGATCGCCCGACGCGGCCGGGCCGCGCCATTCGGCGACCGCCTTGGGATAATCGCCGGCCATCCAGGCATCGACGCCTTCCTTGACCCCCGCAAACACCGGCGTCGCCGTCATGATCGCCAGAAGCCCGCAGCCGGCCAGAAAAGCCCTCATCGTCCGAAATCCCCGCATTCGCACCGCTGTCATTCCCCGCTGATAGCGGCTTTGTGACCGTATCGCGACTGCTGATTCCCGCAAGGGCAGCGCGCGTCATCATGTTTAACAGACGTCATTAACGCTTCCTTAGCGGCCCCTATGGCACGCGGATGCCGATAGCGGGCGCGGGCCCGATGACCGGGGTGATTAGTGATGCGCAACTGGGTGGGAATCGCGCTGTCGGGCGCCTTGTTGATGACGCTGTCGGTGGGATGCTCGCCGACATCGCGGGTCGCGAGCGCCGGCACCAGCCCTTCCGCCGCGCCGCTTTCGGCGGTCAGACTGGCCGCGGCGGCACAGGCGTCGCTCGGTCGCGCGGATCTGGTCGCGGCGCTGCGCGATGCCGAGGCGGCGGTGGCGCTGGCGCCCGCTGATGCCGCCAAGCGGCTGCTGCTCGGCCGCGTCTATATGGCGTCGGGCCGTTTCATGTCGGCCGAGGCGGCCTTCACCGATGCGCTGAACCTTGATCCTTCGCTGACGCAGGCGCAGCTGATGCAGGGGCTGGTCCAGCTCGCGCAGGGCAAGGAAGATGCCGCGCTGATCGCATTCGACGCCGTCAAGGACAGCGCGCCACCCGCCGAAGCCGGTCTCGCGCTGGCGCTGGCCGGACGGCATGGCGAGGCGGTCGAACTGCTCGGCCAGGCGGTGCGTGTCGGTGGCGCCGATGCCCGCACCCGGCAGAATCTCGCGATGGCGCTGGCACTGGCCGGTCGCTGGAACGAAGCCGCCGCGACCGCGCATCATGACATGACCGCCGACCAGGTGATGATCCGGCTGCAACGCTGGACGCGCATCGCGCAGATGCCGGCCGCCGCCCGGGTCAGGGCGGTGCTGGGCGTCGAGGCGGTCGAGGATGCCGGCCTGCCGGCCGCGCTGGCGCTCGCCCCGACGGCGCCGACCGCACCGGACATGCCGGCCGAGGTCGTGGCGCAGGCCGCGCCGGTCGAGTCGGTGCCGGTTGCCGCGGTCGCGCCCAGCGCCGCGGAGATCGCGCGTGGCCGGCAGGCGCTGGTGCGCGTCGATGCCGCGCGGCCTGCCGCGATCCTGTTCGAAAAGCCGCCGGTCCGGGCCATGGTCGCCAAGGCGCCGCCGGTCACCCGTCATACGGCGCCGCCGGTCCGCGTGGCGGCCGCGCGCGGCCATTATGTCGTCCAACTCGGCGCCTTCACCTCGTCGGGCCGCCTCCAGGCCGCCTGGAACCGCGTCAACGGCAAGGCCGCGCATCTGTCGGGCTTCACCCCGGCCTCGTCGGATATCCGCTCGTCGGCGCACGGCGCCACGCTGTACCGGCTCGCGATCGGCGGTTTCGAAAGCCGCGCCGAGGCGATGCGGGTCTGCAGCCAGCTGCGGTCGCGCGGCGGCGCCTGCTTCGTTCGTGCGACCGCCGGCGACCGGCCGCTGCAATGGGCGCTGCGCAACGGCGGCGTGGCCGCCTGATCAGTTGACGGCGACGCCGCCCTTGATCGTCCGCAATACCTTGCCCTGAACGGGCAGCCCGTCGAACGGGGTGTTGCCCGCGCTGGCGGCCATCGCGTCCGAATCGATCCGCCAGGGCTTGTCGGGATCGAAGATCACCAGATCGCCCTCGGCGCCGACCGCCAGGGTGCCGCCCGGAATGTCGAGCAGCCGCGCCGGGGCGGTCGACAGGCGCGCGATCAGCGTCGGCAGATCGATCAGCCCATCGCGGACCAGCGCCAGCGACAGCGTCAGCAGGGTTTCGGCCCCCGACATGCCGGCCTCGGCATCGACGAACGGCAGCCGCTTCGATTCGGGGCCCAGCGGATCATGGCTCGAACAGATCAGGTCGATCGTGCCGTCGGCCACCGCCTTCTGCGCGGCGCGGCAGTCATCGTCACCGCGCAGCGGCGGCGAGAGCCGGGCGAAGGTTCTGAAGCCGCCTATCGCGACATCCGACAGGAACAGATGCGCCGGGCTGATCCCGCAGCTCACCTTGACCCCGCGGCGCTTGGCGTCGCGGATCAGGTCGAACGACCGGGCGGTGGTGAGCTGGCGGAAATGGAGCCGCGCGCCATTCTGTTCGGCCAGCGCGATGTCGCGGGCGACCGCGATCGCCTCGGCGATCGCAGGCGCCGCGGGCAGGCCGAGCCGGGTTGCCATCTCGCCCTCGGTCGCGACCGCGTCGCCTGCGAGGCCGCCATCTTCGGCATGGACGATCACCATCAGGTCGAGCGCGGCGGCATAACCGAGCAGCCGGTGCATCACCCCCGAGTCGCCGATCCAGCGGCGGCCGGTCGCGATCGCGCAGGCGCCGGCAGCCTTCATCAGCCCGATCTCGGCGAGGTCGCTGCCGTCGAGCCCCTTGGTCGCGGCGGCGATCGGGTGGACCCAGACATCGGGCTTGCCCGCCGCGGCGGCGCGCTGGACGAGCGCGGCATGATCGAGCGGCGGCGACTGGTCGGGCATCAGCGCGGTGCGGGTGATGCCGCCGGCGGCAAAGGCGGGCATGTCGATCGCGAAGCTGCCCAGGTCGACGAGGCCGGGCGCGACATAGGCGCGGCGCGCGTCGATCACCTCGGTGCCCTCGGGGACGTCGACCAGCCCGACCGCGGCGATGTGGCGGTCGACGATCAGGATGCCGCCCTCGCGGACGGTGCCGGCGACCGGATCGACCAGCCGGGCGTTGAGGATCGCAAGCGGGGCGGTCATTGCCAGCCCTCGATCCCGCGCCGTTTGCGCGTCAGCACGTCCAGACACGCCATGCGCACCGCGACCCCCATTTCGACCTGTTCGGTGATCGCCGACCGGGTGAGGTGATCGGCGACGCTGCTGGTGATCTCGACCCCGCGATTCATCGGCCCGGGATGCATCACGATCGCGTCGGGCGCCGCCCGCTCGAGCCGTTCCGGGGTCAGCCCGTAGAGCGCATGATATTCGCGCGGGGAGGGGAGATAGGCCCCGCCCATCCGCTCGTTCTGCAGGCGCAGCATCATCACCACGTCGGCGCCGTCGAGCCCGGCGTCGAAATCGGTGAAGGGCTTCACCCCCATCCGCTCGATCGCCACCGGCATCAGCGTCGGCGGTGCGACCACGCGAACTTCGGCGCCGAGCGCGGTAAGCGCCAGGATGTTCGACCGCGCGACCCGGCTGTGGAGGACGTCGCCGCAGATCGCGACGGTCAGCCCGGCGATATGGCCCTTGCGGCGCCTGATCGTCAGCGCGTCGAGCAGCGCCTGGGTCGGATGTTCGTGGCGGCCGTCGCCGGCGTTGAGCACCGGGCAGTCGACCTTGTCGGCGATCAGCTGGACCGCGCCCGAGCTCTGGTGGCGGATGACGATGACGTCGGCGCGCATCGCGTTGAGCGTGACCGCGGTGTCGATCAGCGTCTCGCCCTTCTTCACGCTCGACTGGGCGACCTGCATGTTGACGACATCGGCGCCGAGCCGCTTTCCGGCGATCTCGAACGACAGCAGGGTGCGGGTGCTGTTTTCGAAAAAGGCGTTGATCAGGGTCAGGCCGGCGAGCCGGTCGTCATGCTTGGTGGTCGCGCGGTTGAGCGTGATCCACTGCTCCGCCTCGTCGAGCAGGAAGGTGATCTCATGCGGATGGAGCCCGTATATTCCCGTCAGATGCGGGTACGGGAACGGGTGGGGTTCGGTCGCAGACATTAAAGCGGCGACTTAGCCCCAGCCGGCGCGAAGCTCAAGCGATTGCGGCGAGCTTCTGGTCGATCGGCGGGATCGACTGCGGCAGATCGCCGCGGCAGCGGTTGCAGGTCGATATTTCGCTGTGACAGCCGGCGGCCAGCTTGTCGGCGAACGCCTTGCGCTTCTGGTGGGCGAGGGTGTCGGCGAGGCTGTCGGTCGCGAGATTGCCGACCGGTTCGACCCGGCTGAAATCGTTGCAGCAGGCGAGGACCGCGCCGTCGCAATCGACGATAAGGTTGTAGAAGATATCGGGGGCGCAACTGATCGGCACCGGCGCGAAGGACAGCCGGTCGAACAGCTCCTCGTCATTGGCGAGGCGGTTGCTCATCGGCGCGAAATCGACGTTGAGCGCGCCGAGCTTGTAGAAATAGTCGAACATCGCCGGACGCTCATCGACGTTGAGCTTGCTCATCGGCACCGCGACCTGGACCTTGTTCGGGAAGTCGCGGAAGATCATCGGGAATTTGACGTGCACCCGCTTCGCGCGGAGCGGCTGCATCAGATAATCATAGGTTTCGGGGATCAGCGATTCGCAGTGCAGCGTGACCACCGAGACATAGTCGTTGAGCTCGGCATGTTTCTTCGGGTCATAGGCGGCACCGTTGGTGTTCAGGTCGAACATCACGTCGGGCAGCCGCTGGCGCAGATAGCGGGCGCGTTCGACCACGAACGGATCGGCGAGGCTGTCGCCGAACAGCCCGAAGGCGATCTGGCCGGCGACCGGCATGCCGCTGTCGGCGATCTCGTCGATGATCTTGCGGAACAGCGGCATCGGCATCGGGTTGCGTGGCGAATTGGCGGTCGACAGCTTGCCGGTCGGGCAATGGACGCACGAGGCGTTGCAGGTTCCGGTCGTGCCGAGGATGACATGATCAAAGCGGTCGGGACGTTCCCCGGCATGGTGGCTGGCGAGCAATGTCGCCCGGACCGTATCGGGGCGCGCGCTTTCGAGGGTGAGGATGCGGTCGAACATCGCCTGCGCCTCGGCTTCGTGGCCATGGTGGCGCAACATGAAAGCCAGGTGGAACAATGTGTCGGCATCGTCGGGCCGCTGGCGGTCGGCGGCCTGATAAGCGGTCAGTGCCTCGCCATGGCGCGCGAGCTTGCGCAGGCAATGGCCGATCTGGACCCAGACCCCGGCGCGGTGCGGGCTGCGCGCGACGATTCGACGGTAGAGCGCGATCGCCTCCTCCCAGCGGCATTGATCGCGCAGGGCGTCGGCCTCGCGGATCAAGGGCCGGTCGCGGAAGCTCATAAAATGTTTCACCAACGCGCTCCGAATACCGTCATTTCAGTGCTTCAAGCAAAAGATCGCCGCTTTGATAAGGGCCTATCTGGTCCATATCAGATCATCGCGTCGATCGCGCCCTGCAGGATATAGGCCGCGGCCAGCTTGTCGACCAGTTCGGCGCGACGTCTGCGGCTGGCGTCGGCGTCGATCAGCGTGCGGGTGACCGCGGCGGTCGACCAGCGCTCGTCCCACAACAGGATCGGCAGGCCCAGCGCGTCGACATTGCGGGCGAAGGCGCGCACCGACTGGGTGCGCGGGCTGTCGCTGCCGTCGAGGTTGAGCGGCAGCCCGACCACCAGCCCCTTGACGCTCTGCGCGAGCAGCAGCGCCTTCAGTTTCGCCAGGTCGACGCTGAACTTGACCCGGATGATCGTCTCGGCGGGGCTGGCGATCGTCCAGCCGGCGTCGCACAGCGCCACCCCGATCGTCTTGGTGCCGACGTCGAGGCCCGCCAGCCGGCCGCGATCGGGCAGACTGGCGCGGAAGTCGGGGGCGGCGGCGTGGATCATCGCGCTGCCCCCGCGCCGGCGAGTAAGGCCTTGGTCCGCGCTTCGGCGTCGGCGCGCAGATTGGCCCAGAACAGCGCATAGTCGAAGACATGGTAATTATTGCCAGCCATCACATAGCCGTCGAACCCCTTGGGCGGCGCGCCGATCAGCAATATGCCGTCCTGGCAGCGCGCCGGGATGTCCGCCGGCTTCAGGTCGGCGGCCTGGAAATCGGCGCGCGGATACAGCGCGCCGCGATGCGCCGACGCCGGCGCGCTGTCGTCGCGACGGCCGGTCAGCGGATTGACGCACAGCATATGGGTGCCGCGCCGGCTCTTGCCGGTGAGGCCGATGTCCGAATCGAAGATGGTACGGATCAGCTTGGGCTCGGCCGGTTCGGCAAAGCTCTGCCACGAGACGATGCAGCCCGGCTGGCCGGCACGCTCGCAGACCGGAAGGCCCATCGCCGGGGCATCGGCCTCGACCGACACCGGCCAGCCGATCGCATAGGCCGCGGCGATCCGCGGTGCGATCGGGGTTCCGGCGACCCGTTCTTTCATCAGCCGCATCAGATGCCGGCTGCCCTGGCTGTGCGCCGCGAGCAGGATCGGCTGCGTCGGCGGGATCTGTGCGACGAACGCGTCGAAGGCACGCAGCACATCGGTATAAGCGAAGTCGATCGCCGCCCTGCCGTCGGGCCGATCAGTCAGGAAGGCGCCGAGGGTCGCCTGGCGATAGCGTGGTGCCCAGACCGCCCCGACCGAATTGAACGCGCTCGCCTGGCTCGCGCCGAAGATCTTCAGCCAATTGCGCGAATCCGCATCGTCGATCCGGACGTTCCAGCGATTCCGCCCGAAGAAGGTGGTGGGGGCGACATAGAAGACCGCGACCGGCGGATGGCCGGCACGGGCCATGCCCGGCGGCACCCAGCGCGACGGATCGTCGGCAAGGTCGGGGCGTGACAGCCATGCCGCGGGCTTGGCATAATCGGGGGCGTAGGTCGGGTCGGACGGCTTGAACGCGATCGACGGCACGAAGGCGAGCCGCATCAACTGGTCCTGGAACAGGTTCCAGCCGATGCCGGCGGCGAGCGTCAGCATGATCAACCCCGCGATGACGTAGAGAAAACGGCGAGCCAGCAAGACCGGACCCCAGGCTGTGGACGGGCGGACGGCATTGCGGCCGTCCGGCAGGTGCGTAGCGGGCAATCCCGCCTGCGTCCAATGGGCCCGCGCCGCGACCCGCGCCTTGAAGCGTCGCGCCGGCGATGCTAGCGGGCGCGCATGTCCGTCGATATTCCAACCGTCCGCAAGATCGCGAGCCTCGCACGCATCGCCGTAACCGATGCCGAGGTCGAGGCGATGGCGCCCGAACTCAACAACATCCTTGGCTGGATCGAACAACTCGGCGAGGTCGACACCGATGGTGTCGAGCCGCTCGCCGCGGTGATCCCCAATCATCAGCGGCTGCGCGACGATGTCGTCACCGACGGCAATATCCGCGACAAGGTGCTCGCCAACGCGCCCCAGGCCGAACATGGCTTCTTTGCCGTGCCGAAGGTGATCGAATGAGCGCCGCGACGATCACCGACCTGGGCATCGCCGGGATCCGCGACGGCTTCCGCGCCGGCGATTTCTCCGCGCGCGAGGTCGCCGAGGCCTTCAACGGCGCGGTCGCCGGCGCCAAGGCGCTCAACGCCTTCATCGTCGAGACCCCGGACCATGCGCTCGCCGCCGCCGACGCCGCCGACAAGGCGCGCGCGGCGGGCGATCTGCTGCCGCTGTCGGGGGTGCCGTTGGGCATCAAGGATCTGTTCTGCACCGCCGGCTACCAGACGACCGCGGCCAGCAACATCCTCGGCGGCTTCGTGCCGCAATATGAATCGACGGTGACCGCCAAGCTGTTCGGCGCGGGCGCCGGCATGCTCGGCAAGCTCAATCTCGACCAGTTCGCGATGGGGTCGTCGAACGAGACCAGCGCCTTCGGTAACGTCATCTCGCCCTGGCGGGTTGCGGGCGGCAACGCGCCGCTCGCGCCCGGCGGCTCGTCGGGCGGATCGTCGTCGGCGATCGCGGCGCGGATCGTACCCGCCGCGACCGGCACCGACACCGGCGGATCGATCCGCCAGCCCGCGGCCTTCACCGGCATTTCGGGGATCAAGCCGACCTATGGCCGCTGCTCGCGCTTCGGCATCGTCGCCTTCGCCTCGTCGCTCGACCAGGCGGGGCCGATGGCGCGCGACGTTCGCGACTGCGCGATCATGCTCGAGGCAATGTCGGGCTTCGATCCGAAGGACTCGACGTCGCTCGATGTCTCGGTGCCTCGCTGGGAGGCTGGACTTTCGCCTGATCTCAAAGGGTTGAAGGTCGGTATTCCCAAGGAGTATCGGGTCGACAACATGCCCGCCGAGATCGACGCGCTGTGGCAGCAGGGCATCGCCTGGGCCAGGGACGCGGGAGCGGAGATCGTCGAGGTCTCGCTGCCGCACACCCATTATGCGCTGGCGACCTACTATATCATCGCGCCGGCCGAAGCCTCGTCCAATCTCGCGCGCTATGACGGCGTGCGCTACGGGCTGCGCGACCTTCCCGAGGGCGCCAACCTGCAGGATATGTATGCCGCGACCCGCGCCGCGGGCTTCGGCGCCGAGGTCAAGCGCCGGATCATGATCGGCACCTATGTGCTGTCGGCCGGCTTCTACGACGCTTATTATACCAAGGCGCAGAAGGTGCGGGCGTTGATCGCCCGCGATTTCCAGCAGGCCTTCACCCAGTGCGACGTGCTGCTGACCCCGACTGCGCCGTCGGCGGCGTTCGCGCTCGGCGAGAAGAACGCCGATCCGCTCGAGATGTATCTGAACGACGTCTTCACCGTGCCGGCGAGCCTCGCCGGCCTGCCGGCGATGTCGGTGCCGGCCGGGCTCGATTCGAAGGGATTGCCGCTGGGCCTGCAGATCATCGGCCGCCCGCTCGACGAGCAGGGCGTGCTGAACGCGGGACTGGCGATCGAGGAACGGGCCGGCTTTGCCGCGCGCCCGGATAAATGGTGGTAAGATGAGCAGCTATCGCATCCAGGGCGCCACCGGCGAGTGGGAGGTCGTGATCGGCCTCGAGGTCCATGCCCAGATCGTCTCGAACGCCAAGCTGTTCTCGGGCGCCTCGGCGACCTTCGGGGCCGAGCCCAACGCCAATGTCTCGCTGATCGACGCGGCGATGCCCGGCATGCTGCCGGTGCCGAACCGTGAATGTATCAAGCAGGCGGTCAAGACCGGCATGGCGCTCGGCGCGCAGATCAACCGCTGGTCGCGCTTCGATCGCAAGAATTATTTCTACGCCGATCTGCCGCAGGGCTATCAGATTTCGCAGCTCTATCATCCGATCGTCGGCGAGGGATCGCTGGTGATCGATGCCGACGAGAAGAGCGGTATCGCCGAATCCAAGACGATCGGCATCGAACGGCTCCATGTCGAGCAGGATGCCGGCAAGCTGATGCACGACCAGCATCCGACGCGCTCCTATGTCGACCTCAACCGCTCGGGCGTCGCATTGATGGAGATCGTGTCGAAGCCGGATCTGACGTCTCCTGCCGAAACAGGGGCTTATCTCCGGAAATTGCGATCGATCCTGCGCTATGTCGGGTCGTGCGACGGCAATATGGAAGAAGGGTCGATGCGCGCCGACGTCAATGTCTCGGTGCGCCGGCCCGGCGAGCCGCTGGGCACGCGGACCGAGACCAAGAACGTCAATTCGATCCGCTTCGTGATGGCGGCGGTCGAGGTCGAGGCGAGCCGCCAGGTCGATGTGATCGAGGGCGGCGGCAAGATCGTCCAGGAAACCCGCCTCTACGATCAGGATCGCAACGAGACCCGGTCGATGCGCTCGAAGGAAGACGCGCACGATTATCGCTATTTCCCCGATCCCGATCTGCTGCCGGTCGAACTGAGCGACGACTTCCTCGCCGAATGTTCGGGTGAGTTGCCCGAACTGCCCGATGCCAAGCGCGCGCGTTACGAGGGCCTCGGGCTGCCGGCCTATAATGCCGCGGTGATCACTGCCGATGTCGAGACCGCGCGCTGGTTCGAGGCGCTGGTCGCGGCGACCGGCAAGCCGGCGGCGGACATCGCCCGGACCGCGTCGAACTGGCTGATCTCCGACCTGTTCGGCGCGCTCAACCGGCTCGGCAAGGCGATCGAGGAAAGCCCGGTCAGCCCCGCCCAGGGGGCTGAACTGCTCGGTTTGGTCGCCGACGGCACGCTGTCGGGGACGCTGGGCAAGCAGGTGTTCGAGATCATGCTCGAAACCGGCGACAATCCCGCGAAGATCGTCGAGGAGCGTGGGCTCAAGCAGACCAGCGACACCGGTGCGATCGAGGCGGTGATCGCCGAGGTGATGGCCGCCAATGCCGACAAGGTCGCCGAATATCGCGTCGGCAAGGATAAGCTTTTCGGCTTTTTCGTCGGTCAGACGATGAAGGCGATGGGCGGCAAGGCCAATCCCGGCGTGGTCAATGACCTGCTGAAGAAGGCGCTTGGTTAACGTCCTGATTCGGAACGCTTTGACGGTTTTCGATATCGTTTGCGATCAGAGCCTGTCCGATGCGGGTAAGTAGCGGGTTGATCCCCGATCCAAAGGCGCAGATGCTCGTTTCGGGGCAATAAGCGTTGATGGGCGGGGATGGTCGATGATTTACGGTGCCCCCGGCACGGTGTTCCCGCTTGGCATCATGGCGCCGGGCGAGGCAACGAGCTTCCAGCTTTCGATTCCACCTGGCCTGCTCGTGGCCAAGGCGGTCCCGACGATCAGCTATCCGAGAGTGTCGGCGTCGTGGCGCTTCGCTGCCGCGGCGGGAACGATGGCCTCGACCGGCGATGCCTATGCGCTGCCGCTCGGCGTCTCGGTCATGGTCAATCCGGGGGCGATCACCCGCCTGTTGGGGGGACGGCTCCAACTCAACCGCGATTCCTATCTGAAGAGCGCCCCGATGGGGTTCGATTTCGATATCACCGCGGATCCGGCGACCACCGAGACCCCGCGCAAGCTGCGGCTGTCGTTCCGGGGAATATTGCCACTTACCGTCGGGACGACCTTGCTGGTCGATCTCTTCGCCTGGGGGCGGGGCCGCATGTGCCTGTCCGTCGCCTGGACCGGTGCTGTCCAGTGCACGATCGGACGGGGCGACGACAGCCAGACCTTCACCAGCACCATCATCCGTGTGCCGGGCATCGAGCAGACGATCGACGTCGAATGGGTCAACAACCTCGCCGCACCTGGCGGGACGATCTGCTTCTATCTCGAGGGCGAGAAGGCGGGCGGGCCGTTCGCGACGACGGTCAAGCCGCGGCTGCCGGCCGATATCGAAATGTACAGCAACGCGTCGCTCGGCAACACCACCGACTCGGTCGACGGGCTGGTCATACGCACCGTCACGGTCAGCTTCCTGCGCAAGCAGATCGACTATGCTTATGTCGCACTGAACGGTGGGACCGTCAGTCGTGACGACCTCGAGGCGCTGGTGGTCGACGCGCGCTCGGTCACCGCGGCGCAGTCGGCGCAGACCCTGTCCTATGTCGCGCCCGACGGGACGGTGACCACGCTCGACGTCACCGTCGGTGCGTTCACCGTGCCGGCGGGGCAGGCCTATAAGGCGGTGCTCGAGGACTGGTCGAGCGGGCAGGGGGTCGCGCATCCCAGGGAATTGGTGATGACGCGGATCGCCGCGCAGAATTGCGCCTTCGAGGATGCGGTCTTCGGCGCGCGCCAGGAACCCTGGATCGAATGCCTGCCGCAGGGCGAGGTCCCCAACATCGCCGGCATCAACTATTATTGCGAGGCGATCCGGTTCGGCGGCTATACCCAGTTCCAGTTCGGCTATGACTGGGACGTCCAGCAGATGCCGTTCAATCCCTTTGGCGATCCGACCGGCAAGCGCAGTTATATGGTGCCGCACAAATGGCGGATCTTCGATGTCCAGGGCAGCCTGCTGGCGACGATCGAGACCCCTGACGGCAAGCCGCTCAACGGCACCGACAAGGCGAAGATCTTCGAAGGGCCGTTCGACGGCCGCGGCTGCGCGATGGTCGGCCCTGGCAATCGCTGGTATCCGCACGGCACGGTGCGGTCGGGGGTGATCTGGCGTTCGGCGGACCCGGGCGCGCACGCGGTCGCCGACGTTCGCGGCGCGATCCCGATCTTCGACCTGAGCGTGCCGTTCGACAGTCATACCGATTACTCGGTCAACGGCTTCGACCTGCGGATCTTCTGTGGTGGCGCCGGCAATGACGGGCAGGCCAATGGCTTCGGCAACATCCGGGTGATGAGCTGGGATGCGACCGACTATGACAGCGCCGCCCGGAACACCGACACCACCGCCGACCCCTACCATGCCAGTCTGTTCAGCACCGCCTCGCTGACCGCCAATGCGGCTTTGTGGCTGCGTTACACCCCGTTCAACGTCCAGGGGCGCTCGCCGATCACCGGACCCGGCGGCACCCGCGACGATCGCCAGGTCATCGCCGAGCCGCTGGCACGCTATGCGAGCGCGCCGACCTCGACGCGGGCGCATGACGGCCGGCCGTGGCGCGAGATCACGCTTCATTATCTGACCGGCTATGTCTCCGACGCGATTCATGCGTTCGAGGGCGGACGCAATCTGCCGCTGTTCAAGGGCCGCAGCGCCCGCCCGATCGTGATGCGCAACCATTATTATGGTCCGGGTGTGCTGTCGGTGCCCGAGAACCAGGCTTATTATGCCCAGGGCGGTCGCGTCGGCGATGTCGTCGCGAGCGTCAGCCCGCTGCGCGTCAAGACGCCGGGATCGGGCGATACGCCCGAGACGCCCTATTTCGGGACCACCCAGATCGACAAGGCGCATGGCCACCAGTTTCCGGGCTGGGGCAGCCTGTTGTTCCGTACCCCCGAATTCGCCTTTCTCGGCCACCGTTTCTGGGATCAGAACCGGCTCTATTCGAACGATATCATTGCAAGCATCGACCTATGGTCGACCCGTGACGGCGCCTGGGCGTTCATGCATGCGGCGCTGGCCTGGAAGACGGCGAGCCGCAACTCGCCGCGCCTCTACAGCCGCGCCGAGATCCTCGAATTCGTCGTCCGCGACTTCGAGACCTTCTATACCCGCTATTATGCGAGCAGCCCCGGCTTCCTCAATCCGCCCACCAACATATTGACCAATGGCGAGTTCAACGATCTCAATGCGCTCTTCGCGGCGGCGCCGCTGTTCGGGATGCTCAGCCATGGTGGCGGCCAGCTCGTCCAGGCCGATTTCCAGCTCGGCTATTGGCTGAGTGCGCTCGGCGCCGGCGAGAAGCTCGGCTTCAACGCCGCCTTGCGCGTCGCGTCGGCGAAAGCCGGGCAGGTCCTCGACTTTCTCATCGCCTGCCACCGCAAGCGGATCGTCGGACGGCTCACCCAGGCGCCGAGGATTCAGCCGTTCGGCGGCTCCTATACCGTCTCGATCTGGAACGCGGCCCAGGCCAAGGCGGCCGGCGGCGACGTCGCGGGCATGCCGCGCACCTATGCCGATGTGCAGAAGGCGACCGGCGCCAGCGCCAGCTGGGACTATTATGAGGACGGCGGGGCGCTTCAGAGCCGCGACGGGCAGGCGATCGATCAGCTCATCGCCGGGCCGGCGATCCTGCGTTATCTGCTCGGCCTGAGCGGTGACGACATTCTCGCCGCGCAGGCGGTCGCTAATGGCTGGCGACAGCAGAAGATCGCCGAGGAAATGGCACGCGGATCGCAGGCCGGAAGCACCTGGTTTCGCTATCTGCAGGCGACCAACAACCCGCCGACGGCGTCGCAGATTTGACGGCTGCGCGGTGGGCGCTGGTGTCGCGGCGGCGATGACGCGCGCGATCAAGCTCTTTGCTTGCTCTTGAGGCGCATATTGTTATAGAGCCCGCCGACCCGGTCCTTTGCGGGCGTGGCGGAATTGGTAGACGCGCCAGATTTAGGTTCTGGTATCGTAAGATGTGGGGGTTCGAGTCCCTTCGCCCGCACCAGCTTCGCCCGCGCGCGGAGCAGGCCGAAAAGCTTTCTCGAGATTAGAGGTTCAATAGCGACCCATGCAGACTGTCGAAACGCTCAATGAAGGCCTGAAGCGCGCCTATACCTTGACCATCCCCGCCAACGACGTCGCAGCGCGCGTCGAGGCCGAGATCAAGTCGATCGCGCCGCAGGTCCGGATGCCCGGCTTCCGCCCCGGCAAGGTTCCCGCGAACCTCGTCAAGAAGATGCACGGGCCGGCGATCGAGCAGGATGTGCTCAACAAGGCGGTCCAGGACGGCGTCCAGCAGCTGATCGCCGAGCAGAAGCTGCGCCCGGCGATCCAGCCGTCGGTCGAACTTCAGGAAGGCTATGAGACCGGCAAGGATGTCGAGCTCAACGTCGCGCTCGAAGTGCTGCCCGACGTTCCCGCGCCGTCGATCGAGGGCCTCGCGCTCGAGCGGCTGACGGTAGAACCCGCCGAGAGCGAGATCGACGCCTCGCTGAACCGCATCGCCGGCCAGCAGAAGAGCTTCGACGACGCGCTCGAAGGCCATCCGGCGGTCGAGGGCGATCAGGTCGTGCTCGACTTCGTCGGCAAGGTGAACGGCGTCGCCTTCGACGGCGGCACCGGCGAGGGCATGTCGGTCGAAATCGGCTCGGGCCAGCTGATCCCCGGCTTCGAGGACCAGCTCGTCGGCATCAAGAAGGGCGAAGCGCGCCAGCTCAACGTCACTTTCCCGGCAAATTATGGCGAGAAGTCGCTGGCCGGCAAGGACGCCACCTTCGACGTGACCGCGACCGACGTCCGCACCCCGAAGGAAACCGTCGCCGACGAGGATTTCGCCAAGAATCTCGGCCTCGAGAGCCTCGAGCAGCTGCGCGGCCTGCTCAAGGGCCAGATCGAGCAGGAACTCAACGGCCTGACCCGCACCCATATGAAGCGCAAGCTGCTCGACCAGCTCGCCGCCGGCCATGACTTCCCGGTTCCGCCGTCGATGGTCGAAGCCGAGTTCCAGCAGATCTGGGCGCAGCTCGAGCATGAGGCCGGCCATGAGGCCGATCCCGAGGCCGCGCTTGCCGAGATCGAAAAGGATCGCGCCGACTATCAGGCGATCGCCGAGCGTCGCGTCCGTCTCGGCCTGCTCCTGTCGGAGATCGGCCAGCGCAACGGCGTAGAGGTCAACCAGCAGGAAATGAGCCGCCTGATCATGCAGGCTGCCCAGCAGTACGGCCCCGCCGACCGCAACCGCTTCATCGAATATGTCCAGCAGGACCCGATGGCAGCGGCCCAGCTGCGCGCCCCGCTCTATGAGGACAAGGTCGTCGACTTCCTGTTCGACAAGGCGGCGATCACCGATCGCGCGGTGACCCGCGAGGAACTCGAAGCCGCGATCGAGGCCGATGACGACGGCATGCCCAAGCCGCATGTCCATGGCCCCGACTGCAACCACGACCATGACGGCCATGATCATGGGCACGACCACCATGACCATGACCATGCGCATGAGGAAAAGCCGGTAGCCAAGAAGGCCGCGCCGAAGAAGGCCGCCGCCAAGAAGGCCGATGCCGACGAGGCCGTGGTGGCCGAGGAGGCTCCGGCCGCCGAGGAAGCCAAACCCGCCGCCAAGAAGCCGGCCGCCAAGAAGGCCGCCGCACCGAAGGCCGAAGGCGAGGGCGAGGCCGAAGCGGCTCCCGCCAAGAAGCCTGCCGCGAAGAAGAAGGCTGCGCCGGCCGAGTGATCGGCAAGGCATAAGCCTTGGTGAAAAGGGTCGGGCTTGCCCGGCCCTTTTTCGTTTCAGGGCTGGTGGCGTCGACCTTCGACGAGCGCCATCGCGAACAGTGCGAAGCCGCTGGCGATCGTCCAGACGAAGACCCGGTCCATGAACCAGGCGTGGACGATCGTATGCTGCCAGAAGCCGGTGAGGATCGCGACGAGGGCAATGTTCGACGCGAGCAGCAGGCCGGCCCGCACTCGTACCATCGGGTCGACCGAGCGCATCAACTGCTGGCAGGCCCATAGGCCGGCGCCGACCGCGGTCGCCAGCATCAGCGCCACGAGCAGCGGCATGCCGGCGGCGAGCGAGCCCAGCCCCTTGAGCAGCGATTTGGCCATATGGACCGGGCCGAGATCGTGGGTCTCGCCGGCCGCGCCGTTGAGACCGAGCCGGATGCTCAGCCGGAACGCGCTTTCGACCATCGACGGATAGCCGAAGATCGCCAGCGCGAGCAGGATCTTGAGGATCAGCGAGCCGACATAGGCCGTGCAGAAGGCGACCACCGCGCCGATCGCCAGCCGGCCCTGCGCCTCGGCGTCGGCGGCGATACAGGCGAAGGGCAGGGCGCCGATCACTACCGCGAGCCCGAGTGGAATGCCGCCGGTCAGAAAATCGAAGATCGCCGAAAGAGCCCCGAACAGCGCGGTCGCGACGATCGCGGAGCGCGGTGCGATCCCGCCGCGCATCGCCGCGACCGCCAGCGCCAGCAGATAGACGAGGATGACAAGGTCGGCGGGGCCGTGCGACAGCGACTGACCGAAGCTCTCGAGCCCGAACCAGCGGCCGAGCGCAAGAAACAGGATCAGCCAGAACAGCCCGGGCATGGTCAGCTCCGGCGCGGTTCGCGATCGTCCGAGCGTCATCGTCGCGACCAGCACCCCCGTGCCGACCAACAGCATGGCAAGGCATTTGTAGAGGGTCCGGATCGCATCGACCGGCATCAGCGGCAGCAAATAGCGCACCAGCATCGTGTGGCCGTGAATATATTGATGGTAAAAGGCGGGCTCGCCCGGTGGTGGAACGCCGGCGACGAAGGCGCGCAGGCTTGCGCACAGCGACAGCCCTGGCCGCAGCAGCGGCTTGATGGGGCTCACCGCCAGTTGACGGTCGGTGGCCGCCTGGTCGATCGCCTGCTGGAGGATCAGGCAGTCGTTGAACTGGTGATGGCCGATGCCGGTATTGCCGGGCAGCCAGTCCTGATCCTGCAGGCTGCCGTCGGCAAAGGCGGCCGCGATATGCGCGCGGGCCGCCGGCAGGTCGCGGCGCAGACCGTGGAGATTGGCGAGGCAGAACAGCGCGAACATCGTCGCGGCGATCGGCACCGCGATCAGCGCCGCCTTCGCCATGTCGCGCAGCGTCTGTCGGGACAACAGCACCCGCCCGGTCGTCGTCATCCAAGTCCGCATGAAGTCCCCCGAAATGCGCGGCGATATCGTTGCCGCAGCGTGGCGCCGCCGTCGAGCCTTTCCCGTCCGCCATGGATCGGATAGCCTGACGCGGAGGGGAACCGCGCGCCGTCATGCTGATCTGCGTCTATGAGAGCCGCGCCGATTGCGAACCCGGAATCCGCCTGCTGATCGCGACGCTGGCCGAGCATGCGCCGGGTCAGGCGGTGCGGCTCCATTTCAATCCGGCGGGTCCGGAATTCGCAGCGTGGATCGCCGGCTTTCCCGATGTCGATTTCCGTCCCGCGCATCTGCCGCCCGCGCTCTACTGGAACGTCAAGCCGCAGGTGCTGATCGAGGCGCTCGACGATGGCCATGACCAGCTGTTGTGGCTCGATTCGGACCTGCTGATCGCCGCCGGCTTCACCGATCGCTTCGCCGCGATCGACCGGGATGTGCTGATCCTTGCCGAGGAGGCGCTGTGGGGCGGCCATTTCGACGGCGATGCGCTGCGGGCGCGGGCCTGGGGGCTGGACGTCGGGCGGTCGCTGCCCTTCGCGGTCAACAGCGCGGTGATGCGGGTGTCGTCGCGGCATCGGCCGCTGGTCGAGGCATGGGGAAGGCTGCTCGAGGATCACGGCTATCGGGCGGCGCAGGGCCGGCGGGCGGCCGAGCGGCCGGTGCATATGGTCGGCGACCAGGACGTGCTCGGCGCGCTGCTCTGCTCGCGGTCGTTCGCCAACATCGAACTCCATCTGCTGCGCCGCGGACGCGACATATTGCAGCTGTTCGGGCTCAAGGCCTTCACCGTGCGCGAGCGGCTGATCGTGCTGATGCGCGGCATGCCGGCCTTCGTCCATGCCCAGGGGGCCAAGCCGTGGCGGGCGCCGCCGCCCGCGGGCGGCCGTTTCGGCAGGCTCGGCGCGCTTTATGCCGCGAGCTCGCCCTATCTGCTGATCGCGCGAGGCTACCGCGATATGCTCGCCGACGGGGCCTGGCTCGGTCGCGCGCGGCGCTCGCGCGGGGTGGCGCTGGCGGGGCTGCCGCTCGCGATCCTGATCGACGCGCTGTTCTTCGCGGCGCGGTTGCGCCGGCGGCTGGCGGGGCGGAACTGACCGGCCGGACCGTGCGATGTGCGCGCCGCGGACCGGCCCCCCTTGAACTCGCCCTGCCAAAGGCCGATGTTGCAGCCATCAGAGGGCAAAGGACCGAGACTTTCCATGCATAATCCGTTTGAAACCGGCCAGTTCATGAATCCCGAAACGGGCGCGCTCGTTCCGATGGTCATCGAACAGTCGACTCGGGGCGAACGCAGCTTCGACATCTATTCGCGGCTGCTGCGCGAACGGATCATCTTCGTGACCGGCCAGGTCGAGGACCATATGGCGTCGCTGATCACCGCGCAGCTGCTGTTCCTCGAATCGGAGAATCCGAAGAAGGACATCTTCATGTACATCAACTCGCCGGGCGGGGTGGTGACCGCGGGTCTCGCGATCCATGACACGATGCAATATATCCGCCCGCGCGTCGGCACGGTGTGCATCGGCCAGGCCGCTTCGATGGGCAGCTTCCTGCTCGCGGCCGGCGAGCCCGGCATGCGCGTCGCGCTCACCAACAGCCGGATCATGATCCACCAGCCGTCGGGCGGTGCACAGGGCATGGCCGCCGATATCGAGATCCAGGCCAAGGAAATCCTGCGGATGCGCCACCGCCTGAACTCGCTGTATGCGAAATACACCAAGAAGGAGATCGAGGAGATCGAGTTCGCGATGGATCGTGACAAGTTCCTCGAGGCCGACGAGGCGAAGGCGTTCGGGCTGATCGACGAAGTGTTCGACAAGCGTCCGACCCCGGCCGACGAGGCGCTCGCCGCCTGATCGACGCCGCCCGCCATCCGCGCGGACACCCATGGCGCGCCGGTCCGATGGGCCGGCGCGCTTGTTGTTCGCGCATCCTGCCGGCGCCGCGACTCGGGCCCTGAAGCGGTGCCGGCGCACGCTCCGGAGCCGCGATGCGGCGCGGCGGACGATGTGATCGCAATGGCGATGCGCCGCCCGCCGCCGGCAGGGCGGTCGCCCCCGGCTCGGGCCGGAGGCGTAATAACCCTTGTGCCGCCGGGCATAATTGCGGCGCCGTGGTGAGGGGCGCCGCTTGTACGGCGCGAACGGGCCACCATATTCGAAGCTGGGCGGCCATCTCGTACACAGTTTTTTTAGAAGGTTGTGGGATCGGGAACGAACGGTCTAGGATGCGTTGCGATCCCTTGTGGAGTCAGGATCTAGTATATGACCAAGTTGACCGGCGGAGACTCGAAGAGCACGCTTTATTGCTCCTTCTGCGGAAAGTCGCAGCACGAGGTCCGCAAGCTGATCGCCGGACCTACGGTTTTCATCTGCGATGAGTGCGTCGAACTCTGCAACGACATCATCCGCGAGGAGGCCAAAGGCGCCCTCGTCAGCAAGAAGGACGGTGGCGTTCCCACCCCGCAGGAGATCTGCAGCGTCCTCGATGATTATGTGATCGGTCAGTTCAAGGCCAAGCGCGTCCTCTCGGTCGCGGTCCATAACCATTACAAGCGGCTCAACCATGGCGCCAAGGGTGCCGATGTCGAGCTGGCCAAGTCGAACATCCTGCTGGTCGGGCCGACCGGCTGCGGCAAGACGTTGCTCGCGCAGACGCTGGCGCGCATCCTCGACGTGCCGTTCACGATGGCCGATGCGACCACCCTCACCGAGGCCGGCTATGTCGGCGAGGATGTCGAGAACATCATCCTCAAGCTGCTCCAGGCGTCCGATTACAATGTCGAGCGCGCGCAGCGCGGCATCGTCTATATCGACGAGATCGACAAGATCAGCCGCAAGGCCGACAATCCCTCGATCACCCGCGACGTGTCGGGCGAGGGCGTGCAGCAGGCGCTGCTCAAGCTGATGGAGGGAACGACCGCGTCGGTCCCGCCGCAGGGTGGGCGCAAGCATCCGCAGCAGGAGTTCCTGCAGGTCGACACGACCAACATCCTGTTCATCTGCGGCGGCGCCTTTGCCGGCCTTGAGAAGATCATCGGCGACCGTCTCCAGGGCAAGTCGATCGGGTTCGGCGCGTTCGTCGCCGGCCCCGACGAGCGCCGCACCGGCGAGACGCTGCAGCAGTGCGAGCCCGAGGATCTGCTCAAGTTCGGGCTGATCCCCGAATTCGTCGGTCGTCTGCCGGTGATCGCGACGCTGATGGACCTCGACGAGGTCGCACTGGTCAAGATCCTCGCCGAACCGAAGAACGCGCTGGTTAAGCAGTATCAGAAGCTGTTCGAGATGGAGGGCGTCAAGCTCGGCTTCACCGACGAGGCGCTGGTGGCGGTCGCGCGCAAGGCGATCCTGCGCAAGACCGGTGCGCGTGGTCTCCGCTCGATCCTAGAGGCGATGCTGCTCGACACGATGTTCGATCTGCCGTCGATGGACGGGGTCGAGGAGATCATGATCGACAAGGATGTCGTCGAGGGCCGCAAGGACCCGGTCCGGGTCTTCTCCAAGAAGGAAAAGGCGAAGGCGGGCGACGCCGCCTGATCCGGTTTCCTCACCGATTTTGGCTGATATCGAGAGGGTCGCGCATTCGTTTGCGCGGCCCTTTCGCTTTTCCGTGACCTAACGCTTCGCGCGGCTGACACCGTTGCCAATATGGTGCTGGACAAGCCCCCGCAAAGATGATGTCCTGACCGGATAATCATATGGGGGAGGATCGATTCCGCAGGGGGGAACTGCCGTGATCGATCTTGAAGAACGTCTCGACTGGTTCAAGGACCGGATATTGCCGCACGAGGCTGCGCTGCGCAGCCGGCTGCGCCGCACGGCTGCGGCCTATGTCGATCTCGACGACCTCGTCGCGGAAGCGCTGGCGCGCGCTTACGCCACCGACGACTGGGGGCGGATCGCCAACGGCAAGCATTATCTGTTTCGCATCGCCCGCAACATGCTGATCGATTCGGCGCGGCGCGACGCGGTGGTCTCGTTCGATCTGGTCGCCGATATCGAACAATATGAAGGCCATTGCTCGCCCGATCCGATGCTGTCGGCGCGCGACGAACTGCGGCAGGTCCAGCGCGTGATTGACGGCTTGCCTCCGCAATGCAGGCGAGTATTTGTCCTGCGGCGCGTCCACGAGCTGTCGCCCGGGGAAATCGCACGGGAA
The DNA here is from genome assembly GCF_058801765.1 of Rhizorhabdus sp. GW822-FHT03C02. Taxonomy (NCBI): domain Bacteria; kingdom Pseudomonadati; phylum Pseudomonadota; class Alphaproteobacteria; order Sphingomonadales; family Rhizorhabdaceae; genus Rhizorhabdus; species Rhizorhabdus sp. GW822-FHT03C02. The sequence goes on from NZ_JBXANN010000001.1 coordinate 955,602, forward strand.
ATGGAGTTGTCCGTCTCCACCGTCGAAAAGCATCTCGCCAAGGCGCTGATGCTGATCGCGCGTGGCCTGGCGGAGATCGAGGAGTGGGGCGTTGAGCGCGAACGAACAAGCGCTGCCGGGCAGTCACTCGATCGACGAGGAAGCCGCGCGCGCCTTTGTGAGGCTTGAGGCCGGGGTCGATCCGGCCGAACGCGAGACGATCCGTCGCTGGATCGCCGCCGATCCGCGCCACGCCGTCGCCTTCGCGCGAATCTCGGCGGCCTGGGAGGCGGCGGGCGCGCGCTATCTGCCGCCCGATGCCGCACTGAGCCACCGGCTGGCGACGCTCGACGATATCCCGGCGATCGGCGTGCTGATGGACCGCGCGATCGCCGAGCTGCAAAAGGGCTTCCTGTCCGACGCCGAGATCGTCGCGAGCCGCGCGCATATGGGGCTCGACACGCAACTGATCCGCGACCGCACCTATTATCTCGTCGAGATCGACGGCCGGCTGGCGGGCTGCGGCGGCTGGAGCATGCGCGCGACCCTGTTCGGCGGCGACGCCAGCGGCGGCCGCAACGCGGCGCTGCTCGATCCGGCGACCGATCCCGCGCGAATCCGGGCGATGTACACCAGCCCCGACTTCACCCGGCGCGGGGTCGGCAAATATATCATCCATCTGTGCGAGGCGGCGGCGCGGACCGCGGGTTTCCGCCGCGCCGAGATGGCCGCGACATTGTCGGGCGAGCCGCTCTACCGCGCGTGCGGCTATGACCTGGTCGCGCCGTTCGAGGCGATCGCGCCGGGCAGCGTGCCCGTGCCGCTGCTCAGGATGGCGAAGGACCTCTGATCCTGGCCCGCGCGCGGGCGATCCTGATCATGTGCCCCAGGCCGTGGCGCTTCCACCAGATGTAGAAATTCGCGAACAGCCCGAGCAGGATCACGCTGGCCAGGCACAGCAGCACATAGGCGGTGTGATCGCGGCAATATTCGATCCAGATGAAGCCCGCGGCATAGCTGATCGCCACGCAGGCGACGAACACCTGGAGCGAATTGGCGCCGATCACCGCGCATTGGCGCGCCGGCCAGAAACGCTGCAGCCGCGGCCACATCCAGAACAGGCTCATGATCGCCCAGCTCACCGACAATGCATGCGCGGCGCGCACCGGGCCGATCCGCACCTTGCTCTGGAACAGCACCTCGAAACCATACCAGCGCTGGGCGAGGAACAGGATCGTCAGCGCCGCGAACAGCGCCCAGGCCGCCCCCAGCAGCCACCAGTTGCCACGGGTCGCCGATCGCAGCCATTCGAGCAGGCGGTAACGTCCTGCCGCCATCGCCACGAAGAACAGCAGTTGCCACGATGCCGGGTTGAAGTTCCAGCGCCAGTCGCCGAGCGGCGATCCGCCGGGGATGTTGAACCAGGGCGTCTCGTGCGCGAACCAGTAGAGCCCGATCGACGCCAGCACCGCCAGGATCGGCTGGAGTCGCAGCATCAGCGCGAAGATCGGCGCGGTGGCGAGCAGCACCATATAGGTGACGAGAATCTCGAGGCAGTAGGGCTGGATGTACAGCACCAGGAACTGGAGATAGCTCCACGGCTCGTGCTGGAAGAAATAGAGGTAGAAGCTCAGCCGGCTGAGCGGATCCGAATAGAGCGCCAGCGGGATCAGCAGCACGAACAGGCCCAGATTATAGACGTAGAGCCGCGCCGCGCGCCGCCACACCTTGTCGGCGAAGCTGGCGATCGTCGGCTGCTTCGCTCGGCTGAAATAGACCGCCCCGACCAGATAGCCCGACAGCAGGAAGAAGATCTCGGCCGCGCTCGAAAATCCCCACAAAGTGAGGGTCGGGAACTGCATCCCCTTCATCCCCATCCGGTCGGTGAAGCCGGTGATATGGTTGATGGTGATCGTGATCAGCGCGATCCCGCGCAAAATGTCGATCGCCGCATCGCGCTGGCTGGGCGGTTTCGCGGCGGCGGAAAGGCTTGAATTTTCGCGAGTCACTATGGCTTTGCGTCTAGCCGCATTGGCGAATTTTTCAATTGTGCTCGGCCGGGCATATCCTCGTTCATTGATAGTGAACGACGCTCGGCCCATATAGGCCGGGAGGGTGGGGCCCGGCGCCCCGCCGTGGAGAGTCAATGACCGAACAATTACCCGTTCTGCCGCTGCGCGATATCGTCGTCTTCCCGCACATGATCGTGCCGCTGTTCGTCGGCCGCGAGAAGTCGGTGGCGGCGCTCGAGGCCGCGATGGCGGCCGACAAGTCGATCTTCCTCGTCGCCCAGCTCGATCCGGCCGAGGACGATCCCGATCGCGACGCGCTGTACGACATGGGCGTGATCGCCACCGTCCTGCAGCTGCTCAAGCTGCCCGACGGCACCGTGCGCGTCCTCGTCGAGGGCGGTCGCCGGGCCAGCCTGACCGACCTCGATTCCAGCGGCGCTTTCCTGACCGCTTCGATCGACCTGCTCGATGATGAAGAGGGCAGCGGCGAGCCCGACCAGATCGATACCGAAATGGCCGCGCTGATGCGCTCGGTGATCGAGCAGTTTGAAAATTATGCACGCCTGAATAAGAAGCTGCCGGCCGAAACCTCGGTCCAGCTGAGCCAGATCGAGGAGCCTTCGAAGCTGTCCGACGCGGTCGCGGCGAACATCTCGATCAAGGTCGCCGATAAGCAGGCGTTGCTGATGGAGCTCGATCCGTCGAAGCGGCTCGAAATGGCGTTCGCACTGATGGAGGGCGAACTCGGCGTCCTCCAGGTCGAAAAGAAGATCCGCAGCCGCGTGAAGCGGCAGATGGAGAAGACCCAGCGCGAATATTATCTCAACGAGCAGCTCAAGGCGATCCAGCGCGAGCTCGGCAATGGCGGCGAGGAAGAGGGCGGCGACGAGATCGCCGAACTCACCGCCAAGATCGCCAAGCTGAAGCTGTCGAAGGAAGCCCGCACCAAGGCCAATGCGGAGCTCAAGAAGCTTCGCACGATGGCGCCGATGTCGGCCGAGGCGACGGTGGTGCGCAACTATCTCGACGTGCTGCTCGGGCTCCCCTGGGGCAAGAAGTCGAAGCTCAAGAAGGATATCGCCGCGGCACAGGCGGTGCTCGACGCCGATCATCACGGGCTCGAGAAGGTCAAGGACCGGATCGTCGAATATCTCGCGGTCCAGGCGCGCACCAACAAGCTCAAGGGGCCTATCCTGTGCCTCGTCGGCCCTCCCGGCGTCGGCAAGACCTCGCTCGGCCGTTCGATCGCCAAGGCGACCGGACGCGAGTTCGTGCGCCAGTCGCTCGGCGGCGTGCGCGACGAGGCCGAAATCCGCGGCCATCGCCGTACCTATATCGGCTCGCTGCCCGGCAAGATCGTCACCAACCTGAAGAAGGCCGGATCGTCGAACCCGCTGTTCCTGCTCGACGAGATCGACAAGCTCGGCCAGGATTTCCGGGGCGATCCCGCCTCGGCGTTGCTCGAGGTGCTCGACCCCGAACAGAACAGCAAGTTCCAGGATCATTATCTCGAGATCGACATCGATCTTTCGGACGTGATGTTCGTGTGCACCGCGAACAGCCTGAACCTGCCGCAGCCCTTGCTCGACCGCATGGAGATCATCCGGCTCGAGGGCTATACCGAGGACGAGAAGGTCGAGATCGCCAAGGCGCATCTGCGCGACAAGCAGATCGAGGCGCATGGCCTCAAGCCCGAGGAGTTCGAACTCACCGACGAGGGGCTGCGCGACCTGATCCGCTATTATACCCGTGAGGCGGGGGTCCGCACGCTCGAGCGCGAGATCGCCAAGCTCGCGCGCAAGGCGCTGCGCCGCATCCTCGAGGGCAAGGATCAGCGGGTGGTGATCACCCCGGACAATCTTGCCGATTTCGCCGGCGTGCGGAAATTCCGCTATGGCGTCGGCGAGGAAGAGGATCAGATCGGCGCGGTGACGGGTCTCGCCTGGACCGAGGTCGGCGGCGAGCTGCTGACGATCGAGGCGGTGACCGTCCCCGGCAAGGGTGCGGTGTCGACCACCGGCAAGCTCGGCGACGTGATGAAGGAATCGGTCCAGACCGCGTTCAGCTTCGTGCGGGCCCGCGCGCCGGGCTATGGCATCAAGCCCAGCCTGTTCGCCCGCAAGGACATCCACATCCATTTGCCCGAGGGCGCGGTGCCGAAGGACGGCCCGTCGGCCGGCATCGGCATCGTCACCTGCATCGTCTCGACGCTGACCGGCATTCCGGTCCGCCGCGAGGTGGCGATGACCGGCGAGGTGACCCTGCGCGGTCGCGTCCTGCCGATCGGCGGTCTCAAGGAGAAGCTGCTGGCGGCGCTGCGCGGCGGCATCACCACCGTGCTGATCCCCAAGGACAATGAGAAGGACATTGCGGAGCTTCCGGCCAACATCAAGGAAAGCCTGAAGATCGTGCCCGTCAGCCATGTCGACGAGGTGCTCGAACTGGCGCTGGCCGGGCCGACCACCCCGATCGACTGGACCGAGGCCGACGATCTCGCCAGCCAGCCGGTACCGCCGCCGGCATCGCCGGTGGCAGGGGCCGCGATCCATCACTGATCGAAACGAAGGCCGGGCAGAAATGTTCGGCCTTCGATTTTCACGGAAAGCGGATCACGCGTCGGGGTAGGCGATCGCCTCTATTTCCCATTCCTTGTCGCCGGCGGGCAGCCTTACCCGCCGCACGTCGCCGATCGCCGCGCCCTTGAGCGCATGTGCCATAGGCGACCGCCAACTGATGCGCCCGGCGCTGGCATCGGCCTCGTCCTCGCCGACCAGCGTCACCGTGCGGCTCTGGTCATCCTCGTCGACGATCGTCACCGTCGCCCCGAAATAGACTTTCGACCGGTCGGCCTGTTGCGCTGGGTCTACGACCTTTGCGGCCTTCATCCGGCGCGACAGATGGCCAAGTTCGCGGTCGATGTCGCGCAGCTTGCGGCGGCCATAGATATAATCGCCATTTTCCGAGCGGTCGCCATTGCCGGCTGCCCAGCTGATGACTTCGACCAGGGCGGGGCGGTCGATCGAGAAGAGCTGTTCATATCGTTCGCGCATCGCCCTGAATCCCGCGGGCGTGATATAATTCGGACGTGGCTCGCTGCTCATCGCGCGCGCTGCTGGTTGAGCACCTCATAGGCCATCACCGCGGTCGCCACCGCGGCGTTCAGGCTGTCGGCCTTGCCCAGCATCGGCATCTTCACCAGCAGGTCGCATTCGGCCTCATAGGCCTCCGGCAGGCCCTGCGCCTCGTTGCCAACCAGGATGAAGGTCGGGCTCTCGTAACGCGGCGCCTGATAGTCGTGGGTCGCCTTCAGGCTGGTGCCGACCAGCTGTCCCGGCCCGCTGCGCAGCCAGGCGAGGAATTCGGCCCAGCGCGCGGTGGCGATCCGCTGGGTGAACAGCGCCCCCATCGTCGCCCGCACGCTCTCGACCGAGAACGGGTCGACGCAGTCGTCGACCAGGATCAGTCCGCCGGCGCCGACCGCATCGCCGGTGCGCAGGATCGTGCCCAGATTGCCGGGATCGCGCAGCGATTGCGCGACGATCCAGATCGGCGCCGCGCTGCGGTCGATCCGCGACAGCGCGGTATCGAACTCGCGATAGACGCCGATCACGGTCTGCGGATTGTCCTTGCCCGACAGCTTCGACAATATGTCGCGGTCGGTCTCGATCGCTTCGCCGCCCTTCGCCTCGACCTGCTCGACCAGTCTCTTAGTCAACGGGTGCTCGGCGCCGTCCTTCGCGAAGAAGATGAAATCGGGCAGGGTGCCGCTGTCGGCGGCCTCGGTCAGGATCCGCAGCCCTTCGGCCAGGAACAGCCCTTCGTCGCGGCGATGCCGCTTCTCGCGAAGCGATCGCACGCGCTTGATCAGCGGATTCGAATAAGCGGTGATCTGGCGGGGCAGGGCGGTGGCTCCGGGTTGGTCGTGCGACAGCTATAGAACGAACCGGCATCGGGTGAAATCACCCGGCGATTCGCCTGGTTCGGAAATGAGAAGCCCGTGGCGCAGGTGCCCGGCTCCGGCTCAGTCCTCGCCGAACTTGCCTTCGACCAGTTCGACCAGCACGGCGAGCGCCTTTTCGGCATTGTCGCCCTTGGTCGAGATGATCACGCTGTCGCCCTTGGCGGCCCCGAGCATCATCAGCCCCATGATCGAGGTGCCCGCGACCTTCGATCCATCCTTCTCGACCTCGACCTCGGCGCTCTGGGCGCTCGCGAGGGTGACGAACTTTGCACTGGCGCGGGCGTGGAGCCCGCGAAGGTTGGTGATCTGAACTTCCCGCTGGAAGAATATGTTCATGCGGCAGCCTCTCCAAGCACCTCGGACGCGACCGATATATATTTTCGGCCTGCATCCCTCGCCGCCGCCACCGCGGCCTTGATCTTCATCATCTTGCGGGCGCCCTCCAGCCGGATCAGCATCGGCAGGTTGATGCCCGCGATCACCTCGACCCGGCCCGGCTCCATCAGCGAGATCGCCAGGTTCGACGGAGTCCCGCCGAACAGGTCGGTCAGCAGGATCACACCGTCGCCGCCATCGACCGATTTCACGGCCTTGGCGATGTCCGCGCGACGACTTTCCATGTCGTCGTCGGCACCGATGCAGATCGCCTCGATCGCCTTTTGCGGGCCGACGACATGCTCCATCGCCGTCACGAATTCGGCGGCCAGCCGGCCATGTGTAACAAGCACCAATCCGATCATTGTCCCTGTCCGACTATCCCTGTCACACCCCCCAGGTTCGGCATCGCACTCTCCGCCGCGCCTGACTTCTTCGGACTCAGATCGCGATGGCGGAGCGTGGGCGAAAATCCCGCTTCGCGCAACCGTACAGCGATCGATTCCGCCATATGCACCGAACGATGTTTGCCGCCGGTACACCCGAAAGCGATCGTGACGTAGCTTTTTCCTTCGGCCTCGTAGCGCGGGAGCAGCAGCAGAAGCAAATCCTCGATCCGCCGGCGCGCCTCGGCATAGATCGGATCGGCCATGATATAGGCGCCGACCTCGGGTTCGAGCCCGGTCTTCGGGCGCAACGCCGGGTCCCAGTGCGGATTGCGCAGGTAGCGCACGTCGAACACCAGGTCGGCGTCGCGGGGGACCCCGCGCGAGAAGGCGAACGACATCACCGTCAGGCTGGCGCCCTGCGCGCCCTGATCGCCGAAACGCAGCCGCAGCAGCGCCTGCAGGTCGTTGGTGGTGCGGCCGGTGGTCTCGATCAGATGATCGGCGGCTTCGCGCAGCGGCGCGAGCAGTTCGCGCTCATGGGTGATGCCGTCCTCGATCGGCCGGTCGAGCGCCAGCGGATGGCGGCTGCGGGTTTCCGAATAGCGCCGGGCGAGCTCGGCGCCCGAGGCATCGAGGAACAGGATGCCGGCATCGCGCCCGTCGGCGCCGCGCAGCAGCCGGACCTTGCGCAGGATATGGTCGATGTCGAAATCGCGCGTCCGGCTGTCGATCCCGATCGCGATCGGACGATGTTCGTCGGCGGCGCCCTCGGGTGGAGGGGCACTCAGCAACTGATCGAGCAGCGACAGCGGCAGATTGTCGACCGTCTCCCAGCCCATATCCTCGAAGGTCTTGAGCGCGGTCTTCTTGCCCGACCCCGACATGCCGGTGACGAACAATATCTTCGACGGGCCGGTGCCGGTCATGCGGCGCCATCCTTCAGCCCGTGGAGTCGCAGCGCCGCTTCGGCCTTGATCGGCGCCGATGCCTCGAACGGCGCCAGCGGCAGCCAGGGTATCTCGATCCCGGCCAGCACCACCCGTCCGGCGCCGTCGGGCAGCCGCTCGGGAGGCTGGTCGAGCGCGAGCATCAGCGCGACCGGCGCCTCGGCCTGGCACGGGCGCTCGACGATCCCGATCCCGCGCATTTCGATACGGCCGGCGATCCGCGGCGCCGCCTGTGCGAACAGCACCCCGTCATGGACCGCCAGCAGGCTGTAATCGTCGCTCAGCAGGATCGCGCCACGATCGATCAGCCGCAGCGCCAGGTCGGACTTGCCGCTGCCCGACGCGCCGCCGAGCAGCAGCGCGCGTCCGTCGATCACGACGCTGGTGGCGTGGATCATGTCGGGGGCGTCGCTCATCGGCTCGCCGCGGGCAACCGGATCACGAACTTGGCGCCATTGGGCGCATTGTCACGATCCTGGACCCTGATATTGCCATTATGCCCCTCGACGATCGCCTTGGCGATCGCGAGGCCGAGACCGCTATGGCGACCGAATTCCTCGCTTTCGGGGCGCACGCTGTGGAAACGGTTGAAGATCGCCTCGCGCTCCTCGGGGGGGACGCCCGGGCCCTCGTCCTCGACGCGGATCAGCACTTCCTCGTCGACCCGGGTCGCGGTGACCTGGACCAGGCCGCCCGGTGGCGAGAAGCTGATCGCATTCTCGACCAGATTCTGCATCACCCGGGTCAGCCGCGATCCGTCGCCGAACACCACCGCGGTGCCGCGGTGCGGGCGCGCGAACGCCACCCTGATGTCCTTGTTGATGCCGCGTTCCTCGCGGGTCGTCAGCAGCCCTTCGATCATGATGCCGAGATCGATCGTCTCGAAGCGGGCGCGGGCGAGTTCGGCGTCGACCCGCGACGCTTCCGAAATATCGGTGATCAGCCGGTCGAGCCGGCCGACATCGTCTCGGATCACGTCGATCAACTGGCTCTGCAGCGCCGGATCGCTGACCAGCCCGAGGCTGTCGACCGCGGAGCGCAACGAGGCGAGCGGATTCTTGAGCTCATGGGTCACGTCGGCGGCGAACGCCTCGGTCGCGTCGATCCGCTGGCGGATGGCCATGCTCATGTCGGACAGGGCCCGGGCGAGGGTGCCGATCTCGTCACGCCGCGACGGCAGCCGCGGCACCTGGACCTCGCGCGCGCGGCCCAGCCGCACCCGGTGCGCCGCCAGCGCCAGCCGCCGCAGCGGGCGGACGATCGTCCGCGCGAGAAACAGCGAGATCAGCACCGACATCGTCACCACGATCGCCAGCACCACCCCGAGCCGGAAACGTTCGGCGCGCACGATCCGGGTGATGTCGCGCTGATTCTCGGTCGACAGCAGGATCTGGCCATGGGCCTGGTTCGAGCCGGGCAGCAGGGTGGCGGCGCTGATCACCGGGGTGCGATCGGGGGCGCGTTCGGCGGTGGTCACCATCGCGCGGGTCGCCAGCGCCTGGGTGACTTCGTCCCAATTCTCCAGCGCGTCGACCTTCGGCTCGTCGAACGTTTCGGGACGTTCGGCGCCCACCACGCTGTCGATCACCCGGTCGAGGAAGCGCGCGACCCGCTTCTGCCATTCCTCCTGGCTCGGATCGCGCAGTTCGTAGGTCGGGCCCGACCGTTTCCAGCTGTCGAAAGCGGGTGCGGTTCCACGCGCCGCCGGATAGGCATAGATGCGCAGCCGGGCGCCGGTCAGCATGCCCATCTTGGCGAGCAACGCGCTTTCGCGCTCGTCGGGGACCAGCGCGGAGGCTTCGGCGATCAGCCGCGTCTGGGTCGCGGCTTCCTCGAGCCGGGCGTCGACCAGCTTCGAACGATAGCTGTCGAGATAGAAGAAGCCGCCGGCGAGCAGCGCGAGCGCGAAGATGTTGACCGCGAGGATGCGGCTGGTGAGCGAGCCCGACAGCCAGTCCCTGGCCGTGCCGCCTTCGTCGTTATTCCTCCGCAAAGCGGTATCCCACGCCGTACAGCGTCTCGATCGCCTTGAACTCGCCGTCGACCTGGCGGAACTTGCGGCGAAGGCGCTTGATATGGCTGTCGATGGTCCGGTCGTCGACATAGACATCGTCCTGATAGGCGGTGTCCATCAGCTGGTCGCGCGACTTGACGAAGCCGGGGCGCTGGGCGAGCGCCTCGAGGATCAGGAATTCGGTGACGGTCAGGGTCACGTCCCGGCCGGCCCATTGTACCCGGTGGCGGGCCGGATCCATCTCCAGCCGTCCGCGCACGATCCGTTCGGCGGGCGGGGCGTCGGCCGCCGGCTCGTCCTGCGCGCGCGCCTCGGTCCGGCGCAGGATCGCACGGATGCGCGCGATCAGCAGCCGCTGCGAGAAGGGCTTGGTGATATAGTCGTCGGCACCCATCGCCAGGCCGAGCGCCTCGTCGAGCTCGTCGTCCTTCGACGTCAGGAAGATCGTCGGGATCGCGCTCTTCTCGCGCAGCCGGCGCAACAGCTCCATCCCGTCCATCCGCGGCATCTTGATGTCGAGCACCGCAAGGTCGGGGGGATTGTCGAGCAGCGCCTTCAACGCGGTCTCGCCGTCCGAATAGATGCGAACGCTGAACCCCTCGGACTGGAGGGCGATCGACACCGACGTGAGGATGTTGCGGTCGTCGTCCACGAGCGCGATCGAAGCCGACATATGACCGGATGGCCTCCCGAGAGGAATGGGCCGGTGCCTTGAACGCGACGGCCCGGAAAAAGCGCGCCTTGCCTAGCGCAGGGCCGAAATAGGTTCAACCACGGTTGCACTTTGGCTTTACGATGACGATCCTTGCAACTAAGCGCACCGGGTGAACAGGATGTGAAGCGCGGGGGAGAAATCGGCGCGGTACTGCCGTCCGATATGCCCGGATGCGATGCGTCCACCCATTTTCGGCAGCGGCTGCACCACGCCGCGCGGTCAAGGAGATTCAAGTGTCCCAGTCCATTCCCGCCTTCGGCCTCGATCGCCAGGGCATCGCGACCGACGCCGAGCTTTTCTGGAATCTCGGCACCGCGCCGCTGGTCGAAAAGGCGGTCATCCGCGGCGAAGGCGTCCTCGCCAAGGACGGCCCGCTGGTCGTCAAGACTGGTGCGCACACCGGCCGTTCGGCCAATGACAAGTTCATCGTTCGCGACGCGGTGACCGAGGACACGGTGTGGTGGGGCAAGACCAACAAGGGGATGACGCCCGAGCACTTCGCCGCGCTCAAGGCCGACTTCCTGGCGCATCTGGCGACCAAGGACACGCTGTTCGTCCAGGATCTGTTCGGCGGCTCGCAGCCGGGTCACCGGGTCAATGTCCGGGTGGTGACCGAATTCGCCTGGCACAGCCTGTTCATCCGTACCCTGCTGGTGCGTCCCGAACTCGCCGATCTGGCGGCGTTCGTGCCCGAATTCACGATCGTCGACCTGCCGAGCTTCCAGGCCGACCCGGCCCGCCACGGCAGCCGCAGCGGGACCGTGATCGCCGTCAATTTCACCGAGAAGCTGATCCTGATCGGCGGCACCAAATATGCGGGCGAGATGAAGAAGTCGGTGTTCGGCATCCTCAACTACAAGCTGCCGGTCGATGGCGTGATGCCGATGCACTGCTCGGCCAATATCGGTCCGAACGGCGACACCGCGGTGTTCTTCGGCCTGTCGGGCACCGGCAAGACGACGCTGTCGGCCGACGCTTCGCGTACCCTGATCGGCGATGACGAGCATGGCTGGTCGGACGAGGCGGTCTTCAATTTCGAAGGCGGCTGCTACGCCAAGATGATCCGGCTCTCGGCCGAGGCCGAGCCCGAGATTTTCGCGACCACCAAGCGCTTCGGCACCGTGCTCGAAAATGTCGTGATCGACGAGACCACCCGCGAGATCGACCTCGACGACGACAGCCTCGCCGAGAACAGCCGCGGGTCCTACCCGATCGATTTCATTCCGAACGCCTCGGCTGAAAATCTCGGTCCGGTGCCGAAGAACATCATCTTCCTGACCGCCGACGCCTATGGCGTGCTGCCGCCGATCGCCAAGCTGACCCCCGACCAGGCGATGTATCATTTCCTGTCGGGCTACACCGCGCGCGTCGCCGGCACCGAAATCGGCGTGACCGAACCGAGCGCGACCTTCTCGACCTGCTTCGGCGCGCCGTTCATGCCGCGTCACCCGTCGGTCTACGGCAATCTGCTCAAAGAGCGGATCGCCAAGGGCGGGGTCGATTGCTGGCTGGTCAACACCGGCTGGACCGGCGGCCAATATGGCGTCGGCTCGCGCATGCCGATCAAGGCGACCCGCGCGCTGCTCAACGCCGCGCTCGACGGTAGCCTCAACGGCGCCGATTTCGTCACCGACGCCAATTTCGGCTTCAAGGTGCCGACCGCGGTGGCCGGGGTCGACAGCAAGATCCTGCAGCCGCGCGAGACCTGGGCCGACAAGGCGGCCTATGATGTGACGGCACAAAAGCTCGTCGGCCAGTTCATCGAGAATTTCGAGCAATTCGCCGACCATGTCGACGAAGGGGTTCGTCAGGCGGCGCCGAAGGCCGCCTGACCGCAATTTCAACGGCCGCAGGGCCTTTCGAAAGGGCGCCCCGGTTTCGGCCGGGGCGCCCTTTCTTCTTTTGGGGGAATGCCATGACCGAAGAACCGCGCCTCTTTGCCGAGGCCGATCATATCCGTGCGATCGGGCGGGGGCTGCTCGACCGCAGCCTGCCCAAGCAGGAATGGACCCATGAGGCGCATCTCGCGGCGACCCTGTGGATCATCGTCGAACGGCCGGACATCGTGCCCGAGACCGACATGCGGGCGATCATCGCCGGTTATAATGAAGCGGTCGGTGGGGTGAACGACGACAAGGGCGGCTATCACGACACGATCACCCACAGCTTCATCGCGGGCGTCCGCCACTGGCTCGCGGGCAGCGAGGCGCGGGACCTGCTCGACCGGGTCAACGGCCTGCTGCTGTCGCCGCAGGGGCGCCGCGACTGGCCGCTCGGCTTCTACAGTCGCGATCGGCTGTTCTCGGTCGAGGCGCGGCGCCATCGCATCGATCCTGACCTGGCGCCATTCCCTGGTTAAGCGCAATCTCGAAAGTGCCGATGCATCCTTGATCGATAGGCTCGAGCGCCGCACGAGATGATGTCGGATCCGGTGAGTCGGGCTCACCGGAATCCGGCATTAGACTTCGGTCTCAAGCTGCACCCTTTCTTAAACAGTCCCGCTTATGTCGGAGGTGTAATCAACAGGATCGGCGTGGGGCCCGCGATGTACGAAGGTAAAACTCCCTCTTCCGGCAATGAGGGACGCGGCTGGAGCCGCATCGGTGCGATGTTCGGCAAGGGCGAATCTGGTGCCGACGGCGCCGATGGTATCGCCGAAACCGCCTCGGCACCGGCGCTGCAGCCCGGCGAGGGCAGGGCGATCGACCTGTTCGATCGGGTTGGCGGCTTCCTGCGCGCCAACCGGCTCGATCCGACCCCGATCAACTATGATCTCGCCTATCAGTTCTTCTGTTCGGACGATCCCACCCTGGTCGCCGCGGTCGATGCCGCGATCGCGCGCGACGGCCTGCTGCGCCCTGATGTCGCGCAGGAGATTTCCGAAGCGACCGCGAACAAGGTCTCGGTCGAAATGGTCGACCAGTTGATCGGTCGCGCGCATCAGAGCATGACGATGGCTGCGGGCCTCGTCACCCAGTCGACCGCCGATGTGAAGGCCTATGGCAATGCGCTGGCCCGCGGCGCCGCCGCCTGCGACGCTGGCGGTGATTCGGCGGCGCGCGCGATCAGCCTGCTGGTCGATCTGACCCGCACGATGATGGGCAAGACCGAGGATGCGGAGCGCCGGCTGCGCGAAATGGGCAACCAGATGGAATCGCTGCGCGACAATCTCGCCGAGGCGCAGGCTTCGGCCGAGAGCGATCCGCTGACCGGTCTCGCCAACCGCCGCGCCTTCCAGGCCAAACTGCTCGAGGCGATGGAGCAGGCGTTCGCCGAGGAAACCCCGCTGTCGGTGGCCTTTTGCGACATCGACCATTTCAAGTCGGTCAACGACAATCATGGCCATGACACCGGCGATCGCATCCTCAAGCTCGTCGCCGAGGCGCTCGTCGACGGCGCGGGCGAGGACAGCTTCGTCGGCCGCTATGGCGGCGAGGAATTCCTGATCCTGTTCGATGGCATCATGGCCCGCCGCGCCGCGATGCGCGTCGACGAGATCCGCGACGAACTGTCGAACCGCAGCCTCGTGTCGCGGACCACCGGCGAGTCGCTCGGCACGATCACCTTCTCCTCGGGGATCGCCCAGCTCGAACCCGGCGAGGATTTCGGCGCCTTGCTCCGCCGCGCCGACGAGGCGCTCTACAAGGCCAAGAACAATGGCCGGAACCGCGTCATCATCCACGGCGAGGAGTAGGCATCTGTCGCCCCGGCGGAGGCCGGGGCCGCCCAAGAGGCACGCGCGCTTTCGGCTTGCGGTTTCGCGTTCCTTTGGATCGCCGAGTCCGCTCGCCGCATAATCACCACTGGCGATCCGGCCGACATCGACATATACGGCCTCGAATCCTTATCTCCCCCGCGCAGGATTCGACCTCATGGACATCAGCCTCGGCCTCACCTTCGACGATGTGCTTCTCCGGCCGGCGGCGTCCGATGTCCTGCCCAGCCAGGCCGATACCAGCAGCTTCGTGACCAAGGCGATCGCGCTCAACATCCCCATCCTGTCGTCGGCGATGGACACCGTGACCGAGGCCGACATGGCGATCGTCATGGCGCAGCTCGGCGGACTCGGCGTCCTCCACCGCAACCTGACGATCGAGCAGCAGGCCGCCGCGGTGCGCGCGGTGAAGCGCTTCGAATCGGGCATGGTCGTCAACCCGATCACCATGCGTCCCGAACAGACGCTCGCCGACGCGCTCAGCTTGATGGCGACCAACAAGATTTCGGGCATCCCGGTGGTCGAGGCCGACGGCAAGCTGGTCGGCATCCTCACCAACCGCGACGTCCGCTTCGCCGAAAATCCCAACCAGCCGGTGTCCGAGCTGATGACCAGCCAGAATCTGGCGGTGGTCCGCCTCGGCGTCGGCCAGGAGGAGGCGCGTCGTACCCTTCACCAGCGCCGGATCGAGAAGCTGCTGGTGGTCGACGACAGCTACCGCTGCGTCGGGCTGATCACGGTCAAGGATATCGAGAAGGCGGTGAACTATCCGTCCGCCACCAAGGATCTGACCGGCCGGCTGCGCGTCGCCGCGGCGACGACGGTCGGCGATGCCGGCTTCGCGCGGACCGAAGCGCTGATCGATGCCGAGTGCGACCTGATCGTCATCGACACCGCCCATGGCCATAATGCCGAGGTCTCGCGCGCGGTCGAGAGGGTGAAGCGGCTGTCGAACTCCGTCCAGGTGATCGCCGGCAATGTCGCCACCGCCGAGGCGACCCGGGCGCTGATCGGCGCCGGCGCCGACGGCATCAAGGTCGGCATCGGACCGGGATCGATCTGCACGACTCGCGTCGTCGCGGGGGTCGGTGTGCCGCAGCTGACCGCGGTGATGGAATCGGCCGAGGAAGCCGCCAAGAGCGGCATCCCGGTGATCGCCGACGGCGGGCTGCGCACCTCGGGCGATCTCGCCAAGGCGCTGGCCGCCGGCGCCGGTTGCGTGATGGTCGGCTCGCTGCTGGCAGGTACCGCCGAGGCGCCCGGCGAAACCTTTCTTTATCAAGGGCGGGCCTACAAAAGCTATCGCGGCATGGGCAGCGTCGGCGCGATGGGCCGCGGCTCGGCCGACCGCTATTTCCAGGGCGACATCAAGGATCAGATGAAGCTGGTACCCGAGGGTATCGAGGGGCAGGTCGCCTTCAAGGGGCCCGCCCGCGACGTGATCCATCAGCTTGTCGGCGGCGTGAAGGCGGCGATGGGCTATACCGGTTCGCGCACGATCAAGGATCTGCAGGAGCGCGCCCAGTTCGTGCGTATCACCAATGCCGGGCTTCAGGAAAGCCATGTTCATGACGTCGCCATCACCCGTGAAGCACCCAATTATCCGACCCGTTAAACTGTTGCGGAAGGGCGGACGATGACCCCGGCTGCCCGCGCCCAGGCGGCGATCGAACTGCTGGACGAGATCATCGTCGCCGCGCGCGACGGCGGTGCCGCGGCCGATACGCTGATCGCGCGCTATTTCAAGGCGCGCCGTTATGCCGGATCGAAGGATCGCCGCGCGGTGCGCGACCTGATCTACCGCGCGATCCGCCGTTCGGGCGACCGCCCGCCGAGCGGACGGTCGGCGCTGATCGGGGTCGCGGTCGACCTTCCCGAACTGGCGGCGTCGTTCGACGGATCGGCGCACGGGCCGGCGCCGATTGCCACGGACGAGAAACCCGCTCGCTACGGCGTCCTGCCGAAATGGCTCGCCGAAAAGCTGGCCGGCCGGCTCGATGCCGCCGAGCAGGCGGCTCTGCTCGAACGCGCCCCGCTCGACATTCGCGTCAACCGCCGCAAGGCGGATCGCGACGCGGTGGTCGCGCTGTTGTCCGATGCCGTCGCGACCCCGCATGCGCCAAATGGGCTGCGGCTGCCCGAGGGCACCGCGGTCGAGGGGCTGCCGGCGTGGGAACAGGGGCTGATCGAGATCCAGGACGAGGGCAGCCAGCTGATCGCGCTGGCCGGCCGCGCGCGGCCGGGCATGACCGTGATCGATCTGTGCGCGGGCGCCGGCGGCAAGACGCTCGCGCTCGCCGACGATATGGACGGGCAGGGGCGGCTGATCGCGAGCGACAGCGACCGTGGCCGGCTCGGCCGGCTCGAACCGCGCGCGGCGCGGGCGGGGATTGCCGTCGAGACCCGCTTGCTCAACCCCGGTCGCGAACTCGAGGCGCTCGGCGAGCTTTCGGAACAGGCCGATCTCGTCCTCGTCGATGCGCCCTGTTCGGGCACCGGGACCTGGCGCCGCAATCCCGAGGCGCGCTGGCGGCTCACTCCGAAACGGCTCGCCGATCTGGTCGCGCTGCAGGCGCGGCTGATCGACATCGCAGCCAAGCTGGTGCGGCCTGGCGGGGCGCTGGTCTATGCGGTCTGCTCGGTGCTCGAGGATGAAGGCGCCGCCCAAGTCGCCGCCTTTCTGGCCCGGCATCCGGAATATCGTTCGGATAAGGATCTGTTCATCGCAGGCCGCTACGATGGCCCGGGTAAGCTGCTCACGCCTGCGCGTGACGGGACCGACGGATTTTTCGTCGCCAGGCTCGTTCGCGCATGATAGCTTGGGATCGCTCTCAGGTTCTGGAGATGTTGATGCGTTTTTCGCCGATTGCCCTGGCACTGTCTGCCGCACTGCTGACCGTTTCGAGCGGCGTGAATGGCCAGAAGGCCGACGATCAGATCAATCCGCGGTCGATGGCGCTGCTGACCGAAGGCCAGGGCCAGCTGCGGGCGGGCAATCTCGAAGCCGCCAACGACGCGCTCGAGACCGCGCTCGCGGTCGATCCGCGCAACCGTGCGGCCTTCATCGCGCTGGGTCGGGTGGCGCAGGCGCAGCAACTGCCCGGCAAGGCGATACGGATGTATTTCGAGGCGCTGTCGCTCGAACCCAATGATGTCGGCGCGCTCGGCGCGCAGGGCGAGGCGATGGTCCAGAAGGGCGCCGTCGAGCGCGCCCGCGCCAATCTCGCCAGGGTCAAGGCGCTGTGCAAGACCGAATGCGCGCCGGCGACCGAGCTCGCCGCCGCGATCGCCAAGGGGCCGCCGCCCGCGGTCGTCGCAGCCCAGAACGCCACCAAGGTTCCGCCCAAGGGGCAGGAAGCCACCAAGCCCAACTGAGATAGTGGACCCGTCCCTTCGGGAGGACGGGAGCCGCTTTTAGAGCATTTTCAAGTCAGGTGGAATCACCTGACGGCTCGGAAAATGCGGCAAACAAAGACAATTTAGAGCATGTTCTGATCAATCTGATCAGGACATGCTCTAACGCGACCGTTCGAGCGCACGGCCCAGCGCGACGAATTCGTCGACGCTGACCGTTTCGGCGCGACGTTCGGGGGCGATCCCGACCCCGGCCAGCAGGTCGACCGCGCCCGGCACCGACTTCAGGCTCTGCCGCAGCATCTTGCGCCGCTGGCCGAACGCGGCGGCGGTCAGCGTCTCGATCATCCGCATCGATACCGCTTCGGGCTGTACGCCGGGCACGACATGAACCACCGCCGACATCACCTTGGGCGGAGGGACGAAGGCTGACCGGTGGACGTTCATCGCGATCTTCGCGCTCGCGCGCCACTGGGCGAGCACCGACAGCCGGCCATAGGCGTCGGTGCCGGGCTGCGCGACGATGCGATCGGCGACCTCGCGCTGGAACATCAGCGTCAGCGACCGCCACCACGGCGACCAGGCCTCGGTGGTCATCCAGCGCACGAACAGGGCGGTGCCGACATTATAGGGCAGGTTCGAGGCGATATGCGCGCCGTCGCCGGCCTCGGCGCGCTCATCGATCCGCATCGCGTCGTCGGCGATCACCCGCAGCCGGCCGCCCGATGCCTCGTTCAGTTCGGCGAGGGCCGCGAGGCAGCGATCGTCGCGTTCGACCGCGACGACGTCGGCCCCTGCCTCGAGCAGCGCCCGGGTCAGGCCGCCGGGACCGGGGCCGACCTCATAGACCGTCGCCCCGTCGAGATCGCCCGGGACCCGGGCGATCCGGTCGAGCAACTGGCTGTCGAGCAGGAAATTCTGGCCCAGCGCCTTGCTGGCCGACAGGCCATGCCGTGCGATCACGTCGCGCAGCGGCGGGAGGCCCGCGATCGGCTTTGCCTTCGACGCCGTCATGTCAGGGCCGTATCATGTCAGGGATTGGCGAGGCGGTTGCGCGCGGCGACCCCCGCCAGCGCGATCGCCGCGATCATCGCCCCCGGATGCGCCATGTCCTTGCCGGCGATCGCGAACGCGGTGCCATGGTCGGGTGCGGTGCGCACGATCGGCAGGCCCAGCGTCATGTTGACGCCCTCGTCGAAATGCAGCGTCTTGAGCGGGATCAGCGCCTGGTCGTGATAGAGGCACAGCGCGCAGTCATATTGCGCGCGCGCACGGGGATGGAACATCGTGTCGGCGGCGAGCGGGCCGACGATGTCGATCCCTTCGGCCTGCAATATCTCGACCGCGGGGATGATCAGATCGATCTCCTCGGTGCCGATCGCGCCGCCTTCGCCGGCATGAGGATTGAAGCCGGCGATCGCGAGGCGCGGACGCTCGATCGCGAAATTCTTCGCCAGCCCGCGTTCGGTGGCCCGCGCCTTCGCAAGGATCAGGTCGATCGTCACCGTTCCGGCGACGTCCTTGAGCGGCATATGGGTGGTGATCGGCACCGCGCGCAACGTCGGGCCGGCGAGCAGCATCACCGCATTGCTCGTCGCGATGCCGCAGCGCTCGGCGACGAACTCGGTCTGGCCGGGATGGGTGAAGCCGATCGCATAAAGCTGCGCCTTCGACACCGGACCGGTGACGAGCCCGCCGACCATCGCTGAACGGGCGAGGCCGACCGCCATCTCGAGCGAGTCGAGCGAACAGCGCGCGCCGGTCAGATCGGGTTCGCCGGGCACGATATCGCCGGTGTCCTCGATCTGGATCAGCGGCAGCCCTTCGTCGAAACAGGCGGTCGCCTCGTCGGGCGAATAGATCCGCTTGATCGGCCCGTTCCACACCGCCTCGATCGATCGGCGATCGCCGACCGCGAAGAAGACCGGCAGGTCATGTTCGCGCCGCGCGGCCCAGGCCTTGGCGACGATCTCGGGGCCGATGCCCGCGGGATCGCCCAGCGCGACGGCGAGCGGGGCTATCTCCATGCGAAGACCGCCCCGTTCATCATCGATACTCGATCACGGCGTCGCGCCGCAGATCGCGCAGATAGCGTCGCGCGCGACGGTTGACGCGCTCTTCCTCGAGCTGCGACGAGATCTGGTCGAACGAGGGGTCCGAACTGACCGCCGCATCGTCACGTCCGCACAGCACCAGCGAGCGCACGCCGTCGTTGAGCGATCCGAACGGCCGGGTCGCCTGGCCGACCTGGGCGTTGATCAGCAGTTCCTGGAGCTGCGGCGGCAGGTCGCGGACCTTGACCTGATCATTGTCGACCACGGCCGCACCGATCGAGGCGGCCACCTCGGCGACCTTGCCGCAACCCTGGATCGCCGACACCGCCTTGGCGAAGGCTTCGACCTTCGGCGCGGCCTGGGCCTGGGTAGTGCCCTCGGGGAAGGTGATGCTGACCTGCTTGAGCGCGAGCACGGCATCGCGCGCGTCGGCGGTGAGCACCTGGCGTTTGTCGACTAGCACGATGATCGAATAGCCGCCGGGGATCGCGATCGGCGCGCTGACCTGGCCCGTCGTCATCGCCTTGGCCGCGGTTGCGAGCTGGTCGGGGATCTGCTCGGCCTTGACCCAGCCGAGATCGCCGCCGACCGCGGCGCTCGACGATTCCGAAAACTGCCGCGCATAAGCGGCGAAGGAACCGCCGCGGCGCAGCTGCTCGATGATCCGCTCGGCATTCTGCTCGGCTTCGGGCATCGCCTCGGGGGTCGCCGACAGGAAGATCTCGCCGATATGATATTCGGGCGCGCCCTTCGAGGCGTTGAGCCGCGCGATGATCGCGTTGACCTCTTCCTCGCTGACGTTGACGAACGGTTCGACCCGGCGGCCGAGCACGCGCTTCCATGCCATTTCGCCTTCGATCTGGCGCTTGAGCGAGGCTTCCGACGACCCGATCGTCTTCAGGAATTTCGCGAACTCGGTCGGCGAACGCTTCACCTGCGAGCCGACCCGGGCAAAGGTCTGGTCGATCTCGGCCTGGGGCACGTCGATCTTCTGCGCGGCGGCTTCCTGGATCTCCAGCGTCTCGTCGATCAGGTTGCGCAGCACCTGCAGGCGCAGCCGCTCCTTTTCCTCGGCCGGAATCTCGGCACCGTTGGCGAGCGCCAGCGCGAGGCGGTGGTCGACGTCGGTGCCGGTGATGATCGTGCCGTTGACGATCGCGGTGGCCTTGCGGATGTTCGGATCGCTGTTGCCGAAGATCATGATCTCCTTGGGCAGATCCAGCCCCTGGGCGCTGTCGTCCTCGACCGTCTGCGACAGCAGCGGGGTCGCGGAAATCATGGCCATGGCCGCGAGGCCGCCAAGAAGCACACGCGTGGCAGATCGCGGAAAACTGACTTTCACCTTGTTCGGACCCTCAAACCCCGGAATGACCGCAGCCAATCGCACTCTTCAACTGAACGCACGCTTAGCGGCCCAAATTCTTGAGCGCCACCCGCAACATGAATGTATTCCCTCGCCGGGCGTCGCCCGCCTGGTCATAATCGCGCCGCCAGGTCATGCCCAGTTCGATGCAATCATCGTCGTAGAGGATGCCCAGGCGATGCCGGACCGGATCGAACCCGTCCGATGTCGAGGTCGGATCCTCGCCCTTGCTGGTCAGGTCGATCACCGTCGACCCGAAGATCGACCAATAGCGCGCGAACTGGATGCGGCCGCCCAGTCGCACTTCCTCGCGGTCGCGCAGATCCTCGATCGAGGTGTCGATGTCGCGGTTGAGCTTGAGATAGCCGATCGTCGCATAGGTCTTGCGCGACCCGATGTTCATGTCGACCTCGTTGCGCCGGATCGCCAGATTGTCCTTGTCGAGCCTGAAGCGGTGGGTGATCTCGAGGAACCGGCCATATTGCAGGGTGGTACGGCCGACGATGTCCGACAGCCGGTCGGCCAGCCCGGTTCCGACCGGCAGGATCGACGGCTTGGCGTTGAGCCGGTAGCTCTGGCCGATCACCGTGCTGAACGCGATGCCGGGCAGGTCGATCGCCCATTCGGCGCCATAGGTGACGCGGCTGCTGTCTTCCCAGCGGTCATAGCCGGCGAAGCGGTTGAGCGCGAAAAGGTTCGAATCCTCGAGGTCGATCGACCGCGCATCCTCGTTGGGGATGCTCAGATTATGCGTCTTGGGCGAGGCGACCAGCTGGATGCGCGGGGTGATGCGCTGCGATCCCGAACCGAAATCGCCGATGAACGGCCAGCGCATGTCGGCGGCGAGCGCGCCGATCAGCCGCGGGGTCCAGCCCGGATCGCCGCGATAGCTGACCGTCGTCGTGCTCAGCACATCGGAGGTATGATAGATATCGCCGCGGCCATAGGCGGTGAAGGTCACCTCCTGGCCGAGCGGGGTATAGCGACGCAGATTCCATTCGGCCGAAGTGAAGGCACGCTGGGTGTCCTGCCCCTCGGTGCGCAATATGCTCAGGCTGTTCGCCTGGAACTGGACCGAGCCGCCGAGCCAGGGGTCGGTCAGCCGGCGCCGATAGTCGATCGCCGGCAGCGCGATCGCCTGCTTGCTCTGCGGATCGCCGGCGCGCAGCGTCTGCACCGCCCAACCGGCGATCGACAGATAGGAATCGCTGTCGATGCGCTGCGCCTGGACCACGCTGCGCAGCCGGTCGTCGTTCGAGATGTCGTAGCGGCGCAGGAAGGTGCGGTCGGTGGTGGCGCGCAGCGACGCGTCGATCGTCCAATAGGGATCGAGCTGGAAACGGCCATTGGCGTCGATATAGCCGCGGATATTCTCGTTGCGGGTGTCGGGGGTCGACGTCGACGTCGAGGCCGGCCGCCGCGCGCCATAGGTGATCATGCCCTTGGCCTGCCACGCGCCGATGCTGCTGAGATCGCGATACTGCGCCTCGATCGATGGCAGCACGTTCGAATAGACGTGCGGGGTGAGCGTCAGGTCGCGATTGGGCGCGAGCTGCCAGTAATAAGGCACCGCCAGCTCGAACCCGTTGACCCGGCTATAGCGGATGTCGGGCAGCAGCAGGCCCGAATTGCCCGATCCACTGCCGTCGGGATGCGACAGGCCGGGCAGCCAGATGATCGGCGTCCCCAGCAGGCTGATACGCGCATCGACATAGCTGATCCGGTGCTTGTTCGGATCATGGACGACCTTGACCGCGCTGATCTTCCAGACCGGATCCTTCGGGCAGCCCTTGCTGTCGACCACCGCGCAGGGGGTGTAGGCGGCCTTGGTGAGGGTGCTGACGCCATCCTTGCGGACGCCATGCTCGGCGGCGAGCCGGCCGCCGTCGTTGAGCACGAGCAGCAGATTCTCGACCACCCCGTCGCGCAGCGAATCGGTCAGGACGACCGAATCGCCATAGACGATGTCGTTGCCGGCGTTGACCACCGCGACATTGCCCTGCGCCCGCACTTCGCCGGTCTTCTGATTCCATTCGACCTTGTCGGCGCGCAGCCGGTCGCCGCGCCGCGCCATCCGGACATTGCCGATGGCGGTCGCGATCTCGGCATCGCTGTCATAGGTCAGCGTGTCCGAGGCGAAGGTGATTTCCTGCTCGTTGACCGGAGTCGGCGCGTCGCCCTGCGTCGGCGGGCCGGCGGCAGGCTCGATCAGGTTCTGGGCGCTGAGCGGCGATCCTGCGATCGATAGCGGGAGCACGGCCAGCAGGACGATATTCGACTTGATCACATCACCCCATCGGCCGACCGCGCTGATCGCCCGCCTATCGCACTCATGACGCAGGGCTGCAATCCTCTGGAAACATGCGCGGCGCTTCGTCACGGCACGGCGGGCGACCTTCGAAATTTCGCAATGCCGCTTTTGCAACCGGCCGCCTTCGCGCCTAGATGGAACCGACCATGCCGATGAAGGACCGGAACTTGATGCGTATCAGCTTTGCCGACAGCCGCCCCGCAGGTACCCAGAGCCTGGCGCTCACCGTTGCGCCCGGCGGCCTTACCGGTGCGGCACTGGCGGTGCTGCCGGCGGCGACGCAGGAGATTGCGCGCCGCGCCGCGAACGGCAACCGCTTCGACGGCGAGGCCGGCGCGCTGGTCGAGATCTTCGGCGAGTCGGACGGCGGTCTGCGCCGTATCCTGATCGTCGGGATCGGCACCAAGAATGATTATGAGCGGGCAGGGGCCGCGGTGGCGGCGCGGCTGCTGACCTCGGGCGAGACCAGCGTGATCTTCGACCTCGCCAGCCTGAGCGCCGCCACTGTCGCCGACGCCGCTGCCGCGATCGCGTTCGGCGCGACCCTGCGCAGCTGGCGCCACGACATCTACCGCACCAAGCTTCCCACCAAGCAGCGGCCTTCACTCGAAGAGGTGGTGATCGTCGGCGGTGGAGCGGGCGCGGTCGACGCCTGGGCGGTGCGTAGCGCGGTCGCCGAAGGGGTGATGTTCACCCGCGAGCTTGTCTCCGAGCCCGCCAACATCCTCTACCCGGAAAGCTTCGTCGAACGCTGTCTCCATCTGAAGGAACATGGCGTCGAGATCGAGATCCTCGATACCGCGGCGATGGCTGCGCTCGGCATGGGCGCGCTGCTCGGGGTCGCACAAGGATCGGTGCGCGAGCCCCGGCTGCTGGTGATGAAGTGGAACGGCGGTGGCGACAAGGATCCGGTCGCACTGGTCGGCAAGGGCGTGACCTTCGACACCGGCGGCATCTCGCTCAAGCCGCCGGCGGGCATGGAAGACATGAAGTGGGACATGGGCGGCGCCGGCGCCGTCGCCGGCGCGATGAAGGCGATCGCGCTGCGCAAGGCGAAGGCCAATGTCATCGGCGTCTGCGGCCTCGTCGAAAATATGCCCGACGGCAATGCCCAGCGGCCAGGCGACGTCGTCACCTCGATGTCGGGCCAGACGATCGAGGTCATCAACACCGATGCCGAGGGCCGGCTGGTGCTGTGCGACGCGATCTGGTGGGTACAGAAGACCTTGGGGGTCAAGACCGTGGTCGACCTCGCCACCCTGACCGGGGCGATGATTGTCGCGCTCGGCCATGAATATGGCGGGCTGTTCTCGAACGACGACGGTCTCGCCGAGCAACTGGCCGGGGCCGGCAAGGCGGTCGGCGACCAGCTGTGGCGGATGCCGATGGGCGATCCCTATGACAAGCTGATCGACTCGCCGATCGCCGACATGAAGAATGTCGGACCGCGCGATGCGGGATCGATCACCGCCGCGCAGTTCATCAAGCGCTTCGTCGAGGACGGCGTGCGCTGGGCGCATCTCGACATCGCCGGCATGGTCTGGGCGGCCAAGCCCGGCGCGACCTGGGACAAGGGCGCGACCGGCTATGGCGTGCGCCTGCTCGACCGCTTCGTCGCCGACAATTTCGAAGGCTGAAAGAGTCCGGCGGGAGCGGCAGGTGCAGGTCGATTTCTACCATCTGACGCGCGCGCCGATCGACCGGGTGTTGCCGCGGATCGCCGAGCGGGTGGTCGCTGGCGGCGGCCGCCTGTTGGTGGTCGCCGACGACGACGCGCTCGCCGAGAAGATCGACGGGCTGCTGTGGACCTGGTCGCCCGACAGCTTCCTGGCGCATGCTCGCGCGGGGGCGGGCGACGACAGCCTCCAGCCGATCCTGATCTCCGGGGCGGCCGAGGCCGCCAACGGCGCCCGCAATGTCGCGATCGTCGACGGGCGCTGGCGCGATGATGCGCTCGGTTTCGACCGCGCCTTCCACTTCTTCGACGAGGACAGCATCGCCGCCGCGCGCGCTGCCTGGCGTGGCCTTTCCGGGAGAGAGGGCGTCGAACCGCGTTATTGGCGGCAGGACGACGACGGCCGCTGGCAACAGGTGGCATAAGCGCCGCGCGACCTTTCGACCAACGGTCCATCCGCATCGGCGGGCGGCATGTTCGCGAGGGTGAGGGGGCGCTAGCTTCGGGGTTTCGAACAGAGGGGATCCTGAAAATGCGTCGAGTCTTCGTACCTGTGCTCGCGGCACTGTTGTCTGCCTCATCCGCCTACGCCGCGGTCTCGCCCGAGATATTGAAGTCGCCCGGCCGTTCCGAGCGCGCGCTTGCCGCCGACGCCGACCGCAAGCCGATCGAGGTGCTGAACTTCTACGATGTGAAGCTCGGCCAGCACGTCCTCGATTTCCTCGCCGGCGGCGGCTATTATTCCGAACTGCTCGCCAAGGCGGTGGGACCCAAGGGCAGCGTCTATGCCTTCGACGTGCCGATCGGCGACGACGACAACGGCACCAAGCTCAAGGCCGCCTGGACCGGGCTCCAGGGCCGCAATCCCAACGTCAAATTCGTCAGTGGCGACATCGCCCATCCGGCTTTGCCGGCGAAGGCGTTCGATTTCGCGCTGTTCCACCTCGTCTATCACGACCTGTACTGGGAGGATGCGAAGGAACATTATCCGCATGTCGAGCCCGCCGATTTCCTCAAACAGCTTTATGCGGCGATGAAGAAGGGCGGGGTGGTCGGGGTCGTCGACCATGTCGGCGCGCCGAGCGCCGATACCCGCGCCTCGGTCGACAAGCTCCACCGCATCGACCCGGCGGTGGTGAAGGCCGATTTCGAGAAGGCCGGGTTCAAGCTGGTCGGCAGCTCGCAGGTGCTGATGACCGGCAAGGACGATCACGCCAAGCTGGTGTTCGACCCCTCGGTGCGCGGTCATACCGATCGCTTCGTCTTCGCTTTCCGCAAACCTTAGGGGCGGGTTCCAAACGGGCGCGATCGGTCGGTGGTGGTCGCGCCCAAAGCCTTGCCTTGCCACGCTCCAGCTTGTAGGGAGCCGCCGACTTTCCTGCCACCTCATATATGGAGCACGCTCGGCCATGACGACCGAACGCACCTTTTCGATCATCAAGCCGGACGCGACGCGTCGCAACCTGACCGGCAAGGTCACCGCCAAGCTCGAGGAGGCCGGCCTGCGCGTCGTCGCCTCCAAGCGCATCCACATGTCGCAGGAGCAGGCCGAAGGCTTCTACGCCGTCCACAAGGAGCGGCCCTTCTTCAACGACCTGGTCAAGTTCATGATCTCGGGCCCGGTCGTCGTCCAGGTGCTCGAGGGCGAGAATGCCGTCCTCAAGAACCGCGAAGTGATGGGCGCGACCAACCCGGCGAACGCCGAGCCCGGCACGATCCGCAAGGAATTCGCCGAATCGATCGAGGCCAATTCGGCCCATGGTTCGGACAGCCTGGAAAATGCGAACATCGAGATCGCCTATTTCTTCAAGCCCGAAGAAATCGTCGGCTGAATTTGGGCTTCTCTGTTCCAGGGGCCATCCCGGCTTAGCCGGGGTGGCCCTTTTTCTTTTCAGAAGTCCATGATCGCCGCGAGCTTGCGCGGCGCCGCGAGCCGCCAGCTCTGCTGGATGCGATGCTCGACCCGCTCCCAATCGAGATCCTCGCCGTCGAGGCGCAGGCCGACCCAGCCCGATGGGCCGAGATAGGGCGGCTTGTAATAGAGGTCGGGATCCGCCTCGATCAGCATCGCCTGTTCCTCGACGCCGCTGGTCTTCACCAGCACCGATGTGATGCCGTCGCTGTGATGGTTGTGCCAGAAATAGGCGAACATCTTCTTGTCGGCGACCCGCCAGGCCGGCGATCCGTGCGACACCGTCTCGACCGCCTCGGGCAAAGCGAGCGCCAGCGCCGAAATCCGGGCGTGGACGGCCTTGGGATCGTCGCTGCTCATTTCTCGCTCGCCTTCGCCGGATGCCGCGCCTTCCACAGCGCATCGACCCGCGTCGCCGCCATCTTGTCGTCCGTCTGGCCGATCAGCGACAGGCCGCGCAGCCGGATCGAGGTGCCGCCGAGGAAATGGCCCTCGGTGACGTACCCGACGTCGTAGAGCGCGCTGCGCTCGATCAGCTTGTCGTCGGCGTAGAAGCGGGTGGTGATCGCGATCGGCAGGCGTTTGTCGCCCGCCGTCTCCTTCTTGTCGCGATCGGCTAGCACCTTCTTCAGGCCGCTTTCGAACCAGCTCGTCTCGATCCGCGGATCGGTGCTGTCGACCGGGTCGAGGCCCAGCGCCGAGGGAAAACGGATCGTCTGGCCCTGGATCGCCTGGTCGCCCAGCGCATGGATTTCGAGCCGGTCGCCATCCTTTTCGGCGGTCGCCTTGAGCACCAGCGTCTTCGCCCGGCTATCGGCCGCGCTCGCGTCGCGCACCTTGTCGGCCTCGCTGTGGCTGCGCTCGCTATAGCTGTTCCACAGCGTCAGCGCCGAGATCAGCACCGCTGCCACCGCGAGAATCTCGCCCAGCGTCAACCAGCGCCGCCTTACCGCCGCGGCTTCCGCCGCCTGGGCCTTGCTCTCCTCGTCCGCCATCGGGCGCTCCCTTATCTCAGGGAGCGGATATAGGTGGCCAGCGTGGCGGGATAAAGGCGGTGTTCCTCGATCAGGATGCGCGCGGCGAGCGACTCGGCGGTATCTGCGGGCAGGATCGCGACACTGGCCTGGGCGAGCACCGGCCCGTCGTCGAGGGTCGGGGTGACGATATGGACCGAGCAGCCGGCTTCGGCATCGCCCGCCTCGATCGCGCGCTGATGGGTGTCGAGCCCCTTATATTTGGGAAGCAGCGACGGATGGATGTTGAGAATCCGTCCGTGCCAGCCGCGGATGAACTCTTCCGACAATATCCGCATATAGCCCGCCAGCGCGATCGCCTCGACCCCGGCATCGCGCAATGCCCGGTCGATGATCGCGTCGAACGCGGCGCGCTTGAGGCCCTCGTGCGGATGGGCGAAGGTCGCGATGCCCGCGGCGCGGGCGGTGGCCAGGCCGCCGGCATCCGGATTGTTCGAGGCGACCAGCACGATCCGGTAGGGGCAGTCCTGCTCGTCCGCCGCGGCGATCAGCGCCTCCATATTGCTGCCGCGCCCCGATATCAGGACGGCGACGGGTACCTTCTCAGCCAAGATGGGTCGCCGACCAGTCGGCGCGTGCCGACCAGGTCTCGGCGCTGCCCTTGACGGTGCAGCCCTTGTCGCCGGCCTCGATCCGTCCGACCGTCACCACGGTCTCGCCGGCTTCCTCGAGCGCCGCGGTCACCGCCGCCACGTCGCCGGCCTCGACGATCACCGCCATGCCGACGCCGCAATTGAAGGTGCGCGCCATCTCGGCGGGCTCGATATTGCCCTGCGCCTGGAGGAAGGCCATCAGCCGCGGCTGCGCCCAGCCATCGGCATCGACGATCGCATGAAGACCGTCGGGCAGCACCCGCGGGATATTCTCGAGCAGGCCGCCGCCGGTGATGTGCGCCATCGCCTTGATCTGGCCCGACCGCACCAGCGGCAACAGCGACTTCACATAGATGCGGGTCGGCGCCATCAGCGCGTCGATCAGCAGCACCTCCTGGTCGAACAGGGCAGGGCGGTCGAGTTTCCAGCCGCGGTCGGCGGCGAGCCGGCGGACCAGCGAGAAGCCGTTCGAATGGACCCCCGACGAGGCGAGGCCGAGAATCACCTGGCCCGCGGCGACCCGGTTGCCGGTCAGCGCCTGCTCGCGCTCGACCGCGCCGACGCAGAAGCCGGCCAGGTCATAGTCGCCATCGGCATACATGCCCGGCATTTCGGCGGTCTCGCCGCCGATCAGCGCACAGCCGGCGATCTTGCAGCCCTCGGCAATCCCCGCGATCACCCGTTCGGCGATGCCGTTGTCGAGCCGGCCGGTCGCGAAATAATCGAGGAAGAACAGTGGTTCGGCGCCTTGAACGATCAGGTCGTTGGCGCACATCGCCACCAGGTCGATCCCGACCCCGTCATGCCGGCCGCTGTCGATCGCGAGCTTGAGCTTGGTCCCGACCCCGTCATTGGCCGCGACCAGCAGCGGATCGGTGTAGCCCGCCGCACGCAGGTCGAAGAAACCGCCGAAGCCGCCGAGATCGGCATCGGCGCCGGGGCGTCGTGTCGCCTTGGCGAGCGGGGCGATGGCCTTGACCAGCGCATTGCCGGCGGCGATCGATACCCCCGCCTTGGCGTAGGTATAGGACTCGTTCGACGCTGCCGACGCTGCGTCTGCATGTGTGTTATCTGCCATGCGGAAGCGCCTAAGCATTTTCGCGTCCGGTGGAAACACCGGACGGTTCGAAAATGCGTAAATCGAAACGCCACATCGCGCTTGGATTTCCATTGGCAAGTCGCCAAAAGGCTCGCGTGACCCTGACCGATCGTCTTTCCAACCCGTTCGCCGCCATGATGCTCGCACTCGCCTTGTGCGGGGGCGGGGTGCTGTGGGCGCAGCTCGAACGCGCCGATTTGCGCGGTGTGCCGCCGATCGACGGGTCGGGAAGCTATGAGGTCGACGGCGTCACCGTCGATGTCGCGGCGCGTACCGCCGATATGGCGCGCAGCGGCGGCTGGCGCGAGGCGCAGCGCAAGGGCTGGCGGATGTTGTGGGCGCGGGTCAACGCCAAGCCGATCGAGAATGCGCCGCGCCTGCCCGATTCGACCCTCGATTCGATCAGCGGCGGCATCATCGTCGAGCATGAGCAGATCGGTCCCAACCGCTATATCGCCTCGCTCGGGGTACTGTTCGACCGCGCGCGTGCCGGCGAACTGCTCGGTGTGCAGGGGGCGATGCGCCGGTCGGCGCCGATGCTGGTTATTCCGGTCCAGTGGAGTGGCGACACCCCGCAGAGCTTCGAGATCCGCACCGAATGGCAAAAGGCCTGGGCGCGCTTCCGGTCGGGCAATTCGCCGATCGACTATGTCCGCGTCTCGGGAACCGGCGCCGATCCGGTGCTGCTCAACGTCGCCCAGACCCGTCGGCCCGGCCGCGGCTGGTGGCGGATGCTGCTCGACCAATATGGCGCCGCCGACATCGTCATCCCCGAGGTCGCGTTGCATCGCCAATGGCCGGGCGGGCCGGTGATCGGCACCTTCACCGCCCGCCACGGCCCCGATGCGGCGGTGATCGGCAGCTTCACCCTGCGCACCGACACCGGCGACGGATTGCCGGCGATGCTCGATCGCGGCGCGGCGCAGATCGACGCGCTCTATGTCGGCGCGTTGCGCGACGGTGCGCTCAGGCCCGACCGCTCGCTGCTGATCGAGGAGCCGGCGCCGGTCGATCCCGAGGAGGGGATCGAGGATGTGCTGGCGGCGATGGCGACCGCGGCCACCAGCAACATCATCGTCCAGGTCGATACCCCCGACGCGACCGCGCTGCGCGGCGCCGAGGGCGGCCTGCGCGGGATGCCCGGGGTCACCGCGGTATCGACCGACAGCCTCGCCTTCGGTGGCATATCGGTGCTGCGGGTCGCCTTCTCGGGCCCGCCCGCCGCCTTCCGCGAGGCGCTGGCGTCGCGCGGCTGGCAGATTCAGGAGGTCGGCGGCGGCTTCCGGATCCGCCGCGCCGCGGATACGGGGCCGCAGCCGCCGCGATGAGCCAGATCGCGCTGCCTCTCGCCTGGCCGGCAGCCGAAGACGAACGCGATTTCATCGTCACCGGCGCCAATCAGCTTGCGGTCCGACATTTCGAACATTGGTCGCTCTGGCCGGTGATGGCGACGATCCTTTCGGGGCCGCGCAAATCGGGGCGCAGTCTGCTCGGCCGGATCTTCGCGGCGAAATCGGGCGGGGTGCTGATCGACGACGCCGAACGGCAGGACGAGGAGGCGATCTTCCACGCCTGGAACGCCGCCCAGTCGAGCCGGCGCCCTTTGCTGATCGTCGCCGACGAGGCGCCGGGCGGCTGGTCGGTGCGGCTGCCCGATCTGCGGTCGCGGCTCGTCGCCAGCCCGCATGTCGCGATCGGCGATCCCGATGAGGAACTGGCCGGTCCGCTGATCGAGAAGCTGCTGACGGTGCGGCGGCTGCCGGTCCCGCCCGAGGTGACCCGCTATCTCGTGCCGCGGGTCGAGCGCAGCTATATCGCGCTCAACCGGCTGGTCGATGCGATCGACCAGCTCGCGCTCGAACGCCGCCAGCGGATCACCGTCCCGCTCGCGCGCGACGCGCTGGCGATGATCGGAGTCATCGACGAGTCTCAATAAACATGGTTTATTGCCGTCATGGAGCATATCGAATCTTTCAACGACGAAGCGCTGGTCGGCGATGTCGCCCCGGCCGACCGGATCGCGCCGCGCGAACGCTATTTCAACCGGGAGTTGAGCTGGCTCGCCTTCAACCAGCGCGTGCTCGACGAAGCCTGCAATCCGGCGCATCCATTGCTCGAACGGCTGCGCTTCCTTTCGATCTCGGGCAATAATCTCGACGAATTCTTCATGGTCCGGGTTGCTGGTCTGAAAGGGCAGCTGCTCGAGAATGTCGACACGCTGTCGCCCGATGGGTTGACCGTCGCCCAGCAGGTCGAGGGCGCGACGGCAGGCGCCGACCGGCTGATGAGCCATCAGCAGAAGGTCTGGGATGCGATCCGCCGCGAGCTGGTGGAGGCGGGCATCGTCGTGCTCGACGAAAGCGAGATCGAGGGCAGGGATGCCGAATGGCTCGAAAAGCATTTTCGCAGCCATGTCTTTCCGGTCCTGACCCCGCAGGCGCTCGATCCGGCACATCCCTTTCCGTTCATTCCGAACAAGGGCTTCAGCCTGTTGTTCGATCTCGCGCGCAAATCGGACGGGGTACAGATCTTCGAGCTGCTGATGCTGCCGTCGTCGCTGCCGCGCTTCATCCGCCTGCCCGGCGACCGCGCGCGCTATGTCGCGGTCGAGACGCTGATCCGGCGTTTCACCAATGTATTGTTCCCCGGCTATACCGTGCAGGGGCGCGGCGCGTTCCGGATCATCCGCGACAGCGATATCGAGGTCGAGGAAGAGGCCGAGGATCTGGTCCGCTATTTCCGCAGCGCGATCAAGCGCCGCCGCCGCGGCCGGGTGATCCGGCTCGAACTCGAAGGCGGCATGCCCGACAGCTTCGATCCGCTGTGGAAGGAACAGCTCGGCAGTACCGACGCCTTCATCACCGAATCGGGCAAGTTTCTCGGCATCGCCGACCTCGAACTGCTCGTCGAGGAGGATCGCCCCGACCTCAAGTTCAAGCCGTTCGCGCCGCGCTTCCCCGAGCGGGTGCGCGAGCATGGCGGCGACTGTTTCGCGGCGATCCGGTCGAAGGACATCGTCGTCCACCACCCCTATGAGACCTTCGAGGTGGTGATCGCCTTCCTCCAGCAGGCGGCGCAGGATCCCGACGTCGTCGCGATCAAGCAGACCCTCTACCGGGCCGGCAAGCAGTCGGCGATCATCCGCGCACTGGTCGACGCCGCCGAGGCCGGCAAGTCGGTGACGGCTGTCGTCGAGCTCAAGGCACGCTTCGACGAAGAGCAGAACCTCATGTGGGCCTCGCAGCTCGAACGCGCGGGCGTCCAGGTCGTCTACGGTTTCATCGACTGGAAGACCCACGCCAAGGTGTCGATGGTGGTGCGCCGCGAGGGCACCGGCTATCGCAGCTACTGCCATTTCGGCACCGGAAATTATCATCCGGTCACCGCGCGGATCTACACCGATCTGAGCTTCTTCACCGCCGATCCGCGCGCGGCGCGCGATGCCGCGCAGCTGTTCAACTATATCACCGGCTATGTCGAACCGCATGATCTCGAGATGCTGACGATGTCGCCGCACGGCCTGCGCGAGCGGCTGTGTGACCTGATCGACGCCGAGATCGACCATATCCGAGAGGGGCGCGAGGGCGCGATCTGGGCGAAGATGAACTCGCTGGTCGATCCGGCGATCATCGAGAAGCTCTACCGCGCCAGCGCGGCCGGGGTGCAGATCGATCTGGTCATCCGCGGCATCTGCTGCCTGCGGCCCGGGGTGCCGGGGCTGTCCGACAATATCCGGGTCAAGTCGGTGGTCGGCCGCTTCCTCGAACATAGCCGGATCATCTGCTTCGGCAATGGCGGAGCACTGCCCAATCCGGACGCCAAGATTTATATCTCTTCGGCCGACTGGATGCCGCGCAACTTCGACCGGCGGGTCGAATATATGCTCGCGGTCGAAAACCCGACCGTTCACGCCCAGGTGCTCGACCAGGTGATGGTCGCCAATCTGATCGACGACGAGCAGAGCTGGAACCTGCTGCCCGACGGCGCCTATGAGCGGGTCAAGCCGGGCCGCCGCCCGTTCAACCTCCACCGCTATTTCATGACCAACCCATCGCTGTCGGGCCGAGGCGCAACCCAGGACAGCA
Organism: Rhizorhabdus sp. GW822-FHT03C02; assembly: GCF_058801765.1. Classification (NCBI taxonomy): domain Bacteria; kingdom Pseudomonadati; phylum Pseudomonadota; class Alphaproteobacteria; order Sphingomonadales; family Rhizorhabdaceae; genus Rhizorhabdus; species Rhizorhabdus sp. GW822-FHT03C02. Next base: position 989,189 of record NZ_JBXANN010000001.1, read on the forward strand.
AGGTGCCGACCCTGTCGATCCGCCGCACCCCGCTCCACATGGTGCCGCCCTCGGGCAGCGAGGACTAGGGGCGGTTCAGGCGACCCACTGGGCGAGCCAGTCGACCAGCGCCTGCGGGGTCATCGATCGGGCGTCGGACAGCGCGGCATAGTTGCCGGGGTTGCGCAGCTTGTCGGTCTTCGGATCGATGATCAGCACCGCCGGCACGCCGCGGATATCGACGCCGTAGCGCTCGGGAATCTGAAGATTCTTGTCGCGCCGGCCGATATCGACCGCGACCACGACATAATGTTTGGCAACGAAGCTGTGGACCGCCGGAATCTCCATAACTCCGGCAAGCACCCGGCAGTCGAGGCACCAGTTGCCGCCCAGGTCGATCAGCAGCAGTTTGTGCTGCGCCCGCGCCAGCTTGCGCGCGGCGGCGAGTTCGCCCGTGGCGTTCGCCGACTCGTCATAGGGAATCGGCAAGGGCTGTTGGATCTGCGCGGTGCCGATGCGCGGTCCCTGTGCCGCCAGGCCGGGGGCGGCGGCCAATATCGCTGCGAGGGGCAGGATCAACCGGGATATGCGCATCGACGACTCCTTGTGGATTCACCCCCGTAACCCGCGGCGCGGCGGCCCGCCATCGCTGGTTTCGGCGAAAATGCGGTCTCCCTACGGCCGGCGGCTCGTCGTCCCGATTTGAACCTTCGGCAAAATAGGCTAGAGCCGTCGCCGCCATGGTATCCCTGCCAATCAGGCTCCACCGGAGCACGCCCGCCCCGTCCGAAGGACGTAGCGGCATCATCGACATCGGCTCCAACTCGATTCGACTCGTGATCTACGACGGTCCCGCCCGCATTCCGGCGATCCTCTTCAACGAGAAGGTGATGGCGGGCCTGGGGCGCGGCGTTTCGCGCGACGGTGCGCTCGACCATCAGGCGATCGACCGGGCGTTGCTGTCGCTCGCCCGCTTCCAGCGGGTCGCCGAGCAGATGGGGGTACCGAGCCCCCGCACCGTCGCCACCGCGGCGGTGCGCGATGCCAGCAACGGCGCGGCGTTTCTCGATCGGGTCGCGGCGATCGGTCTCGACGTCGAGCTGCTGTCGGGCGAGGACGAGGCCCGCATGGCGGGACTGGGCGTGCTTGCCGGGATTCCCGAGGCCGACGGCATCGTCGGCGACCTCGGCGGCGGCAGCCTCGAACTGGTCCGCGTCCGCGGCGGCGAGATCCACCAGACCAGTTCCTTCCCGTTCGGGGTGCTGCGGATCGGCAGCAAGAGCCCGCGCGCGCTGGGCAATATGGTCGAAAAGGCGCTCGCCAAGACCGGATGGACCGGTCAGGGCAGGGGGCTGCCCTTCTACATGGTCGGCGGCTCGTGGCGCTCGCTCGCCCGGGTCGATATGCATCTCAACGACTATCCGCTGCCGATCCTCCACCATTACCGGATGGACATCGACAATGCGCAGCATCTCGTGCGGGTGCTCGCGCAGCTCGACAAGAAACGGCTGCGGGCCGTGGTCGGCCTTTCGGGCTCGCGCATCCCGACGCTCAAGCGTGGCGCCGCCTTGCTCTCGCATGTCGCCCGCCGTCTCGGCTCGAGCGAACTGGTGGTCTCGGCTTATGGCCTGCGCGAAGGGCTGCTCTACAGCGGCCTGCCCGAAGGGCTGCGCGAAGAGGATCCGCTGATCGCCGCGACTCGCGAAGAGGGGCGGCGGCAGGGGCGTTTCCCCGAACATGGCGACCTGCTCGATCGCTGGCTGGGCTCGTTGTTCCAGGGCGACGGCAGCGTCGAGGCGCGCCTTCGCCATGCGACCTGCCTGTTGGCCGATGTCGGCTGGCGCGCCCATCCCGAATTCCGCGCCGAACGCGGGCTCGATACCGCGCTGCACGGCAACTGGGTCGGGGTCGACGCGCGCGGACGCGGGATGATGGCGCATGCGCTCTATGCCAGCTTCGCCGGGCCCGGGGTCGCGCCGATCGTCGCGCGGCTCTGTTCGCCCGAGGATATCCGCCACGCCGAGCGCTGGGGACTGGCGATCCGCCTCGCCCAGCGGATGAGCGGCGGCGTCGCCGACGCGCTGATGGCGAGCCGCATCACCCTCGAAGGCGGCGCGGTGGTGCTCCACCTCGACGAGCAGGACCGCGCGCTCTACGGCGAAGCGGTCGAGCGTCGGCACAAGATCCTGGCGGCGTCGTTCGGATGCGAGGCGAAGCTCGCCTGATCAGCAGGCCAGGCGGGGCGCCGCGAACGGCGCCGGCATCGCCTGCCGCCGCAGCGTGGCGCCGACCAGCCCGAAGCCCAGGATCATCATCGCCCAGCTCGCCGGCTCGGGCACCGATCCGATCCCCTGGTAATTGCCCTGCACGGTGACCACCGCACCGGTGAAGGCGAGCCCCGAATTGCTGAACGTGTCGCCGAAATTGGTGACCCCGAAGCGCAGCGCATAGCTGCCGCTGGTCGCGATATTATAGGTCGAGGCGACCCAGCCGGTATGGCCGCAGCCGGCGGCATAGCAGGTCCCCGAATCGCGGCCGAGCGGCGACCAGATCGTGCCGGCCAGGATCGGGGTGTTGGTCGGGCTCAGCGTCGACGAATTGGCCGGCAGGCCGAAGCCGGGGCTGGTATTGCCGGTCGCGCGCGTCCGCGCGGTGAACAGATAGGCGACATGGCTGCCGCTGCCGCTGAGCAGTTCGGCGAAGGCGTAGTCCGAATAGCCGGCACCGTCGGTGGTGATATAGTTGAAATTGAACGACAGAAGATTGCCGACATTCGCGGTGAAGGCGCTGGTGATATATTCGGATCCGTTGACGCCGCCGACCCCCGCGATCTCGCCGGCGCCCAAAGTGCCGGCGGTGGTGCTGATGAACCCATAGGTCGTGCCGACCGGCGGAGTCGTGATCGACCCGTTCGCGCCCATATTGCCGCAATAGCCCAGGCAAGTGGCTGCTTCGACAGGCGAAGTCGTGACGAAAATGGCGAATAGCGCCGCAATCAGCGAGTAGATACGCACGGGCAGTCCCCCAACTGCAATGAAGTATCTACGCTAACGCTTGCGTAACCCTGCGAGTCAAGCGGAAAGCAGGGTTTTTACGGTATCGCTTAACCAATATTGACGTCGTGCTGTTCGGCGATTCGTCGCCCGTCTCACTTTGGTACAGCGCCGAACATCTGCGCCTGTTCGAGAAAAGGCCGCTTATCAATATTTTGGCTGAACCCCGGGTGGGGCTTCGTGGTTAATCCTCGCCGGCGAGCTGGGTCATCACCATTTTGCCGTTGCGCACGCTGAATCCCATCCGCCCCTCGACCAGCGCCAAGGCGTCCTTGCCGAACACGTCGTAGCGCCAGCCGTCGAGCATCTGCAGGTCCTTGCGGACCCCGGCGGCGAGCAGTTCGAGATCGTCGGACCGCGCGATCAGCCGCGGCGCGACGTCGGAGTCGCGCGAGCGCACCTTGAGCAGCAGCTTGAGCAGGTCGGCAACCAGCGCGCCGTCCTTGCCGAGCCCCGGCTTGCGGTCCTCGCGCGGCGGCAGTTCATCGTCGGTGAACGGCACCGCATCGCGGATCGCGGCCATCAGACGCGCACCGATATCGTTGCTCGCCCAGCTCGGCGACAGGCCGCGCACCCGCGACAGGTCGCTCTGCTCGCGGGGCGGGTGGCTCGCCATGTCGGCGATCGTTTCGTCCTTGGCGATGCGCCCGCGTGGAATATTCTTGTTGCGAGCCTCGCGCTCGCGCCACGCCGAGATCGCCTTGAGGCGGCCGAGCACCTCGGGCTTGCGGCTCGGCAGCCGGATCCGCGTCCAGGCGAGTTCGGGCAGGTTGGCATAGCTCGCCGGATCGCCGAGCCGGTCCATCTCGGTGTCGAGCCAGGCGCCGCGGCCGGTCTTGCGCAGCTTTTCGAGCATCCGCGGGAAGAGTTCGGCGAGATGGGTGACGTCGCCGATCGCATAGTCGATCTGGCGCTTGTCGAGCGGCCGCCGGCCCCAGTCGGTGAAGCGCGCGCCCTTGTCGAGCTTGATGCCGAGCATCGTCTCGACCAGGTTCGAATAGCCGATCTGCTCGCCCAGCCCCATCGCCATCGCCGCGACCTGGGTGTCGAACAGCGGATGCGGCGTCTTGCCGGTCAGATTGTGGACGATCTCGAGATCCTGCCCGCCGGCGTGGAACACCTTGAGCACGTCCTCATTGTTGACCATCAGCTCGAGCAGCGGGGTCATGTCGAGGTCGCGCGCCTTCGGATCGATCGCCGCCGCCTCTTCGGTGCTGGCGATCTGGATCAGGCACAGGTCCGGCCAATAGGTGTTCTCGCGCATGAACTCGGTATCGACCGTCACGAACGGGCATTGCGCGAGCCTGGTGCAAAGATTGGCGAGGGTGGCGCTGTCGGTAATCAACGGATGAATGTGCATGGATAGCTCTTAGCCCCGTCACAGCGCTTGACAAGCACTGCGCGCCCGCGCGAAGCGCTCCCCCCTCAAAATCACCGAAAGTCTGAACCGTCATGCACGCCTATCGTACGCACCACTGCGCCCAGCTTCGCGCCCAGGAAGTCGGCCAGAAGGTCCGCCTTTCGGGCTGGGTCCACCGGAAGCGCGACCATGGCAACCTGCTGTTCGTCGATCTGCGCGACCATCATGGCATCACCCAGATCGTCACCGACAGCGACGCGCCCGCGTTCAAGCTGCTCGAGCGGCTGCGCGTCGAGTCGGTCGTCACCATCACCGGCGACGTCGTCGCCCGCGCCCCCGACGCGCTGAACCCGAATCTCGCGACCGGCGAGATCGAGGTGCGCGCCCGCGAGGTCGAGATCCAGTCGGCGGCGCAGGAATTGCCGCTGCCGGTCGCCGGCGAGGCCGACTATCCCGAGGATATCCGCCTGCGCTACCGCTTCCTCGATCTGCGCCGCGAGCGGATCCATGCGAACATCGTCCTGCGCTCGAACGTCATCGCCTCGATCCGCCAGCGGATGATCGGCCAGGGCTTCACCGAATATCAGACCCCGATCCTGACCGCCTCGTCGCCCGAGGGCGCGCGCGACTATCTGGTGCCCAGCCGGGTCCATCCGGGCAAGTTCTACGCGCTGCCGCAGGCGCCGCAGATGTTCAAGCAGCTGCTGATGGTCGCCGGCTTCGACCGCTATTTCCAGATCGCACCCTGCTTCCGCGACGAGGACGCCCGCGCCGATCGCTCGCCCGGCGAATTCTACCAGCTCGATTTCGAGATGAGCTTCGTCACCCAGGAGGATGTGTTCGCGGCGATCGAGCCGGTGCTCCACGGTGTGTTCGAGGAATTCGCGAACGGCAAGGCGGTCACCCCGGCGCCGTTCCCGCGTATCGCCTATCGCGATGCGATGCTGCGCTATGGTTCGGACAAGCCCGACCTGCGCAACCCGATCGAGATCACCGACGTGTCCGACCAGTTCACCGGCAGCGGCTTCGGCCTGTTCGCGCGGATGGTCGAGGGCGGCAATGTCGTCCGCGCGATCCCGGCGCCGGGCGCGGGCGCCCGCAGCCGCAAATTCTTCGACGACATGAACGAATGGGCGCGCGCCCAGGGCTATGCCGGCCTCGGCTATATCAACATCAAGGATGGCGAGCCGGGTGGCCCGATCGCCAAGAATCATGGCGAGGAAGCGACCGCCAAGCTGATCGAGTCGCTCGGCCTCGGTCCGAACGACGGCGTGTTCTTCGCCGCGGGTAAGCCGGGCCAGGCGGCCAAGCTCGCCGGCATCGCCCGCACCCGCATCGGCGAGGAACTCGGCCTGATCGAACAGGGCGTGTTCAAATTCTGCTGGGTCGTCGATTTCCCGATGTACGAATATGACGAGGACACCAAGCGGGTCGACTTCAGCCACAACCCCTTCTCGATGCCGCAGGGCGAGCTCGAGGCGCTCGAGACGATGGATCCGCTCGATATCCTCGCCTATCAGTACGACATCGTCTGCAACGGCGTCGAACTGTCGTCGGGGGCGATCCGGAACCACAAGCTCGAGGTGATGTACAAGGCGTTCGAGATCGCCGGCTACACCAAGGAGCAGGTCGAGGAGAATTTCGCGGGCATGATCAATGCCTTCAAATATGGCGCCCCGCCGCATGGCGGCTCGGCACCGGGCATCGACCGGATCGTCATGCTGCTTGCCGACGAACCGAACATCCGCGAGGTCGTGCTGTTCCCGATGAACCAGAAGGCCGAGGACCTGATGATGGGCGCGCCGTCCCCCGTCAGCCTCAAGCAGTTGCGTGAGCTCAACATCCGGGTGGTCGAACCCCAGAAGAACAGCTGACCGACGACGAACCGATGAATGGCCGTCCCGAAAGGGGACGGCCATTTACCTTTAACGGCGCTTTAACCCTGCGCCTTCGGGCCGATATGCGGCCGAAGGCGTAATGTTCAGGTGCTGCGTATGACGATCGATCTCGGCGACTATGAAGAGGGTGCGTCCTTCGACGGCGACTATGACAAGGCGCTCGCCGCGGTGCAGGAGCGCCTGTCGCACCTCCAGGTCGCGCACATCGTCGGCGGCCTGCGCAGCATCATCCTGTTCGAGGGCTGGGACGCGGCCGGCAAGGGCGGCGCGATCCAGCGGCTGACCGCCGAATGGGATCCGCGCCATTTCCAGGTCTGGCCGATCCAGGCGCCGACCTTCGAGGAAAAGGGCCGGCACTTCCTCTGGCGCTTCTGGAAGAAGATCCCGGGCCCGGGCCAGATCGCGATATTCGACCGCAGCTGGTATGGCCGCGTCCTCGTCGAGCGGGTCGAGGCCTATGCGAAAGAGGCCGAATGGCGCCGCGCCTATGACGAGATCAACGAATTCGAGGCGCAGCAGCACAGCGAGGGCGTCGTCCTCGTCAAGATCTTCCTCCACGTCACCCAGGCCGAGCAGGACGATCGGCTGCGCGCCCGGCTCGATCATCCGTGGAAGCGCTGGAAGATCACCCGCGACGATTTCCGCAACCGCGCGCGCCGCGCCGATTATCTCGACGCGATGAAGGACATGTTCCGGCAGACCGACACGCGCTGGGCGCCGTGGAAGGTGATCGACGGCAACAACAAGAAGGCGGCGCGGATCGCCGCGCTGACCCATATCGCCGATCGGCTCGAACAGTTCATCCCGCTCGATCCGCCGCCGTTCGACGAGGACTTTCTGCGCTACGCCTATGCCCAGCTCGACGACCCGAAAAAGGCGGATTCTACAGGCTAAAGCGGACTTGCGGATGTGACGGCTTTATTGCAGCATCGCGGCCGGTCGTTGCATAGGAGACCCGGTGAATGACAGGCGGCATCAAGCCGCTGCATTGCCGACCGAGAGGAGAGGAAAGGCTATGAACAAACAGGAGCTTATCGGCACCGTTGCCGATGTCACCGGTCTGACCCGCAATGATGCGGGCAAGGCGGTCGAAGCCGTATTCGATTCGATTTCCGGTGTGCTCCAGCGGGGGGATGAAGTTCGCCTGGTGGGGTTCGGGACATTTTCGGTCAATCAGCGCAAGGCGTCGACGGGCCGCAACCCGCGCACCGGCGAGCCGATGAAGATCGGCGCGTCGAGCCAGCCGAAGTTCAAGCCCGGCAAGAGCCTTAAGGAAGCGGTCAACTGACCGCACGCTAAGGCGGTCGTCCCGGTCCTGTAGCGCGACCTGCGGGTCCGCGCTGTTTTGGGCTGGACAGGCTGGGACGACCGCCTTATCGAGCGCCCGTCGCGGAGATTTCCGCGACAGCCGACAGCGTGGGCGCGTAGCTCAGTGGTAGAGCACTGTGTTCACACCGCAGGGGTCGCTGGTTCAATCCCAGCCGCGCCCACCAGTCGAAAAAGCCTCCCGCCCCCCCGTCGGGAGGCTTTTTTCTTGGATCACCGTAACGGACAGCGACGGCATCAGAAGATCGCCATCAGGCTGCGCTCGTCGGCGGTGGTCTTCGCCTGCAGCCAGGCCACCCCGATCGGCATCCGCCACAGCGCAATCTCGGCCGGGTCGGTGCCCGACGCGCGGCAATAGCAGCGGACATAGAAGGACGCCGCCAGGTGCCGTATCATCCTTAAGGGACGGTAACGCTGCAGCCGTGGGCCGTAGCGGCCATAGCGGATCAGCAATTCGGTGCGGGCGACGTCGGCGGCGGGGGTGCCGGCATGCGCGTTCGACCAGTCGATCACCGCGAGGCCCTTGTCGGTGCTGATCGCATTGCCGGGATGATAGTCGCCATGGCAGAGCTGCGATCCGCGCGGCAGCGCCGCGTTGAGCGCCAGCGCCGCCTCCTTCAGCCGATCGGGCGCGGTCGAGGTCGCGATCCGCGCGTCCAATATATGATGCTGCAGGTGGATCAGCCCCGCGGCGCTGCGCCGGTGCATCTGCGCCTGATAGTCGGCGAGCGCGCGCAGCCCCTGGCGCATCGCCGGCAGGTTGACCCAACTGCGCCGGATTGCCGGGCGGCCGTCGAGCCATTCGAAGATGATCGCCTCGCGCCCGTCGACGGTCTCGAGCGCGAGCGGCCGCGCGACATGGAGTCCTTCCTCCCAGGCGCGGGTCGCGCCATCGATCTCGCGCTGGGCGATGCCGGGCCGGACGTCGTCGCGGAACAGCTTGAGCACCCGGCCGTCGGCGAGCCGATAGACGTCGGCGCTCTCGCCGCTTCCGATCAGCGCGCGGAGTTGGGATTTAACCATAGGCGCGTCCACTCATCGTCCCGAAACAAGCGTAAATGCGACGCAAAGGCAATGTCCGGTTTCGCGGATCGGTTGCGGTTTTCGCACCCGCGCTGTTAAGGCGGCGGCCAACCGAGAATCCTGGAGAGAAACACGCGACCATGAGCGACGGACCCGCCGGCCTGATCCTGTCGATATTGATGCTGGGCGGGCTGCTGCTCGGCGCGGGCGGCTTCTGGCTGATCGCCAAAGGCGGCGATCGCAAGCGCGCGCTGCTGATGCTGGTCGCGTCGGTGGTGATGTTCGCCAATGTGCTGATCTGGGCGCTGCCGACGATCTGACATGGTCCGGAGCGCTGCGGGGCTCAGAGCCTGTTTGAAAAATGCGCGGAAGAGCGCATTTTTGTAGCGGCACCAGCCCGCTCCCCCGCCCGACCTCCCACAGGGTACAATGAATGGGAGGTCGGGCGGGGGAGCGGGCTGGTGCCGCATGCGCCAAAGGCGCATTTCAAACAGGCTCTCAGCCCTTGAGGCGCATGTCCAGATAGCCGTCTACCGACGACATAAGCTGCGGCATTTCCTCGACGAAGAAATGATTCGCGTGCGGAATCGTGTCGTGATGGATCGTGATGTGGCGCTGGGTGCGCAGCTTGTCGACCAGCTTCTGGACCGCGCCCGGGGTCACCACCTCGTCGGCTTCGCCCTGGATGATGATGCCCGACGAAGGGCAGGGGGCCAGGAAGGTGAAGTCGTACATGTTCGCCGGCGGCGCGATCGAGATGAATCCCTTGATCTCGGGGCGGCGCATCAGCAGCTGCATGCCGATCCAGGCGCCGAAGCTGTAGCCGGCGATCCAGGTGGTCTGCGCCTCGGGATGGATCGACTGGACCCAGTCGAGCGCCGACGCGGCGTCGGACAGCTCGCCGATGCCGTTGTCGAACACGCCCTGGCTCTTGCCGACCCCGCGGAAATTGAACCGCAGCGTCGCGAAGCCGCGCCGGACGAAGGTCTGGTAGAGCGCCTGGACGATCCGGTTGTTCATCGTGCCGCCCGACTGCGGGTGCGGATGCAGGATCATGGCGACCGGCGCGCGCGGACGCGGCCCCGGGTTGAAACGGCCTTCGAGGCGGCCTTCGGGGCCGGGGAAAATCACTTCTGGCATCGACATCCTTCTTCGGGATGATGGGTTGTGAGGGCGCGGATGGCGCCGCGTTCGGTCCCCGCCTATATAGGGATGGCGCCCTTTCGCGCAATCAATTGGAGCGACCCTGCGCTTGGAATCGCGTCTCTATCTCGATCATGCCGCGACGACCCCGATCGTCGGTGCCGCGCGCGATGCGATCGTCGACGGTATCGGCCGCTGGGCCAACCCCTCGTCGCCGCACGCCGAGGGGCGCGCCGCGCGCGCCGCGCTCGAGGATGCGCGCCGGCGGATCGCCGCCGCGCTCGGCTGGAACGGCGCGCTGATCCTCACCAGCGGCGCGACCGAAGCGATCGAGATCGTGCTGCGCCGGGCGAAGGCCGGGCGCCGGCTGGTCTCGGCGGTCGAACATGACGCGGTCCGCCGCGCCGCGGTCGACCCGCTGGTCCTGCCGGTCGGGGCCGACGGCCTCGTCGATCCCGAGGCGATTGGCCCAGAGGGCATTGGCGCGATCGCCGGGGGCGGGGACCGTCCGCTGGTCGCGGTCCAGTCGGTCAACAACGAGACCGGGGTCATCCAGCCGCTCGCATCGCTGCTCGACGCGGTCCGTGCCGCCGGTGGGCTGCTGCTCGCCGATTGCGCCCAGTCGGCCGGCAAGCTCGCCTTGCCCGAGGCCGACTTCATCAGCGTGTCGGCGCACAAATTCGGCGGTCCGCCTGGGATCGGCGCGCTGCTCGTCCGCGATCTGGCGACGCTGGAGGCGGGCGGCGGACAGGAACAGGGCTATCGCGGCGGTACCGAAAATCTCCCCGCGGCGCTTGGCTTCGCCGCCGCGCTCGACAGCATCGCACCGTGGATGGAACGGGCCGGGGCGCTGCGCGACCGGCTCGACGCGGCGGTGCGCGCCGGCGGCGGGCAGGTCGTCGCCGATGCCGCCGAACGACTGCCGACGATCGCCAGCTATCGCATGCCCGGGGTCGCCGCGACCGCGCAGCTGATCCGCTTCGACATGGCGGGGATCGCGGTCTCGGCCGGCAGCGCCTGTTCGTCGGGCAGCCTCAAGCCCAGCCATGTCCTCGCCGCGATGGGCTGGGACGAGGGCGCCGCGCGCGAAGTCATCCGGGTCAGCTTCGGCCCGGACACCGGCGAGGCCGATATCGACCGCTTCGCCGCCTTGTGGCGCCGGATCGCCGATGGCGCCCGGATCCGCGCGGCATGATCTATCTCGATTATCAGGCGACCACCCCGCTCGCGCCCGAGGCGCGCGAAGCGATGCTGCCCTTCCTCGACGCGAGCTTCGCCAATCCGCACTCGCCCCACCGCGCGGGCCGCGAGGCGGCGGCGACGGTCGAGGTCGCGCGCGACCGCATCCTCGCCGCGCTCGGCGGGGCCGGACGGCTCGTCTTCACTTCGGGCGCGACCGAGGCCGCCAATATCGCCATCCAAGGCGTCGCCGCGACGACGGCGCGCCGCACGATCGTCCTCGTCGCCACCGAACATGCCTGCGTGCGCGACACCGCGCGGGCGATGGCCGCGCGCGGCTTCCGGGTGATCGAACTGCCGGTCGGGGCCGACGGCCTCGTCGACCTCGCTGCCGCCGCCGCGGCGATCGACGGCGATACCGCGCTGGTCGCGGCGATGCTCGTCAACAACGAGATCGGGGTGGTGCAGCCGGTCGCCATCCTCGCCGAGCTGGCGCACCGCGCGGGCGCACTGTTTTTCTGCGACGCGGTCCAGGGGTTCGGCCGGGTCGATCTGCCGATAGCCGCCTGCGACATGGTCGCGCTGTCGGCGCACAAGATCCACGGTCCCAAGGGGATCGGCGCGCTCTGGCTGCGCGACGGACTCGACCTGCCGGCTTTGGTCCATGGCGGCGGTCAGGAGGGCGGGCTGCGCTCGGGCACGCTCGCGCCGATGCTGTGTGCCGGCTTCGGCGTCGCCGCTCGGCTCGCGGTCGAACGTCGCGATGCGGATGGCGCGCATGTCGGCCGGCTATGGGATCGGCTTGCCGGGCCGCTGACCGGCGATGGCTGGACGATCAACGGCGGCACCGATCGGCGCTACCGCGGCAACCTCAACATCCGCCGCGCCGGGCTCGATGCGAACCGGCTGATCTCGGCCTTGCGCGACATCGCCTTTTCGGCGGGGTCGGCCTGCGCCAGCGGTTCGGGTCGGCCGAGTCATGTCCTCAAGGCGTTGGGCTTGAGCGACGCCGAGGCGCGGTCGAGCATCCGGCTCGGCTTCGGCCGTTACACCAGCGAGGTCGAGGTCGACCGTGCCGCCGCGGCGATTCTCGGCGCTGCCGCCGCCCAAGATGATTTGTCCGGCCGCAAAATCGCGATAGGAGAGTGACATGACCCGGGTCACCTTCATTTCCGCCGATGGCGAGGATCGGCGCGAGGTCGTCGCCGATGCCGGCCAGCGCCTGCTCGAACTCGCACAAATCAACGACCAGCCACTCGAGGGGACGTGCGAGGGGCAGATGGCCTGTTCGACCTGCCATGTGCTCGTCGCGCCCGAGGATTTCGCCAAGCTGCCCCCGGCCACCGACATGGAGGAGGATCTGCTCGACCTCGCCAGCCACGTCACCCGTTACTCGCGGCTCGCCTGCCAGATCGAGCTGACCGATCGCATCGACAGCCTGGTGGTGCGGATGCCCGGCGCGGTCCGCAACATGCAGGGACGATAGGGGGCTGTATTTCTAAATGCGCGGAAGAGCGCATTTAGAAGCGCCGCGAGGCGCCAACAAGCTCTCGCTTGCATCGGCCGGCCCGATCGCCCATATGCGCCGCGGGAGTCGGGCGGACGGTGCCGTCGCCAACCCGGTCAGGTCCGGAAGGAAGCAGCCGCAACGATTTCGTATCGGGTCGTTCCGGCTCCCACCCTCAACTGAAAATCCGCCGATCATTCGCCCTGCCGTGGGGCGCTTGAGCAAATCGATCGAGGCTGCTTCGGCATCTTCGAGATCGCGCATCTGTGCAGGGCGCCGCAATCCTGTCGACGGGTAAGGGGCCAGCGTCTAGGTTGAGAATGATGACCGAATCTGTCCAGCCCTACCGCGTCCTCGCGCGCAAATACCGCCCGCAGACCTTCTCCGAACTGGTCGGGCAGGATGCGATGGTGACCACGCTCGCCAATGCGATTCGCCGCGGCCGGCTGGCGCATGCCTTCCTGCTCACCGGGGTGCGCGGCACCGGCAAGACCTCGACCGCGCGGCTGCTCGCCAAGGCGCTCAACTGCATCGGCCCGGACGGGCAGGGCGGTCCGACGATCGATCCGTGCGGGGTCTGCGAACCATGCCGCGCGATCGCCGAGGGGCGGCATATCGACGTGGTCGAAATGGACGCCGCCAGCCACACCGGCATCGACGACATCCGCGAGATCATCGAGGCGGTGCGCTATGCCTCGGTGTCGGCGCGCTACAAGATCTACATCATCGACGAAGTCCATATGCTGTCGAAGGCGGCGTTCAACGGCCTGCTCAAGACGCTCGAGGAACCGCCCGCCCATGTAAAGTTCCTGTTCGCCACCACCGAGGTGAACAAGGTGCCGATCACCGTGCTGTCGCGCTGCCAGCGCTTCGATCTGCGCCGCATTCCCGCCGACAAGCTGGTGTCGTTGTTCGAGGGTATCCTCACGACCGAACAGGTCGAGGCCGAGCCCGAAGCGCTCGCGCTGATCGCCCGCGCCGCCGAAGGATCGGCGCGCGACGGGCTGTCGATCCTCGACCAGGCGATCGCCCATGGCTCGGGGCTGGTCGAGGCCGCGCAGGTTCGCGACATGCTGGGCCTGAGCGATCGCGGCGCGATCCGCCGGCTGTTCGGCCAGCTCGTCGCCGGCGACGCGCAGGCGGTGCTCGACGGCGTCCGCGGCCAGCATGATCTCGGCGTCGAGCCGGCGGCGCTGCTCCACGGCCTGCTCGAGACCTGCCACGGCGTCACCCGCGCCAAGGTCTCGACCAGCGACGATCCCGCTTTGTCGGCCGAGGAGCGCGAGGCGCTGGCCGAATGGGCTGGCAAGCTCGGCTTCTCGACCCTCCACCGGCTCTGGCAATTGCTGCTCAAGGGCCATGCCGAGGTCCAGTCGGCAGCGCTGCCGATCGAGGCCGCCGAAATGGCGCTGCTGCGAGTCGTCCATGCCAGTTCGCTGCCCGATCCGGGCGATCTGGCGCGCAAGCTGATGTCGGGCGAACTCGCGGTGCCCGGCGGCGGACCCATGCCTTCGCCCGCTCCGGCGGCCGAGGAACAGGCGCCGCTGCTGATGGTGCCGCCGGCGCCGCCCGCACCGCTTGCCGGGCCGTCGCTTCCCACGACCACCGTCGCGGTCCACGACCTGCTCGCCACCCGCCACCCGCTGCTCGCGCAGCAGTTTCACGACTATGTCTCGCTGATCCGGCTCGACGGCACCACGCTCGAAATCGCGCGCCATCCGCGCCTGTCGGACGGCTATGTCTCGGATCTCGGCAACGCCCTCAAGGGGCTGACCGACGAGCGCTGGGATGTGATGTTCGGGGCCGGCGACGGCGAGCCCTCGCTTCTCTCGCTTGAAAAACAGGCCGAACAGGCCGAACGCGAATCGATTCTCAATTCAACGCTGGTCCGCGCCGCCTTCGAGGCCTTCCCCGAAGCCGAACTCAGCGGCTACAGCACGCCCGAACCACGGAGTCTGGCATCATGAAGGATTTGAACGAACTCATCGCCGCCGCGCAGAGCGCCGCACAGACCGTGCAGGCGCAGATGCAGGAGGCCCAGGCCAGCCTCGACAAGATCGAGGTCGAGGGCGTCTCGGGCGGTGGCCTCGTCAAGGTCAAGGCAAGCGCCAAGGGCCGTATCATAGGGATTTCGATCGACGATTCGCTGATGGTCGTCTCCGAAAAGCAGATGCTCGAGGACCTTATCGCCGCCGCGCTCAACGATGCGCGCAAAAAGGCCGACACCGTGTCGAACGACGAGATGGCCAAGATGACCCAGGGCCTCCCGCTCCCCGCCGGCTTCAAGCTGCCCTTCAGCTGAGCCGCTTCTAAAATCCTCCCCATCGCAGATGGGGAGGGGGACCAGCGAAGCTGGTGGAGGGGTGATGCGGAACCCCGATAGGCGCGGTGGCGTCATTGTCGGACAACCCCTCCACCGCTACGCGGTCCCCCTCCCCAAAGCTGCGCTTTAGGGAGGATCTGCATGGCTCAACCGAAAGCGCGAATCCGTCCAGCGGGAGCGTCGGCCCTCAGCGCAATTTGAGGCAGCTATCCAGCCCATAAGCCTGCACCTGCCCGATCCGCCGGGCGATGCGGTCGCCATAGCGGCGGGTGAAGCCGGTCGGCGCGACCGCGCCGCGCTTCTTGGGCAGCGGCAGCACCGCCGCGATCCGCGCCGCTTCGGTGCGGGTCATGCGGCTGGCGTCATGGTTGAAATAGCGGATCGACCCGGCATTGGCGCCATAGGTGCCGATGCCGGTCTCGGCGATGTTCAGATAGACTTCCATGATCCGCCGCTTGGGCCACAGCGTCTCGATCAGCACCGTGAAATAAGCTTCGAGTCCCTTGCGCAGATAGCCGCCGCCTTGGAACAGGAAGGCGTTCTTGGCGGTCTGCTGGCTGATCGTCGATCCGCCGCGGATCTTGCGGTCGCCTTCGATATTGCTCGCGAGCGCCTTCTGGATCGCGGTGAAGTCGAAACCGTGATGGCTGCAGAAATTGCCGTCCTCGGCGGCGATCGCCGCACGCGCCATGTCGGGATCGATCGTGTCGAGGCTCATCCAGTCCTTGGTGATGCCGCGCCCGTCGGTCGCATTGGCGAGCATCGTCGCGGTCACCGGTACCGGTACGAAGCGGTAGAGCAGCACCCAGGCCAGCGACAGCCCGACGAAGATGATGATCGCGCGCCCGACCCAGCGCAGCACGCGCCGTCCGGGGGATGATGTGCCCCGCTTTGCCATTGGCCGTTTGCTACCAGAATCGGGATATAGAGCAAGGATCGCGCGTTGGGCGCTGCAACGACGCAAAAACAGGGACGGAACATGCGAAAAGGGATTGTGGCGGCGCTCGTGCCGATGGTGCTCGCCGGGCTGGCTTCGCCGCTACAGGCTGCGGAGTTGCGCGATTATTGCCCTGATCGTCCGGGGCTCGGCACCCCGGCCTGCATCATCGACCGCGGCCATGCCTCGGTTGAGGTCGGCTTGGCCGACTGGACCCGCGACAGCACGGCCGATGAGCGCGACACCCAGGCGATCTTCGGCGACGTGTTGCTGCGCTATGGGCTGACCGGGACCACCGAGCTTCAAATCGAATGGCAGGGCTATGGCCGCGATGCCGATCTCGACCGGACCACCGGCATCCGCAGCGTCACCCACCGCCCCGGCGACCTGTCGATCGGCCTGCGGCAGAATCTGCGCAACCCCGACGGATCGGGCTTCGCCGTGTCGGTGCAGCCCTCGCTGAGCCTGCCCGTCGGGCGCTCGCCGATCGGCGCCGGCGACTGGGGGGCGGGGCTGCTCGTGCCGATGAGCTATGAGCTCAACGACAGCTTCGCGGTTGAGTTCGTGCCCGAGGTCGACGCCGCGGTCGACGGCGACGGGCATGGGCGGCATCTGGCTTATGGCGCGGTCGCCGGTCTCGCGGCCAAGCTGAGCAAGGCGGTGACGACCACGGTCGAGCTTCAGGAACTGCGCGACCGCGATCCGGCTGGCCATGCGACGATGACGCTGGCGGGCCTGTCGGTCGGTTGGCAGCCGCGCGACAATCTCCAGATCGATATCGGCTCGAACGCCGGCCTCAACCGCAACAGCCCCGATATCGAGCTTTATCTGGGCATTTCGCGGCGGTTCTGAGCTGCCAGCAAGTCTATGAGGTCAACCAGGCTCGGCAGCACGCCGACGCACAGCCTTTCTATGTCCGGGGTCGGGGGAAGGATGTCGGGCACCATGATCGTTGCCATTCCGGCGGCGGCGGCCGATCGCACGCCATTGTATGAATCCTCGATCGCCAGACTATGGGCGGGCCTCGCCCCGAGCAACTGCGCGGCGCGCAGGAAGCTTTCGGGATGCGGCTTGCCGTCGGTCACATCGGTGCGGGTGACGATCGCCCCGAAATAGTCGAGCAGGCCCGCCTGGCCGAGCTGCGTTCTGACGGTAGGACGCGAGGTCGAGGTCGCCAGCCCGATCGGAATGCCGGCGTGGTGGAGAAAGGCCAGCAGCTCGCGGGCACCCGGACGCAACGGAACGCCATTGGCCAGCGCCTCGGCGAAGCGGACGTCGCGGCAGGCATGATAGGCGGCGATGTCGAATCCGTTGCCGAAATAGTCGACCAGCCGGGCGTCGTTCGCCTCGCGCGGCAAACCGATCATGCCGACGAACAGTGCTTCGGTCAGGACATGCCCCTGTTCGGCACAGGCTTCGCCGATAACGATCCGGCTGAGACTCTCGGTATCGAGCAGGGTGCCGTCCATGTCGAAGATAACGGCGTCGAGCGGGGCTGGTATCATGCGAGCCCCATGCAAAAAGAGGAGCGCGGTGGCAACCGCGCTCCCCATATTCTTGGCTTCACCGGAGCGATCAGAATGCCGGCAGCAGCCTTTTCTCGCCGGCGATGCGCATCATCGCCTTTTGCAGCTTGTCGAACGCGCGAACCTCGATCTGACGCACCCGCTCGCGGCTGACGCCATAGACCTGGCTCAGTTCCTCGAGCGTCTTGGGCTCGTCGACCAGCCGGCGCTCGACCAGGATATGCTTCTCGCGGTCGTTGAGCGCGTCGAGCGCCTCCTCGAGCATGTTGTGACGCACGCTCTTCTCTTCGGCCTCCGCGAGGCGCTCGTCCTGGAGCGGGTCGTTGTCGACCAGCCAATCTTGCCACTGGCCGTCACCATCCTCGCGCATCGAGACGTTGAGCGACGTATCGCCGCCCATCGACATACGACGGTTCATGTTGGTGACTTCGGTCTCGCTGACGCCCAGATCGGTCGCGATCTTCTTCAGATCCTCGGGCTTCAGGTCGCCGTCCTCGAACGCGTCGAGCTTCGACTTCATGCGCCGCAGGTTGAA
The DNA here is from genome assembly GCF_058801765.1 of Rhizorhabdus sp. GW822-FHT03C02. Classification (NCBI taxonomy): domain Bacteria; kingdom Pseudomonadati; phylum Pseudomonadota; class Alphaproteobacteria; order Sphingomonadales; family Rhizorhabdaceae; genus Rhizorhabdus; species Rhizorhabdus sp. GW822-FHT03C02. Next base: position 1,006,978 of record NZ_JBXANN010000001.1, read on the forward strand.
GAACAGCTTCTTCTGGGCGGCGGTGGTGCCCATCTTCACCAGGCTCCACGAACGCAGGATATATTCCTGGATCGAGGCCTTGATCCACCACATCGCGTAGGTCGCCAGACGGAAACCGCGATCGGGCTCGAATTTCTTCACGCCCTGCATCAGGCCGATATTGCCCTCGGAAATCAGCTCGCTCGCCGGCAGGCCGTAGCCGCGATACCCCATCGCGATCTTCGACACGAGCCGCAGATGCGAGGTGACGAGACGGCTCGCCGCCTCGGTATCGCCATGCTCCTGGAAGCGCTTGGCGAGCATATATTCCTCTTCCGCCGTGAGCAGCGGAAACTTGCGGATCTCGGCCAGATAGCGGTTGAGACTCTGCTCCCCGCCCAGTGCGGGGATCGTCGCTGGGACGTTCTTTCCGCTTGCCATGATCTTCACCTTCTCCCTTCGTGACACCCCAACCATAGCGGTGTCGGAACCTTCGATCGATCGGGATAATCACCCTATGTGACTCGGCCCGTACCGATCTGTAACATTCTATATCAGCAATTCCCTGAACAGTCGCTGCATATCCTCGGGAATTTCACTATCGAAGCATAAAGCCTCGCTTGTCACGGGGTGGATGAACCCCAGCGTCGCCGCATGAAGCGCCTGCCGCTTGAAATTCAAACGGTTGAGCACCTCGCGGTGTTCCGGCCGAATCTTGCCGCCATAGACGGGGTCGCCGAGCAGCGAATGGCCGAGCGACGCCATATGCACCCGGACCTGGTGGGTGCGTCCGGTTTCGAGCCGGCATTCGACCAGCGCCGCGCGGTCGAGTCGCTGTACCGTCGAATAATGGGTCACCGCGCGCTTGCCGCGGCCGTCGCCGACGATCGCGATCTTCTTGCGGTTGGTCGTCGACCGGGCGAGCGGGGCGTCGACGGTGCCCGCGGCCGGCATCGGCGTTCCGGTGACGATCGCCCGGTAGCGCCGGTCGATGCTGTGCTTGGCGAACTGCGCGGCCAGCCCGACATGCGCCGGATCGGTCTTGGCGGCGATCATCAGCCCCGACGTGTCCTTGTCGATGCGGTGGACGATCCCGGGCCGTTCGACCCCGCCGATTCCCGACAGGCTGCCGCGGCAATGGTGGAGCAGCGCATTGACCAGCGTGCCGTCGAAATTGCCGGCCGCCGGGTGCACGACCAGCCCGGCGGGCTTGTCGATCACGATCAGATGCTCGTCCTCATAGACGATGACGAGCGGGATATCCTGCGCCTCGTTATGCGCCGGGGTCGGATCGGGGACGATCACGTCATAGGTCGCGCCGGGCACCACCTTGCGCGCGGGGTCGCGGACCAGGTCGCCATTCGCCGCGCTGACCTGGCCCGACGAGATCAGCGCCTTGAGACGTTCGCGCGACAGGGTGGGCAGGGCGACCGCGAGCGCGCGATCGAGGCGCCATCCGGTGGCGTCGTTCGGCATGATCGCACGTAAAGTCGATTTCCCCCCGGGCATCGCCTAAGGATGTGGCGATGACATGGGCGATATCAAGGGCGGATCTCGACGAAATATTGCGGCTGGCGGCGCGCGATCCGGTGCACGAGATCTGCGGCCTGCTGGTCGGTCGTGACGGTGTCGTCGAACGGGTGCTGCCCTGCCGCAACGTCGCCGTCGACACCGCGTCGGCGTTCGAGATCGATCCCGCCGCGCTGTTCGCCGCGCATCGTGCGGCGCGGGCGGACGGGGCGGCGATATTGGGCCATTATCATTCGCATCCCAATGGTCTGGCGCGGCCGTCGGCTCGCGATGCCGCGGCGGCGGAGCCCGGCAGCCTGTGGATCATCGTCGCGGGCGAAGCTGTCGGTTGCTGGCGGGCGGTTCCGGGAGGTGCCGTCGAGGGCATGTTCGAACCGGTCGGGTTGATCGTTCGGTAACCATCTGTTCAGGCTTGGAACCTAGTCTGGCGGCTGAAATGTTCCCGAATCGCCCGGCTTGCTTAACCGCTCGCCAGTCGTCACAAGGGCGCCTTTCGCGACGAGCCCAAGTAAGGATGAACCGGATATGGCGAGCAGGACGGCCGATTTCGCAAGTTTGCTCTGCTCGCGTCTGTGCCACGATCTGCTTTCCCCCGTGGGCGCGCTCAACAACGGTATCGAACTGCTCGCCGACGAGACCGATCCCGAAATGCGCGCGCGCTGCATGGAACTGCTCGCCGACAGTGCCCGCGCTTCGGCCAACAAGCTCAAATTCTTCCGCCTCGCTTTCGGCGCCGCCGGCGGCTTCGGCGAACTGGTCGACACCCGCGAGGCGCGCGGCGCGATCGAAGGGCTCCATGGCGAGAACGGTCGCACCAAGATCGGCTGGATGGTGTCCGATGCGGCGCTGCCCAAAAATGCGATCAAGGTGCTGCTCAACCTGGCGCTGATCGCCGGCGACGCGCTGGTGCGCGGCGGCCAGCTCGACATCGGCGCTGAAGGCGGGGAGATCGTGATCCGCGCCGAGGGCCCGCGCCTGATCCTCGACGCCGAACTGCGCAACGCGCTGCAGGGCGAAACCGATGAAGCTCAGCTCTCGCCCCGCGCCGCGGCGGCCTGGCTGGTGCATCTGCTGGTCGAGGAAGAGGGCGGGACCATCCAGATCTCCGAGCCCGAGCCCGGGGTCCTGCTGTGCGGCGTGAAGCTGCCGTATTAGTTTGGTCCCTCAGACGCCGGGCGGTCAGCATCCGCTGACCTTGGCTTCGCGCCAATAAGGCGCGGCGGCCGTTCGGCCTTGCGGGCCACTGCGCGACCCGTTCCACCTTTCCCTCTCATCGTCTGGGCGAGACATGGAAGGGGAGCGGGATAACGGACCCGCAGGGTCCGCAAGGCCGAACGGCCGCCCGAGCTTATTGCGAGGAAGCCAAGGGAGGCGGATGCCGACCGCCCGGCGTCTGAGGGCGCCCAAGCGTAGCGCGGGCTTAAAACAAACAACCTGCGCCCGGCGAAGCCGGGCTTAACAAAGACACCGCTAACCGCTTGTTTACCAACCATGGTGCATCACCGGCCCGATATTCTTCTCGGGAAGGCTTGGATGGACGATCTGCTCGGCGAATTCATCGCGGAAACTCGCGAAACGCTGGAGGCATTGGCAGGTGAGATCGTCGCGTGGGAAGCCACTCCCGACGATCGCTCCAGGCTCGATGCGATCTTTCGCTTCGTCCACACCGTCAAGGGAAGCTGCGGTTTCCTCGACCTGCCGCGGCTCGAGCGGCTCAGCCACGCCGCCGAGGATGTGCTCGCCGATGTCCGCGCCGGACGGCGTCAGGCCGATGCCTGTCTCGTCACCGCGGTGCTCGGCATCATCGACCGGATCGGCGAGGTCGCCAACGCGATCGAGACCGGTCAGCTCATAGCCGACGACGGCGACGCTGCGCTGATCGCGGCGCTGGCGCCGGTCGAGGACGGTGCGGCCGAACAGCCCGTGGCAGCCGCCGACACCCGCCCGGCGATGATCTCGCGCACCGTCTCGCGCAGCATCCGCCTGCCGGTCGACCTGCTCGACCGGATGATGGCCGGGGTCTCCGACATGGTGCTCGCCCGCAACGAACTGTCGCGCAAGATGCGCGACGAGGGGGTCGGGTCGGTGATCGAGGTCGCGTTCGAGCGGCTTTCGCAGTGCATCGGCGAGATGCGCGATTCGATCACCCGCACCCGCATGGCCCGGGTCGAGCATCTGTTCACCGCGCTGCCGCGCATGGTGCGCGACGTCTCCGCCGAACTCGGCAAGCAGGTCAGCCTCCAGATCGACGGCGGCGACGTCGAGCTCGATCGCGAGATGATCGAGATGATCCGCGATCCGCTGACCCATATCGTCCGCAACGCGATCGACCATGGCATCGAGCGGCCCGAGGACCGGATCCTCGCCGGCAAGCCGCTGGCAGGCCGGCTCCATGTCTCGGCGCGCCAGGTCGGCAATCATATCCTGATCGAGGTGATCGACGACGGCCGCGGCATCGATGCCGACCGGCTGGTCCAGAAGGCGCTCGGCATCGGCCTGATCGGCGAGGAGCGTGCCGCCTCGATGTCGACCGAGCGCAAGCTGCAGCTCATCTTCGAACCCGGCCTGTCGACCGCGAACGCGGTCACCGCGATCTCGGGACGCGGCGTCGGCATGGACGTCGTGCGCGCCAATGTCGAACGGATCGGCGGCGCGGTCGAGATCGAGAGCAAGCCGGGGCAGGGGCTCCACCTCACCCTGCGCGTGCCGCTCACCCTCACCATCATCCCCGCACTGACCGTCAGCTGCGGCGGCCAGCAATTCGCGATCCCGCGCTCGGCGATCGACGAGATCGTCCGCGTCGGCGGCGAGGCGGTGCGGATGGGCACGCTCGGCGGTGCATCGGTGGTCTTCATCCGCGGCACCCGCCTGCCGGTGGTCGCGCTGGCCGGGGTGATCGGCCTCGAGCAGGCCGGCGACCGGCCGACCCTGGTCGTTCTCAAGCTTTCGGGCGGCAATCGCTACGCACTCGCTGTCGAGGCGGTCCATGATCATGAGGAACTGGTGGTCAAGCCGGCGGCGCCGGTGGTGATGGCCGCGGGCATCTATGGCGGCACCACCTTGCCCGACAACAGCCGGCCGATGCTGCTGCTCGATATCGCCGCGATCGCCGAAAAGGCGGGCGTCGACTGGAAGCAGAGCAGCCGTGAGGCCGCCGAGGATGTCGAGGACAAGATCGTCCACGCCGCCGATCCGGTGCTGCTGTTCCGCGATCTCGACGGCGTCGAACGCGGCGTGCCGCTGGCGCTGGTCGAACGCATCGAGGACATGTTCGCCTCGTCGATCAGCGAGACCGCCGGCCGCACCCGCCTGTCGCACGAAGGCCGGCTGATCCCGCTGGTCACCTGCGGCCTGCCGGTGATCGGCGAGCGGCTGCGGGTGCTGCGCATGCATGACGGCTCGCAGGAACTCGCTTATGCGATCGACAGCGTGATCGACATCATGCCGATCGAGATCGATCTCCAGCATGCGACCCGGCCCGGTCTGGTCGCCGGGGTGATGCTGGTCGAGGATCGCCCGGTCGAATTCATCGACAGTTTCTGGCTGTTCGCCCAGGCCTGCGACACGCGGCCCGATACGATGATGCGCCCGGTCTGCCTGCTCGCCGAGGACGATCCCTGGACTCGCCAGGTGCTGGCGCCGCTGGTCCAGGCGGCGGGCTACGACATCGCCTTCGCCGGCGACGAGGACGCGTCGAGCGCCCAGGTCGTGATCCTGTCCGACGGCCATGGCGGGCCGGTGCCCGCCGATCGCCCGGTGGTGCGCCTCCGGGTTTCCGCCGACGATCGCGGTGCCTCGCCCGACAGCCTGTGGCGCTATGACCGCGCCGCGCTCACCGCCGAGCTCAAGCGGCACTGGAACAAGAGGAGTGCGGCATGATGCGCGACCTGTATCTGACCGTCGACATGGCCGGCGAGAAGGCCGCGCTGCCCGCCCATTATGTCGAATCGGTGATCGAGATCGACGATGTCGCTCCGGTGCCCTGTGCCGCGCCGCACGTCCTCGGCCTGTTCGCGCTGCGCAGCCGGGTGCTGACGGTGATCGACAGCAATGCCGCGCTCGGGGTCGGCCGCCATCGCCGCCACGACACGATGCAGGCGGTGATCGTCACCGTCGACGAGCATCTCTACGGATTGCTGGTCGACCAGGTCGACGACGTCGTCGCGATCGAGGGCGCGGCGATGCCGCCCCGCGCGTTGCTGACCCCCGGTTGGGCGCAGATGACCGAAGGGGTGCTCGAGCATGACGGCGCGCCGCTGCTGCTGCTCGACGTGCCCGCGCTGATCAATGGCCCCCGACACGGGGATAGCAGCCTCGCCGCCTGATAGGCGGCGGTCCAGGCCCCATTAACGCGACACTTACATCTCGGCGTTATGCCTTCGGGCAGTCGCATTGGAAATAGACGGGAACTTCCATGAAAACCTGCCTGGTGGTCGATGACTCGAAGGTGATCCGCAAGGTCGCCCGCCACATTCTCGAAGGGTTGAAATTCAACGTCGACGAGGCCGGCGACGGCAAGGAAGCGCTCGACCGCTGCCATGCGTCGCTGCCCGACGTGATCCTGCTCGACTGGAACATGCCGGTGATGAGCGGCATCGAATTTTTGCGCGCGCTGGGCCAGTCCGACATCGTCGAGCGGCCCAAGGTCGTGTTCTGCACCACCGAGAACGACGTCGCCCATATCCGCGCCGCGATCGAGGCCGGGGCCGACGAATATGTGATGAAGCCGTTCGATCGCGAGACGATCGAAAGCAAGCTGCAGATCGTCGGCGTCGCCTGAACGATGCCGAACGGGCCGGCATATGGCGGCGCGAGGGCCGAGCGGGCGGGCGATCCGACGTCGCCGCCGCGGCCGATCCGCGTGCTGCTGGTCGACGACTCGCTCGTCGCCCGGACCGTGCTCGCACGCCTGCTCGAGGCCAATGACGCGTTCGAGGTCGCCGGCTCGCTGCCGACCGCCGACCAGGCGATCGCCTTTCTCGGCCACGAACAGGCCGATATCATCGTCCTCGACGTCGAGATGCCGGGCAAGGACGGGCTGACCGCGCTGCCCGAGATATTGGCCGCGGCGCGCGGCGCGCGGGTCATCATCGTGTCGTCCTCGGCCGAAGCCGGTGCTTCGGCGACGGTGCGGGCGCTTACCCTCGGTGCCGCCGACACGTTGCTCAAGCCGACCGCGGGCAATTTCGCGGGCGAATTCGCCCGCCAGTTCATCGATCGACTGCTGCGGCTCGGCCATGCCGCGATCGGTCGCGTGGGTGCCGAGACCTCGCGCGGCATCTGCGAGACGATCCGCCGGAGCGACAGCCCGCCCGCCGTCATCGCGCTGCGCCCGGTCGCCGGCGGCCCGATCGGCTGCCTCGCGCTCGGTGCCTCGACCGGTGGCCTGCACGCACTGTCGGGCTTTCTGCGCCGGTTGAGCACCAGCTTCACCGCGCCGATCCTGATCACCCAGCATCTGCCGCCGGTGTTCATGCCCTATTTCGCCGCCCAGCTGCGCGACATCGCCAACCGGCCGACCCGGGTCGCGACCGACGGAACCCCGCTGGTGCCCGGCGGGATGCTGGTGGCGCCCGGCGAAGGCCATATCCGGCTGGTCCGCCAGGGCGCCCATGTCCGGGTGAAGCTCGACAGCCTTCCCGCGTCCAGCCGCTGCATGCCGTCGGTCGATCCGATGTTCGAGGCGATCGCCGAGGTTTTCGGCGCGGCCGGGTGCGGGGTCGTCCTCACCGGCATGGGCCGCGACGGCACGATCGGCGCGCGCGCGCTCGCCGCGGCCGATGGCGAGGTTCTCGCCCAGGATGCCGGCACCTCGGTGGTGTGGGGCATGCCCGGTTCGGTCGCGCGCGAGGGGCTGGCATCGGCGGTGCTGTCGCCCGAGCTGCTCGCCGAACGTGTGAATCAAAGGGGATCCGCCGCATGGAACTGACTCCGCGCGCCCAGCGCGTGCTGCCGCCGATGTTCGAGGCGGTGACCGGGCAGCAGATCAGCGAAGAGCGGTTGTGGCGGGTCGGCACGATGCTGGGCCCGATCTGCAAGGCGCGCGGAATCGCGTCGCTCGACGAACTGACCGCGCGCCTGCACGGCGACCAGGCGCTGGTCGGCGCCGTGATCGACGCGCTGCTCAACAACGAGACCTCCTTCTTCCGCGACGCCTCGGCCTTCCGGGTGATCGGCTCCGAACTGCTGCCGCGCCTCGCCGAGGCGCGCGCGAAGGAAAAGCGGCTGAGGATCTGGTCGGCGGCCTGTTCGACGGGCCAGGAGGTCTGGTCGCTGGCGATGCTGTTCGCGGAGAATGCCGCCCGCTGGGAAGGCTGGACGATCGACCTCCTCGGCACCGATCTGTCGCGCAGCGCGATCGAGAAGGCGCGCGACGGGCTCTACACCCAGTTCGAGGTGCAGCGCGGCCTGCCGATCCGCCAGCTGATGACCTTCTTCGACCAGGTGCTCGACGAGGGATGGCGGGTCCGTACCCCGATCCCCGGGATCCGGGTCAGCTTCACCCGCCACAATCTGATCGGCCCCGCGCCGGTCGGCGGGCCCTATGACCTGATCCTGTGCCGCAACGCGCTGCTCTATTTCTCGGCCGAACGGCGCCGCGAGGTGCTCGACCGGCTGCGCAAGGCGATCGCCCCCGACGGCGCGCTGATGCTCGGCGCGGGCGAGACCCCGACCGGCATCTGCGAATGTTTCGAGGTCGATCCCAACATGCTGACGATCTATCGGCCGGTGACCTGCCAGTCGCTCGCCGCGTAATACCGGCGGTCGAAACGCCTCAACCCGTTCGTGTCGAGCGTAGTCGAGACACCTCGCGGTGGTGGATCGTGCCTTCGGCACGCGCGACTGCGCTCGAGACGAACGGTTGGGTTTAGGGTGGGGGCCGCATGCGCTCCAAACATCCGCCTGAGGCTTCCGTGCCGCCACCGGCAGCGCTAAGGAAGGGCGATGAGCGAGATCATCGACTGTCCGTCACCCAATCATGACGAGCGCAAGCTGCCGATCTCGATCCTCGTCCTCCATTATACCGGGATGCAGGACGGGCCGTCGGCGATCGAGCGGCTGACTGACGCCGAGGCCAAGGTCTCGAGCCATTATGTCGTCGCCGAGGACGGCCAGGTCCTGCGCCTCGTGCCCGAGGAACGGCGCGCCTGGCATGCCGGAAAATCCTTCTGGCGCGGCGTCACCGACGTCAATTCGGCGAGCATCGGCATCGAGATCGTCAATCCCGGCCATGAGTTCGGCTATCGGCCGTTCCCGCGCGCGCAGATGGACAATCTGGTGCCGCTGATCGCCGAGATCGTGAAGCGCTACGACATCGCGCCCGCCAATGTCGTCGGCCATTCGGACATCGCGCCGAAGCGCAAGCAGGATCCGGGCGAGCTGTTCGACTGGGAACTGCTGGGCCGGCTCGGCCTGGCGCTGCCACGCCCGCGCACCAAGCTCGCCGATCCGCACTGGACCCCGGGCGGCTTCCTGCTCGCGCTCGACCGCTTCGGTTATGACGTCAGCGACGGCCCCGCCGCGGTCACCGCCTTCCAGCGCCGCTTCCGGCCGGAAAATCTCGACGGCATCGCCGACGGCGAATGCCGCGCGATCCTCCTCAGTCTTCTCCTCGATCGCGAAAACGGTCTCAGCCGTTAGTAGGCCGTAGACTCATAAAAGCAGCCTGACGGCTTCCGCCCACTTGCGGACATTCGACTTTGCCATAAAATACCGCGTCAACCACGTAGGGTGCTCGTATGCGACGGCTTGAACGAGATGCGCCGCTTCCAACTGAAATGCAGGGCCGGTGGAGGGACGCAGAAGACGCTACCTCAAAATTGATCATCGATGGGGGGCAGGTAACCTGCTTCGGACAGTCTGTCGCTTATGACTATAAGCTGATTGGCAGCGACGATGACGCTCTTACCGTCAGCCTCAAAATCCTCCATGAAGCGAACGAGGACGCTTTTCAGCGCACCAACATCACGGAATTAGTCATCACACCCGAAGGTGATTTGCACGCGTATAACGTCAAATTCGCAAGCCAGTTTGAGCGAGACGAAGCCTAGCGAACGGCGCTTAACCACCCCGAGCTGACATAAGACAATAGGCGTAACCGCTTTATGAGCCGTGCTCTCAGCTATTATCGGGATTCGGCAGGCGGATGTCTCGAAAAGTTGCCTGGAGCGTGTCGAGCACCGCATCATCTGCCGTGATAATCTCATAGAATGTGCTGTCGAACGCCCGGATCATTACCCACTGTTCATTGGACGGAAGCGAACCGACGAACTCTCCCCAGATAACCTGGTTGGTCCTCTCTGCGATGGCGGCTAGCTCGGTCCCCGTTATTTGGGCGCCCTTTTTTGCCAGCCTCTCTAACTCAACGCCGCCTTCACCTGTGGCTTCCAGAGCTTCAACCTCGGAATTCTCAGGGCACACGACCGTCCATAACGCGGCTAGTGATCGAGGTGCGAGCAATCGCATTAGATCGCGCAGATCGAAAGCGAGATGGCCCCGCTCATGCAAATCCCAAATTTCGAGCTTAGCCATTCCGCATCATGACATGAGCGAGATGCCATGTCAGCTTTCCACCCAAATTAGCCATTTGCGCCAAATCGGATCAATCGGCCGTTTCCGCCTAATTATGGTCGATCGTGGCGATTGCTGCACTTCATAATTGCGGACGTTCGATCGAGGCGGCATTATCGCTACGTGAGAAGCTTCGTCTCCGTATTGAGCCTGCTGTTTCTCCTGTCCGCTCCTGCTGAAGCAAAGCTGCAAATCAGAGGCATTTCAGCGCTGGTGATAAGTCTGCCCGGCGTGCCTAGTCCGCCTGAACAGGATCAGTATGCTGGGCGGCTTTTTCGCGGAACGTGGCGCAGGATCGATTCAAAGCGCCGGCCAGCAGAAGTCGATCCTGTTCGAGCTTTGACCGAGGCGGCATTGAGTTGTGGGCAGCGACGTCTTGAATGGCGCAATTTGAGTTACGACCATGGCAGCGAAATGCTTCTCGAATATAATTCTGCGGGTCAACGTGCGCTCGCCTGTATCGCGAGCAAGGTGTCCTTCGACTTCTATGCCCGTGTCGAAACCATCAAGGTCCGATAACCAGGTCTTGGTGCCCGAAAGCCGCCAGACCGCCTTCCACTTTACTCGGACGTTTAGCCCCGTGCCGATAGTGGTCGTTCACGACCTAGTTCATGACTTCAGACGCCGGGCATCCGCCTGCCTTGGCTTCGCGCCGATAGGGCGAGGCGGCCATTTGCTTTGCGGGCCTTTCCAGGGCCCGGGCCCACTTTCCATACCCGAACTGCTTTCCATGGTTGAGCATATGGCCGAAAGCGACTAGCGCACGCTCCGCCAGAGGGTCGGGCGATCGCTGCATGGTCTTCATGGACCATGGGGAGGAAAGTCCGGGCTCCAAGGAGTGAAGGTGCCGGGTAACGCCCGGCGGGGGCGACCCCAGGGATAGTGCCACAGAAAGCAGACCACCCGGCGGACCGGCTTTCGGGCCGGTTCCGGGCCAGGTCGAAAGGGTGCGGCAAGAGCGCACCGCGGGCCCGGTAACGGGAACGGCATGGTAAACCCCACCTGGAGCAAGATCGAATAGGGACGGCACATGGGCTACTCCGCCCGGTCGTCCGGGTTGATTGCTGGAGGCCGTGTGCAAGCGCGGTCGTAGAGGAATGATCGCCCATCCGCGCAAGCGGTGGACAGAACCCGGCTTATAGACCCTCTGGCACCTTTTCCGTTTCGGCTATGATATGGTTTCCGACGGCGGATATCGGAATTTGTACCGATTCCCGCCGATCGATTGCCACCTAAACCGGACTCGCGCGTTCTGGCCCGGCAACCCACCAAAGGAGCATCATCCCATGGCCGATCTGTCGAACATCAAGGAACATATGGAAGTGATCGGCGCCGACGGCGTCCATGTCGGCACCGTCGATCATGTCGATGGCGACCGCATCAAGCTGACCAAGAAGGACAGCGGCGAGGGCAGCCACAAGGGCCATCATCATTATATCTCGGGCGGCCTCGTCGCCGAGGTCGAGGGCGACAAGGTGCGCCTGTCGGCCAATGCCGACGTCGCGGTGGCCTTCGAAGAAGAAGCCTGAGCTAAAGGGTGAGCCGCCGGTTTCCCCGGCGGCTCCCTTCAACGCGGCGCGGCGGCGCGTCCCAGTCGGTCGTTGATCGCCTCGCCCAATCCCTCGTTCGGAATCGGCGCCACCGCGATCCGTGCCTCGCCGGCATCGTCGGCCCGGTGCAGCGCATCGAACAGGCGCGCCGCGGCCTCAGCCAGGCTGCCATGCGCCGACAGGTTGAGCGCGCCCGCAATCGCCCCGAAACCGATATGATATTCGTCGGCCCCGGCGGTTTCTGCCGATAGCCGCACCGGCTTGCCCGGCGCATAATGGCTGAGCATCTGGCCCGGCGCCTCGATCGCCCCCGATTCCGATAGCGCCACCGCCACCCCGCTGGCCGCCGCCAGGTCGGCGACGCCGATCGGGCCGGGGCGCAACAGCCGCAGCCGGTCCTCCTCCACCGCGACGATCGTCGACTCGATTCCGACCTCGGTCGCGCCGCCGTCGAGCACCAGCTCGATCCGGCCGGCGAGCGACCGCGCGACATGTCCGGCGCGGGTCGGGCTGATCGATCCGCTGGCATTGGCCGATGGCGCGACCAGCGGCCGGCCCGCAGCTATGATCAGCGCGCGCATCGCCGGATGCGCGGGCATCCGCACCGCGACCGTCGCGAGGCCGGCGGTCGCGAGCGTCGCCACCGGCGACCCGGCCGCGATCGGCAGCACCATCGTCAGCGGGCCGGGCCAGAACGCCGCGGCGAGTTGCCGCGCGATCGGGCCGAGCACGGCGACCGCCTCCGCGCCGGCGAGGTCGGCGACATGGACGATCAGCGGATTGAAGCTGGGGCGGCCCTTGGCTGCATAGATGGCGGCGACCGCTTCGCCCGAGGTGGCATCGCCGGCGAGGCCGTAGACGGTCTCGGTGGGCACCGCGACCGGTTTGCCGGCCACGATCAGCGCCGCGGCGGCGGCGATGGCATCGCCATCGACCGGGCGGATCAGGGGCAGGGCGGTCGGATCGGACATCGCAGCGCGGCTAGACCGCAGCGCATCCGCACGCAAGTTTTAGCCGGTGACGCGATCGAGCAGGTCGGCAGGGTCGAGGCGCAGGCGGCGGATCTGGCCGACGACGCGCGGCCATTCTTCGGTGAGGAACTGGTCGCGCGCATCGCGACGCAGCCGGTCGCTCGCTCCCTCGGCGACGAACATGCCGACGCCGCGGCGGACGACGACGAGTCCTTCGTCCTGAAAACCCTGATAGGCTTTGGCCGCGGTCAGCGGATTGGCGCCATGCTGCGCGGCAAAGGCGCGGACCGAGGGGAGCGCGTCGCCGTCGCCATAGGTGCCGTCGAGAATCGAATCCGCGATCACGTCGCGGAGGCGGAGATAGACGGGGCGATCCTGGCTGCGGTCTTGGGTGCTCATGCCGTTACACTGTCCTAACACAGCACGGCGCGTCAATCCCAATCAGCCTTTCCACGTCGAAACGACAGCTTCATGCGCCGGGCGGGGACGCTCTTCGAGCGGCCGCGACGGGGTGCCCAGGAACATGAAGCCGGCGATCCGGTCATGATGCCCGCCGCCCAGCGAATCGCGCACCTGATCGTTATAGCTCGGCCACCCGGTCAACCAGCTGCCGACGAAGCCCTGGGCGTGCGCTGCGACCAGCATCGCCATGCACACCGCGCCCGCCGACAATTCCTGTTCCCAGAGCGGAATCTTGCTGTTCTCGGCCGGGGTCGACAGCACCGCGACCAGGCATGGCGCCTGGTTCGCGAACTGCGCCATCGCCTCGAGCTCGAGCCGCCCCGCCTCGGGCTTCTCGGCGCGATAGGCCGCCTGGAGCAGGTCGGCGAAGGCCTCGCGCCGATCGTCGGGCACGATCACGAAGCGCCACGGATTGAGCTTGCCATGGTCGGGCACCCGCATCGCGATATCGAGGATCTCGCGAAGCTGCGCCGCGTCGGGCCCGGGCGCGATCATGTCGCGCGGCTTGCCCGAGCGGCGGGTGGCGAGCAGGGCGAGGGTCGAGGAGAGGTCGTTGAACATGGGGCGGCCGATAGCAGGAGGCGCGATCTCCAACAATGCGCCGGACGCGCAACCTATCGGCGGGGTTGGAAGATCGAACCGCCAGCCGCCTTGCGGGGGTCGGGTGGGGACTATGCTCGGACATCGCGATGAACCTACGCGTCAAGCTTGAGGCCCTTTCTGTCAACGATTACGGTTTGATGGTGGGGGCATAGGATGGACATCAGGCGCGACGCCGAACGACGAGAAGCGCGGGATGCTCTATACAGCCCGTATCCGCCTCGATTCCCGCGTCGTGCACCCGCTTGGCCGCGACATCCCGCTGGGCCGTGGCATGGCGGTACGGACCGAGATCAAGACCGGCAAGCGCCGGATCATCCAATATTTGCTAGGCCCGATTGCTACCGCGGTTGATGAGGCTGGAAGAAAGCGATGAGAAAGCGAACGGAAATGAGTATCCTCTTAAGCACGCTGCTAACGTTCTCCTGCAGTGACGTTCTTGCGAATGGATCAACGGAACGCAGTTCGTCGACGTTGATGTCTATTCCGACAAAGTCGGGCGTCACTGCGCTTCCGGTAGATCTAGGTCGGCGCTCGCAGAAAAATACGATGTTAGACAATCACGTTATAAATGAAATATCTATAGAAATAATGCCACTTATCGGTAATGACCCTGACAAATGCCCAAATGGCAAGCCGAAGATAGATGATTTCTTTGTCGCTCATGGCGACATCATGTCATGGAAATGCCTAGACCGAAAATTTTCTGCGCAAAAAATTGGTCGATATGCGGCATATGGTAACGTAAATGCGCAATATCTCATGAATATAATAAGACTCTCTTCCACAGATGAAATTTGTTCGTTGCCAGATAAGGATGAACTATACAAAATCTATAAGAAAAATAATCATCTGCAGTCTCTAATTTCTCGTGGAATGATAAATGAACGATGTGGATATTGGGAAAAAGCGTTAAGCGATTATGGTGAGGCGCTTGAATCCGGCGTGTCCCGAATGTCGACGATGATAGATTCTGTTATCTCCAAAAATGTGAAGTTAGAGGTAAAGAAATAATATTCCGAGATATGTTGTCAGCGCAGACGGGAAATCTCTCATCGGCGATGGTGGACTGACAACCATCAAGCTCGGCGCGAAAACTACGGGGCCAGTTTACTGACTGCACTTAATGAGCCGTGGCGCACTATACCACTTGTTATCCATCAACGTAGCTTAAACCGCCGGTCGCCGCGCCAGATAGCCATGTTCGAACATCGCGATGCGCCGGTCGAGCTCGTCGTCCGGGATCGTCTCCGGGGTCGTGCTGATCGCCGCGCGGAAACCGCGGGCGCCGACGATCGCGTCGAAGAACAGGTCGGCGGTCCGGCGCGAGTCGACCGCGCGGATGCGGGCTTGCGCGACCATCTCGTCGAACACCGCCGCGACCGCCTCGATCAGGTGCGCGCGGCCGGTGACGATCACGCTGCTGACCAGGTCGGGGCAGCGCGTGCTCTCGATCATCACCGCGCGTTGCAGCGCGATCATCTCGGGATCGAACGAATGCGCGATCAGCCGCTCGGCGAGGTCGTGGAGGATGTCGCCGATCGGACGGTCGGCGATCTTGATGTGCAGGTCGAGATTCTGGCTGCGGATCGATCGGTTGTTGCAGGCGAGCCCGAACAGTTCGTTCTTGTCGCCGACCAGCTCGTAGATCGTGCGCTTGGTCACCCCGGCCTCGCGGCCGATCTCGTCGAGGGTGGTGTCGTCGAAGCCCTTGGCGATGAACAGCCGCGCCGCCGCTTCGACGACATTGCGTCGGCGCAGCGCGACATCGGCGGCCGGGAGCGGCGGTCGGCCCCGCGGGCGCGCGCCGCCCTGCGATCCGGAGTCCGGGGCGGGCAGGGTGCGCGACATCGGGCCAATCTAGGCCCTGCCGCCGACCACTGGCAATATGAGAGCGCTATCCCGGGCTCCCTGTCGCGCGGCATTTCGGGACATCCGGACCCGCGGCGACGCGGTCGGCGCGCTTTTCGGCGCTTTTCCGGTCGTTGCGCCGCCGCGCAATAATCTTCTTCACAGACGGGAAAACGGCTTTAGTCTGGACGCCCATGACGCGGGCGCCGCGCAGACGCGCCCCGAATCCATAATAAGAAAGAACTTCATGGTCCAAATCGACGCTGACGCGACCACCGAGCCCGGCTCGCCCCATGTAAGCCGATCCGACGGCGACACCTGGTTCGGCCACCCCAGGCAGCTCGCCCGGCTGTTCACCACCGAGGCGATGGAGCGCTTCGGCTATTACGGCATGCGGGCGATGCTCGCGCTCTATCTGACCAAGCATTTCCTGTTCAGCGACCAGACCACCAACGGCCTCTATGGCGGCTTCACCGCTCTGGTCTATCTGACCCCGCTGGTCGGCGGCATGATCGCCGATCGCTATCTCGGTTCGAAGAAGTCGGTGAAGTTCGGGGCGATCATGATGTCGCTCGGCTATCTGGTGCTGTGCTTCCACGGCCCGACTGCCAAGCCCTTCGCGACGATCGACGGTCAGCGCTACGAGGTCGTCGTCAGCGACAGCGGCGCCCAGTCGGTGCTCGACAGCGGCCGCACGCTCGCGATCAAGGGGCAGGACGACGGATCGGTCCAGCTGGTCGCGCCCGACGGCAGCGTCGCCCGCAGCATCGCCAAGGGCAAGTTCGAGGCCGGCGCCGACCGCAGCACCTTCTACACGATGCTGATGCTGATCGCGCTGTCGATGGTCACCGTCGGCAACGGCTTCTTCAAGCCCAACATCTCGACGATCGTCGGCGCGCTCTACGAACAGGGCGACCGCCGCCGCGACGCCGGTTTCACCATCTTCTACATGGGCATCAATCTCGGATCGCTCTTCTCGCAGATCCTCTGCCCGTTCCTCGCCACCGCGTTCGACTGGGCGGCGGGTTTCGCGCTCGCCGCGGTCGGCATGATGATCTCCTGGGCGCTGATCCAGTTCTCGGGCGACAAGCTCAAGGGCTATGGCGATCCGCCCGAGGGGGTGAAGGACCGCTCGATCGCGATCTATATCGGCGCGGTGCTCGCGGTGCCGGTCGCCTGGTTCCTGTTCGTCAACCTGATGGAGACCCCCAAGCAGGTCCCGGGATCGGGGATCGTCGGCTATCTGATGAGCCTGTCGATCATGGGCAAGGCGCTGTTCGCGACCTTCCTCGCCTCGGTGATCGGCATCCCGCTCTGGGCGTGGAAGGCCGGCAACAAGGTCGAATTCCAGATGATGATGGCGGCGATCGTGCTCGTCGTGTTCAACGTCGTGTTCTGGACGCTGTTCGAACAGGCCGGCTCGTCGCTGACCCTGTTCGCCGATCGCAACACCGACCTGACGATCGTCGGCAGCTGGAGCATGTCGGCCGGGCAGACCCAGTTCTTCAACGCCTTCTTCATCGTCGTGCTCGCGCCGCTGACCTCGATCATGTGGAACGCGCTCGGCAAGCGCGGGCTCGAGCCGTCGATCCCGATCAAGTTCGCGATCGCGCTGGCCGGGGTCGGCCTCGGCTTCCTCGCTTTGGTTTGGGGCACCAGCTATGCCGGACCCGACTTCAAGGTCGCGGTGTGGTGGCTGGCTTTGCTCTACCTGATCCACTCGATGGCCGAGCTGTGCATCTCGCCGGTCGGCCTGTCGATGATCACCAAACTGTCGATCGCCCGCGTCGTCGGGCTGATGATGGGGGTCTGGTTCCTGTCGATCAGCTGCGCGCAATATGTCGCCGGCGTGGTCGCGCAGGTCGCTTCGGTCGAAACCGTCGGCGGCCAGGTCACCAACCTCAAGGTCAGCCTCGAAACCTATGCCGGGGTGTTCCAGACGATCGGCTATATCTCGATCGGCCTCGGCGCGGTGCTGTTCCTCGTTTCCTTCCCGCTCAAGAAGTGGATGCATGGTGTCAAATAAGCATCGATCGTCGAAGGGCCCGATCGCGCTGACGCTGATCGGGCTTGCGCTGGCCTGTGCCGGCTGTGCGAGCCAGTCGGCGCCGCCGAAAACGGCTTCGACCGAGAAGGGGCCGGGCAAAGGCAAGGGGTTCGACCATGATCCCTTCCCGTCGACCTATCACGCCTATCCGGGCGTCCCGACCGCCTTGGTCGGTGCCACCGTCTATGACGGCGAGGGCGGGCGGATCGACAATGGCACGGTGCTGCTCGCCGGCGGCAATGTGACCGCGGTCGGCGGAGCCGATCTCGCGGTGCCGGCCGGCACGACGGTGATCGATGCCCGCGGCAAATGGGTGACCCCGGGGGTGATCGACATCCACAGCCATCTCGGCGACTATCCGTCGCCGGGCGTCCAGGCGCTGTCCGACGGCAACGAGGCGACCGGGCCGGTCACCGCCGATGTATGGGCCGAACATAGCATCTGGCCGCAGGATCCGGGCTTCAGCCGCGCGCTCGTCAATGGCGGGGTCACCACCCTGCAGGTATTGCCGGGATCGGCGAACCTCGTCGGCGGGCGCTCGGTCACGCTCAAGAATGTCTACGCGCGCACCACCCAGGGGATGAAGTTCCCCGGCGCGCCCTACGGCCTCAAGATGGCGTGCGGCGAGAATCCCAAGCGCGTCTATGGTTCGAAGGGCCGCGAGCCGTCGACCCGGATGGGCAATATCGCGGTCGACCGCGCGACCTGGGCGAAGGCGGTCGAATATAAGCGCAAATGGGACAAATATGAGGAGAAGGGCGGCGAGCCGCCCGCGCGCGACATCGCGATGGACACGCTGATGGGCGTGCTCAACGGCGAAATCCTGATCCAGAACCACTGCTACCGCGCCGACGAGATGGCCAACGTCATCGATATGTCGAAGGAGTTCGGCTACAAGGTCACCGCCTTCCACCACGCGGTCGAAGCCTACAAGATCGCCGACCTTTTGAAGGCCAACGGGATATGCGCCGCGGTCTGGGCTGACTGGTACGGCTTCAAGATGGAAAGCTATGACGGTATCCCCGAAAATCTCGCGATCCTGCAGAATGCGGGCACCTGCGTGATGATCCATTCGGACGATCCCAACGGCATCCAGCATCTCAACCAGGAGGTCGCCAAGGCGCTCGCCTCGGGCCGCCGCGCGGGCCTGAAGATCAGCGACGAGACCGCCTGGGAATGGCTGGCGATCAACCCCGCCAGGGCGCTCGGCATCGCCGACCGCACCGGCAGCCTCAAGCCCGGCAAGATGGCCGATGTCGTGCTGTGGAACGGCAATCCGCTGAGCGTCTACACCCGGCCCGAAAAGGTCTGGATCGACGGCGCGATGCTGTACGACGCGAACAATCCGAAATTGCGGCCGGTGAGCGATTTCGAGCTCGGCCAGCCCGGCGAGGGAGACGTCAAATGAAGCATCTCCTCCTCACCGCCGCCGCCGCCGTCCTGGCACTGGCCGCGCCGCTGTCGGCGGAAACCATCGCGATCACCGGCGGCACCGTTGCGATCGGCGACGGCTCGGCGCCGATCGAGGGCGGCACCGTCGTCATCGCCAATGGCCGGATCGTCGCCGCAGGCCGCGGGGTCGCGGTGCCCGCCGGCGCGCGGGTGATCGACGCGCAGGGCAAATGGGTGTCGCCGGGCATCGTCGCCGGCGTCAGCACGCTCGGCATCCTCGACGGCTATGGCATGAACGAGACCAACGACGCGTCGGCGAAGAAGTCGCCCTTCTCGGCGGCGATCGATCTCGCGCCGGCGATCAGCAACGCCAGCCAGCGCATCGCCACCGAGCGGCTGCAGGGTACCACCCGGGCCTTCGTGATGCCCGGCACCGGCAATACGATGTTCGGCGGCCAGGGCGCGGTGATCGATCTCGCCGCCGATCTCGATCCGGTGACGAAGGCGCGCGCCTTCCAATATGTCGAACTGGGCGAGGACGGCGCCGGCGATGCCGGCGGCAGCCGGCCGGCGGCGCATGTCCTGCTGCGCGCGGCGCTCGCGGCGGCGGCCAATCCGGCGGCGGTGCCGATCGCCAGCAAGGACTCGCTGATCACCCGCCAGGACGCGCTCGCGCTGGTGCCGGTGCTCAAGGGCAGCATGCCGCTGCTGGTCCATGTCGAACGGGTCGCCGACATCAAGGCGGTGCTCGCGCTCAAGTCGGATTTTCCGGGGCTCAAGCTGGTGCTGGTCGGTGCGACCGAGGGCTGGCGGGTCGCCGACCAGATCGCCGCCGCCAGGGTGCCGGTGATCGCAGCGGCCTTGATCGACCTGCCCGAGAAGTTCGAGATGCTGTCGGCGACCCAGTCGAATGTCGGCAGGATGGTCAAGGCCGGGGTCACCGTCGCGATCTCGACCGCCGACGCGTCCGAGGGGCCGTACGAGTCCTATCTGACCCAATATGCCGGCAATCTGGTCGCGCTGACCAAGGTTCCGGGGGCGACCGGGCTCGACTGGGGGGCGGCGTTCGCGACGATCAGCTCGAAGCCCGCCGAGGCGATCGGCATGGGCGGCGAGATCGGGTCGCTGCGGCCGGGCCGCCATGCCGATGTCGTGATCTGGGACGGCGATCCGCTCGAACTCGCCTCGGCGCCGGTCGCGGTCTTCATCGACGGGGTCGCCCAGCCGATGACCAGCCGCCAGACCCGGCTGCGCGACCGCTATCTCGACCCGACCGAGAAGGCGCTGCCCAAGGCCTATGAACATTGAAAACCTTGGTAACGCAGGCCGCCCGGGCTTGAGGCTTTTCGGGTTTCGGCGCATCTAGCTGCGGAATTCGGCATATATTTGGGATTTGGTCTGATGGCGCGCAAATATTTCGGCACCGACGGTATTCGCGGCCGGACCAACGAAAGCCCGATGACCGCCGAGATCGCGATGAAGGTCGGGCAGGCCGCCGGCGCGCATTTTCAGCGCGGCGACCATCGCCACCGGGTGGTGATCGGCAAGGACACGCGGCTGTCGGGCTATATGATGGAATCGGCGCTGGTCGCCGGTTTCACCAGCGTCGGCATGGACGTGGTGATGGTCGGGCCGATGCCGACCCCGGCGGTGGCGATGCTGACCCGGTCGATGCGCGCCGACCTCGGCGTGATGATCTCGGCGAGCCACAACCCGTTCGCCGACAACGGAATCAAGCTGTTCGGTCCGGACGGCTACAAGCTGTCCGACGACGACGAGGCGCTGATCGAGAAGGCGCTCGAGGAGCCGGTGCGGCTGGTGCCCTCGGCCGATATCGGCCGTGCCCGCCGGGTCGAGGACGCGCGCGGACGCTATGTCCATGCGGTCAAGTCGAGCTTCCCCGAGCATCTGCGGCTCGACGGCCTGCGGGTCGTGCTCGATTGCGCCAACGGCGCCGCCTATGAGGTCGCGCCCGCTGCCTTGTGGGAACTGGGCGCCGACGTGATCGCGATCGGGGTCAGCCCCAACGGCACCAACATCAACGACAAGGTCGGATCGACCGACCCCCGCGCGCTCCAGGCCAAGGTCAACGAGACCCGTGCCGATATCGGCATAGCGCTCGACGGCGACGCCGACCGTCTGATCGTCGTCGACAATCATGGCCGGGTCGTCGACGGCGACCAGCTGATGGCGCTGATCGCCAAGGGCACCTATGACCGCGGCGAGCTGCGCGGCGGCGGCATCGTCGCGACGGTGATGTCGAATCTTGGCCTCGAACGTTTCCTCGGCACGATGAAGCTCGGCCTCCACCGCACCCAGGTCGGCGACCGCTATGTCGTCGAGGCGATGCGCGCCGAGGGTTTCAACATCGGCGGCGAGCAGTCAGGCCACATCATCATGTCCGACCATGCCACCACCGGCGACGGGCTGGTCGCGGCGCTGCAGGTGCTCGCCCAGCTGGTCGAGAGTGGCCGACCGTCGAGCGAACTGCTCCATCTGTTCGAACCGCTGCCCCAGCTGCTCAAGAATGTCCGCTTCGCCGGCGGCGAGCCGCTCAAGGACGACAAGGTCAAGGCGGCGATCGCCGATGCCGAGGCGAAGCTCAACGGCAATGGCCGGCTGGTGATCCGCAAATCGGGCACCGAGCCGCTGATCCGGGTGATGGCCGAGGGCGAGGACAAGAAGCTGGTCGAGACGATGGTCGACCAGATCTGCGAGGCGGTGCGCAAGGCGGCGTGAGCTTGCCCGCTGCCACGGTCATGGCCACCGCCCGCATCCTGATCGTCGCCGGCTCGGACTCGGGCGGCGGCGCCGGAATCCAGGCCGACATCAAGACGGTGACGATGCTCGGCGGCCACGCGACGACCGCGATCACCGCGATCACCGCGCAGAACACGCTCGGCGTCACCGCGGTCCATCCGGTGCCGGTCGCGATGCTGATCGCCCAGATCGACGCGGTGGTCGCCGACATCGGCGTCGATGTGGTCAAGATCGGGATGATCGGATCGGCGGAGGCCGCGCACGCGGTCGCCGACCGGCTCGAGGCTCTGTCGCATGTCCCGATCATTTTCGACCCGGTGATGGTCGCGAGCAGCGGCTCGCTGCTCGCCGATGCCGACACCGTCGCCGCGTTCGGCCGGCTGATGGCGGTCGCCGCGCTGACCACGCCCAACCTGCCCGAACTGGCCGCACTCGGCGGCGACGCCCGCGCACTCGCCGAACGCCATGGCTGCGCGGTGCTGGTCAAGGGCGGCCATGCCGAGGGCGATGTGCTGATCGACCGGCTGATCCGGCCCGACGGCCCGCCGATCGACTGGGAATCGCGCCGGATCGATACCCGCCACAGCCATGGCACCGGCTGCACCCTGGCGAGCGCGATCGCGACCGGGCTGGGGCAGGGGATGGCGCTCGCCGATGCGATCGGACGCGCCCGCGACTATGTCCGCGCCGCGCTGCTCGCCGCACCGGGGCTCGGCGCGGGCCATGGTCCGATGGGGCATGGGCTCGGGCGGCGCTGGCCCGACGACGCTCAGCTTCCCAGGTAACGCACCGGCAGTTTCGTTTCCTCATAGCCGGTCGGAATTCGCACCAGCTTATAGGCACCGGCGTCCTTGCGGGTCGACACGATCTCAACCATCTCGGTGCCGCGGTAGAGAACACCGACATCCTGGTCGAGCGCGAGGCCGGGGCTGTCGAGTGAGCCGTCGGCGATGAACTTGCGATATTGCGACTTGCGGTCGGGGCGGATGTTGTAATGGGGGTTGGTCGATCCCGGCAGCATGCCGGTCGCCTTGACCGGCGCCAGCACCGGCGGGAAACTGTCGGTGAGCCCCGACTGGAACCAGCAGATCAGCCCGGCGCTGCCGCCCGACATCACCACCCCGGCTTCCCAGGCGGCGCGCAGCGCCTTGTCGAACTCCCATTCGCGCCACAGCGTGATCATGTTCCTGGTCGATCCGCCGCCGACGAAGACGATGTCCATCCCCATCAGATAGTCGGCGAAGTCGAGCGTCGCCGGCTGGTAGAGATTGAAGTGGAAGACCTGGCAGGGATATTTCTCCATCCCCCGCGAGAAGGTCTCGAAATTGGCCGCGCTCTCGCCCGAAGCCAGGCCGAGCCAGCAGATCTTCGGCAGCTTCGCCGGGGTCAGCGCGAGCAGATATTCGGGGAATAGCGATTTCTGCCAGACCTCGGGAAAGAAGCCGCCGCCGGTCGCGAAGATCTGCGGTGTCCTGGTCGCCTTGGGGCCGGCGGCGGGCGCGGTGGCGTCGGCGGTAACTGCCAGCGTCGCGGCCGCGGCGATCGCGCCGCCGCCGACGAACGCCCTGCGGCTGATATCGATATCCTTGTCTGCCATCATCGCCCCCTGCATGCCCGAACCCCAGGCAAATGTGACCGAGCGACCCAAGCTTGGCAACGGCTGAAAATCGGGCTTTTCCTGGTTTGTGCGACAGGCAGGCGCATGAAGGTCTGGACAGTCCATGGGCGGGATGACAGCCTCGGGCCATGACCCTCCCGAACATGAAATCGGCAAGCCGTATCGCGCTCGCCCTGCTGCTGTCCGCGGCGTCACCCGTGCCCGCCGCACCCGCCACGTCCCCGGCGTCAGGCTATGACGCGGTCGATCCGCTGATCGGCACCGGCGGCGAGGGGCACACCTTCCCCGGGGCGGTGGCGCCGTTCGGGATGGTGCAGCTGTCGCCCGACACCGACACCAGCCACCAGATCCGCGACAGCTACAAATGGGCGGCGGGCTATCGCCATTCGGACCCGACGATCGAGGGGTTCAGCCACACCCATTTTTCGGGCGCCGGCCATTCGGATCTCGGCGATTTCCTCGTCACCGCGGTATCGGGCGAGGCGGTGCCGCTCGAGCCCGGCGATCCGGCCAGGCCCGGATCGGGTTACCGGTCGCGCTTCGATCATGCGAGCGAGGTCGCGCATCCCGGCTATTATGCGGTCACCCTCGCCGACGCAAAGGTCCGCGCCGAGCTGACCGCGGGCACCCGGATCGGCGTCCATCGCTACGGCTTCGCCCAAGGCGCCGATGCGCATATCCTGCTCGATCTGCGCAGCTCGCTCTATAATTATCCGGGCAAGATATTGTGGTCGTCGATCCGGCTGTGGCCCGACGGCACGGTCACCGGATCGCGCGAGACGCGCGGCTGGGCACCCGCGCGCAAGTTGTTCTTCGCGATGCGCTTCTCGGCGCCGCTCACCGCACACGCCTTCGTCAACAGCGAGAAGGACGTGCCCTATAAGGGCTTCCAGGGCCCTGGCCGCGGCACCGATCAGGTCGACGAACGGCTCGGCCGGGCGCTCGTCGCGCGGTTCGATTTCGGCAAGGCGCTGGCGAAGCCGCTCGAGGTCAGGGTCGCGCTGTCGTCGGTCGACGAGGCCGGCGCGATCGCCAATCTCGACAGCGAGCCCGGCGATTTCGACGCGATTCGCGCGAAGACCGAAGCCGCGTGGAAGACCGCGCTCGGTGCGGTCGACGCGGCGGCGCCGGCGGGGATCGAAAAGAGCTTCTACACCGCGCTCTATCACAGCCTGCTCGCCCCGAGCGTCGCCGGCGACGCCGATGGTCGCTATCGCGGGACCGACAATGAAGTCCACCAGGCGCAGGGCTTCACCTTCCGATCGACCTTCTCGCTGTGGGACACGTTCCGCGCCGAACATCCGCTGCTGACCCTGGTCGCGCCCAAGGCGACCAACAACGACGTCATCCGCTCGCTGATCGCCAGCCGCAACGACAGCCCCTATGGCATCCTGCCGGTCTGGCAATATCAGGGGCGCGAGACCTGGACGATGATCGGCTATCATGCGGTGCCGGTGATCGCCGACGCCTGGCTCAAGGGGATCGACGGCTTCGACCCGAACGCGGCGCTCGACGCGATGGTCGCGAGCGCGACCTATGCGCCCTATGGCGGTTTGGGCGACTATATGACGCTCGGCTATGTGCCGATCGACAAGGAGCCCGAGGCGGCGTCGAAGACGGTCGAATATGCCTATGACGACTGGACGATCGCCCAGATGGCGAAGAAGCTCGGCCGCGGCGACATCGCCGCCCGCTTCGCGAAGCGCGCCGCCAACTGGCGCAACAGCTTCGATCCGAAGACCGGCTGGCTGCGCGCGCGGCTGACCGACGGCAGTTTCCGCGCGCCGTTCGATCCGGTCTCGATCAAATATGGATCGGATTATACCGAGGGCAATGCCTGGCAATATAGCTGGTTCATGCCGCAGGATCAGGGCGGGCTGATCCGCCTGCTCGGCGGCGACAGGAAGACCGTCGCCAAGCTCGATGCAATGTTCGATTACGACAACAGCAAGCTCGATTATTCGGGCTCGGAGGACATATCCGGGCTGATCGGCCAATATATCCATGGCAACGAGCCCAGCCACCATGTCGCCTATCTCTACAACTATGCTGGCGCGCCATGGCGGACGCAGGAGCGGCTCAAGCAGATCGTCGACAGCCAGTATAAGCCGACCCCCGACGGGCTGTCGGGCAATGACGATCTCGGCCAGATGTCGGCCTGGCTGGTGTTCACCGCGCTCGGCTTCTACCCGGTCACCCCCGGCAGCCTCGAATATGTGATCGGCCGTCCGTTCCTCGACCGCGCGACGCTCACCCTGCCGAACGGCAAAAGCTTCACGATCGTCGCCGACGGGCTGTCCGAGCAGAATCGCTATATCGGCAAGGTCACCCTCGACGGTAAGCCGCTGGCGCGCGGCTTCATCCGCCATGACGAGATCATGGCGGGCGGCGAGCTGCGCTTCACGATGCAGGCGTCGCCGAACAGGAACTGGGCGGTCGCCAAGGCCGAACGCCCTTATTCGATGAGCGGCTATTGAGCCGGTATCGCGCGTCGGCCAGCTTCGTCGCACGAAGGATATAAGCCCGATGGATATAAGCCGGGTGGACATAAGGGGAGAATGAGCGGATGAAATTTGCCTTCGCGATGCCGCATCTGCTGCGGCTCAAGGCCACCACCCAGGTCTGGGAGGCGAGCGTCACCGGCGCGGTCCAGACCCGGATGGCGAAATTCGCGGACCGGATCGGCTATGACATGATCAGCGTCCCCGAACATTTCATCATCCCGAACGAGCATGTCGAACTGTCCGGGCCGCATTATTTCCATGCGGCGGCGGGGCAGGGCTATTTCGCCGGCGCGACCGAGCGGATCATGATCAACTCGTCGATCGCGATCCTGCCGCTGCAGCACCCGATCGTCACCGCCAAGGCGCTGGCGACGATCGACTGGATGAGCAGCGGCCGGATCATCGCCAGCTTCGGGGTCGGCTGGCTCGAGAAGGAGTTCGAGATCCTCGGCGTGCCTTTCCATGAGCGCGGGCGGATGAGCGACGAATATCTCGAGGCGATCATCGCGCTGTGGACCGAGGATTCGCCCTGTTTCGAAGGCAAATATGTCTCGTTCCGCGACGTCGCCTTCGAACCCAAGCCTTTTCAGAAGCCGCATCTGCCGATCTGGATCGGTGGCGATGCCGACGCCGCGCTCAGGCGCGCCGCGCGGTTCGGCACCGGCTGGTTCGCCTTCCTGACCAAGCCAGAAGACCTGCCGGCGCGGATCGACTTCATCAAGTCGCAGCCCGACTTCAAGGGCGAGCCGTTCGAGATCATGTACGGCCTGGGCACGTCGCGGATCGGCGAAGGGCATACGATCCTCGACGATCCCAAGGCGCGCCCGGGCATGAGCCTCGACGAGATCGTCGACCGCATCGGCTGGTTCAAGTCGCTCGGGGTGACGATGACCGGGGTGCCGATCCCGCCGATGCCCGATATCGAGGCCTATCTCGATTATGCCCAATGGGTGATCGAGGAGGTCAAACCCCGGACGCTGTGACCGGGCGCTGACTTATCCCAATAGTCGAAATAGTCGAAACTTTTAGCCCGTTCGTGTCGAGCGCAGTCGAGACACGCTCCACCACCGCAGCGTGTCTCGACTACGCTCGACACGAACGGAAAAGAGGGTCGAGCATTTCGACCGTTGGGATCAGAGCAGGGTCCCGCCATCGACCTGCATCACCTGGCCGGTGACGAAGCCGGCGCGGTTCGACGCGAGATAGAGCACCGCCGCCGAGACGTCCTCGGGCCGCGCGAGCTGGCGCGGCAGCGGGCCGGGCGCGCGGGCGCGCTTGGCCATGTCGGCCGGGTCGGCGCCGGCGAAGGCGGTCGAGAAGAAGCTGTTTTCGGGGTGGAAGCGGCTGCCCTTGCTGAACGCCTCGGGGTCCTGGGCGACGGTGCCATAGGGCGCAACGCAGTTGACGGTGATGTCGTGCTTGCCGACCTCCTTGGCGAGCACCCGGGTGAAGCCGTGGATCGCGCTCTTCATCGCCGAATAGACCGGCAGCATATAGTCGCCGACCAGCCCGGCGGTCGAACCGATATTGACGATCCGCCCATGGCCCTGCGCGATCATCCCGGGCAGCACCTGATGGGTCATGCGCAGGGTCGCGGTGAAATTGAGATCGATGTCGCCCTGCCAGGTCGCGGGGTCGGTATCGACGAACAGGCCGCCGGCGACATTGCCGCCGACATTGTTGACCAGCACCGCGACCGGCCCGAGCACCTCGGCCGCCTCGACGATCAGCGCCGGCGATTGCGGGTCGAGCAGGTCGGCGCGCACGAACCGCGCCGCCTGTGCGCCGCGCCGCGTCGCTTCGGCGACGACCTTCGCGCCGGCTTCCTCGTCGCGGCCGACCGCGATCAGCTTCGCGCCCTCGGCGGCGAAGTCGAGCGCGATCGCGCGGCCGATATTGGCGGTCGCGCCAGTGACGATCACGACCTTGCCGGCCAGTCCCAGGTCCATCATTCCCTCCTCGTCGGACCGTCGCTGCGGTCATCGTTCCTGTCGAACGGGGACTTGGGTGCGCGATGCTGGTAAAGCTAAGCAAGCTTAAAATCGGGCGAGAGGAGCTATCGCCGCAAACATCGCGGCGGCGTCGCTGATCGGCTTGTTATAGCCGAGGCAGGGAAGCCCCCGTTCGTGTCGAGCGTAGTCGAGACACGCTCCACCACCGATGCGTGCCTTCGGCACGCTCGACACGAACGGATAAAAGATCAGGTATTTACGCTATTTCTGCAGGCCAAAACGAAGCTTCGCGGGATCAGCCGATCATGCCGCCAGTTCGGGAAGGTCCGAACCGAGATTGCCCGCCGCGATCGCCGCCTGGGTGCGGTTGCGGACGTTGAGCTTGCGCATCAGCGCGGTCATGTGGACCTTGACCGTCGCCTCGGCCATGCCGAGTTCGAAGGCGATCTGCTTGTTGAGCAGCCCTGAATGCACGCAGCGCAGCACCTTGAGCTGGGTGGGTGTCAGATGACGTGCCGCAGACATAGGGCCGGCACCTTCGGTGCCGCGATGGTCGGAAACCCCGTTCAGATCAAAAGCGACCTGCATCCTTCCTCTCCCGTCTCCGATCCGCTTTGCGCGGATATGTTGAAGGCCGATCGGCCCGCCTGGCAGACTATTCTTGCACGGACGATAAGAGAAGTAGTCAGACAGATTCAAGGAAAATTTCGTCTATATCGCCGATTCATGCTTCTCATTGGCTATTTCATCGATAAGTTGTCTAACAGGTTCCGGCCAAGCGCCCAGAGGATCGAAGCAGCGGAAGGGGAGACGATGGCAGAAGTGGCGCGTTCGAATGTGCGCAAACCCCGTTCATGCCAGCGCGTCATATCGTGCCGGTAGGTGATCCGATGACTCCCGAGGATTACCGGCTCGTCTTCTCGGCGATCGCCGGCATCGCGCTCTCGATCGCGCTGATCATCCGCGGCCGGCTGCATCCGTTCGTCGGGTTGCTCTGCGGCGCCTTCACGGTCGGCCTGCTCAGCGGGCTGCCGATGGCGGACACCGCGAAAGCGGTCGAGAAGGGGGTCGGCACGATCCTCGGCGGCACCGGCCTGGTCGTCGCGCTCGGGCTGGGGCTGGGGGCGATGCTGCAGCTGTCGGACGGCGCCGGCGGACTGGCACGGGCCGCGCTGCGGCTGTCGGGGGTCAGGGGCGCGCCCTGGGCGAGTCTGGCGACCTCGCTGGTGATCGGGCTGCCGCTGTTCTTCGAAACCGGGCTGGTGCTGCTGCTGCCGATCGTCGCGGCCGCCGCCGCGGCGCTGCCGCGGGGCGGCAACGAGGACGAGGCCAAGCTGCGGCTGATGCTGCCCGCGCTGGCCGGGCTGTCGGTGGTCCATGCACTGGTGCCGCCGCATCCGGGGCCGCTGCTCGCGGTCGACGCGCTCGGCGCGAGCCTCGGGCGAACGCTGCTCTATGGCCTGATCGTCGGCATCCCCACCGCGATCGTCGCGGGCCCGCTGCTCGCGCGCTTCACCGCGCCGGGCGTCAAGCTCAGCCCGCCGCTGCTTGATCCGATCCGGCTCGAGGTCGCGACGCCGGCGGTGTGGCGCGCGCTGATCGCGGTGCTGCTGCCGGTCGTGCTGATCACCGCGGGTCAGTCGCTCGCCTGGCTGCCGCCCTCGCTGGCGTCGCGGCTGAGCTGGCTCGGCGGGATCAGCGATCCGGTGGTCGCGCTGCTGATCGCGACGCTGGTCGCACTGCCGCTGCTGTTCGGTCGCAAGATCACCGATCGCACGATCCAGAATGCGGTGTGGAAAGAGGCGATGGCGCCGGCGGGGGCGATCCTGCTGGCGATCGGCGCGGGCGGCGCGCTCAAGCAGGTGCTCGTCACCGCCGGCCTGTCGGACATGCTGGTGCGGCTGGCGTCGGGCGGGACGATCTCGCCGCTGCTGCTCGGCTGGGGCGTGTCGGTGTGCATCCGGCTGGCGACGGGATCGGCGACGGTCGCGACGATCACCGCGGCCGGGGTGATGAGCGGGCTGGTCGCGACATCGGGGGTGTCGCCCGAGTGGATGGTGCTGGCGATCGGCGCCGGATCGCTGTTCTTCTCGCACGTCAACGATCCCGGTTTCTGGCTGGTCAAAAGCTATCTCGGCACCGACATGCCGGGCACCTTCCGGACATGGTCGATCATGGAGACGGTGGTCGCGGTGGTGGGCTTGCTGTTGGTGCTCGCCGCGAGCAGTGTCCTGTGACCGACCGCGGGTAGAATGTTCGTGACAGTTTCGAGCGACAGGCAGGTTTCGCCATGAGCCAGATCCGGCTTTCCGACCGTGCCTATTCGGGCATCGTCGAGATCATCAAATCCGAGGAGCTCGACGTCGGCGACCGGCTGCCGTCGGAGGCCGGCCTTGCCGAGATGTTCGGGGTGTCGCGCGCGATCGTCCGCGAAGCGCTGGTGCGGCTGGCGTCGGACGGGATCACCGAGGCGCGGCGCGGCGCCGGTTCGTTCGTCAAGAGCCGCCCATCAGAACGGCTGGTGGCGTTCATGCCGATCGCCGAACTGCCCGCGACGCTCGGCAGCTATGAGGTGCGCTTCGTCCTCGAGGCCGAGGCGGCGCGGCTCGCGGCCGCGCGCCGGTCGGCGGCGGAAATGGCGCATATCGAAGAGGGGCTGCAATTGCTGACCGAGGCGCTGATGTCGAACGCGCCCGCCCATGCCGAGGATATGGAGCTTCACCGCCGCATCGCCGAGGCGACCGGCAACCCGGCGTTCATCGCCGCGTTCGATTCGCTGTGGCACGATGTCGAGCGGGTGATGCGCGCGGGCGTCGACATCTCGCGCTCGCGCCCGCCCGAGGTGATCGCGACGATGCTGCGTGAGCATGAGGTGATCGTCGATGCGATCCGGGCCGGCGATGCCGACGGTGCGGCGCTGGCGATGCGCTGGCATCTGTGGGAGGGGCGGCGGCGGCTGATGCCGTGACCGGGGTTCGGGTCAGCGTAACTGGTCGCTGACATAGCCGTCATCCCGGACTTGATCCGGGATCTCCCTTCTTCTTCCGCGCGCGAAGGCAAGGAGATCCCGGGTCAAGCCCGGGATGACGAAGAAGGCAGCGGTCTATGGGCTCAGGCTCTGGGCGCGTCGGCTGCCATGGCCTCGATCCAGCCCAAGGCGCTGTCGCACAACGCGGCGGGCGAGGCGGTCGCGCACAGCGTCAGTGCGGATTCTTCCGGCGCCGGCGGTTCGAGCGTGGCCAGCTGGCTGTCGAGCAGGCTGGCCGGCATATAATGGCCGGTGCGATGGGTCAGCCGCGCGAGCAGCTCGTCGCGCCGGCTGTCGAGGAACAGGAAATGGGCAGGGGGGGCGACGATCGCGCGGAGCCGGTCGCGATAGGATCGCCGCAGCGCCGAGCAGGCCGCGATCGCCATGCCGTGCGATTGCGCCGCCGATGCGGCTGCGTGGCCGAGGCGGTCGAGCCAGGGCCAGCGATCCGCGTCGGTCAGCGGATCGCCGCCCTTCATCTTCGCGACCGCGGCGTCGGAATGATAATCGTCGCCTTCGAGGAAGGGGCAGCCCAGCCGCCCGGCGAGCAGCCGCCCGACCGTCGATTTGCCGCAGCCGCTGACTCCCATCACGAAGAGGACGAGCGGGCGGGAAGCAGAAGAGACTGGCAAAGCTGGTTCCCGCATCTGGGCGGCGCCTTCGGCACCGGCATGTCGCCGCTATAAGGGCGGACCGGATCGGCTGAAAACTACGACCTTGGTCGCAAGTGCCAAGCGCGAGGCCGCGATTTATCCCCGGCAGACGGCGTAGCAGCGGGTCGGGGCAGGCATGATAACGGTCGGATATGGTGTGATGGCGGGCCTGCTGGCGACGGCGGCGCTGGTGATACCGGGGCATGCGGGCGCTGCCGGGGTGTCGGTGTTTCCGGCGATACCCGACGAACCCCATGCGGTGATCGTCAAGGCACGCGGGGACGGCCGTGCCGACGACAGCGACGCGATCCAGCAGGCCTTGGACAAGGCGCGCGACAAGACCGGCCATGGCCTCGTCTTCCTGCCGTCGGGGCGATACCGGATCACCCGCACGCTGGTGGTGCCGGCGGGTGTCCGGATTTTCGGCGCCGGGGCGACCCGCCCGGTCATCCTGCTGGCGCCGCATACGCCCGGTTTCCAGGTCGGGGTCTCGACGATGATCGTCTTCGCCGGCGGCGACCAATATGATGTCGGGAAGGTGCCGGTGCCGGTGCCGACGGTGGTGCCTCGCGACAGGATCGTCCGCGACGCCAATTCGGGCACCTTCTATTCGGCGATGAGCAATGTCGACATCGAGATCGGCGCGGGCAACCCCGCCGCCGCCGGGGTCCGCTTCCGCCTCGCCCAGCACGGCTTCCTCAGCCATATGGAGTTCCGCCTGGGATCGGCATTCGCCGGGGTCTACCAGGCCGGCAACGTCTTGGAGAATGTCCATTTCCATGGCGGCCGCTACGGCATCGTCAGCGAAAAGACCTCGCCCGCCTGGCAGTTCACCCTGCTCGATTCGAGCTTCGACGGGCAGCGCGACGCGGCGATCCGCGAGCATGAGGTCGACCTGACCCTGGTCAATGTCGCGATGCGCGACGTGCCGGTCGGGATCGAGATCGACCGCGGCTACAGCGATTCGCTGTGGGGCAAGAATGTCCGGTTCGACAATGTCCGCCGCGCCGCGGTGCTGATATCGAACGAGACCAGCGTCTTCACCCAGATCGGCTTCGACAATGCCGTCGCCACGCGGACCCCGGTGTTCGCCCGCTTCCGCGACAGCGGCCGGACGGTGGCCGGCAAGGGCAATGCCTATCGGGTCGCGTCGTTCAGCCATGGCCTAGCGGTTCCGGCGCTCGGGGAGATGGGCCGATCGCGCACCGATGCCGCGGTCGAGGCGCTGGCATCGGCACCGCCCGCGCCATCGCCGGCGATCCGCGACCTGCCGGCGATGGCGGAGTGGACCAATGTGCGGCGGCTGGGCGTCGCCGGCGACGCCCAGACCGACGACACCGCCGCGATCCAGCGGGCGATCGACAGCCACCGCATCCTTTATTTCCCGATCGGTTTCTACAAGGTCGGCGGCACCCTCAGGCTGCGGCCGGACACGGTGCTGATCGGCCTGCATCCGGCGATCACCCAGTTGTTCGTCCCCGACGACGATCCGGGCCATGCCGGGGTGGGGACGGTGCTGCCGATCGTCGAGAGCCCGCGCGGCGGCGACAATATCGTCTCGGGTCTCGGCCTGTTCACCGGCCGGGTGAACCCGCGCGCATCGGCGCTGCTGTGGCGTTCGGGCGCGAACAGCCTGGTCGAGGACGTCAAGATCATGGGCGGCGGCGGCACCCCGACCGCCGACGGCCGGACGCTCGGCGCGGCGGCGGCGCACAGCGGCGATCCGGTCGCCGACGGCCGGTGGGACGCGCAATATCCGAGCATCTGGGTCACCGACAATGGTGGCGGCACCTTCGCCAATGTCTGGAGCCCGAACACGTTCGCGCAGGCCGGATTCCATGTCACCGACACCGATACGCCGGGCCATGTCTACGAGATGTCGGTCGAACATCATGCCCGCAACGAGATCGTGCTCGACAATGTCCGCAACTGGGAATTCCTGGCGCCGCAGACCGAGCAGGAGGTCGGCGACGGCCCGGACGCGATCTCGCTCGAGATTCGCAATTCGCACAACCTGCTGTTCGCCAACTATCATGCCTATCGGGTGACGCGCAGCTATCATCCCGCGCGCAGCGCCGCCAGACTGTTCAATTCGGGGGATATCCGTTTCCGCAACGTCCATGTGAACGCCGAGAGCGGTTTCGCGACCTGCGACGACGAAGGCTGCGGCACCTTCCTGCGCGCGGGCAAATATCCGTTCGACAATGCGATCGAGGACATGACGGCAAAAAAGGTCGTGCGCGAGCGCGAGTTCGCCAGCCTCGACATCGGCGCGACGACCGCCGACGCTATGGCATCGTCCACCACCGTCAAGGTCGACAAGCTCGAAGAAGGCTTCTGGTCGATCTCGGGCGCCGCGGTCGACGCGAAAGGCGCGCTCTATTTCATCGACCGGCATTTCCAGCGCATCCACCGCTGGACCGCGGCGAGGGGGCTCGAGATCGTCCGCGACCATGCGCTCGATCCGGTCAACCTGGCGATCGACGGATCGGGCCATCTGATGGTGCTGTCCTCGCTCGGTGCGAAGGGGGCGGTCTATTCGATCGACCCCGATGGCCCCAAGGACCGGCTGACGGTAATCGCGCCGACCCCGGCTGGCGGGGCGCCCGGGGCGCGGACGCTGCTGCCGGTCAACTGGTGGGTCAATGGCGAGTTTCGCGATCAGCTCGACCCCGGGACCTATCAATTCGCGACGCTCGCCGAGCTGTTCGCGGCGGAGGCGGGCACGCCCAAGCCCGGCGAATATCGCTCGCCCGACGGCAGCCTCTCGCTGCCGGCGTTCCGGGTCTACCAGCAGGGACCAGCCGATCATGTCGGGTGGCGCTGGTCCGACAGCCTCAACGCCAATGGCCTGGTCGGTGCGAAGCAGGGCGAGCGGCTGTTCGTCACCAACGGGTCCGAGAACATCACCTATAGCGGCCGGGTCGGCGCCGGCGGCACCCTTACCGACCTGCGCCGCTTTGCCGACCGCGGCGGCGAGAGCGTCGCAGTCGATGGCGAGGGACGGGTCTATGTCGCGAACGGGCAGGTCTTCGTCTATGCGCCCGACGGCCGTGAAACGGGCCGGATCGACGTGCCCGACCGGCCCTTGCAGATCCTGTTCGGCGGGCCCGACCGGCGGACGCTGTTCATCCTGACGCACCACGCGCTCTACGCCGCGCGGCCGTGAGAACAGGCTTACGACTTAGGTCGTAAGTGCGTCGGGGCGGGCGGCGCGATAGGTTTCGAACATGCCGTCGATCATGCGCGCGACAGCGCTGACGAAGGCCAGCGAAGACAATGGGGGGAAGGATCGATGAAGGTGAATATCGCTATCCGGCGGTTGTGGGGCACCGCAAGCCTGGCGGCACTGGCCGCTTTCTGCCTGGCGGACGCCGCCCAGGCGCAGGCCGTGGCGGCACCCGACGCCGCCAAGGCTCCGGCCGACCCGGCCGGCACCGACGATGCCGCCGCACGCCAGGATGCCGAGATCATCGTCACCGGATCGCGCATCACCACCAGCGGCTTCAACGCGCCGACCCCGACCACGGTGATCGGCGACACCCAGATCGCCAACAATGCCCAGCCCAACATCTTCAACACCATCGCCCAATTGCCGTCGCTGCAGGGATCGACCGGCGCCACCACCGGC
Source organism: Rhizorhabdus sp. GW822-FHT03C02 (assembly GCF_058801765.1). NCBI lineage: Bacteria > Pseudomonadati > Pseudomonadota > Alphaproteobacteria > Sphingomonadales > Rhizorhabdaceae > Rhizorhabdus > Rhizorhabdus sp. GW822-FHT03C02. The sequence goes on from NZ_JBXANN010000001.1 coordinate 1,042,077, forward strand.
ACCTTCAGCACCTCCAGCGGGCAGCAGGGGCTCAGTTCCTTCTCGCTGCGCGGGCTCGGCACGATCCGTACGCTGACGCTGCTCGACGGCCAGCGCGTGGTCGGCGCCAACGTCACCGGCGTGCCCGACATCAGCCTGTTCCCGCAGCTTCTGGTCAAGCGGGTCGACGTCGTCACCGGCGGCGCATCGGCCTCCTATGGATCGGATGCGGTCGGCGGCGTCGTCAACTTCATCACCGACACCAAGTTCGAAGGCTTCAAGGGCAATATCCAGGGCGGCATCACCCGCTACAACGACAATCAGCAGGGGCTGGTCCAGGCCGCCTATGGCAAGGCGTTCGGCCGCTTCCATGTCGTGATCAGCGGCGAATATGATCATGAGGACGGCGTCGGCGCCGGCAATTTCAACACCGACCTGGCGGGCAGCCGCGACTGGTACCGCGCCACCACCCTGGTCAACACCGGCGTGCTCAACAGCACCTCGCCGCAATATCTCTACCGCGATCTCGGCCAGCCCTATCAATATGCCAAATATGGGCTGATCAATGCCGGGCCGCTGCAGGGCATCGCCTTCGACGCGAGCGGCCAGCCGGTCAATTTCAACTATGGATCGGGCGGGGTGCCCGCCAAGGACGCCAACGGCAATGTCACCGGCTGTTTCGTCGGCTTCTGCGTCGGCGGCGACATGTCGGGCCATGTCGGTTCGGGGACCTCGCTGCAGTCGGCGCTGCAGCGGATCAACGGCTATACGCGGCTGGCCTATGAATTCGCCGACAACAATGAATTCTACACCACCGTCAACGTCGCGCAGGTCAAGACCCACAACCAGCCCAACCCCGGCGCGGCGCGGACCGACATCACCATCCAATGTTCCAATCCCTATCTGCCGGCATCGGTGCGGGCGTTGTGCGCGACCGCGGGGATCACCAGCTTCCGCTATGGCCTGAGCAACGCGATCCTGCCCAACATCAAGGTCTATACCGACCGCCGCCAATATCGCTTCGTCGGCGGCGCGAAGGGCCAGTTCGGGCTGGCCGGCACCAACTGGAACTATGATGCCTTTTACGAGCATGGCATCAACATCACCGACATCCATGTCGAGAACATCATGCTCAACCGCCGCTACAACCAGGCGGTCAACGCGGTGGTGCTCAACGGCGCGATCGTCTGCAGCGATGCCGCCGCGCGCGCCGCGGGATGCCAGCCGATCAACATTTTTGGTAACGTTACCCCGTCGTCGGCGGCGCTCGCCTATATCACCCCGGAGAACGGGCCGTTCCAGCACACGCGGCAGACCCAGGACGTCGCCAGCCTCAACCTGTCGGGGAGCCCGTTCGCGTCGTGGGCGGGGCCGGTCTCGGTCGCGTTCGGCGGCGAATATCGCCGCGAATATTACCGGGTGAACGCCGATCCCTATGGCGCGGGCGTGTCGGCGACCAGCCCCAATTCGGCCGACTACCCCGCCGATCCCGTGCTGCTGGCGGACGGCAACAACTGGTATGCCGGCAACTACAAGAATGGCCGCGGCAAATATGACGTCGCCGAGGGCTTTCTCGAGGCCGATGTCCCGCTGCTCGATTCCGAAAGCCTCGGCCGCGCCAATCTGAATGCCGCGGCGCGCGTCACCCATTACAGCACCTCGGGCACGGTCTGGTCGTGGAAGGTCGGCGGCACCTGGGACACGCCGATCGACGCGGTGCGGTTGCGCGCGGTGACCTCGCGCGACGTGCGCGCGCCCAACCTGTCCGAACTGTTCGCCGCGCCGACGACGACGACGGTGCCGAACTTCACCGATCCCTTCACCAACACCCAGGTGCTGATCATCCAGAATTCGATCGGCAACAGCGCGCTGAAGCCCGAGATCGCGCGCAACACCGAATTGGGGATCGTGCTCGCCCGGCCGGCCTGGCTGCCGGGGCTGAGCCTGTCGTTGGATTATTACGACATCAAGCTCAAGGGGGTGATCGCCAGCCTGACCGCGGCGCAGATCGTCAATCTCTGCTTCCAAGGCAACACATCGACCTGCGGTGCCTTCAACCTGCGCAACACCAACGGCCCGAATTTCGTCAACGTCCAGGCGTTCAACCTGGCGTCGATCAAGAGCAACGGTTTCGACATCGAGGCGAGCTATCAGTGGCAGCAGCCGCTGGGGCTCGACGGCTCGTTCACGGTGCGCGCGCTTGCCACCCATGTCCGCAAGTTCGTCACCGACACCGGCCTGCCGGGCACGATCCCGGTCGATACCGCCGGATCGAATGCCGGGGCGACCCCCGACTGGAAATGGCTGGCGATCCAGACCTACGAAGCCGACAGGTTCAGCATCACCGTGCAGGAGCGCTGGTTCAGCGACGGGGTGATCGGCCATCAATATATCGAGTGCCAGGCGGGAAGCTGCCCGGCCTCGACCGTCAACCGCCCGACGATCGACCGCAACCGGATGAAGGGCGCCTTCTATGTCGATCTCGGCGGCTCCTACAACATCACCAGCAGCATCAAGGCCTATTTCAAGGTCGACAATATGTTCGACCATGATCCGGAGCCGATGCCGCAGACCAATACCGGCCTCGACATCAATCCGGCGCTCTACGACACGCTCGGCCGGACCTATCGCGCCGGCGTCCGCGTCAGCTTCTAGGACCGATCGACATTCACTCGGACTGGCCTGCAAACGGCGCTTTTCTGCGCTTCCGGTGCTCAGGTACATTAAAGTACCCTGCGCGCCGGTTCTCGAAAAACACCATTTTCGTCACAGCCCGAGCCGAATGTCGATCGGTCCTGGACCTTGTAGAAACTGAGCGATCCATAGTCCCCAACTTGTCCCGGCCGGTCTGGCCGGGACATCTGTTTTTCAGGAGATACGCCATGTATCGCGGCCTTGGTGGCGGAGTGTTGTTCGTCCTGTCGGCGCTGGCGACGGCGCAGGCAGCGTCGGCATCGCCATCGGTCTATGCGGTCGCGCCCGACGATCCGGCGGCGGTGGTCGTGAAGGGCAAGCACGACGGCCGCGCCGACGACAGCGCTGCGATCCAGAAGGCGATCGACGTCGCCGCCGAAAAGGGCGGCGGCGGGATCGTGTTCGTGCCGCAGGGCACCTACCGGATCGGCCGCACCATCTTCCTGTGGCCGGGGGTGCGCATCTTCGGCATCGGCGACAAAAGGCCGCTGTTCCTGCTCGGCGCGAACACGCCCGGCTTCCAGCGCGGCGTCGCCCATATGCTGATCTTCGCCGGCGGCCGGCGCGAGCGCGATCCCAAGGAGGCGCAGCCGATCGCCTTTCCGCCGCCGGGCAGCGTGCCGTTCAATCCCGACGTCGCCGACGCCAATCCGGGCACCTTCTATTCGGCGCTGGCCAATATCGATTTCCGGATCATGGACGGCAATCCCGCCGCGACCGCGATCCGGTTCCATGCCGCGCAGCACAGCTTCGTCAGCCATGCCGATTTCGACATCGGCTCGGGCCTGGCCGGGCTCTACCATGTCGCCAACGAGGCCGAGGATCTGCATTTCCGCGGTGGCCGCTACGGCATCCTCGCCGAGAAGACCTCGCCGGCCTGGCCGTTCGCGCTGGTCGATTCGACCTTCGAGGGCCAGCGCGACGCCGCGATCCGCGAACATGAGGCCGGTCTGACGCTGGTCAATGTCGGCATCCGCGACACCCCGGTCGGGATCGAGATCGACCGCGGCTATGGCGACTGGCTGTGGGGACAGGATGTCCGGTTCGAGAATATCGCGAAAGCCGGGGTGATCATTTCGAACGAGGACAATGTCTATACTCAGATCGGCTTCCAGAATGTCGTCGCCGCCAACATGCCGGTGTTCGCGCGCTTCCGCGACAGCGGCAGGACGGTGGCGGGGAAGGGGGCGGGGAAGGGCGCGGGGAAGGGGAGCGCGTACAAGGTCGCGTCGTTCAGCTATGGCCTGACCCTGCCAGGCCCGGGCAAGATGGGCGAGTACAGGACGCAGATGCAGGCCGAGCGGATCGCCCGGCTGCCGGTGCCGGACAGGCCCGCGATCCGGGCGCTGCCGCCGGTGTCGGACTGGGTCAATGTCCGGACGATGGGCGCCAAGGGCGACAACCGCACCGACGATACCGCCGCGATCCAGAAGGCGATCGACACGCACCGCGTGGTCTATCTGCCGACGGGCTTCTACATTGTCGGCGATACGCTGCGGCTGCGGCCCGACACGGTGCTGATCGGCCTGCACCCCAGCCTGACCCAGATCGTGCTGCCCGATCATAGCCCCGGCTTCCAGGGCGTCGGCGCGCCCAAGGCGCTGGTCGAGACCGCGCAGGGCGGGGATGCGATCGTCGCCGGGATCGGCCTCAACACCAATGGCGTCAACCCGCGGGCGACGGCCCTGCTGTGGATGGCGGGGGCCGGATCGATGGCGAACGACGTCAAGTTCCAGGGCGGGCATGGCACCAACGCCTATGACGGCACCCGCATCAGCCCCTACAACAACAACCAGTCGGCCGATCCCGATACGGCCAGACGCTGGGACGGGCAGAACGCCAGCCTGTGGGTCACCCGTGGCGGCGGCGGGACCTTCGCCAATATCTGGAGCCCGAGCAGCTTCGCGCATCCCGGCATCCTGATCTCCGACACCGAAACGCCGGGGCGGATCATCCAGGCGTCGGTCGAGCATCATGTCCGCACCGAGATCGGCCTCAACCGCGTCGCCAACTGGGAATTGCTGGCGCCGCAGACCGAGGGCGAGGCCGGCGAAAGCGGCGACGCGGTCGCGCTCGAGATCCGCAATTCGCGCAACATCCTGGTGGCGAATTTCCATGGTTATCGGGTCACCCGGACGCGCAAGGCGGCGCCGGCGGCGGTAACGCTCTATAATTCGCAGGATATCCGGTTCCGGAACCTCCATGTGAACGGCGAAAGCGGCGTCGGCACCTGCGACGAACATGGCTGCGCGACCTTTCTGCGCCTGACCAAATTCCCCTATGAGAATGCGATCGTCGACGTCACCCATGGGCTGGAGGTGCGCGAGCGCGAGTTCGCGGTGCTCGACGTGCCCACCCGGCCGGCGCCGGTGCCGGCCACAAGTTTCGGGGGCGGGAAGGTCGAAAAGCTCGCCGACGGTTTCCATTCGATCGGCGGCGGCGCGGTCGACGCCAAGGGTGGGGTCTATTTCGTTGATCGCCGCTTCCAGCGGATCTGGCGCTGGTCGGAGGACCGCAAGCTCGAGATCGTCCGCGACGCGCCGGTCGATCCGGTCAACCTGACGATCGACCGGTCGGGGAATGTGATGGTGCTGTCGTCCGACGGCCGCAACGGCACCGTCTATAGTTTCAAGCCCGGTGCGCCCGACACCGAACTGACCGTCATCCCGCCGACCCCGGTGGCCGCGCATGCCGACGCCGCCGCCGTGCTGCCGGTCAATCTGTGGATCAACGGCGAGTTCAGGGACCAGATCGACCCCGACACCTATCGGTTCACCACCCTGGCCGAGATGTTCGTGCGCGAGATGGCGCTGCCCAAGCCGCAGGAATATGTCTCGCCCGACGGCAGCATCGCGCTGCCGGCCTATCGGGTGTTCCAGCAGGGGCCGTCCGATGCCCGGGGCCTGCGTTTCTCGGACTCGCTCGACAGCTATGGCTTCGTCCAGGGCAGGCCGGGCGAGCGGGTCTTCCTGACCAACGCGTCGGAGAACCGCACCTATAGCGGGCTGGTCGGGCCGGGCGGGGCGGTCACCGACCTGCGGCGCTTCGCCGACCGCGGCGGCGAAGGGGTCGCGACCGATGGCCAGGGCCGGGTCTATGTCGCCAATGGCCAGGTCTTCGTCTACGCTAGGGACGGCCAGGAGATCGGCCGGATCGACGTGCCCGAACGCCCGCTCCAGCTGCTGTTCGGCGGGCCGGACAAGGACATATTGTTCATCCTTGCGCACCACGCGCTCTACGCATGGCGTAAACCGTAAGCAGGGCCGCCAGCGCCGGGACGCCCACCCGCGCGGCTATCGTTCCGGATGGGGGGAGGTGGTTCGGCCGCGTGATTTGACCTGCCCGGCGATCCGGCGAATAAGGGACCGGAAACATGGGGTTGGGGGACCCGGATATGGTTCTGGATCACCAACCTATGCGTCCTGCCGACCGGTTCGTGCATCACCGCCTGCCGATCGCGATCATCCTGCTCGGGCTCGCGTTACGGGGGCTGGCGATCCTGCTGTTCCCGGTCGATCCGATCTCCGATTATGTCTGGTATCTCGATCGCGGACGCGAACTCGCCGCGGGTCTCGGCTATGTCGATGCGGGCATTCCCACCGCCTATTGGCCGGTCGGCTATCCGGCGATCCTCGCCGCGATCATCGCGATCACCGGCAGCGATGTCGCGGCGCCGCTGATCGCCAATCTTCTGTTCGCGGCGGCGACGGGGTGGGGGATGGTCGCGCTGGGCGACCGGCTGGGCATGCCGCGGCCCGCGACTGTCGTGGCGCTGCTGCTATGGGCGATCTACCCCAATGCGATCTTCTACGCCCCCCAGTTCGCCAGCGAGGGCCCCTATGCCCCGCTGCTGCTGTGGGGGCTGGTGCTGCTGATCGACCGCCGCTGGTCCTTCGCGATCCTGTCGGGGGTGCTGTTCGGGATCGCGACCCTGATCAAGGCGCAGTCCTATGTGCTGCCGTTGCCGGCGCTGCTGCTGCTGTGGGCGATGCGGCCCGGCATCGGCTGGCGCGGGATCGTCGCGCGGGCGCTGCTGCTCCATGTCGCGATGTTCGCGGTGATCGCGCCCTGGACGATCCGCAACTATCGGCTGTTCGGCGAACCGGTGATGGTCTCGACCAATGGCGGCGCGACCCTGCTCAACGGCAACAACGACCTGGCGACCGGCGGCTATATCAACGATGCCGAGGTGCCGGCGATCGAGCGGGTCTATGCGCGGACCGGCGTACCGAGGGACCAGCGGACGCTGCGCCAGCTCGAATATGACCACCGCGCCAAGGCGCTCGGCTGGCAATGGATCCGCGAGCATCCCGGCGCCTTCGCCGCGCTGATCCCGCGCAAGCTCGCCGGGCTGTGGCTGACCGACGGCGAGGCGGCCTGGGCCTATGAGATGCAGTTCCCCGGGGCCGCGCGGGCGATCCGGGTCGTGCGGATCGCCGACGAACTCCTCTATCTGGCGATCCTCGCGCTGGCGCTGTGCGGCTTCGTCGCGGCCTGCCACAGGCTGATCGTGCGGCGCGCGATGCCCGGCGAGGCGATGCTGTTCCTGTTCCCCGGCTTCATCACCGCGATCGCGATCGTCTTTTCGGGCCAGTCGCGCTTCCATGCGCCGGCGATGCCGTTCCTGATGATGGCGGCGGCCTGGTGGGGCTGGACGCGCTGGCAGGCGTGGCGGGCAGGGCCACAGGCGACGTCCGCGGCGGGATAGATCTCAACTCGCGTCGGTTCGTGCATCTCGTGCGTCGAGCGCGCGGCGGATCTCGGCGTGGCGGGCCCGGTCGATCGGGAAGCCGTGGATGAGCGCCGCCGAGATGCTGTGCGCGATCGCGGGGCCGAGCGCGAACACCAGCGCGAGCCCCTGGAGCGCCGCCGGCGCATTGGGCTTGACCGGATCGAAGCCAAACCAGGCGACCAGCGGCAGGGCGATGCCGATCGCGGCGGCCATGCCGGCCTTTTGCGAGATGCTGAACACCGAGAAGAACAAGGCGGCGCGGTCGGTGCCGGTGGCGAGCCGATGGCGGTCGGCGACGTCGGCGACCATCGAGCGCAGCATCAGATTGCCCGAACCCTGCGCGAGCCCCTGCGCGACGGTGAGGATCAGCAGCAGCGCGATCTGGCCCGGCTGGACGAGCAGCAGCGCGAGGTTGATGCCGGCCTGGAGCAGCTCGGCGACGACCGCGGTGCGGTGCTTGCCCAGCCGGCGCGCCACCACCGCCCAGATCGGGCCGGCGACGATGCCGAACAGGAATTGCGCGAGATAGAGGCCGCTCGCCCATTTCGGCAGCCCGACATAATAGCTGACATAGAAGACGATCAGTCCGCCGCGCATGCCCTGGCCGACCGAGACCGCGAAATCGGACAGCAGCACCCGCACCAGTGGCCCTTCGCGCAGGATCAGCCGCGATGCGGTGCCGAACGGCATGCGCGGCCGTGCGGGCGTGGCAGGGATGCGGGGTTCGGGAAAGGCGCGCAGGCTGAGCAGCAGGGTCGGCGGCAGCGTCAGCAGGATCACCCCGCCCATCGCATAGAGTTTGAGCGCGGCGTCGTTGGGACGCAGCTGATCGATCAGGGTCGGCAGCACCAGGATCAGCAGCAGCGCCACCGCCGAGACGACGGTCTGCACCGTCGCCACCCGGGTACGCTCATGATATTCGCCCGACACCTCGCCCGACCAGGCGAGATAGGGAATGTAGATCATCGACCAAGCGAGATAGAAGGCGAACAGCGCCGCCGCGAGATAGAGCGGGGTCACCGGCAGGAACGGGAAGAACAGGAAGATCGTCGCGACCGCATAGAGCGCGGCACCCGCGACGATCCACGGCTTGCGGCGGCCATGGCGGCCATGGCTGCGGTCGCTGAGCAGGCCGACGATCGGATCGGCGACCGTCCCCCAGATCCGTTCGGCGAGGAAGATCGTACCGAGCATCGTCAGCGAGAGGCCGAAATGCTGGGCGTAGAGCGTCGGCAGATAGACCCCGATCGGCAGCTGTGCGGCGGTGATCGGCAGCAGGATCGCGGCGAAGCGGACCAGCCGTGTGGTCGGCAGCGGGCCGGGCGGGGCGTCGGCCGCCGCCGAAGGCGAGGATGTCCCCGAAATGGTCGTTGCCATGGCTCAGCCTCCTCGCGCCCCTGTGCCCGATCATCCCCACCGCGCGAAAGCCGGGGGTGTCGATGCGTCACCACGGGTCCCACCGATGCCGGGTCGCACCGGTTGCCCGTCGATATAAGCAGCGTGGTAGACAAGAGGGTGGCGGGCAAGAAAGAGACTCTATCGCCGCCGAAAGCGACGGAAGCGCGCATCGGCGATCGGGATCGCGGTTGCGGTCGTGCGGAATGCCGGCCTTTGAAAGCGCTCACAAGCGGGTCGGTCGACCATGCCCACGGAAAAAACTGATCCATTTCGGTGAGATGCGGGAAATATCTGATAGCGCGAGTCAAGGGGGTTGCGCCATGAGGCGCGCATCGGCGCGGCGTCTCGAGCATCCGGTGGTTGAAAATAAGTTATTGATTATAGGGAAAGAATCTGATTGTTAAAGTTGGTGTCATAATTGCTTCCAGTTTATTTCATGAATGAAAAAATCCGGTGGCAATCAAAATTGTTATAAATCATCACATATTGAAGATGCTCTCGTTTCGGTATGAATCCTCATGCCGAAAGAATCCTGTTGACGGAAAGTCGATCGAGTCGCATCTTTCGAATCATGGACTTACTGAGAAATGTCCTTCAGACAATCTGTGGTCTAGCAAACACACATCTCAATAATATCGATCGGCGACCGGATGATTGGGTCTCGCTGACAAGTATCGTTGACCATGATGGATCAATAAATCAGGCGACTCGGGGCAGGATTGTGATGAGTGTTTACAACATCACACGCGAATCTTTCGCAAGCAGCTATGCGCCAGTATTATCGCGCCAGGCCGGTGGCGATCCGCTTAACGGATTGGCTGTCGTTGCGCCGCCGATATATCTCGATGTCCATCTGGTCTTCATGGCGAACTTCATCGAGCGCAGTTATCCCGATGGTCTTGCCGCTTTATCGCGGCTGATCAGTTTTTTTCAGCAGACACAGGTGTTTACACCACAAAATGCACCCGATCTCGCACCCGAGATCGACAAGCTGACGCTCGATCTCGAAAATCTTACGCCGGTCGACGTCAACTATGTCATGAGCATGCTCGGTACCCGCTATCTGCCGAGCGCTTTCTACCAGCTGCGGATGATCCCGTTCGCGTCTTCGGCGATGCTGGCACGCGCCTATCCGGTGGCGGTCGGCGACACCGCGCTGACCGCGTCATGACGCGCCCGCGCAAGGCGCAGGCGGCGACGCCTGCGACGGTCCAGCCGCGCATCACCCTGTTCCGGGTGCGCTTCGCCCATGGCTATTATAACGCCAATGGCGATCGCTGCCCCGATTTCTCGATCCTCCCGACCCCCGACAGCGCCACGTTGATGCAGTCGGTGCGCATCACCGTCCACGACCAGGGCGACGGTTTCATGGTGACGATGCCGGGCACGCGCCGCGCGGCGCTGGCCAACGCGCTCGCCACGAACGGCGCCGCGCGCCTCGGCATCATGCTGGTCCTGAAAAATCCGGCGTTCGTAGGCTTCACCGCGCTGCCGATCGAGACCTCGCCGATGCGCACGATCATCCATGGCAGCAATCTTGCGACCAACGGCGTCGGGCCGGCGCGCCGTTTCGGTGCGGGTGCCGCGGTCGGCGCCGATGCGCTGGTGCCGATCACCGGTGCCACGATCGCGCTGTCTTCGCCGGTCGCCGGGACCGTCACCGCTCATGATATCGCCGGCAAGCCGGTCGCCAGCGTCGCCGTCGCGCCCGGCGCGGCGGCGACGCTGTCGTTCGCCGGTCTCGATTATGGGCTCTATACGCTGTCCGCGGTGCCCGTGCGCGCCTATCGCGGCCCGGCGGCGCTGGCCTATATGCCGCCGCCGCCGGCCGCTACGGGCCTGCTCGATCTCCTGCTGGTGCAGCCCGCGGACGGCAGCGGCGATCCGGCCGCCTTTCCGGTTTCCGCCGACGGCGCGACGATCGCGCCGGTCGACCTGACGCTGCGCTTCGATGCGCGCGAGACCTATTGGCGCTATTATGTCGTGGCCGGGCAGGCGGCGCGATCGGCCGAGGAACTCGCGATCACCGGGGGCGGGATGCGCTTCACCAGGGCGCCGGCGATCCTGCCCAATGGCGACAGCGCGACTTTGTTCACCGCGACCCGGCCGCTGGCGCTGTCGCAGCAGATGTCGGTCCGCTACAGCCTGTCGGGGCAGGGCCATGGCGGCAACGGCCAGCGCGACGACATCCATATCGCCCGGCTGCCCAATGCGCCGACCGCGCCGGTGTGGCCGGCCGCCGGCCAGGCGCTGGCCGGCACGTCCGAAATCTTCGTCTATCTATGACCGTTCAAGCAAGGAAACGCCCCGAAGCGGTGCCGCCGCATCCCAGCCTCCGATCATCGTCGCGCTGGATATACGTGATTTCGAAGTTGCCGGGCGGTTCCGCCTGCCACAGTCATTCTAGTCACAAAGGAAGATGCCAATGTCGATCGTGACTGCAACAAGCTCCTATCTCGCGCGCGTGACGCCGGGCGTCTACACGACCGAGATCGACGCGTTCGGCACGGGGATCGTCGGGGTCGCGACCGCGGTGCCGATCTTCATCGGCTATACCGAATTCGCCGGCGATCCGACCACCGGCGCGCCGCTGTACAATCAGCCGGTGCCGATTTCGTCGATGATGGAATATGGCCAATATTTCGGCGGCGCCGCGCCGGCGGGCTTCGCGGTCGCGCCGATCGGCAACCCCAATCCGCCGTCGGGAAGCGGTTCGGGCGCGAGCGGCAGCGGCAGTGCGTCGTCGGGTTCGATCGCGTCGACCGAGGTCCCCGCCTTCTACGCCTCCTATGTGCCGGCGACCGGTACCGCGGCGATCACGCCCTTTTCGCTGCAGTCGACCGCCGAGGCCGGCGAGATCACCCAGTTCAACCTCTATTGGGCAATGCAGGCCTTCTTCGCCAATGGCGGCAGCCAGTGCTACGTCCTGTCGGTCGGCAGCTACTGGGTCGGGCAGAGCCCGACCAGCACCCCGACCCCGACCGCGCAATGGTTTCTCGACAGCATCGGCGGCACGCCGCTCGCCAATGGCGTGCTCGCCGCGGGCTATGCCACCGGGCCGACCATGACCGTGGTTCCCGAGGCCTGCCTGCTCGGAGCGTCGGACTATGGCAATGTGGTCACGACGATGCTCAGCCAGGCATCGGTGCTCAAGGACCGGGTCGCGATCATCGATCCGCCGGGGGTGCTGTCGGCCAACACGCTGACGCTGCTCGAGGCGGCGCAGACCAACCTGGCCACCGCGATCGCGCCGGCGATCTCGGGCGCCAGCTATGGCGCGGTCTATGCGCCCGCGATCAACGCGGCGGTGGTGTCGCCCAGCAACATCCTCTACACCAACCTGGTCGACGCCAGCGGCAACAACGCGACGATCAACAACATCCTGACCACCCAGGCGGCCCAGCTCTATTCGGGTGCGGCGCTGACCAGCGTGCAGGCCGCGATCGCGACCGCCTTTCCGGTGAGCGCCAAAGGGGCGCAATATTCGCTCAGCGGTAGCGGCTATCCGACGATCCAGAATCAGACGCTCGCCGAATGGGAGCTGGCGCTCGACAATTTCCTGCTGAGCACGCTGCCGGTGTTCAAGCAGATCGAGACGCTGGTCGCGGCGGCGATGAACATATTGCCGGTCAGCCCGTTCGCCGCCGGGGTCTGGGCGGCGAGCGATTCACGCAACGGCGTGTGGAACGCGCCGGCCAATATCGCGCTCGCCTCGGCGGTGTCGCCGCTCTACATCATGAGCGACGCCGACCAGGGCGGGTTCAACGTGCCGGTCAACGGCCAGGCGATCAACATCATCCGCGCGCAGCCGAGCCGCGGCAATGTCGTGTGGGGTGCGCGCACGCTTGACGGCAACAGCCTCGACTATCGCTATATCCAGGTGCGGCGCACGCTGATCTATATCGAGCAGTCGATCCAGCAGGCGCTGGCACCCTATGTGTTCGCCGCCAACGACTCGCTGACCTGGTCGACGGTGAGCGCCGCGATCTCAAGCTTCCTGACCGATCTGTGGCAGCGGGGCGGATTGATGGGGGCCAAGCCCAGCGACGCCTTCACCGTGTCGGTCGGGCTGGGTTCGACGATGACCGCCCAGGATGTCCTCAACGGCTATATGATCGTCGCGGTCACGCTGCAGCTGATCCATCCTGCCGAGTTCATCGAACTGACCTTCACCCAGACGATGGGGAGCTGACCCGGCGCCCGACGCCGATCCCTTTCCGCCCCGGACCGGATCCGTTTCGAATTGATCGGATCCCGTCCGAATATCCTTTGATTTCCGTGATGTTCGAGCCGGCAGTTCTTCATCTGCCTCGACATCACTCCAGCCGAGGACTGCATCATGACCGGAGAGACGCAGAACACCACCTGGCCGTTGCCCAAATTCTATTTTTCGGTGACCGGCATGCCCGGAAACCCGGTGTTCCAGGAAGTATCGGGCCTGGAAACCGAGGTCCAGGTGATCGAATATCGGGCCGGCAACAGCGGTATCTTCGCCCCGATCAAGATGCCGGGGCTCGCCAAGGTCGGCAACATCACGATGAAGAAGGGCATCTTCGTGACCGACCAGATCCTGTGGACCTGGTTCAAGTCGATCACGATGAACACGATCGCGCGATCGACGATCGTCGTGAACCTGATGGATCAGACCGGCACCGCCCAATATATGTGGCAGCTCAACAACGCCTTTCCGACCAAATTGTCGGGCACCGACATGAAATCGGACGGCAACGAGGTCGCGGTCGAGAGCATCGAGGTCGCGTACGAGACGATGAGCATCACGATGGGCGGATGATCCGACATGCCGGCGACGAAATATTATCCGCCTCCCGCCTTCGCCTTTTCGGTGGGGATCGCGGCGGCATCGTCACCGGTGCTGTCGGGCAATATCGACGCCAGCTTCCAGGAAGTGTCGGGGATCGATTCGAAGGTCGATCTCCAGGAGGTCGTCGAGGGCGGGCTCAACGCCTATGTCCATCAATTGCCCGGGGCGACCAAACATTCGAACCTGGTGATGAAGCGGGGCTATGTCGTGCAGAAGTCGGCGCTCGCCGACTGGGCGGGGCAGAGCGTCGGATCGTCCTATGGCACGCCGATCGTCACCAAGACGATCAGCGTGTTCCTGCTCGGTCCCGACGGCAAGGCGCTGGCCACCTGGACCTTCCTCAACGCCTGGCCGGTGAAGTGGGAGGTCGGCCCGTTCGATTCGACCAACTCGTCGAAGGTTCTCACCCAGTCGCTCGAGCTGTCCTACACCACGGTCACCAGCGCGGCGCGGGCGGCGACGGGCTGAACAGGGTCGGGCGCCGCCCGGGAAGATCGATCATGGCTCTGGAAATCAGCGAAATCAGCATCAGGCTGGCGGTCGGCGAGCCCGCCGCGGCGCGGCCGTCCGACCCGTCCGCCGACGACCGTCCGGCGGCGGCGCTCAGCCCGCACGAGATCGACGAGCTGGTGCGCCGCTGCGTCCAGGACGTGATCGCCGCGCTGCGCCTGATGGGGGACCGCTGACATGCCGACGGGCGACCAGCCGGGCAAGATGATCATCACCGCCTATAGCGATCCCAAATTTCAGTCGCAGGTGCCGGGCGACAACAACCCGTTCACCGCCTGGATCAACCCGGCCAGCTATAATTACACCCGCACCGTCAAATATAACGACCGCCAGGCGCAGGGCAGCGCCGGCGGATCGCCCGAGTTCAACCGGGTCGGCGAGGCCGAACTGAGCTTCGACCTGATCTTCGACGCGACCGGGGTGATTCCGGTGCCGACCGGCCAGAGCTACGACAATGGCGTCACCGAGATCATCAACGATTTCGTCGCGCTGATCGCCACCGTCAACGGCGACATCCATACCCCCAATTTCCTGGTCGTCGGCTGGGCGGGGCTGCAGTTCGCCGGGGTGCTGACCAGCATGAAGATCGACTTCACGCTGTTCCGCCCCGACGGCACCCCGCTGCGCGCCAAGATGTCGGTGGCGTTCAAGGCCTATACCAGCGAGACCATGCTCGCCAAGGCGGCCGGGCTGAACTCGCCCGACCTCACCCATATCGTCACCGTGGTCGCGGGCGACACGCTGCCGGCGTTGTGCCACCGCATCTATGGGCAGAGCGGCTATTATGCCAAGGTCGCGCGGTTCAACCGGCTGCTGAGCTTCCGCAACGTGCCGCCGGGCACCGAGCTGCTGTTTCCGCCGCTCAGCGGCACCGCGTCATGACCGCGCCGTCACCGGTCGATCTTGCGACCAGCGCGGTCGGCTTCACCGTGACCAGCGACGGCACCGCGCTGGCGGGATCGGTGCAGATCGTGTCGATCGACGTGTGGACCGGGGCCAACCGCCTGCCCAAGGCACGCATCGTGATATCGGACGGCAGCGCGGGCGAGGGCGATTTCCCGATCAGCGATTCAACGGTGCTGACCCCGGGCGCGGCGGTGACGATCGCGCTCGGCTATGACGGGCAGACCAGTGAGATATTTTCGGGGGTCGTCCACCGCCAGGGGCTCGATGTCTCGATCAACGGGCCGCCGCGGCTGGTGGTCGAGGCGACCAGCATGGCGATGGCGATGGCGCTGGCCCGCGGCAATGCGGTGTTCCAGAATATCACCGACAGCGCGCTGTGCGAGCAGTTGATTGGCGCGGCGGGGCTGACCGCCAAGGTCACCTCGACCAGCACCACCCATGAGGCGATCGTCCAATATTATGCGACGCCGTGGGACCTGCTGATCCTGCGCGCGCAGGCGAGCGGGATGGTGGTGATCGCCGCCGGCGACACGGTGACGGTAGCACCGCCCGACACCGGCAGCTCGCCGGTGCTGACCCTGACCTTCGGCGCGTCGATCCTCGATTTCCGCGCCGACATGGACGCCTCGACCCAATATGCGCCGAGCGCGATCCAGAGCTTCGCCTGGGACCCGGCGACCCAGGCGCTGGCCCAGTCGAGCAGCGCCCAGGCGAGCATCACCACCCCCGGCAATATCGATTCCGCCACGCTGGCCAAGGTGTTCGGCGTTTCGGCCTATGTCCAGCAGAGCGCGGGCGAGATGGTGGCCGACGAGCTGACCCAATGGTCGTCGGCCGAGCTGATGAAAGCCCAGCTCGCCAAGATCCGCGGAACGGTGCGGTTCCAGGGCAGCGCGCTGGCGGTGCCCGGCGCGACGGTGACGCTGGCGGGGCTGGGCGCGCGGTTCAACGGCAATGCCTGGGTCTCGGAGGTCCATCACCGCCTCGCCGACGGGCTGTGGCGCACCACCGTCGAACTCGGCCTGTCGCCGAACTGGTTCGCGGCGGTGGCGCCGCAGGTCAGCGCGCCGGGGGCCTCGGGCCAACTGCCGCCGATCCACAATCTCCAGGCCGGCACCGTCAAGCAGATCGATACCGATCCCGACGGCGAATATCGGGTGCTGGTGATGCTGCCGCTGCTGCAGGCCGAGAACGGGATCTGGGCGCGGTTCGGCGGCTTCTACGCGTCGAACGGCTTCGGGGCGTTCTTCTACCCCGAGGTGAACGACGAGGTCGTGGTCGGTTTCCTGAGCGGCGACCCGCGCTATCCGGTGGTGCTGGGGTCGCTCTACAGCAAGACCAACGTGCCGCCCTTCACCCCCGCGGCCGAGAACAACACCAAGAGCATCATGTCGCGCGCGCTGATGCACATCGACTTTCTCGAGGACAGCAAGGCCGTCCAGATCGTGACCCCCGGCGCGCAGACGATCGTCGTCAACGACACCGAGAAATCGATCGTGCTGACCGACATGAACGGCAACAGCGTCACGCTGGGCACCAGCGGGATCGAACTCAAGAGCGCCAGCGACATCGCGATCACCGCGACCGGATCGATCACGCTGACCGCCGACAATGCGCTGACCGCGAGCGGCAACAGCTCGGCGCAGCTCAAGTCGACCGGCATGGTCCAGATCAAGGGCGCCACCGTGGCGCTGAACCCATGAGCGGCGGTCCGCTGGTCCGCCGTCCGAACGCCCGCGGATCGGCGCTGCCGGTACCGGCGGACGATGCCTATCCGTCGTTCCTCGGCTGTGGCTGGACCTTTCCGCCGACCTTCAACCATGTCAGCGCGCAGGTGGTGATGGCGAGCGGCGAGCGCGACATTCGCGAAAGCCTGTGGGTGCTGCTGTCGACCGGGCTGGGCGAGCGGATCATGCTGGCGACCTATGGCTGCGACCTGTGGTCGAAGGTGTTCACCGCGCTGACCCCGACCACCGCCGCGGCGATCGCCAACATGGTCAGCAACGCGATCCTCGAATGGGAACCGCGGGTGATCGTCGAGAAGGTCGTGGTCAACGAGAGCCTCGACGGGTCGGGCTGGCTCGCCATCGATATCGACTATCGCATCATCCAGACCAACACCCGCAGCAATCTGGTCTATCCGTTCGACCGGCGCGAGGCGACTTTGCGGACGTCGACCGGATGAGCGCCGATCCGCTCCGTTCGCCGCGGCTGCTCAACGGTGCGCTCAGCCAGCGCGACCGGTTCGTCCAGGCGCCGAGGCCGCAGGCGGTGGCGGTCGACGGCCGCAGCAGGGCCGAACTGCTGGCCTTTGCCGCGCGCTATGGGGCGCTGATCCGCTTCTACGACATTGCCGACCAGCCGCAGGGCGACTGGTCGGCCTTTTTCGCGGGTGACCGGACGGTGTCGGCGGCGGTGCGTGCGGCGCTCGACCTGCCCGAGATCGAGGCGGCGCTGCGGCTGCTGATCGCCGAGGCCCGCGCCGCCGAAGCCGCCGAGGCGCGCCATGCTCATGTCCGGCGCGCGCATCGCGTCGTCATCCGGCTGTTGGTCATCCTCGACGGGGAGGGCGCCGACGGCGGCGGCGAGGAGGAGGCGGACGTCACCCTGCAGCTGACCCTGATCGCCGGGCGCGACCGCCGCGACCGGGTCGCGGGGCCGCTCGGCGATCTGCACCGCCATCACCAGCGCCGCAGCGATCATCGCGACTGGTTTCTGCGCGACCTCGAACTGCTCGAGGAGATCGCCTCGGCGCTGCTGGCCGAACTCGAGGATGCCGCCGAGGCCGCCCGCGCCGAGATCGAGACGTCGCTGCACGGTCGCGGCCATGCCCCGCAGGCGGCGCTGTGGAACGCGTTCGTCGAACTGTACGAGCAGGCGCGGCACCGGATGAACGGTTTTCCCCGCCGGCTGCTCGATTTCTATTATGGCGACGTGCTGCGGCAGAGCAGCCGCGAGGCGGTGCCGGCACAGGCCTATCTCACCTTCACCCCGACCGCCGGGGTCGCCTCGGCATCGGTGCCGAAGGGGACGGCCTTCCTCGCCGGCACCGACGCCGCCGGCGATCCGATCCTCTATGCCGCGCGCTCGTCGCTGGCGGTGGTGCCCGCGACCGTCACCGCGCTCAGGGTGCGCCGGGTGACCGACGACAATGGCGTGCTGAGCGGGGTCGTCGCGCCGAACCCGCCCGGCGGCGGCGCCTTTCCGGCATTCGGCGGCGATCATCCCGGCGATTTCGGCGCGCTGATGATGCAGTCGGCGAGCATCGGCTTCATCGTGTCGAGCCCGTCGCTGATGCTGACCGGCGGCGACCGCCATATCAAGATCACCCTGGCCTCCGCGCCGCCGCCGGCATCGACCGCGGCGGTGGTGCCCGCGATCGCGCCCGTCGCGCTTTCCGCGCCCGAGCCCGAGCCCGAACCGGCGCCTGCGCCGCCGCCACCGGTCGCGCTCGTCGCCGAACCAGTGAAGAGTCTCGCGGCGCCGGCGCTCATGGCGGTCGCGGCGGTTCCGGAGGTCACGCCGACGATCGTCGAAGCGCTGACGGCGGCGGGAACCCGGCTGCTCGAGGACGGCGACGCGCCGACCGGGCTGTGGTTCAGCCTGAGCTATTCGACCGCGGGCGGCTGGATGACGATCGAGCGCGCGCATTTCCAGGCGGTGCGCCGCAACGCCGAGGGCGCCCAGGCGCTGGTGTTCGCCTTCGAACTGCCGCCCGGCGCGCCGCCGCTGGTCGCGACCTCGACCAAGCCGGGACCGGGGGCGCCGACGCCGACGCTGCCGGCCAGCGCCTATCCCGAGCTGACGGACGAACCGACGATGATCGCCCAGTTGCTCGACCACCCCGCCGGGCCGCCGGGATCGCTGACCGCGGGGGTGTCGGTGACGCGCAGCGCCTACAAGATCCTCGCAGAGATCAAGGTCGCCACCGTCACCGTCGCGGTCACCGTCGATGGGCTGGTGCCGCCGCAAATGGCCAGTTCGGCGGGTGTGATCGACCCCACCCATGATTTCGCGCTGTTCGGGCTGGCCCCACCCAAGGGGGCGAGCTTCACGCTGTCGGCGCCCGAACTGTTCGTGAAGGTGCCCGCCCGGCTCGCGCTGACGATCGACTGGGCGGGCCGGCCCGCCAACAGCACCGGCTTCGCCGGCTGGTACCAGGATTATGTCATCGACGGCGACGGCCAGACCGCGCCGGGCGGGCTGTTCGACAATAGCAGCTTTCGCGTCGGCTTCGGCCTGACCGGGCAGGCGCGCTGGACGCTCGACCAGGGCCAGTCGCTCTATCTGTTCCGGACCGATCGCTACGGCAACGGGCTCGACCGTCCGGCGCCGTCGGCGCCGGTCGAGCCCCGCTCGCTGCTCGCGGTGCAGAAGATCGTGGCGGCGCCCGAGCCGTCCTATTTCGACCCGACCGCCAACGCGCTGAAACTGACCCTGCTCGGGCCCGACGACGGCTTCGGCGATACGCTTTATGCGCGCAACCTGATGGCGGCCTCGGCCGCCAACGCCGCCGCCGCGCAGGCGCGCAGCGGCGACGATACCGAGACCCGGCTGACGGCGGCGCGCGCCGCCAATGCCGGCGCGACCTCCAAGACCTATGCCGCCACTGTCGGGGCGGCGATCCAGACCGTCGTGGCCGCGCTCAATGCCGATGCGCTGACCGCCTGCCAGGCGGCGATCGCGGCGAGCGGCGCCGACGCCGCCGACCAGGCGACATGGCGTACGGCGCTGACCGCCGCGGTCAGCCCGGGCGGGCGCAAGACGATCGACGATGCCGGCATCACCACCAGCCTGCAGAACTGGTCCGCCGGCCACCGCGCTGCCCTGACCACGAACGGCGCCAACCCGTCGCTCGATCGCGCCGATGCGCTGCTGACGCAGGCCGCGGCGCTCTCCACCGCCTGGACGGGGGTGGCCAAGCAGCCGATCGCGTCGGCGCGGCCGCAGGTCTCGGCGGCGCTGCAGTCGGCCTCGGCCGCGCTGCAACTGCTGGTGTTGCCGCCGATCCTGCCCAATCCGCCCTGGCTGCCGACGGCGTCGGCGGTGGGGATCGACTATGCGGCGTCGGATGTCCGGCAGTGGAGCGGCGAGTTCGCGCTGCCGGCCGAGGTCGACGCCGCGGCGCAGTCGGTCGATCCCGGCGATGCGATCAGCGACCGCGTGCTGCAACTGCGCGATCCGGCGCGCGCGACCCGGCCGTACCGCCATCTCAACCCGTTCCACAAGGTCTCGGCGCCGCATTCGGTGGTGGCGAAGGATATCCGCCCGACCTCGGAAACCTGGCTGCTGCCGCCCCAGGACGGCGAGGCGGCGCTGCATATCGACCTGTCGGCCCCGGTCGACGCGATCACCTTGCTGTTCGTGCTCGAGGCCGGCCCGCATGGCTGGTCGGCGGCTGCGAGCGAGCTGCGCTGGGAGAAGGAGATCGACGATGTCTGGATCGAGGTCGCGCTGATCGAGGACAGCACCAACGGCCTGCGCAACACCGGGCTGGTCTCGTTGCAGATCGCGACCTCGCAGCATGATTTCCTGGACGTCTCGCAGAATCTGCGGGTGGTGCTCGAACATGGCAGCACCAACGCCGCCTATATCAGCAGCGTTACCGCCAATGCGGTGACCGTGGTCTGGGAGCCGCCGGCCGGGGCCGACACGCTGGCGGTGCCGCTGCCGCCGGGTACGATCAGCCAGAGCCAGGTCGCCCTGGCCGGTATTGCGAGCATCGACCAGCCGATGCAGAGCTTCGGCGGCGTACCGCCGGCAACCGGCCGCGATTTCGACCAGTGGATGGCCGAACAGCTACACCATAAGGGGCGGGCGATCGCGGGCGACGATTATGCCCGGCTGGTGCTCGCGGCGGTGCCGACGCTGTGGCAGCTGGCGGTGATCCCGGCCACCGACGAGATCACCGGCCGATCGGCGCCGGGCAGGATATGGCTGGTCGCGGTCGCGGGGCCGCAGACTCCCAATATCGCGGATCCGACCGCGCCTTTGGTCGATCCCGGCACGCTGACCCAGATCGGCGAACTCGTATCGGCGATCGCGAGCCCGTTCGCGCGGCTGACGGTGACCAATCCGCCCTGGCGGCGTATCCAGGTGACGGCGACCCTGGTGTTCAGCGCCGATGACACCCCCGCCGGGTGGATCGCGCGGCTGCAGAAGGAGCTGACGAGCTGGCTGTCGCCCTGGCCCGACGCGGCGCTGGGGTATCGCGGGTCCGATTACTGGACGCGCCAGGCGATCGCCGAATTCGTGCGGCGGCGCCCATATGTGAAGGGGATCGTCAGCCTGACGCTCGGCTATGACAGCGATCCCGGCGACAACGACTATTATTATTATTACACCTCGGCGCAGACCCACAGACTGGAGCCATTCACGCCGCCGGTCGACGACCATGGCGGCCAGCGGGTCGAGGTCCGATGACCGATAGCCCAGGCACCATCAGCCGCGCGGCCGAGACCGAACCGGGCGCGGCCTATATCGCGCTCAGGACCGAGGCGATCGCGCTGGTGCAGCGGATGGCCGGCGACGTCTGGACCGACTATAATTTCTCCGACCCCGGCGTCACCATCATCGAGCAACTCGCTTATGCGCTGACCGAGCTTCCCTATCGCGCATCGCTGCCGGTGGCCGACCTGCTCGCCGATCCCGATGGCAGCCGGTTGCAGCTCGCGCGCCACGGGCTCTATCCGGCCTGGTCGATCCTGCCGTGCAATCCGGTGACGGTCGCCGACCTGCGCCGGCTGCTGATCGACCGGATCCCCGGGGTCGCCAATATCTGGCTGACGCCGGTCGAAGATCCCGACGGCGATTGCCGGCTGTCGGGGCTCTACGAGGTCGCGGTGCAGGCGGCCCATGATGTGCGCGATCATGATGCGCTCGCCGCCGATGTGCGGCGCTGCTACGTCGCGCATCGCGCCCTGTGCGAGGATATCGGCACGATCACCGTGCTCGCGCCGATCGAGACCGTCGTCAAGGCGCGGATCGAGATCGCGCACCGGACCGATCCTTCGGATGCGCTGGCCGAGGCGCTGTTCGCGATCGAGTTGGCGCTGGCGCCCGAACCCTCCTATCTCTCGCTCGCGGCGTGGCAGGCGCTGCACGATGCTACGACCGACGTGTTTTCGGGGCCGCTGATGCTCAACGGCTTCATCGCCGACGATCAGCTCGCGCCGCGTCCGCGCAGCTTCACCGCGGAGGGACTTGCCGAGGTCCTGTCCGAGGTTCCGAGCGTGCTGACGATCGACGGCCTGGCGGTGCGGTTGCGCTGGCACGACGGCGCCTTTACCGGCACCGACCCGATCGACGTCCCCGACGGGCATATGCTGAGGCTGCGCACGACCCCGTTCGAGGATCGCGGCGGCACCCGCTTCTCGATCACGATGTTCCGCGATCATGTGCGCTGCACGCCGAATCCCGATCAGGTGCGACACAAGCTGACGGCGCTGCGCGGGGCCCGGCAAAAGCGATGGCCGCTGCGTCAGGACTATGCCCAGGCCTATGCGGTACCGCGCGGCAACTGGTGGGATCTGGCCAGCTATACCTCGGTGCAGACCCAGTTCCCGATCGTCTACGGCATCGGCGATGGCGGGCTGCCCGGCGGGGCGCCGCCGTTCCGGCGGGCCCAGGCGAAGCAGTTGAAGGGCTATCTGATGCCGTTCGACCAGTTGCTCGCCGATTATTTCGCGCAGCTCGCCTTCGTGCGCGAGCTGTTCTCGATCCGGGCCGGCGGCGACGCGACCTATGCCTGGCAGTCGCTCGCGCGGATCGTGCCCGACGCGCATCCGCTGCTGAAGCGTGACTATGAGACGGGGCTGGCCGAACTGATCGCGCACAGCGATCCGGTGGCGGCGCGGCGCAACGAGATTCTCGACATGCTGCTGGATTTCCTGGGCCTGCGCCTGGCGATCCCGACCGGCCTGTCGCCCGATCCGCGCCTTCGCGCGGCCGAAGTCGCCGCCGAGATCGACGCCAAGCAGACCCTGCTGCGTCGCGCCGCCGGTGCGACCCGCGATCGCGGGCGCGGCATCGATTATCTGCGTGCGCATCATCACCGGCGCGCGATGGCCGGCCCCGAACTGCTCAGCCGGATCGAACTGGGGCTGCTCGATCGCGAATATTCGGCCGGCGCCACCGCCACCGTGGTCGATCCCGACGAGGCGAGCTTCGGTCTCCGGCTGACCGACGATGCCTGGACGACGGTCGAGAGCCTGTTCCGTCCGGTCGAGGACGAGGATGACGACGAAGATTATGGCCTCGACGGGGAGGCGGACGAGGAGGAGGGCCCGGTCTCGCTGGCCGGAAAGACCGTCGCCGCCGATCTGCTGCCGGGATTGCGCGAGGCCGACGCCTATCGGATCGGCGGCGGGCGCGACGGCGACGGGCTGGTGCTGGTGTGCCGCGATGCCCGGGGGCGCTGGTGGCTGATCGCCGAGCTGGCCGACGAAGCCATGGCGCGGCGGGTGATGCGCGCGCTGCGCCACGCCGCCGCGCGCACCCAGCGCAAGACGCTGCACCTGGTCGAATGGGTGCTGCTGCGCCATGCGATGCCCGAGCCCGATGACAGGGCCTGCCGCTATAATTTCCGGGTCAGCGCGGTGCTGGCGGCGCACGAGAAAGGCAGGCACGACCGGCGAGGTGGGGACGGCGACAAGGACGACAGGGGCGGCAGCAAGGACGAGGGGGAGGGCGATGGCTGGAGCCGGCAGGCGGCCGGCATATTGCGCGCGAACACGCCCGCGCACATCGCGCTCGACTGTCTGTTCCTCGATCGCGAGGATCTGGCCCATTTCGAGCGTCTCTACCTCGCCTGGCGGCGTGCGCTGCGGCACGACAGCCGGGTGCGGCTGGCGGAGACCAGCCGGCGGCTCGAGGCCTTTCTGACCCGGCACACGCCCGGGCTGCACCATCGCGATCCGCAGCCGCCCGTCGATGTTGGCGGCCCGTCGCCATCGGCGCCCGAGCCGCCAACATCGTCGTCGCCACCGTCATCATCTCCGCCATCGTCGTCATCGCCATCGTCCGACGAGCCGGTGCCGACCGGCCCGTCCTCGTCGATTCCCCTGACGATCCCGCCCGCGACGCTCGAACCGATTTCAGCGCCGGCACCCGATCCCGATCCGCCGGCGACCGCACCCGTCGTCGAGCCGCCAGTCGAGCCTGACCCCGAACCCGCTTGGTGGCAACGCCTCCTGTCCGGGATCGTCGCGGGTGCCAAATGGCTGCTGAACCTGCTGGCGCATCTGCTGCTGCTGAAGGCGGCGGGCAAGCTGATCGGCTGGCTGTTCGGCGGGCGGAAGGAGGAAGCCGAAAGCCCGTCCGATCCGCAACCCGCGTCGGGCGCGGCCGCCGGCCTCGCCCCATTGCCGCCGCCGCCTTTATCCCTGTCTCCGTCATCGACCCCACCAGTACAGCGCCCGCCGACAGCGCGGATCGCCGCGATTCCCGCGGGGGTGACCGGATTCGATGCGAACACGCCGCTCACCGCCGACAGCGCCGCCGCGTTCAAGGCCGCGGGGTTCGGTTTCGCGATCCGCTATCTCACCAGGACCAGCCCGCAGAAGAGCGGCGATCTTAGCGCCGCCGAGGTCGGGACCATCCTCTCGGCGGGGCTCGGGCTGATGGCGGTCCAGCATGTCCAGTCGAGCGGATGGCAGCCGACATCGGCGCTCGGGCAAAGCTATGGTGCGGCGGCGAGCAGCAATGCGCTGGAGTGTGGCCTGCCGCGCGGCATCTGCCTGTGGCTCGATCTCGAGGGCGTGGCGGCGAACGCGACCTCGTCCGATATCATCGGTTATTGCAACGCCTGGTTCGCCGAGGTGAAGAAGGCGGGCTTCCGCGCGGGGCTCTATGTCGGGGCCAATTGCGGGCTGACCTCGGCGCAATTGGGCACCGAACTCGATTGCCTCTATTTCTGGCAGTCGGGCAGCAATGTTCCCGATGTCCAGGGCTTCGGCTTCTGCATGGTGCAGACGATCGACGATGCTTTCGTGATCGCCGGCGTCGCCTATGACCATGACGCCGTCCAGGCCGACGATAATGACCGGACGCCGGTCTGCATGGTGCCGGTATCGTGAGGCGGCGATGAGCATCTTCGTCGCGATCGCGGCCTACCGCGATGCCGATCTCGCGAACACCATCGCCGATTGCGTGGCCAAGGCGCGCTGGCCGGGCGATCTGCGTTTCGGCCTGTGCCGGCAATATGCGCCCGGCGATCCGCCGCCGCCCGACGTCGCGCCGGCCCGGATCCGGCGGATCGATTTGCCCTGGCAGGACAGCGAAGGGGCGTGTTGGGCACGGGCGCAGGCCTTTTCGCTGTGGGAGGGCGAGGAGTTTCTGTTCCAGATCGATTCACATCACCGCTTCGTCCAGGACTGGGATGCGCTGCTGCTCGGGCAGGCCGAGGCGAGCGGCGAGGCGCTGCCGCTGCTCACCACCTATGCCCAGGGATTCGATCCGCAGGCGGCGCTGCCCGGCGAAGGCCGACCGACGGTGATGGTGCTGCGCGAGTTCACCGGGCAGGGGATTCCGACTTTCGATCAGGTCGCGCCGCCGGGGTTTTGCGGCGGCGCGCCCCGGCGCGCACGCTTCCTGTCGGCGCATCTGATCTTCACCCCGGCGCGGTTCATAACCGACGTCCCCTATGACCCCGGGCTCTATTTCATCGGCGAGGAGATCAGCCTGGCGGTGCGCGCCTTCACCCATGGCTATGCGCTGCTGCATCCGTCGGTGCACGTGATGTGGCACGAATATTCGCGCCGGCAGCGGGTGATGCATTGGAGCGACCATCAGGCGACGGCGCGCGACGCCGCCAGCCTCGCCAAGGTCGAACAATTGCTGGGCGGCACATGGACCGGCGATTTCGGGCTCGGTTCGGCGCGGGGCCTGAGCGAATATGCCAGCTATGCCGGGCTCGACTTCGCGCGCCGCCACGCCTCGGCGGCGGCGCGGCGCGGCGACGAACCGCCGCCGCCGCCGCCGCCCGGGCGCGGGGTCGCGGCACCGCGGCCCTGGGACGTCGAGATCATGATCGCGCCCGACCGCATGCCCGCGGCGGCGCTCGACCGTTCGGCCTTCTGGTATGTCGGTTTCCATGACGATGCGGGGGTCGAGATCGCGCGCGCCGATGCCGAACCGGGCGAAATCCAGCGGCTGATCGGTACCGGCGACGGCGCGATCAGGTTGGCGCGGCGGTTCGTCGCCGCGCGGCGGCCGGTGCGCTGGACGGTCCATCCGACCGATCGCCACCGGCGCTGGCTGACCCCGGTCAGCGGCGCGATCGATCCCGACATGATGGCGGTGCAGTGACATAAGGGAGAAGAAAGATGCGGCCGAAGAAGATCCATTTCATCACCGGGATGCGCGCCGATTTCGGCGGCAAGCCGTTCGGCCTGATCCATATGATGGCGGTCCTGTCGGCGCACGCCACCTATCCCGATCACGAGATCTTCGTTCATTATCACTATGAACCCGACGGCATCTATTGGGATTATGCGCGGCGCTTCGTCACCGAGGTGCGGACCGAGGCCCCGACCAGCATATTCGGCCGCCGCGTCGCCCATTTCGCGCATGCCGCCGACGTGCTGCGGCTGCAGATCCTGATCGAGCAGGGCGGCCTCTATTTCGACACCGACACGATGGTCCGCCGCCGTATCGACGATCTTCCGGTCGACAAGGTGGTGATGGGGTTCGACGCCGGCAACGATCATCATCCGATCGGCCTCAGCAATGCGTTCATCGCCGCGCCGGCCCAGTCGCCCTTCCTGCTGCGCTGGCTCGACGGCTATCGCGATTTCGATGCCCGCGACTATGTCGGCCATTCGGTCAAGCTGCCCTTCGCGCTGGCGCGGGGCGGCGATCCCGACGTGCACATCATGTCGCGCTATGCCTTCTGCTTCCCGCACAACGACCCTGAATCGCTGCGCAACCTGTTCGGCCGCCGGATCGGCGTCGCCGCCAGCTATTCGATCCATTTGTGGGAATCGGTGTCGTGGGACTGGATCGCCGCGCTGACCCCCGAGGCGATCCAGCGGGTCGATACCACCTATAATCTGCTCGCGCGCGCGGTCCTCGCCCGATTTCCCGACAGCCCGGCCTCGCCGCGGATCTGGCCGGTGCGGATCGGCCTCGACCGCGCGGCGATGCCGGCGGCGGCGCTCGACCGCCCGGCCTTCTGGTATGTCGCGTTCCACGACGGCAAAGGCATCGAGGTCGCGCGACACGATGCCGAAGGCGCCGAGCTGGGGCGGCTCGCGGGCCAGTCGGGTCGCGACCTCGTGATCGAGCGCGAGATCAGCTCGCTCGATCCGCCGGTGCGCTGGACGGTCTGGCCGGTCGACCGGTATCGCCGTTGGCTGTCGCCGATGAGCGGCGCGGTCGCGGGGACCTGGGCGCCGGCCGGTGAGACGCTTTGCCGGCCCGAGGGGATGTCGGCGTGACGTCGCCGTTCAGGGGACAGTCACCGTCATCTGCGCCGCCATTTCGACCTTGATCGCGCCGAGCCAGTTGCACAGCAGGGTGCAGCCGGTATCGAGCGCGGGGATGCCGCCGATCGTGACGGTCGGGGTGCCGGGGACCCAGGGGGCGGCCAGCGCCGGCAGGCAGGGGGCGGGGGTCGGGGTGCCGAGCGCGGCGGCGGTCGCGGCGATCACCGCCGGATTGGTGACCGCCGAACACATGCCGAAGCTCGGGACGTTCACCATCACCTTGTTGTCGAGGATCGTCCCGCAGGGCAGGTTGCACGCGGTCACCCGATGTTCGGGCAGCACGTTGAACGGCACCGGCATGGCGCCGAAACTGCACTTCAACAGCGCGGACGAGGTGACTTCAGGCGTCGACACAGGGACGATAACTCCCTTCCTGATTAGCCAAGATAGCGGCCATCCTTCTGCAATTCCAGTCGAATCCCGTCGACCAGGTCGCTCAGCACCACCGTGGCGGGATCGCGCCGGACCGCGAGCAGCGCGGCGTGGCGCAGGACGTTGATGATCGCGCCGCCGGCCAGTTCATAGCTTTGGCCGAGCGCGTCGAAATCGATGTCGGGGGCCAGCGCGAAGCCCGGGCTGGCGAAGCTGTCGCGCCATAGCCGGGCCCGCGACGCCGGATCGGGCATCGGAAACAGGATCGTCGACTGGAAACGGCGCGCGAACGCCTCGTCCATATGCGCGTTCTGGTTGGTCGCGAGGATCGCGATCCCGGCATGGCTCTCGAGCCGCTGCAGCAGATAGGCGATCTGCTGATTGGCCGAGCGGTCGTTCGACGAGCGCGATTCGGTGCGCTTGCCGAACAGCGCATCGGCCTCGTCGAAGAACAGGATCCAGTTGCGATCCTGCGCCTGGTCGAACAGCGTGGCGAGATTCTTCTCGGTCTCGCCAATCCATTTCGACACGATGCGCGACAGGTCGACCCGATAGACGGGCAGGCCGTAGCGCTTGCCGAGCAGGCAGGCGGTCAGCGTCTTGCCGGTGCCCGGCGGGCCATGGAACAGGCAGCGATAGCCCGGCTTCAGCCGGCGGCCGAGACCCCAGTCGTCGAGCAGGGTGCGGCTGTGCGCGATCCATAGCCCGACCATCTCGATCTGCCGCGCGGTCGGCGCGTCGAGCACCAGATCGTCCCAGTCGAGCGGGGTGGTGATCGGGGTTGCCGGAAAGTCGATGCTCGGCGATGGCGCGATGTCGTCGCCATAGAGGATGCGGTGCAGGCCCTGCGAGGACAGCCGCAATGCCCCCGCCAGCGGCGGCTCCTCGGGATGGCGCGTGTCGATCAATAGCAGCCCGCTGCGGATCAGCGGGTGGCGCAATATCGCGAGCGGATCGGCCAGCGGCGCATCGCGTCCCCCGATCAGGAAGCGCGCGGTTTCGGCGCTGGGCAGGAAGCCGGCATGCGACTGACCCGGCACGCCGCCAAATTCGGTGAAGCGCCGGCCGATCGCGGCATTCTGGATCAGGAAGGGGTCGAGCCGCTCGGGCGCGAGGCAGGGCGCCAGCACCAGCGCCAGCAGCAGCCGGTCATCGGCATCGAGCGCCATGTCGCGCGCCAGCATCGCATAAGGGCCCGATGCGTTGCTCAGGTCGGGGGGAGCAGCGCGCGGCCCCGGATCGGCCGCCGAACCGCTGTAGAGGGCGAAGCGATCGGCCATCACCGCATCGAGCCAGTCGAGCTCGGCGGCGATCACCCGGAGATTGGCGTCCAGATCGGATTGGCCCGGCAGGGCGGTCACCATGTGACGTGGATGGGTTCGGCCATCCAGGGGTGATAGACGACCGAGAAGCTCCAGGGAACCTGATCCGTCAGCACGTCGAGCGTCTTGCGCTGGACCTGGAGCGTCCAGCGCCCCGTTCCATGCTGTAGCCGGCCCTCGCGCTGCAGGAAGCTTTCCTGCAGCCCGGCGATCGGGGTGTTGCGTAGCGCCGGCCAGTTGGCGAGCAATGCCGCGAGCAGGCCGTCGCAGGTCGCGAGATCGTCCGGATCGGCATCGATCCCGCGCGCCACCGGGGTGGCGGTCGGCAGGCCGCACAGCAGCTTGTTGAGGGTCAGCAGCGGTTCGGCGGTCTCGAGTTGGCCATCGACGAGATATTGGAGAAGATGGACCGCCCGCGAAGCCGGTTCGCCCGGGGCGATGCGCGGTCGCCCGTCCTCGTCGCGGTCGAGCAGGCCGAGGCGGTCGAACAGTGTCGGCAGATAAGGGTGGAGCAGCACCAGTCCGGCATTGGCGACATAGATCGGCTGGCTGGGTTCGATATCGTCGGTGAGCATCTGGAAGCGGGCCGCCGGCGGCCGGTCGCGCGGCGGCGCGGGCGGCGGGATCGGTTTCGCCGGTGCGGGCGCGCGCCGCAGCGCCGCGGCGACGCTGACATGGCCGGCGTCGCTCGCCAGCTTCTGCGCGCGGGCGCGCATCTTCGCCGCCCGGGCCTGGTCATGGCCGGCGGCATGGGCGAGCAGGCGCGCCAGCACCTGCGGCACGTCGATCCGCCGCGGCGTCGTGATCTGTTCGAGCAGCAAGGTCCATAATGCGCGCCGATCGGGCCGTCGGCTTCCGAACGGTGTCATCTGCGCGCCGACCGTGGTCAGCAGCAGCATGCCGTCATGGAGCGCACGGGCTTCGGTCGGTGCCAGCAGATGGAGCAGCCGGCCAAGCGCCGCCGGCGGCAGGAGCGCGGCCCAGCGGGCGCGATCGCTGGCGCGTCCGCGCCGCGCCGCCAGCCAGTCGGCAAGCCGCGGGTCGCCGGCGTCGGCAAGCCGGGCGAACTGCTCGCCGAGGGCTGCCGTCGCGGCCGGGGGCGTCGCGCCGCCATCGAGCCAGGCGAACAGGTCGGCGATGCCGGCCGCGGGCTGCGAGCGCGATCCGCCGGACGGCGCCACCGGAGCGATCGCCTCGCCGGCGGGCGCATGGCCGACCTCTTCGGCGGAAAGCGGGCGGGCGAGGGCATCGAGATCGAGGGTGTGGCCGTACAGCGCCGCCGCTGCGGCATGCAGTATGATCGCCTGCCGCGCGGCGCCGTCACGGCGGTTCAACAGCGGCGCCAGGGGGCCGTTGGCGGCGAGCGCCCAGGGCGCGAGTTCGACGAGCAGCGGCCGCGATGCGATCGGACCAAGGGCCGCTATGGCGCGGCTCAGCCGCGCCCGCGTCGCCTCTTCGGTGCCGGCGAGCAGCACGCTCATCCGCTCGGTCCGGGGCAGTCGCACCAGGGTCGCGGCGGCATCGACCGGCATCGCGCCGCCGTCGAGCCAGGTTTCGAGCCGCGCCAGCCGATCGAACCGCACGCCGGGCGCCTCGGCCGCGGCAGGCGGCGGGAGCGGGACGGCGCGCAGCAAGGCGGCGATGGTCCTGCGCCAATGATCTTCGTTCTCGCCCGCAGCCGAGACCTGGCGCATCAGGGCGTCGACACCGGCCGGCGCCAATATCGTCAGGATTTCGACCGGGAGCAGCCAATGGAGCAGGCGGCCGGCGGTGTCGGCGGCGCTCGTCGGGTCGGTCGCCGCCGATCGTGCGAGATCGGCGAGCCAGATCGGCGCGCCGTGCGCCAGCCGCGCGAGCGGAGCACCATCCTCGGCGCGCCCGCCATCGCGGACATAGGCGGTGACCGCCAGCATGTCGGCGGCGTTCGCCGCGGTGGCTTCGGGCACCGTCGGTGCGGCGGGCGCCTCAACGCCATCCGTGAGGCGGTTGAAACCGCGGTTCGAGCCAGGATCGGCAACGGGGGGGCCATGATCCGGTTCAAAGTCCGGGCCGAGGCGTGGACGATAGTCACCCGGTTGCAGCTGGTGCGCAATATCGTCGCCCTGGTGCCGGCCGATTTCGCCGGTGGGATCGTGGGCCCCGGGCTGTTTTTCCGGCCCGTCCTCATCCGGCGACGCGCGGTCGGCATCCGGTATCGCATCGGGGCGACGCGATCGTTCGGCCGGCGCCGCCGGGGGTGTTGCCCGGCCGGCGTCGGACCCGGATATGCCGGGCGGTGCGCCGATATCGGCATCCTTGCCGGGCCTTGCGGCGCTCGACAGGCGCATCAGCCTGCGAAGAAGCGCATGGCGGCGCGCGATCGGCGCCGAACCGCGGCGTCGATCAGGGGCGGGCCTGGACCGCACCGGCAGCGCAATCCCGGCCGCGCCATCGGCGGCGAGCATCGCCACCAGCCGGTCGAATTCGGTCGCCGACAGGCGCCTCGCCAGCAGGCCCGGCCAGGCCGGGTCGATCCGGCCGATCGCGATCGCATGTAGCAGAGGCACGAAGTCGCCCGCCTCGGCCGCGGCGATGGCTGCCGCTGCGTCGGCCATCGTTGTGGCGCGGGCCTGCTGGTCGACGATCGCCGCCAGCGCCGGAAATCCGGCGCCCGTCTCCGCGCCGCGACGCCAACCCTGGGCGATGCGCATGGCGATCGCGGTGCGCGATCTTCCGTTGGCGCGGGCGATCGTCGCGAGCATCGCCGTCCAGAAACCGGGAAGATCGACCGGGCCTGGCGCGATCTCGGCGAGGCTCGCGGCAGCCGCGCGCCGGAGCAGGACGGTGATCGCGCGCGGATCGAACCCGGGGAGCGGTGCCGCGGCATGCGCGGCGGCGATCGCGGCGATGCCGCGGGCGATCGCGTCGTTGTCCGCCGCCGGATGCTGCGCCAGCATCGCCGCGAAATCGCCGTCGGCGGTTCGTCCGCCGCCTCGCATGGCGACCGGCCGATCGGCTGTCTCGCCCGGCACTGTGGCGGCATATGATTCCGCGCTGCCGGTCCCGGGCCGTGCGTGGGCGTGTGCCGCTGTCGGCGAGGCGTCGGCGTCCGCAACGGCGTGCTGCGCCGGTGGCACCGCATGATCCATCCTGACGGTTCGCTGGTCGTCGCGCACGGTCGCGGGCCGATCGTCGCTTTCATCCGCGGAGGGGCCGATGCCGCCAAGCCCATCTCGTGTCCGGGCAAGGGCGGCTGCCAGGGGCGCCGACGGCGAGGTCTCGGCGGCAGCCGCCGATCGCGGCCAGCCCATTTCGATCCGGTCCGCGACGATCTTCGCCGGACTGTCGCTCGCCTCGGCTATGGCACTCAACACGCTGTCCCACAGGTCGTCGAGGGAGATCCGGCCGGGCGTCGAACCGGCAAACTCGGCGAGCAGCGTGCGGCGGATCAGGGCGGTCAAGACTGCCCCATCGGCGGACAGCAGCGGGGTGGTGGCATGTACGGCTTCGATCGCCGCTATCCCGCGCAGGATGGCGTCGGCGTCGTCGCGGGCGAGCCGTGCCATCGCGGCGGAAAATTCGGTTTCGAGCGCCGGATTTCCAACGCTGGTGCGTTCCGGAAGCGCAAGGGCGTCGAGGATCGAACCGCTAGCGTTTCCGGCGGGCATCGAGGGGGCCGCCATGGCGTCGAGGGCTGCCAGCAAGGCGGGCGCCAGTGCCGCGGTCGGAGCGGTCGAGGCCGACCCGGCCAGATGGCGGGCGAGTGCCGGCCGTTCGTCCGGCGCGACGACCATGGTCAGCAGGTCGCGCCAATATGTGGGCAGGTCGATCGCACGGCCTTGGTTGCGGACGACGAGCGCCAGCAGCGCCGCGTCGATCCGTGCCTCCGCATCGCCGCCGCCCGGCATCGTCCGCACCGCGCGGATGAGGGTGGCGCGCGCGGCCGGCAGGCGATCGTCGGGGATCAGGGCGGCGAACAGCGCCACCCGTTGGGCAGGGTTGAGAGCCGAGGCGAGCCGCGCCTGCGCCCGGGGATCGGCGGCATGATGGCGTAGCAGCGCTCGCCATGTTTCCGTATCGCCCGCCATCGCCTCGGCCAGCGCCGCCGCCAGGGGCATCGACGCGAGCGTATCGGCGGCGGCCTGCCGTGGCTGGGCGGCGAGCAATTCGGCGAGGCTGCGCGGCAGCGACGATTTGAGCGGCGCCCGGGCGGTCGCCAGCTTGACCGCGTCGGACAGCATCGCCAGCAGCGTCGACAGGTCGACGCCGAGCCTTTGCGCTTCGCGCAGAAGCAGCGACGCGAGGAACTGTCGGCGATTGAACTGCGACCCGGCATCGCGCAGCAGAAATTCGAGCGTGGTGATCCACAGCAGTTGGCGCAGCGCCGGTGCGGTGATCCGGCGCAATTCGGGTGCCGGCGCATCGCGATGAACGAGCACGATATCGCCGATCAGCAGCAGGATCGCTTCGGCATCGGCCGGGGCGAGCACGCCGAGCAGGCGGACCAGCCCGACCTCGCCGAGTTGCAGCACCAGCCGTTCGAGCATGAACGGATGCTGCGACTGCCGCCGCAGCATCGCCACCAGCGCGGCGGGATCGGCGGCGGCGAGCAGTTCGAGCTGTCGGACCGGATCGAACGCGCCTTCGGGGGCCAAGCGGGGGGCGAGGCCGCTGAGCAGAAAGGCCTCGAACTGCTGCAGATGCTTCGCCAGAGCCGTCGTGCGCCGGTTATGGCCGGTACCGCCCCGGCGGGCATCGTGGATCGCCGCGACGAGCGCGTCTTCGAGTGCCGCCTCGAGGGCGGCCACCGCATCGGTTTCGAGAAAGGCCGCCCTGAGCCGGCCGAGATCGAGCGCGAGCGTGTCGATCTCGACGTGGACGCCTTCCGGGGCAAGCCGATCGAAGATCCGGGT
Organism: Rhizorhabdus sp. GW822-FHT03C02; assembly: GCF_058801765.1. Lineage (NCBI taxonomy): Bacteria > Pseudomonadati > Pseudomonadota > Alphaproteobacteria > Sphingomonadales > Rhizorhabdaceae > Rhizorhabdus > Rhizorhabdus sp. GW822-FHT03C02. Next base: position 1,076,189 of record NZ_JBXANN010000001.1, read on the forward strand.
CAGGACCTGCGGCAGGATCTGCCAGCCCAGCGCCTCGATCCGCGGCCGCAATGCCATGGCGAGGTCGAGATCGGGCACGTCGACGATCAGGTCGAGCCGACCGACGCGATGATCGTGGAACAGGAGATCGACGGTGGGCAATCGCGGCCCCCAGATATGATGCTTGGGATCAGGGGTGCCCCGCGGCATCGGCAGGGTCAAGCGAGACGGGTGGCAATATATTGGTGGAATAGGAATATGCGCACATAGGATCGATTGCCGCTTTAGTCGCTGCGCCGATTGGACCGGCTGGAAAAGGAGACGTGCCATGCCTTTCGCCACCACGCACCTGCTCGATCTGCTCGGCATCGCGCTGCCGATCGTTCAGGCGCCGATGGCGGGTGTGTCTTCACCGGCGATGGCGGTCGCGGTCGGCCGGGCAGGCGGGCTGGGATCGATCGGGGTCGGCGCGACCGACGCCGCCGGGGCGGCGGCGATGATCGCCGCGATCCGCGCCGAAACAACCGCGCCCTTCAACGTCAATCTGTTCTGCCACCGGCCTGCTCGCGCCGATGCCACGGTCGAGAAGGCGTGGATCGCGCGGCTGGCGCCCGAATTCGCGGCGCTCGACAGCCGGCCGCCGGCGGCGCTGGCGGAGATATACCGCAGCTTCGTCGCGGACGAGGCGATGCTGGCGATGCTGGTCGCGACGCGCCCGCCGGTGGTCAGCTTTCATTTCGGGCTGCCCGATGCGGCGGCGATCGGTGCGCTGCACGATGCGGGCATCGTCCTGCTCGCGAACGCCACCAGCCTCGCCGAGGCGCGGCTGATCGAGGAGGCCGGGATCGACGCGATCGTCGTCCAGGGCTGGGAGGCGGGCGGACATCGCGGGATGTTCGATCCCGATGCGCCCGACGACCGGCTCGGCACGGTCGCGCTCACCCGGCTGGTGGTCGGCGCGACCCGGTTGCCGGTGATCGCCGCGGGCGGGATCATGGACGGCGCCGGTATCAAGGCGATGCTCGATCTCGGCGCGGCCGCGGCGCAACTCGGCACCGCCTTCATCGGCTGCGACGAGAGCCTCGCCGATGCCGGCTATCGCGCGGCGCTGGCCGGGGAGGGCGCGCGGCACACCGCGATGACCCGGGCGATTTCGGGCCGCCCGGCACGCTGCCTCGCCAACCGCTTCACCGCGCTCGGCCGCGACATCCCCGATGAGGCGGTGCCGGCCTATCCGATCGCCTACGACCTCGGCAAGGCGCTCCACGCCGCCGGCAAGGCGCGGGGCGAATATGGCTATGGCGCGCAATGGGCCGGGCAGGGGGCGCCGCTCGCGCGGACCATGCCGGCGGCGCGGCTGGTCGAGACGCTCGCCGCGGAGATACGGGCGGCAGAAAGATGAGGTGAAATCCGCTGGCCGCGGCGCCCCGCGGATGCTTTATGGCGGCGACGATGAAAGCTCCACGGTCCCTCGAAAACATGTCGGCGCGCACGACGATCCACGACGTCTCGCGCGAGGCGGGGGTGTCGATCAAGACGGTGTCGCGGGTGCTCAACAAGGAACCGCGCGTGTCCGAGACGACGCGTGCGCGGGTGCTGGCGGCGGTCGATGCGCTCAATTTCCGGCCGAGTTCGGCGGCGCGCAGCCTGGCCGGGCATCGCAGCTTCCAGATCGCGCTCGCCTGCGACAATCCCAGCCCTTATTATGTCTACGAGATGCAGTCGGGCATCCGCGACCGCTGCCAGAAGGACGGGGTGCGGATGATCGCCCAGCCTTACGACCATGGGTCGGACCGGCTGACCGACGACATCGCCAGCCTGATCGACGCGACCGGGGTCGACGGGCTGATCCTGACCCCGCCGGCGACCGACTATCCCGAGGTGCTGGCCTATCTGACCGGCCGCGGGGTGCCGTTCGTGCGGGTGTCGCCGGGGTCCGAGCTCGAACTGTCGGCATCGGTGTTCATCGACAATGAACGCGCGGCGGCGGCGATGACCCGGCATCTGCTGGCGCTCGGCCATCGCCGGATCGGCTTCGTCGCCGGCCATCCGAGCTATGCCACCAGCGCCCAGCGGCTGCAGGGCTACAGCATGGCGCTGGCCGAGGCGGGGGTGGCGGCCGATCCGCTGCTCGTCCGCCATGGCGACTATGATTTCGCCTCGGGTGCCGACGCCGCCGAAGGGCTGCTCGCGCTCGCCGAACCGCCGACCGCGATCTTCGCCTCGAACGACGACATGGCGGCGGGGGTGTTGAGCGTCGCGCATCGCCGCGGCCTCGCGGTGCCGGGGGCGCTGTCGGTGGCGGGGTTCGGCGACGATGCGCTGGCGAGCTTCGTGTGGCCGCCGCTGACGACGATCCGCCAGGCGACGCGGGTGCTCGGTTACGAGGCCGCCGACCTGCTGCTGGCGGCGACCCCACGGATCGAACGGCGCGAGGTGCCGTTCGAGCTGGTGCGGCGCGAATCTACCGGGGGCGTGCCGCGAAGCCGATCCGCGGGATCAGCAGCTGGATGATGCCGAGCGCGGCGAGATAGCTGACCGCGCAGATCGCCAGCATCGGTGCATAGCCCAGGCCATGGCCGAGCGACCAGGCCGACAGCTGGATCATCCCGATCGATCCGAAATTGCCGCAAAAGGCGGCGATGCCGATCGTCGAGCCGACCGAATGCGCCGGCACGACGTCGGTGGTCAGCGCGAAGACATTGGTCGAGAAGCCCTGATGCGCGAACAGCCCGAGGCCGAGCAGGATCGCCGCCGACCAGGGATCGTGCAGCCACAGCACCAGCGGGATCGGCAGGATCAGCAGCGCGTAGAGCAGCAAAGTGCCCTTGCGGGCGCGGTCGAGCGTCCAGCCGCGCGCGATCAGCCGGGTCGGCAGATAGCCGCCGCTCAATGCCCCGCAGGCGGCGAAGACATAGACGATCGCGACCGGCAGGCCGACGCTTCCCTGCGACAGGCCGAACAGCCGGTGGAAGAGGTCGGGCAGCCAGGACAGCATGAAGAACCAGACCTGGTCCGAGAGGATCTTGGCGAGCGCGATCGCCACGGTCCGCCGGTCGCGCAGCAGATCGACCCACCGTATCGCGGGCGTGTCGGTGGATGAGGCGAGCGGGGCGGGGGGCTTCACCAGAAACCAGGCGACCACCCACAGCAGCCCGAGGCCGCCCGCGAGCAGGAAGGCGGCCTGCCATCCGAACGCGACCGCGAGCGCGGGGATCGCGAGCGGGGTGACGATCGCGCCGATATTGGGGGCGGTGTTGCCGATCCCGAGCACGATCGACCGCTGTTTCGGCCCGAAATAGGTCGCCGCGGTCTTGACCGCCGCCGGGGTGCCGACCGATTCCGCCGCGCCCAGCACGATGCGCGCGCCGACGAAGCCGGCGACGCTGCCGGCAAAGGCATGCGCCATGCCGGCGAGGCTCCAGATGCCGACCCCGAGCGCGAAGCCGAGCCGCAACCCGACCCGGTCGATGAACCAGCCGGTGCCGAGAAAGGCGATGGCGGCGGCGAACTGGAACGCCGACGCCATATTGCCATAGTCCTGGTCGGACCAGCCGAAGTGCTGCTCGAGCGTGGGCTTGAGCAGCGCCAGGATCTGGCGATCGACATAGTTGAGCATGATCGCGCCGAAGATCAGCGCGACGATCGCCCAGCGCCCCCTGCCGGCGCTGCCGTCGATATCCTGGTGCTCGCTCAGAGATTCGGCCTTGTCAGAAGTTCAGGGTCAGAAGTTCAGGGTCAGAAGTTCAGGCGGGCGGTGACGCCGCCATAGCGGTCGGCCTCGCGCGGGATGATGTAGCGATAGGCGCCGCCGGGGCCGCTGCTGACGATCGACGCCGGGAAGCTCTTGTCGAGCAGGTTCTTGACCTGCGCGGTGAGCTGGAAGCGGTCGTTGACGTCGATGATCGAGGCCGAGAGATTGACCAGCGTATAGGCCGGGATCTCGGTCAGCGCGCGGATCGTCGCATTGGCGTCGAACTGGCCGGCCTGCTTCGACTGGGTGCTGATCTGCGCGCCGAGGCCGACGTCTATCCGGCCGCCGGTGCGGATCCGGTAGTCTGCCGCGAACGAGCCCTTCCACGGGATCGCCGCGCCGAGCCGGGTGCCGTCGGGGATCACGCCGGTGACGACGCCGTTGGTCGGCAGCTTGAAATGGTCGACATGCGCATCGGTATAAGCGAGCCCGCCCGAGAGCGACAGGTCGCGGATCGGCCGCACCAGTATGTCGAGCTGCGCGCCGCGGGTCGAGACGCTGCCGGCATTGGTGAAGCGGGTGACGAGGACGCCCGCGACCAGATCGGGATTGTTCGCCTGATAATTGTGATATTTGGCGTACCAGGCGGCCAAGTTGAGCACGAGCTTGCCGTCGAACAGCGAATTCTTCAGGCCGACCTCGTAGCTGTCGGCGGTCTCCGGCTCGATGACGTTGGTGCCGGTCGCGGTCAGGTTGAAGAAGACGTTGTAGGCCGGCCCCTTATAGCCGCGGGCATAGGTCGCATAGACCATCGATTCGGGGACGATGTCGAACTGCAGCCCGGCCTTGCCCGACAGATTCTTGTGGTTGGTGCTCGACGCGAACGGACCGAAGCTGGGGTTGATGCCGGGGCCGGCGAGCGTCGTCACCCGGCTGTGGAACACGCTGAGATCGTCGATCGTGTAGCGCAGCCCGGCGATGCCGCGGAAGCGCTGCGAGAAGTTGAGCGTCGCCTGGCCGAACAGCGCGTAATTCTTGAAGGTCGAACCGAAATCGGCGGTGCCGCTCGGCCGGGTGACGGTAGCCCCTGCGGTCGTGCAGGGCACCAGCGCGGTCGCGGCCGGGGTCGGGGTGACGGTGCAGACGACGTCGTCGCGGGTGAAGATACGCTCCGAGCGCGCGCGCGAATAATAAGCGCCGAGCACATATTCGAGGAACTGGTCGTTCGGCGAGGTCAGCCGGAATTCCTGGCTGAAGGTGTTGCCGGTCTGCGGGCCGCTGTCGTGGAGCTGGCCGAGGCCGACATAGGCCTGGGGCAGCCAGTCGCCGTCGCGGATTTCCTCATTGTCCCATTTGCGATAGGCGGTGATCGAGGTCAGCACATGGGTGCCGACGGTCCAGTCGGCCTGCAGCGACAGGCCCCAGGCCTTCTCGTTGGTCGAGGTGATCAGGTCCTGGTTGACGGTGCGCGACTTGTTGCCGTTGATGTCGGGCAGCAGGGGGGCGGACGCGCCGCTGGTCGGGGTGCTGCCGATCACCTCGGCGCAGCAATCATCATGGCTTTCGCGATAGTCGCCGATCAGGGTCAGGCTGAGATCGGGGGTCGGATCGGCGACGACGATGCCGCGCACGCCCCAATGCTCATAGCCGTTCACCCGCGTGCCGCCATGGGCGATGTTGCGGATATTGCCGTCATAATTGCCGTAGAAGCCGGTGAAGCGGCTCTTCACATTCTCGGCGAGCGGCACGTCGACCGCGCCGCGCAGCCGATATTCGTCGCCGCCGGTGAAATAGCTCGCCTCGGCGAAGCCACCGAAGTCCTTGCCCGGGCGCTTGGTGACGATGTTGATCACGCCGGCCGAGCTGTTCTTGCCGAACAGGGTGCCCTGCGGCCCGGGCAGCACCTCGATCCGGTCGATGTCGATCAGGTCGCTGAACGCCTCGCCGGCGCGGCTGTAGACGACGCCGTCGACCACGGTCGAGATCGACGGCTCGCCGGCGATCGAGAAGGTCGAGGTGCCGACCCCGCGCAGGAACAGCGACTGGTTGAGGGTGGTGCCCGATTTGCGAAAGTTGAGCGTGGGCACGAGATATTGCGCATTCTCGATATTGACCCCGGCCTGGGCGGCGATCAGGTCGCCGCCGATCACGGTCACCGCGACCGGAACCTCCTGGAGCCGCTCGACCCGCTTCTGCGCGGTGACGACGATCTCGCCGGGGGCGACATCGGCATCGGAGACCGCTTCGGGCGCGCTCTGCGGCGCCGCCACGGCATCGGCGGCGAAGGCCGGCGCGCATGCCATGGCGGCCAGCGCGACGCCGGCGGCGAGAAGGTTTCGATGCTGCATATGGGCTCCCCTTGATATCCCTACCATTTCGATAGACTATATCGATGTCTAACGTTGTCACCCGCTAGATTTTGTTTAGGGGATGGAGAAGATGCTTGTCAGAACCCGAGTTCGACCATGTTCACCACCCGTTTCTCGCGCGCGCTGAGCTCGGCTGCCGTGCCGATCGCGACCGCCATCAGCCCGTCGCGGGCGCTGACCTCGACCGGACCATCGCCGCGCACCGCGGCGATGAAGCGCTGATGCTGATAGAAGGTCGAGCCATGATGGCTGCCCGCGGCGAGCGCCGCCGGATCGACCTCGACCACGCGGCGTTCGACCTGCTTGGGGTTGCCGAAGCCGGTGCGCGGGCTGAAGACCAGCGCGCCTTCGGGGATCAGCACGTCGAGCCGCGCCTCGTCGCCGACCGCGACGATCTCCTCCTGATTCTCGGCGCCCTCGGCGAACATCGACAGATCGAGCATCGCGCGCACGCCATTGGCGAAATCGACGGTGGTGAAGCTGTTGTCGATGATATCGGGGGTCTGCCCGTCATAGCGCTCGTCGATATGGTTGACGTCCATCGCGCCCGAACAATAGACGCGCACCGCCTCGGCCCCGACGATCAGCCGCATCAGATCGAAGAAGTGGCAGCATTTCTCGACCATCGTGCCGCCGGTGTTGCGCGCGAAGCGGTTCCAGTCGCCGACCTTGACCAGGAAGGGGAAGCGGTGCTCGCGGATCGACAGCATCTTGAGCTGTCCGATCCGGCCGCCATGGACCTCGGCGATGAATTCGGCGGCGGGCGGCATGTAGCGATATTCCATCGCGGTCCAGAACGGGCGGTCGGACCGCTCGGCGCGCTCGACGATCCAGCGCGCATCGTCGAGCGTGGTCGCCAGCGGCTTCTCGCAGAGGATCGCGAGGCCGGCGTCGAACAGCGGTTCGAGCACCGCGCGATGGGTGTAGTTCGGGCTGGCGACGATCACCGCGTCGACGAGCCCGCTGCGCGCGAGATCGGCGGCGCTTTCGAACGCGGTCACGCCCTCGGCGCGGTCGCCCAGTTCGGTGCGCGCCCAGCCGAGCGAGGTCGATACCGGATCGGCGATCGCGGTCACCACCGCGCCCGGGGTGATCGCGAGATTGCGGAGATGCTCGACCCCCATCATGCCGGTCCCGACCAGCCCATAACGTACTTGCTCAGCCAACGATTCAAATCCTAAGGAATGACAACGATGTCGCAGCTCATGTCTACAGCCGAATGCGTGCCGCTCGGCAAGTCCGGAATATCGGTGGGTCCGATCGCCTGGGGGATGTGGCGGTTCGGCGCGAGCGGCGTCGCCGAGGCGCGCATCCTGATCGAAACCGCGTTCGAAGCCGGGGTGACCTTGTTCGACACCGCGGACATTTACGGCTTCGACGGGACCGGCGGTTTCGGCGATGCCGAGGCGTTGCTGGGACGGGTGTTCGCCGAGGCGCCCGAATTGCGGCAGCGCATGGTCCTCGCCACCAAGGGCGGCATCCTGCCGCCTTTGCCCTATGATTCGAGTCCGGCCTATCTGGGCGCGGCGCTCGATGCCTCGCTGCGCCGGCTCGGGGTGGAGCAGGTCGATCTCTACCAGATCCACCGTCCGGATATCCTGACCCATCCGCAGGAGGTCGCCCGCACCCTCGAGGATGCGGTGCGCGCCGGCAAGATCCGCGCGATCGGGGTGTCGAACCATAGCGCGGCGCAGGTTCGCGCGCTTGCCGCCTGGCTCGACATGCCGCTGGCGACCCACCAGCCCGAATTTTCGCCGCTCCACCTCGATCCGCTGGTCGACGGGGTGTTCGACCAGGCGCTCGAACGCGACATGGCGGTGCTCGCCTGGTCGCCGCTCGGCGGCGGCCGGCTCGGCGAACCGGCCGACGACCGCGCCCGCGCGGTCGCCATCGCGCTCGACCGCAAGGCCGCAGAAGCCGGGGTCGGGCGAGCGGCGGTCGTCTATAGCTGGATCATGGCACATCCGGTGCGGGCGATCCCGATCGTCGGCACCCAGAATCCGGCGCGGATCGCCGAACTGGCCGACGCCCACAAGGTCGGCTGGACCCGCGAGGACTGGTATGCGGTGCTGGTCGCCGCGCGCGGCGAGCGCCTGCCATGAGACGCTTCAAGGGCGCTATGGCGCTGGCGCTGGCTTGCGCGGTTCCGGCGCAGGCGGCGAATGTGGCGACCGCGCAGGGCGCGGTCGCCGGCACCGTCCTCGACACCGGCGTGCAGGCGTGGCTCGGCATTCCCTTCGCCGCCCCCCCGGTTGGGCCGCTGCGCTGGAAGCCGCCGCAGCCGGCCGCGGTCCGCCACGGCGTCTATCCGGCGACCCAGTTCGCGCCGTCGTGCATGCAGCCGCTGCGCGACCATGGCATCGCATATTATGTCGGCGACGATCCGATCGCCGAGGACTGTCTCTATCTGAACATCTGGGCGCCGGCCAAGGCGAGGCGCGACGCGAAGCTGCCGGTGATCGTCTTCATCCATGGCGGATCGTTCGTCGCCGGATCGGCGCGCAAGCCGCTCTATGTCGGCGACAGGCTCGCCGCCAAGGGCGCGATCGTGGTCGGGATCAACTATCGGCTCGGCGCGCTCGGCTTCCTGTCGCATCCCGATCTCAGCGCCGAATCCCCCGATCATGTCTCGGGCAATTACGGGCTGCTCGACCAGATCGCCGCGCTCCAGTGGGTGAAGGCCAATATCGCCGGCTTCGGCGGCGATCCGGCGCGGGTGACGGTGATGGGCCAGTCGGCGGGCGCGATGGCGATCGCGATGCTCCAGGCGAGCCCACTCGCCAAAGGGCTGTTCGACCGGATCGTCGCGCTGAGCGGATCGGTCTACACGTCGGCCGCGACCGATCGGGTTCCGACCCGCGCGGCGGCCGAGGCCCAGGGCAAGGCGCTGCAGGCGACGCTCCATGCCGAGGATCTCGCGGCGCTGCGGCGGATGCCGGCCGACCGCTTCGTCGCGGTGCAGGGACCGCTGGTGCTGCCGACGGTCGACGGGCTCGCGCTGCCCGAGGCGCCGGCGGCGGTCTATGCGGCGCACCGCCAGATCGACGTGCCGATGCTGATGGCGACGGTACGCGACGAGGCGCTGACCCCGCTGGCCGCGGTGGCGACGCTCGACGGCTATCGCGCCGGGCTCGCCAAGGGGTTCGGCGATAAGGCCGATCGGGTGTTCGCGCTCTATCCGGCGGCCAATGACGCCGAGGTGCGCACAGCGGTGCGCGCGCTCACCCATGATATCGGCTTCTCGTCGATGATGCGCAACTGGGCGCAGATGCAGGCCGCCAACGGCACCGCGCCGGTCTATGCCGCCTGGTTCGACCGCCGCCACCCCTATAGCCCAGGCGTCGCCTTTTCGGATCTCGATCCGGCGACGACCGGGGTCAACCACACCGACGACGTTGCCTATTGGCTCGGCACCTTCGACAGCTTCAACGGGCCGCGCCGCACCCGCGACTGGACCGCGCAGGACCGCGCGCTGTCCGACCGGATGCAGGCCGCGCTGGTCGCCTTCGCCGCGACCGGCAATCCGAACGGGCTTGCGCTCGGGCTGAACTGGCCACGCTACGATCCGGCAGGCGAAGCGATGATCGGCTTCGGCGACAGCGTGCGCCCGCTTGCCTGGCCCGACCGCGACCGGATGGACGCACTGGCCGCGATCGGCATTCCCGAATCCCGAACTGCGAAGGAACCGATAAAGTGAAGCCGCCCTGCGAGATCAGCTGGTTTTCGGCGCTGTGCGACGATGATTATGAGTTTCTCGGCATGCCCGATCCGGCGCTGCAATCGAGCTGGGAGCATTGCCGCGACATCGTCCTCCAGGCCGAAAGCGGCGGCTTCGACAATATCCTGCTGCCGTCGGGCTATGCGCTGGGGATCGATACCACCGCTTTCGCCGCGGCAATCGCACCGATGCTGCGCCGGATCGCGCTGCTGATGGCGGTGCGGGTCGGTGAGAGCTGGCCGCCGCAGCTCGCGCGCCAGATCGCGACGATCGACCGCATGCTCGGAGGCAGACTCAACGTCAACATCATCTCGTCGGAGATGCCGGGCGAGACGCTGGCATCGGCCCCGCGCTATGCGCGCACGGTCGAGGCGATGCAGATCCTGCGGACGCTGCTCGATGGCGAGCCGCTCGACCATGATGGCGACCATTGGAAGCTGAAGCTCGATCCGCCGCGGATCGGTACCGTCTCGGGCAAGGCGCCGCTCTTCTATTTCGGCGGGCTCTCGCCCGACGCCCGCGAGGCTGCGGCCAAGGCGTGCGACGTCTATCTGATGTGGCCCGACACGAAGGAGACGATCGCCGCGATCGTCGCCGACATGACCGCACGCGCCGCGCGCCATGGCCGGACCCTGCGTTTCGGCTACCGCGCGCATGTCATCGTCCGCGAGACCGAGGAGGAGGCGCGCCTCTACGCCGACCGGCTGCTGTCGCGGCTCGATGCCGCGCAGGGCGACGCGATCCGGCAGAAGTCGCTCGATTCGCAGTCGGTCGGCGTCCGCGCCCAGGCGGCGCTGCGCGAGGGCGCGGTCGACGGCTATGCCGAGGCCAATCTGTGGACCGGGATCGGCCGCGCGCGTTCGGGATGCGGGGCGGCGATCGTCGGCGACCCCGACCAAGTGCTCGCCAAGCTCGACATGTACCGCGACATGGGGATCGAGGCGTTCATCCTGTCGGGCTATCCGCACGCGGCCGAGGCCGACCTGTTCGCGCGGCATGTCCTGCCGCGGATCGACCATCGCGCGCTCGGTTCGCGGGACTGAGCCTGAAGGTCGGCTCGGTCAGGGGCAGGGGTCGGGCAGCGCGCGCTGGATAGTTTCGATGCCGGCAAGGATGTCGGCGCCCAAGGTCAGGTCGACGCTGGCGATGTCGGTGCGCAGCTGATCGAGCGAGGTCGCGCCGATGATCGTCGCGGTGACGAACGGCTGGGCGTTGACGAAGGCGAGCGCCATCTGCGCCGGATCGAGCCCGTGCGACCGGGCAAGGTCGACATAGCGCGCGGTCGCCTCGGGCTGTCCGGGGGTGTCGTAGCGGACGAACTGCTTGGCGACATCGCGGCGCGACCCCGGCGGGACGGCGCCGCCGAGATATTTGCCCGTGAGGTTGCCCGCCGCGAGCGGCGAATAAGCGAGCAGCCCGACCTGCTCGCGCAGCGCGACCTCGGACAGGCCGATCTCGAAGGTGCGGTTGAGCAGATTATAGGCGTTCTGGATCGAGACCACCCGCGGCAGCCCGGCCTCGCGGGCGAGGCGCAGATATTCGAGTACGCCCCAGGGGGTCTCGTTCGACAGGCCGACATGGCGGATCTTGCCGGCCTTCACCAGATCGGCGAGCACCGTCAGCGTCTCGGCGATCGGGACGACGGCGGCGTCGTCGCTCAGCGCGCCGATTCCGCGCTTGCCGAAGCTCGCGACCGGCCGGTCGGGCCAGTGCAGCTGATAGAGATCGACATAGTCGGTCTGCAGCCGGCGCAGGCTGTCGTCGATCGCCTGTTCGATATTGGCGCGATCGAGCCGGTTGCCGCCGCCGCGGAACTGGCGGACGTCGCCGGCGCGCGCGGGGCCCGCGACCTTGGTCGCCAGGATCACCCGGTCGCGGTTGCCGCGCGCCGCGAACCAGCTGCCGATATATTGCTCGGTGCGGCCCTGGGTCTCGCGGCTGGTCGGGGTGACCGGATAGGCCTCGGCGGTGTCGATGAAGTTGATCCCCTGCTCGAGCGCATAGTCGAGCTGGGCATGGGCTTCGGCCTCGCTGTTCTGCGATCCCCAGGTCATCGTCCCGAGGCAGATCAGGCTCACGTCGATATCGGTACGGCCGAGCTTGCGGAATTTCATGAACGTCCCTCGAAGGATGGACCGGCAGGTCGAGAATGGCGGATGGTGGGCCGCCGCTCCCATAAAGCGTGGCGGGCGGCTGTCCTATCATATGATCGAATGAATCTATTCGCAGACCTCAACGATCGGGTCAGGCGAGAACCGGATAGCCCGACCGTATCGCCTCATGTTCGGCGGCGCGGATCGGCGCATAGCGGCCCGATCCGATCGGGCGGACATCGTCGAGCAGCAGCAGGTCGCAGGCGCCGGCGAGCGCCGGATCGCGCACCGCGGCGCGGATCGCGCGCATCAGCGCCGCCTGGTCGGCCTGCGAGGTCGTGGTCGAGGTGACCAGCGGCAGGCCCGGGGTCAGGTCGGTCCAGCCGATCGTCCGCAACTGGGCGGCGATATCGGGCTCGTAGCGTTCGAGATGGGCATAGGTCACGGTGTCGACCGCCGCGACATCGGCATCGCCATCGGCGATCCGCCGTGCGCTTTCGGCATGCGAGCCGGTTTCGATCACCTCGGCGAAGAAGCCCGGACCCGGCGCCAGCCGCGCGACCGCGACGCGCAGCAGGTTCATGCCGGTGTTCGAATCCCAGCCGTTCAGCGCCGCGCGCGCGCCGCGAAACGCCGACAGTGCGTCGCGTTCGTCGTCATGGCGTGCGATCAGCCGGCTGCGGTGGCGGGGGCCGTCGCAGCCGGTCGCGCGATAGATCGGGGTCGCGAGATAGCGCAGCCGGCCGTCATAGCGCGTCGTCATCGGATAGCCGCAGCATTGCGCAAGTAGCAGCGCAGGATCGGCCCAGATCGTATCGAGCGGACGCGAGCGGTCGAGCCGGTCGGGCACGCCGATCACCCCCGACTGCCGCAAATGGCCGGCGATCGCCTCCCACAGCCGGTCGTTCGCCGGCTGGAGCTCGGGGCGGTCATACATGCCGAGCGAGGCGATCCGTTCGCTCATGAGGCCGTCGCCCGGTGGTCGGGATGGACGAGATCGTCATGCGGCCGCAGCGCGTAGCGGCGGACGACGTCGCGATAGCCATGATAGACCAGCCCGCCATTGGCGGCGAGGAACACCGCGCGGCGGCTGCGGTAGAGCGCCGGCAGGCGGTACCAGGCGACGGAAGCGGCCCAGTGATGCGCGGCGTGGAGATTGTTGTTGAGGAACAGCAAGGCGAGCAGCCCCCGGCTTTCGACGACCGCGACCCGGCGCGCGGCGGTGGGGCCGGCGCGATGCTCGGCGAAGGATCGCAGCAGCGTCAGCGCGAGGCCCGGATAGACGAACATCGCGACATAGTGCGCCAGCGGCAAGCCGCAGATGTGCAACCACAGCAGCAGCGCCGCCACCCCGATCAGATGCCCCCACCAGTCGGCGAACCACGCCTGTGGCGTGCGCACCGCGCGGATCGCCTCGTCAACGGCGAACCGGCCGACGCAGATCGCCGGACCGAGCAGCAGCCGGCCGGCGAGGGTGGCCTGGCAGCGGTCGAGCCACAGCGCGAAATGTGCGCCGGCGCCGGTCGCCGCGGTCCGGTAGCGCGATTCGGGGTCTTCGAGCGGGTCGGTGACCACCTCGGCGGCATGATGGTCGAGATGGCTGCGGCGATAGATCGGGTAGGGCAGCCAGAGCGACAGCGGGATCGAGGCGATCAGGTCGTCGAAGCGGCGGTGGCCGGTCGGGTGGCCATGGATGATCTCATGCTGGAGCGAGCCATGCCAGGCGACGAACCAGCCACCGAGCGCGGTCAGCGCCCACCAGGGCAGCAGCGCGTGCCACCAGGTCAGCGCGAGCCACCCGCCATGGATCAACGCGGCGAGTGCGAGCGTCGGCCAGTCGATGGAGCGGATGATGTCGTTCGGGCGCATGCCGGGACCGGCCCGAAGCGTCGCTGTCGGGAATGAACCGCCTTTCTTGGAGAAAGCCTCCATGCACATCCTCTTTTGCCGCACATCGTCTCGGAATCGTACTACGGCAATATCTCTACTAAATTGATAGTGATGTGCGATCTGGCTTTGCTTGGCCGCCTGCAAGAAAGGCTTTGCGGTAGGAGAGGGGCGCCGGGGCAGGCGTCGATCGTCCCGCATATTGCGCGGCGGACGCGCGGTCCGCACAATGTCGCCGCGCGTGACTGGCGAGTCGGATGGAGCACCATCGGGAAGCGTGCAGCAAAAAGGCCGCTCGCCTGGGCCGTTCATGAAAGGAACGGCGATGCAGATCATAATCTTCCTGTTCGACGGGATCACCGCGCTCGACGCGGTCGGCCCCTATGAGTCGCTTTCGCGGCTGGCCGATGCCACGGTGACCTTCGTCGGCAAGCAAGCGGGGCCGGTGCGGACCGGCGACGGCTTTCTCGCGCTCCACGCCGATCGCGATATCGCTTCGGTCGACGCCGCCGACCTGCTGATCATTCCCGGCGGCCACCGCCGGGCGCTGGGGCCGCTGATCGCCGATACCGAACTGGCCGCCTGGATCCGCAGGATCGACGCGAACAGCCGTTGGACCGCCTCGGTGTGCACCGGTTCGCTGATCCTGGCGGCGGCCGGTTCATTGTCGGGTCGGACCGCGTCGACCCATTGGCGGGCGAAGGCGATGCTGGGGCGGTACGATGTCGGCTATTCGCCCGAGCGGGTGACCGTCGACGGCAAATATGTCACCAGCGCCGGGGTCTCGGCCGGGATCGACATGGGGCTGATCCTGTGCGGGATGATCGCCGGTCGCGAGATCGCCGAGGCGGTCGAACTCAGCATGCATTATGATCCGCAGCCGCCGTTCGGCACCGGCGATCCGGCGCAGGCCGCGACCCCGGCGCGGGTCGCGCTGATCGAGACCGTCCTGCGCCAATGACGGGCCGGCAGCCCGGCGCTTCCGGCCGACGCGGGGCGGGAGGCGCGGGCTATGCGCGGCGGATCAGGCGCCCAGGCCGGTGAGGTGGCGCTGGCGGATCGCGTCGATCGGCATATGCCCCTCGGGCGTGTCGAGATGCCAGAAGCTCCAGCCATTGCAGGACGGCGCGCCCTGCAACTGCGCCCCCATGCCGTGGATCGATCCGCTCTTGCCGTCGATCGCGAGCATGCCGTCGGCGCGGACCTCGGCGTGGAAGCGGCGCTTGGCATCGGTGAGCACGGTGCCGGGCGCGATCAGTCCGGTCTCGACCAGCAGGCCGAAGGCGACCCGCGGGGTCGAGCGCTTCTCGGGGATCGACAGCATCGCGCTCTCGTCGAGCGGCAGCGCCGCGGCGATCCGCTGGGTGGCGACCTTGATATAGCTTTCCTCGCGCTCGATCCCGATCCAGCGGCGGCGCAGGCGGCGGGCCACCGCCCCGGTGGTACCGGTGCCGAAGAAGGGATCGAGGACGAGGTCGCCCGGCTCGGTGCAGGCGAGCATCACCCGGTAGAGCAAAGCCTCGGGCTTCTGGGTCGGGTGCGCCTTGTGGCCGTCATCGTCCTTGAGCCTTTCGCCGCCCGAACAGATCGGCAACGACCAGTCGGAGCGCATCTGGATGTCGTCGTTGAGCGCCTTCATCGTGCGATAGTTGAAGGTATATTTCGCCTTCTCGGCCTTAGAGCACCAGATCATCGTTTCATGCGCGTTGGTGAAGCGGGTGCCCTTGAAATTGGGCATCGGGTTCGACTTGCGCCAGACGATGTCGTTGAGGATCCAGAAGCCCTGGTCCTGCAGCGCGGTGCCGACGCGGAAGATGTTGTGATAGCTGCCGATCACCCAGATCGTGCCGTCGTCCTTGAGGATGCGGTGCGCCTCCTTGAGCCAGGCCTTGGTGAAGCGGTCATAGGCGGCGAAGGTGTCGAACTTGTCCCAATCGTCGTCGACCGCGTCGACCTGGCTGCCGTCGGGCCGGAACAGGTCGCCGCCCAGCTGCAGATTATAGGGCGGATCGGCGAAGATCATGTCGACGCATTTGTCGGGCAGTGCCGCCATCCGCGCGATGCAGTCGCCGCGCAATATCTCGTTGAGCGGCAGGTGCACTTCACGCTCGGTTCCGTTCCGGCGAGCCGTGTTCGATCGGCTCGCCGGCTGAATCTTCTGAAGCACACCCATGTTGGTCGGTTCCCCTTTTCGCTGTTGACAGGCGTCATGAGTCGTCGCGACTCGCCGGTCAACCGGGGTGGGACGATGCCGGAGGCGGGATAGCGTCCATGGCCGGGGAGAACATAAGGAGTCTGGCACAAGCGGTTGAGTCCCGCACCCATGCAGCGACTCAACCGCTTGTGGTGTGACTCGAAAGACTCACTGCGAAATCTTTTTTTCGGATGGCGGGGGTGGCGCCGTCCCGGCGACGGGGCGATGGAGAATGGCGGATTCCGCAGGTTTCGGACGCTGGCCCCGTATCCGGCGCATCAGCAGCAGCAAGGGACGGAGCGGATAATAGAGCGCAAAAGCCCATTGCGGCAGCGGGAGCGACAGCACGTCGCTTCCCGTGACGAATGTGCTCGCGATGACCGACCGCTTGAAATCGAGCGACCGGCTGAGACGCGCGCGCAGCAGGAACAGACGGATCATCGCCACCGTTCCGCGCGACGAAGGTGCTGCGACGGGGGCTGCCAGCGACGCGCGGTAGAAATCGAGCAGCGCATCGCTTGCGGGCGATCGCGCGGCAATCGCCGCAAGCGCTTCGGGTATCGCGACCGACAGGATCTCGTTGGCAAGGCGAAGACTGCTGCCGACCGCGGGTTCGAGCCGCAGCGTGCGGGTGAGATCGGCGGCCACGCCGAGATCGGCGGCGGATGAGCCGGCGATGATGCGCGCGATATCCTGCAGCCATTTCAGCCGGAACCAGCCGTGCAGCGCGCCATGGCAGCAGAGATAGAGAAATTCGTGGGGCGGCGAGAGCGTCGCAATGGGTTGGCCGGCGAGATGGGTTGTCGCATGTTCCCGCCACAGCCGGTCGAAGCTCAGCGGCAGTAGCGCCGCCAGGCTGAACAGGCGCCAATGGAGCTCGACCTCGATCCGCCCGTCGGCGCTGCGATAGCCATCCTCCTTCTCGACACGGCGCAGCGCGGCGCTGTCGGCCGGCGCGGGACCGGTCTTGCGGCTGCGCGTGAAGCCGAGGCCGGCCAGCACCGCATGCGCCGCCGCGATCGCCGAGGGTTCGATCACGATGTCGAGATCCTTGCCGTGCCGCGCGGTGACGTCGCCATAGAGCCGCTCGGCAAGTGCCGGCCCCTTGAGGATCAGATGGCGGACACCCGCCTCATCGAGCGCGCGGGCGATGCGGACCAGCGCCGCGGCGAGGCCGAGCGCGGCATGGCGGGCCTCGGTCGCCATCGCCGCGAGCTGTCGCTGATCGGCCTGGGCGAGCATCGGCGCGCACGCCAGCGCGGCGAGGACCGGGGCGGGCAGGCGGTGCCGACGAGCGAGGGCGATCACATCGGCGGCAGAAGCGGGCACAGGATCCCCCGCGATCGCGATGCCCGTGGCTTCGGACGTGGCGCGGGCGATCAGGCGGAAAGCGGGGGTGGTGAGACCGGAGGCGGTCACCCGAGCGAACCCATCGCCGTCATCCCCTGGCGTCCGGCACCGCCGATCGGGATGTCGTCCGACGGGCGCGCGGGCACATCTTCGACGATCACCGTCTTGGGGCGCACCCGGCCGTCGAGCCGGACGATCCGGTCGGCGATCGCGAGCGGCGCGGGCAGGTGGGTGGCGATGACGATCGTCATGCTTTCGCGCAGGCCGGCGAGCATCGCCACGAAGCGGGCCTCGTTCGCCGGATCGAGCGCGCTGGTCGGTTCGTCGAGCAGCAGCAATGCCGGCTTGCGGACCAACGCGCACGCGATCGCCAGCCGCTGCCGCTCGCCGTTCGACCAGCCGAGCCCGCGATCGCCGAGCGCGGTGTCGATGCCCTGTTCGAGACCGGCGACGAGGTCCGCGAGGCCGGCCCGATCGAGTGCTTCGGCGATCTCGGCCGGCCCGGCGTCGGGCTTCGCCCACAGAAGATTGTCGCGGATCGTCCCCTCGGCGACGAAGCTGTCCTGCGGCACCCAGGCGATCGCCCGGTGCCAGCTTGCCGGATCGATCGTGGCGAGATCGACCCCGTCCACCTCGATCCGTCCGGCCTGGGGTATCAGCAGGCCGGAGATCAGTTCGATCAGGCTGGTCTTGCCGCTGCCGCTCGCGCCGGCCAGCGCGGTGATGCGGCGGGCCGGAAACGACAGCGACAGGCCGGCAAACAAGGGGCGGTCGTCATGGCCGAAGCCGACATCGGACAAAGTGAGCGCGTCGTTCAGCGGCGGGGCGGTTCGCGCGGGCCGCGCGGTGTCGGGCGCGGCGAACAGGTGGGCCATCGCCAGCAGCGCATCGAGCGAAGGCTTGAGCCGCAGATATTGCTGATAGGAGGCGACGGTGCCGCGCGCGATCGGGGTGAGCCGCGTCGCCAGCGCCGCGATCAGCAGCAATTCGGCGGCGGGCCGGTGCAGCACGAGCATGCCGACCAGGATCAGCATGGTCAGCGCCGCCAGCGCGACGATCTCGAACCGCATCCGTGCCGTCGCGAAGTCGATCTGGAACTGCGCCTGTGCCCCTGCAACGACGCCGAACGCCGCGCGGGTGCGCGCTTCGAGGCCGGCGGTGTTGCCATGGACGCGGGCGAGGCGCAGCCCGTCGAGGAGGACATTGGCGGTGGCGGCGAAGGCGGCATTGCCCGCGACGAGCCGCAGCGCGGTGCGATAGACCCGCTGGGTACGCCAGCGCAGGAGGATCGCCGCCGGTACGACCAGGCCCAACGCGATCGCGGTCAGCGCGGGGCTGATCCACAGCGCGGCGGTCAATTGGGCGAGCACCAGGATCGTGCTCGCCGGCAGCCGCAACAGCGACTGGATGCAGGCGCCGGCGTTCGCCAGTTCGGTGCTGAGCAGCGACAACAGGCTGCCTTTGGGTTGGGCCGCGATCAACGGCCACGGTCCGTGGGCGATCGCCCGGACGACCTGCGCATGCAGCCCTTCGACGATGTCGCGGTTGGCGCGGGCGATGTCGCGATCGCGGCACAGCGCCAGCCAGGAGCGGACCGCGACCGCGGCCCCGAATGTCGCCAGCGCCGCGATCAGGGTGACGTCGCGCCCGAGCGTTGCGATCGCGGCCCCGATCAGCCGGCCCTGGCCGCCCAGCACGAGCGCGAGCAGCAGCGGCAGCATCGCCAGGCTCAGCCCCTCGCTCAGCCCGGTCAGGATCTCGAGCGCGACCAGTCGGGCGAGCCGGCGCCGCGGCAGCAGCGCGATCAGCGGGGACATGGCGGCTCGTCGTCGCGGCGCCGCCGGGCGACCGTCATGAACAGCGACTTGCGCCGCCGATCGTTGCCCATCGGCGCGGCCAGCCCGATCGGGATCGGCGGATCGGCATAATAGATGGTCCGGTCGACGGCGAAGCCAGCGTCTTCGAGCCGCGCGGTCATCGCCCCGGCGGTGACGACATGCCGGACGAAGGCGTAATAAGCCGGTCGGCCGGTCAGCCGAAAGACGATGCGTTCGGCCCGGCGATAGAGCGAATCGGCGTTCGGCATCGACAGGACCAGCACGCCGCGGGGTGCGAGCAGGCGCGCGAATCGTGCGAGCGCCGCCGCGAGGTCGTCGACATATTCGAGGACGCTCGAACAGAGGATCGCATCGAAACGGGCGGGCGCCCAATCGACCATGTCTTCGATCCTGGCGACCGAGAAATCGGTCCGTCCGATCGTGCCGGTCGCTTTGCCGCGGCAAAGCGCGATCATCTCGGCGCTGCCGTCGATCGCGGTCACATCGGCGCCGGCTGCGGCCGCCGCGAAGGCGAAGACACCGCTGCCGCATCCGGCATCGAGCACCGCCATGCCGGGCCGGACCAGTTCCGCAATCGTGCGCGTCCACAGGTCGTGGCGTTCGCGGAACGCCGGCGAGCGCGCATAGGCGGCATCGAAGCGGGTTGCGACGGCGTCGTGAAAGGAAATCGCGTCTGGCACGGCCCGCCTTATAAACATGCTGCGGCCGGCCGTTAATATCAAAGGGATGGGATCCGAAAGGCGAGCGGAGTTGTTTTTATCATCATATTGTGGGATTGAGGCCGCAACGGCTTCCTAGGAGAAGAAGATGCGCAGATCGGTTCGATTGATCGGTGCGATGGTCGCTTTCGGCATGATGACCTCGGCGACGCTGGCAGCGGCGCAGGACGCGGTTCCCGCGCCCGATGCGAACCCGACTTCGGCTGATACGCCGGGCGTGAAGAAGGGCAAGATCCCCCGCGGCGCCAAGAAGGCCGGCAAGGTCGGAAGCTCGTCGGGTTCGGGGGCGAGCGGCACGGCGACCGCCGGGACGACTGGTGCGACGGGCGCGGCTGGTGCCGCCGGCGGGATCTCGCTAACCACCGGGCTCGTTGCCGGTGCCGCTGCGATCGCGGCTGGAACCTTGGTGGCGACGAGCGGCGGATCGAGCAGCCCGTAATTCGGGCCTTTTCCGACGAATGTCCCCTCGGGGATGAACAGAGGCCGCCGGTTTCGGCGGCCTTTGTCGTTTTCAGGCCCCGGTGGGGCTGATGTCGACCGATCCCAGCGCCGCGGTCGCCGGAACGGGATCGAACACCGACCGCCCTTCCAGCGAGAGCCGTTGCAGCGGACAGTCCGCAGGCACCGCGACGATCTGCCCGCCGAGGATCGTCGCGGCGCGCGCGACCGGGGTGATGTCGACCCGGGATGGTCGTCCGACGCACGCGATCGACCAGGCCAGCTGGCCGGCGGCCAGCCGGTCGGAGTCGACGAGCATCGTATCGAGGCGATATCGACCCGGCCGCAGCGCGAGCATCTGTTCGGCGAGGACGACGTCGCGGTTGCCGTCGAGCGACACAGCGAGGACATGGTCGCGACCGTCGGCGGCTGGTGCGATATGGGCCGCCCCGCCGTCGCGATCGAAGAAGCGCCAGTTGAACGGCGGCGGCGCGGGGCTGCCGGCGAAACCGCCGTCGCGGATCAGCAGGTTCGGATCGGCCAGCGGCCCGCCGACCAGTTGCCGCCAATAGGCGAGGACCATCGCCGGATCGTCCCAGGACACCGGGCTGGCGAAATAGCCTGCGATCTCGTCGATGGTCGGCGGCGCCCCGAGGCGGGCCATCCGCCGGAACAGCCCGAATATCGGTTCGCGGCTGCCAGGCTGCTGGCTGGCGACGATCAGGAAGGTCCCGCGCCAGTCGGGGTTGCGGGCCAGCGTTCGCGCCATCGGCGCGACCGCGTCCGGCCGCAGCGCGATGCCGGCGAGCTTCGGCAGGACGTCGGTCCAGATCGCGCCGTTCTGCCGCAATAGGAGATCGGCTTCGGCGATCGCGCCGGCGGCGTCGCCCGCCTGGCGATATTGTTCGAACAGCCAGAGATGCGACGGCAGGTCGCGCAGCGACAGGTGCGCGGCGAGATCGAGCCAGGGCCGCGCTGCCTGCGCGTCCCCGTGCCGCGCGGCTGCCACCAGCCCGAGATTGCGCAGCGCGCCGACCTCGATCGGCGATCGCGCGAGCGCCGCACGTGCGATCGCCTCGACGCGCGCGGCATCGGCCTCGCTGCGGGCGACGGTCATCAGGCTGTCGTCATGGCGGGCGAGCGCATGGGCGTGGCCGGGGGCGATCCGCCAGGCGAGGTCGGGCCGGCGATCGGCCAGCATATCGGCGACACCCGACCGAAACAGCGTCGCGACGACCAGTGCGGCGAGCGCGATCATGCCCAGCCGCACCGCGCGGTTCCCGCTGGGGATCGTCAGCCCGCCGGGGTGTGGATCAGTCCGACCCTTTGCCACGCTTGCGGCCATAGTCGTAATCATAGCCGTACCCATAGCCATAACCATAGCCGGCGACCCGGATGTCGAACTTGGTCAGGATCGCGCCGACGATATGGGCGCGGACGTCGGCCAGCCGGCGCAGTGCGATCCGTGCGGCGCGGGTGCGGGTTTCGCTGGCGGCGATCACGAACACCGTCGCCTCGACATGCGCCGCCATCAGCGGCGCGTCGGCAAGGCCGACGACCGGCGGCCCGTCGATCACGACATGATCGACCCGTTCGAGAAGTCTTGCGATCAACTGCTCGAGCCGCGGGCCCGCTAGCAATTCGGCCGGGTTGGGCGGCAGCGGACCCGAGGTGATGATCTCGAGATTGTCGATATCGCCGGTCTGCACGATCGTGGCGGGATCGCCGCCGCCGGCCAGCAGATCGCTGAGACCGCGCAGGTTGGGCAGGCTGACCACACGGTGGACCGACGGGTTGCGCAGGTCGCCGTCGATCAGCACGACCTTGCGGCCGAGGCTCGCGAAATTGCGCGCGATCGCGATCGCGGTGGTCGACTTGCCCTCCGCCGGGCGGCCGCTGGTGACCAGCAGCGCCCGCGGCGCGCCGTTGCGCGTCGAGAAGCGCAGCGCGGTCTGCACCGACAGATAGGCCTCCGACAGCACCGACTTGCCGTCGTAGAGCATCGCATAGGTGTCGCTGCCCGCCGGCATCCGCGGGACGTTGCCGAGCAGCGGTATCGCCAGCTTGCGCTCAAGGTCGTCGGGGGCGATGATCGATTCGTCGAGCTGTTCGAGAACGAAAGCGATCCCTGCGCCGACCAGCAGGCCGGCGAGCAGCCCGATCATCAGGTTCAGCATGGGCTTCGGCGTGAACGGCCCGCCGGGCACCAGCGCGGGATCGACGACCGAGATATTGTTGGTGCCGATGCCGCCGGAGATGCCGACCTCCTTGTAGCGCTGGAGGAGGCCTTCATAGAGGGTGCGGTTGGTGTCGGCGTCACGCTGGAAGATGTTGTACTGGATGGTGCGGCGGCGCAGGTCGACGACGTCGTCCTTCAGCCGGTCGACCTTCGTCTGCAGTTCGCCCTCGCGCTTGCGGGCGACGACATAGTCGTTCTTGATCGACCCCAGCACATTGGCCTGGCCCGAATTGATCTGGCGATCGAGTTCGCCGATCTGCTGGCGGAGTGCCACCATCGTCGGATAATCGGGTTTGAACTGCTGGAGCAGCTTCGAATATTGCGCGGAAAGTTCGGCCCGCGCGCTGCGCAGCGACGTGCTGGTCACATCCTGCATGGCCTGTGGCGAGGGGCCGTTCGCGGCTTGCGACGTCGCGGTGTAGCGTGCCTCGGCGGCGATCCGATCGGCGGTCGCGGTGGCCAGCGCGGCATTGAGCGCGCTCAGATCGGCAGTGGTCAGCGACTGGCCGGCGGCCTCGCCATTATTGCCGTTCCGCGAACCCGGCGCGTCGAGATTGATGATCCGCTGCTTGCCGGCATAGTCGACCAGCGCACGTTCGGATTCCTCGAGATGGGCACGGACCTGGGTCAGCCGGTCCTCGAGGAATTTGCGGGCATAGGCCGAGGCGGCGAAGCGTCGCGACAGGTTCGAGGTGATGAAACTTTCGGCGAGCGCGTTGACGACGTCGGCCGACAATTTCGGATCGGGGCTCGCGAAGCTGACCTCGACCAGGCTCGATGCGCGCACCGGAGCGATCGTCAGATAAGCGAGCAGGGTGCCTGCGGCGCTCCGTTCGAGCTGCTCGCGGCGGGCGGGGGTGAGCGGCAGCGTCTCCTGTGGCGGGGTGCCGCCGCCGTAGCCGTAGAGAAAGGTCGGATTCTCGGCGAGGCGGAGCCGCTTGACCACCATCGTCGCGAGCGAGCGGCTTTTCAGCAGCCCATATTGGGTCTGGTAGAATTCCTGGTTGAGCGCGGCCGAGCGCGGCTCGACGGTTTCGGTGCCCAGCACGCGCGCCGATTCGCGCGCGATCTCAAGCGTGGTGCCGGCACGATAGAGCCGCTTGGTCATCAGCGTCGTGGCGATACCGCCGGCCAGGCCGATCGCGATGCAGGCCAGGATGATCCAGCGACGGCGGATGACGATCTGCACATAGGTCGTAAGCGGGCTGTCGCCATCGGGCGCAGGATGATGCAGCGGCGCCATCGGGTCGTGCGGCTGGGCGGGGGGCGACGGTTCGGCCATGGCCGGGATTTCAGCGTTCATCGCCGGAACACCTGGTAGAAGACGCCGACGAGCGGGGTTACCTGGATCAGGTCGCGCAACAGCCGCTTGCCGCCATTGTCGCCGACGACGACGATGTCGTTGCCATAGATTTCGGGGTCGGCCGCACGGCCGGCGCGTATGTCGCGAAGGCTGAACAGCGCCGCCATCTTCTTGTTCGCGACCGTCCGGAACACGACGATGTCGTTCAGCCGGGCGAATTCGCTCGCACCGCCTGAAATGGCGATCGCCTGCATCAGGGTGCTGCCGCCGGGGATCGGATATTTGCCGGGATTCTTCACCGACCCGTCGACCGTCACCTGCTGGCTGGCGGCTTCGACCAGGTCGACGCTGACCTGCGGGTCGCGGATATAGCGTTTTTCCAGCGCGGCGGCGATCTGGCGGGCGAGTTCGCCGGTGGTCAGGCCTGCGGCGGAAATCGTGCCGATCAGCGGCATGCTGAACCCGCCGGCCGAATCGATCTGGGCGGCGCGGGCGAGTTCGGGAACGCCGAACACCGACACCTCGACCTTGTCGAACGGACCGATTCGATATTCGGACTGGGTGGCGAGCAGGTCCTGCAGCCCGGGCGCGGGCAACTGGCTCGCGACCGTCACCGCGCTCGCGCGGCGCGGATCGAGGCCGCTATTCCCGGCGCAGCCCGGCAGCGCCGTCGCGACCGCCAGCAATATCAGAAGACGCGTCCGAATCTCACCCTCCCCAGGAGCCTGACACCGTCCCGGCAAAGGGCGGCTGGCCGAGGCTTCATTCTATAGGGCTGGCGTCCGGCCTTTGAAAAGCCTCGCTGCGATCCACCTTGGCGCCGGGCGATGCGGCGGCGGCGAGAAAGGCACAGCCGATCGCGAAGAGCACCGATATCGCCGTGGTCCGCAGCGGATAATCGACCAGCGAATGCAGCAGGCACAGCGCGCAGAGCAGCGCGGCCAGTTGCCCGTGCCGGGCCGTGGCCCCGGTCCCGCGCCATGCGGTCCGGGCACGGCGGAACCACCATATGAGGAAGGCGGCGATCACGGCGACGCCCGGAAGCCCGGCGTCGATCGCGATCTCGGCATAGTCGTTGTGCGCATGGTTGAGATAGGCGAAGCGCAGCATGTCGAGCGTTTCATAGGATCGGAACAGCGGGTCGAACGTCCCGCCCCCCGAGCCGAACGGCCATTGATCGGCGATCATCCGGCCATAGAGCGGCAGCAGCAACAGCCTTTCCTCCTGCGCGGCGCCGATCGGCAGCCGCCCGGCCAGCCGCAAGCCGACGAGGACGGCGCCGGCCGCCAGCCCGCAGCCGGCGAGCACCCATGGCCCGCGATGGCGGCGTTGATCGGGCAGGCAGAGGAAGGCACCGCCGGCCAGGGCGATCGCGATCAGCGCATAGCCGGCCCGCGATCCGGCGGCGATCCCGCCGGCGACGAGAAGCGCCGTTGCCGCTATCCATGGCGCCCAAGCTCCTCGCCGCCGTCCCGGTCGGCGCAGCGCCTCACCGAACTGTCCGAGCGCGATCGCGCAGCCGATCGCGAGCAACAGGCCCTGATGGTTGGCGTTGGCGAACAGGCCGACCCCGGCATCGCGGTTGGTGACGTCGTAGAGATAGAAGCGGCCCGACATCTGGGCGAGCCCGAGCAGCGCGGACGCGATTGCGATGACCAGGATCAGCCGGAGCAGGCGCGACCGGCCGGCGCCGTCGAGCCGGCCGGCGAGCAGGAAGGCGGAAAAGGCGGGGACGAGTGCGAGCAGCCCGGCCATCGTGCGGTCCGGCGCCAGGCTGATCGGGCGCCATGGCGTCTGGCCGAGCAGCCGATCGACCGCGACGATGCGCTCGCGCGCCGGAAGCGCGGTCCATATCGACCAGGGCAGGGGGATCAGCTGGGCGATCGGCAGCGCGAACAGGATGATCCAGAGGATCATCGCCATGCGATCGTAGCGCAGCGTTCCGTCAGGTGCGGTCCAGACCAGCCAGACCAGCGCGATCAGCCCGATCGCGGCCGGCACGAGCGGCGCTGCGACGTCGCCGCGCGAGGCGCCGCCGAACAGCATCGCCGACGCGGTCAGCGTCGCCGCGGCGGCGAATATCGCCCCGCCGGGCGGGATGGCGAGCCTTGGGCGCATGCTGCGGAACCTCGCTGGATTGCGCATGCGCTCTACCGATCGGGGGTCGTGGTGCCAAGTCGCGCGGTTTGGCCGTTGCACGGCGCGTTCGCGTCCGCTTATGCCGCCAGAAGCGGTCCGGCGATCGGGCCGGGCTCATCGGGGAGCGCGAAGGTGCAGCGCAGGCGTCGCATATTGGTGCTGCTGACCGACGCTTATGGCGGCCATGGCGGCATCGCCGCCTATAACCGGGAAATGCTGGCGGCGCTCGCCGAAGACCCGACCGTCGAAGAGATCGTGGCGGTGCCGCGGCTCGCGCGGCTGCCGATCGAGGGCCTGCCGCCGAAGATCGATTTCGATGTCCGCGGGCTCGCCGGACCGGCGGCCTATGTGCGCACCTGCCTGCGCCACGCGATCGCGGGCGGCCGGTTCGATCTCATCTATTGCGCGCACATCAACCTCGCGCCGCTCGCATGGCTGGTGGCGCGACTGACGCGCAGGCCCTGGCTGCTCGGGTTGCACGGGGTCGAAGCCTGGACGCCGGGTGGCCGGGCGGCGGTCGGTTTCGCGGCGAGACGGGCCGACCGGGTGCTGGCGGTGAGCCGGCTGACGATCGACCGCTTCCTCGGCTGGGCGCGGGTCGATCCCGCGCGATGCCGGGTGGTGCCGAACGCGATCGATCTCAACGCCTTCGCGCCCGGCCCACGCAACCCCGCGCTTGCGCGCCGTTTCGGCGTCGAGGGGCGGCGGGTGATCCTGACCCTGGGGCGGCTGGCGCCGTCCGAGCGCTACAAGGGCTTCGACCAGATATTGCAGGCGATGCCCGCGCTCGCGGCGCGGCATCCCGACCTGGTCTATATGATCGCCGGTGACGGCGACGACATGGCCCGGCTGCGCGCCAAAGCGCAGCAGCTCGGTGTCGCCGACCGGGTCATGTTCACCGGGATGGTCGCCGAGGGCGAGAAGGCCGACCTCTACCGGCTGGCCGACGTCTATGCGATGCCGAGCCGCGGCGAGGGTTTCGGCATCGTCCTGCTCGAGGCGATGGCCTCGGGCGTGCCGGTGATCGCAAGCAGCCTCGACGGCGGGCGCGAGGCGGTTCGCGACGGCGCCCTGGGGCAGATCGTCGATCCCGACGATCCCATGGCCTTGCAGGCGGCGATCGAGACCGCGCTGGCGACGCCGAAGGCGGTGCCGGATGGACTCGAATTTTTCGCGGTGGACCGGTTCAAGACGCGGATTCGGGCGGCGACGGCCGAAGGCTGGACGCACTTGGCGTCGCGATGAGTGCCGATCATCGGGAACGCAACGGTCGATCGGATGAGCTCAAGGCCGTCGCGATCATCGGTGTCGTCTGCATTCATGCCGAATTGCCATATGCCGATATTTTTCGATTTGGCGTGCCCCTGTTCATAGGCATCTGGGCATTTCACTACGAACTTGGTCTGCGGCAGCGGACCGATGGCTGGCGCTATGCAAGGATGCGTTCTCTTCGCCTCTTGCCGCCTTATCTATTCTGGACCGCCATCTATATAGGTTTGAATCTGCCCGCCGATCGATGGGCGTCGACGCCCATTCATACATTTTTGGGCGGCTGGTTGGGCGGCTATGGTTGGGCGGGGCAGTATTTTTTCATCATCCTGTTCCAATTGATCTGGGTTTTGCCGGTGGCGCGGCGTTGGGTAACGGGATCGGCGTTCGTTCCGATCGTCATCCTGGGGCTCTTGTTCAACATATTCGCCGATTATGTGATTTTCGAAAATTCCATCATGGCCCGACTGGGCGATCGGCCGTTCATCTATTGGCTTCCCTATATGGCGATCGGCATCGCATTGGCGCGCGGCTTTGCCGTCAAATCCTGGCTATTGTTTCTCGCGCCCGCTCTTTTGGCCGCGCCCTGGGAAATGGCGCATCTGATCGAAGCGAATGGATCGGGATCGCCTTATCTGCTGGCGAGCGTCACGCTTGGAGCGGCGTGGTTGCTTGCATCGGCCGGTCCTCGCCAGGCGCTGCGTGCTCCCAGGAAATCCTGGGCCGCCGACGGCATGCGTTATGTCGGACGCAACAGCATGCCGATTTTCCTGAGCAATCCGCTGTTTCTTCAACTGCTTGGAAGGCTCGAGATTGCCGTCGGTTCGGTGCCGGAACATCATCTCGTCAGCGTGGCGACCGTGGCCGGAGCAGTTGGCGGTGGTCTCTTATTGAATGCCGCATTTCGACGGCTCGGTTTGGGTATGTTGGTCGGCGGATAATACCAGGTCTCGGTGCGCCTGACTCACCGAGACCTGGTATCAGCCCGTGCGGCGCTCGAGCAAATCGATCGAAGATGCGTCAGCATCTTCGAGATCGCGTATAAGAGAGTCGCAGCCCTAATCGTCGCGTATCAGGCTCGGATCGCGCGCGGCGCAGACATAGTCTGCGCGGACATGGGCGACCCGTTCGCCGAACTGGTTGCTGTATCGCCGGGTGAAGCCATGATGGGCAAGGCCCTGCTCGATGATGTCGAGATCGCCTTCACCGGGATGGAGTTCGGCGGCCAGCACGTCGATATGCGGCAGCAGCGCATCGGCGGCGAACAGCGCGAATTCACCGCCCTCGATATCCATCTTGCAGAAATCGATATGATCGATCCGGGCCTGCCGCATCGCCTCGCCGATCGAGATGACTCCCGGGGCATCGTCCGGGCCGCAAAAGGCGACGTGGCGATGGACCGTCGCCGGATCGATGCCGTTGGCGGTGAGAAGACCGAGAGCCACCGGTGGATAATAGGTGACGGGATCGATCGCGATCACCGTGGCGGCGCCGAGCGTCTTCGCCGCGATCGGCGCGAAGAAGCCGCGATTGGCGCCGAGATCGAGCACCGTGCGCGCGGCCGGCGTGCGCATGAAGTGGCGCAGATAGACGTCATGGCCGTACATTTCGCGCAGCGCGCCGAAGGCCGACGTCGGTTCGTGGGCGCGGGTCTGTCGATTGATCTCGGCGAGCGGGAAGGTGAAGCGCGTACCGCGGTAGCGGATCGAGACCGTGTGTTCGACGCCCGAATCGGCCGCGGTGAGCTTGCGGGTCCGCAGGATCGACGGAAGGTTGCGCAGGATCGCGCCCGCGAAGGCGCATCGCGTCGACAGATCGAAGACGCCGTTCAATCCCTTGGCTTCATAGGCGAGTCGAGCGAACAAGCGCGTCATCCGGATGGGGTGGATGTCGAGACCGTATCGGTGGTCGGCGAACCCGGCAAGCCGGACGGCGCGAAGCGGCGGCGCAACCGCGCGAGCAGCGGCCGCTCGATGAAGCGCCAGGCGACGAGGCCGGCGCCGACGCCGGCCAGGGTCATCGCCGTCATGGCGATGACCCGCCACGCCGGATCCATCAGCCCGAACCGGACCAGCAGCCGCACCAGCGCGCGCTGCGCCGGCTCGTGCCACAGATAGATCGAATAGGATGCCTCGCCGAGCAGGGTGATCGCACGGCTGCGGACGGCACAGCCGGCGGCCCCCAGCACAAGGGCGGTCGATGCGGCGCCATAAGCGAGGGTCAGCACCCGCATCGGGCGGTCCGGCGCCGGCGTGCCGTCGAAATTCCAGGCGATATCCAGCGCTGCTACGGCGGCGAAGGCCATGATTCCGCCGGCGAGGATCACCGGCGCGGGCCAGCGATGCTTCCGGGCCAGAAAGGCGGCGATGCCCAGCGCGAACAACAGATTATAGGGCGACAGCACCAACCCGGCGAGCGGCGGCGACGCGAGGAAACCGCCCGCAAACAGCGCGAGCACCAGCAGCGCCCAGCCGGCGATCAAAGCGAGGCCCAGGCGCCGCGAGACGAAGACGGCCAGGAAGACGAGGTAGAACAGCATCTCGTGCGATAGCGTCCACAGCGCCGGGGGCGAATAGGCGAAACGATAGGGGACCAGGGTCAGCGACACGATGACCTGGTCGGCCGACTGCGGCAGGCCGCCAATCGCCTTGGCGGCGATCGTGACCAGCACGACCAGCACGACAGGCGGATAGATGCGCAAGAGTCGCTTGCGCAGATAGCGCCACGCAGGACGCAGCCCGGCCGGATCGGCGAGATGGACATGGCAGATGATGAAGCCGCTCAGCACGAAGAAAATCTCGACCCCGGCATGGCCGAAGACGAAGATCTGTTCCCATGCCGCCACGCCGCGGACATAGCCGGTCTGCGCGAAGGCGGCGGCGGCATGGTAGAGCACGACGAGCATCGCCGCGACTGCACGCAATTGCTGCAGCCCGTCGAGGCGGGCGCGTTCGCCATGCGGCGGCGTCACTTGCGCAGCATCGCGAGCATGTCCGCGGTGTAGATGCCCTCCTTGGTCGAGGCGAGTTCGACCAGCAGCCGGAACTTGATCGTCAGCCGGATCGCCTGCCAGAGCAGGAAGCGTATCGCGCTCACCAGCCCATGCGGGCGCGGGCCGCATTCGCGGAAGGCGAAGGTCGAGAAACCGGTCAGGCGACCGATCTGGCGGATGCTGGAGGGGGTGAAGGCGAGCTGATGGGTGATGTCCCAATAGCGCGTCATCGCGCCGAACGGCGAGGTCGCGTTGGGCGTCATCGCGATCAGGCAGCCCGAGGGGCGCAGGATGCGCGCGACCTCTTCGAGAACGCGGCCGAGCATGTCGCGATCGAGATGTTCGAGGATGTTGAGCGCGGTCACCCGATCGATGCTGGCGGTCGCGATCGCGGCAAGGCCGGTCAGCAGGTCGGCATCGACGAACCGGGCCTCGGGCACCTGCCGGCGGGCAAAGCCGTTCTCGCCGGCGCTGAGGTTGATTCCGGTGGCGCCGGCGGCGCCGCGGCGAAGCGCAAGCCGGCAGGTCTCGCCGAGGCCCGAGCCGAGGTCGACGACCTGCTCGCCGGCCTGCGGCGCCCATGGGCCGAGCAGCCGTTCGACGCCGTCGACCCCGCGATCGAAGGCGCGCGGGTCGATCGCCACCGTGGCGCCCGAGGTCGTTTCGAAATAATCGCGGACGACGCGATCGTGGACGGTCGCCGGTTCATCGGTCATGCCCGGTCATCCTCCTGATGCTGCGTTCGAACTGCGCGCTCTGCTCGGCCCATGTGAAGAAGCGCGACCCGACGGACGGCACGCCGTCGGGATCGGCCGGGGCGGCGGCGATCGTGCCGAGTAGCGCCGCGAGTTCGGCGGCCGTCTCCGGAAGATGCAAGCGCGCGCCACAGCGCCGGGCAAGTGCGATCGATTCGGGATGCTCGCCGCCGAACGCGATCACCGGCCGGTTGCAGGCGAAATATTCGAGCAGCTTGTGGTGGAAATTTTCGTCGAGCGTCAGCGACACCGTCGCGCTGCTGGCGCGGCAGCAACGCGCCATTTCGGCCGCATCGACATAGCCAGGCGTCGCGATCCGTATCGCATCGCCCTGCGCCGCCGCCGAGGTACGCAGCGCCTCACCATCATGGCCGAGATAGAGCAGGTCGAACGCGGCTGCAGGGCTATGGCGATTATGATCGGCGACGCCCTGCAGGAAGGCGGCAAGACGATCGCGTCCATAGAGGCTGCCGGCCAGGACGAGACGACGCAGCGGCGGCGGGAGCGGTGGCCCGGCTTCGCCGAAGAAGGCGTCGTCGACCCCGCTGTAGATCACCTCGGGATCGGCGCCGAGCCAGCGCCGCACGATGTCGACCCGGCCCTGGGCGTTGCAGTGGAGGCCGGCAAAGCCCTGAAGCCGCCAGCCGACGATCCGGCGGAGCGGCGTGGGCAGGTAGAGACGGGCATCATCCTTGATGTCGGCGATCCAGGGGGTGTCGAAATGCCGGGCCAGGCGCTGCGCAAGCAGCAGATTTTCGAGATTGCCGAAGGTCGCCCAGATTGCGTCGGGGCGGAAGCCGAGCCCGCCGATCGTCGCCGCCGCCCGCCGCGCCCACGGCCCGCGATGGCCGCCCGCGCGCAGGATCGCCGCGGCCGTCCGCAATCGGCCGATCGCCGACGATCGCGATGCAGGCGGTGCATCGAGGCCACCGGTGGGAAGCAGAAACGGCCGGCTCCAGTCGTGACGCGCCAGTGCCGCAGCGGGATCGGCGATCTCGTCGGTCGCGTCGCGGGCGGGGCACAGATAGGTGGTGCGGTGGCCCAGTGCGGCCAGCCCCCGCGCGAACTGCCAGGCGCGCACCGCCGAGACATGGGCGATGCCGGGATGCGACCCGTTGATCAGCAGCAGGTTCATGGCGCGTCCGCCCCGGCCGCCGCCTTCATCGCCGCGATCGGCGCGACGAAATGCGCCTTCCACATCTCGCAGATGAAGGGCTGCCAGACGGTCCAGGCAAGCCCGGTCTCGCCCGCCTCGATCCGATCGAGCGCGTTGAGCCACCAGCGCGAATCCCAGATCGGATCGTGGCGGAAGGCCTCCGACGACAGCGTGTCGCGGACCAGCGCGAGGAACGGCTTCGATTCGAACCATAGTTCCTGCGGCGGCCGGAAACCCTGTTTGTTCCAGCGGGTCGAGATGCTCATGGGCAGGAAATCGGCCAACGCCTCGCGGATCAGCCGCTTGGTCTGGACCCCGCCCATCAGCAGTTCGGGCGGCAGCGAGAAGGCGAATTCGGCGAGGCGGTGATCGCAGAAGGGCAGCCGGACCTCGCGCGAGGCCGCCATCGAATTGCGGTCGCCATAGCGCAGCAGGGTGGTCAGTCCGCGGTTGAAGCTGTCCTCGATCAGCGCGTCGCGCAGCGGATCGCCACTCGGTCCATCGCGCCGTTCGCGCCGTGCGGCGAAGCGCGTGGCGAGACCGGCACGGATGCCGAACAGCGCGTCGCCGCCGCGATGGGTCGCGCGGGCGAGCCGATGCCGGATCGCCACCGGCAGCCGTTCCTTCCAGCGCGACCCGGGTCGGGTCAGCGCCATCGGATAGCGGGCGCGGATCGCCGGCAACTCCTCGGCGAGCCGGGCATGATCGCCGCGCCGCTCGAGGCTTTGGACGTAGAAGCCGAAATATTGCTCGTAGCCGCCGAGCAGTTCGTCGGCGCCCTGGCCGTCGAGCAGGACCGTGATGCCATGGTCGCGCGCCAGCGCGAACACGCACCATTGGGCGAACTGGCTCGACGAGCCGACCGGCAGCTCGTTGTGCCAGATGAACGCGGGCAGGTCGGCGATGAAGCGGTCGACGGTGGGCTCGACGACATGGGCGGTCGTGTCGCTCATCGCGATCGCGTCGCGCGCATAGTCCCATTCGTCGGCCGGGGTGCCGGGGAAGCGGCCGGTGAAGCTGTGATAGGGTATGTCGGGGCCGAGCAGGTGGCGCGCGGCGCCGACGATCGCGCTCGAATCGAGGCCGCCCGACAGGCAGGATCCGACGGGCACGTCGGAGCGCATGCGGATCCGCACCGAGTCGACGAAGAGGTCGCGAAACTCGGCCATTGCGTCGCGCGGATCGGCGAAGCTGCGCTCGGCGCCGAAAGTCGGCCGGTAATAGGACCAGATCGTCGACCGGCCGCTGGCCAGGTCGAGCCGCAGCGCCTCGCCGGGCAGCAACTGGCGGATATCGTCGAAGAGGGTGGCGCGGTCGCAATCGGCGCCGGTGCCGGGCTGCAGCGCCTCGGCGACGAGGCGTGCCGGATCATGCGCGAGGCCGATTTCGGGAAAGGCGAACAGGCTCTTATATTCGGACGCGAACGCGAAATGGTCCGGTCCCTCGGCGAACAGGAACGGTTTTTCGCCATAGCGGTCGCGCGCGCAGAACATCGTGCCGTGGCGGCGGTCGAGCAGCGCGAAGGCGAACATGCCGTTGAGCCGGTCGAGGACGCGATCGCCCCACAGCCGATAACCCTCGACGATCACCTCGCTGTCGCTGTCCGAGCGGAAGCTGGCGCCCGCCGCGCGCAGTTCGTGGCGGAGTTCGACATAATTGTAGATCTCGCCATTATAGACGAGGACCAGATCGCCGGCGGCATCCGCCATCGGCTGCGCGCCCTTGTCGGACAGGTCGATGATCGACAGCCGGCGATGGCCGAGCCAGACATTGCGTTCGGGCGACAGCCAGCCGCCTTCGGCGTCGGGCCCGCGATGCGCAATCAGGCCGAGCGCGCGGCGGTTGACGCCCGGGCGGTCGGCGCGTGGCCCGACGAAGCCGGCGATCCCGCACATTTCAGCGCACCGCTTTCGGGCGCGGCACCGCGAAACCGATCAGCAGAGCGGTTGCGGCCCAGCCGGCGAGCTGGACGAGCGCCAGAGTGCCGCCGTCGAGATCGGCGCCGAACCAGAAGGTTCCGCCGATCTGGATCGCGAACAGCGGGATATAGACCGCGAGCTGGGTCCACAGCCGGCCGTCGGCGACCAGATATTGCTGATGGGCGGTGCAATAGACGGTGAAGATCAACGGCAGCAGGAACAGCAGGAAGATGGCGCGGCGATCGGCGAAGCTCGGGCCGTAGAGCGACAGCAGCGGGCCAGCGAGCAGCCCGGCGGCGAGGCACAGGCCGATCGCCAGTGCCAGCGACACCACCAGGTTATATTTCATAAGCCGTGCCGCGCCGGTCGCGTCGTCCTGCGCGAGCGCCCGGCCGAGCGCGGGCAGCAGCGCGGTGGCGAGTGCGGTGGTGACCATCAGGATCGGCGAGCGCCACTGTACGGCGGTGTTGAGCACGGCGAGATCGCGCAGCGCCGCGGGTTGGCGCGCGAGATAATAATTGCCGATCCACGCCGAATAGCCGAGCCCGAGCGAGAGCAGCCCGCTGGGCAGCGAGAAACGCAGCAATATCGGCAGCTGGTGCCAGGCCCGGCGAAGGCCGAGCCCTTGTTTCAATGCACGGCCGATCGGCCAAGCGGGAATCGCGACCGCGGCGGTGCGGATCAGGCTGCCAAGCAGGAGCGCGGCCAGCATGCCGTCGAGGCCCTGGCGCATTGCCGCGGCGGCGCCGACCAGCGCGAGGGTTGCGAGCGCCGAGATCGACCGTGCGAGCGACAATGTCCGGAAACGATCGCTGGCCTGGAGGATCGCATCATAGACCCCGGCCTTGACGGTCAGCAGCAGCAGACCGGTGCCGAGCAGCGCGGCAAGGCGATAGCCATCGGCGGCGAACAGCCAGGCGGAGAGCCGGCCGGGTGCGGCGAGCGCGACCAGCACGAACAGCGCAAGCGTGGCGGTCGTCAGCATCTCGGCGAGCAGCAGCACGGCGCCGGCTTCGCGCCGGTCGCGCAGGCGGGAGAGGTGGACGATGATCGCATAAGGCAATTGCAGGCTGACGATCGGGGTCAGCAAGCCGATCGTGCTGAACAGCAGGGCATAGCGGCCATAATCGTCGATGCCGATCGCGCGCGCGATCGCGATCGTCTGAACGAGGGCGGCGGCGCGCTCGACCAGCGAGGCCGACAGCACCCAGCCGGCTCCGCGGATCCATGTTGCGATCGCGGATCCGGGCGAACGCAACTCGCCGATCAGCCGCGACGCGGATAGCCGAAGATTTGCTATGGTCCGCCTCGCACCCATTGCCCTCTGCCCAGGCGCCGACATCCGCCAGATCGAGGCAGAGTGCAAGCGCCGGTCATGCCAGCCGCGCGGCGATCTCCGCGGCGCGGCTGGCGAGGCTATAGGCGGGCACACAGCGGGCGAAGGCGCGTTCGATCATCGCCGCGCGCAGATCGGCGCGCGGCAGGTAGAAAGCGATCTTGTCGACGAGTTCGGCGGGAGTCGAGAAACCGTCGATCTCGGCCGGCATGTCGAACAGGCCGCGCACCTCGTCATTGTCGATATGGAGCATGAAGCCGCGGCAGGCCGGTATCTCGAAGGTCCGGGTCGAGACCCGGTCCTGCCAGGCTGAATGATCGGCGGCGCCGTGGTGGACCGCGATGTTGATCCGGCTGCGTTCGATCACCCGTGCGAAATGATCGCCGATCAGCTCATGGCCCAGTATCGCGCGTTCGAGTGGAGTGCCGCGCGCGAGGTCGCGCCAGCCATTGCCGACGACGATCATCGACCGGTCGGGAAAGGCGCGCGCGACCTCCACCAGCCAGGCGAGCTTCGATGGCGAGGCATTGCCGATGAACGAGAGGTCCCAGCGATAGTCGGCATCGCCGCGGATCAGCCCGCGCGGGCGGTGGACCTGCTGGACATAGCCATGATGGATGAAGGCGACCCGATCGGTGCCGAGGCGCTGCCGCAGGTGATCGAGCTGGAAACTCTTGGTCGTGGCGATCAGGTCATAGGCATCGAGCGTCGCCTCGTCGAAACCGCGATGGCGGAAGTGGACGTCGGGGTAGAAATTGACGCGGAACACGCCCTTGCGCCCGAGTGTGCGGAGCGTCTCCGCGGCCAGATAATTGCCCTTCACCGTCAGCAGGCAGGCCGGATCGAGCCGGTCGGCGGCCGTGAGGACCGCGGCGTTGAACGCCCGCGCCGCGGTCGGCGCCAGCAGACGCGCGGCGATCCGCATCGGGACGGTGCCGCGCTTCAATATATGATCGGCCAGTTCGACCTCGCCGACGTCCCAGCCGAGATCGCGAAAGCCGGCCGCGAGCCCGAAGCCGGTCGAGCCGGTCCAATATTCACCGGCCGCGAGCATGCTGCGCGGATCGCTCATCGGCCGGTCACCCGCTGCACGGCGCGTTCGAGCCCGGCGATGCTGCTGCGCACGTCCTGTTCGTCGAAGATGGCCAGCGAGCGGCGGCCCATCTCCTCGCGCCGGTCGGTGGCCCCCGCCAGCGCGTCGATCGCGCGGGCAAGGCCGTCGATGTCGCCGCAGCGATAGCCGATCGCATTATCGCCCTCGCGCGCGACGTCGCTCGGTCCCATGCAGCCGACCCGGTCGCTCAGGACCATCGGCAGGCCGATGCATGCCGCCTCCGAGCAGGCCAAAGGATGCGGGTCGGCCTCGGACGGATGGACCAGCATGTCGGCGGCGGCATAGACGGCGGGCAGGGCGTCGACATTGACGAAACCGGGGAAATGGGCGGCGATCCCGCGGTCGCGTGCGGCCTGTCGCAGCGGTTCGAGCAGTTCGCCATGGCCGGCGAACAGCGCGTGGACCGTCCGGCCGGGCAGCCGGGCGATCGCCTCGATCAGGTCGTGCGGACGCTTGCGGGGCGACAACTTGCCGACGAACAGCGCGACCACCGCATCGGAGGCGATGCCGTGCGCCGCCCGCGTCGTCGCGCGCAGCGCGGCACGATCGGCGCGCGCCGTGCGATAGGCGTCTTCGTCGATGGTGAAGGGGCAGCGAAAGATGCGGGCGGGATCGACGCCGTAGCTGCGATAATAGGCATCGTTGCGGTCGCCGACCGAGAGCGCGGCGGCGAACCGCCCGAGCACCGCCGGGACGATCGCGCCTTTGACGGCGTTCCGCCAGCCGCTGCGATGGCTGAGCCGCTCGCTGTCGCTGACGATCAGCGCGGGCACGCGGCGCCGTAGGCACCAGCCGAGCGCGCGCAGCGCGTTGATCTGCGCATAGCCATAGACCAGCACCGCATCGGGCCGGAAGGCGGCCAGTGCCTGGCCGAGTTTCGGGCTGTTGGGCCGCCAGAACGAACTGTGCGGATCGGCCCCCTCCGACAGGAATTGGTGCGGATAGCCACCCAGCATGTCCATCCGCCACGCGATCTGCGACTGCATCTCGGCGTCGAAATAGGGCGAGACGCCCATCCGCGATCCGAACAGCACCCGGATATCGATCGTCGGCGTCGCCGCCAAGGCGCGATAGAAGGCGACGAAATGCTGGATCGGATGGGTGGCGACGATCGCCAGCCGCGGACTCTGGCCGGTGGTCATCGGCCGGCGGCCCCCGCGCGGGACAGGACGACGACCGGGCCCTGCCGGTCGACGAGCCGAAACAGTCCGCTGCCGGTCAGTTCGGCGACGAGATCCCGCCACGGCCCGAAGCCGACCGCGTCATGTGTCTCCATGACGATGATCCGCGCGCGCGCCAGGGCATCGCGATCCTGCCGCCATATCTGCCATTCGACCCCCTCGATGTCGCAGACCAGGCTGAAATCGCGTAAGCCATGCCGTTCGACCAGGTCGGACATGGTATAAGCGCGAACCTCGATCCGCTCGAGCGCGGTCGGTCCGGCATCGTCGATCCGCCCGCTGGCCGAGGTTTCGCCCGGGGCGAAGGCGATGGTCGGCGCACCGTCATAGGCGACTGCGGCGGACTCGATCACGACATCGTCCGTGCACCGGTTGAGCTCGAGGTTGCGGCGCAATACCGGCACCAGCCGAGGATCGGCTTCGACGGTGACCAGCCTTCGCCCCGCCGCGAGCCGCCGCCGGATCGCGCAGCTGACGATGCCGAGGCTGCCACCGAGTTCGAGCACATCGCCGTCGATGGGCAGATGGCGCTGGACGAAGCGCCATTCGGCCGATTCATAGGCGCGCATCAGCAGGGCGGCCTTGATCTCCGGGCGGACCAGCGGGTCGCTGGTGTCGATGACGAGTCCGCGATGCGGAATGCGGTCGCCGGTGAAGCGCGCGGCGAGCCGGCCGACCGCCGCGCTGATGAGGATCGGCGCCGCGATCCGCTTGAGCAGGCCCGGCAGCGTCATCGCGTCATCGCCATAAGCAGCCGGAGCATGTCGCCACGCGCCGGGCTGTCTGCGACATGGCGCGCCGCCATCGATCGCGCGCCTTGCCGCAACATGCCGATCCGGTCGGCTGGCAGGGCGGCGACATGGTCGATGGCGTGAGCGAAGCCGGCCGGATCCGCCGACGGCAGATCATAGCCGGCGTGGTGCGCGGCCAGATCGCGCCACGGCGTCCGGTCGCCGATCAGCACCGGGGTGCCGGTGGCGAGGCTTTCGAAGATGGCATGGCCGAAATTCTCGCTGCGGGACGGCAGGAACAGCAGGTCGTGTCCGGCGAGCGCGTCGACGATGTCGGCATGGGCGATCGGGCCGGCATGGACGACCTCGACGTGCGGCGGCAGCGCCCGGATCGCCGCTTCGCAGCTCTGCCAATAGCCCGCGTCGCTGACCGGGCCATAGATGGTGTAGCGGACCGGGTGGCGCACGAGCGCGAGCGCCGCGAGCGCGACGTCGAGCCCCTTCACCGGCGAGATGCGGCCGACAAAGGCGAGGCGCAGCGGAGCGCCATAGGGACGGGCGACCGCCGCCGGCAGCGGCGGCAGCGGGCGGATATTGGCGATCGTCTCGACCGGCCGGCCGGGCAGGGCGGCGGCGATATCGGCACGCTCGGCCTCGCCGGTCGCATGGAGAGTGACGCCGCGCAGCAGCCCCGCCAGGCGCGCGACGCGGCGATAGATCTGCTTGCGCATGCCCTTCAACGCCAGCGCGCCGCCCGCGAACTCGCCGCGTGGGGCGAGCAGGGTCGGCCGCGGCGGGATCGCGCCGGTGCGGGCGAGGACGAGTGCGGGGATGGTGAACTCCTTGTCGAAGAAGCCGTTCATCATCCGCATCGCATGCGGGGTGTCGCGCAGCAACCTGCCGAGCCCGTGCGCGCCGCCGATCCCGACCGGCAGATAGCAGGCGCGCAGTGGGCCGAGATCGTGCCAGCGCCCGCTTTCGGCCAGTGGCCCGGTCGCGCCGAACGGCCGGTCGCGTGCGACGACGCGGAAATCGAAATGGTCGGCCAGGCTCTCGCACAGCAGCCGGAAGCTGACATTCGGTCCCGCCGCGTCATGGCCGGGCCAATAGGCGCCGAGCAGCGCCAGGATCGTCGGGCGATCGTCGCTCATCCCTGCGGGGTGACCGGCAGGATATGGTCGATGCCGTGACGTTCGGCGAGATAGCGCGCGAAGGCGGCTTCGCCGTGCTTCGCAAGATAGGCCTCGGCTTCGTCGATCTTCGCGTCGATCAGCATGAAGAACCAGAAGCCGTGCATGAAATGGAACAGAAAACCCTGTCGCCCGTCGAGGAAGCCGAGCCGGAAGACATAGCGATAGAGGAAATAGAGCAGGCTGCGCAGGTAGAGCGGGGCGCTGCCGAACATATGGTCGCGCAGCCAGCGCTTGAGCCGCCGTCGGGTGCCGGCGGGGCTCGGTTCGGTCGGCAACAGCCGGATGCGGCGGCCGACGAAATCGATCATGTGGCGTGTCGCATAGCGGCTATGCTTGTCGATCCAGCCGCCGATTTCGGCGAGATTTTCGTCGACGAGATCGCCGCGGCCGAACAGCAGTTCGCGGCCGCGGGTCAGGCGGACATGTTCGTCCATCCAGCGCTGTTCGATCCGGCCGGCGCCGGTGCGCCACAGCCGCAGCAGCACGACCGGATAATAGGCCCCGTGGCGGATCCAGCGGCCGCGGAAGATCATCTTGCGGCGGAAGGCGATGCCGGCGACGTCGGCATCGATCCCGGCGATCCGTTCGGCGATCTCGGCGAGGGCGGCGGGCTCGAAATATTCGTCGGCATCGACCCGCATCGTCCAGTCGCTGTCGATCGCGATCGTGTCGATTGCCCACTGATACTGGTCGGCTTGGGTGACGAAGGCGCGCTGGTAGACCTCGGCGCCGCGCGCCCGGGCGAGGTCGACGGTTTCGTCGGTCGAGAAACTGTCGATTACGACGATCCGCGCGACCCATCCTTGCAGCCGATCGATACAGCGGGCGATGTGGAGCGCTTCGTTGCGGGTCAGGATGATCGCGGTGATCGAAAGGGGCGCGGCGGGCGGCATCGGATCAGTCCGGGATCGCCAGCAGGTTGGTGACGTCGTGGCCGGCGGGTGGCGGCGCCGCAAGGTCGCCGTCGCCGTCGTGCAGGCGGTAGCGTGCGCGTTCGAAGATCGCCATGGCTTCGGGGCGGGTGGCGTCGTTGACCTCGATATAGATGGTCGGGCGAATCCCGGCGAGCAGGCGGGGGGCGCCGCGCAGCACCATCAGTTCGGCGCCCTCGACGTCGATCTTGACGAAGGCCGGCGCCGCGAAATCGTCGAGCAGCGTGTCGAGGCGCAGCGTCGGGACCGTCATCACCTGCCGGCTGGTGCCATGCTGGCTGCTGACATCGCCGGCTTCCAGCCCGTTGCTGGCGCGGCCGCGGCCGGCAATGCGGAACCGCGCGGTGCCGTTGCGGTCGCTGATCGCACCGCACAGGACATGGATGTCGAGGTCGCGATTCTCGGGCAGCGCCGCGGTGTCGCGGAGCAGCCCGGCCAGGAACGGATCCGCTTCGACCGCGAGCACCGTCGCGCCGCTGCGGTGAGCGGCGGGCAGCGCGAACGCGCCGACATTGGCGCCGATGTCCCAGACCGGTTTGCCGGGCTGCAGCAGATGGTCGGCGAGCGCGAGCAGTCCGGGCTCGAAAGCCTCTTCGCCGGGACGCAGCCAGCGCAGCGCGGCATCGGGCGAGGCGATGATCGGCCGCCGGCCGAACCGCGCAGGCAGCCGTCGCCGCAGGCGCCGATCGCGCGCGAACAGCTCGGCCATCCGCCGCAGGCTCATTCGTCGATTCCGGCGATCGTCAGGGTGACGGCGCTGACCGCAATGAGATCGTCGAGTGCGATCGGCGCGGGCCGGCGATCGCGGGCGGCGGCGAGAAAGGCGCGGACCAGGCCGGCCTGCCCCTTGTCCTGCACGCTCGCCTTGATTGTGCGACTCTTGCCGTTTCGGGTGATGGTCAGCCGCCGGAAATCGTCGAGCTGGATCACCATGTTCGGGGCAAAGAGCTCGAGCCGCTCCTTGGGCACCGCCGTATCGCCCTGCGAGCTGTAGAGGATCGATCCGGTCGATCCGTCGGCGAAGCGGATGATCGCCGAGACGCTGTCGCCGATGCCGCGTGGGCCCACCACCTCGGCCGAGACCGGCGGTGCGCCGATCAGGAAGCTCAGCGCATCGACGAAATGGCAGACCTCGCCCGCGATCCGGCCGCCGCCTTGCGCACCGTGCAGCCAGCTGTCGTGCGGGATATGGCCGGCGTTGATCCGGTAATGCGCCATGACCGGCCCGCCGCGGTCGGCGATCGCGGCGCGCGCGGCGACCATCATCGGTGCGAAGCGGCGGTTGAAGCCGACGGTGAGGATGGTCCCCGCCGCCCAGGCGCTGTCGGCGACGGCGGCGAGGTCGGCATGGGTCAGCGCGAGCGGCTTTTCGACGAAGACGTGTTTGCCGGCCGCGAGCGCGGCGATGGCGAGCGCGGCATGGCTGTCGTGGCGGGTGGCGACGAAGATGCAATCGGTGCCGGGGTCGGCGAACAGCGCGGCCGGATCGGTCCCCGCCTGCGCGAAGCCGAAGCGTTCGGCGGCCCCCCGCGCCGACAGGCCGGTCGACGTCACCACGGTGGTGAAGCCGGTTTCGCCCGCCGCCTTCAGCGCAGGCATCAGCACCCCGCGCGCATAATTGCCGAAGCCGATGAAGCCGATACCGCGGGCAGGGGTGGGGGCAGGGCGGACCGCGATGGTGCGTGCGATCGGTTCGGATGGCTCGGCATAGGTCAGCAGGATCGCCAGATAGGGTTCGCTGCCCTCCATCAGTCGATAGGCGGCCTCGGCCTCGGCGATCGGGAAACGGTGGGTGACCAGCCGCTCGGGGGTGATCCGGCCGTCGGCGACCAGTTCGAGGAAGGCCTGCATATTGCGCTGTTCGGTCCAGCGGACATAGGCCAGCGGATAGTCATGGCCCTCCTGCTCATAGGCCGGATCGTAGCGACCGGGCCCGTAGGACATCGACAGCCGCAGGTCGAGCTCGCGCCGGTAGAAGGGGTCGCGGTCGATCTGCATGCCGACCATGCCGACCACCACGACCCGGCCCTTCATCCGGCAGAGTTCGGCGGCGAGGTTGATCGGATCGGACGATTTCGACGAGGCGGTGACGATCACCGCGTCGACGCCGACGCCGGCGGTAAAGTCCTGTGCGGCCTCCGCCATGCCGGTGGCCACGGCGCGGTCCGCCCCCATCTCGATCGCGAGCGCGGCGCGGGCGGGATCGGGATCATAGCCGATCACCTTGCAGCCATTGGCGCGCAGCAATTGCACGGTAAGCTGGCCGATAAGCCCGAGCCCGATCACTGCGATCCGCTCGCCCAGCGTCGGCTGGGCGATGCGGACGCCCTGCAAGGCGATCGCGCCGAGCGTCACGAAACTGGCCTGCTCGTCGCTGACCCCGTCGGGAATGCGCACCGTCAGATTCTTCGGGACCGCATTATAATCGGCATGGTTGGCGATGCCGGCCCCGGCGCAGGCGACGCGGTCGCCCGCGACATGGCCACCGGCGTCGGCGCCTGCCTCGACCACCGCCCCCGCCAGGCTGTAACCGAGCGGGATCGGCGTATCGAGGCGGGCGAAGACCTTGCGCGCGGTGGCGACCAGCCCTTCGGTCCGGGCCTTGGCGATCGTCTTGCGGACGAGGTCGGGGCGCGCCATCGCCTTGCCCGCGAGCGACGCGCGGGCAAGGTCGACGATCTGCTTCTCGGTTCCCGCGCTGATCAGCGAAACCCGGCTGGCGACCAGAACATGGCCATGTGCGGCGCGCGGCGCCGGCGCCTCCACCACCCGGAGCGCACCGGTGCGATAATTCTGCTCGACCTGCTTCACGCGGTGCTCATGTCGTTGGAGGCAAAGGGCTGGATGACGACGACATTGTCCCTGAACCCGGACGGCAGTGTCAACCGAAGCCGGCGGGTGGCGATCTCGACCCCCATGTCGGGCCACCAGACCGCCTCCTCGATCGCGATCGGGCAGGTCGCGGCGATGTGCAGCCGCGCGTCGCCATTGGCGATGATCACGCCATCGCCATCGCATCGAACGGTGCAGCCGGGATGGAGCAGCAGGCCGATCGATGCCGCGTAGGGGCGATCGCCGACCAGCCGGTCGACGATATGGAGGCGGCCGGGTTCGGCCTCGAACCGGCGGATCGCAATCGGCCGGCCGGCCAGGTGGCGGAAGCCGTCATGGCGTCCCTCGAGCAGGAAGCCGGTGTCGTTCGCGATCCAGCGCAGCACATCGACGCGCGGGCGGCGGCCGCAGCGGAACGCACCGAAGAAATCGGCCTGGTCGATGCCTTCGACCGCGAGGCTGTTGTGACTCGCGGTCGCGCGCGATGCGGTACGTTTCGGCCCGGCGACATATTCGAACACGCCCTGGTCGACGATCATCCGCCGGCCGCCGACCGACAGTTCGAAGCTGCCGACATCGCCATGGGCATGCGCGGGCAGGTCGTCTGGACCGATCGCGCCCATGTCGGCGATCAGCGTCCAGGCATCGTCGCGCAGGCCGAAATAGCCCGCGGTCCGATAGGCGAAAAGCGGCGAGGGCACAGGCGGTGCCCGGCCCGAAACGCTTTCCCAGGCCGCAGCGCAGGCGGCCGGAGAATAGGCCATGGTCAGACCGGCATCGTTGAACAGGGCCGGGCCGGCGTCGGGATGGGCGAGGTCGACCGCGACCTGCAGCATCGCTTCGATCGTCGTATCGATCCGGCCGCCGAGCGGATCGGTGCGCAGCGCGTGACGCATTTCGATCAGGTCGGCGAGCACCTGCGCATGATAGGAGGGCGATCGTTCGGCATGCATGCCATCGTCGAGGATCTGGCGGCGCAGTTCGCGGTCGAGCAGCCGCACCGCTTTCGCACCCCAGCGCCGGGCGGTCGGCCCTGCGAAGAAGGCGGAAGCCCACAGCAGCGCCTTGATGTTCTTGATCAGGTGATTGCCGCCGAGATCGCGTTCGAGATTGGTTTCGAGGAACAGCAGCTGCCCGGCGAGGCTGTCGATCGCCTCGCGTGCCGGCCGCGGTGCGAGCGCGGCGCCGTGGCGGGCCAGCCATTGCATCCAGGCGACGGCGCGGATCGAGAGCGCATAGCCATTCCAGCTGTCGTGCCAATAGCCGCGGGCGAAGGGCGGGTTGGCGGCGATCCATTGCCCGATCAGCGCAAGCCCGTCGGCGGGGCCGAGTTCCTCCAGATATTCCATATAATGGAGGTTCATCCGCCAGAGCTGGTCGTCCGGGCCGTGCCAGTCGATCGCGGCATCCATCGCCCGGGCCCGATGGAGGAAGTGGAACGTCCAGCCCGCCGCGGTCGGGTCGATCATCCCCGATCGCGGGGCGAACAGTGGCAAGGGCGGGGC
The DNA here is from genome assembly GCF_058801765.1 of Rhizorhabdus sp. GW822-FHT03C02. Lineage (NCBI taxonomy): Bacteria > Pseudomonadati > Pseudomonadota > Alphaproteobacteria > Sphingomonadales > Rhizorhabdaceae > Rhizorhabdus > Rhizorhabdus sp. GW822-FHT03C02. Next base: position 1,121,064 of record NZ_JBXANN010000001.1, read on the forward strand.
GCTCGCCATCTGCAGATCGGGAAAGGGCGGACGGACGATGCCGGGCTGCCGCCGCTGGTTGAGCCGCCGGATTAGCGCCAGCCGGGCGCGGGCGAGCAGTTTCGCGACGGGCATATGCCGCGCAAAGGCGATCTGGCGAGCGAGATTGCGCATCAGGATCGCGCGCCGACGGCGGTTTCGAGGAGCGCCGCATAGTCGCGAGCCAGCCTCGTGCGATCGAAATGCGCCTCGACATATGCCCGCCCGCTCTTCCCATAAGCGGCAGCGGCGGCCCGGTTGTCGGCCAGGGCGGTTATCGCGGCGGCGAGCTCGGCGGCGGATTCGGGGGTGATCGCGATGCCGGCTCCGGCGGCCTCGAGCAGCGCCTGCGCCTCGCCCTCGACCCCCAGGACGATCGGGCAGCGCATCGCCATCGCCTCGAACATCTTCGACGGCAGCACCCCGCGGAAGGTGTCCAGCCGGCGGAGCAGCACCAGGCTGGCGTCGGTCGCGCCCCAGATCGCCGGCATCGTCGCCTTGGGCTGCTGATCGAGCATCACGACATTGGCGAGCCCGCGCCGGTCGCGTTCGGCCAGGAGCCGCGCGCGTTCGGCACCGCCGCCGACCAGCAGCAGGGCGATGTCATGGCGGTCGGCGAGCCGTTCGGCGGCATCGAGCATGGTGTCGAGGCCATGCGCCATGCCATGGGTGCCGACATAGGCGGCGACGAACTTGCCTTCGAGACCGTGCGCGATACGGAAAGCGCGCGCGGCCCCGTCGTCGGCGGGATCGAACAGGCCGAGATCGACGCCATTCTTGATCACCGCGATCGGGCGGTCAGGGCGTCGGGCGCGGATATGGCCGACAAAGCCGTCGCTGACCGCGACGACGAGATCGGCGCGGGCATAAGCGAAAGCCTCGAGCCGTTCGAGCATGCGGATCGCGAGGCCCCGTCGCATCGCGCCGACCGCGACGATGCTCTCCGGCCAGAGATCGCGAATCTCGAGCACCCAGGGGCGATGGCGGCGGCGCAGCAGCAGCCCTGCCAGCCCGCAGAAGAATTGCGGCGAGGTCGATATCACCACATCGGCGCGCGGCAGCCGTCCCATCCAGACCAGCACCGACAGCGCGAAACTGACATAGTTGGCGATCCGCGGCAGGAAACCCTCATTGGCGGCGAGCCAGGTCCACAGCCGGATCACCTCGACACCGTCGATCGTCTCGCGCTGGAAGAGCCGGTTGCGGTAGCCGGGATAGACCCGCCCCACCGGATGGTTCGGGGCGCAGGTCACCACCGTCACCCGGTGGCCGGCGGTCGCCCAGGCGCGGGCATGTTCGGAGATGCGCGAGGCGGGGGCATTCACCTCGGGCGGATAATAATGGCTGAGGACCAGGATGCGCATCGGCGGCCGCCGCGTCATGCCGTGCCGATCGGATCGGCGATCAGCCGGCGCGCGACATCGCGTGCCCAGCTCCGCGAATCCCGGCGATCGGGCACATGGTCGGTCCGGCCATGCGACCAGGCAGCGACCGGAATGGCGAAGCCGGTCTTCGGCCGATCGACGACCGACGACGGCAGCGGGATGGCGGGGGCGTTTGCCAGCAGCCGCTTGCCCGCACCGCGTGGCTGTGTGGCCATCAACGGGGCGATCCGGCCGAGCAGGACATGATCGACGAGCGGAACCCGGATTTCGAGCGAGTGCGCCATGCCGGCCCAGTCGGCGTCGCGCAGCAATTGGTTGCGCAGATAGAGCGCGCTTTCGAACATCGCGGTCCGGCCGAAATCGTCGACCGGACCGTTGCCGGCCGCGGCGATCAGCCCGATCGGATCGAGCCGTTCGAGCCCCTCGGCGATCAGATCCTCGTCCATCGCCTCGTCGAGTTCGAACGGCAGCAGCACCGCGCGCCGCAGCAAATAGCTGCCGGCCCAGCTGCCCGCATATTCGAATAGCCCGGCCAGCTTCGGGTTGCGGTGGACGAGCGCCGGCGCGAAGCGACGGATCAGCCGTCGCGCGGCGGCGCCGGGGAAGCGCATCGCCGCGAACGGCCGGCCGAAGCGGTGGGTGCGGGGCACCGTCCGGAAGGTCGAATAGCCGCCGAGCAGTTCGTCGCCGCCGATTCCCGACAGCGCGACCTTGAGGCCCAGCTCGTTCGTCGCCTTGCTGACGAACCAGCTGTTGATGCCATCGATGCTCGGCTGGTCCATTGCCGCGAAGATCGCCGGCAGATCATCATCGAACTCGCGCGCGTCGACCCGGCGGACATGATGGTCGACGCCATAGAGCCGGGCGATCTCGGCGGCGAGCGGCACCTCGTCATGCTGCCGGCCGCGAAATTCGTCGAAACCCAGCGTGACCGTGCGGATGCGCTGCTGTCCCACATCGCGCATCAGCCCGACCAGCGCCCCCGAATCGACCCCGCCAGACAGGAAGGCGCCGACCTCGACATCGGCGACGAGGTGGTGGCGGACGCTGTCGAGCAGCGCTTCGCGGGGATCGGCGGCCGGCGTCGCGCGGTGACAGGCGGCGAGGTCGGTGTGCAGGCGCGGCGACCCGGCGCCGCGATCGTCGATCCACAGATATGATCCGGCCGGGCAGGCGCGGATCGCCCTGTACAATGTGAAGGGTTCGGGTACCGCCCCGAACAGGTGGAAGCCGGCGAGGCCGGCGGGGTCTATCGTCCGGTCGAGCGCCGGATCGACCAGCAGCGCCTTCACCTGCGAGGCGAAACGGGCGCAGCGACCATCGTCGGCATAATATAGCGGCTTGATGCCATAGGGGTCGCGCGCCAGCAGCATCGCCTGCCGGCGATCGTCCCACAGCGCCAGCGCATACATCCCGCGCAGATGCGCGAACATCGCCTCGCCATGTTCGGCATAGAGATGGAGCAGCACCTCGGTGTCGGACCGGGTCGCGAAGACATGGCCGGCGGTTTCGAGTTCGGCGCGCAATGCCCGGTAATTATAGATCTCGCCGTTGAAGATCAGCCGCAGCCTGCCGTCGGCGCTGGCCATCGGCTGGGCCGCGCGGTCGTCGGTGTCGATGATCGCGAGCCGCCGGTGGGCAAGACCGATCCGCCCGTCGTGCGAATGCCACAGTCCTGCGCCATCGGGTCCGCGGCGGATCATATGGTCGCGCATCGCCACCAGCGTTTCCGGTGAGACCAGCCGTTCGCGATAGCCGAATATGCCCGCGATTCCGCACATCAGCGCGCCGCAGGCTGGCGTTTCGGCAGGACGAGGCGGTTGAGGAAGCTCAGAAAGACATGTGCGGCGACGGCCATCGCGATCGGGCCGACGATATCGGCGACGAAGAAGCCGTCGAGCCGCCCGCCCACGCGCATGCCGATCAGCACCACCGAGAACAGATACCAGGCCTCGTGCATGATCACCTGCAGCGAGTAGAGTGACCAGAGGGTGGCGACGATGCCCGACAGCGTGGCGAGCAGAAGCACCCCCGGCCAGCCGAGTGCCCAATAGCCTTCGGCCGGGATCGTCGGCGACGACGATGTCGTATCGCTGCCGGTCGCCTCGAGGCTGAAGGCGATGCCGACATTGGTGATGATCGGCTTGTCCCGGTAGATGGCGCGCGGGATCCAGACGACGAAGATGTTGGCGAGCGAATCGCCGGGCTGGCCATTGTCGTAGCGGTTGATCGCGAAGGTTCCCGCATTGACGTAGCTGAGCCGCGCCCACCCGGTCTGGATATCGCTGTCCGGCAGCGAGCTGATGTTGCCGGTGAAATAATCGGCGAGCACGGTGACGCGATTGCCGAGCGTCGTCACCGACAGATCCTCGTTCTGCTTCAGCGACACTTCGCGGGCATAGGCGATCGCGGGCGCCAGCGTCACGAAGAAGGCGGTCAGCGCACCGCCGAGCAGCGCGATGCGCAGCACCGTCGGGCGGTGGTAGATATAGGCGATCGTCAGGATCAGCAGCGGGAAGATCGCCTCGCCCTTGGCGAGGCTGAGCACGCCGATAATCGAATCGAACCCGGCGAGCGCGATCGCGACATAGCGCCAGTTCGATCCGGTTCGCAGCGCCCACAGGGTCACGAGGAAGTAACCGATTTCGGACGCGGCGCCGATTTCCGAGATGGCGACCGGGAAGGTGCCCTGGAACAGGCCGAGCCGGAACGGCAGCGCGATCGTGTCGTTGACGAGGATGCCGACCCCCAGGAACAGGAAGGCCATCGTCTTGAGCGGCAGTGCCGAGGGTTGCGGGCGCCAGAAGGCACGCGCTCCGGCGCCGGTCCTGCGCGCTAGCGCGACGATCGGCAGCGGCGTCAGCACCAGCACGAGCGCGAACAGGCAGCAGACCATGTTATATTTGAGCACGTCGCCCGAGAAGAACAGGAAGAAGCGCTCGACCAGCTGTCGCGTCTCGGTGTTGATATAGAAGATGATCAGCGTGCCTGCGCCGAAATAGATGATCAGCGCCAATCGCATCCACAGCAGCGTCGTCCAGATCGAGGCGATGTTGGCGCGCACCATGCGCGCGCAGCCGATCGTCAGAGCGCCGCTCAGCAATATCGGCCCGACATGATTGGCGAAGTCCACCAGCGCACCGCCATCGGCCGCCGCGATGACGTAGAGCACCAACGTCAGGCCGAGGATCAGCGGTTCGGGCCAATAGGGGCTGACGATGGCCGCCGGCCCATGGCGGTCGACCGCCTCCGCATGGCCGGACGGGACTATGCGCAAGGAAGAAGCCGTCGCCATCGCCGAAACTGTTCTGCCTGCCCCCGGAAACGAAAGGCGACTGGTAGCGGATCGCCGCAGGCGGAGCCATCGCCGATTTCAGGCCGCAGTTTCGCGTGCGCGGCGGCATTGTCGCGCTCGGGAGCGACGCCTATCAGCGGATGATGGCGAGGTCGTTCTTTCGCATGTTCGGACGCGCAGGCGCCGCCCGGCGCCCGTCGGTGCCGGCGGGGCGTCGCGTCTATGCGATCGGCGACGTCCATGGCCGGCGCGACCTGCTCGACCAGATGCTCGATCGCATCGTCGCCGACCATGAGGCGCGGCGCGATGCCGAGATATCGATCATCCTGCTCGGCGACATGATCGATCGCGGTCCCGAATCGCGACAGGTGATCGATCGACTGGTCGACCGGCCGCAGCTGATATGCCTGTGCGGCAACCATGAGGAAATGTTCCTGCGGGTGATGGGCGGGGAATGGGCGATGCTGCGCGAATGGCTCGCGCATGGCGGCCGCGAGACGCTGCTCAGCTATGGCGTGCCCGGGGATCTGATCGACAACGGTGGCTATGAGGCGGTCGCGGCGGCGCTGGCCGGCTGCGTGCCGCGCGGCCATCTCGCCTTCCTCCACCGGTTGCCCGATCGGATCGCGATCGGCGATTATCGGTTCGTCCATGCCGGCTTCCGGCCGGGGGTCGCGTCCGATCGTCAGAAATCATCCGATATGCGATGGATTCGCGGCGAGTTTCTTGCCTATGAAGGCGACCATGGCGGGATCGTCGTGCACGGCCATCATATCGTGGCCGCGCCGGAGGTCCTGCCGAACCGCATCGGTATAGACACGGGGGCCTATGCTACGGGCAGGCTCACCGCGCTGGGGCTGGAAGGGGAGGAACGCTGGTTCCTGACGACCTGACGATCGACCGCCCGGGTCGCCTGTGCGGATCGGGCCGGCGCCCGTTGGCGATGCGCGCGCGATGCTGAAGATCGTGGGCGCCGGGTCGAATCTCGCGGAAAGCCGTGCGACCGTCGCGGCGCGGCCGTTCGGGGTCGGCCGGCTGCGCTACCAGTTGCTGCTCGGATTCGCGCTCGCGGTGCTGATGCCGGCGCTGGTCCCGGTCGGACGTATCCCGCTCGGCGATATCCCGACCAATCCGACGGTGATCGGCACCGCATGCGCGCTGGTCTTCGGGCTCATGCTGTTCCGGCGGTTGACGATCTTCCCGGGCGCCAGGAACATCGAATATGTCTTCCCGGCCTTCACCACATCCTATGCGCTCACGGTGATGATCTTCTTCTTCGCCCGGATCAATTACAGCCGCCTCCAATATGGGCTGAGCTTTGCCGCGGCGATCATCCTGTTCCTGCCGATCGCGATGCGGCTGGCGAAGGGGCGCGGCCATGCCTATTTCGTCGCGCCGTTCGGAAAGACCGACCGACTCGCCGACATTCCCGATATCGTCTGGGTGAAACTGTACGAGCCGGTCCTGCCGACCCTGGCGGTATCGGGCCTCGTCGTCGACCTCAATGCCGAGATCAGCGACGAATGGGGCCGGCTGATCGCCGATGCCTCGCTGGCCGGAACGCCGGTCTATCATGTCAAGCAGCTGCAGGAATCGCTGACCGGACAGGTCGATATCGAGCATGTTTCGGAGAATAACTTCGGTTCGCTGATCCCCAATCTCGGTTATTTCAAGATCAAGCTGTTCATCGACGTCGCGACGGCGCTGATCGTTCTGCCGGTGCTGCTGCCGCTGTTCGTGCTGGCGGCGATCGCGATCAGGCTAGACTCACCCGGGCCGGTCTTCTTCCGCCAGACCCGGATCGGTTATCGCGGCACCGTCTTCAGGGTCTTCAAGTTCCGGACGATGCAGCATGCGGCCGACGGGGTCCTCGCCGGCGGCCTGCGGCAGGCGGCGATCACCGAAGATCATGACCGGCGGGTAACGCGGGTGGGGCGCTTCCTGCGCCGCACGAGGATCGACGAACTGCCGCAGATCTTCAACATCGTGCGCGGCGAGATGAGCTGGATCGGCCCCCGGCCCGAGGCCGAGGCGCTGGCCGGCTGGTACGAGGCCGAACTGCCTTTCTATCGCTATCGCCATATCGTGCGTCCCGGCATTTCGGGCTGGGCGCAGGTCAACCAGGGTCATGTCGCGCAATTGCCCGACGTCCACCGCAAGCTCAAATATGACTTCTACTATATCCGCTATTTCTCCTTCTGGCTCGACGTGCTGATCCTGATCCGCACCATCCAGACGGTGATCACCGGCTTCGGATCGAAATAGCGCGATGCGGTCGATCCTCGCGGGGCTCGGTCGATCGGACATCCGCACCGACCCCTTTCCGCACATCGTCGCCGACCAGGTCCTCGACCCCGATCTCTATGCGGCATTGTCCGAAAGCTTTCCCGCCTTCGCGCGGATCGCCTTCGCCTGCGCGCCCGAGCATATGCCCAGCAACCGCCGTTTCGCGATGGCCGCCCAGATCATCATCGAGGCACCCGATCTGCCGCCGTGCTGGAAAGCGTTCGCCGCGCGGCACAGCGGACCCGATTTCCTTGCCGAGGTCGCGGCGCTGTTCAACGGATATTGGCCCGAAGTGATGCTGACCGCGCTCGGTGGCAGCTTCGACGGGCATGATTGCGGCCGGCTCTCGCTCTCGGCGCCCGGACCGTTCAGCATCCACCAGGATGCGCGGATCGAGATCAATTCGCCGGTGCGCGATCGGCCGTCGATATCGCGCGGCCCCCATCTCGACACGCCCGAGCGGCTGTTCTCGGGCCTGTTCTACATGCGCGCGCCCGACGACGACTCGGCCGGCGGCGAACTGATCCTGTACCGCTGGAAAGACGGGCCGATCGCACGGATCGGCAGCTATGACCTGCCCGAAGACGCGGTCGAGCCGGTGGCCGTCATTCCCTATGCCGCCAACCGGCTCGTCATCTTTCCGCAGTCGATCGATGCGCTGCACGGGGTCGGTCTGCGCCATCCGACCCCGCACGACCGGCGCTATGTGTTCCTCACCGCCGAGCTGGCCGCGCCATGGCTGGTCTCGCCGGCTGTATGCTGAGGCGAAGGCGATGCGGCTGCTCGTCCATGGCATGCAATCGAGCGGCGCCACCGCCTTCACCCGCCTGCTCGCCGAGCGGCCGGGCTGCATCGCGCTGGTCGACATTCCCAATAATTTCGCGGCGCCGCGCGTTTCGACGACCCGCGATTTCGTTGCCAAGGTGGTGGTGACCACCGCTTATCCGATCGCGGTCCATATCGATCGTTTCCGGCCCGACCGGACGATCCTGTTCCTGCGCGACCCGCGCGACAATCATGCGAGCCTGCGAACCAAGAATTATCGCAACTATTCGGGGCTGATTGCCGAGAAATTCGCCCTGCTCGACCAGCTGTTCGCCGAGGCCGGGCGGTTCGACGCCGTGATCCATTATGAGGATTTCATCGCCCGCGATCCCGCGGTGGCGCGCGTCCTGGCCGATCTCGGCTGGCCGCTTCCCGACTCCGGCCATGCTTTCACCCGCGGCTATGACGAACTTCTGGGCTCGCTCTGGGCCGCCGAACCAGCGCTGCAGGACGAGATGGAGGTCGTCTTCGGCAATGCCCAGGGCCGGGAAATCGGCACGAAATGGCGCGACCAGCCACGGGATCCACAGGCCGAGACGCTGCTGGACGGGCTGTGCCCGCGGCTGCTCGCGCATTATCGCGCCCGCGAAGCGGGGCTGGTCGGGTCAGTCGGCCGGTGCTAGCCATCCGGGATAATGAAGGGGAGGGGCATGCCGATATCGCTACATTCCGTGGTCGCGCAGGCGCCCGATTGCCTGGCGGCCGACGTCCAGGACGAGGTGGTGCTGATGTCGGTCGAGAGCGGCCAATATGTCGCGCTCGATGCGATCGGCAAGGATATCTGGACCCGCATCGCCAGCCCGTGCCGCGTCGATGCGCTGTGCGCCGATCTCGAAGGCGGCTATGCCGCGCCGCGTGCCACGATCGAGGCTGACGTGCTGGCGTTCCTGACGACCCTGTCCGACGCCGGGACGCTGACCGTCAACGAATAAGCTTAGAGCATGTCCTGATCGTATTGATCGGGACATGCTCTAAATTATCTTTGTTTTCCGTATTTTCCGAGCCGTCAGGTGATTCCACCTGACTTGAAAATACTCTAGCCATTGCCGCCTTCGCGCCAGCCGATGAAGCGCGCCATTTCAATCCCGCGCGTCAGCATCTGCAGATAGAGCCGGCGCCGGGGTTCGGCGGTCTCGGCGTCGCGCGGCCAGTCGTCGAGCAGCGTCGCGAGACGGTCGACGTCGACGAGGCGGGCCACCTCCGGCCGTTGCCGCAGGCGCGCGAGATCGGCGATCATCGCCGGCCGCTGGGCCGAAACGCGCCCGAACCAGTCGCCATTCTGGATGCCGCGGCCGCGGCGATCGGCCAGTATCGGCGGGATCCGGTCGGCGAGCAGGCGGCGGGCGATCGACCGTGTCGTCCCGCCACGCAGATGCTGCGCCATCGGCAAGGCGCCGAAAAATTCGACGACACGGCGATCGGACAGCGGCATGCGATGATCGATCCCCGTCATCGCGCGGATGCCGGTGCGTGCGTCGCGGGCGGTTTCGTCGGCCCAGACCCATTCGCGCGTCGCCAGGGCCGATCGATGGCCGCCGCCGATCCGCATGCGATAGCGATCGGGATCGAGGTCGAGGCCGGCCGCGGCCGCCGGCGCCAGCGCGGCATGGCCTGCCCAGGGCGCCTCGTCGGCGCCCACCCGGCGCAGCCGCCGGTCGAGCGGCTCGAACGGCTTGAGCACATGCTGTCTGAACATCGCCCAGGGGGATGCCGCCTCGGCGCGCGCCAGCATGCGCAGCTCGCGCCACAGGCCGGCCCATTGGCCGGCGGTGAGCAGCGACGGCAGATGTTCGAGCCCGGACGCGCTGAAGAAGAGATTGCCCATCTCCCCACCCAGCGTCACCGATCCGCCGCGCCCCGCGAGCAGCCGATAGGCGGGGAAGAACCAGGCGATATTCTGCGGCGCGCGTGAGGGCAGGGCGGTCTCGAGGAAGAAGCGGTGCGGATCATGCTCGCCCCAGTCGCCGCCATCGTCGCCGACCAGATGGAGATCGAGCCCCGTCATCCCGCCTGCCAGCATCCGCGCCGACGGGCTCTCGTCATGGTGGCGGTCGGTCGAAGCCGGAGCGGTCGCGCCGTCGGGGACGCGGGTGATCGCCATCAGCGGATCGGGCGCGCGCTGCCGGACCGCGCTCTCGGCGATCGCGGCGCTGTCGATGCCGGCCGACAGCAGCAGCGCCGGCGGTTCCGCCGTGCGCAACGCGTCGCCGACGGCGCGGTCGATGATCGCGCGGCCTTCCTCCAGATATTCGCGATCGTCGCGGCGGCGCAGCGATCCGGGCTCGGGCAGCGACCAGGAGCGGCGCAGATCGACTCCGCCCGGCCCGACGATCGCGACATGGCCCATCGGAATGCGGTCGATCGCGCGATAGGGGGTGCGCGTCGGCGGCGGCAGGTTGAGGATCAGCAGGTCGGCGAGGCGCGCCTCATCCATGTCCTGTGGCACCTCGGGCAGTGCCAGGAGTGCGCGGATGCGGTTCGATACCGCCACGATGCGATCGTCGCGATAGATGTAGAGCGTGCGCCAGCCGGCCGGATCACGGGCCAGCAGCAGGCGTCGCGCCGATGGATCCCAGCAGGCGAAGGCGAAATCGCCATAGAGCCGGTGCGGCGCATCGGCATCCCAGCGCTCGATCGCGGCCAGGATCAGCGCGCCGTCGGACAGGGTTTCGCTCAGTCCGAGCGTTGCGCACAAGGCTTCGCGATCGTTCAGCCGGCAGTCGGCGAGCAGGATGCGGCCCGAAGGGCCGGCCAGCGGCATGGCCTCGCGCCGGTCCTGCGGGGTGAAATGATGCTGGCGGTGGACGAAACCGATCGCGCCGTCGGCCCTGATTCGGGCAGGGCCATTGCCTCGACCGGCGAGCCCGACGGCAAGGCGGTTGAGATCGGCGCGGTCGATGGGGCGATGATCAAGGCGCCACAGGAGCGCGAAGTCACTCATCCGTCACGGCCGCGCGTGCGGCCCGATATGCGTGTTTCAGGATCCCGTGGTCGATCCGGCGCCGTCATTACCAGTGTTGGCGAAGGTTTCGGTCTGCTCGACGGGGAGAACCACCGCTACGGGCTTTGACCAGGGTTTGCGCTCGCCAGCCATGTTCAACTTGTCATGCGCCGTGGTGGGCTGTGCATCGTTCATATTGGTTCCCCCTCCCGACAATGATTCCAAGGCTGCGAGGCATGGATTGGAACAAGCATCTAGCGCACTTCCCGATGTTTGGAAAGCATTGGCGATATTGGCGCGTGAGCAATGCGATGCCGCTGACAGCGCATGCTTCGAAAGCGCTCCGTGCTGCACGGTCGCCGCGTGCCGGCGCTGCCCGTCAATCGGCATTGATCCCGTCGGGCGGGATGGCGGATGGAAATCGCGCGCAGGTCTTAATCTTGTCCCGCTCAGTAGGAATTCGACATAGGCAAGCATATCGATATGATTTTGCCGCCTCGCGAAGAAGCATTCATGTGGATCTGTGCGGATACGTTGCCGGGCGTTCGGATATCCATGTAAGGAATTGTGCTTAGTGACGATTTTCTAACTATTATCGGCGTTGCTGCAGGTTATATCGAACTTAAGGCCTGCTTGCGAAGTTGCCGGGGCGGTCGGGTTTGGGAGATGATAGGATGTCGGAACCCTTTCTGGGCGAGGTGCGCCTGTTCGCTTTCGCAAAGGCGCCGCAAGGCTGGCTGCCCTGCGAAGGGCAGGTGTTGAACATAAAGCAATATCAGGGGCTCGCTTCGCTGCTGGGCCAGACCTATGGCGGCGATGGCAAGACGACGTTCCAGTTGCCTGATCTGCGCGGTCGGGCGCCGGTCGGATGGGGTGTGCTGACGTTCGGCCAGACCGCATCGGGCAATTATGTCCAGGGACAGTCATTGGGCGCCGAGGCGGTGCAGCTCCAGGTCGCGACGATCCCGAACGCGGCGCATACCCACGGCGTCGGCGCATCGACGGCCGTTGCAAGCACATTGGCGCCGGGCGGTAACGTGCTGGCGACGCCGACGACGATCTCCCAGCCGCTTTACGGGCCGCCCGCGTCGCTCGTCCCGCTCAATCCCGCTACGGTTACGCCGGTCGGTGGTGCTGCCACGCACGAGAATATGCAGCCGTTTCTGGTCAATCGTTATTGTATCGCGACAGTGGGAGTCTGGCCACCGCGCAACTGATCGTCGGGAGGGACATCATGAGCGATTATTTCACGGGACAAATCGTCTTCTGGGCCAGCCCGAAGATTCCGTTGGGGTTTCACCTCTGCGATGGATCGTTGTTGAGCATATCCGAATATCCGGCGCTCTATTCGCTGATCGGCACCGTCTATGGCGGCACGAGCTCCAGTTTCAATCTTCCGGACCTGCGCGGGCGCGTTCCGATCAGCTCGGGGCAGGGGACGAACCTGACGGCACGGGTCATCGGACAGTCCGGCGGCGTCGAGGCGGTGACGCTGGCCGAAGGGCAGGTGCCGCCGCATACCCACCCCTTACTGGCCTCGACGGCTACCGCGACGACGAACGTTCCCACCAACGCTGCGCTCGCGGCGGTGCCGACGGGAAAGCTCGCCTATTTCGATCCGCCCGCGACCACTCCGCCGACCCCTGCGGCGCTGGCGTACAGCAGCGTCACAGAGGACGGAGGCGGCAATCAGGCACATCCCAACATCATGCCCTATACGGCGCTGAACTACATCATCTGCACCAACGGCATTTACCCGGTGTTCAACTGAACGTCCGGGAGAGGAGATTGAGATGGGCGATCCTTATATCGGTGAAGTCCGGCTGTTATCGTTCACCTATCCACCGGTCGACTGGATATTGTGCGACGGCAGATTGGTGCAGGTGCAAAATTATCAGGCGCTCTACAGTCTGATCGGCAACATCTATGGCGGGACTTCGCCCAATACGTTCGCCGTCCCCGATCTCAGGGGACGGGTCGTGGTCGGCACCGGGTCGGGGCCGGGGCTCACACCGCGCGCATTGGCCGCGCAGGGCGGCGTGCCGGCGGTGACGCTGGAGCCGTCGCAGATGCCGTCCCACACCCACGAAATCAACACCGACTTCTTCTCTTATGCGAAGGGGCCGGCGCAGTTCAGGGCCAGCCCGAATGCGCAGGCCCCGACCTCCTATCTGTCGCGCTACCTGCAGCCCACCGGGGCGACGACAGCGCTCAGCCTCAACGCTTATGTATCGGGCACCGCGCCGGATACCGAGCTTGCCCTGGCATCGATGGGCGGGGCGGGAGCCGGTGGCGGCGGCGCGCATGAAAATCGGCAGCCGGTGCTGGTGATGGAGTGGTGCATCTGCGCGTTCGGCAATTATCCGCCGTTCAATTGACGGTGCCTGCGGTCGCGACGCTGTCGACCCCCGCGCCGCTCGCGGCGCGGGGGTTCGTCCTGCGGCCGGAAGAGGCGCGCGACGAGTCCGCGCTGCGACGGTTGTTTGCCGACGAGCGCGCGCCGATGTTCGCGATGATGCCGCTGCCGCGGGAGCAGAAGACGGCGATGCTGGATGCACAATTCGATTATCAGCGCCGCCATTATCGGGCGATCGATGGTGCGCACGACCCCTTGGTCCTGGCCAAGGACGACAGCGCAGTCGGTCGCTTCTATCTCGTCCGTCAATCGGCGCATTGGCGGCTGGTCGACATTCTGCTGGCGCAGCATGTGCGCGGGGTTGGGGTCGGAGGCGCGCTGATCGCGGCGCTCGTCGATGCTGCCAGGGCCCGTAATATGGCGGTCCGGCTGCAGGTCGACAAGGGCAACCCGGCGCGGGCGCTGTACGAGCGCATGGGCTTCGTCGTCGAGGCCGACGCCGAGATCGCCTGGCACATGGTCCGCCATCCATGATCATGGGGTTGCGCGCATGGCGCATCCACGGCAGTTCCGGCTGAGAGGAGATGAAGCGACCGATGGGGCGTGATCTTGCGACGGTTTCGATGGGCGCGCGCAGCATCGCCGACAACCTCGCGCGTGCCGCCCGCGACGGGAAGATCGACGCCCGGCCCGATGGCCGCTGGACGATGCCGGCGCGACCGGCGCGGCCCTGGTATCTTCACGTCCGGTTCGTGCTGCCGCTGGAATGCCCGGTCCTCAACGATTTCCTGTTCCAGGTCGCTTATGCCGGGACGACGGTGCCGTCCGGCTGCGCCGCATGCTTCAAGATCAAGCTGGCGCCGTCGAACCTGCGCGGGCTGGTCGCGCTGCGCGATCTGCTGGAGGCAGCACCCTATCATGCGAAATGCGGTGTCGATTTCTACAATCCGCATTCGCAGGATGCTTATGCCGGCTTCGCCTATTTCGACGGATTGCCGGCGGCGCGGGCGGCATGGCGCGATCTGCGCGCGCGGGTCGATGCCGATCCGGCGCTGGGGCCATCGACGCCGATCACGATCAAGCGCGGTTGCACCAATTATGAGATGGCGGTCGGGCCGTCCGACCGATGGACGTTCGACGACGATCTGGCCGAACTGGAGGCGGAACTGCGCGGCCGCTTCGTCCCGCCGCCCATCGTCCTGCCCGAATATCGCCAGGCAAGGGCTGTCGCGATGGTCCATTGGATCCGCTTCGCCTTTGCCTTGCGCGACGAGACCTATCGCGAATTCACGGGCGGCCGCCGGCTCCATCCGCCCACCGTGGCCTATGATCCGGCGGCGCCCTCTACGGCATAGCCCAACCGGGCCATCATCGGTGCATGATCGGCGACGATCCGGTCGGCCTGCGCAGCGCTGAGTCCCGTACGCCAGTCGCCGGCGCGTCCGCTGCGGAAGAAGAAGGCCTGACCGGGCTGGCGTTCGGGGAACCCGCTCCGTTCTTCGGACCGGCGAAGATTGGCGAAGGCGCATGCGGCGGCGGTCGCTGCGACCAGATCGGGTGAGGCGGTCAGCCCGACGAAATCGGCGATGGCGGCGATGGCGGTCGCGGGATTGTCCAGCATATCCTCGTAACGGAGCAGCAGGAGCGGGGCGGACGCCGCATCGAGCCAGGACCCGACATGCATCGACCAGCTTGTCAGCCGCTGCCGGGCCTGCTGCCGAAGCTCCAGATCGGTGTGCGACAGGGTGAAATGCGGATCCCCCATCCGCGCGATCGCGGCATCGAGCGGGATCCGCATATGATCGGCCCAGGATGGCGCGACGTCGCGGGGATCGCGGACGATATAGATGATGCCGGCGGTGATGTCGGCCGCGAACAGTTCCGGATCGAACGCATCATGCACCTTCAGCCAATGCGGCGGAGGAGCGGCGGCGTGCAGGATGCGGTGGGCCTCGATGCGGACGACCCGCTGTTCGGCGGGCGTCATGTCGGAGGTCGGCAGGTCGACGATTCTCTCGATCCAGGGCAGCGAGGCGCTGTTGGGGCTCAGGCGGCCGAATGTCGCCAGATCGGGCAGGCTGCCCCCGGCCCGCAGGCTGGCGAGGATCGACCTTATCCAGGTGTTGCCCGATTTGGGGTATGAGGCGATCCAGATCGTGCCGGCACGGTTCATGCCGCGAGTGCCGCCTCGATCGCCGCAACGGTGGCGGGCAACGCATCGAAGCTGACCGGCCGGATCAGTCGCCGTACCGGCACGGCTGCCGCGATACGCGCGGCATCGGCGAAGATCGCGGCGCGGCGCCCGAGCAATTGGGCGATCCGCATGCGCGGGACATTCCGATCGATCGCCGGGATGGCCTCGGCCGCCGAGAGAGGGGCGATGGCAGGGCTTTCGCCGGCGCGCAGCAGGAATATCGCGTCGAGCGGCCGTATGATCGGCTCGACCTCGAACGATGGTCTCAGATCATATTTCTCGATGCCGTCCCGGACCTGCGCAAGGCCGGCAGGGTCGATGCCGGCGGCCTCGATCGACGCTCGCCACAACCGCAGCCGCGGAAAGGCGGGCAGCATCTCGATATGGTTCGCCAGCGGGCGCAGCACGGTAAGGTCGTCCGAAAGCAGGCGATGGCCACGGCGAACCAGCGCATGCGCCAGCGTCGATTTTCCGGCGCCGCGATCGCCCGCGAAGGCGACGCTGCGGCCGTCGATCTCGATCGATGCGGCATGAAAGGGCAGCACGCCGCGCTGATGGCACAGATAGGCGAGGGCGCCGCCGAGCAGGAACAGCCGCCAGCCCTGGTCGGCCTCACCCGCGAGCCGCTGAACGACGATCTCGCGGCCACCGGGTTTCAGCAGGATGCGCACGAGGTCGCTGATATGGACCAGCACCGCGCCCTCGACGTCGGCCATCAGATAACGGCCCGGGATCATCCGGTCGTCGATCGCTTCGGGGACCTCGCCTTCGCGCAGGACGATGTCGACCGGCGCGTCGGCCGGGCCGGTCCAGGCCGGAAATTCGGGAACGGCCAAGCTGCTGCGCACGTGCCAGCCGCACAGATTATAGCTCTGGCCGGACATTCAAACGGGCCCGAACGGCGATTTTCTGGTCAGGTCCGTCTCTCCGTCCGGATTTGCTCGGCGGGGATCATGGGAGATACGGACGGCGGCATCAAGCCGCCGTCCGCCTTATCCTTGTCAGGCCCCGGATGTCAGGCCGCCGCCGCCACGTCCTCGGCCGGCGCCAGGCGGATGAGATAGTCGAACGCCGACAATGCGGCCTTGGAGCCTTCGCCCATCGCGATCACGATCTGCTTGTACGGCACGGTCGTGGCGTCGCCGGCCGCGAAGATGCCGCGCTGCGAGGTTTCGCCGCGATGGTCGATCTCGATCTCGCCGCGCGGGGTCAGCGCGATCGCATCCTTGAGCCATTCGGTGTTCGGCACCAGCCCGATCTGGACGAAGATGCCCTCGAGTTCGACCTCGTGCAGCGTGTCGTGGTTGCGGTCCTTGTAGGTCAGCGCGATCACCTTCTCGCCATCGCCGAGCACCTCGGTGGTCAGCGCCGAGGTGATCACCTTGACGTTGGGCAGGCTGGCCAGCTTGCGCTGGAGCACCGCATCGGCGCGCAGGTCGCTGTCGAATTCGATCAGCGTGACATGGGCGACGATGCCGGCGAGGTCGATCGCCGCTTCGACCCCCGAATTGCCGCCGCCGATCACCGCGACCCGCTTGCCCTTGTAGAGCGGCCCGTCGCAATGCGGGCAATAAGCGACGCCCTTGTTGCGATACTGGTCCTCGCCGGGCACGTTCATCTGCCGCCAGCGCGCGCCGGTCGACAGGATCACCGTGCGTGCCTTGAGCGAGGCGCCGTTCTCGAGCTTGACCTCGTGCAGCCCGCCGGGGGTGCGCGCCGGGACCAGCCCGGTCGCCCGCTGCAGGTTCATGATGTCGACGTCATAGTCGCGGACATGCTGCTCGAGATGCGCGGCGAGCTTGGGGCCTTCGGTGTGCGGGACCGAGATGAAATTCTCGATCGCCATCGTGTCGAGCACCTGGCCGCCGAAACGCTCGGCGGCGATGCCGGTGCGGATGCCCTTGCGCGCGGCATAGATCGCCGCCGCGGCGCCCGCAGGCCCGCCGCCGACGACCAGTACGTCGAACGCGTCCTTCGCCTTGATCTTTTCGGCGGCGCGCGCGGTGGCGCCGCTGTCGAGCTTGGCGACGATCTGCTCGAGCTCCATCCGGCCCTGGCCGAACGGTTCGCCGTTGAGGAAGATCGTCGGCACCGCCATCACCTTGCGATCGGCGACCTCGTCCTGGAACAGGCCGCCGTCGATCGCGACATGGCTGACGCGCGGATTGAGCACGCTCATCAGGTTCAGCGCCTGGACCACGTCCGGGCAATTCTGGCACGAGAGTGAGAAATAGGTTTCGAAGGCATAATCGCCGTCGAGCGACTTGACCTGCTCGATCAGTTCCTGCGCCGCCTTCGACGGATGGCCGCCGACCTGCAGCAGTGCGAGCACGAGCGAGGTGAATTCATGCCCCATCGGGATGCCGGCGAAGCGGACGCCGATATCGGTGCCGACGCGGCGGATCATGAAGCTGGGGGTACGCCGGTCGTCATCCTTGCGGACGAAGGCGACCTTGTCCGACAGCCCGGCAATCTCTTCGAGCAGGTCCTTGAGCTCGGTCGATTTCGCGCCGCTGTCGAGCGAGGCGACCAGCTCGATCGGCTGGGTGATGTTGCCGAGATAGGCCTTGAGCTGCTGCTTGAGATTGGCGTCCAACATGATCCTGTACTCCATGGTTGAGCGCGGGGAAGCGCCGGGGGCGGCGAACCGCCCCCGTGCCTGTCATCGACCCGCGAGGGTTAGATTTTGCCGACGAGGTCGAGCGAGGGGGCGAGGGTGGTCTCGCCTTCTTCCCACTTCGCCGGGCAGACTTCGCCGGGATGGGCTGCGACATATTGCGCGGCCTTGACCTTGCGGACCAGTTCGGCGGCGTTGCGGCCGACGCCTTCCGAGGTGATTTCCATCACCTGGATGACGCCCTCGGGATCGACCACGAAGGTTCCGCGGTCGGCGAGGCCCTGGCCTTCGCGCAGCACGCCGAAATTGTTGCTGATCACATGGTTCTGGTCGCCCAGCATGTAATAGTTGATCTTGCCGATCGCCGGCGAGGTGTCGTGCCACGCCTTGTGGCTGAAATGGGTGTCGGTCGAGACCGAATAAACCTCGACGCCCAGCTTCTGCAGCTCGGCATAATTGTCGGCGAGATCCTCGAGCTCGGTCGGGCAGACGAAGGTGAAGTCGGCCGGATAGAAGAAGAAGATGGCCCACTTGCCCTTGACGTCAGCTTCGCTGACCTCGACGAACTTGCCTTCCTTGAAAGCCTGCGCGGTGAACGGCTTGATCGAGCTGCCGATGATACCCATGCAATATTCTCCATGCTGCTGTGGTGAGTCGTAGATAGGTGCACAGCTTGCCGAGGGGAAATTGCTTCTGCCACTCGGACAGATCGATAAAATCGCTCATAGACGCGCTTGCAGGTGGCTTTGTCGATGCATCGGCGCTTTGGCCGCGCATGCGCGGGGCACGCGCCGGTGGGCGATATCAGTCGAAGAAGGCGATCGTGCGGAACTCGATGCTCTGGCGCGGCGGCGTGCCGGGTGGGGTGGTCGGATCCGCGAAGGCGCTGTGCGGGGTGAAGCGCGCGACTGCGGGATCGGAGTCCCAGCATTTGATCAGGATCGCCTCATCGGGCTGCAGGTCGGGGATATAGTACCAGCGCTGCGCGGGATCATGCGCGATCGCATAGGTCTCGCCGCGCCGGTGCGCGAAGATGAGGTCGGTGGCGATCAGGTCGTCCGCGGCGATGCTGCGCGCATCGCCGAGCACCAGCGGCCAGTCGCGTGCCGCATGGGCGATCGGTCGCCAGACATTGATGATGGCGGCGCGTCGACCGAGCAGCGTTTCGGCCTGACCGCCCATGATCTCGCGAACCCGCTTCGGCCCCGACCAGAGCGTCTGGTCGACATGGAGGCGGATCGATGGCTGTTGCGGCTGGCTGCGATCGCCGGTCGCCGCGCCATCGCTTCGCCGGCGCCTTGTGTGGTCGAACACCACCACCCGCGACGCGCCGGTGGCGGCCTGGACGATCCGCGCGGTTTCGGGGTGGCCGAGCGCGAGCGTCTGGGCCTCGTCGAAGAAATCGTCGACCGCGCTGGCGTGGCGTATGACCGCGAAGCCTTCGACGTCGAGGCTCAGATTGCCGGCGTGCGGGCGGGCGTCGCGGATCGACACGTCATGTTCGCGATATTCGCCACGCCTCGCCGGAACCCCGGCAGGGGGCTCGGTGGCATAGGCGTAGGGCTTGGCCGATGCCGGCACGGCGAACTGCAGGCGGCCGACCACTTCGGCCGGCGCTGAAACGGGGTTGTGGTGAGCAGCATGCGCTCGCTGGAGAGACATGGTCCCGATCTCCTTATCGATGTGCCATCTAGGGCGATGCTGATAAGTTTACAGATGGTCTGCTCCGCGATCGGTCTGCAATCTCCGTAACAGCATATAAGCCCTGCTTATGGATTGGGGTGGCCGTGACGAGCGTGGGGCAAGCGTCAGCTTATGCGACCTCCGGCATTCCGCACGCCATATTTGCCGATGGAAAACCACCAGTGTTCGATAAAATGGATATAATGACGAGTAGGTGCCATTGGGAAAAGCTCGGCTGAAATTAATCTAGAGCTGGAGAGTGTCTGGTTTCCATTGACATATTGTATACGAAAATGAAGAGTGATAGTCGGTGTAGTGGGATTGGCGGTATGGCGCTCGTCGCGGTGTCGCAGTTCGCGTTCGTGGGATCAGCTAGACTCGCGAAACGTATTTCAGTGGAGGTCAGGCAGGTGAGGCAAGGCGGACAGTCAACGGTCGCGAGCCAGCGCGTGGCCGATGTCGTCGCGGAGCGGATCCTGGCGGGGGTGCTCAAGCCCGGCTCCTGGATCAAGCAGGACGAGCTTGCCAAGGAACTCAACATCAGCCGCATTCCGGTGCGCGATGCGTTGCGCATGCTCGAGATGCGGGGGCTGGTCCAGCTGCGGGCCAATGCCGGCGCCCGGGTCAGCACGATGACCATCCGCGACATGGAGATTTCCTACAAGATCCGCGAGCATCTCGAGCCGATGCTGATCGGCGAGAGTATCCCCAATCTCAGCGATGCCGATATCGAGGAGATGCGCGCGATCCTGGCCGATCTGGTCAAGGTCGAGGATGTCGAGGAATTCCTGCCGCTCGATCGAGCGTTCCACTGGCTGTCCTACAAGGGCGGCAACGCCCCCGAACTCGCGCAGATCGTCGAGCGGCTCTGGGACACGACCCAGAGCTATCGCCGCGCCTATGCCAAGATCGCGCTAAAGAATGGCGGCAAGATTCTGCGGGTCGAACATGAGCTACTGTTCGGCGCGATCGAGCGCCGCGAGGTCGAGACCGCGCAGGTCACGCTGGCGATGCACATCCGGCGCACCCGCGTCGGGCTCGTCAAATATGGCTATCTGCTCGAAGCCGACCCGGTCGTGCGTACCAGCGCCTTCTAGGAGTGTGTGGCCGAGTGGCGGCGGCCAGGTCCGGCCGCACATCACCGAAAGTGAAGGGTTTGAGGAGAAGGGAATGACCGGACGTCCGACAATCGCGATCGTCACGGGGGCAAGCCGCGGGGCGGGGCGAGGGATCGCGATCGGCCTCGGCAGCCATGGCTGTACGGTCTATGTGACCGGTCGGTCGGAGAAGGCCGGCGATGCGGCGCTATCCGGCACCATCCACGAGACTGCAGCGGCGGTAACGGCTGCGGGCGGCACTGGTATCGCGGTGCGTGTCGACCATGCCGACGACGAGGCCGTTCGCGGTCTCTTCGATCGGGTCGAGGACGAGCAAGGTCAACTCGATATCCTCGTCAACAATGCAGCGGCGATCCATGATGAACTTACCGCGTCAGGTCGCTTCTGGGAAAAGCCGCTCAAGCTTGCCGACATCATCAATGTCGGGATTCGGAGCAGTTATGTCGCCAGCTACCATGCAGCGCCACAGATGGTGCGGCAGGGCGATGGCCTGATCGTCAACACGTCGGGTTCGGGTGGCGTCCATTATGTGTTTGGGCCCGGATATGGTGCGCACAAGGCAGGGGTCGACAAGCTCGCCGCGGACATGGCGGTCGACTTCGAGGGGACCGGCGTCACCGCGCTATCGATCTGGATGGGAGCGTTGCTGACCGAGCGCCTCAGGATGATGATTTCCGGGGACCCTGAAAAATATGCTTTTCTGAACAGTAGGATCGAGACGCCCGAGTTCACCGGGCATGTAATCTGGGCGCTCTACAGTGATCCGAGGCGGACGGAACTCGCGGGGCAAACGGTGATCGGCGCCGAACTTGCGATCAAATATCACTTGCAGGACGAAGGTGGGCGGCAGCCGCCATCCTGCCGGGACACGCATGGCATCGCACCCCGCGTGCAATATCCAAACATCGTGCGCTGATAATCGATTGCCAGGACGCGCAATCGCACGCCGACAGCAATGACGTAAAGCAAAGGAGCGGATGAATGGACCAGATCGAAGAGCTTCTGACGACGGTCCGCTATCTGAAGGATAGGCAAGATATTTTCGACTGCGTCCAGCGCGAAAGTCGCGCGCGAGACCGCCAGGATGCCGAGCAGATTGCGGGTTGCTGGTGGCCGGATGGCGTGGACGAACATGGACCGGTCATCACCGGCATGCCTGATTATCCGGCTCGGGCCAATCTTGGTCATTCCGGCAACTTCAATATGACCAGCCATAATATAACCAACCACCTCTGCGAGATCGATGGTGATACCGCCTATTGCGAATCCTATGTCGTCGGCGGGCTGTTCTGGCTCGACGACAAGACAACGACGATCGCGTTCGGTCGCTATCTCGATCAGCTTGAGAAGCGCGATGGCGAGTGGCGCATGCTGGTTCGACGTTGCACGATCGAGATGTCGGCGGACACCGACGGCACCTGGGTTCACTCGACGAACGTCAAAGGTTTCCTCAAGGCGCTGTGGAGCAGGGAGGACCCCTCCTATGAGCGGCCGTTCGTGGCAAAGAAGGAAGGGGTACGCTGGTAGTGCGCGCGCAGGCGCTCGGAACAAGCTTCTGTCTGCCGTAGTTAAATGAGAATCAGGTCGTGCTCTTCCATTACGCCGCCGCGGCAACCAATGGGTGTCCCGCACTGGTCCTATGAGGTCGCCAGCAATGGCAGTCTTAGCGCTTACGCGGAGCGTTGACGGCGCGCTCGATGATCTGCAGGACCCTTGGCGATCGTTCGCGCGGGGCGGTTAAAAAAGGTAAATCGAGACCAGGATCCGTAAGACTCGCAGCTTGCGGCCGTCTCGCATCATTGTCCGGGCCTGGACGCGAAGTTAATATCCCCACGGCGTGCCGTGTCGGAGCAGTCGCATTGGGCCCATCAATTTGTGCGTCATTTTGCGCGATTGCCGCGGTCGTGCTGGCGTCGCCGACCATGGCGGCGACGGCGATCGACCAACGGGCGATCGTCCTCAACCCAGGCCGTCTCGATGCCGCGCTGCGTCAGCTTTCCATGCAGAAGCGCATCGGCATTCTCTTCGCACCCGACGTCGTCGGCGACCTGCAGACAGCGGGAGTTGCCGGTGGCATGTCGGTTCTCGAAGCGCTGGACAGGCTGCTGTCCGGTTCGGGTCTGGCATTTCGCGAAACCCCGGCCGGCACCATCATCGTCTTCCCGGCGGTGCAGGAAGCACCGCCGGCCATTCCCGAAATCCTCGTCGTTGCCCGCCGCACGCAGAACCAGGACATCCGCCGCACCGAAAACGACATACAGGCCTATCATGTGTTTGCCGGACCGGACATCCGGTCGTCGCAATCCGACGATCTCGGCCAATTCTTGCGCAACCGCCTGACCAGCAATGCCGAAGCCCTGTCCCCGTCCCAGGACCCGTTCGGAAATTCCGGCAGCAATCGCTCCGAGGTCAATTTGCGCGGTCTTGGCGCCAGCCAGACCCTGATCCTTGTCGACGGATCGCGCATGCCGAGCGTGCCCTCGCAATATCTGGACCTGTCGGTGGGGCAGCCCGACATCAACGGCATTCCGCTCCTCTTGATCGAGCGCATCGAGACGATCACCGCGACCGCCGGCGGCATTTACGGACCCGGCGCCACCGGTGGCGTGGTGAACGTCGTGGTGAAGCGGGATTATGACGGGGTGGACGCCAGCTTGACCTCGGGCCTGTCCGACCGCGGCGATGCCGCTTACCGGCGCTTCGACGCACGCGCCGGGTTCACGCCCGATGGCGGCCGCACCGGCATCATGTTCGCCGTCTCGCGTTCGGTCAGCACGCCTCTCGAGGCTGGCGACCGCGCCTTCGCCCGCAAATCCCGCGCGCTCAACATCGCCAGCAATCCCACCTTCGTCAGCGACTATTTTCCCTATGTCGACGGCATCCTCATCCGGTCCGGCTACACGGTGCTGAAACCCGAGTTTGGAAGCCAGTCTGTCGATGGCGCCTTCACCTATTTGCCTGCGGGCTATGCCGGTGTGGCGAGCGACGGCGGCGCGACGCTCGTCCGCAACGCCGGCCTGATCCCCCTCGGCCTTTCGCCCGACGGCAACGGGCTGACCAGAAGCCTCACCAACGGCGCCCGGACGACGTCCGCGCTGCTCAACATCCGCCACAGCTTCGGCGACAGCATCGAGGCTTTCGTCGATTTCGTCGGCTATCGGAATGTCGGGCATAGCATTGCCGGGAACGACGGCCTGGTTCATATTTCGCAGAGCGCTCCCACCAATCCGTTCGATGGGGATTTCTATCTACAGCTCGCGCTTCCGGGTTTCGATCGCACCATCCGCGATAGGCTGACGACCTGGCGGCTCTCCAGCGGGCTCGTCTTCGACCTGCCTTCGGCGTGGAAGGCCGAACTGACGTTCAATCTCGGCGGCATCCGGGAGCGGACCCGGACGCGCGGCCTTGTGCTGGGAAATGGCTTTTACTTTGCGGTCGAGAACGGGCTCCCCGGCTATCCGGGGGCGCCGGTGCCCGATCCGTTCGGGCCATGGGACGCATTCCTGTCGGCGCTTCGCGCTTATAGCGTTCCGTCGACCGCCGAACTCGAACGGCGCAGCCATTTCCATGACGCCAGTTTACGGCTCGCTGGGCCGCTTTTGCGCACGCAGGCCGGGACATATTCGCTTTCGCTCCTGGCCGAACGCCGCGGCGAGGTCATCCCGATGACGGTCGACACGGTGAATGGCGAAGCGGGGGTCACATATCCGCGATATTCGCAGACGGTCTCGTCCATCTATGGGGAATTGCGCGGACAGCTCGTTTCCCGAAGCGCGGGCCCGGTCCCGTTGCGTGGCCTCGAGCTCCAGCTGGCGCTACGCTATGACGATACGCGATCGGTGATCCCGGCGACCGGGATCTATGGGTTCAGGGAAATACAATATAAGCCCAGGCAGGATGCGATCGCTCTCACGGCCGGATTTCGCATGTTCCCGCAGGAGCATCTCATGGTGCGCGCAAGCGTCGCGACCGGCGTGCTTCCTCCGACACCGCAGCAGATGCTGCAATATAGCAATTATGCCTCGACCGGTCTTTACGACCCTCGTCGCGGCGGGGAACTCGAATATGTCGGCTTCCGATCCTTCATCGCCGGCACGAACATGCTCAGGCCGGAACGGGCGAGAACGATCGGGGTCGGTTTCATCCTGAACCCGGAGGACCCGCGCAGGGTCCGGGTCGCTCTCGACTATATCCATATCGAAAAGCGGGACGAGATTAACACCTACCATCAATATGATTATCAATATTTCCTCGATAACGAAGCGACCTATCCCGACCGCGTCGGGCGCGATCCGCTCACGGCCGAGGATATCGCCAACGGATATACGGGCGGGCGGATCACGCTGATCGACACCTCGGCGTTGAACATCGGCCGGACCTCGATCGACAGCGTCGATCTGTCGCTGGGCTATGATGTCCGCGCCGGCGCCGACGACCGCTTCCATCTGCTGGGATCGGCGACCTGGCAGCCCCGCTTCTCACGCCGCTACACCAGCGAGATCGCTGCCACCAACTATGCGGGCTATGCGGATGGTGCGCTCAAATGGAGCGCGACCGCAGGGATCGCATGGCAGCATCATGCCATCGGGGCGAGCCTGCAGGGTCGATTTTACGGCCCTTATCATGCCGTCGATGGGTTCAACACCTATAACCGGATCGACTTGCCGGTCCCGTCGCAATTCTATCTCGATGCCCAGGCCTCGTGGCGTTTCCGGCAAGTAGGGGGCGGCGAGAACGGGCTGGAGCTTCGCTTCGGCATCGCCAATCTTCTCGGCCACATGCCGCCGGTCGTCGTCAACAGCAGCCTTGGCTACAGCCCCTATGGCGACCCGCGCGGCCGCCGCTTCGAACTCAACATGACCACCCATTTTTGAGGGGGCTGCCGGTCGGGCCTGGGCTGGGCGGAAACCGAGACAGCATGTTGCAAAATCGCCTGATGTTCGCGGCGCGGCGGGTAATACAGTGCGATCGACCCGGTCCGGCCACGACCTGCCTGCGGCCGACGATCAGGAGATGGAGCATGGTGGCTCGTTCGGCGGCGACTTCATCTGCGGGGCGCCGGGGGCGTCGGCGCCGATGAGCGGTCGATCGCCCGCCAGGCCGCCACACGCCGATATCCTCCGCGGATTCCTTCCGATGGCCATGTTCGCCATGCTGGGGTGGTCCACCGCGGTGGAAGCGCAGGATCGGCACAGCGATTTCCAGATCTGGAATTCGGCATCCGCGACGGTTCCGATCGGTGCGCGCGCGGAACTGCGGGTCGACGGGCTGATCCAGATCACCGACGATGCCTCTCGCGTCGGCCAGGAACTGGTCCGCACGGTCATGCTCGCGAGGCTGACCGATCGCGTGAAGCTGGGCGGCGGCTATGTCTGGACCGGGATCGCGCCGGGCGCCGGCGTTCGTGTCACCGAACACCGGGCGTTGCAGGAGTTCGATTATCGGTGGGCGATAGGAGGTGCAGGCCCCGTCGTTTCGCTGCGTTCGCAAATGGAGGAGCGGTGGCGCGAGCGGGAAGCCGGCACCTCGCTGCGCTGGCGGCAATTGTCGCGGCTCGAGGTGCCGCTGGGAATAGGAGGCGTCAGCGTCGTCCTGTGGGACGAATATTTCCACGAGTTCCGGCGGACCCGATGGTCGGGCAAGGCGGGACCGGGCCTGATGATCAACTTCGCCGGCATCCGCCTTCCGGTCAGCAAGGCGATCGCGGTCGAACCGGGTTACATCAACCAGACCCAGTTCGATATCGGTCCCGACCGGGTGCGCCATGCCGTCGCCATGTTCGCGACCGCCAGATTCTGATATCCGGCGCGCCGGACGCCGATGCCCGCAGCGCGACATGCCCGTTTCGAAACATGCCTCGCGTCGCCGCCGGCCCATTCACGACCATGGTCCGGCTTATCCAATTGAAGATACAGGAAAAGTAATGCGCACGCAGAGCCCTTCGCTGGGGGGGATGGCGTACCGCGCCCGATGGAGCGCGGCAATCGCTGCGACCAACGCAAGTCCCAGACCCGCCCCTTCGGAATGGCGGCTCGCGTCCAGCCTGTAGAAGCGCTGGAATATCTTCATGCGCTCGTCTTCGGGAACCCCCGGTCCGTCGTCGCAGATTTCCGCGGTCGGAAATCCATCGACCAGGGCCAGGCGCGATGTGATGACGGTTCCCGACGGGGTATGGCCGATCGCGTTCTCGATCAGATTGGTGAAAAGCTGGGCCAGCAATTCGCTGTCGCCATCGACCATGATGCCGGGTTCATGGTCCGCGACCAGACTATGTCCGGCATCCTCGGCGACCGGCTCATAGGCTTGCTGCACGCGATCCATCAGTTCGCTGAGGTCGAAGCGTTTGAAGTGGCGCCGTCCCACGCCGCCCTCGACCGAGCCGATGCGCAGCAGGGCATGAAAGGTTTCGAGCAGGCCGCGGGTCTGGGCGATGGCGTCGTCGATGCTTCCGGGGTCGGCCGCGCCCGCGTCCTGCATCCTTTCCAGGCTATGATGCAATCGGGTCAGCGGGGTGCGCAGATCATGGGCGATGTCGGTCGAGACCTGACGCAACGCCTCCATCGCGGCGGCATTGCGATCGATCATCCGGTTGAGGTTGGCGGCGAGCTCGTCGAATTCCGGGCCGAGACCGATCATCGGCAGGCGTTCCGCATTATCGCCTTCGATGATGCGGTCGACCGCGCGATTGACGCGATCGAGGCGGCGCAGGAACAGCCGGCCGGTCAGATAGCCGCCGAGCAGCGCGAACAGCGTGATCGCGATACCGCTGAGCAAGGTGAAGCGGCCAAGCCGGTCGCGCAGATTCTCGACGTCGAAATTGTCGGTCGCCACCACCAAAGTGAGGCCCTCGGGCAGCCTGGTCGCGAGCGCCCGCATGCTCTCCCGGTTCGATGGCTGATCCGGTTCATGCTCCATGACCTCGATCGTGTTCCAGCCGATCGCCAGCCCCGATCCGGGAAGATCACCGAACAGGCGGCGTTGCCGGCCGTCGAGCAGTAGATAGCGGAACGCGGCATCGCCGCCGACGCTCTGGTGGCGTTCCATCGCGTCGATCAGGCCCGACTGACCGAGCTGGCGATACTCGCCTGCCAATATCTGGGTTTCGGCCCGTATCCGGCCGTTGGTGGCCTCGTTCGCATAGCCGCCGATCTGTCGCTCGACGGCGATCAGCAGCGCGAAGGCGCCGGCCGCGAACACGAGCGCCAGCAGCAGCGCGAAGCGAAAGGCCGCGCTCCGCAAGGGGGCTGGCATATGGCGGTCATCGGCCATCGATGCGATATCCCGCGCCGCGGACCGTCTGGATCAGCTCGGCTCCGAAGCCGCGATCCACCTTCGCCCGCAGCCGGCTCATATGGCTTTCGATCACATTGGTCTTGGGATCGAAGTGGAACGACCAGACATTTTCGAGCAGCATGGTGCGGGTCACGACTTCGCCGGCATGGAGCATGAGATATTCGAGCAGCTTCATCTCCTGCGCCTGCAGGTCGATCCGCGCGCCCGCGCGCGTCACCGTGCGCTTGATACGATCGATGACGAGATCGCCGATCTGGAGGATCGCGGTCGTGTCGGCGATCGGCGGGCGGCGCGACAGGGCCTTCACCCGCGCCAGCAACTCGCTCGTGGCGAACGGCTTGGCGAGATAGTCGTCGGCACCGGCTTCGAGCCCCTCGACCCGATCCTCGACGCCGTTCATCGCGGTCAGGAACAGGGCAGGGGTTCGCACTCCGGCGGCCCGCAGTGCCTTGAGCACGCCCAGTCCCTCGATTTCCGGCACCATCCGATCGAGGACGAGGACGGCATAATCGCCGCTCGACGCGAGGAAGATCGCATCGCGACCGGTGGCGCAGCTGTCGACGACATGGCCCGCCGCACGCAGGACGCGGTCGATATGCGCGGATGTCGCTTCATCGTCCTCCAGCAGCAGGATCTTCATCGATCATTCCTTCCGAACCCGATCGCCCGTCATGGCTTTTGCGATTCCCGACCTGCGTCAACAAGTTGGGGATAATCAATGTTGCCCTCATCCTGAGCGAAGGTCGCAGCGCGTAGACATCGGGCTCGGGCAGTTTCGCTCGGGAGGATGGCGTGATGAAGACCGTGCGTATCACCCTTATGACCCTTGCAACCCTGGTGGTTGCCGGTGCCGCGACCGCGGCCATGTCCGCGCCGGCCAGCAAGCTGAAAGGCAGCGAATTCGCCGGCCAGGCCAGGATCAACCTCGCGACGGCGCGGGTGGCGGCGCTGAAGGTGCGGCCGGGGATCATCACCGACCAGGAACTCGAACGGGAGAAGGGCGGCAGCGGCCTGCGCTATTCCTTCGACATCACCAGCCATGCCAAGCCATATGAAGTCGGCATCGACGCCAGGACCGGGGCGGTGCTGGAAAATATTGCCGAGGGCAAGAATCCCGATTGAGCATGGGGTGGTCGCGGCCGCGCCGCCGGCCCTGACCCCTGCCTGACCGATGGAAGGTGACTCCCAGCGCATGCCGCATATTAAAACCCGATCGCGATCGATGGCATCGGCCCTCGCGGCGCTGCTGCTGGCCGGTTGCGCGCGCTACACGCCGCTGCCGCTCGACAGCGCGCCGCCGCTTGCCCCCGCGATCGGCGCACTGGACGCCGCTCCTGCTTCGGCGGCGCTGGGCGTCGAGGACGTCGTCGCGCTCGCGCTTGCCAATAATCCCGATCTCAAGGCTACCCGGTTGAAGCGGGCGCTGGGCGCCGCGCAGACGAAACAGGCCGGCATATTGCCGAACCCATCGCTGAGCGGTGCGGTCCTGCCGCTGCTGTCGGGTGCCGGAACGGTTCCCGCCTGGAATCTCGGGCTCACCCAGGACATCAAGAGCATCGTCACCTATCGGTCGCGGCACCGCGCGGCGGTCGATGACGAGCGGCAGATCGCCGCGGACATCGTCTGGCAGGAATGGCAGGTCGCCGGCCAGGCGCGGCAGATCGCGACCGACCTGATCATGGGCGCGCGCAGCCGGCCGAGCTATGTCGCTGCTTACCAACTGCTCGCCGGACGCAACGCGAAGCTCGAGACCGCATTGGCCGCCCGGACGGTGACGCTGGTGACGGTGGCGCCCGATCGCGTCGCGCTGCAGGCCGCGCGCACCGCGCTCGACACACTCGACCAGCGTCAATTGTCGCTGATGCATCAGCTCGATGCGCTGCTCGGCCTGAGACCCGGCGTCGTCGTCCCGCTGGCACAGCAGGTCGACCTGCCGCCCTTCGCGCCCGCGGCGATCCGCGCCGGCCTGGCCGGGCTTCCCGACCGGCGCCCCGACCTGATGGCGCTGCGCATGGGATATGCCGCCGCGGACGAACAGGTCCGCCAGGCCATCCTCGCCCAGTTTCCCGATCTGATCTTCGGCGGCAGCGTGGCGAGCGACAATTCCAAGGTGATCAACGGCGGTCCGAACGCGACGATCGGACTGCCGATCTTCGACCGCAACCAGGGCAATATCGCGATCGCGCGGGCGACGCGGGCCCAGTTGCACGCCGATTATGCCGCCCGGCTCGCGGCGACGATGGGCTCGGTCGAGGCCATGCTCGACGAAATGGATCAGTTGACCGCCCAGCTCGCGGTCGCGCGGCGCGATCTGCCCGCCGCCCGCCTGGCCGCGCAGCGTGCCCAGCAGGCGTTCGGCGCGTCGAACCTCGACGAGCGCGGCTATGTCGACCTCGTCTCGAACAGTTTTACCAGGGAACAGGACATCATGACGCTGGAGCTCGCCCTCCTCGATCGGCAGATCGCGATCCAGACGATGACCGGCGACGGTCTTCCGACAGCCGGGCTGCCGGCCGACCAGGCGGCGGGTGCACGATGAAGCGCGGTCTGCTGATCGCCCCGGTCATTCTCGCGCTGACCGCCTGCGGCGGTTCGGCGCCCGACGCGGATCAGGCGCCGACGCCGAGTGCGCTGGTCGGAGTCATGACGCCCAGGGCGGGATCGCTGCCGGCGACCGTGATCGCCTATGGTTCGGTCGGTCCCGCGGTGAACGGTACTCAGACGCTGAGCGAAGCGCAGCCCGGCCAGGTGACCGCGCTGATGGTGTCGCCGGGAAGTGCGGTTCGCGCCGGGCAGAAGCTGGCGACCTTCGTCACCGCGCCGTCGTCGCGCAGCAGCTACCAGCAGGCGGTCAACGCGCTGGCGGCGGCGCGCAAGCAGCGCGCCAGCACCGCCCAACTGCTGTCGCAGCAGCTCGCCACCCAGGACCAGCTCGTCCAGGCGGACAAGGCGGTGGCCGATGCGCAGACCGCATTGGCGGCAATGCAGGCCGAAGGCGCCGGCGCCCCCGTTCACACGCTGGTCGCGCCGTTCGCGGGGGTCGTGACGACCGTATCGGTCGCGCAGGGCGATCGCACCCAGCCCGGCGCGGCGATCATGACCGTCGCCCGAGCGGGCGGGATCGTCGTGACGGTTGGGATCGATCCGGCCGATCGCACGGGCGTCGCCATCGGACGACCCGCGACGCTCAAGCGGCTGACCGGTGGAGCGACGCTGGCCGGACATGTGATCCGGGTCGACAGCGCGCTGAACCCCCAGACCCGGCTGATCGACGTCGATCTCGGTTTCCCGGCGGGATCGTTGCTGCCCGGCGAGGCGATGCAGGTGGCGATCGAAACCGGGCAGGTGCGGGGCTGGGTCGTTCCCCACCGCGCGGTCGTGACCGCGGGCGGCAACCCGCGCATATTCCAGGTCGTCGCCGGCAAGGCGAAGGCGAAGCCGGTCCGCATCCTGCTCGCGTCCGACGAGGGAGATGTCGTCGAAGGCGGCGTCGATCCCGCGAAGCCGCTGATCGTCGACGGCGCCTATCAGATCAATGACGGCGATGCCGTCCGCCGGAGCAACTGATGCTCGAGCGCCTGCTTCGCACCCAATCGCGTGCGTTCGTCATCGTCGCTCTGGCGGTGGCGCTCGCCGGTATCGTCGCCGCATTGTCGCTGCCGATTGGCCTGTTCCCCCAGGTGTCGTTTCCGCGGGTCGTCGTCGATCTCGATTCGGGCAGCCGCCCGGCCGACCAGACCGCGCTGACGGTCACCCGCCCGGTCGAGGAGGCGATCCGCGCCATTCCCGGCGTCCAGAATGTGCGATCGGAGACCAGCCGCGGCTCCGCCCAGATTTCGATCGATTTCGGCTGGGGCCGCGACATGATCGCGAGCACCCTGATGGTCGACACCGCGGTCGGGCGGATCCTGCCGTCGCTGCCGACCGGCACCCAATATGATGTCCGCCGGATGGATCCGACGGTCTTTCCGATCATCTCCTACGCGCTGGTGTCCGACAACGCCGACCCGATCGCGCTGCAGGATCTGGCCCGCTACCAGATCACGCCGCTGCTCTCGTCGATCAGCGGGCTTGCCCGGGTCGGCGTGCAGGGCGGTGATACCGCCGAGGTGCAGGTGCTCGCCGATCCGCATCGGCTGGCCGATCACGGCCTGTCGATGACCGATCTCGCCACGGCGATCAGGAACGGCAATGTGCTGAGCGCGGTCGGGCAGGTCCAGGACCGCGGGCGTCTGTCGCTGGTGATCGCCGACCGCAGCGTCGCCAGCGCGGCGCAGGTCGGCGACGTCGTGGTCAAGGCGGCGCCGGCCGGCGTCGTCCATGTTCGCGACGTCGCGACCGTCCAGAACGGGGCGGTGCCGATCTGGCAGCGGATCGTCGAGGATGGCAGGCCCGCCGTCCTGTTCAACATCTACGAACAGCCCGACGGCAACGCCGTGCAGATCGCCCAGGAGGTCCAGCAGAAGCTGGCGGGCGTGCAGCTGCCGCCCGGGGTCAAGCTGGTCAACTGGTACGACCAGAGCGAGCTGGTGACCCAGTCGGTCGCGAGCGTGCGCGATGCGGTGCTGATCGGCCTGGTGCTCGCCGCGATCGTGCTGCTGTGGTTCCTGCGCAGCTGGCGGGTGACCCTGGTCGCGGTGATCGTCGTGCCGGCGACGCTGGCGGCGACGGTGCTCGTGCTGAGCATGCTGGGCATGAGCTTCAACATCATGACGCTGGGCGGCATCGCCGCCGCGGTCGGGCTGCTGATCGACGACGTCATCGTGATGGTCGAACATATCGCCCGCCGCGCAGGCGCTGCCGGCGCGGACGGCCGTCCAGCCGGCGACGCCGCGGTGATACCGGCGGCGCGCGAGTTCATGGCGCCGCTCACCGGATCGAGCCTCGCGACGCTCATCGTCTTCCTTCCGCTGTCGTTCCTCACCGGGGTGACCGGCGCCTTTTCCAAGGCGCTGTCGGTGACGATGGCGGCGGCGCTCGCGATTTCCTGGGCGATGACGGCGTTCGTCGTGCCGGTGCTGGTGCGCTGGCTGGTCGATTTCAACACCTGGCACGATCCCGGCGAAGCCGGCGAGGGGCGCGTCGCGCAGATCCACGACCGCACCCTCGACCGGCTTTCGGCCCGGCCGTGGCTGCTCGCGGCGATCGCCGTGCCGCTGCTCGTCATCGGCTATATCGGCTATTCGAACGTTCCCACCGGGTTCATGCCGAAGGTCGACGAAGGCGGCTTCATCATGGACTATTACACCGCCCCCGGCACCTCGCTCGAAGAAAGCGGCCGGCAGGTCGGCCAGATCGACGCGATGCTGCGCGCCAATCCCGATGTCCTCACCTTCTCGCGCCGGCTCGGCACCGGGCTCGGCGGCGATCTCGGACAGAGCTATCATGGCGACTATTTCGTCCGGCTCAAGCCCGGCCACAGCAAGCCCACCGAGGAGGTCGCCGCGGCGGTCGCCGACGATGTCACCGCCAAGGTGCCCGGGGTGCAGGTCGAAGTGGCGCAGCTGATCGAGGATCTGATCGGCGATCTCACCGCGGTGCCGCAGCCGATCGAGGTCAAGATCTACGCCGCCGATCCGACGATGCTGGAAGGCGAGGCGAAGAAGGTCGCCGCGCTGGTCACCAGGATCCCCGGGGTGGTCGAGGTCAAGGACGGCGTCCAGCTCGCCGGCGACGCGCTCGACGTCCATGTCGATCCGGTGCGCGCCGCGGTGGAAGGTGTCGCCCCCGCCGATGTCGAGGCACAGTTGTCGACCGCGCTGACCGGCAGCATCGCGACGACGCTGGCACAGCCGAACAAGGCGGTCGACGTGCGGGTTCGCCTGCCCGACGCGATGACGATCAGCGAGACGGGTCTTGCCGCCCTGCCGATCCGGGCGACCGATGGCCATATCTTCCCGCTCTCGCGGGTCGCGGCAATCCAGGCCGTTACCGGCCAGCCGCAGATCGGGCGCGAGAATCTGGAGCCGATGGTCGCCGTCACCGGGCGCATCCAGGGACGCGG
The DNA here is from genome assembly GCF_058801765.1 of Rhizorhabdus sp. GW822-FHT03C02. NCBI lineage: Bacteria > Pseudomonadati > Pseudomonadota > Alphaproteobacteria > Sphingomonadales > Rhizorhabdaceae > Rhizorhabdus > Rhizorhabdus sp. GW822-FHT03C02. Next base: position 1,155,079 of record NZ_JBXANN010000001.1, read on the forward strand.
CATCGGCGCCGCGGTGGACGACGTGAAGACCGCACTCGACAGGCCCGGCGTGCTGAGCCCCGGGGTGCGCTACGAACTCGGCGGCGTCTACCAGCAGCAGCAGATCGCCTTTTCGGGCCTGATCAAGGTCTTCGCGATGGCGCTGATCGCCGAACTGGTGCTGCCGCTGGTGCTGTACCGGCGCTTCTGGCTGCCGGTCATCATCATCGGTTGCTCGCTGCTGTCGACGACGGCGGTGTTCACCGCGCTGTGGCTGGCCGGCGTCGACCTCAACATCACCGCGCTGATGGGCATGACGATGATCATCGGCATCGGCACCGAGATGGCGATCTTCTACATATCCGAGTTCGAGGAGCTGGCACGCAGCATGCCGCCGGTCGAGGCGACCCGCGAGGCGAGCCGCAACCGCCTGCGGCCGATCACGATGACGACGCTGGCGGCGATATTGACGCTGCTCCCGCTCGCGCTGGCGATCGGCCAGGGATCGGGCATCCAGCAGCCGCTGGCGATCGCGATCATCGCCGGCCTGCTCCTGCAATATCCGCTGGTGCTGCTCGCGATGCCGGTGCTGGTGCGCCTGACGCTGCCGCGCGCGCCCCGTTCCGCTTCCCCCGAAGAAAGGCCATCCGCATGAAGTCCCTTCTGATCGCCGCAGCGGCGGCGCTCGCGATCCCCGGCGCCACCTTGGCCCAGGGCCCGGTCCTCTATCCGCATGCGCAACTGCTGGCTGACGGCGTGGTATCGAAAAACCCCGATATGCTCGATGTCATCATGCACGTCAGCCCAGCGCCCGACGCCAGGAATATCGTGATCGCGGCGCATCTGACCAAAGCCAATGGCGAGGCGTCGGGCGAAGACGATATCGGCGTCATGAAGACCGGAGCGCCGCTAGTCGAGGTGCAGAAGGACGGCGTCCGTCTCGGCATCCTCGTCCAGATGCGCGATGCGCGCCACCAGGTGATCGGCGCGCTCGGGCTGATGTACCCTTACAAGCCCGGCGACGATGTCGAAGCTTCGGTCCGCCGTTCCTTCGCGATCCGCGATGCGCTCGCCGCCAAGATCAGTTCACGCGCCAGCCTGATCGGCTGAGCACGCACCATCGGATGTGGGAGATCAACGAATGAAGACCTCGGCCCTTGCCCTTGCCCTTGCCATGCTCGCTGCCGCGCCGGCGATGGCTGCGCCCGCCGCAGCGCCCGAATATCGGGTCGAATATTCGATCGCCGGCCCCGATGGCGGCTGGGACTATGCGCGGGTCGATAGTGCCGCGCACCGGCTCTACGTCGCGCGTTCCTCGTCGGTGACGGTCATCGACACCGCGACGGGAAAACCGGCCGGATCGGTCGGTCAGTTTGCCCATGGCCATGCCGTCGTACCGCTGTCCGGGAACCGCCTGCTGGTAACCAGCGGCGACGACGCGACCGTCCGGTTCCTGCGTGCAGGTGACGGTACCGAACTGGCACGACTGCCGGTCGGCAAGAAGCCCGATGCCGCGATCGTCTCCGCCGACGGGCGGCGTGCCCTGGTGATGAACGCCGACAGCGGCACGGTATCGGTGATCGACACCGGGACGATGAAGCTGAAGAAGACCATCAGCGTCAAACCGGCGCTCGAATATGGCGTGCTGACGCCGTCCGGAACATTGTTCGTCAACGACGAAGATGCCAACGAGATGGAAGTCGTCGATGTTCCCCGTGGTGTGGTGGGCAAGCCGATCGCGCTGCCCGGGTGCGAGGCGCCCAGCGGCCTCGCCTATGACGCCAGGACCAGCCGCCTGATCGCTGCCTGCGCCAACGGCAAGGCGGCGATCGTCGATGCGCGCAGCCGCCGGCTGACGGCGCTCGTCGAGATCGGCCGCGGCCCCGACGCGGTCATCCTCGATGCGGCGCGGCGGCTGGCCTTCATTCCGTGCGGCAAGGACGGCGTTCTCGACATATTGTCGCTGGCCGGACCGCAGGTCACGCATGTCGGCAAGGTCGTGACCGAGGCCGGCGCGCGCACCGGTGCGCTGGATCAGGATAGCGGGATGATCTACCTTCCCACCGCGCAGTTCGCTCCGGCGGTCAAGCCGGGGGCTCGGCCCCAGCCGGTCCCGGGAAGCTTTCACATTCTCGTCGTTCGTCCCGTCCAATCGGTCAATTGACCGTCGAACCGGTCTGCGGCCGATCTACCGCGCCGGTCTCGCAAGCGCTTTCGATCGGCCGAGGGTCACTGTGACGGTGAAGCCCGGTCCCTCTTCGAGACGGACGCTTCCCCAATGGGCGGCGGCGATGGCTGCGACCAGAGCGAGGCCCAGGCCGTGCCCGTCGCTGGAGCGGCTCTTCTGGGCGCGCGAAAAACGCCTGAACAGCGTGTCGCGGGCTTCCGTTGGCACTCCGGGCCCATTGTCCGAGATCGTCAGCCGGACATCCGAGGGGGTTTCGGCGACTTCGATCCTGGCGCGGGTGCCGGGCGGCGTGTGGACGATGATATTGTCGAGCAACTTGGTCAGCATCTGCTGGAGCAGCCGCCTGTCGCCCTCGATCATCAGCCCGGGCGTAACCGCGGTGTCGATCATATGCCCGCTCGCATCCATGTCCGGAGCGTAGGTCTCGACGATCCCGTCGACCAGAGAACTGAGGTCGACGCTGCGGAATTGCGCGCGCGGATCCAGTCCTTCGACCTCGGCGATCCGCAGCAGCGCCGCGAAGATATCGAGCAACTCGCGCGATTGGTCCGCCGCCGCGGCGATCGCGTCGCGCTGCATGTCGCGATCATCGGTCGCCAGCGCGTCGTCGAGCCGGTTGTGAAGCCGGGTCAGCGGGGTGCGCAGATCGTGGGCGACATCGTTCGACACCTGGCGCAGATTGTCCATCAGCGTGCCGATCCGGTCGAGCATATGGTTGAGGGTGGCTGCGACCCGGTCGAATTCGTCGCCGGTGCCGTCGATCGCGATGCGCTGGCGCAGGTCGCCTCCGATAATCGCCAGGGCCGTACGATCGATCTGCATGAGCCGTCGACGCGTTATCGCGCCGACCAGCCAGGCGGCGCCGATGCCTAGCAGCAGCATCGCCCCGAATGCGCCGAGGAACAGGCGGATCAGCGTCGCATCCATTTCGTCGACCACCGCACGATCGGCCGCGACCAACAGCCGATAGCCGCCGGGCAGGCCCGTGGTCAGAGACTGCGCGATCCGCTGCCCGCCGTCGCGGCGATACGGGAGCAGTTCGACATAACCGGGACGGGCAGGGACCACGGCGTCCAGCCGCCCGGCGAGAATGTCGCCCGACGGCGCGACCAGCCGATAGTCGAGGCTGGCGGTGTTGCGCGCGGCCTCGCGCCGGCGGATCGCGCTGGCAACCCCTTCGGGGCCGTCATGGCCTTCGTCGATCAGCGCGCGGGTTTCGGCGGCGATGCGGTGATCGAGCTGCTGTTCGAGCGCTTCGTGCATCAGCTCGAACGCGATGCCGCCGATCGCCAGCGTCGCGATGGCGATTCCGGCGGCGACGAGGACCACCAGACCGACGGTCGAGCGCCACCATTGGCGCCTGGCTGCGATCGGTCTAGCGCTCACGGATCATATAGCCGGCACCGCGCACCGTCTCGATCGCGTCGTCGTCGAAGCCGGCGTTGAGCTTCGATCGCAGCCGGCTGAGGTGGGTCTCGACGATGTTGGTCTTCGGATCGAAATCGAAATCCCAGACCCGCTCGAGCAGCATCGTCCGCGTCATCACCCGGCGCGGGTTGCGCATCAGCTCGGCGAGCAGCGCGAATTCGCGCGGCTGCACCGCGATCCGCCGGCCGGCGCGGGTGACGATCCGCCGATGGAGGTCGATCGCGATGTCGCCGACGACCAGCCGCGCGGGCTCGGCCGGAGCGATCTGCCGCCGCCCGAGCGCCTGGACACGCGCGGCGAGTTCCGAAAAGGCGAAGGGCTTGACCAGATAATCGTCGGCACCGCCCTCGAGCCCGGCCACCCGGTCGGCGATGCTGCCGACCGCGGTCAATATCAGCACGGGGGTGAGGTCGCCGGTCGCGCGCAGCGCCCTGACCAGCGCCAGCCCGTCGAGCCCGGGCAGCATCCGGTCGACGACGATCGCGTCGAAGCCGCCCTCGGTCGCCTGGAACAGCCCGTCGCGGCCGTCGCCGCTGGTCAGCACCTGGTGTCCGAGCTCGCCCAGGCCGCGTGCCACGAACTGGCAGGTGTCGATGTCGTCTTCTACGATCAGGATGCGCATGGCGTCATAGTAGCGGGGTTGTGGCACTCTGCCACCCGCCACCGAGGGCGCGGAACAGCGCGACCTGCGCCTGCGCCACCGCAAGGTCCGACTGCGCCTGGGCGAGCGCGGCCTGCGCGGCGGTGCGTTCGGCGTCGAGCCGGACCAGTGAGGGGGCGTCGCCCAGCCTTACCCGCGCGGCGGCGCGGCGGGCCGACAGATCGGCCTGGATGCGCGCCGCGTCGAGCGCGCGGTTGCGGCGCGCCTCGGCGTCATAGGCGACCAGCGCGCTTTCGACCTCGCGCAGGCCGCGCAGCACCGCGACGTCCCAGCCCGCCAGCGCGGCGCGCTCGCCGGCGCGCGCCTGCGCCAGCTTGGCGCGCGCCGGCCCGACATTGGGGAAGGCCCAGCTCACCAGCGGCGAGGCGGTCGCGGCGAAACCGCCGGTCAGCAGGCCGATCGCACCGCCCAGATTGACGCGCGGATAGAGATCGGCGCGCGCGATCCCGACCCGCGCGGCGGCGGCGGCGAGCCGCCGTTCGGCCTCGCGGATGTCGGGGCGACGCAGCAGCAATGCCTGGCCGTCGGCGACGGGCAGGGTGCCGCGCAGCCGAGGTGGGGTGGGGCAGGCGACCGCCATCGTCCGCGCCTCGGCCGGCGCGCGTCCCTGCAGTGTCGCGATCCGGTAGCGCGCATTGGCCTGCGCTGCCTCATAGGGGGCGATCGTCGCGCGGCCCGCCTCGAGCAGCGCCTGCGCCTGCGAGACCTCGAGCGGCGAGACCTCGCCGGCGCCGAACTGCTCGCGGACCAGCGCCGCCGATCTTTGCTGGACGCGAAGCTGCTCGGTCGCGACCCCGAGCGCCTGGGTAGCGCCGCACAGCTCGACATAGGCCAGCACGGTGTCGGCGACGACCGCGACCCGCACCCCGTCGAGCGCGGCCGCCTGGACGTCGGCATCGGCACGCGCAGCGAGCGCGCCGGACCGCAGCCGGCCGAACAGATCGGCGTCCCAGCTCGCGGTCAGCGCGAGGTCGTAGTCGGTGGTGGGGACGTTCGACGAGGCGCTCGGCTGGCCGGCGCTGTCGTCGACGGTCAGCGCGCTTTCGACCGTCGTCTGGGGCAGCCGCGATGCGCGCGCCTGCGCCAGCGCCGCGCGGGCGCCATCGAGGTTGGCGAAGGCGACGCGCAGGTCGGCATTGGCGGCGAGGCTGGCGGCGACCAGCGCATCGAGCGCGGGATCGTCGTAGAGGCGCCACCAGTCGTCGGGCAAAGGCGCGATCGACGCGACCGGGGCCGCGACGAAGGCTCCGGTCGCCCCCGCGGGCGCGATCGTGGGCGGCGGAGCGGGGGCGGTCATGCAGGCACAGGCCGCGAGCGCCGCGAGCGCCGCGAGCGGGGCGAAGCGGCGGATCATGCCGGGACCCCAGTCGGTTCGGGGTTGGGGCGCCGTTTCTCCTCACCGAAGCGCGCATAGAGCGCCGGCATCAGGAACAGGTTGAGCAAGGTCGAGGAGACGAGGCCACCGAGGATGACGATCGCCATCGGGTGCTCGATCTCATGCCCCGGCGCGTTGCCGGCGGCGATCAGCGGCACCAGCGCGAGGCCGGCACAGGCGGCGGTCATCAGGATCGGCACCAGCCTTTCCTCGGCACCGCGCAGGATCAGCGCCGGCCCGAACGCCTCGCCCTCGACCCGGCGCAGATGGTCGTAATGCGACAGCAGCATGATGCCGTTGCGCGCCGAGATGCCGATGACGGTGACGAAGCCGACCAGCGAGCCGAGCGACAGCACCCCGCCGGTGAGCATCACGCCGATCACCCCGCCGATCAGCGCGAAGGGCAGGCTGAGCGCGACCAGAGCGGTGATCCGGCCCGATCGGAATTCGAGCCAGACGAGCAGGGCGATGCCGAACAGGCACAGTAGCCCGGTCGTCCACAGCCGCTGGCGCGACTCCTTGAGTGCCGCATATTCGCCGAGGATCTTCGGATGATAGCCGGTCGCGAAAGGCATCTTCGCCACCGCCGTCTCGACCGACCGGGCGACCGATCCGAGGTCGGCGCCCTTCACGTTCAGGGTGACGTCGATCCGGCGTTGGCCGTTTTCGCGCTTCACCTCGTTGGGCGCGGGCATGATCCGGACATCGGCGACGTCGCGGAGCCGCACCGGCGCGCCGGCGGGGGTCTGGATCATCAGGTCGGCGAGCGCGTGCATGTCGCCGCGTATCGCGGGTTCGCCCCACAAAGCGACGTCGAACGCCTTCTGGTCGCGGTAGATCTCGCCGAGCTTCTGTCCGGCGACGAGCGTTTGCGCCTGGCGCCGCACTTCGCCCGCGGTCAGCCCGAGCATCGCGAGATCGGCCGGGCGCGGCACGATCTGGATCTGCGGCACGAGCACCTGTTGTTCGACCTTGAGGTCGGCGACCCCGGGGATGCCGGCGATCCCGCCGCGCACCCGCTCGGCGGCGGCGCGCAGCTCGGCCTGGTCCGGACCGAAGATCCGCACCACCACGGTCGCGCCGGCACCGGTCAGCACTTCCTTGATCCGCTCGCGCAGATAGGTGAGCACGTCGCGGTAGAGCCCGGGATAGCCGTCGATCACCGCCTTGATCCGGGCGACGCTGGCGTCATAATCGACACTCTCGTCGAGGCTGATCCACAATTCGGTGAAATTGGGGCCGACCACCTCGTCGGCGGCCTCGGCGCGGCCGATATGCGCGCCGAAATTGCGCACCCCGGGGATGCTGCGCAATTCCTTCGAGGCGCGGATGGTGATGCGGTCCATCGCCTCGATCGAGGTACCGGGCTTCTCGACGAAATGCATCAGGAAGTCAGTCTCGCGGAAATCGGGCAGGAACTGGTCCTTGAACGACGCATAGCCGGCGCCGGCGAGCAGCAGTCCGCCCGCGACGATGCCGATCGCCAGGCCCGGCCGCGCGATCATGGTCGGCAGCAGCCCGGCATAACGCCGCTTGAGGGCGGCCACCCAGCGCATGTCGGCTTCGGCGCCGGCGGGGGCGCCCGGCAGCAGCATCAGACACAGCGCCGGGGTGACGACCAGCGCGACCAGCAGCGACGCGGCGATCGCCAGCACATAGGCGATCGCGAGCGGCCGGAAGAAGGTGCCGGCGACCCCGCCCAGGAAGAAGATCGGCAGGAACACCAGCATCACGATCAGCGAGGCGAACAGCACCGCCGATCGCACCTCGATCGATGCCGCCAGCACCACCTCGAACGGCGGGCGCGGATCGGCGGCGGCGCGGTTGAGGCGCAGCCGCCGCGCGATATTCTCGACGTCGATGATCGCGTCGTCGACGACCTCGCCCAGCGCGATCACCAGCCCGGCGATCACCATCGTGTTGATCGTCGCGCCGCTCCACAGCAGCACCAGCCCGGCGCCGAGCAGCGACAGCGGGATCGCGACCAGGCTGATCACCGCCTGCCGCCAGTCGCGGGTGAACAGGAACAGCACCGCCGCCACCAGCACGCAGCCGATCGCCAGCGCCCGGGTGAGATTGTCGATCGAGCGTTCGATGAAGGTCGCCGGACGGAAGATCGTGGTGTCGACCTTGACCGCGCCGAGGCCGGGCTTGAGTTCGGCGATCGCCGCCTCGACCGCGCGGGTGAGCTGGAGGGTGTTGCCGGTCGGCTGTTTCTCGACGATCAGCATCAGCCCGGGGCCGTCGTCGATGATCGCATTGCCGATCGGCGGGGCATGGCCGTCGACCACCCGCGCGACGTCGCCGATCCGCACCGGCGCCTCGCCGCTCTGCTTGACGATCGCCTGCGCCAGGTCGGCGGCCGATCGGATCGCGCCGCTCTGCTGCACCGCCAGCCGCTGGGTCGGGGTGTCGACGAAGCCGCCGCCGCCGACCAGCACCGCGTCGCCGGCGGCGGTGCGGACCTCGGCAAGCGTCACCCCGGCCGCGCGCAGCCGGTCGGGATCGACGAGGATCTGGAGCTGGCGGTCGCGCAGGCCCCAGATCGCGACATTGGCGACGCCGGGCACCGCCATCAGCCGGGGCCGGATCGTCCAGCGCGCCAATTCGGAAAGCTGCATCTGGTCGAGCCGGTCCGACGAGATGCCGATCTTCATCGCCCGGCTGGTCGACGACAGCGGCGGCAGCATCACCGGCGGCCTTGCCGCGGCGGGCAGGCGCGCCTGGACCTGCGCGACCCGTTCCTGGACGAGCTGGCGGGCGCGGATCAGGTCGGTGCCGCGATCGAACAGGATCGCCACCGACGACAGGCCGAGGACCGATTTCGACCGTAGGGTCGCAAGGCCGGGAACGCCGTTGACCGCGGTTTCGATCGGCACGCTGACCAGGCTCTCGACCTCTTCGGTCGACAGGCCCGGCGCCTCGGTCTGGACCTCGACCATCGGTGGCGCGAATTCGGGGAAGACGTCGAGCGGGACATTGCCCGAGGCGCGCAGGCCGAGCACGACGAGCAGCAGCGCCATCGCGAGGACGAGCACGCGCTGGGTCAGCGCGGTGCGGACGAGCCAGGCGAGCATCAGTGCGGCGTCCCGAATTCGGTGCCGAACAATTCGGCGGCGCCGTCGGTGACGACCTCCGCGCCGCGATCGAGCCCGCGCGCCAGCAGCGCCCGATTGCCGGCGACGCTGGCGACCTCGATCCGCTGGCGGACATAGGTCTGCGCGCCGGTGCGGCGATAGACCCATTCGCCGCCATAGATGTCGCGGACGATCGCCGCGGTCGGCACCGCGAGGCCGTCGGTGCGCCCCGTGAGCGGCAGTGCGACCGCGACCCGCTGGCCGACCCGATAGGCATGGTCGCGATTGTCGAGCGCGTAGAACAGGTCGACCGTCGCCGTCGCGGCATTGGCCGACGGCGGGGCGGCGACGGGCCGCGCGCTGCGCGGGGCGGCGTCGCCGCCACCCAGCGGCCGTATCTCGACCGCGCGCCCGCTGGCGATCGCATCCATGTCGCTGCCGAACACCGGCACCCGCACCCACAGCATCGGCTGGCGCGCCATCGCCGCGACCGGCGGGCCGAGCAGGCGACGCTGGGTGCGGGCAGCGTCGGCGGCGGCCTTCGCGGTGGCGAGCGCCGCCGCCGCTTCATCGCGCGCCCGCACGCTGCCGGCTTCCTCGCGCACCAGCGCCGTGGCACGATCGCTGGCGATCGCCGCCAGCCGTGCCAGCGCCTCGGTTCGCGCGACCTCGCCGTCGGCGACCGCCTGCTGCGCGCCGATCTGCGCGAGGTTGCTGGTCGAACCCGTCGGCACCCCGGCCTCGCCGCTCGGCGGCACGACGATCTCGCCGCTCGCCGTGCGGAGCGGCGTCGCCGCGCCGTCGCCGATCCGGACGATCTTCACCCCGATCCGCCGCTCGGCTTGCGGCGTGAGCGTCAACCGCAGCAGATCGGCCTCATGCGCGACGATGTCGGTCTTGGCGGGCGGGGCGGCCGGTGGCGCCTTTTCGCCGCTGCAGGCAGATGTCAGTACGGCCGTGGCCAGCAGCGTCAACGAGCGATGGAGATGGATCATGCCGCCAGCCTAGCGCGAGCGCGTTGGGGCGGGCTTGGCTTCGCTATACGATATCCCAATGCGCCGCCCTCGCGGCGGGATCGCCCGAAATGTTCGACATCATCACCCGCCGATGAAGGCGGTTGCGAACGGGCGGCGGCGAGGTTGCTGCGGGTTTCGACGATGCGTGTCGTCCTTCGATTTTCGGAGAACCCAGATGCGCTTACCTGCCCTGCTATCGCTCTGCATCGGTCTTGCCGCATGGCCTGTCGACGGCGCCTTCGCCGCCAGCCATCACAGCTGGGATCGTGCGAGCACGATCGGCGCGTTGACTCTCGGTGGATTGGCGCTTGGCGTCCCGGTCGTCGAGGAGGACTGGAAGGGGCTGGCGATGGCCGGCGGCAGCCTCGTGGTCGGCGGCGGCACCGCTTACGGCCTCAAGCAACTGGTCCATGAGCAGCGTCCCGACGGGAACGGCAATGACAGCTTCCCGTCGGCGCACACATCCTTCTCCTTCGCCGCCGCGGCAACGCTGGAGAACCGCTATGGCTGGAAGGTGGGCCTGCCGGCCTTCGCGCTCGCCAGCTTCGTCGGCACCGCGCGGGTCGAGGCCAAGCGGCATCACTGGTATGACGTCGTCGCCGGCGCCGGCATCGGTACCGCGAGCGGCTTTCTGCTGACCTCGCGCCGCGACGACGGGGTGCGGCTCACCCCCTGGGCGGGATCGGGGGGCGGCGGCATGGCGCTGGCGACGAAATTCTGATGCCGCGCGAAAAATGATCGTCCAGGCCGGTGCGGGTCTGCCGCGGCCGCGGCGTCTCGGCGATCATGCGGATAGGATTTCTCTTCAATCACGACCAGGTCCACCAGCTCGCGCATAGTCTTCCGATCGCGCTCGCGCTGGCGCGGTCGGGTCTCGGCTTCGATATCGTCGTCGCCACCACCAACCGGCGGCTCACCGCCGAGGTGGTCCGGCTCGGCGGCGCCGAGATCGGGCGCGGCATCCGGCTCGTCGAACTCGGGCTCAGGCGGATGGCGAGCGCCGGCGCGGCGCGCTTGCTCGAAAAGCTGGTGCCCGCGACGAAATTGCTGATCTATCAGGACAATCTCGATTTCTTCCGCGCGCTCGACGCGCTGGTCGTCGCCGAGAAGACCTCGCTGGTGCTCAAGACCCGCTACGGCCTCGACCATCTCCGGATCATCCACACCCGGCATGGCGCCGGCGACCGGGCGATCGGTTTCGACAAGGCGAGCGCCGGGTTCGATCATGTGCTGGTGTCGGGCACCAAGATCCGCGACCGGCTGATCGCCGAGGCCGGGCTGCCGCCCGCGAAAATCTCGGTGGTCGGCTATCCCAAGTTCGACATGGTCGATCCGCGGCCGGGCGTGCACCCGATGTGCGAAGACGGCCGGCCGGTGGTGCTCTACAATCCCCATGTTTCGCCGCATCTGTCGTCCTGGTATCGCTGGGGCCGGCAGATTCTGGACTGGTTCGTCGAACATGACGAATATCACCTGATCTTTGCGCCGCATGTGATGCTGTTCGAGCGGCCGTTCGTGCTGACGATCGACCGGCTGCGGATCGACCGGCCCGGCCATATCGACGAACGCTATCTGCGGGCGCCCAATATCCACATCGACCTGGGCAGCCGCGCCTCGACGACGATGGCCTATACCAACCGGGCGGATATCTATCTCGGCGACGTCAGCAGCCAGGTCTACGAGTTCCTCGTCCGGCCGCGGCCCTGCCTGTTCCTGAACGCACAGGGGATCGACGCCGACGGCGATCCCAATTTCGCGCACTGGCGGACCGGTCCGGTGGTGCGCGATCTCGCCCGGTTCGAAACCGCGCTCGGCTTCGCCCAGACCCGCCATGCCGATCTCTACCGCCCGGTCCAGCAGGAGTTGTTCGACTACAGCTTCGACCTGACCGACGAGCCGTCGTCACAGCGTGCCGCCCGCGCGGTGGCCGATGCGCTCGGCTGCGATTTCGGGCCGCCATCGGTCGAACATCCCGACCGCCGCGCTTATGGCTGACCTGCCTGCCGGGCGGGGTCGGGGGATCGTTCGAAGGATCTACGCCAATCTCGGCCTGCTGATCGGCGGCAAGGCCGCCGCCGGCCTGATCAGCCTCGTCTATATGATGATCGCCGCGCGCGCGCTCGGCCCCGCCGATTATGGCGTGCTCATCCTCGTCCATGGCTATGCGATGGCGGTCGGCGGGGTCGTCGAATTTCCGGGCTGGCATGCGATCGTCCGCTATGGCGCGCAGGCGCTCGAGGCCGGCGATCGCGGGCGGCTGATACGGCTTTTGCGCTTCGCCGCCGGGATCGAGGCGATCGGCGGCCTGGCGTCGGTCATGGTGGCGGCCGCGCTCGCGCCGCTGATCGGGCCGCGGCTCGGCTGGTCGGCCGAGGCGCAGGGCTTCGCGACGCTTTATGCGTTCGCGGTGCTCGCCTCGATCCGGGCGACTCCGGCCGGCTATCTCCAGCTCGTCGGCCGCTTCGACCTGCTTGGCGCGCACGGCGTCGTCGCGCCGCTGGTGCGGCTGGCGGGTGCGACCGTCGCGGCGCTGGCGGGCGCCGGCCTGCGCGGCTTTCTGGTCGCCTGGCTGGTCGCGGCGCTTGCCGAATGGCTGGCGATGTGGGCGCTGGGGTGGTGGGTCGCGCGGGTGCATGTCGCCGGCCATCGGCTGATCGGCCGCGCCACCGGTGCGCGGCGCGAGAATCCGGGCATCTGGCGGTTCATGATCGCCGCCAATGCCGATATCACGTTCACCGAATTGTCGGGGCGGATGGTGCCGCTGGTGATCGGCTGGGTGATGGGGCCGGTCGCGGCCGGCCTCTATGCGATCGCCCAGCGTGCCGGGGTGGTGATCCAGCAGCCCGCGCAGATCCTCGGCCAGGCCGCCTATGCCGAATTCGCCCGCCTGGTCGCGGGCGGTGGCGCGGCGACCGGCGCGGCATTGCGCCGGGCATTGTGGCGCTGCATCGCGCTCGCACTGGCGATGGCCGCGCCGGCGGTGCTGGCGATGACCGTCGCCGCCCGGCCGCTCGCCGTCCTGCTCGGCGGCAGCGCCTTTGCCGGCGCTGCGGTGCTGATCGGCTGGCTCGCGAGCGCGCGGCTGATCCTGGTCGCCGCGCCGCCGATCGGCTCGGCGCTGGTCGCGCTCGGCCGGCCGGGCTGGTCGGTGCTCGCCAATATTGCGGCGTCGCTGCTCTGCCTGGCGGTGCTGCCGCCCGCGCTGCTGCGGTTCGGGCTGGCCGGGGCCGGGCTCCAGGCCGGGCTCCAGGCGGTGGCGACCGTGCTGCTGCTGGTGTTCCTTCTCCATCGCGCGACCACCGACGATGGCGTGCACCGACCGGCGATGGCCCAGCCCTGATGCGCATCGCCTATGTCATCAACTCGGTCGAAGGGGGCGGGGCCGCGACCCCGGTGCCCGCGATCGTCGGCACCCTGCAGGCCGAAGGCGCCGCAGTCCGCATCTTCGCGCTCACCCCGCGCGATCGGCGCGGGCTGCCGGCAATGCTCGACGCCGGGCTCGACGTTCGGGTCCGCTCCGGCGGCGATACCGACCATTGGCCGGCGTTTCGCTGGCTCGACGCGGCGCTCGACGACTGGCAACCCAGCCATATCTGGACCTCGCTGACCCGGGCGACCCTGCTCGGCCAGCTGGCCGGGCTCAAGCGCCGGCGGCCGGTGATCAGCTGGCAGCACGCCGCCTATCTCAAGCCCGCCAACCGCCGGCTGCTGCGCGCCACCCAGCCTCTGTCGCGGCTGTGGATCGGCGATTCCGAATGCGTGACCGATCTGACCGCGAAGCGGCTGGCGGTGCCGCCGTCGCGGCTCGCCTGCTGGCCGATCTTCGCAGCCGATCCGGCGGCGCCGCAGTCGCAGCCGTGGCGCCCGGGGCAGATCGTCCGCATCGGCAGCCTCGGCCGGCTTCATCCGGTCAAGGGCTATGACGTGCTGATCGCGGCGCTGACGATCCTCAAATCCGCCGATTTCCGCCCCGCCGCGCCGTTCGAGGTGGCAATCGGCGGCGAAGGCCTCGAACGCGGCGCGCTCGAGGCGGCGATCGCGGATGCCGGACTCGCCAATGTCCGGCTGGCGGGTTTCGTCGAGCGGCCCGGCCATTTTCTCGGCGGGCGCCATCTCTATCTGCAGCCGTCGCGCTCCGAAGGTTTCGGCATCGCCGCGCACGAGGCGATGCAGGCCGGGGTCGGGGTGATCGCCTCGGCGGTCGGCGAACTCCAGTACAGCATCGACCAGAGCTGCGGCCTGACCGTCGCCCCCGACGATCCCCAGGCGCTGGCGCGCGCGATCGCGCATCTGCTCAGCTATCCCGAGATGCTTGCGGGGCTGGGCGAGGCGGCGCGCCGCCGGGTCCTGCTGCGGTTCGGCCCGGCCGCCTTCGCCGAGCGCGGCCGTGAGATATTGGATCGGATCAGGTCCTTCTGACCCCGCGCGCGGCGCGGCCGATGTCGATGGCCAGTCCGCGCCAGCTCCGGTCGATCCGCTTGGCGTCGATCAGGGTGATGTCGCCACACGCCGACAGGCTGTGCAACCCGTCGGCGAAGGGCGCGAAATCATGCCGTGGCATGATCGTCCGGCCCGGCTGGGCGTGGAAGTCGTCGGGCGTTAGCCGGTCCATCCACAGCATCTGGATACCGCCGCCATAAGTGCGGGTGCAGTCCTGCATCGGCGCCGCAAGGATGCCGCCGATGGCCACCGGGCTTCCCCCCGGGCGCGCGCTGCCGACGTCGAACCGCACCGGATTGCGCGGATGGCAGCGCCATGGGCCGGCCAGTCTCTCGGCAAAGGCGAGATGGAGCGCACCGATCTTCGACTGCCTGCTGGTCGCGACCGTGTAGAACAGCCACCACAGCCCGTCGTGGAAGACCGGAGTGGCGTCGACCGCGACCCCGTCGAGCGCGATCGTCGCGTGCCGTTCCCAGCGCAGCGGAAATTCGGTCGCGCGATAGAGATGCAGACCGCCCGACCGGTGCGCCTCGGGAAGCATCCAGGTCTCGCCCTCGGCCTCGAACACGAACGGATAGGACAGATGCCATGGCTCGTTCAGGCAGGTCTGGCGGTCGATCATCGCGAAGCTGCGGTCGAAACGGAGCAGATCGATCCGCCCGCGCCGGTCGCGATAGTCATAGGCCTCGACGAACAGGTGGAGGATATCGTCGCGCCATAGCCCGAACGGGTCGGCGAGGAAGGTGAATGGCCGGGTCGTCGAGATCCAGCCGATCTTGTGGGTGCCGAGCCCCGTCACCGCGATCTCCGTGAGGGGGGCCTCGACGATGCCGACCCGCCAGATGTCGGTCAGTCGCGGCATGTCGCGGCTCCGGCGGGGCGCCGCGCCCGGCGGCGCACGGCGAGGTCGAACAGCTCGAGATAGCGGCTGGCGCTCTTGCCGATCCGGTGCCCGTCGAGGAAATGCGCCAACTCGCGTCCGCCCGGCAGCGGTGCGGCGAGGGTTTCGACGATCGCCGCCGCGATCGCTTCGGGATCGTCGGGTACGACCCGTCCGAACCCGGGATGCGGGAGGAACTCCTCGATCGCCGGCGAACAGCGCGTCGCCACCACCGGCCGGTGCATCGCCAGCGCCTCGACCGCCACCGCCGGATAGCCTTCATAGTCCGAACTGATCAGCAGCACCCGCGCCCGCGCCAGCCAGGGACGGACGTCGGCGACATGGCCGGGCATGTCGATCCGATGCGCCAGGCCGATGCGGTCGATCTCGCGCGTCAGGCGCGCCCGCTGCACGCCCTCGCCGAGGATCACCAGCCGGGCGTCGGTGCGGGCCGCGACATGTTCGAACGCATGGATAGCGCGCAGGAAATTCTTCTGCGCGACCAGCCGGCCGATGCACAGGATCAGCGGGGTCGCGTCGGGCGGTCCGGGGATATCGCCGTCGGTGTCGAGGATCGGCTCGCCGATCAGGTCGATCCAGGCGGGCCCGAGCATCCGGCACGCCTCGGCATGAAGGTTGCGCGACATCGCCACGAAGCCGTCGACCGGGCGGGCGAAGGTGCGCAGGACCTGCTTGAAGATCCACTTGCCGATCGGGCCGCGACCGTCGCGGTGGAGCGGATTGCTGAGCTTGCAGATCAGCGGCGGGCGGTCTTCGCCCATCCGGCGCGCGAGCAGGCCGGCGACGGGCAAATGGAAATTGCCCGGCGCGAAGATCAGGTCGGGCGCGATCCGCTCGACGACCGGCGCGAAATGGCGGGCGAGCTGCCAGCGCGACACCGGGCTGCGCCGGATCGGCGGATCGAGCGCGATCACCTCGATCGCCGCCGCCGCCAGGGCCCGGACCGGGCCTTCGTCGGTGCCGCAGACGATCGTCACCTTGCGCCCGGCGGCGACCCAGCGATTGGCGAGCCGGATCGCGATCCGCTCGGTGCCTCCGGTCGAGAAATCGTGGAGCAGGATCGCGATATGGCCGGCGCGTCGGGGGCTTTGCCAGTGCATCACGCCGCGATCCTGTCGATTCGTGCGAAGCCGCCATAAGCGGCGAACAGCCGCGCGAAATGCCCGTCCATCGTCCCGACATGCCCGGCGGCGATCGCGGCGGCGCGGGCTGCCGCGGCCGGATGGCGCCGCGCCAGCCGCAAGATCGCCCGGGCCGCGTCATGGACGTCGCCCGCGCGATAGGTTTCCGCGGTTTCCGCGGTAGCGAGGTCGGCGGCGCCGCCATCGCTCGGGACGATCAGCGGCAGTCCCGACGCGGCCGCCTCGGCGGCGACCAGCCCATAGGTTTCGGCCTCGCAGCCATGGATCAGCGCGTCGCCGCTCGCCATCACCCGCGCGATCAGCGCGCGATCGCGGATCGGCGCGAGCAGATGGATATGCGGACTGGCGCCGACATGGCGGCGCAGCCGCGCCTGGTCGCGTCCTTCGCCGATCAGCACCAGCCCGATCTTGCGGCGCACGCCGGCGCGCAGACAGGCATCGATCACCATCGGCCAGCGCTTCTCGGGCGCGTGACGACCGATGCCGAGCAGCAGCAGCGCGTCGCCATCGAGTCCGCAGCGGGCGAGCAGGTCGCGCCTGATCGCCTCGTCGCGCAAGCCCGGGCTGAACGTGTCCGGATCGATCCCGAGCGGGATCGTCGACACCGCCGGGACGCCTCCCATCTGCAGCCGGCGCGACAGGCCGGGATTGGCGCTCACCACCATGTCGCAGCGCGCCGCCGCCCGGCGCAGATGATTCCAGAACCAGGCGAACTGCCGGTCGATCGCCGGACGGTCGGCGACCGCCCCGAACCAGCGATAGGGATAGGCGGCCAGCGGATCGGCATGCATGATCAGCGCACGCGGTGCGTCGCCGCGCCAGTCGGCGACGATCGAGGCGGTGCGCCATGGCGACGACGCCTCGACCATGTCGGGACGCTCGGCGTCGAGCAGCGCATGGACCCGAGCCGGATCGTTGAAATAGCGATAGCGCCGGTCGAACGGCAGCGCGGGTGCGGCAAGGTGGACGATGCGTCCGCCCTCGGGACGCGCTTCGACCCGGTCCTCGGTGCCCGGGGCTATGACGACGATCTCGTGCCCCATGGCGGTGCCGATCCGCAATTTCTGGTCGATATAGGTTTTCACGCCGCCGCCATGCGGGGTGTAGAAAGCGCAGACGTCGACGATCTTCATGGGGCCTCCAGCGGGCGCATGCCGAGACCGCGCCGATAGTTGAGACGGATCGCGATTCGGGCCAGTTCCTGGCCGACCGTCGCGCTGGCCTTGTCCGCCTTGGGTTTCGACCAGCCGAGCCGCGGATTGCCGGCGAAGCCGATCCCGTCGCTGCTCAGGGTGAAGCGGTGATCCGCATTGCGGTCGTGGAGCAGCGACAGCGCATAGCGCCCCGGTCGCGGCGCGCGGATGCACAGCGTCACCGGCCCCTGGGCCGGTAGGGCGGCGACCACGCGTGCGAACGGCTTGCCGGCGGCGATCAGCAGATTGTCGTCGGCGAGGAAGTCGGTGTCGTTGGCGGGATAGAGTTCGAGCCGCAACTGCCCGCTGCGGTCCATCAGTCCTTCGACCGTCACTTCGAACGCCGGGCCCGGCTCGCCAGAGCGGCACCGGCCTTCGGCGATGCCGAGCGACGGGTTCGACGCGATCACCGCCGCCATCGCCAGCGCCTGCGCGATCATGCCGCGTCGGCCGCATCGAACAGGTCGACGATCGCCAGGGCGGCGCCGATCATCAGATGCGCGGCGAGGATCAGCGCGGCAACCAGTGCGATCAGCGGGCCGATCCCGCTGGCCGCGCCGACCACCCAGCAGGTCGTCGCCGCGAACACCAGATCCTTGTTGGGGACCAGCGGCAGCCGGGTGACGAGCAGTTGCAGCGCCGCGAGCAATATCCAGGTCGACAGCGCGACCTCGGGCAGCGCGCAATGCCACAGCAGCGCGGACAGCGCCGTCGTCAGCGCCACCCGCGCCAGATGCACCGCCATGACATAGCGCAGGTCGCGCGCCGGCAGCGAGAATATCCGCCCCTTGAGGAAGCCGACGACCGCGGTCAGCGCGATCACCGCGGTCACCGACGCCGCCAGTTGGTGGCCCGACACCGGCATATGGAGCCGGTCGAGGAACGGCCAGGCCGCGGCCATCATCAACAGGGTCGCGATATTGCCCGCCAGTGCCGAGGTGACGCTGACATCCTTGATCGCGCCGAACGGGGTCGACGCCAGCCGCATCCGCGCGCGTGCCCAGCCGTAGAAGGCGACTTCGCCGCTATAGCCGAGCAGGACTTCGTTGCTCACCAGCTTGCGCAGCAGCGCGGCGAAGCCCGACGCGGGCAGCGCCCAGAGCCGTCGGTAGATCAGCCACTCGGAGGCGGGGAGGGCGAGATAATAAGCCGCAAGCGCGATCCAGAAGCCCGGTGCGGTGGGCAATGCGTCGCGCAATCGGGCCATGCCGATCCGGTTGAACTGGAGGAGGATCGCCCCGAGCAGCGCCAGCGAGATCGCCGCGGAAAGCCATTTTTGCCATGATCGTTCGGGAAGGCGAAGCGAAGGAAGCTGCGATGAAATAGTCAGCGATTCTGTCGACACGAAACACCTTTCCGCTCGCCCTGTCCGCGGTGGGACGGCACGGGCCCGTTCAACCCGCATCGCCCTGCGACGAATATTTCGTCGCAGGGCGCGCAGCCGACGGGACGCGGTCGAGCGCGGCCAGAAATTGTCGCGCGGCGCGCTCGGGGGCGCCCTCGATCGGACCCAGCGCGTCGCGAACGCCCCGGACCTGCGCGTCGCGATAGTCGCGGTGTCGGGCAGCAGCCGACGCGAGTGCCGCCATGATCTCGTCGCCGCTGCGGCAGACCGCGCCGAAGCGCCACATCAGATAGTCGGGATTGTCGGGCCAGTCGGCATCGTGCGCGTCGATGAAGACCGCCGGCCGGGGCTCGACCAGATATTCGTAGACCTGGCTGCTGACGTCGCCGAGATAGATGTCGGCGACGCGGACATGGCCCATGTCGATCGACCGCGCCGACCCGAAGTCGATCAGCAGATTGTCGGCCGGGTCGCGGCCCAGCCAGCGGGCGCGCTCCGCGGGGTCGAGCGCGGCGAACAACCGGACATGCGGCGCGACGATCAGATTATAGCGGCCGTCGGCGACGATCCGTTCGGTCAGAGCCCAGGCGAAATGCGTCCAGGACGACAGGCGGCGGTCGAAATGCGGATTGTAGAGGATGATCGGCCGCGTACCGGCGAACGGACTCATCGGGGCGGGGATGGTGCGCAGGATCGCCGCGACCTTCAACGATCCCGAAGCGGTGCAGCTCTCGGGAGCGACGAGGCCGTGCTCGATCATCCGTCGCCGGTCCTTTTCGCCGGCGGTGATCACATGATCGAACAGCGCGATGCGGGGTTCGAACCCCTTGGCGCGGTCGCCGGCGCCATGGGGGACATGGATCATCCGGGGCTTGCGACCCGGCAGGCGCTTGAGGATCGTCGAGGTGCGCTCGGCGGCGACCAGCGCGTCGTGCCGCAGCAGCCGCCGGCGCGCGAGCAACAGCCGCAATTCCTTGCCACCATAGCGTCTGAGCGGTGAGCGGAGCCAGCGCGGAAGCGCCAACACCTCGATCTCCACCGGACGGCGGTCGAGACGCGCAAGCAGGGCGGCGAGGGCGTCGGCATCCGCCGCGTCGTTGACATAGGCGGTGACCGCGACGTCGCGGGCGGCCAGCGCGGCGGCGAGCGGCGCGATGTGCATCGCCTGGTGCATGCCGCCGACGAACAGAAATCCGATGTCGCGCCGTTCCGCCATCATTGGCCTCCCCTGACAATCGACAGGGGACGGCACGGCCAACCGCACCGGGATAACGAATTCAGGGACTAATCTTCCAGAAGCGCGTCGTAGCGTGCGGCGGATCGGCCGCGCATCAGGCTGGCGAAGGTGGCGTCGATGCTGTCGAGCAGCGCCGGCACCCCGGCGTCGCCGGGGTGCACCGCGACCCTGACGGTGCGCATCGGCCGCAGCACCTGCCGCGCCGCCCGCGCGAACAGCAGCGAGCTGGCGATGCGGCCCGGGCTGCGGCTCGCCCAGGTGACGACCGGCCCGTGCACGAGCTGCCGGCCGTCGATCGGACTCCACACCCGCATATGATCCTCGGCGATCGCGAAGCCCGCCTCGACCAGGGCCCAGCGCGCGCCTTCGCCATAGAGCCAGGCCGGCGCCACGAAGCCGCTGACGGGGCCGCCGATGATATCCTCGATCATCGCCTTGCCCGCCTGCATCCGTTCGAGCGCGGTGCGCCGGTCGAGCCCGAGAAATTCGCCTTCGCTGGCGGTCATGTGACGCGCCTTCAGCCCGGCGATGCCGCGATGTCGGCTGTCGTCGCGATGATACCAGCCATGGACGAACATCTCGATGCCGTCGCGATACCATCCGCGCAGCCGGCGATGGAAGGCGCGGTCGTGCGCGATCGGCGCCTCGCCCCAATGATCGGGGACCACCAGCATCGCGAAGCGCGGACCGCCGAGATGCCGCGACAGACGGTCGGCGAGCCGGTCGACCGGGTCCGAAAAGCGCGGCCCGACATCGTGGATCGACGCGAGCATGCGCTTGGCCGGCGGGTTGTCAGAAGCGCCCATCGACCCCGATCCTGATCGTACGGGGGCGCTGCGGGGTGATCTGCCGCCCGAGCATCACCCCGAACGGATTGCCGAGCGAGAAGCGGTTGTCGTCGTCGTTGAGCAGATTGGTCATGTCGGCGGAAATGCCGAAACGCTCGGTTCCGACCCGCGCGCTCAGCGAGGTGTCGATATAGCCGCCCTGGACGATGTCGAGCCCGGTGCCGATCCCGAGCCGGGAATGGCCGAAATAGCGTACCGATGCGTCGATCGACAGGCCGATCGCGCCGCGCAGGTTGGTTCGATAGGCGATCGCGGCACGCGCGCCGACCCGGGCGATATCGGGCAGTTCGGCGTGGCGGAAATCGGCGAAGGCATCTTCGGGCCGCGTAAGGTCGCTGTCGTTGACGAAGATGCTGGCCTCGGTCGCGAGCCCCGCCAGCGGCCGCCAGCCGATCTTGGCCTCAAGCCCGATCGTCCGGCCGTCGCCGATATTGGCGGTGTAGGGGAGTCCGGCGGAATCGACCAGATCGGCCTGGATATGCTCCCATTTGGCATAGGTCAGCCCGATCGCTCCGCTCAGCGGGTCGCTGGCCGGATCCGCGAACCGCGCCCCGAACTCGAGGGTCGCGATGCTGTCGCCGCGGAAGCGCTGCGAGGTGACGCCGTCGCCGGTGCCGGTTGCGGCGACCGACAGGCCGCCGCCGCGATAGCCCTCCTGATAGCGGGCATAGATGCTGAGCCGCGGGTCGGGCCGCCAGGAGAGCGCGAGCAGCGGCAGTACCGAGAATTCGTTGCGGTTGGGCTCGCTGCGGCTGTCCTCTGGCAGGTCGAGCACGGTACCGGCGAGCCGCGTATAGGTCAGCCGCCCGCCGGCGGTGATCTGGACATGGCGAACAACGCCGAAGGTGGTCTCGCCATAGATCGCGCCGCCGGTCAGATTGTTGCGGATGCCGGCGATGCGCATCGGTGCGGTGACCGGTCCCAGCGTGCGGGTCAGCCGCTCGCCATTGCTGATGAAGCTCGATCCGACCAGCCAGCCATCGCCGTCGACGGCGCGGTGCGACAGCCGGGTCTCGTTGGTGATCAGGACGATGCGGTTCTCCTGGTCGAACAGGCTCGGCAGCGGTGACGGATAGCCGGTCGCATCGAATTTTTCCTCGACATCATGGCTGACCACGCCGGTGGCCGACACCAGGTCGAAGCCGTTCCAGTGCCGGCTGATCGTGAGGTCGCCGAGCCGATAGTCGTTGTCGAACGGCTGCGCGATCGCGCTCGATCGCCGATAGGGCGGCAGTCCGCGCTCGGCATATTGGCTGTCGGCATTGTTGATGTTCTGGATCAGCGCGCCGGCGTCGATCGTCCAGCTGTCGCCGATCCGTACCCGCAGCGCCGCCCGGCCGCCGAGCGTCTTCGACCGGTTCACATCGCGCAAGCCGCGACCGATATCGTCGATATAGCCGCCAGCGATCGTGCGATAGCCGACGAAGCGCAGTGCGGCGCGGTCGGCGGCGAGCGGGATGTTGATCATCCCGAACGCATCGCTGCTGCTCGCGCCGCCCTGCGTGCTCGACAGGCCGGCCGATGCCGCCCCCGCCCAGCCGTTCGGATCGGGTGCACTCGGCACCAGCTTGACGATGCCGCCGAGCGATCCGGCGCCATAGAGCGTGCCCTGCGGCCCTTCGAGGATCTCGACCCGGTCGAGGTCGTACAGGCTCAGATTGGGATCGGGGGCATTATAGTTGAGCCGGACGTCGCCCAGATATTGGCCGACGATCGCCTGGCTGGGACCGGTGAAGCTGCTGTCGGCGATGCCGCGGATGATCAGCTTGTTGCGACCCGGGCCGAGATTGGTCGACGACAGCGACGACACGCTGTCGACCAGCGCCTCGCTGCCGCGCGCGGCCATCCGCGCCAGCGCGCGCGACCTGCCGTCGAGGATCGAGACCGCCCCGGCATAGTCGCCGATCCGGGTGCCGCGCTTGCTGGCGGTGACGACGATCTCCTGGGGGATGGCGGGAACGGACGCGACGGCCGGGACCGGCGCCGGGCGCGTCGGCGCCGCCGCGACGGCCAGCCGCACGATCCGGAAGGTCCGCGCGTCGATCCGGTCGATGGTCAGCCCGGTGCCGGCGAGCAGCCGGCGCAGCGCGCGATCGGGCGGCATCCGGCCCTTGACCGCATGGCCGCGCAGACCCGCGATCGATCCGGTGACGCCGACGGTCAGGCCCGATTGCGCGCCGAACGCGACGATCGCCTCGGGCAGCGGTCCGGCCGGAATGTCGAAGCGCGGCACCGTCTGGGCGATCGCCGGGGTCGCCAGTGCGGCCGCGACGATCACGATCCGATGTCCGGTCGGCCGCGAACCGGCGGTCATGATGGAACGCTCGCGATGCCGATCGGTCGAACAGGAGCGGCGTCAGCGGCTCGCGTGCTTGCGCGGGCCCAGCCGCCACGCGCGCCCGTCCTGCACCGCATCGACGTCGAGCAGCGCGCCGATCCGCGCGCGCAGATGGGCGCGATCCTCGCCGAGGATGATGACGCCGCTGAACCGCTCGCGCGCCAGTTCGGGCGCGAGCAGGACCGGATGTCCGAGATTGCGGGCAAGGTCGTCGGCGATCCGTGACAAGGGTGCATTCTGATAAACCAGCCGATCCTTGCGCCACGTCCCCACGGTCGACGGGTCGATCTTCCCGACCACGACCTGCTGGCCCGATACACGCACGATCTGCCCGGCGTCGAGCCGAACCGCATCCGCATCGGGATTGAGCATCACCGCGCCCTCGGCGACTGCCGCCTCGAGTTCGCCGTCCGATCGCACGACGTTGAAGACGGTGCCGACGTCGCGCAGAGTGGTGTCGCCAGCCCGGACCTCGAACGGCGCGGCCTGGTCGTGGACGACGGTGAACGCCGCTTCGCCGCGGTCGAGCATCGCGAAGCGCGCGTCGCCCTTGCGCAGGGTGAGCTTGGTGTCGCCGTTCATCTCGATCCGGGTGCCGTCTTCGAGCGTCACCGCGCGCCGTTCGCCGGCGCCGGTTTCGACCGCGTAGGTCGCCGCCGTCGGCACGATCAGCGGCCAGGCGACCACGCCCGCGACCATCGCCGCCGCGGCGCTGCCGATCCCGGTGAACCAGCGGCCGCGCCGAATCCGGTTCGGCACATTGTCGTTCGATGCCGGTGCGGTGCCGCGGCTGTCCTCGACCAGTTCGGCATAGGCGCCGTCGGCGAGCGCGATCGCCTCATAGGCGTCGTTGTGCGCGGGATCGGCCTCGAGCCAGGCGAGGAAGCCGTCCCAGTCGGCGCGCGCGGGATCGGCCTGGCGCATGAACCAGTCCGCCGCCTCCTCGCGCATTCGTGCCTTATCCTGCGACATCGTCGATCCCTTCGATCGCATGACGCCGTGCCTCGGGCAATTCCGCACTTGCGTCTTCGCGAAATTCGACCAGCGCCCGATAGGCTTTCTGGAGATGCTTCTCGACCGCGCTCAGGCTGATCCCGACCTCGGCGGCGATGTCGCGCTGCGACACCCCGTCGACCCGGTGGCTGCGGAAGATCGTCGCGGTGCGTTCGCCCAGCGCGTCGAGCCTTGCGTCGACCGCGCGCAGCTTTTCGCGGGCGATCAACACCCGTTCGGCCGAAGGCTGGTCCGATGCATCGGGTGTCGCCCCGGTCGAGGCATCGTTCCACGCCTTGTCGCGCCGCATCCGGCGATCGGTCTCGCGCCGCCGGTCGAGCATCAGATTGTCGGCCATCCGGTAGAGATAGGCCATCGGATTGGCGATCGGCCCGCTCTGGCCGGCCGAGGCCTTGACCCATAATTCCTGGAGCAGGTCTTCGGCATCGGCACCGCCGCCACGCGCCGCGAGGAAGCGCAGCAGCGTCGGTCGGTTGTTCAGGAAGACGGCTTCGAGGCCGTGGTCGCTCATCTGTGCAGGTCCGGCTGCCTTGGCTTCGAACGCCTCATAGGCGCGCGTCGCGGGCGGAGCAAACCGCATTTCGACCATCATCGCGACCGCCATGTCAGAAAGCCCATTTCATATTGGCGGTGAGCCTTCGGTCGGATTCGTTCGCGGCGCCCAGCGCGAGCGCATCGCGATGGGACAAATGGTCCGAACCAGCCTCCAGGCCCAGCGTCAGCCGCGCTTTCCCCTCATATCCGGTCGGGCTGAAATCCAGCGCGGCACGATAACCGCGCCGGCTGGAAACTCCGCCCTGGGTCAGCTCGATGCTGCGTTGCAGGCCGGTCTGGCGCTGGCTGCCTGCGGTGACCGCATAGCCGGCCGAGAAGCGCCAGTTGCGGTCGTGGGTCCAGTCGCCGCCGATCCGCATCGACCGGCTGGTCGACCATCTGCCTTCGAGGATATCGCTTGCGAAGCGTCGCCGTTCGACGCCGCCGTCGATCGAAAGTCCCACCCGATCGTCATCGCCGGTCTGCAGATCGTAGCGCAGACCGAGCATCGCCGCCGAGATCTTGTCGCGCCTGCCCAGCGATGCCTCGGCCGGGCTGCGGTGGCGCGCGAAGCGGCGCACGGCGTGCAGCGTCAGCGAGTCATGGTCGTCGCCGACGATCAGCGCGCGACTGCTGCGGACCGCCTGGTTGAAGCGGACGGCATTGCCATCGCGCCGGAACAGGTCGCTGCGATCCCAGCCGGCAGAGGGATAAGTGTGGTGCAGAAAGCCCGTCACCTGCGTCGGTACGGGGGCGGATGGGAGTGAGCCGCAGTCCAGGCAGGGCGCGATCGACTGTGCTGCGGCCGGTGCGGTCGCGAACATGAGGACGGCCATCGGTCCCGGCCATGCCAGATGGTTTCGCATAGTTCTCGTCCCCCAGAAACAGCCAGGGCACCGCGTTTGGACAAAGGTGCCGAATATCCTGAAAGACGCCGCACCCGGCGTCGACCCGCAGGAGATATTTCCACAAATTATCGATTGCGGCTTTCGGCGTCCGGCACCGTCATCGCGGTTGAACATGCGAATTGGCGAGAAGACGGACGATGGGATTGCGGTCCATGGGATGGCGGATTGCGGTGCTCGCCTTGCTGTCGACGGCGGCGTTGGCGCTGCCCGATCTGCCGCGCCCGGCCCGTGGAGCGCTGCTCGAAGGACCCGATACGGTGTCGGTCAATTCGCCGCTGTCGGTGATGACTTACAACATCGAAGGATTGCCCTGGCCGGTACGTTTCGGCCGTGCCGCTGCATTCGATCGCATCGCGGCGCGGCTGCGCGACCTGCGAGATGCCGGGGCGCAACCCCATATCGTGCTGCTGCAGGAAGCATTCGCCGACCAGGCGCGCGCGATCGGTGCGCAGGCCGGCTATCGCTATGTCGTCGACGGCCCGGATGCGGAGACCCCCGGCGGTCGACCGCTGCGGGCCGAAAATCGGGAATTCGCCGCAGCGCGCAGCTTCTGGAAGGGGGAGCGGTCAGGCAAGCTGGTCGGCAGCGGGCTTCAGATCCTGTCGGACTATCGCGTATTGCAGACACGGCGTGAGGCTTTCCCGGCCAATCTATGCGCCGGTTATGATTGCATGGCCAACAAGGGCATGGTGATGGCGGTGGTCGAGGTGCCGGGCCAGGCCGACCCGATCGCCGTCATCGACGTCCATCTCAATTCGGGCAAGGCTGCGGGCGTGCCGCGTGACCGTTCGCTCGTGGCCTATCGCGGGCAGATCGACTATCTTGTCGGCTTCCTCCACCGGGCGGTGCCCGCCGGCATGCCTGTGCTGCTCGGCGGGGATTTCAACATCGGCAGATATCCGGGCCGGCGCAGCTACGCCGCGGCGCGTCTCGCGCACTGGCTGGGGGATGGCCCACGCAATGCCTTCGCCCAATGCCTGACGCAGGCGGATTGCCGCGACCATATGTCGACCGATGCGCGCGGTTCGCTGCGCCGCGCCAAGGACTGGCAATTCCTGCGGGCAGGGCAGGGGGTGGAATTGCGTACCGAACTCATCGCGACGCCGTTCGGCCACGACCGCGATAACCGGATGCTGTCCGATCATGTCGGCTATATGGTATCTTATCGCCTGCAGCCGACCCGAAGCTCGCCGCTGATCGGCGGACGCGATGAACTCTCGCCAAGGCTCGACTGACGGTCGCCGCTACGGGACGATCAGCCGGGATACGGGGCCGGGGCTGCCACGGTCTATTCTGCTTCCCCGTTGGCTCGTTCGTTGTGATCGATAGGGGCACGATAGAAACCACAGCCCATCTTTATCAAAAGACCGGCCGTGCACATCGCGCTGACGGTCTGCCGCGAGATGCCTGCGCGCCGGAACTCGCTGGTGTGGACATGATCGCGGCCTGCCGCCATGTCGAGTGCCCGCGCGCGCAGCGAGCCTCGCCGCGCGCCGGATGAGCAGCCCGTACGGAGCGGCGGGCGCTCGGCAACGGACGTCTCGCCGTCGATGTCCTCGCGTAAAACGACCTTGAGCGCGGCCTTGTAGGAGAGCCTGATCCGATGCCGGAGCAATATCTCCGCGCAATCGCGTATCGCGGCGTCGAGCGCCGGGTCGCTGATCGGTCCGGGGCCGCTTTCGCGCTGGCGAAAGGCCATCCAGCCGATCGTCCGCACCTCGTCGTCGGAAATGTAGCGCCCGCCCGGCGGCAATATCCGCAGGCCGACGAGGCGGGCAATGTGCGCGAACCGGCCGAAGACGATGATGTCGTCCCGCGGCCAGGCCGGGAACGCGGCCGTTTCGCCGCGCACGGCCTGATCGGCATTCATGTTGCGCAGCAATTCGATCACGCGGCGTTCGTGATGCGGGCGGGTGCCCAAAGTGCGGTGCACCCGCCCCATCGCGCGCGTCGGGCTCAGAACTTCGCGGTGATCGCGGCCTTGAAGGCCGTGGGCGAACCCGGCGAGATGTTGGTGTTGCTGTTGGCGTTGATATAATATTTCTCGTCGAGCAGGTTCTCGACATTGACCTGCGCCCGCAGATTCTCGGTGATGGCGTAGAACAGCGCCGCGTCGACCCGGGTGAAGGCGGGAAGCCGGACCAGATTGTCGGTCGACGCGAAGCGAGCGCCCTGGTGGATGATGCCCGCGCCGATGCCGAAGGCGCCGACGTCATAGCGGGTCCACAGCGACGCGCTGTGCTTCGGCAGGTTGGCGAGCCGGTTGCCGGCGACGACCGTGGTCGAGATCGCACGGGTGAACTTGCCGTCCTGATAGGCATAGGCGCCCATCACGCTCAGTTCTTTCGTGATGTTGCCGACCGCACTCAATTCGACGCCGCGGGTGCGCTGGGCGCCGCCCAGTTCGTTGCCGAGGGCGGCGTTGTTGGGATCGACCGGCACGATCACGTTGGTGCGCTTGAGCTCGTAGACCGCCGCGCCGAGGTTGAGGCCCGGCATCACGTCCCATTTCGCGCCGACCTCGTAATTGTCGAACTTCTCGGGCGCGAAGGTCGCGGTGGTCAGCGACAGCGAGGCGAGCTGGTCGCCGGCGCGCGGCTGATAGGTCCGCGAATAAGCGAGGTAGAGCGACGCATTCTCGACCGGCTTGAAGATCAGGCCGGCGCGTGGCGACCAGAGATTGTCGGTCACGTCATAATATTCGGGCGAGACCACCGTGCCAGAGGTGCGGAAGGCGACGCTGCGCCGGTCGTGCAGCCGCACGTTGAAATGATCGTAGCGGATGCCGGCGACGATCTGGATCTGCGGGGTGATCTCGATCTGGTCCTGGATATAGCCGGCATAGACTTCGGCGACGCTGTAATTGTTGCTGCTGCTCGCCTGCGCGCGCCAGATCGCGTCGGGCCGGCGAATGTTCGGCGATGCCACCGGAACGAAGATCGTCGCTACGCCGGCCGGGGCGGTGGCGGTCGGGAAGAAGCCTTCGAGCCGGACATTGTCGGTGGTCTGGCGGGCGAGTTCGGTGCCGATCAGCAGTGTGTGCTTGATCGACCCGGTCTCGAATTCGGCGTTGAAGTCGGTCTGGTTGATCAGGTTCTTGCGGCGGGTCGCATTGTTGTAGGCCGAGATCTGGACGATCGTCCCCGGGGCGTAGACCCCGGCGGGCAGGCCGGCGGGGTTGGTCGACGCGGCGGCGTTGACCGTGCCGGGGAAGATGTTCTGGTAGAATTTGTCATAGTCGGCATAGCGCAGGCGGCTGCGGATCGACACGCCGGGGCTGATCTGATGATCGATCGCGATCGTGCCGGCATCGGTGTTGGTGAAGGTCGGGCTGTTCTTCGGATCGCCGAAGATCGTCGAGCGGCCGGTGGCGATCGGCCCGATCACCTGGGTCGCGGTGATGCCGTTGATCCGCGCCTCGGACGGGATGCCGCGCTCGGCGGTACGCTCGTCCTTGAAATGCTCGTAACCGGCCATCAGCGTCGTGTCGGCGCCGATCCGGACCGAGACCGTCGGGTTGATGCCCCAGCGATCGAGCCTGGTGTCGTCGCGGAAGGTGTCGGCATTCTGGTAGACCCCGGTCAGCCGCAGCGCGACCTGGTCGTTGAGCGGCTGGTTGAGGTCGACCGAGCCGCGCAGGAAGCTGTAGCTGCCGCCCTCGATCCGGGCCTCGCGGCCGGCGGTCCAATTGGCCTGCTTGGTGACGCGGTTGACGATGCCGCCGATGCCGCCACGGCCGAAGATCATCGCGTTCGGCCCCTTCAGCACTTCGAGCCGGTCAATATTGTAGAGATCGCGATAGGTCTGGACGTCGTCGCGAATGCCGTCGACGAAGAAGTCGCCGGTGGTCTGGTTGCCGCGGAAGACCAGCGTCTCGCGGTTGTTCTCGCCCTGCGCGGTCTGGACGCCGGGGACATAGGCGATCGCCTCGCCGATGCTGTTGGCGGCGCGATCCTCGATATTGCGCACGGTCACGACACTGACTGCCTGCGGCACGTCGATCAGCGGGGTGTCGGTCTTGGTCGCGGTCCGGCTGCGCGTCACCGCATAGCCCTTGTCGGCTTCTTCGGCGTCGATCGCGGTCGCGGTGACCGTCGTGCCGCCAAGATCGCGCTCGACGCTGGCCGGCTGGGCGAACGCGGCCACCGATGACAGGCCCGCGCCCAAGGCTACAAGCGACGCATCAGTAAAGGAAATCAATTTCGTCATAGGGCTCCCCAGCTTCATCTTGCTACTGCGACGAATTCGCAGTTCAGGGCGGCCATTAGCGCTGGCGGATCGACTGTCCATCGTCCGCCGCAAACATTGCCCAATTGTATAGGAACGGCGATTTTCCGGCGATATCGCGTCGCCGAACAGCTTTCCAAATCGTATAGAAACGACAAGGCTGCGGAAATCGGGCGTCGTTAACGTCAATGGGCAATGAAGATAATTTTGCTGGAAGACGATCGGATAGTCGGTGAGCATATCCTGCGCGGCTTGCAGGAATTGGGTCACCACGTCCTATGGGTTTGCGATGGTCTTGAGGCGCTCGCCGAATTGACGAGCCGGCAGGCGGATGTTGCGATAATCGATCGGATGGTCCCAAGCCTGGACGGGCTCGCGGTGGTACGTGCGGCCCGGCGGGACGGCGTCGAGACGCCGATCCTCATGCTCTCGGCACTGTGCGGGATCGAACATCGTGTCGAGGGGCTGGATGTCGGTGCCGACGACTATCTCGCCAAACCCTTTGCGCTCGTCGAGCTCGTGGCACGCTTGAATGCCCTCACAAGACGCCCTCACGCGACAGCGACGGTGACGGCGCTGAAAGCGCGCGACCTGACGATGGATCTGTTGCGGCGGGAGGTGTCCCGTGGCGGTCGCGTGATCGAACTGCAACCGCGGGAATTCCGGCTGCTCGAAATATTGCTGCGCAACGCCGACCGGGTCGTCACAAGGACGATGTTGCTGCAAACCGTGTGGGAGTTCGACTTCGATCCGAAAACGAACGTGGTCGAGACCCAGGTGAGCCGCTTGCGGACGAAGATCAACGAGGGGTCGGATTTCGATCTTATCAAGACCGTGCGGGGTGCCGGCTACATGCTGCGATCGGACGGCTGAATCGGCGCGCACCGATACCGTCCCGCCGAACTATGCGCGGTCTAATTTACCGTGCTCAGCGCCAGAGGACGCGTTCGCCGACCTTGCGCGGCCAATAGGCCTTGAAGTCGTCCGAGACATGCTCGACATGCTCGCGCATCAGCTTGCCGGCCTTCTTCGCATTGCCGAGGATGATCGCCCGGGCGAGCTCTTCATGCTCGCGGATGATGAAGGGCTCGAGCGCGGTCCGTTCCTTGTGGACCAGCATATGATCCGACACGATGAAGCCGATCGCGCGGAACATGATCGATAGCGCCTTGTTGTCGGCGAGTTCGGCGACCGCATCGTGGAAGCTCAAGCCAGTCGAGATGCTCATCGACTCGTCGGGCTTCTCCGACGGCAGAAATGGCGACATCAGCGCGACGCGCCGTTCCTTGTCGGGGTTGCCGGCAGCGAGCTCGGCAAGCAGGGGTTCGGTCACCACCCAGGTGCGCAGCAGTTCGTCGTAGCTGACGTCGGCGAGATGGAAATAGAGCGTCATCGTTCGGCCGAGGCTGCGCGGCGAAGCTTCGCTGACGACCGTGCCGGCACCGGGGCCAGGCCGGATCATGATCAGGCCCTGGGTTTCGAGCAGGCGCAGCGCTTCGCGCAGCGACGAGCGGCTGACGCGATAATGGGCGAGCATCTCGGCTTCGAGTGGCAGCCGGTCGCCGGGCTTCAATTGCTGCCCGACGATATCGCGGACGATGTCGAGCGCGACCAATTCGGCGGTCTTCATGCCGCGGCGCGAACCTTCGGGTTGCCCGCCGCCGCGCATCAGACCGGGCTCGGCCTTCGTCTCTCCATGCGCCATGCGGCTGCCATCCTCCCAACGGCGTGGTGCCGGTGCTGTTCGACCTTCGTCGCTACGACATGTCGTCTTCATAATCCAGACGGCTCAATTCCGGGGCGCCGCGGGCGTCGCATGGACGGCCTGTTCGACGATACCGTCGGTGAAGTCGCGCCGCGCGCCGGCGATGAACCAGCTGTCGTCGATCCGGTCGGCGGCATAAGCGTGACAGACGCCGGTCATCGCGTCGTTGAGGCCAAGGGTACGGCCGGTAAAGCTTTCGGTCAGATAGGGCGCGCCGCCCGCGATGAAGCAGGTCTTGGCAAGGACCGAGGCACTTTCGAATGCGTCGCCGCTGAAGACCTCGCTCGCCCAGTGGGTGAAGCCGGCGAGGAGGGGGCGGCCGGCGAGGTTCGGTGGTGCGACGATGTGTCGGTCGCGGACCTGCCAGCGATGGGCGACGGTGCCGTCGCGCCGGACCTCGACCCAGACCGGGGCATCGGTTTCGTCGGGTACCTCGGCGTCGTAGACGCGGGCGGGTTCGCCGCCGCGCGCGGCCTGGGCGATGGCGAGCGCGGCAAGATCGAACATATGCGTGCAGTTACGGCGCACGCGCGACGACTGGTAGAGCTCTGCGCGCGGGATCGATAGCGGCAGCCCGATCAGTTCGCGGATCACCGCAGCCGCACCGGGACAGGCGGTGGTGGGAATACGCAGCGCTCGGCAATCGATGTCGGTGACGATGCCGCCGCGATGGTCGAGAATGCAATGCATCTCGTGGAACACGTCCGACAGATGGGCTTCGACCTGTCCCGGGCGGTTGGTCAGCCGGATACGCCGGCGCAGGATGCGCGCGCCATAATCGGGGTCGCGCGGAAAGGGCAGCTCATATGGATCGGCCAAATTCACTCTCCTGCGCGCTGCGCTTCGGCACATGTCGGGGCGCAGCATGACCCAATAGCCGGCCACGCGCCCACCTATCCAATATGCAGGGTGCCATGGCGGTGAATAAGGTCCAGAAGCGTGGCGATCTGCGCGGCGCCAACGACCGTGCGCCGTCCGGACCCGAAATCATGCGATCCGCCCCTGCAATCCTCGTCATCGTCACGCCCGGCCATGGGCCGCGGCGCGCGCGACCCCGCCGATGAGGCGCATGTCGCTTGCACCGTTGACGCTTCCGGCGCTGGGACCTGCGGCGTTTCTGCGCTGCGCCGCCGCCGCCGGCTATCGGGAGGTTGCGCTGCGCGTGATCGGCGGCGATCCGCTGGATCCGCCCGCCGATATGCCCCCGCTGGTGCGACACGCCGGAGAATTGCCCGAACTGCGCGCGATCCTCGACGGCGAGGGGCTCCGCGTCAACGAACTCGAGGTGCTGACGATCGCGCCCGCCACCGACATCGCCGCGAGCCGGCCGATGCTCGAGATGGGGGCCGCTCTGGGCGCGCGCGAGCTGGTGCTGTGCATCGACGATGCCGATCGCGGCCGCGCCGCCGATCGCCTGGCCGAAGCCGCGGCACTGGCGGGCGAACTCGGCCTCTTCATCGACATCGAATTCGTGCCTTATACGCATTTGCGGACGATCGGTGAGGCGGCCGCGCTGCTCGCGGCGTCGGGCGCCGCGAATGCCGCGATCCTTGTCGATGCCCTGCATCTCGCGCGATCGGGGGGCGATGCCGCAACGGTCGCGGCGATGCCGCGGCCATTGTTCCGCTATCTGCAGCTTTGCGACGCGCCGCTCGCCGCACCCGGCGATCTTGCCGGACTGATGGGCCAGGCGCGCGAAGCCCGACTCGATCCCGGTGAAGGTGGGCTCGACGTTGCGGCGCTCGTCCGTGCGATGCCCGGTGACATGCCGGTAAGCGTCGAGGTTCCCAATGTCGCGCGGATCGCCGCGCTGGGCGCGGTGCGGCACGCGGTGCTGGTGCGCGAAGCGACCGAGCGACTGCTCATCCGGATCGAAGAGGAGGCAATATGATCAACCGCCAGTGGCGGATCGCCGCGCGCCCGTTGGGGCGTGGCATCGAGACCAGCGATTTTTCGTGGGGCGAGGGTGAGGTCCGCGCACCGGCCGAGGGCGAGATTCTCGTCCGGGTCGACCATCTCGGCTTCGATCCGGCGCAGAAGGGCTGGATGGAGAATGTCGCCGACTATCTCGACGCGACCCAGATCGGCGACGTGATGCGCGCCTTCGGCATCGGCGAGGTGGTCGAGAGCGCCGCGCCCGGCTTCGCGCCCGGCGACAAGGTCAGCGGCATGTTCGGCTGGCAGGATCATGCGACTGTAGCGGCCAAGGACGCGACCCTGGTTCCCGACGACGATCTGCTGACCGCCAATCTGGGCGTGCTCGGCGTCACCGGCTACACCGCCTTTTTCGGGCTCAACAAGATCGGTCGGCCCTTTCCCGGCGACACGGTGGTGATCACCGGTGCCGCCGGCGCGACCGGATCGACCGTCGGGCAACTGGCGAAGATTGCGGGTTGCCGGGTGATCGGCATTGCCGGCGGCGAGCGCAAATGCCGCTGGCTGGTCGACGAGCTCGGCTTCGACGCCGCGCTCGATTATCGCGCGGTCAATGTCCGGCGCGAGATCAAGCCGCTGGTACCGAACGGCATCGACATCCTCTGGGACAATGTCGGCGGGCCGATCTTCGACGGGCTGCTGCCGCGGATCGCCGACCATGCCCGCATCGTTGTGTGCGGGGCGATCTCGATCTATTCGGCCGACAGCCTGCCGCCGGGACCATCCAACTATATGCAGCTCGTCTTCCGCCGCGCGAAGATGGAAGGGCTGATCGTGCTCGACCACGAGAAGGAGTTTCCCTGGGCCCGCGAGCGGCTGGCCGGGTGGCTGCGCGACGGGCGGCTCAAATATGCCGAGGACGTCGTCCGCGGGCTGGAGAACGCGCCCGACGCGCTGCTGCGGCTCTTCAAGGGCGAGAATTTCGGCAAGCAGGTGCTGAGTCTGCGCTGATGACCGACCGGGAGGCGCTGATCGACCTCGTCTCGCGCTATGCGGCGACGATCGACGATCGCGACCTCGACGGGGTTGCGGCCTGCTTCGCCGAGGATGCCGTCGCCGAATATGACGCCAGGGAAGGGGGCGGCATAAGGCTGGAGGGGCGGGCGGCGATCCGCGCCTTCATGGACAGGGCGTTTCGCGACGGCATCGGCATGGCGACGCCATCCACCCATGTCATGGGGAATGTCCTCGTCGATCTCGACGGCGACGTCGCGCGGCTGCGCACCGGCGCGATCGCCTGCCTGACCAACCGGCCCGGCGTCGTGACGATCCGCGGGCTGCGCTATGTCGACCGCTGCGTGCGCGAAGACGGGGTGTGGCGCTTCGCTCACCGCCGGCACGAGGCGCTGTGGGCGTGCGAGGCGCCCGCGGCGGCGATCGCCACGCTGGCGCCCCCCGCGCCCTGACGATCAGCGCTCGGGCGCCTGGGCAGGCAGCGTCCACAGCGGGCCGACCTCGATCTCGCGGACCTGCATCGATTCGTAGATGCCGTTCGAAAAGAAGGGTTCGGCGCGCAGCCAGGCGTGAACCGCGTCGATGCTGTCGGACTCGAACATATAGACCGATCCGCATTGCGAGCGGTCGTCGTCATACATGCTGCCGGCGCAGATGATCGGCCGGACATGGTCGAGCACATAGGCGCGATGTTCCGGGCGCATCGCGTCGCGGGCGCCGCGTTCCTTGGGACGGCGATCGAAGCCGATGGCGATGAAGGTGGGCATGGTCGGTCTCCTTATTCGGCGAGCATCGCGACGCGGCGCATCCGGATCCGCCAGACGCCGTCGGGGCCGCGCAGATAGTCGTCGATATTCTCGGCGACGATGGACGGGGTCGGCCGCATCGGATCGGGGCCGTCGGCGACGAACACGATCTGGCCGATCTGGCCATGGGCGCGGTCGGGAGCCGATTGGGTGAAGCGCAGATTGGTCAGCATATGGCGGGTCCGCACCGTCCGGAGCGAACGCGCGGCCCAGGCCTCGTCGAGCGCGGCGCGCCCGGCCATGGTGCCCCACGGGCCGATCCACTCGCCATCGTCGCTGAACAGTTCGGGCACGGTCTGGGCATGGCCATTGTCGATCCGCCAGACATATTCGGTGCACAGCGCGGTCAGCGCCGCGCGGGTGGCCACGTCGACGCCGAGATAGTCGAAGTTGGGCTCGCTGGTCATGCCGGTCCTCTCCCTTGCCCGTCGTGGCGGGCGACATTTGTTCCGACGGGCCGGTCCGGTTGCGAACTGTCGTTTTGGACAGTCGAGCCGGTCGCCGTGCCGCTGATAACCATGATCATAGTTAGAGCGGCGCCGACGGCCGCCTGTCCTTTGCGAGAGGATGACGATGGGCTTTCCGGACCTGTTCCGCCTCGACGGGCATGTCGCGCTGGTCACCGGCGGTGGCAGCGGGCTGGGCGCGGCGATCGCCGTCGCCTTCGCCGAGATGGGCGCCGACGTCGCGATCAACGCGCGCTCGGCCGACAAGCTGGCCGGGGTCGCGTCGCGGATCGAGGCGCTCGGCCGCCGCGCCTTCGTGCTCGCGGGCGACGTCACCGACCGCGACCTGCCCGCCCGGCTGGTCGAAGGCGCGATGAATGCGCTCGGCGGCCTGTCGATCCTGGTCAACAATGCCGGCGGTACCGGGGGAATCGATGCGCGGCCGATGCCGTCGCTGGAGACCGGCGAGGAAAGCTGGGCGGCGCAGATCGAGATCAACCTGACCAGCGTCTGGCGGCTGACCAGGGCCGCGGCGCCGCATCTGCGCGACGGCGGATCGATCCTCAACATCTCGTCGATCAAGGCCACCCGGCCCGAAAATGGCAGCGGCGCCTATGGCGCGGCCAAGGCGGCGCTCGACAATATGACGATCGCGCTGGCGCATGATCTCGCGCCGCGGCTGCGGGTCAACGGCATCGCGCCGGGGCCGGTGCCGACCGAAGCCTTCCTGGCCTATCGCAACGTCACCGAGGCCGATTTCCCGCGGGTCGCCGCCGAATGGGGGATCCCGCTCGGCCGGGTCGGCAATCCGCAGGATATCGCGGCGGCGGCGGTCTATCTGTCGTCGCCGGCAGCAGGCTGGATCACCGGCCAGACGCTGCGCGTCACGGGCGGCATGTGATGGCGGTGCGGATCGGCGTCAACGTCCGCTTCAAGAACCCCGCGCCATGGGCGCGGCCCTGGAGCGAGGTCTATCGCGACCATGTCCGTTATGCGCAGGCCGCCGAGCGGCTGGGCTTCGACGGGCTGTGGGTGCCCGAGCATCATTGCGTGCCGTCGGGCTACAACCCCGCGCCGTTTGTCGCGCTGGCGGCGATCGCGCAGGCGACCACGCGCTGCACGATCGGCACCCAGCCGCTGCTGTTGCCGCTCCATCATCCGGTGATGGTCGCCGAACAGGCGGCGGCGGTCGACGCGCTGTCGGGCGGGCGGCTCATACTCGGGGTCGGCGCCGGCTATCGCGCGGGCGACTTCGCCTGCCTGGGCCTCGACAAGGCCGAACGCGGCGCCCGCACCGAGGAAGGGCTGGCGGTGCTGCTGCGTGCCCTGAACGACGAAGGGCCGTTCGATCATGACGGGCGCTTCCACCGGTTGCGCGGGGTGGCGGTGACCCCGCGCCCGGCCCGGCGCATCCCGGTCGAGCTAGCCGCCCGCTCGGCCGCCGCCGCCCGGCGCGCGGTGCGCCATGGGCTCGACGTCAACAGCCAGAACCGTGTCGCCGCGCGCGAGATCGCGCCGGTGCTGATCGAGGAGATGCGGCGCGCCGGGCGCGATCCGGCGGAGCTCGGCGTCTCGGTGCTCGGGCTCGGCTTCCTCGCCGCCGACCGCGCGGCGGCCGAGGTGGCGGCGCGGCCCTATCTCGAATGGGATTATCGCGAGTTCGACGCCTGGCAGAATCCCGAAGATCCCGACGACGCGCGGATGATCGCCCAGCGCCGAGGTGCGCCGGCGGTGCCGCTCGGCGCGCTGACCGCGGCCGAGATGATCGCGGAGATCGAGGCGAATGTCGCGACGATCGCCGGGCTCGGCTTTCGCCCCTCCTGGGTGAATCTCAGCCTCTGGCCGGTGGGGATGCCGGTCGAGCAGGCGATCGACTGTCTCGAGCGGGTCGCGACCGACGTTTTGCCGCAGGTCTCGCGCGCGGCCGCGACAAGGAGTGCCGCATGATCGACGTCGCCATCGCCGGGGTCGGCGAGACCGCCTTCACCCGCGCGACCGACCGCACGCTGATGCAGTTGCTCGCCGAGGCGTCGCTGAAGGCGATCGCCGATGCCGGTCTGACCCCGGCGATGATCGACGGCTTCGTCACCCAGCCCGGCCTGCCGCCGCTCGACGAGCTGATGGCGGCGCTGGGTGCGTGCGGCGAGCATCCGTTCATGGTGGCGTGCGACGCGGTCGCCGGGGCGGCGAGCGTCGGGGTGGCGATCCGGCTGGCGCGGATGGCGATCGCCGCCGGCGAGGCGAGCGCGGTGCTGGTCGCCTATGGCATCAAATGCTCCGATCCGGGCGGGCCTTATGCCTTTCATGAGCGCGATCCGCTCAAGGCTGATATCGAGATGCCGGTCGGCTGGTATGGCCAGCCGGTCTATTTCGGCGCGGTCGCCCAACGTTATGCCCATGACTATGGGATGAGCGAGGACGAGCTGGCCGGGGTGTCGATCTCGGCACGGCGCTGGGCCGGGCTGACTCCGCATGCCCAGCGGCGCGATCCGCTCGACCTCGACGCCTATCGGCGCAGCCCGATGATCGCGACCCCGTTCCGCGCCGCCGACTGCTGCCTGATGACCGACGGCGCCTGCGCCTATGTCGTGACCAGCCTCGATCGGGCGCGCGACCTGCGCGCCGATGTCGTGCGGGTGCTCGGCGTGGGCCTCGGCAAGCAGCCGCAGCCGATGTCGTCGATCCTCACCCAGAATCCCGACGTCCTGTCCTATCCGGCCGGCCTGTCGTCGGCCGCGGCCTATGCCGAGGCGGGAGTCGGGCCGGCCGATCTCGACTTCGCGCAGATCTATGACTGTTTCAGCATATCGGCGATCATCCAGGCCGAGCAGATCGGGCTGTGCGCGCGCGGCGAGGGCGCCAAATTCTTCGCGCGGGGCGATGCCGGCCCGGGCGGGCGAATGCCGGTCAACACCGGCGGTGGCCATATGGCGGGCGGCTATGTGCCCGGCGCCAACCTGCTGGTCGAAGGGGTGCGCCAGCTGCGCGGCGAGCGCGGCGATGCGCAGGTGGCGGGGGCGCGGATCGGCGCGGTCACCGGCCTCAGCGGCAATGTCCACGCCACCACCATCCTCGCCGGGGAGCGCTGACCATGGGCATTCCGATCGTGCCGCCGCGGTTCGACACCGATCATATGCGGCCCTTCTACGAGGGGCTGGCCGCGAACGAGCTGCGGCTGACCGCCTGCGCCGCCTGCGGGCGCATCCTCTGGTATCCGCCCGAGGTCGCGCCCTGCCATCCCGATGCGGCGATCGGCTGGCGGCGGGTGTCGGCCCTGGGGCGGGTGCACATGTTCTCGACCGTCCATCGCAGCCTGCTGCCCGGGGATAACCGCGCCGCGGTGCCCTATACGGTCGCGCTGATCGAGCCCGACGACGCGCCGGGCGCGCGCGTGCCCGGGCTGCTCGTCGAACTGGGGGACCTGGCACCGGCGTGCGACATGCGGGTTCGCCTCCATCCGGTTGCCGCGGGCGACTTCACCATCGCCGGCTTCGCGCCGGCAGCATGACGCAGGGAGAGGAAGCAGGCATGGGCGCACCGCTCGAAGGACTCCGCATCATCGATGCCTCGATGGTCGAGGCGGGGGCGGTCTGCAGCATGCTGCTCGCCGACCATGGCGCCGAAGTGGTGCTCGTCGAACCGCGGGAGGGTACGCCCTTCTCGCACGATCCGACCCGCAAGAGCTGGCAGCGGGGCAAGGTCGCGGTCGCGCTCGACATGGACAATGCCGGGGATCTGGCGGCGCTCAAGGCGCTGGTCCGCAGCGCGGATGTTTTCATGACCTCGCTCCGGCCGGCCGAGGCGACGGCGCTCGGGCTGGACGAGGCCGCGTTGCGCCGTGCCAATCCCGGGCTGATCATCTGCGCGCTCGGCGGCTATGGCGAGGCGAGCCCCTGGGCCGGGCGGCCCTATGGCGAGGCGCTCGCCGCCGCGAAGCTCGGGGTGATGGCCGAGATGGAAAGCCCGCATCGCGAGGGGCCGATCTATCTCGGCCATCCGGCGCTGACCTATGGCCTCGCCTTCGTCGCGGCGATCGACATCCTCGCCGCGCTGCGCGCGCAACGGGTGACCGGCCAGGGGCAATATGCCGAGGCGACCCTGCTCGACGCCTTCCTGGCGCAGACGCCGATGCTGTGGTGGTGGAACGAACGCGGCATATCCTTCGTCGCGCGCGACGGGACGAAGAGCCAGGGCTATGGCCGCACCCGCCTGGTTACCACGATCGTGTTCGAATGCGCCGACGGTCAATATATCCAGATCCACACCGGCGGGCCGGGCGGGTTCAAGCGGGCGATGGATGTGCTCGGCTTTGGCGACCGCATCCGCACGATCGACGGCCCCGACTTCGCGGTACCGCTCGACGACGATGAATATCAGGCGGCGCGGGTCGACATCTACGAGGCCTTCCGCCAGCGGCCGCGCGACGAATGGGTGCGGCTGTTCCATGCCGCCGATTCCGCCGCGCTGCCGGTGCTGCGACCGGGCGAGGTGCTGCGCGACGAGCAGGTCGAGCATGTCGGCCAGCGGGTCGCGATTCCCGAAGCCGAGCATGGCGTCGTCCACCAGTCGGGACCGGCGGTGCGCTTCGACCATCGCATTGCATCCGCCCCCACGCCGGCGCGGGGAGTGGGCGCCGACAATGACAGGATCGCCGCGCTGGCGGCGCGCACGCTGCCGCGCGGGCAGCAGGAAAGCGATTTGGACGGGCCGCCATTGGCGCATGCGCTGCAGGGTATCCGCATCCTCGATTTCAGCTCCTTCTTCGCGACCGGCTATGCCGCGCGGCTGATGAGCGACCTCGGCGCCGAGGTGATCAAGGTCGAGGCGCTGGGCGGCGAGCAGATGCGGCCGCTGCCCGATCCGTTCGAGGCGTGCCAGCGCGGCAAGCGCGACATCGCGATCGACTTCAAGACCCCCGAGGGGCTCGCGGCGATCCATCGGCTGGTCGCGACCGCCGATGTCGTCATGCACAATCTGCGCCCGGGCAAGGCCGACAAAGCCGGGATCGGCCATGACGCGCTGGCGGCGATCAATCCGCGGCTGATCTATGCCTATCTGCCCGGCTATGGTTCCGAAGGCCCCAAGGCGAATCTCAAGAGCTTCGCGCCCTTGCTCAGCGGCTGGACCGGGCTGATGTTCGCGGCGGCGGGGGAGGGCAACAGCCCGGTGC
Organism: Rhizorhabdus sp. GW822-FHT03C02; assembly: GCF_058801765.1. Lineage (NCBI taxonomy): Bacteria > Pseudomonadati > Pseudomonadota > Alphaproteobacteria > Sphingomonadales > Rhizorhabdaceae > Rhizorhabdus > Rhizorhabdus sp. GW822-FHT03C02. The sequence continues at coordinate 1,196,006 of NZ_JBXANN010000001.1, forward strand.
CGTCGGTCTATGGCAATGAGGATTATAATAACGGCTTCCTCGGCGCGGTCGCGGTGCTGATGGCGATCGAGCAGCGCCACCGCACCGGTCGCGGCTGCTATCTCGAATGCCCGCAGGTCAATTCGAGCCTGTTCGCCTGTTCCGAACATATGCTCGACGCCGACCTCAATCCGGTGGCGGGGCTGATCCTCGATGCCGGCCAGATGGGGTTCAACGCGCTCGATCGGCTCTATCGCACCCGCGACGGCTGGCTGTGCATAGCCTGCCGCAGCGACACCGGCTTCGCGGCGCTGGCCGGGGCGATCGGCCGCGCCGATCTGCCGGGCGATCGGCGCTTCGCCGATCCGGTCGCGCGCAGCGCGCATGACGCCGACCTGGTCGCGATCCTCGAACCATGGTTCGCCGGGCTGGGCGCGGGCGAGGCGTTCGCCCGGCTCGACGCTGCAGGCGCGCCATGCGAGATCGCGCGCGAGACCCCCTATGTCCCCGAATTCCTGCAGGAGGCGTGGGCGCTCGACCAGGGGCTGAGCTTCGAGCAGCACACCATCTACGGACGGATCCGCGAGGTCGGCTTCGTCAACCGCCTGTCCGGCACCCCGCCCGAGCGAAAGGGACCGGCGCCGCTGCTCGGGCAGGACAGCGCGGCGATCCTGGCCGAACTCGGCTATGACGATGCCGCGATCGCGGACATGGTTCGGCGGCGGATCGTCGAGGTCCCGGCATGAGCGCCGCGGTGGTGCCGCTGCGGCCGATGAAGACCGCCGAGCTGCTGGCGCGCGAGATCGTCCGCGGCATCGCCGTGGCCGGCCTGCAGGCGGGTGACGGCTTGCCCGCCGAAAGCGAGATGATCGAACGTTACCGGGTCGGGCGCGGTTCGGTGCGCGAGGCGCTGCGCATCCTCGAGGCGCAGGGGCTGATCTATCTGAAGCCCGGTCGGCATGGCGGGCCGGTGGTTGCGCGGACCGGCCCCGAGCAACTCGGGCGAATGCTCAGCCTGTTCATGGGGCTGGCGGGGGCGACCTACGGCGATCTTGCCGACTTCATGGCGACGGTGAGCCCGCAGCTCGCCGGCCGTGCGGCCGCCAATCCCGATCGCGCGACGGTGCGCGAGATGCTGACGACGATCGCCGGCAATCCGTGCGCGCTGCGCGACAATCACGAGTTCGGGCCGCATGCGGCGATCAACCGGCTGTCGGGCAACCCGCTGCTGGCGATGTTCGCCGACGCGGTCGACGCGGTGTTCTCGGGCCATGTCCACGGCCTGACCCAGGGCGGGCAGGACTTTACCGAACATTCGATCGCCGATCATCGCGCGATCGCCGATGCGGTGCTCGATGGCCGCGAAGGCGATGCGCGCGCGCTGATGGCCGCGCATGTCGCGCGGATCCTGGACTATGCCGGGCATAGCCTGCCCGGTCTTTTCGAAACCCCGGTCGAATGGCGCTGAGCATGATGAGAATCGATCCGGCCCGCGCTGGAGGCGGGTATCGCGGCTATGTGGTGGCGGTGCTGGGCGTGGTGTTCGCGTTCAACGTGATGGATCGCAGCCTGTTGTCGATGCTGCAGGAGCCGATCAAGCGCGAACTGGGGCTGAGCGACGGGCAACTCGGGGTCCTGAGCGGGCTCGCTTTCGCGGCGTTCTACGCGACGCTGGCGATCCCGCTCGGTCGGATCGCCGATCGCCACAACCGGGTTGCGGTGCTGACCGGATCGCTGCTGATGTGGTGCCTGGCGACCGCCGCGTGCGGACTCGCCGGCGGGTTCGCGTCGCTGCTGCTGTGCCGGATGCTGGTCGGCGTCGGCGAGGCGGGCGGCCATCCGCCCTCGGCGTCGATATTATCGGACTATTTTCCGGCGGGCCGGCGCGCGACGGCGCTGTCGCTCTACGGCCTGGGCGCGCCGGTGGGGGCGATGCTCGGGCTTCTCGCCGGGGGCTGGGTCGACCAGTGGCTCGGCTGGCGTGCGGCCTTCGTGATCGTCGGGCTGGCGGGGGCACTGGCGGCGCCGCTGCTGTGGTTCACCATCGCCGAGCCGCGGCGCGGCATGTCCGATCCGGGCGAGGGCGGTGCCGGGGCCGGCGAAGCGCAGCCGATCGGCTTCGGGCGGACGCTGGGCTTTTTGTGGCGGCTCAAATCGCTGCGCTATCTGCTGATCGCGAACATGGTCCATGGCTTCACCCAATATGCGTTCATGGCGTGGACGCCGCCTTTCTATGCCCGCAGCTTCGGGCTGGCGTCGGGTGCGCTCGCGACCCGGCTATCGGTACTCGCAGCGCTCGGCATGGTCGGGACCTGGGCCGGCGGCGCGCTCGCCGACCGGTTGGGGCGCCGCGACATGCGCTGGCAGCTCTGGGTGCTGGCGATCGTGTCGGGGCTGACCGTGCCGTTCGGCATCGCCCAATATCTCGCGCCGACGCCGGGATTGTCCTTCCTGTTCGCCGCCGGCCCTTATCTGCTGCTCACCGCCTATGTCGGACCGACCATCGGGGCGAGCCAGACGCTGGTGTCGCCGCGGATCCGCGGCGCCACCGCCGGGATCATGCTGATGACCTTCAACATCGTCGGCCTCGGGCTGGGGCCGACCCTGGCCGGCCTGCTGTCCGACGCGCTCCAACCGCGCTTCGGCGCCGAATCGCTGCGGCATGCGATGGCGGCGGTGATGCTGGTCGAGCTGATCGCGATGGCTTTCTACCTGATCGCGAGCCGGCATCTGCGGGGCGATCTCGCCCGGAATCGCGCGCTGGATTTCGTCTGAACCGCAGATCCGTGCGGTGCTCGAAAGGTGCGCCGGCATCTTCGAGATCGCTAACCGGCCACCGCCTGTCCAATATGCCAGCTTCGCTTTCCGCCGGCATAGGGCAGGCGCAGATGGTGCAATCTCCAGTTCCAGGGAGCGTCGTTGAGGCATGATTTTCGACTATTCGGACAGCGCGAAGCAATGGCAGGTCCGCGTCCAGCGATTCATCGACGAGCATGTCGCGCCGCAGGACGAACGCTTTCATGCCGATCTGCACAAGGGCGACCCGTGGGCGCTGTCGCCGGTGGTCGAGGAGGCCAAGGTCAAGGCGAAGCAAGCCGGGCTGTGGAACCTGTTCATGCCGCCCAGCGCGGGCGCCGACCATGTCGACCAGAGTTTCGAATTCGACTGTCCGCATCTCTCGAACGTCGATTATGCGCCGCTCGCCGAGATGATGGGCCATTATGTCTGGGCCGGCGAGGTGTTCAACTGCTCGGCCCCCGACACCGGTAATATGGAGGTGCTCGAGCGCTATGGCACGATCGAGCAGAAGGAGCGCTGGCTGCGCCCGATCATGGAAGGATCGATGCGGTCGACCTTCTGCATGACCGAGCCCGCGGTCGCCTCGTCCGACGCGACCAACATCGAGACCTCGATCGTCCGCGATGGTGACGACTATGTGATCAACGGTCGCAAATGGTGGTCGTCGGGGATCGGCCATCCCAATTGCGAGCTGCTGATCGTGATGGGCAAGACCGATCGGGGCGAGAAGACTTATCGCCAGCAGTCGATGATCATCGTGCCGCGCGGCACCCCCGGTGTCGTCATCGAGCGGATGGTGCCGGTGTTCGGCTATGACCATGCCCAGCATGGCGGCCATGGCCAGGTGTTCTTCGACAATGTCCGGGTGCCTGCCGCGAACATCCTGCTCGGCGAGGGGCGCGGCTTCGAGATCGCCCAGGGGCGGCTCGGCCCAGGGCGCATCCACCATGCGATGCGGACGATCGGCGCGGCCGAGGCGGCGCTCGAAAAGATGTGCCGCCGGCTGCTGTCGCGCACCGCGTTCAAGAAGCCGATCGCCGAACATTCGATCTGGGAACAGCGCATCGCCGAGGCGCGCACCGATATCGAGATGGCGCGGCTGCTGTGCCTGAAGGCGGCCTATATGATGGATACGGCCGGCAACAAGGTGGCGCAGGCCGAGATCGCGATGATCAAGGTCGCGGCACCGCGCATCGCGATCCGCGTGATCGACGAAGCGATCCAGGCGTTCGGCGCCGCCGGCGTCTCGCCCGATTTCGGGCTGGCCGAGATGTACGCGAACAACCGCATCCTGCGCATCGCCGACGGCCCCGATGAGGTCCATAACCGCGCGATCGCGCGCATCGAGCTCAACCGCTATCGCAACGGCGACAGCGCGGCGGTCGCGCCGAAGATCCGGGGATAAGCCAATGGCCGACTATTTCGACCTGAGCGGCAAGGTGGCGATGGTGACCGGCGGCAGCCGGGGCCTGGGTCTCGCCATGGCCACCGCCTTCGCCGAACAGGGCGCCGACGTGATCGTCACCAGCCGCGACGCCGAAAGTTGCGCCGCCGCGGTGGCGCAGATCGAGGCGCTGGGCCGCAAGGGCTGGGCGATCCCCGCGCATGTCGGTCGCTGGGACGCGATCGATGCGCTGGTCGAGGCTGCCTATGCCGCGGCCGGGCGGATCGACATCCTCGTCAACAATGCCGGGATCGCACCGACGGTCGCGAAGTCGAGCGAGATGAACGAGGCGCTGTTCGACAAGACGGTGGCGGTGAACCTGAAGGGGCCGTTCCGGCTGTCGGCGCTGGTCGGCGAGCGCATGGTTGCGCAGGGGGGCGGCAGCATCATCAATGTCAGCAGCACCGGATCGCAGCATCCCGACCCCAGCTTCGCGGTCTATGCCGCGAGCAAGGGCGCGCTCAACATCATCACCAAGGCACATGCGCTCGAGTTCGGTCCGGCGGTGCGGGTCAACTGCATCATGGCGGGACCGTTCTGGACCGACATCGCGAAGAGCTGGCGCGACGAGCTCGACAAATCGATCGATTCCGCGGTTCGCCGCATCGGCCGGCCCGAGGAGGTGGTGACCGCGGCGCTCTATTTCGCGTCGGACCGGTCGAGCTACACCACCGGTACGGTGCTGACCGTCGACGGAGGCCAGCGGTGAGCGCCGAGCCCAAGAAGTATTTCGGCGACATCGTCGCGGTGAAGGCGGCGCACCGCTTCGATCCGGTGCGGCTCGAGGACTATCTGAAGACCCATCTGCCCGGATTTCGCGGGCCGATGACGGTGCGCCAATTCGAAGGCGGTCAGTCGAATCCGACCTATATCCTCGACACCCCCGACCGCGTCTATGTGCTGCGGCGCAAGCCGCCCGGGGTGACGCTGGCGTCGGCACATGCGGTCGATCGCGAACATCGCATCCTGTCGGCGCTGTTCGCGCAAGGCTTTCCGGTGCCCGAGCCGCTGGTCTACGAAGCGGACCCCGAGGTGATCGGGTCGCCTTTCTATGTGATGGCGCATGTCCCGGGACGGATCTTCTTCGACTGCCGGATGCCCGATCTCGCGCCCGACGAACGCGCGGCGGTGTGCGATTCGATCAACGCGACGCTCGCCCAGCTCCACAATTTCGACCCCGATGCGATCGGGCTCGAAGGCTATGGCCGGCCCGGCAATTATTTCGGCCGCCAGGTCGGCCGTTGGTCGAAACAATATCGCCAGACCGAGACCCATGGCATCGCGGCGATGGACCGGCTGATCGAATGGCTGCCCGGGGCGATCCCGGCCGAGGACGGCGCAACCAGGATCGTCCATGGCGACTATAGCTTCCACAACATCCTGATCCATCCGACCGAGCCCAAGGTCGCGGCGGTGATCGACTGGGAATTGTCGACCACCGGCGATGCGATGGGGGACGTCATGTACCATGCGATGGAATGGTATCGTCCGGCCGGGATCGATCCGCGCGGGACCCTGCTCGGCGCCGATCTCGACGCGCTCGGCATTCCGCAGCTCGACGATTATCTCGCGCGCTATTTCGAACGGCGCGGCCAGCCGGTGCCCGGCAATTTGGGTTTCTACCGCGCCTACAACCTCTTTCGGGTCGCGGCGATCTGGCAGGGGGTCGCCGCGCGCGCGCTGGCCGGCAACGCCTCCTCGGCGAACGCGGGCGAGATGGCGCAGCGGGTCGAACCGCTGGCCGAGGCGGCCTGGGCCGAGGCGCAGCGCGCCGGTGCCTGACGACAGCAGGGAGTATCGAGCGATGACCAGCATAGCGATCGCCGACGGGCTTTTCGTCGATGGCCCGACCGCGCATCTGATCGCCGGGCGCGAACACCAGTCGGGGCGAATGGTGTTTCCGTTTCCGCACGGGATCGAAGCCGAAAACTACGCGCCGGTCGACGTCGCGCCCGAAGGAACGCTCTGGTCGTGGACGGTCCAGCGCTTCCGCCCCAAATCGCCGCCTTATGCCGGGCCCGAGGCGTTCGAGCCCTATGCCGTCGGCTATGTCGAGTTTCCGGGGCAATTGATCGTCGAGGGACGGCTGACCGGGGTTGCGCTCGACGCGATCCGGATCGGCGACCGCTATCGCACCGTCGTCGTGCCCTTCGTCGAAGCGGCCGACGGAACGGTGCGCACGACCTACGCCTTCGAACCCGTGGGAGGAGCATCGGCATGAGCGGCGCATGTATCGTCGGTATCGGCATCCACCCGTTCGGCCGCAGCGACGGCCTGACCGGGCTCGACATGGGCGTGGCGGCGGCACGGACCGCGATCGCCGATGCCGGCCTGTCCTGGCCCGACATGGAGTTCGCTTATGGCGGATCGGATGCCTCGGGCAATGCCGATACGATGGTCAGCCGGCTCGGGTTGACCGGGGTCCAGTTCATCAACGTCAAGAATGGCTGCGCGACCGGCGGATCGGCGCTGTTCTCGGCGGCGAGCACGATCGCGTCGGGCGAATATGAACTCGGTCTCGCGGTCGGCTTCGACAAGCATCCGCGCGGTGCGTTCGATCCGAAGCCGGCCGAATGGGGGCTGCCCGACTGGTATGGCGATGTCGGGCTGATGCTGACCACCCAGTTCTTCGCGATGAAGATCCAGCGCTACATGGCGCAGTTCGGGATCAGTCGGCAGACGCTGGGGCGGATCGCCGAGAAGAGCTTCGCCAATGGCGCACTCGCCGAGCATGCCTGGCGGCGCGAACCGGTCGATATCGACACGATTCTCAACGCGCCGATGGTGAGCGATCCGCTGACCAAATATATGTTCTGCTCGCCCGCCGAAGGCGCGGTCGCGCTGGTGCTGGCGAGCGAGAAGAAGGCGCGCGAGCTCGGCGGGCCGATGATCCGTCTCGCCACCGCGACGATGCGCACCCGTCCGGCGGGCTCGTTCGAGGTGTTCGCGCCCTCGCTCGACGTTGAGCGCGGCGGCAGTGCGACCACGATCGCCAGCCGTGCGGCGTTCGAGAAGGCCGGGGTCGGACCCGAGGATATCGACGTCGCCCAGCTTCAGGACACCGAGGCCGGTGCCGAGATCATGCACATGGCCGAGAACGGCTTTTGCGCGGATGGCGACCAGGAGCAATGGATCGCCGAGGGACGGACCCGCATCGGCGGGCGGCTGCCGGTCAACACCGATGGCGGCTGCATCGCCTGCGGCGAGCCGATCGGCGCGTCGGGGCTGCGTCAGGTCTATGAGAATGTCGTCCAGCTGCGCGGCGCCGGCGGCGCGCGCCAGGTGCCGGGCGATCCGAAGACCGCGTACAGCCATGTCTATGGCGCGCCGGGCGTGTCGGCGGTGACGATCCTCAAGCGATAGTCAATGAGCCCGCTCGCCGCTCCGGCCTCTGCCAGAGCGGCGTCGTTTCAGCGCGTTGCGGCGAGATAGCCGCTCAGTTCGCTGTCGGCGTCGCCGAACAGGCTGGCGAGCAGCAGCATGCGCTTGTGCGCATGGCCGACGATCAGTTCGTCGGTGACCCCCATGCCGCCATGGAGCTGGATCGCTTCTTCGCCCAGCCGCACGCCGGCGGCGGCGATATAGGCCTTGGCGGCGCGGCGCGCGGCGTTGCCGGCATCGCCGCCGGTCATGGCCGCGCGGAACAGCAGCGAGCGCGATTGTTCGAGCGCGAGATATTGGTCGGCCATGCGGTGCTGGATCGCCTGGAAGCTGCCGATCGGCGCGGAAAACTGGCGTCTTACCCGGATATATTCGAGCGTCACGTCGAACAGCGTCGACATCAGGCCGAGCATTTCGGCAGCGATCGGCACGCGCAGCGCGTCGACCAGCACGAGCAGATCGTCGAGGCCGCCGGCCATCGGATCGGCGGGCGTGTCGGCGAAGCCGATCTCGATCGCGGTCGATCCGTCGACCAGCCGATAATCGTGGCGACGGATGCCGGGTGCTGCGGCATCGACCAGGAACAGGCCGATCGCGCCGTCCTGCGCGCGCGCCGAGACGATGAAGGCGTCGCTCGCGGTGCCGCCGAGGACGAAGCTCTTGGTACCGCTGATCCGGCCATCGACGACCGTCGCCGATACGCGGTCGAGCGCGAAGCGGCTGTCGGGTTCGCTGTGCGCGAGCGCGATATGCGCCGACCCGGCGATGATGCGATCGAGCCAGTGCGCTTTCTGGCCGGCGGTGCCGGCAATCGCCAGCAACTGGCCGGCGATCAATATGCCCGACAGAAAGGGTTCGGCGACGACCCCGCGGCCAAGCGCCTCGGCGACGATCATCAGGTCGGTGGGCGATCCGGCGAGGCCGCCATCGGCCTCGTCGAAGGGCAAAGCGAGCAGGCCGAGTTCGGCGAGCAGCGCCCAGTTGCCGGCATCGAACCCGGCGGCCGGGACATGGTGGGCGGGGCGCTGCGCCGGATCGTAGCGATCCTTGGCGAAGCGTTCGACCATGTCGCGCAGCATCTGCTGCTCTTCTGATATGCTGAAGTCCAAATGCCGTCTCTCGTCCGGAGGATGCGGACCGCTCCCGCCCTGATGCCGGCGTTTTACCGGAGCCCTCGAACGGCTGCGCCTCCACATTCGGCTAGGCGGCGCGGGGCATCGCCCCGACGATGGCCGGCCTCGACCGGCTAGCCTTTTGCACAGACGCGTTCGGCCGCCAGTTCGGCGATACCGGGTCCATGGGCCCGCGATGGCCCCGGAGGGACGAATGAATTTCGAATTCAGCGAGGACGAGAAGCATTTCCAGGCCGAGGTCCGCGCCTTTCTCGACGCGCATCTGACCGCCGACCTTCGCGCCGGTGCGCGGGCTACCCCGACCGTATTCGCCGAGCCCGACATCAGCCGGCGCTGGCAGCAGATCCTTCACGAGAAGGGCTGGCTCGGCTATAACTGGCCGGCCGAATATGGCGGCACCGGCTGGGATCCGGTGCGGCGCTATATTTTCGAGAAGGAATGCGCGCTCGCCGATGCGCCCGACCTGCCGGTGCTCAGCCTCAAGCTGCTTGCGCCCGTGCTGCAGGCGTTCGGCACCGACGAGCAGAAGGCGACGCTGCTGCCGCGGATATTGTCCGGCGACGATTATTGGTGCCAGGGCTTTTCCGAGCCGTCATCGGGATCGGACCTGGCGAGCCTCAAGACCCGCGCGGTGCGTCAGGGCGATCATTATGTCGTCAACGGCAGCAAGCTGTGGACCACCCATGCCCAGTTCGCGACCCATATGTTCTGCCTCGTGCGCACCGATCCCGAGGTCAAGGCGCAGGCCGGGCTGAGCTTCCTGCTGGTCGACCTCGATCAGAAGGGGATCGAGATCAAGCCGATCATCGGCATCGCCGGCGACCATGAGGTCAATGCGGTGTTCCTCGACGATGTCGTGGTGCCGGTCGAGAACCGGATCGCAGGCGAGGGGCAGGGGTGGACCGTCGCCAAATATCTGCTCGAGAACGAGCGCGGCGGATCATGCCATGCGCCACGGCTCCTCGCCGATCTCGCCGACCTGCGCAGGGTCGCGGCGGGTCTGGCCGATGGCCGGGGCGGGGCGCTGGTCGACGATACGGCCTTCGCGACCCGCCTGGCGCGCGCCGAATTCGAAGCGCTGGCGCTCGAGGTCACCGAATTGCGCATTCTCGCCGAGATCGCCCATGGCAAGAAGCCCGGTCCGCAGACCTCGCTGGTCAAGATGTGCGCCTCGACGCTGCGCCAGCAGATCGACGCGCTGGCGATGTCGGCGCATGGCTATGCCGGACTGCAGCTCTGCACGACCCGGCCACTCTATGGCCCCGATTGCGATCCGCCGATCCAGGGCAAGGATGCGCAGGTCGCGCCGGCGCGCTATCTCAACAGCCGGGCGTGGACGATCTTCGGCGGCAGCAACGAAATCCAGCGCACGATCATCGCCAAGACGGTGCTCGGTCTCTGACCGGGCACCGTCCGGTCGCCTCAGCTGTTGAGGCCGATATAGCCGAGCTGCGCCGCCTTGAAGACCGTCTGGCTGCGGTTGACCGCGTCGAGCTTGGTCGCGGCATTGTGGATGTGGAAGCGCACCGTCGCCCGGCTGCGCGACATGATCATGCTGATCTCATAATCGGTCTTGCCGATCGCCGCCCAGCGCAGGCACTCGACCTCGCGCTTGCTGAGCATGGTGCCGCCGACCGGCAAGCGTTCGGGCGCGACCATCACCCGTTGATAGGACGAGATGAAGGCACGCGAATAGATGCCGAGGACATCGCCGAAGCGCGCATATTCGTCGGAAAGATCGACGACTGCGTCGTCCTGCGGGGTGAAGCTGACCGCGCCGATCTGGCCGAACGGCAGGTGCACCGGCACGACGATCGCGGCGCGGGCGAAGGCGCGGCGTTCGAAATTCGACAGGTCGATGCTGTCGAGCCAGGCGTTCTTGCGGATGGTGCGAAAGCCGTCGGCATTGCACCAGAAGGGCTCGCTTTCATAACGGCAGGCGGTGGGCAGCGGCGATGCGAGCGCCAGTTGCGGCGTGCGCCACCAGCGGTCGTTTTCCTGGTCGGTCCAGCCGAAGATATCGGTCGCCAGGACCTTGCCATCGCCGTCGTGCATCAGCTGTTTGACGGCGATGTTGTGGCATGCCGCGACACGACAATTGAAAATGCCGGTGGCGAAGGCGAAGAAGGACTCCGCTGCGGCACGCACATCCCTGGGCGCGGTGATGCGGACCGAATCAAGCTTGTCGAGGCACTGCATTTTCGACCACTCCCGTTGAGGTTTTCTGGTACGACTTCTCTCCGTTTCGGACCTTATCCGGCAGACGAAAGTGGGGCAAGAAAAATAGCTATCATTATGAGGAATTGCCGATCTTGATCGCCGAATGTCCTTGTTTTCCGGTGATCGAGAGGAAACGCTATGATCGACAACGGCTTGGCAATACATCTTCGTCGCTTCGCGGATCGGGGTTTGTGGCCACGACGGACGATGGCCGATCGGGCGCGGGATCTGGCGGCGCACGACGCGCACGGGGTGATGCTGGTCGATGGCGGTGTCGCGCATGAGATCGGCACCTTGCTGGCCGATGCCGAGGCGCTGGCGGCGGCGATGGCCGCGCTGGGCGTCCGACCCGGCGAGGTGGTCAGCTTCCAGGCGCCGAACTGGCACGAAACCGCGGTGATCAATCTGGCGGCCTGTATCGGCGGCTTCGTCGTCAACCCGATCGTGCCGATCTATCGCGATGCCGAGGTCGGTTACATGCTGCGCGACAGCCGGTCGCGGCTGTTGTTTCTCGCCGAACAGTTCCGGGGCTACGACTATGGGGCGATGATCGCGCGGCTCGCGCCGGACCTGCCCGACCTCATCGCCGCGGTGCCGATCCGGCCGGCCGGTGTCCGGATCGACGATTATGCCGCACTGGTCGAATCGGGGCGAGGCGCAAGGCCGGTCGGCCGGCAGGTCGATCCCGCCGGCATCAAGCTGCTCCTCTACACCTCGGGCACGACCGGCCGGCCGAAGGCGGTGTTGCACAGCCATGACACGCTGGGACGGGTGATGGAGGTCAGCAGCAGCTATTGGGGCATCGAGCCGGGCGATGCGATCCTGATGCCGTCGCCGGTCACGCATATCAGCGGCTATGCCAATGGTCTCGAAATGCCGTTCCTCGCCGGCACCCGCACGATCCTGATGGAGAGCTGGAATGCGGCCGCGGCGCTCGATCTGATCGGGCGGCATGCGGTCGTCGGCACCGTGGCCGCGACCCCGTTCCTGCAGGAACTGGCCGCGACCGCTGCCGACGCCGGATCGACCTTGCCCAGCCTGCGGTTTTTCGCCTGTGGCGGCGCCGCGGTTCCGCCCGAACTGGTCAGGACGGCGAACGCGCGGTTCGGGCGGCCGGTCGCTTTTCGCGTCTATGGCAGTTCCGAAGCGCCACTGGTCACGCTCGGTTTTCGCGAGCCCGGCGAAGACGAGCCCGCCGCGACCACCGACGGGCGCGTCGTCGATTATGAGGTGCATGCGGTCGACGCGGACGGCGCGGTGCTTCCGCCGGGCGAGGAGGGCGAGCTGCTGGTGCGCGGGCCCTCGATGTTCGTCGGCTATGCCGACCCCGCCGACACCGAAGCGGCGATCGACCCCGACGGTTTCCTGCGCACTGGTGACATCGGCACGGTCTCGGCCGATGGCGTGGTCACGATCACCGACCGCAAGAAGGACCTCATCATCCGCGGCGGCGAGAATATCAGCGCCAGGGAAATCGAGGATGCGCTGCACCGTCATCCGGCGGTCGCCGAGGCGGCGGTCGTGGCGATGCCGCATCCCAGGCTCGGCGAAGGCATCTGCGCGGTGCTGATCGCGCAGGGCGGTGAACGGCCCGACGTCGCCGCCTTCGCGCGCCATCTCGGCGGCCTCGGGCTGGCGAAACAGAAATGCCCCGAGCACGTCATCTGGGTCGACGATTTTCCGCGCACCGCTTCGGGCAAGATCCGCAAGGACCGGCTGCGCGCGCTCGCGCGCGAACCGATGGCGCCGTCGCCCGATTGAGACCTGTCCTTTTGTGCCGTGGGCCGGCGGTCGGTTCGGGCGCATCCTGCGGTTCGAACCATGAGCGGAGCGGACGGAATGCGGGAAGACGGGCTGGACTATGACCTTATCGTGATCGGTGCCGGCATGGCCGGGCTGAGCGCGGCGGCAAAGGCGGCGGAGGCGGGACTGCGCGTCGTCGTGGTCGAGGCGGCGTCGGACCATGGCGGTTCGGCGGCGATGTCGGGCGGCATATTGTGGACGTTCGAGACCGCGGCGAAGATGGCCTATCATGCCGAAGGCGCGCCGCATTTCGCGGCACTGGTCGCCGATGGCTATGCCCCCGCGCTCGACTGGCTGCGCGGCCGCGATATCGCGATGTCGACCGTGGTCAATCCGCTCAACGGCCGGGGCTATCAGGCCGACATGCTCGGCCATTTCACCCAGGCGATCGTCAGCGTCGAAGGCGCGGGCGGTGCGATCGTCTACGACACCCGCGTCGAGCGGCTGCTGACCGACGATGCGGGGCGGGTGATCGGTGCGCGTGCGGTCCATGCCGACGGCGCCGTCGATCTGTTCGCGCCCTGGACCTTGCTGGCAGCCGGCGGATGGCAGGGCTCGGCCGATTGGCGCGACCATTATCTCGGCCCGAACGGCCGGACGATGCTGCTGCGGTCGAACCCGACCAGCGACGGCGCCACGCTGCGGCTCGCGGTGGCGGCGGGGGCGGCGGCGCCCAAGGGCAATATCGGCTTTTACGGGCATCTCGTCAGCCGCTCGCCCGACTGGGGCGATCCGCGGCTGTTCACCCGGCTTTCGCAATATCATAGCGACTATACGCTGCTGCTGAACGAGGCGGGCCTGCGCTTCTGCGACGAGACCGCGGGCGATCATGCCAACACCCATCGCACCCTCCAGCAGCCGGGCGGCCGCGCGCTGATGCTGTCCGACGACCGCATTCACCAGATGCACGGGGTGACCCCGGTGGTCGAGGTGGCGCCGCCCGAGGACCGGATGGCGGTGGCGCTCGACCATGGTGGCGAGGGGATCGTCGCCGATACGCTTGCCGAAGTCGCGTCCTTCGCCGCCCGGCACGGCTTCGACGGTGCGCAGATGCTGGCGACGGTCGCCGATTATGACCGTTGCGCGCGCGAGGGCTGGGAGAAGCTGGTGCCATCGCGCGCGCACCAGGAGCATAAGCCGCTGGCCACGCCGCCATATTATGCGCTGATCGTCTATCCGGCGATCACCTTCAGCTTCGCGGGCATCGCCTGCGACGCGTCGATGCAGGCATTGCGGGCGGACGGCACCCCGGTCGACGGACTGCTCGCGGCCGGCGCCGATGTCGGCGACCTCTATCGCAGCGGCTATGGCGGCGGTTTGGCGGCGGCGTTGACCACGGGGCTGCGTGCGGCGCAGACGGTGATCGACGGATAAGAAAAATGCCCCGGCGCCTGACGCGCCGGGGCAGAGGGGAGGAAAGGGCGGCGGCGATCCGATCGGACCGCCGCCTTTTTCGCGTCAGAACTTCACTTCGCCCTGCAGCACGACCGCGCGGGGCTCGCCGGCGACCGCGAACACCTCGCCCGAGCCGCCGGGCTTGTCCACGCCGATCGTCGCATAGCGGCGGTTGGTGAGGTTGCGGCCGATCACCGCCAGCGACCAGCGGTCGCTCGGCGCGCTCAGCCGGACACCGGCGTTGAGCAGCAGATAATGCTTCTGGAAACCGGCCGGATTTTCCTGGAGCGAGGCATAATAGCCCGAGGTCCAGCGATAGTCGCCGTTCAACGTCAGCTTATAGTCGTTCGCCATGGCGATGTCGTAGACCGCGCCGCCCGAGAGCAGCCAGTGCGGGGCGCGATAGACGTCGCGGCCGCTGAGGTCCTGCGCGCGGGCGGTGGTCGATCCCGGCAGCAACAGGCAGCCCTGCGCCGCGGTCTGGCCGGCATAGCATTGGGCGCCGGCGAAATCCTTGAACTCGGCGCGGTTGTACGAAACGCTGCCGCGCAGGGTCAGTCCGTCGAGCGGGGTGCGATAGGCACCTTCGAGTTCGATGCCCTTGGTCGTGGTGTTGGCGGCGTTCTGGGTCTGGAACACCGCGGTCACCGCGTTGAGCGCGGTGAGCTGCAGGCCCTTATATTTGTAGCTATAGGCGGTCAGCGAGCCGGTGAGCCGGCGGTCGAACGCCTGGAACTTGGTGCCGAGTTCGAAGCCCTTGGCCTTTTCGGCGTCGAAGGTCAGATTGCCGATATTGTTGCCCGACGAGATCGTGCCGGGGTTCGAAAAGCCCCCCGACAGATAGCCGGTCTTGTAGGCGCCATAGACCATCAGCGTGTTGGACGGCTTCCAGGTCAGCGTCGCCTCGGGCGAGGTGTTGCGCTGCTTCTGCGACCCGATGATGTGAACGCCTTCGGGCTTGTAGCCGACCGCCGCAGAATTGACGAAGGTGTTGACGAGGTCGACATCCTTCTTTTCGTGCGTGTAGCGCGCGCCGCCGGCCAGTTCGAGATTGTCGAGGATCTTGTAGCTGACCTGGAGGAACAGCGAATAGGCCTCGCTCTTGTTGGCCTGCTTGTTGTCATGGGTGTTGAGCTTGCCGTTGCGGGGATCGACGGGATTGGGCCCATTGGCGCCGCCGACATAGAAGGTCCGGTCGTTATGCTCGTAATAACCGCCGGACGCGAAGTTGAGCGGGCCGTCGAAATCGGAAACGGCCCGTACTTCCTGCACGAAACTGGTGTTGCGTTCCTTGTTGTACGACCAGAAATAATTATAGGCGGTCGCGTCGGCGTTGCCCGAACTGCGGAAGTTGTAATAATAGAGGCCGGTCACCGAGGTCAGGTTGATCTTGCCGGGCTTGTAATTCATCGTCAGCGTCGGAACTATCGATGCAACGCGTGCCGATGGGCCGCCGGTGTTCCAGCCGCGGACCTCGGGCCACGCCGCGACCACCGCCGGCGGCAGCGCGCCCTGCGACGATTTGTCGTTGAGCTTGCAGTCGCCATAGGGATCGGTGACGCCGACCGATGCGGGCTTGGTGCGGCCGGCAGGGCAACCCATCACCTCGCTGAACGACTGCAGGCCCTGGCTGGTATAGCGCGACCCGAGCATCTTGAAGGTCGCGTCGAAACCGTTGCCGCCGTCATAGGCCAGGGTCAGGCGCCCGGCGATCTTCTTCTCGGCGCCGAGCCGCTTGTACGAGGCGGGCACGAACGTACCGCCGGCCTGGAGCGCGGGCGTCGTCCGGAACGGATCGGCGATGCCGGGGCTCTGGTTATGGATATAGCCTTCGCTGTTGCTGCCATAGCCGGCGAGGCGGAAGCCGAGCGTGTCGGTGATCGGCCCCGAGATCGCGGCCTCGACCGATGCCTGGTCGTTGTTGAATTCATAACCGGTGCGGACATAGCCCTGCAGCGTCTTGGTCGGTCCGGCGCTCTTGAGCGAGACCACGCCACCCGGGGTGTTCTTGCCGAAGAACAGCGACTGCGGACCCTTGAGCACCTCGATTTCCTGAAGATCGAACAGCGCGTCGTTGAGGATGCGTCCGCGGCTGATCGGCAGCCCGTCGAGATCGAGCAGCACCGACTGCTCGATGCCGGCGTCGAGGTTCGAGGAACTCACCCCGCGCAGCGAGATCGATGCGCCCGACCCGGTGAAGCCGCGATCGAACGAGACCTGCGGAGCGACGATGCGGACATTGGCGAGATTGGTCAGATCATATTGGCGGATCTGCGCGGTGGTCACCGCGACCGCGGCGACCGGCACGTCCTGCAGCCGTTCGGCACGGCGCCGGGCGGTGACGACGATGTCGTTGGCGTCGAGCGGCTCGGCTTGGCTGGCGCCTTGCGCGGCCTGCGGAGCGGTCGAGGTTTCCTGCGCATATGCGCCGGCGAACGGCGCGAGCGCGGCGAGCAGCGTCGTGCCGAGCAAGCGCGCACGCCGCGCGGACAATGATCTGGATTCAAGCATTGGAAAGCCTTTCGATATCCAGGGGTGCAACCCCTTTCTCCCTTGGTCCAGGCCGCACGATCGTAACGCCGTGCCGAGCCCCCCGATTTGGTCTAGATGATCACGATGAATATCGGGATTGATCAAAAGATCAGGTGGCGGTCGTCGTCGATCCTCCTTTGCGGTCTGCCGGGCACCGCCGTGCCGGTGAACGGCCCTACCTAGCCTTTTTCATGGGCGTTTGCGCGAGGCCGCGGCGATAGGACGGGCGCAGGGAGAAGAAGCCATGACCACGCAGGCGGATTATGTGATCGTAGGGGCGGGATCGGCCGGCTGTGTGCTCGCCAACCGGCTGAGCGCCGATCCGTCGGTGACGGTGCTGCTGCTCGAGGCCGGGCCGCGGCCCGGTCATTTCCTGATCGGCATGCCCAAGGGCTTTGCCAAGGTCACCGGCATGCCCGATTTCGCCTGGAACTTCATGACCGAGGCGCAGCCGCACCGCGGCCGCGCAGGCGAGATGTGGCCGCGCGGCAAGGTGCTCGGGGGATCGAGCGCGATCAACGGCATGATCTATATTCGCGGGCAGATGGCCGACTATGACGACTGGGCGGCGCGCGGAAATCCCGGCTGGGACGGTGCGACGATGCTCGAGCACTTCCGGGCGATGGAGGATCACAGCCTCGGCGCCAGCGCGACCCGCGGTGCGGGCGGGCCGTTGACCGTCACCGCCGGCCATTTCCGCTATCCCTTCGCCGAGACGATCATCGCCGCCGGCGAGCAGATGGGGCTGCCGCGCAGCGACGACTTCAACGGCCCCGACCAGCAGGGGATCGGCTATTATGCCCATACGATCCGCGACGGCCGCCGGCTGAGCGCCGCCGCGGCGTTCCTCGATCCGATCCGCGGTCGTCCCAATCTGCGCATCGTGCGCGGTGCCGAGGCCGAGCATATCCTGTGGCATGGGCGGCGGGCCATCGGCGTCCGCGCGCGGGTCGGCGGCGAGGCGATCGACTTTGCTGCCGCACGCGAGGTGATCCTGGCGGCGGGCGCGGTCCAGTCGCCCAAATTGCTGCAGCTTTCAGGGGTGGGGCCGGGGGCGCTGCTGCAGCGGCTCGGGGTCGAGGTGCTCCACGACAGTCCCGGGGTCGGCGCGCATATGCGCGACCATGTCGGGCTGGCGTTCAACTATCGGCTGACCGGCGAGCCGGGCCATAATTCGCGGCTGCGCGGTGCCGGTCTGGTCGCGAGCGTCGCGCGCTACCTGCTGCGCCACGATGGGATCATGAGCACCGGCCCGTTCGAGGTCGGCGCTTTCCTGCGGTCGAGCGCGGCGGTGGTGCGACCCGACGTCCAGCTTTATTTCGCCCCGATCAGCATGGCGCCGCTCAAGCCCGGCAAGGGTTATGTCGGCCAGCCCGAGACGCTGCCGGGTCTGACCGCCGGCGCCTATCTGCTGCGGCCGACCAGCGAGGGGCATGTCGCGATCGCGTCACGCGATCCGCATGCCCAGGTCGCCATCCATCCCAACTGGCTCGTTACCGAGGAGGATCGCGGCGCCGCGCTCGACATGGTCCGCTGGCTGCGGCGGATGATGGCGATGCCGGCGATCGCGCCGTTCGTCGCCGCCGAGACCTTTCCGGGGCCGCAGGTGGCGAGCGATGCCGAGATCATGGACGAGCTCGACAAGACCGCGCGCAGCGGCAGCCATACCACCGGAACCTGTCATATGGGGCCGGGTGGCGACGCGGTGGTGGACGCGCGACTGCGGGTTCACGGCGTCGAGGGGCTGCGCGTCGCCGATTGCTCGATCATGCCGACGATCCCATCGGGCAACACCAATGCCCCCGCGATGGCGGTGGGCTGGCGCGGGGCCGAGTTGATCGCGGAAGATTACCAGGCGGTCCAGCCGCCATCGATCAGCAGGTCGGTGCCGGTCATGTAGGAGGCGGCGTCCGACGCGAGGAACACCGCCGGTCCCGTGAGCTCATGCGCCAGGCCCAGTCGCTGCATCGGCGACTGGCCGGCGAGCTTTGCGACGAAGTCGGGCTCGTTGGCGGCGATATCGTCCCAGGGGAAGATGCCGGGGCTCAGCGAATTGACGCGAATGCGCTTCGGCGCGAGCTGGCAGGCGAGATAGCGGGTGAGCTGGATCAGCCCGCCCTTGGTCGCGGCATATTGCGGCGGGGTCAGCCGGCCGGTGCCCTCGTAGAGCGGAAAGTTCGGGCTGACATGCGCCCAGGTCGAGGTGATGTTGATCACCGAGGCATGCCCGGTCGCGGCGACCGTGGCCTCGAGCGCGGGCAGCGCGGTCATGATATTCTCGTGCGCGGCGATCAGGCCGCTGTCGACGGTCGCGCGGAACGCCTCGGCGCTGGTGCCGGCATTGGGACCGAGCCCGGTGATCGCGTTGTTGACGAGCACGTCGAGCCGGTCGAGTCCGGCCAGGAAGGCGTTGGCGGCGTCGCGGTCCATCACGTCGAACGCCGCGACCGAGGCGGACAGCCCCTGCGCGCCGAGTTCGTCGGCAAAGACCTGCAGCTTGGCGGCGGTGCGGCCGTTGAGGACGACATGCGCCCCGGCCTGGGCGAAGCCGATCGCCATCGCCCGGCCGAGATGGCCCGCGGCGCCCGACAGGAAGACGGTGCGGCCGTCGAGGCGGAAGCGCGCCTCATGGGTGGGGAAGCTCTTCACCTCGGTCGAGCGTTCGCTCACTGTCATCCTCCTTGTTTTTTGACGGAAGCGCGATCAGGCCGCGCGGGCCGGTGCGATATCCTGCTTGATCGCGCGGCGCAGCAGCTTGCCGGTGTCGTTATAGGGCAGCGCGTCGCGGAACAGAAGAAATTGCGGGACCTTGGTCGATCGTAACCGCGTGCGCACCCAGTCGCGCAGTTCGTCGGCGGGCGTCGGCGCACGGACGACGATCACCGCCGCGATGGCCTCGCCCCATTCGTCGTCGGGAACGCCGAGCACCGCGACGTCGGCGACCGCGGGATGCTGGCGCAGAACATCCTCGATCTCGCCGGGCGAGATATTCTCGCCGCCGCGGACGATGACGTCGTCGAGCCGGCCCTCGACGAAGAGATAGCCGTCCTCGTCGATCCAGCCGGCATCGTTGGTCGGATACCAGCCGCCCTCGCGCAGCGCCGAGCGGCCGAGATATTCGCCCGATACCTGGTCGCCGCGCACCCAGATCTCGCCGGCACCGCCGCGCGGCACCGAGCGGCCTTCGGGATCGCGGATGTCGAGTTCGAGCGTCGGAAGCGGGACGCCGACCGACGCGAGGCGCCGCTGCCAGACCGGATCGTCGGAGGCGATCGCCCGGCGATGGTCCTCGGGGCCCAGGAAGGCGACGGTCGAGCTGGTCTCGGTCAGGCCATAAGCGTTGACGAAGTCGACATCGGGCAGCGTCGCCATCGCCCGACGGATCACCGGCTCGGGCATGCGGCCGCCACCATAAGAGAGGTGGCGCAAGCCGGGCAGCGCTTGGCCGCGCGCGTCGAGCGTGTCGAGGATCCGGCCGAGCATCGTCGGCACCACCATCGCCTGGGTCACGCCTTCCGCCGCCACCGCATCGACCCAGGCTTCGGGCGAGAAGGCCGGTAGCTGGACGAGCTTGCGACCGGCATAGACCGAAGTCAGCACCGCCGAGATACCGGCGATGTGATAGGGGGGGACGCTGACCAGCGCGGCCTCGTCCTCGCCCGCGCCCATGAACTCGACCGTCGAAATCACGTACGAGCTGAGATTGGCGTGGCGCAGAACCCCGACCTTGGGTTCGCCGGTGGTGCCGCTGGTGAACAGCAGCACCGCGATATCGTTCTCGACCGGGACGAAACCGCGGGGTGCGGCGCGGGCGGCAAGGAAATCGGTGACGGTGATCGCGTCGATCCCGTCGATCCCGGCGACCCGTCCGGCCATGTCGTCGTCGACCACCAAAGTGGCCGGGGCGGTGCGCCCGAGCAGCCGGCGCAACTCGGCATCGGGCAGGCGATAATTCAACGGGGTGAAGGGTTTGCCTGCCAATGCGCTGCCGAACAGGGCGAGCGGGAAGGCGATCGAATTGACCCCGACATAGGCGATCTTCTCGCCTTCATGCGCGGCGAACAGTTCGGCCGCGATCAGCGCGCGGCGCTGGAGGTCGGCGAAGGAGAGATGTTCGCCCTGCGCCGCGACCGCGATCCGGTCGTCGAGCGCCGATGCCGCCATCTCCATGAGCAGCGCGATGTTCATCATCGGCGGATTCCTCAGTCCGAAGAGGGAAGGGGCTTGGCGTCCTTGATCGGCGCGATCCGCCCTTCGACCCCGAGCGAGCCCTTGCCCGCCTTGGTGGCGAGCAGTTCGAGGCCGCTTTCGGGATCGGCATAGCGCTTGCCGATCAGCGTGCCGCCGTCGAACCCGGCGACGACCGCGGCGTCTGCGGGTTTGGCGACGGCGACCGGGACCATTGCGATCCCGCCGCATTCGGGGACGGCGCCGCTGCCGGCGGGTTTCACCACCACGGCTTCGGTATCGCAGACTGCGCTCTTCCAGCGCGATCCCGGGGTGGGTTTGCTCATCTCGATCGATCCTTTTCCGTCATTCCGCCGCGGCGGCCTGCGTGCCCAGCACGGCGTCATTATGCTCGCCCAGCTTCGGTGCGCGCAGCCGCGGCACGCTCCCGAACGCCGAGAAGCGATAGCTGTCGCCGGGATAGGCGACCGCGCCGACATCGCCGCCCATGTCGACCTCGACGAAGAAGTCGCGCGCCTTGAGATGCTCGTCCTCGAACAGGTCCTCGGGCGCGTTGAGCAACCCGATCGGCAGCCCCCGCGCCTGACCGTCGAGATACATTTCGGCGCTGTCGTGGCAGAGGAAGAAGCATTCGACGATCGACTGGATGTCGGCGAAATAACGCTGGCGGTGGACGATGTCCTGATATTCGGGATCGGTCAGCATCGCCGCCATGCCCTTGCTGTCCATCCAGTCGACCAGCATGTCCCAGGCGCGGCCGTCCGACAGGATCAGCGTATAATAGACATAGCGGCCGTCGGCGCACTGGAACAGCGCCGACTGGGTCGGTGAGGGCTGGGCGTGGCGGCAGGTCTGCCGGATCACGTTGACCCGCGGATAGAACCAGAAGGGGTTGGCGAGCTCGACATTGACCGCCGAGGACCCGTGCATCGAGATCGCGACGACCTGGCCGCGGCCGGTCGCCTGGCGGTCGAGCAGCGCCAGCAGCGCGCCGATATGGCCGAAGGCGGTCGCGCCATGATGCGCCTGGTCGCCGCCGGGATTGATCGGCGGAATGTCGTGATCGTCATAGCCGCACATGTTGAGCGGGCCGCCACCGGCGAGCGCGATCAGGTTGGACGACTGATAATCCTTCCAGGGGCCGGTCAGACCATAGGGCGTGATCGAGACGATGATCAGCCGGGGGAAGCGTTCGGACAGCGCGTCGAGATCGAGCCCGGCCGCCGCCAGCCGCGCCGGCTGGAAGGTGCAGATGAAGAAATCGGCGTCGGCGAGCAGGGGGGCGAGCGCGTCGGCCGTATCGCCGCCGAGGTCGATCGCCACGCTGCGCTTGTTGCTGTTGTAGAGCCAGAAATGGAGGCTGCGATCGACGCCCTCCTCGCTTTTGGCAAACGGGCCGATCCGGCGCGTCGGCGATCCTTCGGGGGGCTCGACCTTGATCACGTCGGCGCCCATTTCGGCAAGCATGCGGCCGAGAAATTCGCCGCCGGTATTTTCGGCCAGCTCGATCACCTTGAGCCCGGCATAGGGGGCGGGCAGGCCGGTCGTGGAGGTCGCCTGCATCAGATCACTCCTTCCGCGGCATAGGTCTCATATTCGTCCTCGGACAGGCCGAGTATCTCGCGGAACACGTAGAGATTGTCCTCGCCCAGCAGCGGCGCCGAGCGCCAATTCTCCTGTTCGAGGCGCGAGAAGCGCATCGGTGTGCCCTCGAAACGGGCATGGCCGATCACCGGATGATCCATCTCGAAGAACAGTCCGCTCTGCGCGGTCTGCGGATCATGCTCGTTGAGGTCCTCGGCATTCTGGACGACCGAGGCGGGGACCCCGCGCGCCTGCAGCCGATGCATCAGGTCGTAGCGTTCGCGCGAGACGGTGAAGGCGGCGATCGCCGCTTCGAGCGCATCCTGGTTGGCGAAGCGCGCCTCCATCGTCGCGAAGCGCGGTTCGTCGGCCCAGGCGGGCGATCCCATCTCGGCGACCAGCCCCTGCCACTGCGCCGCGTCGAAGGTCGCGATCGCGATCCAGCGATCGTCGCCGCGGGTCGGGAAGACGCCGTGCGGAGCGGCGTGCGGATATTCGAGCCGGTTGCCGGGCGGATAGCTGCCGTCGCGGGTGGTGCGGCCGTTGACCGACACGTCGAGCAGGATCGGGCCGAGCAGGTTGATACCGGCCTCGATCGCCGAGACGTCGACCTCGCTGCCCTCGCCGGTGCGGTTGCGATGATAGATCGCCATCAGCAGCGCGGACGAATTATAATAGGCCGCCATATTGTCCATATAGCTCAGGCCCCAGCCCGACGGCTCCTGGCCGGGCAGGCCGCTGATATAGGACAGGCCGCTCACCGCCTGGACGACGGGGCCGAAGCTCTTGAACTCGGCATGCGGCCCCGAATGGCCATAGCCGCTCATCCGCGCCATGATGACGTTGGGGGTGAGCGTCTTCACATAGTCGTAGACCAGGCCCCAGCGCTCCATGACGCCGGGGGCGAAATTCTCGGTGACGACGCTCGACGCGGAAATCAGACGCTCGCACAGTTCGCGGCCGCGCTTGTCGCGCATGTTGATCGTCACGCCGAGCTTGTTGCGGTTGTAATTGTTGAACAGCCCGCCCTTGTTGGGATCGGGATCGGCGTCCTCCTCGCCATAGGTGCGTGCCTCGCCGCCCTTGTAGATCGGCAGGCGCCGCGGCATGTCGAGCCGGTTGCGGTCCTCGATCCGGATCACCTCGGCGCCGAAATCGCCGAGCAGCCGCGTCGCCACCGCGCCCACCCCCATCCAGCAGAAATCGGCGACCCGGATTCCCGCCAGCGGTGCGCGCGAGGGCCGGGGCCTGCGTGCCGGATCGGCGGCCGCGGCGGCGGTCGCCGCCGCGCGCTGTTCAGCAA
This sequence comes from Rhizorhabdus sp. GW822-FHT03C02, assembly GCF_058801765.1. Taxonomy (NCBI): domain Bacteria; kingdom Pseudomonadati; phylum Pseudomonadota; class Alphaproteobacteria; order Sphingomonadales; family Rhizorhabdaceae; genus Rhizorhabdus; species Rhizorhabdus sp. GW822-FHT03C02. Next base: position 1,219,767 of record NZ_JBXANN010000001.1, read on the forward strand.
CACTCGTCATTCCATCCACTCCCGCCATGCCGCGGTCCGGCATGGCCTTGATCCTCTTGGCCCATGACGGCCGACGCGGTCGCCATGGGCTTCTATCGGAGAAAGCGAGGCGCTCGCGTCACTGTCACAAGCACCAGTCGCCCCACTTTTTTTGGTTGGTCGTTCAATCAAGATGATAGATGCGGGCCGCGTTGTCGTGGAGGATCTTCTGGACCTGATCCTGCGGCACATCCTTGAACACGTCCTCCAGATATTCGGGCGGGCGCTGGGCGGCGGTCGCCGGCCCCGGGCTCATGCTGGTCGGGTGCGGGAAGTCGGTCTCGTACAGGATATTGTCGGGGCCGAGCTGATCGATCGCGAACTTGACCAGCGGATTCTTCTCGAACCAGAAGCTGCCATAGATCTGCCGCTTGAAATATTCGCTCGGCAGCAGGTCGTAGCTGTCGGCATGTTCCTTGGGCACGCCGCAGTTGATCCATTGCCAGTCGAGCGACGCCACCGCGAACGGCAGCCAGCCCACGCCGCTTTCGACCGAGACGAAGTTCAGCTTGGGGAAGCGCTGGCAGATGCCGCCGCAGATGACCTGGGTGATCGCCGCCGCATTGCCCATGAAGAACAGCACCCCCATCGATGCATAATCGGCATGGAGCGGGACGCTGGCGTCCATCACCTTGTTGACCTCATGGTCGCCCGAACCGATGTGGAAATTGACCGGCATGCCCATTTCCTCGGCCGCCGCCCACAATTTGTCCCAATGCGGGTTGGTCAGCTTGGGCTGCGCGAAATGGTGCGGCTCGGAGGTGAAGACGAGGCCGCGATGGCCCATCTTCTTGCAGCGCTCGAGTTCCTTCAGCGTCTCGTCGAGATCCCAGAAGGGCAGGATCGCCTGGGGCAGGAAGCGGTCGGGCGCGACGCTGGCATAGTCGGTCTGCCAGTCGTTATAGGCTTTGACGCAATCGAGCATCAGCTGGGCGCTCTCGAGCTTCACCAGCGTCCCGGCCTCGAAGAAGATCACGTTCGGGAACAGCACCTGTGCCTGGATGCCATAATCGTCCATCACCTTGAGGCGTTCGGTCTGGTCCCAGGTGTAACGGTGCGCCTCGCCGAGGGTCTTGGGGTGGAAGGGCGGATGCTGGTGCCAGCCGGCCATCGCCGGCGCACCGGCGCCGCCCGCGCGCTTGTCGCCGAAATACCAGTAATCGGTGTCGCCATCGCGTTTCACCTGCGGGATCGCATCGCCATATTTCTTCGAAACCCGCGACGTCCACAGGTCGTAGGGTTCGACGACATGGGTGTCGACGTCGATGATCCTGTAATTGTTGGTGAGCATGTTCATCGCCAAAATCCTCTCCGCTCGACGATTCAAAACGCTCGGGTCACGAGCGCCGTCCGGCCGATTTAATGTAGATTATCATCAGGAATTGCAAGCGAGCGCCGGGCTGGCGTTTTGAGCAGGTGCGCCGGCGGCGATCGCCAGGATGCCGGTGTGCCGGCGGTTCTGCCGGGTGCCTTGCCGGCGATCAGCCGGCGGAACGGTCGGCCTCGCGGCGATGGGCGGCGGGAAGCTCGACGACCAGCGCCCCGGCCGCGCGCCAGTAGAGCCAGCCCGATATCAATGAGGGGATCATCGCGCTCGCCAGCGCCCAGCGCAGCGATTCGCCGTTGCTGGCGCTGCTGCCGATCCAGTCGCTGATCGCGCCGGTGACCAGCGGTCCCAGCCCGACCCCGACGAGGTTGACGATCAGCACGATCACCGCCGAGGTGAAGGCGCGCATCCGTGGCGGGATCAGCGAGTGCGACACCGAAACGATGCACGAGAAATAGAGCATCACCAGCAGCGAGGTGACGATCCCGATCGCCAGCGATATCGTCTGGGGGGCGGCCAGATATTGCACCGCGCCCAGCGGCGCGAGCAGCACCATGCCGAGCGCCGGCGCGGCCAGATAGCCGCGGGTGAAGCGCTTGCCCATCCAGTCGGACAGGTTGCCGCTCAGATAGATGCCGATGCCGCCGCCGACCCCGTTCATGACCGCCATCCAGCCGGCGATCGACGCCAGCGACATGCCGAACATGCGCGAATAGAAGGGCGCGTTCCATGACAGCATCGCATATTGGACATAGGCATTGAGTGCACCGGCGGCGACCGCGAAGCGGAAGCAGCGCAGGCTCCACAGCAGCGTCAACGCCTCGCGCGCGGTCGGCATGCGGTCGCCGGCCAGCACCGGCGGATCGTAGCGGCCGCGGATCGGTTCGCGGATTGCGGCGAGCAGCAGCGGGGTCGCGACCACGCCGATCATGCCGACCCATAGAAAGGCTTCGCGCCAGCCGATGCTCGTCGCCAGCCAGCCGCCGCCGGCGAGGCCGAGCATCGTGCCGATCGGATAGGACAGGCCCCAGGCCGACAGCGCGGTCGCCCGCCGCTCGCGCGGGAACAGGTCGGAGATCATCGAATGGGTGGCGGGCACGCTGCCGGCCTCGCCGATGGCGACGCCGATGCGCAGGATGACGAGCATCAGGAAACCGGTCGCCAGGCCGGTCAGCGCGGTCATCACGCTCCACACCAGCATCGAGATGGCGATGACGATCTTGCGGGTGGTGCGGTCCGCCAGGCGCGCGATCGGCAGCGCCAGGGTGGTGTAGAAGATCGCGAAGGCGAGGCCGGTCAGGGCGCCGAGCTGGGAATCGGTGAGGCCCAGTTCCTGCTTGATCGGCACCTGCAGGATCGAGAGGATCGTGCGGTCGATATAGTTGAGCACCGCGACCGCGCCGAGCACCGCCAGCGTGAACCAGCGGTTCGCACTGCCCATCCGCGCGATCGTCCCCCGCGGCGCCTGGCCTCTTGCCGCGGCCTCCTGCGCGCTGTCGGCATCGGCCATCGCATCGTCTCCTTGGTCGCTTCGATCGCCCCGGAAGGGTCGTCGCACAGCGGGATAGCCGCTAGCGTTTCGCCCGCCTATGGCACCGCCGGCCGACCTATCGTTAAGGAGAGGTGGTTCGATCCCCCATGCCCGCGCCATGCGAAGCCCCTGCCATGACGGGACGATCGATGGATTTTGCGCTTGCACCCGAAACGCTGACCGGAGCCCGTCCCGCGGTCTTCCTGCGGTGCGCCGCGAAGGCGGCGTTTCGACATGTCGGATTGCGGGTGATCGAGGGGCATGGCGAGATCGGGGACAGCGACGTCGTGCCGTCGCTGGTCCGTTCGGCGGCGGCCGTCGTCGAGGTCGGGCATATCCTCGACGGCGAAGGGCTGCGCGTGACCGAACTCGAATGGGTGGGGCTCGACGGCACCAACGATATCGGTGCCCTTCGGCCGGGGCTGGAGATCGGCGCGCGGTTCGGCGGCCGCCATCTGTGCGCAGTTTCCACCGATCCCGATCCGATCCGCGCGGTCGATGCCTTCGCCGCGCTGTGCGCGCTGGCCGCCGAGCATGGCATGATCGTCGATATCGAATTCGTGCCGTTCACCGCGGTCCGGACGATCGCCGAAGCAGCAGCGCTGGTGCGCGCAAGCCGCGCCGCCAATGCCGGCATATTGCTCGACGCCATGCACTGGCTGCGCGGGGGTGGCACCATCGCCGATATCTTCCCGCACGGCGCGCTCGTCCGCCAGGTACAGCTTTGCGACGCCCCCACCGAAGCGCCGGTGGGCAAGGGCGATCGTATCCGCGAAACGCTGCAGGCGCGGCTGTTGCCGGGCGAGGGCGGCTGCGATCTGGCGGCGCTGCTGGCCGTGGCCCAACCGGCCGTCCCGTTCAGCCTCGAAGTGCCCAATCGTGCGCGGCTGGCCGAGGAGGGCCCCGCGCATTACGCGCGCCGGGTGCACGACGCCGCCCGGCGCGTCGCGACCGGCGCCGCCTGTGACTTATGCTAATTCCTGATTATGATCTTGTTAAATTCGAGGCGCCTGCCTAGCCTTGCAAGCGAGAACGAGGACGGCGGAGATCCTCAAGAAACCGCGAAGGAGCAGGCATGAGCTGGGGTTTTTCGACCGATCCGGATTTTCAGACGAAGCTCGACTGGGTCGAGGCATTCGTCCGCGACGAGGTCGAGCCGCTCGATCATATCTGCGATTTCAGCCCGTTCGATGTCCGCAATCCGCGGCGCAACGCGCTGGTGAAGCCGCTGCAGGCCAAAGTGCGCGAACAGGGGCTGTGGGCCTGTCATCTCGAACCCGATCATGGTGGCCAAGGCTATGGTCAGCTCAAGCTCGCGCTGATGAACGAGATCCTCGGCCGGTCGGCGTTCGGGCCGACGATTTTCGGAATCCAGGCTCCCGACACGGGCAATGCCGAGATCCTCGCCAAATTCGGTACCGCTGCGCAGAAGGGCCGCTATCTCCAGCCGCTGCTCGACAACGATATCGTCTCCTGTTTCTCGATGACCGAGCCGCGCGGCGGATCGGACCCGACCCAGTTCACCTGCCGCGCCGAACTCGACGGCGACGAATGGGTGATCAATGGGGAGAAGTGGTTCTCCAGCCACGCGCATGTCGCGAGCTTCCTGATCACCATGGCGGTGACCGATCCCGACGCGGCGCGTCACAACCGGCTGTCGGCGTTCATCGTGCCGACCGACACCGCCGGGATCGAGATCGTCAAGAACATGCCCCACGGCAACAGCAACTGGCCGAGCCACGCCTATCTTCGTTACACCGACGTTCGCGTTCCCAGGGATCATCTGCTCGGCGAGCGTGGCGACGGCTTCACCGTCGCCCAGACCCGGCTCGGCGGGGGCCGCATCCACCATGCGATGCGGACGCTCGCCCAGTGCAAGAAGGCGCTGGCGATGATGTGCGAGCGCGCGCTCAGCCGCTATACGCAGGGCAGTCTGCTGTCCGAAAAGCAGCTCATCCAGGAAAAGATCGCCGACAGCTGGATGGAGATCGAGCAGTTCCGGCTGCTGCTGCTTCAGACCGCGTGGAAGATCGACGAATATCAGGATTACAAGAAAGTGCTGCGCGACATCGCCGCGGTGAAGGTGATGATGCCGCGGGTGATGCACGACCTCGCCTCGCGCGCGCTGCAGGTCCATGGCTCGCTGGGGCTGACCCCGGACATGCCGTTCGTCGAGCAGCTGCTCGACAGCTATCATACCGGCCTGGCCGACGGGCCGACCGAGATCCACAAGCTGACCGTGGCGAAGCTGACGCTGCGCGAGCATAAGGGCACCGCGGATCTGTTTCCGACCGGCTATATCCCGCATCTGCGCGAAGCGGCGCTGCGCAAATATGCCGACCGGATCGAGCAGGAGGTCGCCGCCTGATGGTCGAGGATCTCGCTATCGCCGCGCGCGACCGCTGTGCGATCGCCGGTATCGGCACGACCGAATATTCGAAGGATTCGGGACGCAGCACGCTGGCGCTCGCCGCCGAGGCGGCCCAGGCGGCGATCGCCGATGCCGGGCTGTCGCCCGACGATATCGACGGCATCGTCCGCTGCGACCTCGACAAGGTCACGCCGTCGTCGCTGGCGACCGCGCTCGGCCTGCACGGCATGCGATTTTGGGCCGATACCGGGCCGGGGGGGATCGCGCCGTCGATGATGATCGGCATCGCGGTGGGCGCGTTGCTGTCGGGCCAGGCGAAGGCGGTGCTGTGCTTCCGCTCGCTCAACGGCCGGTCGGAGGCGCGCTTCGGCTCACCGACCGATCAGGCGCCGCGGGTCGGCGGGCAAGGCTCCTATGACGAATATTTCCTGCCTTATGGCATGATTTCTCCGGGCCAGCATTTCGCGATGATCGCGCGCCGCCACATGCACGACCATGGCACCACTGCCGAGCATCTCGGCGCGATCGCGATCGCATGCCGTGAGGCCGCCAACCGTACGCCGCACGCGCAGATGCACGATCGCCCGCTGACGATGGACGCCTATCTCGCCTCGCGACCGATCGCGCGGCCGCTGCGGCTGTTCGATTTCTGCCTCGAGACCGACGGCGCCTGCGCGGTGGTGGTCACCACCACCGAACATGCCCGCAACCTCGCCAAGCGGCCGGTGACGATCCGCGCGGTGGCGGGCGGGCAGGCGCACGATACGCGCGCCGGCATGATGTTCCCGGCGATGCTGCGCGCCGACCCGACCGATATCGGCGGACGCGCGGCGGCGACCGAATTGTGGCGCCGTGCCGGCATGGGGCCGGCGGACATCGATGTCGCGCAAATCTACGACTGTTTCACGATCAGCGTGCTGCTCCAGCTCGAAGCGTTCGGCTTCTGCAAGATCGGCGAGGGCGGTCCCTTCGCCGCCTCGGGCGCGCTGCTCAAGGGCGGATCGATCCCCATCAACACCGCAGGCGGCAACATGTCCGAAGGCTATATTCACGGCATGAACCATATCGTCGAAGCCGTCCGCCAGATGCGCGGCGAAGCATCGAACCAGGTCGACGGCGCCGAAAGCGCGCTCGTCACCAGCGGCCTCTACCCGCTCGGTGCCGGTGTCGTGCTGCGGAGGGCCGCATGATCCTTCCTGTCGTCAACGACCGCGACACCGGTCCCTTCTTCGCCGGCGCGGCGGAGGGCAGGCTGCTGTTCGCCGCCTGCGAGCATTGCGGGCGCGGCAGCCATCCGCCATCGCCTTATTGCAGCTATTGTCGCCGGCCGCGGTCCGAATGGCGCGAATCCGCCGGGCGCGGCACCCTCCATTCGCTGGTCGTCGTCACCCACCAGGTCCATCCCGATTATCCGGTGCCCTATACGGTGGTGCTGGTAACGCTCGACGACAATGATGATGTCCGGCTGCTCGGCCGCATCGACGGCGAGCCCGATCTCGCGATCGGCCAGCCGATGGAAGTCTGGTTCGACACGCTGGCCGACGATGTCGCCTTGCCGCAATGGCGGTCGGTCGGCGCCAGCGGCTAGGCGCCTGCAGGCGCCTGGCTTCCCATCATAGAAACAGCCTGATCCGGTGATCCCGGACCATCGAAGGAGAGCGTAATGGCCAGTGGCCAGACCAAATTCGGTATCCAGACCTATGATTATCCCCCCGATCAGCTGCTCGCGCTGGCCAAGGCCGCCGAGCGGCTCGGTTTCGAGGGGATCTGGATCGGCGAGCATTATGTGAATCCGTCCTCGTTCAAGAGCGAGCATCCGGGCCATACCGAGCGTACCGAGGTGACCGAGGACGATATTCTCGGCCCCCATGTCACCCTCTACGATCCGTTCATCCTGCTCGGTGCGATCGCCGGGGCGACCCGCGAGCTCAAGATCGGCACCGCGATCACGATCGTGCCGCTGATGCACCCGTTGCTGCTCGCGCGTGCGACCGCGACCATCCATCATGTATCGGGCGGACGCTTCCGGCTCGGGACCGGCGCCGGCTGGCTCAAGGAAGAATTCGACATCCTCCAGATCCCGTTCGCCGAGCGCGGTTCGCGGCTCGACGAGGCGATCGACATCCTCAAAAAGGCCTGGGCGGGCGGTTATTTCGAACATAGCGGCAAGCATTTCCAGTTCGACTGCTCGCAACAGGTGACGAAAGATCCGACCCCGATCCCGCTGGTGATCGGCGGCAACACCGGGCCGGCGCTGCGCCGGGTCGCGCGGGTCGCCGACATGTGGATGAATTCGGCGATGGTGTCGCTCAACGACGCGCTGCGGCTGCGCGAGACGATCGAAGCCGAACGCAAGGCGGCCGGCAAGACCGGCGACATGCCCTATATCCTGCGACCCGAGGCGCCCGATGCGGCGATCGTCGAACAGTTCCGGCGCGAGGGCTTCGACAATATCGTGCTGTGGGGACCGCATCTCTGGCCCAAGGCCGGGCCGCTCAGCATCGCCGAAAAGGAAGCCGGCCTCGCCGAGACCGCGGCCGCGCTCGGCATCGTTCCGCGCTGATCGTCTTTCCCGTCTCTCCCTGTGGGCCGGAACGTTAGCGTTCCGGCCGTTTTTTTGTTGCCGGTTCGGCGGTTGGAGCAGCTTTCCGCTCTGGAGTGCATCCTGATGAGATTGAATCAGAATGCACTCTGATGTCCTTTGTTTTCCGCATTTTCCGAGCCGTCAGGTGATTCCACCTGACTTGAAAATGCTCTAACGCGCAGCGCTGAGCGACAGTTCGCGCGGTGCGTTGCGGCCGGCGATGAAGAACAACGCCGCCGCCGCGAAATCGAGCAGCATCGGGCCGGCGATCGCGTAGCGCAGCCCATCGACGCCGAGCCGCGCCGAGAAGCCGTCGCTCAGCGCGCCGACCAGCACCGGGCCGATGCCCATGCCGACGATACCCGCGGCGAGCACGATCACCGCCGAGGCGAAGGCGCGCATCGAGTGCGGCATCAGCGACTGGGTGGTGGCGTTGATCGGGGCGACATAGGCATTGATCGCGATCGACGGGACGATCGCCAGCAGCCAGGACAGGTCGACATCGCCGGTGAGCAATTGCGCGATCGCGAAGGGAGGCGCGATCAGCGACGCGACCATCGGCGTCCACATATACCAGCGCGCATCGCGCCGGCCGAGCAGATCGGCCGAGAAGCCGCCCGCGAAGGTGCCGATCACCCCGCCGATCCCGGTCAGCAGCGCGAAATGGACCGCGACGTCGGCGAGCGACATCGCATGCAGCCGGACATAGAAGGGCGCCATCCAGCTCATGAAGGCATAATAGACGAGGTTGTGGAGGCCGATCGCGAACACCATGAAGCGATAGGTCCGACATTCCCACAGCATCCGGATCGCGGCGCCGAGACTGGGCACCGCATGGGTGCCGGCGAGGCCGTCATGCTGGCCGCGTGGCGGTTCGCGCAGCGTCAGGAAGACGATCGGCGCCGCGAGGACCCCGGCGAGGCCCAGAATCAGGAAGGTGTGCCGCCAGCCGACCGCTTCGGCCAGCCAGCCGCCGACCGCGAGCCCCAGCATCGTTCCCAGCGGAATCGCCAGCGCCCAGATCGCTTCCGCGGTCGCGCGTTTGCGCGGGGTGAAATAGTCGGCGATCAGCGAATGGGTGGTCGGCGCGCAGCCGGCTTCGCCGATCGCGACCCCCATGCGCAACACGATCAGCGAGACGAAATTCTGCGCGAAGCCGCTGAGCGCGGTCATCGTGCTCCACACGAACAGTGCCCCGGTGATCAGGTTGCGGCGGACGGTGCGGTCGGCGAGCCGCGCCAGCGGCAGCGCGCCGATCGTGTAGAGCAACGCGAAGGAGGCGCCGGTCAGCAGGCCGAGCTGGGTGTCCGACAGACCGAGATCCTGCTTGAGCTGGACCTGAAGCACGGTGACGATGCTGCGATCGATATAGCTGAAGACGGAAACCGCGAAGAGCAGCAGCAGCACATAGACCGCATAGGCCTTGCTCCGGCCGGTCGCGGGCGGAACGGTGGGCGGCACGCTGTCGGTCATGATCTCTCCGGGCATGATGGTCGGACCTGTGCGTCCGTTCGTTTCTGGCAGTCTAGCGATGCGACATCGCGCCGGGCAGGTGGCGAATAGATTAGGTGGGTGCGACCGGCGCGCGCGGGACACTCATGTCAGCCCGCGCGCGAACGACAGCGCCAGCGCATCGAGCATGTCGGGCGCACCCTGCAATGCGGGTTCGTCATCGAGCAACCGTTCGAACGCGCTGACCTGCGACAAGATATGGATGAAGGATCCGTGCAGGAAATAGAGCGACATCAGCACGCGCCGCCGTGGCAGTTCGGGGTTCGCGCGGACGAAGATGTCGACGATATGCCTGATCACGTCGTCGTAGATCGGCGCGGTCAAGATGCTGACCCGATCGCGATGGTCGAGATTCTGCAAGCTGACGATCAATCGCATATAGGCGGCCCAGCCCTTGCCCCGGGCGATCTTCTCGAGCGGCGGCATGCCATAGGCGCGTACCAGTGCCTCGTTGCTCGGCTGCGCCGGTGACGCGGCGGCGATGGCGCGGTCGAAGCTGGCGAGCAGATCGGTGCGATGTTCCTCGGCGCGCCGCTCGATCACCGCGACGAACAATTTGTCCTTGGTGCCGAAATGATAGCTCGCCAGCGCATTCTCGACCTTGGCGTGCAGGGTGATGTCGCGCAGCGACACGCCATAATAGCCGCGCATCGAGAAGAGTTCCTCGGCGGCGTCGAGGATCCGCGCCCGCGTCTGTTCGCCCTTGGGCGATCCCCGTCGGCTGCGGTCCGGTACGGCGCTGATCTCGGTTCCATAATCCATGGCGACCCTTCTGGCACGGCATCTTGATCGATCGACCTAGCGCAAAGGCTAATAGGATAATTATCTTGGTTGGTCGACCAAGCAAGAGAACGAACAAGCCCGCAGGACGCCCCGCATGGCGGCGGCGATCGGGAACAGGAGAGTGGCGTGGATCGCATCACCGAATTCGAACCGGCGGGCGCGTCTTTCGAGGCCGTCTACGACTTTCTCGCCGAGGCGCGCGAAAAGGCGCCGGTCTTCTATTCGCAAAAGCATCAGGGTTGGATCGTCACCCGTTACGACGATGTCGCCAAGGTCGCCAAGAGCCCCAGCTTCACCGTCGAAAATGCCCTGCAGGCCGCGCAGAACGGCGCCTATTGCCCCGAGGCGGCGCGCATCCTCGGGACCGGCGTCGACTGGAACAAGACCCGCCATGTTCAGACCGACGACGGCCCCGATCATGCCCGCTTCCGGCGCGCGCTGATGGGGGTGATCAACCCCAAGCGGCTGCGCGAGATGCAGCCGGTCGTCACCGGGTTGGTCGACCGGCTGATCGACGGCTTCATCGCCCGCGGTCATTGCGAATATGTGGCCGACTTCGCCTATCCGCTGGCGATGCTGACGACGCTCAATCTGATCGGCTTCAAGGACGGCGAGGACGATATGAGCCGCTTTCCGGTCTGGATCGACGATACGTTCCGGCTGTTGCTCGCTTCGCTGACCGAAGAGGAGCAGGTCGCGGCAGCGCGGAATGCGGTCGCATTCCAGGACTATATCCGCGCCAAGATCGTCGAACGGCGCGAAAATCCGCGCGACGACCTGCTCAGCGACATCCTCGCCGAACTGTCGAGCGGCCGCGCCAGCCTGACCGAGGACGAACTGGTGATCATGTTCACCCACAGCTTCGTCGGCGCCGGGCATGAAACCACCAAGCTCGCGCTCACCAACAGCATCTACCATCTGCTCGAGGACCGTCGGCGCTGGGAGGATTTGCTCGCCCATCCCGACCGGGTTTCCGATTTCGTCGAGGAGAGCCTGCGCTACGATCCGCCGCTGCTCGCCTGGTTTCGGTATTGCACCGAGGACAGCGAGATCGGCGGTCAGACGATCCGCAAGGGCGACAAGGTCGTGATGATGCTGGGATCGGCCAATCACGATGCCGCCAAATACAGCGAGTCCGAAGGCTTCTGCCCGTTCCGGGCCGAGAAGACCCCGCACATGACCTTCAACACCGGCAAGCATTTCTGCGTCGGGGCACCGCTGGCGCGGATCGAGCTCAACACCGCGCTGGCGCATCTGTCGAAGCGCCTGCCGAGCCTGCGGCTCAAGCCCGATCAGCAGATTTCCTACGCGCCCAATTTCGGCAGCCGGGTGATCGCGGCGCTCCATCTCGAATGGGACGTGGCCTGACGATATCGCAACGGGGTGCCGCAGAGCACCGGCAGGAGAAGATCATGACCGATAGCTGGACCCGCGATCAGCTCGAGATCCGCAGCCTCATCGAGAATTATTCGGACGCGGTGATTCGTCGCGACAGTGCGACGATCATGACCCTGTGGTCCGACGACTGCGTGTGGGGCGTACCCGACATGCCTGGCTATGAGCGGGTCGCGGGCAAGGCGGCGATCCGGCAGTCGTTCGAAAGCGCGCAGGCGCTGTTTCCCTTCTGCTTCCTGATCTGCGTGCCGGGCCATATCGCGATCGAAGGCGATTGCGCGACCGCGCGCACCTACACCACCGAAATATTGACCGATACCGGCGGCGCCACGCGCCGGGCGGTCGGCCGCTACGAAGATGAATTCGCCAAATCGGATGGTCGTTGGCTGTTCACGGAACGGATCTGGTACATTCTTCACAGCGATTGATCACCGGCAGAGCCGACCGCCGCAACGACGGCCGACAAGAACAAGATGGGAGAGGGTAGGACAATGGACAGCAATCTTATCGGGCGTGTGCGCCTCGGCTTGATGGCGGGCACCGCGATGATGTCCGGTGCCGCGGTGGCGCAGGAGGCGGCGCCGGCGCCGATCGCCGCGGTGTCGATACCCGCGCAGGCGGGTTCGGTCGACGAAAGCGCGATCGGCGACATCGTCGTCACCGCGCAGCGCCGCTCGGAATCGGTCCGTAAGGTGCCGATCACCATGGTCGCGCAGACCGGCGCCGAACTCGCCAGGTCGGGCATCACCAATATGCGCGATCTCAGCCTGGCGGTGCCCGGGCTCAACTTCACCTCGCAGGGGCCGTTCGCCGAACCCAATATCCGCGGCGTCCACACCACCATCACCGCAGCGGGATCGGACTCGCCGATCGCGATCTATCTCGACGGGCTCTATCAGCCGAACCAGCAGGGCAATCTGTTCGACCTGCCCGATATCGAGCGGATCGAGGTGCTCAAAGGGCCGCAGGGCACCCTGTTCGGCCGCAACGCGACGGGGGGCGCGATCTCGGTCACCACCCTGTCGCCCTCGTTCAAGCCCGAAGGCGATTTCACCGTTTCGGACGGACTGTACGTCGGCGATAACGTCAAGACCTCGAACCATCTGACCGCCAAGGGCTATGTCAGCGGTCCGTTGTCGGACAAGCTCGCCGCCAGCATTGCGGGCTTCTACGAGAATATCGACGGCTATCTGACCAACGATCTGACCGGCAAACGCGCGGGCAGCGTCGATTCCTATGTCGTCCGCGCCAAGCTGCGCTACGAGCCGGTCCCGGAGGTCCGCTTTCTGCTGTCGGGCTATGCCGGCCGTCGTGATGACCGTGCCGGTAATTCGATGCGCTCGCTGAACGGAGTCACGGTGGCGGCGCTCTATCCCGGCGCGATCCTGAGCCAGAAGCCGTGGCACGTCGCCGGCGAACTCGCGAACAGCGAGGGCCTGTCGAAGACCAAGAGCCGCGGCGGCTCGCTGAAGGCCGAGTTCGACATTGGCGAGGCGGGCACGCTGACCTCGCTCACCGGCTATAGTTTCGTCGACGGGCTGGTCTATTCGGATGTCGACGGCGCCTATGCGCCCAACTGCGTCGCGGCGTTCGCCTGCATCACCCCCTATATCGTCCGCTATGGACCGAGCAAAACCTGGCAGCAGGAGCTGACCTTCGCCTCGCGCGATTTCGGCGATCTGAGCTTCGTCGGCGGGCTCTTCCTCTATCGCGATGATTCCGACATCGGATCGGAGGTCAACAACACGCTGGTGAACGGCAAGCCGACCAGCCCCGGCGCGCCCTTCTTCACCCAGGCGAACGTCAAGACTAAGGCGGTTGCGGGCTTCGGCGAGGCGACCTGGAACGTTACGCCGTCGCTGCACCTGATCGGTGGCCTGCGCTACAGCTGGGAAAGCAAGCGCGGCAGCGGCTCGATCCTCGGCGGGACCGAATTCGAGTTCGGCGGCCATCCGAGCTGGGACAGCTGGACCCCGCGCCTGTCGCTTCGCTACGACGTCAGCAGCAGCACCAATATCTACGCGACCTACAGCAAGGGTTTCAAAAGCGGGGTGCTGGAATCGGTCAATCTGAGCAACGACGTCGCCAATCCCGAGACGCTCCAGGCCTATGAGGTCGGCGTCAAATATGGCTCGCCCGCCGCCAGCCTGAACATGGCCGCCTTCTATTATGACTATAAGAATCTGCAGGTGCAGTTCTACCTTGGTCTCGGCACCGTGCTCGGCAACGCGTCGTCGGCGAAGATCTACGGCTTCGACATCGACGGCACGGTGCGGATCGCCGACGGACTCAGCCTGCGTGCCGCGGGGTCCTGGTTGCCCCACGCCAAGTTCGGCACCTTCCCCGGCGGCGTGGCGTTCGATTTCCCGCTGACCGCGGCCGGGCTGCAGCAAATACGATATGACGCCAGCGGCGACCGCCTGCTCAAGTCGCCGAAATTCACCGGAAATCTGACGCTGAACTATAGCGGCGAGCTGGCCGGCGGCACCGCGGACGCCAATGCCACGCTCTATTATTCGTCATCCTATCGCTGGAATCTGACGAGCCGGGTCAAGACCGACGCTTATGCGACGCTCAACATGCAGGTCGGCTATACCCCTGCGGGAAGCCGGTTCCGCTTCGGCCTCTACGGCCGCAACCTCACCAACAAGGCCTATATCACCGCGACCACCCTCTCGAACGAGGGCGACTCCGCCGCCTATGCGCCGCCGCGCGAGATCGGCCTGAGCGTCGGCTATAAATTCTGATCGGAGAGCGACGATGGCACAGGATCAAGGCGTATTGGCGGGCAAGGTGGCGATCATCACCGGTGCCGCGCAGGGCATGGGGGCGAGCTTCGCGCGGGTGCTGGCCGAGGCCGGCGCAAAGGTGCTGCTCAGCGACATCAACGGTCCAGGTGTCGAGGCCGTCGCGGCCTCGATCGGGGGCGATGCGCGATGGATCGCGCACGACGTGACCTCGGCCGATTCCTGGGGCGCCGCGATCGCCGCCGCCGAGGTGGCGTTCGGGCCGGTGTCGATCCTCGTCAACAATGCCGGCATCGCGATCTGGGGCAATCTCGAGGACTGCGCGGAGGCCGACGCGCGGCGCATGGTCGATGTCGACATGCTCGGCGTGTTCCAGGGAATGAAGGCGATCATCCCGGCGATGCGCCGCGCCGGCGGCGGCAGCATCGTCAACATCGCCAGTTGCGCGAGCATGAAGGGTACCGCGGCGCTGTCGATCTATTCGGCATGCAAATGGGCGGTGCGCGGGATGACCAAATGCGTGGCGCTCGAGGTCGGCGACGACAATATCCGCGTCAACGCCGTCCATCCCGGCATGATCGATACCGCGATGACCGAGGGCATGGACGATCCGGTCGGCCAGCCGATCAAGCGCAAGGGCGATCCCGCCGAAGTGGCGCGCACCGTGTTGTTCCTCGCGTCCGACGCATCGTCCTATACGACCGGCTGCGACTTTCTCGTCGATGGCGGCATGTCCATCGGCGTGGCGATGTGACGATGGGCGCGATGTTCCGCCTCGACGGCAAGGTCGCGATCGTCACCGGCGCGGCACGCGGGCAGGGGGCCGCGACCGCGCGGCTGTTCGCGGCGCAGGGGGCAACCGTGGTGCTGACCGATATCCTCGATGACGAAGGCGAGGACGTCGCGGCCGCGATCGGCGGCGACGCCGGGTATCGCCGCCTCGACATCACCGATCCCGACGGCTGGCGGCAGGCAGCCTCGGCCATCATCGATCGCCACGGCCGGATCGACATCCTGATCAACAATGCCGGAGTGACCAACGCCACTCCGTTTCTCGACCTGACCCGCGACGGCCTGATGCGGAGCCTCGAAATCAATATCGCCGGCGCTTTTCTCGGCATGCAGGCGGTCATCCCGGCGATGCTTGCGGCCGGGCGCGGCGCGATCGTCAACATCTCGTCGGTCAACGGGCTGCGCGGCACCGCGAGCTGTGCCGCCTATGACGCCGGCAAATGGGGGATACGCGGCATGACCAAGTCGGTCGCGCTCGAATTCGCCAGCCGCGGCATCCGCGCCAATTCGCTCCACCCCGGCGCGATCGACACGCCGATGCTCAACCCGACCGGCGGCATGGACATGGGTGAGATCGCCCGTGCCTTCAACCTGCCATCCGGGCGTGTGGGAAGCTCGGACGAGGTCGCACGCGCCTCGCTGTTCCTCGCCAGCGACGAGGCCTCCTATGTCACCGGCGCCGAACTGGCGGTCGACGGCGGCTGGACGGCGGGCATCCATCTCGGCGGCGTCGAGAATTATCGCTGACCGACCCATCCTTACTCACAGGGGGCGGCGACGGCGTGGTGCGCTATGCCGCGGGCATGGAGAACAGGATCATTCGCGCCGGCGCGATCGCGTTGGGCTCGGTCGCATGGCTGCTGGGCGCCGCAGCACCTTCGGCGCCGCAGACCGGGGTCGACTGGCCGCATTATGGCGGCATCGACGAAAATCATTTCAGCCCGCTCGCGCAGATCGACACCGACAATGTCGGCAAGCTCGGGCTCGCCTGGCATCATGATATCGCCACCGGACCGAGCAGCCTGTCGGCGCCGGTAGCCGTCGGCGGAGTGCTCTATTTCGTCGCCGGCCAGGCCGTGGTGCACGCGCTCGACGCGACCAGCGGCAAGCTGTTGTGGACATATGATCCCGAGGTGTGGAAGCGCGCCGGCGAACGGATGCGCGCCGCCTGGGGCACGCGCGGGCTCGCTTACGATAATGGCCGGATCTTCGTCGGCACGGTCGACGGCCGGCTGATCGCGCTCGACGCGCATAGCGGCAAGCCGCTGTGGAGCGTGGTGACGGTCGAGAAGGGCGATGGCCGCTATATCACCGGCGCGCCCTGGGTGTTCGACGGCAAGGTCGCGATCGGCCATGGCGGCGCCGACTTCGCGCCGGTGCGCGGCTATGTCACCACCTATGACCAGAAGACCGGCAAGCAGCTATGGCGTTTCCACACCGTGCCGGGCGACCCGAAAAAGGGGTTCGAGAGCAAGGCGATGGCGATGGCCGCCAAGACATGGACCGGCGAATGGTGGAAGTTCGGCGGTGGCGGCACCGTGTGGAATGCGATGGCCTATGATCCGAAATTCCACCGCCTCTATATCGGCACCGGCAATGGCGCGCCGTGGAACCAGAAGATCCGGAGCCCGGGCGGCGGCGACAATCTGTTCCTCTGCTCGATCATCGCGCTCGACGCCGATACCGGCGAGTATATCTGGCATTATCAGGTCAATCCCGGCGAGAGCTGGGACTATAACGCCGCGATGGACATCGAACTGGCCGATCTGAAGATCGCCGGCCGGGTCCGCCCGGTGATCCTGCACGCCCCCAAGAACGGCTTCTTCTATGTGATCGACCGCGAGACCGGAAAGCCGATCTCGGCCGAGAAGTTCATGCCCGCCAACTGGGCCAGTCGCATCGACATTGCCACCGGCCGGCCGGTCGAAAACCCGGAAGCGCGCTACCCCGATGGCAAGCCGGCGCTGGTGACGCCGTCGGGCTCGGGCGCGCACAGCATCGAGGTGATGTCCTATAATCCCGGCACCGGGCTGGCCTATATTCCGGCGCTCGACAAGGCGGGCGTCTATGCCGATCCGCCGGGGGCGCTCAAGGACTGGCGGTTCGCGCCGGACGAGCAGTTGAACCCCGGCACCGGACCGGCTCCGGCCGGCTTCAGGCTGCCGCCGCCGTCGAGCGCGCTGCTCGCCTGGAATCCGGTCACCCAGAAACCGGTCTGGCGGATCGACCTGCCGGGGGCGCGCAGTTTCGGCGGCACCGCCACGACCGCGGGCAATCTGCTGATGGCGGGTGACGTCACCGGGCGGTTCGCGATCTACGACGCCCGTTCGGGCAAGCGGCTCTGGTCGTTCGATGCGCAGACCGCGGTCACCGCGCAACCGATCACCTATAGCGTGCGCGGCCGGCAATATATCAGCGTGATCGCCGGCGCGCGGATGTTCAGCCAAGCCGGACTCCCGCGCAAATGGGATTATCGCACCCAGAAATGGCGCATGCTGACCTTCGCGCTCGGCGGCCGCGACAGCCTGCCCAAGGCGGATGTCGAGCCGCTCGCCTATCAGGACGATCCGGCATTCGCCGTCGACCCGGCGCGCGCGGCGCGGGGGGCGGCGATCTATGGCCAGCGCTGCACGATCTGCCATGGCGCCAATGCGATGGCGGCGGGGGCGGCGCCGTCGCTGCTGACCTCGGCGATCCCGCTCGATGCCGATGCGTTCCGCGCGGTGCTGCATGACGGCGTGCTCAGGGAGAATGGCATGCCGGGTTTCGAACAGCTGAGACCCGAAGATCTCGACGATCTGCGCCATTTCATCCGCCAGCGCGCCCGCGCCGAAATGGCGGCGGCAAAGCCCTGACTCTGCCAGCTTATACGCGATCTCGAAGATGCTGACGCATCCTCGATCGTTATGCTCAAGCGCCGCACGGGCTGATACCCGATCCCGATGAGTCAAGCTCACCGGGATTGGGTATCACTGGGCGGCGAGGCCGCCGTCGATTAGCAGCTCGGCGCCGGTGACGAAGCCGGCCTCGTCCGAGCAGAGATAGACCGCCGCCCAGGCGACATCGTCGGTCTCGCCGACCCGGCCGACCGGGATCTGCCGCGCGAGCTTGGCGATCATCGCGTCATGATCGGCGCCGCCGCCGAGCCCGTCGATCAGCGGGGTGTCGATGAAGGTCGGATGGAGCGAGTTGCAGGTGACGGCATAACGCTGTCGCGCGCAGTGCAGCGCGACCGATTTGGTGAGGTGGCGGACCGCGGCCTTCGACGAATTATAGCTCGCGAAATTGCCGGCCGCGACCATCGCCGAGATCGACGAGATGTTGAGGATGCTGCCCCGTTCGGCGCGCGCGGCGGTCGTCTTCGCGATCAGCGGCAGCGCGGTGCGGCATCCCAGGAAGACCCCGTCGAGATTGATCGCATGGGTGCGGCGCCACGCCGCGAGATCGGTATCCTCGACCGATCCGGGCACGCAGATCCCGGCGTTGTTGACGAGGATATGGAGGCCGCCGAAATTGCGCTCGGCCTCCGCCGCCGCTTCGCGCCAGCTATCCTCGTCGGTGACGTCGAGCATCGCCGATGCCATGCCGGTCGCGGCGGCGGCCTCGGCGGCGCTGGCCGGGTCGATGTCGGTGAACAGCACCCGGGCGCCCTCCGCCGCGAAGCGGTTGGCGATGCCGCGTCCGATCCCCGATCCCGCGCCGGTCACCAGCGCGATCTTGCCTTCGAGCCTGCCGGCCATGCCCTCGGTCCTTTCGTTGGTTTTCAGGCGATCTCGATCAGCCCGGCCGCGCCCATGCCGGCGCCGATGCACATCGTCACGACCGCATAGCGAATTCCGCGGCGCTTGCCCTCGATCAGCGCATGGCCGACGCAGCGCGCGCCGGTCATGCCATAAGGGTGGCCGACTGCGATTGCACCGCCATCGACATTGACGCGTTCGGGATCGAGCCCGAGCGCGTCGCGACAATAGACCGCCTGGCTGGCAAAGGCCTCGTTGAGTTCCCACAGACCGATATCGGCGATCGTCAGGCCATGGCGCTCGAGCAGGCGGGGCACCGCATAGACGGGGCCGATCCCCATCTCCTCCGGTTCGCAGCCCGCGGTCGCGAAGCCTCGGAACCATCCGAGCGGTGTGATGCCGCGCCGCGCGGCATCGGCATCGCGCATCAGCACGCACGCACTGGCGCCATCGGATTGCTGGCTGGCATTGCCCGCGGTCACGAACCGGCCTTCCTTCACCACCATGCCGTTGCGGAATACCGGGGCAAGCGCCGACAGCGATTCGATCGTCGTGTCGGCGCGGTTGCACTCGTCGGACGCGACGGTGACTTCGACCTCGCGGGTTTCGCCGCTCGTCTTGTCGGTCCGGGTCATGATCGTCGTCAGCGGCACGATCTCGGCATCGAAGCGGCCCGCGGCCTGGGCCGCCGCAGTGCGTTGCTGGCTGAGCAGCGCGAACTGGTCCTGCGCTTCGCGGCTGACGCCATAGCGGTCGGCCACGATCTCCGCGGTCTCGATCATCGCCATCCAGAGTGCCGGTTTTGTCGCATAGAGGCCGGGTTCGACCGCGCCACCCATGTTGAAGGTGCCGCCACGTTCGACCAGCGAGATCGATTCGACGCCGCCGGCGACCATGATCGGTACGCCTTCGTTGCGGATGCGCCCGGCCGCCATCGCGATCGTCTGGAGGCCCGACGAACAGTAGCGATTGACGGTGGCGCCGCCGGTCGACGCCGGGCAGCCGGCGGCGATCGCGGCGTTGCGGCCGATATTGAATCCGCTCGCGCCCTCGGGATGGCTCGTGCCGAGCAGCACGTCCTCGACCTCGGCGGGATCGATGCCGGCGCGCGCGATCGCGTGCGATATCGCATGGCTGGCGAGGCGGATCGGGTGGGTCGCGTTGAAGCTGCCCCGCACCGATTTGGCCATGCCGGTGCGGGCGGTGGAGACGATGGCGATGTCGGTCATGCGATATCCTGTCGGGGCGTTCAGCCGCTCAGCCCGCCGGCGACCGTGATCACCTGGCCGCTGATGAAGTTGGATTCGGGGGTGCAGAACAGCCAGGCCGCGTTGGCGGCTTCCTCCGGCGTGCCCCAGCGGCCGATCGGGATCTGCGCGCCCGCGGCCTTGTGCAGATTTTCGGGGATGCCGATCGATACGGTGCGGTCGCCGATCTTCACCACCGGCTTGTCGCCGGTGACCGGCTGGACCATGCGCGTCTCGACCGCGCCATAAGCGATCGCGTTGATGTTGATCTTGTAACGGCCCCATTCCTTGGCCAGCGTCCGCGTCAGCCCGACGATCGCCGCCTTGCCCGCCGAATAGGCAACCTGGCCGGGATTGCCGGCCAGCGCCACGATCGACGAGATGTTGACGACCTTGCGGAAGACCTCCTCGCCGCGTTCGGCCTCGATGCGTGCCTGGTCGCGGAAATGGGGGAAGGCGGCCTTCAAAATCCGGAAAGGTGCCGCGGCATGGACGTCGAGCATCGCGTCGAAATCGTCGGCAGAGGTCTTCTGGAGGAAATTGTCGAGGGCATAGCCGGCATTGTTGATGACGATGTCGAGCGCGCCGAACGCCTCAAGCGCGGCGCCGACGAAGCGTTCGCCGAAATCGGCGGCGGTGACGTCGCCGACGACCATCGTCGCGCGGCCGCCCATCGCTGCGATCTCCGCCACGACCGCTGCCGCCGGGGCCTCGTCGATATCGTTGACGACGACCGCGGCGCCGCTCGACGCGAGCTTGAGCGCCATCGCGCGCCCGATGCCGCGGCCCGATCCCGAGACGATCGCGACCTTATTCTCCAACGTCCGCACCTTATCCCTCCTTCGTCGGGCAAGCCCCGCTATGGTCCAGCTCTATGGCGCGCGCGATGGCGCCGAAACTAGGAGCTTTGCTAGTGGAGCGTCGCCGCCGATCGGCCGATGAGCCGCTGAGGTTTCGCAAGGGAGGATGGGCATGAACGTCGACGTCGTCAGGAACTGGACGGCTGCACCGGTCGTCGACCGCTATGACGCGTCGCGCACGATCCTCTATGCACTGGGCGTCGGCGCGGGCGTCGATGAGCTCGACTATGTCTATGAGAAACATCTCCGCGCGGTGCCGACCCTCGCGGTGGTGCTCGCCAGCGAAGGCTTCTGGCTGCAGGATCCGCGCACCGGGGTCGACTGGTCGCAGATCGTCCAGGGGGCGCAGAGCCTTGAACTCCATCGGCCGCTGCCGCCGACCGGTGAACTGGTCGGTCAGATGAAGGTCGACGCGCTCGTCGACCGCGGCGCAGACAAGGGCGCCACCATATATTATAGCCGGACCCTCCGCGATGCCGCGACCGGCGAACTCGTCGCGACGGTCGGCCTGACCGTGATCATGCGCGGCGATGGCGGGTTCGGCACGTCGAGCGGCACGCTGCCGATCCCGCATCCCGTTCCCGATCGCGATCCCGACATTGCGACGATCATGGAGACGAGTCCCGACCAGGCGGCGATCTACCGGCTGTCGGGCGATCTCAACCCGCTCCACATCGATCCCGACTTCGCGCGTGGGGTCGGATTCGAGCGGCCGATCCTCCACGGCCTGTGCACCTACGGGGTCGCGGTCCGCGCCGCGATCGAGACGCTGTGCGACGGTGCGCCCGAGCGGCTGCGCCGGTTCGACGCCCGCTTCTCCTCACCGGTCTATGCCGGCGACCGGCTGGTCGTCGATTTCTGGTACGAAGCCGAGGGGCAGGCGGCATTCCGCGTGCGCGCGCCCGATCGCGGGGTGACGGTGATGAGCAACGGGCTGGTGCGCTGGATTTGATATCGTCTCTTTGGGCGAAAATACAGCCTCAGCCTTCGCCGAAATAACGGCCGATGTCGCGGCTGCCGTTGAGGACGTTCACGATCTCGACCCTGCCAGCGCGATAGCGGAAAAAGATGACGTAGCCGTTCGAGGAGACGCTACGCAGGCCGTCACCCAGTTCAGCACGATCGGTTCCTAGCGTGCCCGGCAGCTCGGCGAGGTGCACGCATTTCGCGCGTAGACGGTCTACGAAGTCGCGTCCGATGGCAAGACTGCCGCTTTCATAGGTAATATAACGCAGGATCGACGCGAAATCTTCCAGCGACGATGCGAGGTAGATCGGCCGCGGCAATCAATATCCCTGCCGGGCAAGGCTTGCCGCTTCGGCTTGAAGTACGGCATCGAGATCCTCTTCGCTATGCTCGCCACCGCGCCGCAATGACGCGTCGATCGTCTCGCGCAATGCCGCAAGTTTCGTCTCACGCTCTTCGACGAGACGAAGCCCCTCGCGGACGACCTCGCTCGCGGAGCCGTAGCGGCCGGTTTTCAGGATGGAATCGACAAAACTCTCCCATCTTTCTCCGATCGAGACATTCATCGCTCACTCCCTTGCTAGCGAACGATAATATACGGCGATGGCATAAATTGCGCAAATATCGTTATCATGATCTGCCGGTGGACCGTGCCAAAGACATGCGTGCCTAACCCGACACCGAGCCGACCGGCTGGCGCGCGGCTGACCAATCCTGTCGCGCGATCCACTCGCGCATCGGCGTCATCCGGATGCCCAGCCGCGCCTGCATTGCCGCCATGTCGACCGCGAACGGATTGGTCGCATTCTTGAACAGATAATGCTGCTCCATGTCGTCGACATAGTGTTCGTGGCCGGGGCCGAGCACGTCGCGGAACAGGCCGTAGAGCCGCTCGCCAAATGCACGCGGACTGATCCGTTCGTAGCGGATCGGCCGGCCCAGTGCGTCGGACAGCAGGTTGCACACCTCGGGCGGAGTCAGCGTCTGCGGTCCGCCGACATCGATCGTCGCCCCCTCGAACGTCGCATCCTCGAAGGTCGCGATCATCGCGCGGGCGACGTCGTCGAGGCAGATCCAGCTGACCGCCAGATCCTCGCGATGCGGGTAGCGCAGCACCCCGTCGGCGAGCAGGTCGGGTTTGACCCACCCGGTCAGCAGATTGTCCATGAACAGCGACGGTCGCACCACGGTGAGCGCGACGCCGCTGTCGCGCAGCGCCTGGGTGCGGTGGAAATGCTCGTCCATCGTCGGGACGCCGGTCGGTTCCTCGGGATGCCAGGAGGTGGTGTTGTAGACCAGCCGTCCGACCCCCGCGGCGCGCGCCGCTTCCCCCAGCGCGGCGGCCTGCACCGCGCCCCTCGCGCGGTCGGTGAAGGTGGGGGAGGTGAAGAAGACGCCGTCGACGCCCGCGCAGGCGGCGCGCAGCGAGGCGGGATCATCGAGATCGGCGGCCACGCGCTCTATCCCGTCGAACGCCAGATGGTCGCGGCGGCTGATCGCCCTTACCCGATAACCGGCCTGGCGAAGTGCGGCGACCTGCGAAAGTCCCGGTCGTGCGCTCGCACTGAACACCGCCACCGTCTTCGTCCCAGTGTCGGCCATCGTCCGCTCCCATATCATTTGCACGACGATGCGGCGGGGCGACGGGGGCGCCAACTGGGCTTTAGGCGAGGCGGCTCAACCCGCCTGGGCCTGTTCCCAGGCGATCCGCGCCAGATCGGGGAAGGATCTCGCCCGTTCGGCGGCCTGCGCGGAGGCCGCGGTGCCGCGGATCACCCGGCCCTTGATGCCGTGGAAGATCGCGGCGAGGCGGAAGAAGTTGAAGGCGATGTAGAAGCGGTAGCCCGGGATCGACGTCCGCCCGGTGCGGGCGCAATAGGCCGCGACATAATCGGCTTCGGTCGGGATGTTGGCCGCCTGCAGGTCGATCCCGGCGAGCCCCGCGACGATGTGCGGCGGCATCTGATACATCATCGCGTTATAGGCGAAGTCGGCGAGCGGGTGGCCGAGAGTCGACAACTCCCAGTCGAGCACGGCGAGGATGCGCGGCTCGGTCGGGTGGAAGATCATATTGTCGATCCGGCAGTCGCCATGGACGATCGCGGTTTCCTCGCCGGCGGGAATATTGGCGGGGAGCCATGCGATCAGCCGGTCCATGTCGGGATCGCGGCCGGCATCGACATCCTCGACATATTGCCTCGACCAGCGGGCGATCTGGCGTTCGAAATAATTGCCGGGACGGCCATAGTCGCCCAGGCCGACCGCGCGATAGTCGACGCTGTGAAGCTGGGCGATCGCCGCGTTCATCGCATCGAAATAGGCGGGCCGGTCGGCGCGCGGTATCTCGGGCAGCGCGGCATCCCAGAACACCCGGCCCTCGACCATGTCCATGATGTAGAACCAGGTGCCGATCACATCGTCGTCGGTGCACAGCGCGTGGACATGCGCGACCGGGAAGGCGGCCTGCTCGAGCCCGGTCAGAACCTGCGCCTCGCGCTCGACCGCATGCGCGCCTTTGAGCAACTGGCCGGGCGGCTTGCGCCGCAGGACATAGCTGCGCGTGGGCGTCACCAGCTTGTAGGTCGGGTTCGACTGGCCGCCCTTGAACTGCTCGACCGACAAGGGTCCGGCAAAATCCGCGACATGGACGTCCATCCAGCGCGCCAGCGCCGCCTCGTCGAACCGATAGCCCTCGCGCACCGCGGTGGTGCCGCTGTTGGCGTCCTGGCCGGTGGTGCTCATGCATGCGCCTCGCGATGGTCGCGCTTGATCTTCTTGGCGAGCGACCATTTGTGGACCTCGGTCGGGCCGTCATAGATGCGAAAGGCGCGGATCTCGCGGAAGACCTGCTCGACGATCGTGTCGCCCGACACGCCGGTGCCGCCCATCACCTGGACGCAGCGGTCGGCGATCCGCATCAGCGCCTCGCTGACCGCGACCTTGGCCATCGAGCTTTCGACGGTGCCGAGCGACCCGCCGTCGAGCACCCCCGCACACCAATCGATCATCAGTTCGGCCTGCTTGAGGTCGATCATATTTTCGGCGAGCATGAAACCCACACCCTCATGGTCGACCAGCGGCTTGCCGAAGGCATGGCGGCGACAGGCATAGTCGGTCGCGATCTCGTTGGCGCGGATGCATGCGCCGAGCCAGCGCATGCAGTGCGACAGCCGCGCCGGCGACAGGCGGATCTGGGCATATTTGAAGCCTTCGCCGCTCTGGCCGAGCATCTGGTCGGCGGGCACCCGCAGATTGTCGATCGCGACGATCGCATGACCGCCCGGCATCGAGCTGTCGATCGTGTCGAGAACGCGTTCGATCCGGATCGCGGGGTCGGGCAGGTCGACCAGGAACATGCACGCCCCTTCAGCCGACTTCGCCATGACGATGCCGACCTTCGCGCCCTGCGCGCCGGTGATGAACGCCTTGCGGCCGTTGATCACCCAATGATTGCCGTCGGGTTCGCAGCGGGTGAGCATCATCGACGGGTCGGATCCGGCGCCGCCATCGGCGGCGGGCTCGGTCATGAAGAAGGCCGAGCGCGCCTCGCCGGCGATCATCGGCGCCAGGAAATGCGCCTTGTGCTCGGCGCTGCCGATCTTGCCGATCAGATACATATTACCCTCGTCGGGGGCCATCGTGTTGACCGCGAGCGGCCCGAGCGGCGACAGGCCCGACCGGATGAGCACGATCGCGGTCTCGCGCTGGGTCAGATGGCTGCCATCGGCCAGGATATGCGGGGTCAGCACTCCCGCCGTCTTCGCCTTGGCGCGCAGTTCGGCGACCAGATCGTCGGAAGGACCGTGGAAGCCGCAGCGCGGGTCCTTCTCATAGGGAACCACCGTCTCGCGGACGAATGCCTCGACCTTCGCGGCAATCGCCTGTGCCCGCTCGCTCACTTCATCGTCTCCCGTCATGGCTTCGCGCATCCGGCTATGAACCAGGCCGGCGCGAAGGAAACTCGATCATATGCCAGTTGTCGCCGGGGCCGCCGAGCTATCCCCTGTCATAGCCGGACGATGGTCTTGCCGCTGGTTTCGCCCGCCATCAGGCGGATGAAGGCGGCTGGGCTGTTCTCGAGCCCGACCGTGACATTCTCGAGCGACACCAGCTCGCCCGATCGCATCCAGGCAGCGAGATCATGCTCGGCGCGCTCGAGCATCTCCTGATGTTCGAACGCCAGGAAGCCGCGCATCGTGATGCGGTGGACCAGCACCTGCCAGAGGTTGCGGATCGGATAGGGATTGCCGGCGTCGTTGTAATTGGCGACCATCCCGCACACGACGATCCGCCCGAAATCGGCCATGGCCGGCAGCATCGCGTCGAGGATCGCCCCGCCGACATTGTCGAAATAGAGGTTCACGCCTTCGGGGCAGAGATCGCGGATCGCCGCGCCGATGTCGGCGGCGGCGCGATGGTCGATCGCCTCGACGCCGAGCGACCGCACCAGCGCCGCCTTGTCGGCACCACCGGCGGTGCCGACCACCCGGTTGCCGCGCAGCCGGGCGATCTGCGCGGCGACATTGCCGACCGCGCCGGCCGCGGCGCTGATCGCGACGGTCTCGCCATGTGTCATCTCGCCATGCTTGTGCAGGCCGACATAGGCGGTGATCCCCGACCAGCCGAGCGCGCCCATATAGGCGGTGAGCGGCAGGTCGGGTGCGATGCGCAGATTCTCGATCGTGATATTGGCCGGATCGAGCACCGAATATTGCTCCCAGCCGACGAAGCCGCGGCCGAAATCG
Source organism: Rhizorhabdus sp. GW822-FHT03C02 (assembly GCF_058801765.1). NCBI lineage: Bacteria > Pseudomonadati > Pseudomonadota > Alphaproteobacteria > Sphingomonadales > Rhizorhabdaceae > Rhizorhabdus > Rhizorhabdus sp. GW822-FHT03C02. The sequence goes on from NZ_JBXANN010000001.1 coordinate 1,246,406, forward strand.
CCCTCGCGGAAAGCGGGGTTGCGGCTCTGGACCACCCGGCCGAGCACCATCGTCGGGATCAGCCCGCCGATCGGCACCGGCGGCATATAGCTTTCGCGGTCGTCGAGCATGCCGCGCGTCGCGGGATCGATCGCGAAGACCAGATTTTCGATCAGCACCTCGCCCGCGCGCAGTTCGCGAACCGGCTCCTCGCGTAGCGCGAAATCGTCGAGGCAGGGAATGCCCTGCGGACGCCGGGCGAGAACGATCCTGCGATTGATCATGACGGGAATTCCAGCGGTTCGAGGGCGATGGGGGCAGGCGGGCGGCGCAGCCCGGCGACCGCCAGGACATTGGCGAGCAGCGAGATCGTGATGAAGCCGACCGCCGCCCAGGCGATCGGGCCCACCCGGTCATCGGCCATGAAGGCCGACGCGATGACCGGGCCGAGCGCCAGCCCGAACAGCTGGGCGCTGCCGATCAGCAAGGCGCTGCGCAGCGACGGATCGACTTCGATCAGCAGCGGGACCTGGAAGGGCGGCACTGCCATCCAGCAGATCGCGAAGGCCGCCATGGCGGCCGCCACCACCAGCAGATCGTGCGAGGCGAGGATCGCCAGGATCGCGGCGATGCAGATCGCTGCGCCGCCGAGGCAGGCGAGGATCGGCCGGACCCGCTCGGCGCAGAACGCCGCGATCAGCCCGCCGGCGATCTGGAAACCTATCGCGATCGGAATGACCCGGTGCGCGTCGTCGTCGGAATAGCCGAGTTCGTGAAGCAGCGGAACGATATAGACCCAGAAGGAGATGATTCCCGCGAGCAGACTGCCGACGCCGAGCAGCGCCAGCCAGCCCCGTACCGGTGGCAGGCCGCGTCGTCCGGCCGAGGTCGCGCCATACGCGCTGGGGATCGTCGTCGCGGCGGCGAGCAAGGCGAAGTCGATCGCCGCGAGTGCGCCATAGCCGCCGGCCGGTCCGAAATGCGGCACCACGATGTCGGTCAGCAGCAGCGACAGCAGCAGCGATCCGACCGATTGCACGGTGATGTAGATCGCGAACAGCCGCGCCGGGGACGCCGCCCGGCCGATCATCCCGATCAGGATCCAGAACAGCAGGCCGGTGCCCGCGCCGTTGACCACCCGCAGGCCCAGCACCACCGGCCCCTGCGCGAGCGGGGTCAGGCAGTTGGCGGCGAGCATCGCGATCAGCGCGAACCGCGCGAGCAGGCGCAGTCGCGCGGGTGCGACGAACATCGCCGCGGCGGTGATGGCGATCGCCATGCCGGCGGCCTCGGCGGTCGCGGCCTGGCCGATCTGGCCGACGCTGATCCGGCCGGTGGCGAGCATCGCCCCGAGCAGGATCGGCTGCAGCGCGTTGATGCAGCCGACTCCCGCGCCCAGCAATATGGTCGCGATGATGGCGGCGCGTGAAAACCCCCCGGCGGGTTCGGTCATGTCGGTCATCTGCGCCCTCCCATGGTGGCAGGCGCCGTCGTCGGAGCCCGGTCGTTCGGGATCAGGCTGACGTCATTTCGGCATCGAGCAACTGGCCGATATGCTGGTGGATGCTCTGCAGCGAGCTTTCGTTGCGGCCGAAATAGAGCTTGTGGTCGCGCGGCAGGCGGTTGAGATTCTTCTGGCCGTCGGCGCACAGCGCATAATCCTCGGTGGCGATCACCTTGATGATGAAGTCGGTAAGCTGCTCATATTCGGCGACGGTCTCGGGCGCCGACTGGCTGGCGGGGCGGTAGGTCGCCATCATCGTGAACGAACTGTCGGGGGTCTCGCCCGGGAAGCCGCGCCAGAAGCCGAAGATCTGGCGATCGGTGAGGTCTTCCTTGTCCTTCACCAGCGATTCGAGATTGCCGACATAGAGGATGGTGTTGGGGAACAGCAGATGGATGCCCTGATAGGGCACTTCGCCCCATTCGCTCTCGGGCTGGCCGACCCAGTCTTGGAAGAAGCGATAGGGCATCATCACCCGCTGGTGCGGGCCGAAGGCGTCATGGACGGTGACGTTGCCATAGGCCGCCGCGGCGATCGTCGTCGGGTGGAGCGTGTTGAAATGATAGCCTTCGAAGAAGGTGTCCTGCGCGAACTTCCAGTTGGCGGCGACTGGCTCGACATGCTTCTTGACCGGCACCAGCCGGGCGAGATCGAGCTGGCGGATCTCGTCGGCCATCGGCCCGAAAAACGCCTCGGCGTCGATCGGGCCGCCATCGGGATCGGCACTGACCAGGATCAGGCCGTGCCATTCGCGTATCGGCAGCGCCAGCAGCGACAGGGTGTCGGTGTCGAGCCCGTCGAAGGCGATCTTGCCGGGCAGGCCGATCAGCTTGCCCTCCAGATTATAGGTCCAGCCATGGAAAGGGCAGGTGACCCGGGTGGCGTGGGCGCAATCCTTGACCAGCCGCGCGGCGCGGTGCCGGCAGGCGTTGAGGAAGGCGCGCAGCGCACCGTCCTTGCCGCGCATGATCAGGATCGACGGCCCAAGCGCGTCGAAGGTCATGATGTCGCCCGGTTCGGGCAGGTCGCACGACAGGCCGGCGACCATCGGCAGCTTGAGGAACAGCGCGCGCCGTTCGGCCTCGGCCCGCGCCGGGTCGGCATAGACGCCGGCCGGTACCGCCATCGGCTCGTCCGCGAGATCGGTTGTCTGGCCCGCGGCGATATGCGCGACCATGCGCCGCTGCATGTCGCGCATCGCGGCGCGCTGACGGTCGGGGCCGGTCAGGGTGTCGGGGATCGGCAGGGAAACGGACATGGCGCGCTCCTTGGAACGGTCGGGCTGATGGACGGTCTGGTCGGGCGATCAGGCGAAGTCGAGGATCGGGACGGGGCCACGGCTCATCTGTTCGGCGATCCGGTCGCCGCCATATTCGCCGGCGGACAGCAGCCGCATATGGGTGATCAGCCACTCGCCGTCGGTACGGCGCAGCCTGATCTCGTAGCGGCCCCAGCGATGGACGTCGGCGATCGCCGGATAGCCGGCGAAGCGCTGCCACGAATACATGTAGCAGCCGAGCAGGGCCTCGTCGGCATCGATGAACTCGAAGATCGGGTTGGTGACATAATGGCTGCCGCTGATCACCGCGCCGAGAAAGGCGTGGAGCATGTCGCTCAGTTCCTGGCGGCTGCGCATCACCGGCGCCGCGGGATCGTAATTGACCGTGCAATCCTCGGAGAACGCGCCGAGCATGCCGGGCGGGTCGGATCGGTCGGCCGCGCTGCAATAGCGATAGAGACGATCGAGTATCTCCATCTGGTCGAACAGCCGGTCGATATTGCGGTCCTTCATGACATTCCTCCCCCCGGTCATTGCGCAGCGGTCCTGATCCAGACGCTCTTGGTCTGGAGATAATGATCGAGCGATTCCGCGCCCAGGTTGCGGCCGAAGCCCGATTGCTTGTGGCCGCCATAGGAGACCGCCGGGTCGACGAGCTGATAGGCGTTGATCCAAACGGTGCCGGCGCGCAGCCGGTCGGACATGCGGTTGGCGCGGTCGAGGTCGCGGGTCCACACGCCGGCGGCGAGGCCGAATTCGGTGTCGTTGGCGATGCGCAGCGCCTCCTCCTCGCCGTCGAAGCTCAGCATCGACATCACCGGGCCGAAAATCTCCTCGCGGGCGATCGTCATGTCGTTGCGGACATTGCCGAAGATCGTCGGCGCGTGGAAAAAGCCGCGTTCGCCGATCCGGTCGCCGCCGAGCAGCAGGTCGGCGCCTTCGCTGCGGCCCAGCGCGACATAGGACTGCACCCGATCGAGCTGCTCCTGCGAGATCAGTGGCCCGATCTGGCTCGACGGATCGTTGCCGGGGCCGACCTTGAGCGACCGCGAGATCTCGACGACGCGCGCGGCGAAGGCGTCGTGGATGCTGCGTTCGACCAGCACCCGCGATCCCGCGGTGCAGACCTGGCCGACATGCCCCCATACCGCGGCGGCGACCGCCTGGGCGGCGGCCTCGAGGTCGGCGTCGGCGAAGACGATGTGCGGGCTCTTGCCGCCCAGTTCCATCGACACCGGGGTCAGGTTCTGCGCCGCCGCCGCCTGGATGCGCTTGCCGGTGGCCGACGACCCGGTGAAGTTGATCGATCCGACCCCGCGATGGCGGACCAGCGCCTCGCCGACGACATCGCCATAGCCCTGGACGACGTTGAACACGCCGGCCGGGATACCCGCCTCGATCGCCAGCTTCGCCGCCAGCACCGCGGTCAGCGGGGTCTGCTCGGCGGGTTTCAGGATCACCGAATTGCCGCAGGCGAGCGCGGCGGCGAAGATGCCGGCGGCGACCGACGGCCCGTTCCAGGGGGTGATGATCGCGCAGACCCCGATCGGCTCGCGCTGCTGGCGGACGAACAGTCCGTCGGCGACCGCGGGGATCGATCCGTGCAGCTTGGTCGGCCAGCCGGCATAATATTGGATCATGTCGATCGCGAACTGGACGACGAAGCGCGAATAGCCGGCGAGCAGCCCGCCCTCGACGACGTCGAAATGGGCGAAGTCGGCGCGGTGCCGATCGACCAGCGCGGCATAGGCGCGCAGCCGCGCCTCCTTCTCCTTGGCCGGCAGCGCACGCCAGCGGCCATCCTCGAACGCCGCCTGGGCCGAGGCGACCGCGCGGTCGACCGTGGCTGCGCTGCCCGCGGTGCATTGCGCGAATGCGGCGCCGGTGGCGGGATCGAGGACGTCGAAGCCCTCGCCGTCGAAATCCTCGCGCCCGTCGATGAAATGACCGAAGCGGGTCTGGGCGAGCGGCCCCTGGCCGGTGTCGCGTTCGAGCGTCTCAGTCAGCATGACGTAGCTTCTCCTTGGAAAGATCGCATCAATATCGGACCGTCAGCTGGAGCTGGACGGTGCGCGGCAGCGCCGCGAAACCGATCTGGTCGGCGGGCACCCCGGCGGCGGTGCCGGTGCCCGACCCCGTGTCGGGACCGTCGACGACGCCGGTCACGTAGAAATGATTGGTGATGTTCTTGCCGAGCAGCGCCAGTTCCCAGCGCTCGTCCTGCGATCCGACGCGCACCGATGCGTCGAGGGTCGCATATTTGGGCTGGCGCGATCGCACCTGGCCGAAGCCCGAGGGGATGTAGGAACTGGTGAAGCGGCTGTCGGCGGCGACACCGACACGCAGCCCCGATCCGAGATTGCTGTCATAGGCGATGCCGAACTGCCCGGTCCATTTGGCCATCATCGACAGCGGCCTGCCGCTCAGATCCTGACGGGTTCCGGTCTCGCCGGCGACGATCGGCCGATAGACGCCGCCGGTGCCCAGGATCAGGTTGCAGCCCTGCGCCGGAGTCTCGCCGGCATAGCAGGGGGCCGTGGGGAAGCGGGTGTAGCGCGCCCGGTTATAATTGACCGATCCGTGCAGGTTGAGCCCGGGCAGCGATCGCGGCGCATATTCCGCCTCGAACTCCACGCCCTTGGTGCGCGCGTCGGCGGTCAGCGTCTGGAAGGCGATGATCGCGCTGTTGAAGAAGTCGATCTGCAGGTCCGAATATTTATAGCTGTAGGCGACCAGGTTGAGGCGGAGCTGGCGGTCGGCGAGGGTCGACTTGATGCCGCCCTCGAAGCCGCGCGCCTTCTCCTTGTCGAAGGTGAGGTCGCCGACCGGATCGGTCGAAAAACCGCTGTTGATGCCGCCGTTCGAGAAGCCGCCCGATTTGTAGGCGGTCTTGTAGCCGCCGAAGATCAGCACATCCTGGGTCGGCTTCCAGGTCAGCGTCGCTTCGGGCGACCAGTCGTTGAAGACCTGTTTGGCGGTGACGACGCCGAGCCCGTCGGGCGAGTTGGCCGGGCGGAAGATCGCGGTGACCGCGGCGTTGCTGTAAGGCTGCGAGAAGATGCTGTCCTTGGTCTCATGCGTGTAGCGCACGCCGCCGGCGGCCTCGACGTCGGGCAAGATCTTCCAGGTGGCCTGGCCGAAGGCCGACAGCGTTTCGCCGTCGGTGCTCGACACCTTGCGGGTCGCGACGAAGCGATCGGCGGGCGACTGGCGCGAATCCGAGACCCCGGCGAAGGCGATGTTCTGGACGAAGCTGCGGCGGGTCTTCTGGTAGAGCCCGCCGAGCATGATGTTGACCGGCGCGTCGAAGCTGGTCAGCGCACGCACCTCCTGCGAAAAGGCGTGCCAGGTCGAATTCTCGGTCGCCCAGGTCGGGAAGTCGCTCGACTGGAAATCGCCCTGCAGAGCGAAGCGGTTGTTGTTCCAGTTGTAATTGGTCAGCGACGACAGGGTGACATTGTCGAGCGCATAGTTGAGCGCATTATTGGCCGCGTAGGATTTATAGCGGTTGTAGAGCGCGCCGTCCTTCTTGGCATAAGGGAAGTTCGCGGCCAGCGACGGTGCGAAGTTGTTCTGGCGGACGGTGAAGCCGCCGCCGCAGCGATCGCCGGGATTCTTGGTGCTGAAGCCGGTGATGCAATTATAGGTGACGTAGTTCCACGAGCTGTTGTTGGTGTGATTATAGTCGCCATATAGCTTGAACGTGTCGGTGATCCGGTCGTCGGGGGTCCATTTCAGTGTCAGCCGGCCGAGCAGCTCCTTCTCGCCGGGCTGGTCGCCGGCGGCGGGCTGGCCGACATTGGATTCGATGCGGCCGGTGGCGATGTCGGTGGTGCGGTAGTTGACCGCCTCCGAGCGGTTCCTGAAATAGCCGCCGAACATCTTCGATCCGCGCACCGCCAGCCGCACGCCCAGCGTGTCGGTGATCGGGCCCGAGGCGACGCCTTCGAGCTGGACCTGCTCGGCGTTGAACTCATAGCCGCTGCGCAGCTTGAATTCGGGGGTCGAGGTCGGATCCGCGGTGGTGATCGAAATGACGCCGGCGGTGGCGTTCTTGCCGTAGAACAGCGCCTGCGGTCCCTTGAGGATCTCGACCCGGCCGAGATCGAAGAAGCCCTCGTTGATCACGCGGCCCTGGCCGTAATAAGCACCGTCGACCACGGTCGCGACCGACTGCTCGATACCGATCGAGGTCGACGAGGAACCGATGCCGCGCAGGGTGAGCTGCGCGCCCGAGCCGTTCGAGGCGCGGCCGACGGTGAGGCTGGGGGTACGCGCGGAAATCTTCTCGATGCTGGTGAGATCCTGGCGTTCGATCTGCGCCTGGGTCAGCGCGGTGACCGCGACGGGAATGTACTGGGCATTTTCGGAACGCTTGCGCGCGGTGACGACGATCTCTTCGAGGCCGCCGGTGGGTTCGGTGGCGGCCGACGCGGCGGCCTCGCCGGTCTGCGCCTGCGCCGGCATCGCCAGCATCGCCGATCCGGCGAGCAGCAGAGCGCGGATCGGTGTTCTCGATGAATCGCCAAAGGCCTTCGGCATGTCGCTATCCCTCCCTCGTCGCTTTCCTCCCGCTGTGATTCCGCGGGTTGGTTGAAGCGCATCATAAACATTATCGCGTTCTTGAATATGAGAACGCTTTAACAAATTCGGTTATAAGGTTGACGCGTCGGGGTCGCCGCTATCGCTTAGGATAGGTCATCATCGAAGGGTTGCGCGCCGGCCGAAGGAAGGCGCACCGCTTTGGGGGTGACGGATGATTGACGCATGTGCGAAGACGGATCGCCGAGGCCATGGGAGCTGCATGTGGATAGCAGAGCGAAAAGAACGGCTTCGCTCGACCTGCCTTCATCCCGCAATGCGGAGGCGGGAAGCTGGGCCGCCAAGCGCGGGCCCTATATCAGCGATCTGATGATCGAACGGCGGCAGCGGATGATCGACGCCGCGCTCGACCTGCTGCTCCAGGGGCGCGCCGACGGCTTCACGATTCGCGAGGTGACCCAGCGCGCCAGGGTGTCGGCGACCGTTCTCTATTCGGTCTATGGCGCTAAGGAAGGGCTGATCGCCGCCGCCATCAAGCATTTCTACCTGCAGCAGCCCGCGTCGCAGCGGCGCGCGGCGCGGGACCTGCCCGGGGTACTGGTCGAGGTCGAGGAGGCGGCGGCGGTCACGCTCGCGCATCCGGCCTATGTACGCTCGCTATGCGATCTCTATTTCTCGCATGCGCCGAGCAACGAGATCTACCAGGTGGTTCGCGACGTCGCGATCGACACGTTCCTGCCCTGGCTCGAGGACGCGATGGCGAAGGGGGAGACCGTGCCCGGCCTGTCGCAGCCGGTGATCTGCTCGATCCTCGCCGGCAATCGCTGGCATGCGATATCGGACTGGGTGCGCGGTCACACCCGCGACGAGGATTTCCCCGACAGCGTCAAGATGACCTTCCTGATCGCGGCCGCCGGGCTGACCACCGGCGAGACCCGCGCCGGGCTCGATGCCGCGCTGCGCGCCTTGATGAATCGGTCATAGCAACGCCGGCCATGCCCTCGGACATGGCCGGCGTGACGCCGTCGCGGTCGTGCGGCGACTATCCACCCATCCGGTAGTTGAAGGTCAGGCCGATCTGGCGCGGTGGGGCGACGGTGACGCGCTCGACATCGAGATTGCCGAGACCGCCCGCCGCCGCGACTTCGGCGCGGGTGACATGGTAGAAATTATAGGCCAGGCCGTTGGTCAGATATTGCTTGTCGAACAGGTTGCGCGCCCACAACCTTACGTCCCAGCGGCCGCTGGCGGGGGTGAACGCGATCGATGCGCCGGCGACGTTCTTGCGTTCGGTGAGCGGCACCGCCTTCTGCCCGCCCGCGGTCGGGGTCAGCTGATATTTGCTGGCGAACTTGGTGTCGAAGTGGAAGGCGAGCGCGGCTCCCGACGCCATCTTCTGCTCATAGTCGACCAGTGCGGTGAAGTCGTGCTTCGGGGTGAAGGGCGACTGATTGCCGCTGCAGTCGGTGCCGGTCGCGGTACAGCCGAGGAAGCTTTTGTAGAAGGCGTCGGTATAGGCATAGTTGACGCCGAACGAGAGGCCGGGTGCGGGACGCAGCACCGATTCCAGCTCGACGCCCTGCGCGCGCAGCTTGCCGGCGTTCGAGTCCACCAGCGTGCCCTGGATCTGCGAACGGACCTGAAGATTGCTGGTATCGGCGCGGAAGGCGGCGATGTTGAGCGTCAGCAGCCGGTCGAAGAAGTCTGACTTGGTGCCGATCTCGTAGCTCCAGGTCGTCTGCGCCTTGAGCGGAGTCTGGGCGGCCGCCGGGGTGCGGACGTTGAACGACCAGCCGCCGCCCTGGAAACCGCGCGAAGCCGAGGCGTAGAACAACATGCCGCGAACCGGCTTATATTCGGCGATGAAGCGCGGCGTGAACGCCTTCCATTCGCCATTGCCGGTGGTGCCGGGCAGATCCTGATAATAGGCCCCGCCCTGGAAGGGCGAACTGCCGATATGCTGGGTGTAGCCGGTCTTGCGTTCGTAGCTGTAGCGCAGGCCCGCGGTCAGCGAGAACCGATCGGTCAGCTTATATTTGCCTTCGACGAACGGGCCGACGCTGCGATTCTCGATCTGGCCCTCGAACACCTGGCCCGGCGTATAGACGCCGGCGTTGAGCACCGAGAAGAACAGGTTGGGATCGGTGCCGTTGAAGCCGAAACCGATCGCGTGGTTGAGATTCTCATAGCCGAAATAGAGGCCGGAGACGAGGTCGAAGCGGCCGCCGAAATCGGAGGTGAAGCGCAGCTCCTCGCTGATCTGCCATTCGTCATTGGTGTTGAACGACGGCACGCTCATCGGGTTCGGGCCGCCATCGGCATCCTCGTAGAGGGTCGCCTTGAGCGAGCGATATCCGGTGATCGACGAGATCTTGCCGAAGTCGAGGTCGTAACTGGCGTTGACGATACCGGTGACGATCCGGCGATAGGTCGACCCGTCGTCGTCGAGCATCGTCTTGTGGAGATCGCCACCGGTCTGCCGTGCGACCGATGCCGCCAGCGCGCCGTCACCGATGATCTTCGGTCCGTCGCCATAGCCGGTGCGGCGCAGATAGGATCCGCTCGCGACGATGTCCCAGCGGTCGGTCGGCTGCCAGCGCAGCGATCCGCGCAGCGCGGCGACCTTGTTGTCGGCCAGATAATGGTCGGTGACCAGATTATGCTGATAACCGCCGACCCGCTTGACGCTGAACGCGAAGCGGCCGGCGAGGGTCTCGCCCAGCGGCAGGTTGACATAGCCGTCGGTCTCGAACCCGCCGCGACCGCCGTCGTTGAGCAGCCCGGTGACGGTCAGCCGTGCCGCGGTCTCGCCCATCTTGGGAATATTGTTGACGATCTGCAGCGCGCCGCCGACCGCGTTGCGGCCGAACGTCGTCCCTTGCGGCCCGCGCAGCACCGACACCTGCGAGACGTCGAACAGATTGGCGTCGAACGCGGCGAGCGTGCCGTAGTAGAGGTCGTCGATATAGACGCCGACCGGGTTTTCGAGGCCGGGGGAGTCGTTGATCGTGCCCTGGCCGCGGATCTGGACGGTGATCACCGAGGTGCCTTTGACCGGCACGAAGGTCGGTCCCGGCGCGATCTTCACGATCTCGGCGAAGCTGTCGATCTTGCGGGCGGCGATCGCCTTCTCGTCGAGCGCGCTGACCGCGATCGGCACGTCCTGCAGGCGTTCGGCGCGGCGGGTGGCGGTGACGACGATATCGCCATCGAGAGCCGCCTGCGGCGGCGTCGCGCCTGCGGTGGCAGCGTCGTTCGCAGCCTTTGCCAGCGCGGACTGCGACAGCGCCGCCAGCGATACGCCGATCCATAGTGCCGCCAACCGTCCGGCCGCGCGAGTCCCCAGAGCCATTGCCATCTCCCTTTGCCGATGATCTGACGGTCCCGGACGATCGGTGCTCGGCCGCGACACGAGATCGGCGTGCTCGCCACGAACCCGCCTGTTTATTGATCGCCGGTCGGGACGGCGGCCAGGCGATGGCGCGCGGTCCCGATCCGGATCGATGGGATGGGATTAGCCCGCAGCCCGGCGAGGGGCTGCTAGCATTATCGACAGGGGCGACATGGGCGGAGCGGGGCCTCGTCCGATAGCCATAATGTCAGGTGACAGGGTGGGGCTCGCTCCTGAAGGGAGCGCTGCGATTCCGGCCGGCGATGCTCCGCGAGGACGGCAGCGTGTTACCCCCGGAAGATCAGGAGATGTGACGTGATCCAGGAAGTTGTCATCCTGTCGGCAGTGCGGACCGCGATCGGTTCGTTCGGCGGCGCGTTGAAGGATGTCCCACCGGCCGAATTGGGCAGCATCGTCATCCGTGATGCGATCGCGCGTGCGGGGCTCGTCCCCGACGATGTCGAGCATGTGGTGATGGGGCAGGTGATTCCGACAATCCCGCAGGATGCCTATCTCGCGCGTGTTGCGGCGCTCGATGCCGGCGTCCCTGCATCCGCCCCGGCATTGACCGTGAACCGGCTATGCGGATCGAGCGTGCAGGCGATTGTCTCGGCGGCGCAGATGCTCGCGCTGGGCGAGGCGGATATCGCGGTGGCAGGCGGGGCGGAGAATATGTCGCGCTCGCCGCATCATGTCGCCGCCGCCCGTTTCGGCCAGAAGATGGGGCCGATCGAAATGATCGACGCGCTGACGACGACCTTGTCCGATCCGCGCGAAGGCTATCATATGGGCATCACCGCCGAGAATGTCGCCGAACGCCACGGTATCGGCCGCACCGACCAGGATGCCGTCGCGGCCGAGAGCCAGCGCCGCGCGGCCGCCGCGATCGCGGATGGCCGCTTCATCGATCAGATCGTCGCGGTGCCGGTGAAGACGCGCAAGGGCGTGGTGTCGTTCGACATCGACGAAAATGTCCGCGGTGACACCAGCGTCGACACGCTGGCGGCGCTGCGGCCGGTGTTCAGGAAGGACGGTACGGTCACCGCGGGCAATGCCTCGACGATCAACGACGGCGCCGCCGCACTCGTGCTCGCGACCGCGCAGGCCGCCGCCGATCGCGGGCTGCAGCCGCGGGCGCGGATCCTCGGCTGGGGCCATGCCGGGGTCGATCCGGCGGTGATGGGCCTGGGCCCGATCGGTGCGGTGCCGATCGCGCTACGGCGCGCCGGGCTCGACCTCGCGCAGATCGACATCATCGAATCGAACGAGGCGTTCGCGGCGCAGGCCTGCGCGGTGGCCCGCGAACTCGGTTTCGATCCCGCGCGGACGAACGTCAACGGTTCTGGCATATCGCTGGGCCATCCGGTTGGCGCAACCGGCGCGATTCTTGTCACCAAGCTGCTTTACGAGCTCGATCGGGTACAGAGGCGCTACGGGCTCGTCACGATGTGCATCGGCGGAGGGCAGGGGATCGCGCTGGTGGTCGAGCGTCTCGGACGGGAGGGGTGACCATGGGCACGATATGCGAGCGATCGGTCGGATGAGCATGGGCTTCTCCTTCGACCTGACGGGACGCACCGCGCTCGTCACCGGCGCATCCTCCGGGATCGGCCGCCGCTTCGCCCTGCTGCTCGCCGCCTCGGGCGCGGCCGTCGTCGTCACCGCCCGGCGTGAGGCATTGCTCGGCGCGTTGTGCCGCGAGATCGAAGATGCCGGCGGTCGGGCGCTGCCGGTTGCGATGGACGTCGCCGACGAGACATCGACGATCGCCGCCTATGACGCCGCCGAGGTGGCATTCGGTCCGGTCGACACGGTCGTCGCCAACGCCGGCGTGAGCCCGGCCGGCAGCGCGCTCGGCCTCGCGATCGAGGATTTCGACGCCACCATGGCGGTCAACCTGCGCGGTGCCTTCCTGACCGCACGCGAGGGCGCGCGGCGCATGATCGCGGGCGGCAGTGTCGAGACCGGACGCGGCCGGATCGTGCTGATCGGTTCGATCACCGGCCAGCATGGCTTCCCGGGGATCGTCGCTTATGGCGCCTCGAAGGCGGCGGTGGCGCAAATGGGCAAGTTGCTGGCCAAGGACTGGGCGACCAAGGGAATCAACGTCAACACCATCGCCCCCGGCTATATGGCGACCGACATGACCAGCGCATTGTGGGAGATCGAGAAGGGGCGCAAGCTCGTCGAGGGCTTTCCCAGGCAGCGGCTGATGGACATCGGAGCGCTCGACCCGATGTTGCTCTATCTCTGTTCGGATGCCAGCGCGCCGGTGACGGGCGGAGTCTTCACGATCGACGACGGGCAGACGCTCTGACCGATCGTGGCATCGAAGCGCGCGACGGACCAGTGCACTGGTGACCCCTACGGGACTCGAACCCGTGTTTTCGCCGTGAGAGGGCGACGTCCTAGACCGCTAGACGAAGGGGCCGTATGCAGCGGAGCGGCGTCCTTATGGGGCGGGGCGGGGTGAGTCAAGCGCCGTGCGTTGATCGACGGCATCAATGACGTTACGTATGCGTAATAAAATTGGAAGGGGGCGGCGTCGTGACCGATGAGCTTCATCACGGGCGCTGCCTGTGCGGCGATATACGCTTCGTCGCGCAAGGCGCGCCGACGCTGACCGCCTGGTGCCATTGTTCGAGCTGTCGGCGCCACAGCGGCGCCCCGGCGGCGGCTTTCGCCGATTATCGGCGCGCGCAGCTGCGCTTTCTGGGGGCGCAGCCGGTCCGCTTTCAGAGTTCGCCCGGGGTGTGGCGCGGCTTTTGCGGGCGCTGTGGATCGACACTGAGTTTCGAAAGCGACGAGGTCGCCGACGAGATCAGTCTGCACGTCGGCGCCTTCGATCATCCCGAACGCTTCGCGCCGGTCGCGGTCAGCCATGCCGGCGAACGTTTGCCCTGGATCCCGCGGAGTTTGGTCGTGCCGGTCGAAATCCAGGGCGGCGATTCTGCTTATGATCCAGGGCTATGACTGGAATAGCTCATACATCGCGGCAAAGGGCGGGTCGGGGCTGAAAACCGGCGGCAGCGCGGCCCGCCGCTATTCTGCCGGTCCCTCGACCTTGCGGCTCACGGCCTTGACCGGGGCGATCTCGGCGGGGGCGCTCGTCGTGGCGCCGGCGACCATCGCGTCGAGGGTCGAGCCGTCGAAGCCGAGCTCCTTCATCAGCCCGTCGATCACCGGCGCCTGCGCGCGGTAGCGCAGCGCCGCGGCGACCGCCGACTGGGCGAGATTCTGCTCGCCGCCGGTGGTGGCTTCGCCGGTAGACCCGCTGCCCGATCCCGCGCCGGTCAGCCCGTCGACCTGGACGATCCGGATCGAATCGATCGCCTCCATCGGCTTGGCGGCCTCGCGGATCAGTTCGGGCAGGACCTTCAGGATCGCGAGCTTGGCCTGGAGCGAAACCTGGTCCGACGACAGGAGATTGGCGGCCTCGTTGACCGCGCGCTGGCCGGCGGCCTCGACCTCGAAGCGCACGCGGGCCGCGTCGGCTCGCAGCTTGTCGGCCTCGGCCTCGCCCTTGGCGGCGGCGCGGATCGCCTCGGCGCGGTCGGTCGCGGCCTGTTTCTCGGCCTCGGCCTGGACCTTGATGCCGATCGCGGCGCGCTCGGCCTCCTTCGACGCCTCGATCAGCTCGATCCGCTTGGTGCGGTCGGCGATCTCGGTCTGGCGCGCGGTGGTGACCTGTTCCTCGGCGGCGACCGCCGCGGCGCGCGCCTTGTCGGCCTCGGCCTTGGCCTGGCTTTCCTCGCGACTCTTGTTCTGGACCGCGATCTGCTGCTCCTGCCGGGCGATCTCGAGCGATTGCGCCTGGGCGATCTTGGCCTGCTGGACCGCGCGGTCGGCCTCGATCTGGGCGGCGTCGGTGAGCTGCTTGGCCGAGATCCGCGCGGCGTCGGCCTCGCGCTGGCGCTCGGACTGCTGGCGGGCAACCTCGGACGACTGCTCGGCGCGGCGCATCTCGATCTCGCGTTCCTGTTCGAGGCGGGCGAATTCGCTGTCGCGGCCGATCAGGAAGGACTGGCGCTGCGCTTCGAGATTCTTGGTCTCGATCTGGACGCGGGTGTCCTGCTCGATGTCGTTGCGCGCCTTCTTGCGCAGTTCGATCTGCTCGGTGAGCTTGGTCAGGCCCTCGGCGTCGAAGGCGTTGTTGGCGTTGAAATGCTCGATCGAGGTCTGGTCGAGCCCGGTCAACGACACCGATTCGAGCTCGAGCCCGTTCATCGCCAGATCGGCCGACGATACCTGCTGCACCTTCTGGACGAAGTCCGAACGCTGTTCGTGGAGCTGGTTCATCGTCATGCCGGCGGCGACCGATCGCAGCGCATCGACGAACTTGCCTTCGACCAGTTCCTTGAGCTTTTCCGAATCCATCGTGCGCATGCCCAGCGTCTGCGCGGCCATCGCGATCGCCTCGGTATCGGGGCGGACGCGGACGTAGAATTCGGCCTTCACGTCGATCCGCAGCCGGTCGAGGGTGATCAGCGCGTCCGAATTCTTGCGCTCGACCGCGAGCCGCACCGTGTTCATGTTGACCGGCATCGTCTCGTGGAACACCGGCAGCACCAGCGCGCCGCCGTTCATCACCACCTTCTCGCCGCCGAAGCCGGTGCGCACGAAGGCGATCTCCTTCGAGGCGCGGTGGTAGAGGCGCGCGAGGATCAGCCCCAGGATCAGCAGCGCGATCACCGCGGCGGCGGGGGCGAGCACATAGGTGCTGGTCAGCGTCGTCATCAGGCCGCCGTTGGTGACGGCAGGAAGATTGCTCATCGTTTGATCCTGTTGTTGAAGTTCGGGCGATCGGTCGCGACCGCACGGAAAATATGGTGTTCGCGGGCGACGAGCCGGATCTCGTCGCCTTCGGCGAAGCTGGCGTCGGCGGTGTCGGGCTCGGCCATCACATAATGGACCTGGCCATGGCGGTCGCGGACGCGGGCCTTGGCCGGCGACCCCTGCGTCGCGCGGCCGACGACGATCTGTGCCGGCAGGCCAACCAGCTGGTCGATGTTGATCGCCGTCGTCTCGTCGGTCGGCAGGATGCGGGCCAGCAGCCGCGATAGCCCGCTGGTCGCCGGGATCGCCGCGAGCCCCGCGGCGGGCAGGGCGATCATCGGCGGCAGGAGATGACCGAGATGATTGAGCGCGAATTGCTGGCCGACCAGCCCGACGATGCCGAAGCTCGCCAGGAACACGACCAGCAGCATCAGCAGGGGCAGCGTGCCGATGCCGAGCCAGCCGAGCCAGTCGGCATGGCCATCCAGGTCGAAATCATGACCGAGCGCACTGGATCCCAACCCCACCGCCTCGACGATGCCGATCAGGAACATGATCGCCAGCGCGACCACGAACGCCAGATTTTCGCCAGCCCCCAGAAATTCGAGCACCGAATCCTCCCCGCCCGTCAAAGTAGCGACGGGTCGGGAAAGAACAACCGCGGGTCGCACCGATATGGACCGACGCCCGTTTGGCAATGCGCCTTCGGCGCATGCGGCACCAGCCCGCTCCCCCGCCCGACCTCCCATTCAGGATATTCTGTGGGAGGTCGGGCGGGGGAGTGTCGCCTTCTTCGGGTGCGATATGCCCCCGGCATATCGCAGGCCATGCTGGGAGCATGGCCGACCCGATGAACTCTGACACTGGCTGGTGCCGCTACGAAAATGCGCTCTTCCGCGCATTTTTCAAACAGGCCTTTAGGCCCATCGGTCAGGCGGCGGCCCGGTCGCGCTCCTTCATCTCCTGGTTGAGCATTTCGGCCAGGAGGAAGGCCAGTTCGAGGCTCTGGCCGGCGTTGAGCCGCGGGTCGCAATGGGTGTGGTAGCGATCGGCGAGATTCTCGTCGGTCACCGCCATCGCGCCACCGGTACATTCGGTGACGTTCTGGCCGGTCATCTCGGCATGGATGCCGCCGCCATGGGTGCCCTCGGCGCGGTGGACCGCGAAGAAGCCGCGCACTTCGGCGAGGATGCGGTCGAACGGCCGGGTCTTGTAGCCGTTGGCGGCCTTGACGACATTGCCGTGCATCGGATCGCACGACCACACCACCGGGCGGCCCTCGCGCTTCACCGCGCGGACCAGCGTCGGCAGATGCTTCTCGATCTTGTCATGGCCATAGCGGGTGATCAGCGTGATCCGCCCCGGGGTCCGCGACGGATCGAGCGTGTCGAGCAGCCGCAGCAGCACGTCGGGGTCGAGGCTCGGGCCGCATTTCAGGCCGATCGGATTGCCGACGCCGCGCAGATATTCGACATGCGCCGATCCCTCGAAACGGGTGCGGTCGCCGATCCACAGCATATGCGCCGAGGTGTCGTACCAGCCGCCGGTCAGGCTGTCCTGGCGGGTGAAGGCCTGCTCGTACGGCAGCAGCAGCGCCTCATGGCTGGTGTAGAAGCTGGTGCCCTTGAGCTGGGGCACGGTTTCGGGCCGGATGCCGCACGCCGCCATGAAATCGAGCGCGTCGCCGATCCGGGTCGCGACCTCCTGATATTGCGCGGCCCACGGGCTGCGGCCCATGAAGTCGAGCGTCCAGGCATGGACCTGATGGAGATTGGCATAGCCGCCCAGCGCGAAGGCGCGCAGCAGGTTGAGGGTCGCCGCCGACTGGCTGTAGGCGCGGACCATCCGCTGCGGATCGGGCTGGCGGCCTTCGGGGGTGAAGGCGATGTCGTTGACGATGTCGCCGCGATAGCTCGGCAGTTCGACCCCGTTCAACTCCTCGGTCGCCGCCGAGCGCGGCTTGGCGAACTGGCCGGCCATGCGGCCGACCTTGATGATCGGCATCTTCGACGCATAGGTCAGCACCACCGCCATCTGCAGCAGCACCCGGAAGGTGTCGCGAATGCTGTTGGGGCGGAATTCGGCGAAGGATTCGGCGCAGTCGCCGCCCTGGAGCAGGAAGGCCTTGCCGGCCGCCACCTGGGCGAGCTCCTCGGTCAGCGCGCGCGCCTCGCCCGCGAACACCAGCGGCGGATAGTTCGCCAGCTCGCCTTCGACGGCGGCCAGGGCCTGCGCATCGGGATAGACGGGCATCTGCACCGCCTCGTGGGTCCGCCAGCTTTCGGGCGTCCAGTTCGTCGCCATGATCCTCACTTGTCCTTTCGAGCGGGCGTCCATGCGCGCCGCATGCCCGAAAGGCAAGCGAGAGGGGCTTGGCGCACGCCAAGCTGCGGTTGGGGCGCGGGGTCCCGAGTGTGCGATCCGCTATCGGCGAATCCCGCCAAGCGCCTGCCATGAGGGCAGTTTGGTCTGTAGAACCACGGTCACGAGGTCTCGTGCATGGTCGATTTCATCCCGCGGCGGATCGGGTGAATGCGTGGTCGCAAGTTGCCGTCCCGAGCGGGCAAGCGTGGCGACGAGCGTCCGCGCAAGCGTTTCGACATCGGTCTCGGGCGATCGCAGATGCGCGTCGAGGATCAGCATCTCGATCTCCGCCACCGGCATGACCCAGCCGAGCGCGGGCATGACGAGGTCGGAATAGGGCGCGCCGGCGGCGACGGCGGACAGGATCGCGCGATTGATCCGCTGCGCCGGCTCGAATGCCGGATCATCGGTGCGCTCGACCGCGATGCGACCGGCATGGAGCAGCAGCAATATCATCGGGGCAATCATGTCGCCCGGCTGTGCGGCCAGCGCCGGCAGGGCCATCAGATCGCCGATCGTTCGACTTCGTTGGCCGAGCGCCTCGATCAGCGGCATCACGATCGCCGGCAGCAGCGCGATCGCTCCGAAGGAGGTCGTCACTGCCTGGTCGCTACCGTGCGGATCGAGCAGGCGGAGGCGCAGATCATGCGCGCTTCGCCCGCCGTCGCCTGCGATGCAGCGGCGCGGTCCGCGGCAGAATATATCCCGGCGGAACGACTGGTTGATCGCGCAATCGATCAGTTCCTGGCGCATCGCCGGATCGCCTGCCCGCACCACCTGGTCGCGCAGCCCTTCGGGCAGGATGCGTGGAAGCAGGTTGTCGGCGAGCGTGGCGCTGCCGATGTGCGAGAGCTTGGCTTCGGCCAGTTCGTCGCTGACGGTCGAAAACCATAGCGGGTTCCATTGCGCATGGAGATATTCCTGGATGAGGTACGGCACCGCCTGCCGCTTGCTCGTCTCGATCCGCCCGGCGAGGGTCGGCAGCACCTTGCCGAGCATCGCGCCATTTTGCTCGAGCGCCTCGAACAGGGCGATCCCTTCCTTCAGCGCGTCCGGACCTTGCTTGTTGCCGGTGCGCACGAGCCGGCCGAGCATGTGCTGGAAGGGAATGGTGCTGATCCAGCCGGGCATGCTGTTGTAGGAAATATAGACGAGCGCACCCGGCCGAGTCGCGGCATCGAGACAGCGGACCAGCGCCTGCCGCACCGCGGCAGACACCCACGCGACGATGCCATGCAGTGCAACATAATCGAACCGGTTCAGCTCCGCGGGCCATTGCGCTCCGAGATCGGCGAAATCCGCCTCGATGAACCTTATATTGTCGAGTTTCGCAGTGCGCGCGAAGTCGCTGCCATGCGCGATATGTTCCGGATTGAAATCGATCCCGATAAATTCGGCTTCGGGATAGGTCGCTGCAAGAAGACATAATCCGAGACCTTGTCCGCAGCCAAGTTCGAGATAGCGAAAATTCTTATCGGCACGCGAAGGTGGCGAATATCCCGTCAGCAGGGCCGCCGCATCGAGCCAATCGGGTGAAAGTTCGCGAAAGGCGTTATAGGTATAGCCTTGCGATACATTATAGCCATGCGACCAGTGGTTCATCATTCCTGATTAGCCCGTCGCCGGCCCGTCGGCAATGGTGCCCCACATCAACAAAATCGTCATGATCCGGCAATTGTTGCAGGTAACAAGATAACCAGCTAAGAATTTGTTTCCATTAAGTTTACGGGTCCGAAATGATACCGTAAATATACTGTGTATTCCGGTTGATCGTCTTGTGGGTCCGGAAACGATTGCGCTTTGACCGTCGAACATCTTGGGGGATGAGCGGCGTGACGAACCGGAAGCGTCGGATCTGATGGCGTGAAGCCGTCTCGGGGGCGGGGTCATGGCGGTCGATTATTATCTTGCGGTTGCGAATATCGCCGGGGGGACGTCTGCGGCGACGCATTATGGGCTGAAGGTGACCGATTTCAGCTTCGCCAACGAGGGCGGGGTCGCGGGGCGGCCGGGGATCGGCGGGCTGACGGTGACGCTCGACAGCGAACTGGCGCTGACCGATTTCCTGGCGGCGATGAACAAGGGTGCGCCGCTGAGCGGGGCGACGCTGTACGGCCAGACGACCGGGAGCAAGGGCGCGCCGTTCGATTCCTACCAGCTCAACCTGAGCAGCCTCTATGTGAGCGGCATCGTCGACAATGACGGTGCGGGCTACACGGTGACGCTGACGCCGAGCGCGTTCGAAGTGGCGACGCGGGCATCGAGCGGTGCGGCGTGGAGCGAATATGGCTGGAACATCGCGGCCAGCAAGGCGGTCAACCTGACGCCGGTGGAGGGCAAGGCCGGCAGTGCGACCCAGGACGATGTGGTCAACTATTATGTCAAATTCTCGGGGCTCACCGGCGATGTCGACGGCGCGGCCTATAAGGGGGCGTTCCTGCTCGATGGTTTCGACATCAGCGCCGCGAGTCTGGCGACGATCGGGTCCGGTGGCGGTGCCGGTGCCGGAAGGACCAACTTTTCCTCGCTGCTGCTGACCCTCGATGGCGGCGAGACGCGGCTGGCCGACCTGCTGGGTTCGCTGACGACCGCCACCAGTTTCGACACGGTCGACATCTATGGCGACAACCAGAAGGGCGTGTCGGTCTATCATATGCAGCTCGGCGGCGCGACGACGACCTCGCTCGCCGACAGCGCGGGCAGCGGCGAGATCGCGGTCGGGCTGAACTTCACGGCGTTCAGCCTTTCGACCATCGACTCCACCTCCACCACCCACAGCGCCACCCCCACCAGTTTCGGCAATGTCACGGAAACGGTGGCGGCACCGGTCGCCGTGCCGCAGGCCGGCACCGATTATTATCTTGCGGTTGCGAATATCGCCGGGGGGACGTCTGCGGCGACGCATTATGGGCTGAAGGTGACCGATTTA